>SVLQ01000009.1 GCA_015067825.1 Oscillospiraceae bacterium | reverse complement strand
AACGAGGAATGTATGAATTTTGCAGAGATTTCAAACTCTTTTGCCCTCCCAACAGACTTGCACTGTTTGTGCTCCGCGCCTTTAGAGCCAACTGTTAACAGTCATGCGCTCTACCGACTGAGCTAAGGAGGAATATAGTGGAATTGTACAATCACAACCCCGTATATGTCGGCTAAATTGTTTGCTTCGTTAGGTGCGAAGCGCCTCGTTCGCTCTGACGGCTGGATCTACGCCGACATCGACGACCCCGATACCCTGCTTTGGAGCTTCTCCGCCTCCGGTACCAACACCTACCTCATCCAAAATGCGGCAACCAATCGCTACATGCACGCCTATCCAAACAACGGCACAGGTGTTACCACCAGCGGCGCCTACACAAGCACACTGATCCAATCCGGTTCCGGCGTGAAGATCCGCAGCAACTCTGAATATGCCCAGCTGAACGAAGATGCCCGCATCTTTGAGATGACCCAGATTCAGACCGACGCTGCGACCTACTCCTTTGCGATGACCAGCCGCTGCACAATTTGGCTCGACGGCACCGACGGTGGCTTGGGACATCTGATGGGCTCGCCCGACGTCGCCTACACCGTGCAAACCGGTTCCACCTTCCGGCTGCCAGAAACCTGGACATCGCCGTCTAAGTACAGCTTCACGCTGCGCGGTTGGTACGACGTGACCAACAGCCGCTATTATCCGCCGGGAAGCGACGTCACGATCACCGGTAACGCCGTTTTCTACGCCGACTGGGTCGCTACGACCTACGATATCGGCCAGTTCAACGCGCAGGTCGCCGAAACCGTCAGCACGAATTCCTTCATCACGACCCACATGTTTGACTACAACTACCTGTTCAACGTCCATTCGGCGAATCCGCAGGGATCGGTCACGGCCTCCGGCCATTCGGAAACGTGGTCGATGGTCACATCCGGAGCGGTCAACTTTGGGAATCGCGAAACTTTTGATTTCGTGTTCATCGACAACGACAGCGGCGGCAGACTGTGCATCCCCAACAACCGCAGTTCGCACAACGTCTATCCCGGCGCAGGGATCGTCACCCCGGATATCTATTCCGCCGAGCTGGGAGAGCTGCTGTTTGCGACCGACAACCTCTACGACCCGGCCACAGGCTCCGGCGTTTTGGGCAAGATCTATCTCGGAACCGGCGACCACCTGTTCCAGATCATGGACGATCCCACCGACGAGCACTACGGCTACTACTACTTTGACTCTGCGCGCAACGCCGCTTCCTACAGCCAGAGCAGAGAACGGTTCTACGTTTACGAGTACCTGTCTGCGACCTCTGATGCGATCGGCTCAACCAACTCCGACTTCCTGCCGTTGAACTCACCCTACGCCAACACCAACGGCAAAACCGTCGGCTCCTACAACTACAACGGCGTTGACGGAGAATACGCCGGCATTCCCCATTACCGCTACGACTCTAAGTACAATTCCGGCAACTACAACTCCGTCAACAATGTGCACACCAACTACGCCTACGGCATGCGGTCGGACATCAAGTTCTATCTCCCCAACGATCCCGGCAGCGGCGGCAACAAAGACCTCTATGGCAACGACATCGTCTTTGAATTCTCCGGCGACGACGACCTTTGGGTTCTGATCGACGGTCAGGTGGTTCTGGACATCGGCGGTATCCACGGCGCCGAGGACGGTGTGATCGACTTCTCCACCGGCATTGTCACCGTGCAAGGCCGGCAGCAAACCAGCCTGATGGATTTGGGCATCGGCGCCGGCGACCACACGCTGAGCGTTTGTTATCTGGAGCGCGGTTCTTCTCTTTCCAACTGCTCAATCTACTTCAACCTCGCACCGCGCTTTGGCCTGCAGATCCGGAAAGAAGACGTTTTGACGCAGGAGACGCTCAATGGCGCACAATTCACAGTTTACGCCGACTCGGAATGCACCGAGCCGGTTGACCTTTGGCCGAGCGAAGCCGCCTACAACCAAGACCTCGCCGACGGTATTCTCGACCAAGCACAAAGCACCTTCACCGTTGCCGACGGCGTGACCTCGCTTTGGGGGCTCGGCTCCGGCAATACCTACTACATCAAAGAAACCGGACCTCCGTCCGCCGAAGGATACGGTTTGGCCGGCGGTGTCATCCGTCTGACGCTCGGAAAAGACGGCGTGAACACCTACCTCGTCGACGTCATCGCCGAAGCCGACGGCACAGAGCCTTCCAACGGCTTCACCGTCCATGGCGTGCGGATCGACGAAGAGACCAAAACGATGTACCTCATCGTCACCAATGCACCGGAAACGGTGCTCGAAACCACCACCGTTCAGGTCCTCAAACAGTGGGAAGACACCAAAGACCACAGCAGCGACTACGTTTTGGCCTACTTAACGGTCACCGATCCCGATGGAACGGTGCGGCGCATCCGCGAGGTCACCCTCAGCGACGAAAACGATTGGTCGTACATCTGGACGAACCTGCCCAAGTACGATTACGAGGCGTTGGCAAAGGTGACCTACGGCATCGAAGAATCCTACGAATCCGGCTATTATTCCACGGTTCGCAAGATCACCGAGATCCAGATCACGGAGAGCGAATGAGCCGAAGCAACCAGCTTCCAGCCCGGAGAGAGCTACATTCTGAAGACGAGCAGAGGTTATCTTTCCACCACATCGAGCTCGGATGCGAAGCTGAAGTGGGTGGACGAAGCGACAGCACAGAATTCACCGCTGGCGCTTTGGACCGCCACGGTCAGCAGTGGAAAGGTGAAGTTCACCAACGGCGCCGGCCAAATCCTGACCTTCAACTATAGCAACTCCTCCAGTAACCGCTATTTCTACGCGACCCCCGGCAACTCCACCTACCAGAGCTTTACGCCGGTAGACGCCGGTTCTGGCTTCTATCTCTACGCCACACGTTCCAAAACCAACTACTATATCTCTTCCAACGGCATCAACAGCAGCGGTCGCATCCCCGCCACGACCTCGCAGTCCAACCGCTTGATCCTAACGCCGATGGAAAAGATCACCAAAACCAGCACCACTCCGGCCGGAGACTGGGCCTATCAGATCACAAACACACCGCTGGCCGCCGACAACGAAACCTCGCTGACGGTCAACAAATTGTGGGAAGTGCCGGAGGGCTACGACGCCACACTGTATCAGGAATACGCCGTTACCGTGCGTCTGCTCGCCAACGGCGTGCAGACCGGCCGCAGCGTCACCCTGACGCTGAAGAACGGTTGGGAAAGCAGCTTCCGCGGGCTCCCCTATACCGATGAAAACGGAACTGTGATCCAATACACAGTAGAAGAGGTTTGGGAAAAAGAGAAGTGGACCACCTCCGGCGGCGACATCGTCGTTTCCGGCGGCTCTCCGCCCACCTACTCGGCCACCTTTACCAACACCTATCACGCAGGCGGTCCTGAGCTGCCTGCCACGGGCTCTCCGGCCCGGATGCTTTACGTACTGTGCGGGGCCGCGCTCATGCTCGGCTCGCTGGTATACGGAATCGGATCAAGGCGCAAGCGAGAAAGGAGGTTTGAATAGCCTTCTGATCGCGGCAAAAAAGCGCCGTGAATCCGATCCACCCTAAAAAAACAAAAAAATAATTTGAAAGGAAGATTTCACCATGAAGCGCATCGTATCTCTGCTCCTCGCACTGCTGATGATTGCCTCGTTCTCCACCATGGCTTTCGCGGCAGATGAAAAAGGCTCCATCACCATCAACGGCGTCAGCACCGAAAACGTCTACTCGATCTACAAGCTGCTGACTCTGGAAAGCTACGACACCGACGCCAAAGCCTATTCCTACAAAGCTGCGGACGACGACTGGGAAGCCTTCTTCGCAACCGCCGATGCCAAGAAGTACTTCTCCACCGACAGTTCCGGTTACGTGACCTGGACCTGGGTCGCCGCGACCGGCGAAACGACCACGGAAGACGAAGCCATCGCTGCCTTTGCCAAGTTGGCGCTCGCCTATGCGCAGGCCAACGACATTGACCCTCTCAAATCGTCTGCGAACGCCGGTGAGTTCGTGATCACCGAAAACGGCGGCGTGAACTCCGGTAAATTCTCGGATCTGGAACTGGGCTACTATCTCGTCGACTCCACGATGGGTGCCCTGTGCGGCCTGACCACCACCAACCCGAACGCCTCCATCAACGCCAAAAACGCTGCTCCGACCATCGACAAACAGGTCAAAGAAGACTCCACCAACCAGTGGACCGATTCCAACTCCGCCGATATCGGCCAGACCATCGAATTCCGCGTTACGATTAGCGTCCACGCCGGTGCAGAAAACTACGTTCTGCACGACGAAGTGCCCGTCGGCATGACCTTCAAAGAAGTCACGGGCATTCAGCATGTCATCCCCGGTTTTGAAACGCACGATACGCCGGACACGATGTACGAAGTCAAAGCCCCCGGCCTCGACTCCACCTGCACCTTTGAAGTTGTTTTCACCAAAGAATTCTGTGATTCGCTGAAAACCAACGACAAAATCATCGTTTCCTACACGGCGGTTCTGAACGAAAACGCGGTTATCGCCGGCACCGGCAACGTGAACACCGCATGGCTCTCCTTCGGTAAAGACCACGAAACTGCCGAAGACACCACCACCACCTATACCTACGCTGCCGACATCGTCAAGACCGACTCGCAGAACAAACTGATCGACGGCGCACAGTTCCGCATTTACGATGCGGCGAGCGGTGGCAACGAAGTGGCCGTTGTTTGGGATGCGACTGAAGGCATCTATCGCCGTGCCAAAGACGGTGAAACCGGTGTTGCCATCGAAGTGAATGACGGTAAGGTCCGCGTAGTTGGCCTCGACAACGGCACCTATTATCTGGAAGAAACCGTTGCCCCGGACGGCTACAATAAGCTGGAAACCCGCCAGAGCTTCATCATCTCCGACAAAAACCTGAATGCCATCTTCAACGGTGAGATCTACTCGACCGGTTCCGGCGTCCACGTCGTGAACAAAACCGGTTCCATGCTGCCGGAAACCGGCGGTCTGGGCACTGTGCTGTTCACGCTGCTGGGCGGCGGTACGGCGCTGGGCACCGGTGTTGTGCTGGTGACCAAGAAGAGACTCTCCAAGATCAAAGACGAAGACTAAGCTTTCACGATCAGATCCCCCGGCAGGTGCTTTGCGCCTGCCGGGGACTTACCCCATCAAGCAACAGGAGCCGGCTATGAAGAATCGAAAAACCACCATCATATTGCTGATATTGTTTTTCATAGGCCTTTCTGTGCTTTTGTACCCCACGCTGAGCAGCTATTGGAACTCTAAAACACAAAGCGAAGCCATCGTCGACTATGAATCGATGCTGGCGCAGTACAAACCCGAAGACTACTCCGCTATTTTCGCCGCAGCCGACACCTATAACCAACAGCTCGCAAAACTGAACGATCCTCTTTTAGAGCACAGCCGGCTGCCAGACTACCACAGCACGCTCAATGTCAGCGGCACCGGCATGATGGGATACATCACAATCCCAAAAATCGGGCAAGAGCTGCCGGTTTACCACGGGACATCCGACAGCGTGCTCAGCATTGCCGTCGGACATTTGGAAGGCACAAGCCTGCCCGTGGGCGGCGAAAGCACCCATTGCGTAGTCTCGGCCCACCGAGGTCTGCCATCGGCGGTGCTGTTCACGCACCTGGACCGAATGGAAGTGGGCGATACCTTTCAATTCACAATCCTTGACCGCACATTTACCTACGAAGTCGACCAGATCCGCATCGTCCAACCGAGCGACACCAGCCTCATCCGCATCGTCGACGGCAAAGATTACTGCACGCTGCTGACCTGTACGCCCTACGGCATCAACACCGAACGCCTGCTCGTGCGTGGACATCAGGTGGACATGACCCAAACGCGCAACATTTACGTCGCCAACGAGGCCTATCGCGTGGATCCGCTGATCGTTATGCCGATGGTGGCGATTCCCATTATTTTTGTGTTACTGCTTTATGTCATATTCGCACCCGTGAAAAAAGAGACGTTAGGGGAGGATCTATAATATGAAAAAGCGCATCCTGCCTTTGCTGCTGGCCGCCTTGATCTGTTGGATCGCCGTGCGACCTTTTGGCGTCTGCGCTGCCCCGCTGCAGCCCGATGCGTCTGCTTCCCTAACCCTCACTTATCAAATCGACGGCACGGCCTTTTCCGATCTGAGCATCGAGGTTTTCCGGGTTGCCGAAGCGTTCCCGAACGGAACCTTTGAGCTCATCACTCCGTTTTCCTCCTACCCTGTCAACATCCACGACATCACCGTGCAGTCACAGTGGCGCGATATCGCCGCCACCCTGAGCGCCTACATCGTGGCCGATCAGGTCGCACCGGATCGAACCGCGCAAACCGACACCGCCGGAATTGCCCGTTTCTCCGACTTACAAACAGGACTATATCTCGTCCGCAAGGTGGTTACCTCCAATGCAAAAGGCACCTATCGTTTTAACCAGTTTATGGTCTATGTGCCCACACCGCAACCGGACGGTTCTTTTGCATACGACGTAGCAGCCAAGCCGAAATGCGAAAGCTTCACACCCTCTGCCCACTACACCGTGACCAAGCTTTGGCAGGACGACGGCACATCCCGCCTGCCGGAAGTCACCGTGGATATTTACCGCAACGGTATTCTTTTTGAAACCAAACGCCTGAGCGCCGAAAACAACTGGTCGTACACGTGGCACGTCACCGGCAATACCGCCGACGAATGGACCGTGGCAGAACGCGACGTGCCCAACACCTATAAAGTAACGCTCCGGCAAAACGGCAATGTGTTTTTCCTCGTCAACACCAGCCAACCTCCACCGGAACCCCCACCCCACACCGGCGACAGCTTTGCGGCTTTGCCGTGGATTCTTGTGATGTGTATCTCCGGGATTATGCTGCTCATTTTAGGGTTTTGGGGCAGGAGGCGTAAATGAAACGCAAACTGACATCGCTCCTGCTCGCTTTGGGCGCAATGCTGATTTTGTGCAGCGTTGTGCTGCTGGCGACATATCAGATTCGTATGCACCGCGCGGCACAAAGAAATGAAGCGGCAACGGCACAAATGCTCACGCTCTTTGCGGCGAGAATCCCCGCCGGCGGCGAAGATTTTTTCGATACCAACATGCCCGTTCTCGAAATCGACGGCACCGATTACGTCGGCCTGCTGGAGATCCCCGCGTTGGGTGCGGCGATCCCCGTCACCGACCAATGGAGCAGTGGATTTTTATCCGCCTCCACCGGCCGGTTCTGCGGCAGCGCCTATGACAACACGTTGGTCATCGGCGGACCGGATCACAGCGGACAGTTCGATTTTTGCGACAAAATCGAACTTGGAACGGTGGTTTCCGTCACGGATATGGCCGGAACACAGTTTTCTTATACGGTGGCCTGCGTAGACCGCAGCAGCCGTGCCGGGCACGACTGGCTCGCGGACGGCAAACACGATCTCACGCTGTTTTGCCGCGGCGCATTTTCCTTTGAATATATCGCCGTCCGGTGCGACCGCATCGGCAAATAAGGGTTGCTATCGGCTTATTTCTATGCAAAAGAATATCTCTGGAAAAGCCTCGGAAATCAAAAGATTTCCGAGGCTTTTTTGTTGATATCGGTATGTATTTATCAGCAATTTCACCTTGCATTTTTTATCAAAATGGTATATAGTTATAGCAGAAACGGAGGTGGATATTTTGGATCTTTACGTATCGAAAAACAGCGGCATCCCGGATCTCCAAGCCGCTCAAAATGCCGTGCGGGAGCTCATCCAAAAAGGGCTCTGCGAGGCAATCACCGTCCACGTTGCCGAAGGCGAATACTACACCGAGGGGCTTATCTTCACCAAGGAGGATTCCGGCACCCCCGACTATCCGATCACTTACCGGGCAGAAGGCAAGGTATTGATCCACGGCGGGCTGACGCTTGATCCCAAGAGCTTTGAACCGCTGAACGACGCGGAAAAACAACGGATGTACGGTGATGCCAAGGAACGTGTGATCAAGGCCGATCTGAAAAAGTTTGGCATCACCCGAGAAATGTTGGGCGAGATCTGCGCGATCGGTTCATACGCGACAGCAGCAAAATACGACGGCGCGGTGCTGAAGCCGTTTTGGTGCGAGCTTTTTGTCAACGATAAGCGCCTCGAGATCGCCAGATACCCCAACGAGGGATTTCTCCACACGGAGGAACCCGTGCGGGAAGGGCAGGCTAAGGAGCCGACCGGCCAGATCCGACTGTCGGACGAGGAATGGAGCCGGCTCAGAAATCCCATCGGCGACATCCGGCGGATCGATCCGGTCACGGCTGAACGGACAAAACGCTGGAAAAACACACAGGATCTTTGGGTGTTCGGGTATCCGAAATACGGCTGGGCAGATGCCAGCTCGCCGGTCGTCGCCATTGATCCCGAAGCGAGAACGCTCGAAACCAAATACGTCAGCTTGTATGGGATCTGCGAACACGCCCCGTACTACTTTTTCAACGTATTGGAAGAGCTGGACAGCGAAAACGAATGGTATCTCGACCGCGAAAACCGCATTCTGTATCTCTATCGCCCTGAAAACTTCGAATCGGCCGAGATCTGTCTTTCTCTCTCCGCCAATCCTCTCGTCACCGCCGAAAATGCAAGTTTTCTCCGCTTTGAAGGCTTCACGTTTGCGTCCACGCGCGGCAACTGCATCGAGCTCAGCGGACATGACCTCTGTTTTGATCGCTGCGAGATCAAAAACGTCGGCGGCTGGGCGATCCACGCGCAAGCCGACAACCTCACCGTCCAAAATTCCCACATCCATCACATCGGCGAAGGCGGAATTTCGGTGAACGGCGGCGACAGAAATACCCTGCGGGAAAGCGGCAATTTGATCACCAACAACCACATCCACCACATTGCCGAAATCTTCCGCACCTACCGTCCCGCGGTCTCCGTCTCGGGCGTCGGCAGCGTGGTTTCGCACAACGAGATCCACGACTCCGCCCACATGGCGATCGGTTTTTCCGGCAACGAGCACACCATCGAATACAACGAGATCTACCACGTCTGCACGATTGCCGACGATTCCAGTTCGATCTACTCCGGCCGCGACTACACCGTCTGCGGCAACCGGATCCGCTATAACTATTTCCACGATATTTCCAGCGATGCCGACACGCAGCACATCGGCACCTTCGCCATGTACTGCGACGACAATTTGGGCGGTACGGCGATCTACGGCAACATCATGGAACGCTGTCAAAGTGCGCTTTTGCTGCACGGCGGACACGATATCGTCTTCAAAAACAATCTGATCATCGACGCCACCAACCGCAGCGTCTACGGCATGATGTTCCACGCATACGGCTATTGGGAAACTCTGGTGGAAGGCGGGCTGCACAACATCACCGACCAGCATTGGATCAACCTGAAAAGAGTCCCCTACCAAGGGGAGATCTGGCGCAAAAAGTATCCGCATATTCTCGAATACCTGACATGGGATCCCGAAACGGAACAGCGTTTTCCCCACTATTGCGTGATCGAAAACAATCTTTTCGTCAACCACAAGGGCTTTTCCGTCAACTTCGACGCGCTCGATCCCCGGTTCAAAAACATCTTCCGCAACAACCTCGAACTCCCGGAAAAATCGCACACTGGAATCGCAAACGACGGGATTCTTTCGATCGATTTTGCCCGGCTCAAAGAGATCCTTCCGGAATTTGAAGAACTCCCACTCGCCAAAATGGGACTGCAAAAATCGTAACCTTCGCAAAAAAAGCTCGGAAATCATACGATTTCCGAGCCTTTTTGCATTTGTCAGATCTTATCCGTCCACTCCGCTTCCTTGAATCCGACCAAAACAAAATCATCGCCGACCAGCAGCGGACGCTTGACCAGCATTCCGTCGGTCGCAAGCAGGGCGATCATTTCCTCCTCGCTCATTTCCGGGAGCTTGTTTTTCAGATCGAGTGATTGATAGAGCAGACCGCTCGTGTTGAAAAACTTTTTGAGCGGCAAGCCGCTTGTTTTGTGCCATGCGGTCAACTCCGCGGCGGTGGGGTTTTCCGCTTTGATATCTCGGAGCTCGTAGGCGATCGCGCGGGCGTCGAGCCACTTTTGGGCCTTTTGGCAGGTGGTGCATTTGGGGTAACAAATAAAACGCAGCATATAAAAATCTCCTCTGTTTCGGTTTCTTCCCTCCTTATAGTATACCACAACGCGCACAAACCGCAAGTGTATTTTCTCCCCCCGATTGACTCATCGGCCGTTCTATGGTATCATTTGCTCAGAACCAAACGAAAAGGAGGCCACAGAATGAGCAGTCCGACCTTTTCCCGCGGAGGAAGCGAGCACATCCGCCGTCTGATCGCCGAGGCGATCCAAAACGGCAGCAGAACGGCAACCGTCACCGGCTGTTGGGAGATCGAATCCGCCGTCCGCATCCCCTCGGATCTCACGCTGATTTTAGACGGCTGCCATCTGAAGATGGCGGATGGCGTCTACGAGAATCTGTTTGTCAACGAACACCACGGTACCGATCTCGGTAAAACGCCGGCAGGTACCGACCGCAATATTGTGATCCGCGGCCGCAACGGCGCGATCCTCGACGGCGGCACCTACAACGGTCTTTCCGAGCGGAACCAATGTCAAAACGGCCTGCCGCCGATCTGGAAAAATAATTTGATCCTCTTTACGAACGTGGACGGGCTCGAGATCTCCGGCCTCTCCTGTTATCATCAGCGGTGGTGGGCGCTCAATTTCATCTACTGCGCCAACGGCCGGCTCTGCGACCTCGATTTCCGCGCCTCCGACATCGGTATCGACGAAAACGGCAACGCTTACCACGGGCTGAAACACGAACGTTACGGCGAGGTCCTCGTCAAAAACGCCGACGGGATCGATCTGCGCCAAGGCTGCCACGATTTCGTGATCGAAAACATCACCGGCTTCACCGAGGACGATTCCATCGCCCTCACCGGCCTCAACGGCTCGCTCGAGCAGACCTTTGCCGTCGCCGGACTTCCGGCAGACATCTCAAACGTCACGATCCGCAACGTTTCCACCGCCGCCTTTTGTTCGAATGTGCGGCTTTTGAACCAGGGCGGCACGAAGCTCCACCATATCCTCATCGACGGCGTCACCGATACTTCAGCCGATTCACCCTGTCTCGACCGCGGCATCTACGCCGTTCGCGTGGGAGACACGCATCTCTACGGCGCGCGCCACGCGACCGCCGATGAGACCTACGATATCATCATCCGCAACGTCTTTTCCCGTGCGTCAGGTGCCGCCGTCGCGCTTGCCGGCGATATGCGCGGACTCGTATTGGAAAACATCACCGCCGCCGACGGCACACAAACAATCGAAGACCGCCGCGGTGCATAAGGCTTTTTTGACCGTTTTTTCAAAAATCATCCCTGTTCCCCTTGTTATTTGCGCCGCTTTGGTGTATGATTGATATATCAAATTTATATGTTGTCAGAGGTAGGTTTTTATGGGTAAAACTGTGCAAGACATTTTGGCAATGATCCGCGAACACGGTATCCAAATGGTCGATTTCAAAATGGTCGACATCAACGGCCAGTACCGCCACGTGACGATCCCCGCGCAGAATTTCTCCGAGGATACGATGGTCAGCGGCATCGGCTTCGACGCCTCCAACTACGGCTACGCCGTGGTTGAAAAGAGCGACATGGTCTTTATCCCCGATCCCGACACGGCCGTGATCGACCCGTTCTGCGAGATCCCCACCCTTTCGATGACCGGCAACGCCATGATCATCGATTCGCCCGAGAATCGCCCGCTCCCGCAGTACCCGCGCAACATCATCCGCGCCGCCGTGCAGCAGATGAAGGACAGCGGCGTTGCCGACACGATGCTGATTCTGCCGGAGTTTGAGTTCTACCTCTTTGACCAGGTTGGCTGGGAAGTCAGCAGCAGAGAGATCAGCGCATCGGTCGATGCCGTGCAGTCCTACTGGAACAGCGCGGTCGAAGGCCGCGGCGTGGTCGTTCCCAAACAGAAAAACTACCACATCGCCAAGCCCTTTGACGTCTCCTACGAATGCCGCAGCGAAATGTGCATGCACATGGCCGACGCCGGTATTGCGATCAACTACCACCACCCCGAAGTCGCGGCGTCCGGCCAGTTTGAGATCGAGCCGCAGCTCGGCGAAGTGGTGCACATGGCCGACGCGACGATGATGATCAAGTACATCATCCACAACACCGCGCTCAAATACGGCAAATCGGCGACCTTTATGCCCAAGCCCGTCTACGGCGAAGCCGGCAGCGGTATGCACGTGCACATGCTTTTGATGAAGGACGGCAAGCCCGTCTTCTCTGACGACGAGGGCTACGCCCACCTGAGCCGCGAAGCCCACTACTTCATGGGCGGCCTGCTCAAGCACATCCATTCGCTCTGCGCCCTCACCAACCCGAGCACCAACTCCTTCAAGCGCCTTGTCCCGGGCTTTGAGGCGCCGGTCACCGTCGGTTACGCCACCTCGAACCGCAGCGCGGTCATCCGCATCCCGGCCTACGCCAAATCGCCGGACAAACGCCGCTTCGAGCTCAGAAATCCCGACGCGACCTGCAACCCCTATTTCTGCTACGCGGCGATCCTGATGGCTGGTTTGGACGGCATCAAGAACAAGATCGACCCGCACGAAAACGGCTGGGGCCCCTTCGACGTCAACCTCTACCACCTGCCCGAAGAGGAAAAAGCCAAGCTGCAGGGTCTGCCGACCTCGCTGGACGAAGCGCTCGACGCGTTGGAAGCCGACCAGGATTACCTGACCGCCGGCGGCGTGTTCCCCAAGGAGCTGCTCGCCAACTTCATCGCCGCCAAGCGCGCCGAATGCCGCCGCATGGCCGCCATCCCGCATCCGGCCGAATTTGAAAGCTACTATAACCTGTAAAACTCAGAAACCGCTCCCGGACAGCGCTGTCCGAGAGCGGTTTGACACACAGAAAGGAAGGATCACCGATGCCTCTCTCGCAGGCAAGCTGGATCTGGCTCGACCGCACCCCCGAGCAAAACGAATACGCGCTCTTTCAGGAGCGCTTCACAACCGACGGTTCTGCGCCCGTCACCGTTTTTATCGCCGCCGAGACCGACTACGTGCTCGAGATCAACGGCAAGCTCGCCGGATTTGGCCAGTTCGCCGGATATCCGTTTGAAAAATACTACGATACGATCGATATTTCCGCGCTCTGCCATCCGGGCGAAAACGAGTTTTCCGTCACCGTCCGCTACGAGGGTTGCAACTCTGCCACGCATATCGACGACGGTGCCGGCGTAATCTTTTCCATCTGCTCCGGCGATACCGTGCTCGCCGTCAGCGGCGCGCACACGAAAGGCAGCCTCGACGACCGCTATCTGCAGCACCAGACCCGCAAGGTCACCGTGCAGCTCGGCTTGACCGCCGGAATGCGCAGCGGAACGGGACGCGCGGAAGGAACCTGCGTTGCCCACGAGCGCAGCTGCCGTCTGTTGCCGCGTCCGGTCAAGCCGCTGCAGGTCGATCCGTTCCTTGCGGCCAAGATGATCGAGGCCGACGGCGAGATCTACGACCTTGGACGGCAGGAGGCCGGATACCTGCGGCTCACGATCCGCTCCGACGGCCCTTGCGAGGTCAAGGTCGCTTACGGTGAGCACTTGGCCGACGGATGCGTGCGGTACCGGATCGACCACCGCGATTTCTCGCTTGACTTCGCCTCCGACGGCGGCACGCAGACCTTCACGCAGTTGTTTGTGCGCATTGCCGGCCGCTATCTGCAGGTTTTCCGCCCGCAAAACGCCGAGGTCGTCGAAATCGGCATTCTGCCCGCGCTTTATCCGCAGACCGAACTGCCGCACGACCTGACCGGGCTCGACGCCAAGATCTACGACACCTGCGTACGCACGCTGCGCCTCTGTATGCACACGCACTACGAGGATACGCCGTGGCGCGAGCAGGCGCTTTACGTGCTCGATTCGCGTAACCAAATGCTCTGCGGCTACTACGCATTCGCCGAAACGGCGTTCCAGCGCGCCAATCTCGCCTTCATCGCCAAGGGCACGCGCCCCGACGGACTTTTAGAGCTGACGTATCCCGCCGTCAACACCCCGGCGATCCCCTTCTTCTCCGTGATGTATCCCGCGGCGGTTTGGGAATACGTCCGCCACACCGGCGACCAAACGATCCTCGCCGATACGATAGACACGATGCAAAAGATCATGGCCGTTCTGCGCTCGCGGATCGACGAAACCGGGCTGATCCCCGATCTGGAGGAGCCGTACTGGAACTTTTACGAATGGGCCGAGGGCAGCGACGGCGCGCTCACGCGCAAGAGCTTCCGCGAGGGCAAGGTTGGGCATCACCTGATCCTCAACTGCGCCTACGTTTACGCCGCCGAGCGCTTCGGCGAGCTCTGCAAGCTGGCCGGAACGACCTTCGAGGCCGACCTTTCGGCCATGCGTGAAGCCATCCGCGGCCGCTTCTTTGACCCCGAAAGCGGCGTGTTCGCCCTTTACGACCTCGGCTCGCCCCAGCCCTCGCAGCTCGGCAACGCGTTTGCCCTGCTCATCGGGCTCGGCGACGCGCGCACGGCGTCCGCCGTCAAAGACGGAGAAGGGCTCGTTCCGGCAACGCTTTCGATGCTGGGATTCGTCTACGATGCGCTGCTCGCATCCGATCCGCAGAACAAAGACTTCGTTCTCGCCGATATCCGCGAGAAATACGGCTATATGCTCGCAAATGGCGCGACTTCGTTCTGGGAAACGATCGTCGGTGAGGCCGACTTCAACAAAGCCGGCAGCCTTTGCCACGGCTGGAGTGCCATGCCGATCTACTACTACCGCACGCTCCTATAAATTACACAAAAAAATCCGTCGGAAAAATTTCCGACGGATTTTTTTGTTTGTGTGATTCGGTCACGGAAAAGCGCCGTCCGTTTTGGTATACTAATCTCACAAACCAACCAAGGAGGCTCTCAAGAATGAGACTTGCAAATAAAGTAGCGATCATCACCGGCGGAAGCCGCGGCATCGGATTTGCCACCGCCGACAGATTTTTGGCAGAGGGTGCGACCGTGATCCTCACCGCCAGCACCCAGGCCTCGGCCGACAAAGCCGTCGCCCAGCTCCGCGAGCGCCACCCACACGCACACGTCGCCGGCATCAGCCCCAACCTCGCCGATCTCGCTTCGGTGCGCAAAGAATTCCAAAAAGCGACCGCAGCCTTCGGATGCGTTGACATCCTCGTCAACAATGCCGGTGTTTCGGAGAGCACACCCTTCACCGACTACACCGAAGAGACCTTCGATAAGGTCATGGACTTAAACGTCAAGGGCGTTTTCAATGCCACCCGCGCCGCCAGCGAATGCATGATCGCCAAAGGCTCGGGCGTGATCCTCTCCACCTCGTCGATGGTCAGCATCTCCGGCCAGGCCAGCGGATTTGCCTACCCCGCTTCGAAATTTGCGGTCAACGGTCTGACCGTCTCGCTCGCCCGCGAGCTCGGCCCCAAAGGCATCCGCGTCAACGCCGTCGCCCCCGGCATCATCGAGACCGATATGATGAAAGCAGTTCCCAAAGAAGTCATCGATCCGCTGATCAAAAATATCCCGCTGCGCCGCCTCGGCCAGCCCGAAGACATCGCCAACGCCTTCGTTTTCCTCGCTTCGGATGAAGCTTCCTATATCACGGGTGCCGTATTGAGCGTGGACGGCATGGCCCGCGTCTGATCAACCCCACGCACCAAACTTATTAAGGAGGATATAAAAATGGCAGCAGTCAATCTGAATCAACATAATTTCCACGAAGAAGTTCTCAATTCCGATCAAAAAGTTTTGCTCGATTTCTGGGCACCGTGGTGCGGACCGTGCAGAATGGTCGTTCCGCTGGTGGAACAGATCGCCGAAGAGCGGCCCGACATCAAGGTCGGCAAGATCAACGTCGAGGAACAGCCGGAGCTCGCCGCGCAATACGGCATCCGCTCGATCCCCACGCTGCTGGTTTTGGAAGGCGGCAACGTCGTCCGCAAGGCACTCGGCGCCCGCCCCAAAAAAGCAATCTTAGAACTCTTATAAGGAGGGATATTCATGCCGATCGCCAGTTTTTTCCGTTTGAATTCCCCAATCGACCGCGGGGTCGAGCAATGCAGCCGGACGCCCGGCGCGATCCTGCTTGACGTGCGCTCGCCGGAGGAATACCGCGCCGGCCACATCCCCGCCAGCCAGAATCTCCCGCTCCCCGTCATCGACTACGCCTCCATATCGCTGCCCGATAAGCACACACCCATCTTCGTCTACTGCCACTCCGGCGTTCGCAGCGCACGGGCAGTCGAAAGCCTGCTGGAGCAGGGCTACACCGCCGTCAAAAACATCGGCGGGATCGCCGTATACTCCGGTGCGCTGGAGGCCGGCTGATCGTCCCAACAAAAAAGAACCGCAGACGTCTGCTCGTCTGCGGTTCTTCTGCGTTTATCGGATCCCTCTGCGGGCAAATTCCGCCAGCATCGGTGCGCGCTGCTCTTCGGTCGGGGCGTAGTCGGGGTGCGAGCAGCTCGGATAGGTCGGGGCACTGCCGTCGCTGCCCCAGAAGGGTGAAAGCGTGTCGTTTTCGTATTGCTTGCGGTCTTCTTCGTTTTTAAAATCCGGAATGTCGTAGGGCACGCCGCGTTCCATCAGACTGCGGTGGCCGAGGATCGCCACCGAGGCCATACGCGTTGCGAAGTAGACGTCGAACGGCGGCGGCGTTTGGTTGCGGATAGACTCGAAGAAGTGGCGGATGACGAAGAAGTCGCCGCCGCCGTGACCGGCCTTGCGGCTCAGCTCGGCATCCTTATCCGAAAGGCGGGCTTCGTAGCTCTGCACTTCCTGCATCCCTTCCGGGATCTGCCAGCCGTTGTAGCGCAGCATCACGGTATCGCCCATGCCGCGCAGATTCTCGATCTGGCCTTTTTTGCAGCAGAGACGGTAGGAGTTGCCGTGGCCACCGAAACCGGCACAACCGGTGAACTTGAAGACGGAATCGTCGTCGTTGAGCGTGGTAATGATCGCCGCGAAATCGCCGACCGGCGAAACAGACGGACAATCGTCGGGCAGCGGCGCGTACACGGGCATCGCCGTCACGCGGATCGGATTGGAGCCGGTCGCGTACATCAGCGGCGCGAGCGAATGGGTAACGTAGTAGGTGCGCGGCAGATGGTTGCGCCAATGCTTTTCGCCGGGCCGGAGATCCGTGACCAGGCTCACGTTGCTCCAATCGGCCGGATGGTTGTACTCACCCTCGGCGTACATGATCTTGCCCAGCGTACCGCCGTCGTAGACGCGTTTCATCTCTTGGTTGAAGCGCATGAACGGGTAGTTTTCGGCGAGCATATAGATCGCGCTGCTCTTTTCGGCCGCACGCACGAGCGCTACGCCTTCGGCCATCGTGCCGTTGGAGGTGCATTCGCTCAGAACGTGGATGTTTTTCTCCAGCGCCCGGATCGCGTAGGGCGCGTGTTCGGGGAAGAAGTTGGCGAGCAGGACGGCATCCATCGGATGCTCGATGAATTCGTCGAACGTCTCGTAGGCCGCCACACCGCCGCCCAAACGGTCGACGGCATCCTGCCGCGCTTTGGGACGGGAATCGCAGACGGCGACGATCTCGCCGTTGTTGGCGAGGATACTGTCGAAGAAGCTGGCTCCGCGGCTGAGGCCGAAGACACCGATACGGATCGTTTTCATAGCGTAAAACCTCCTTATTTTATCACGGGACGAATACAAGGATCAGCAAGCCCGCAAACGACAGCGCGACCGCCGCCAGTTCGCGTTTATCGGGCTTGGACGGCGTCAGATAAGCGATCGCCGTGGAGAGGATCATAACACCGCCGGTGACGAACGGATACTGTGCCGAGGCCGGAAGGTGCGCGAGCGCCAGCACCAAAAGCCAGTTTGCCACCCGCGAGAGAATGCCGTAGCCGAACATGCTGCCCGCCGCTTTTGGGGTCATCTTGCGTTTTTCCCCATGGACGAAGGGCAAAAACGACAGCGCAACGACCAGCGTGACCGCGGCGATCAGGATCGAATAGCCGGCCGCCGAGATCTTGGCGTAGTCGGCCTCTTGATAGATTTTCGAAAACACGCCGGAGAGACCGTTGAGCACGAAGATGCCGGCGTAGTAAAAATAGAACTTCTTTTCCGTTTTCTGCCCTTTTTTGACCGTCAGAAACAGCGAACCGCCGACCGTCAGAAAGCAGATCACCTTGCCGAGCGTCAATGGCTCGCCGTAGAGGCAGATCCCGCCGATGAATGGGAGAACCATGCCGCCGAGCATCGCAAACACCGAGTAGAGCGAAAGGTTGATCTTGCCCAGCGTTTGCAGGCTGCAGAAGTTATAGGCCATCGAGTTGAGCGAGGCGAGTGTTGCCATCACGAGCGCAAACGGCGAGAACTCCACGCGAAATCCGTTGATCGCGAGCAAAACGATCAGACCGGCCAGCCCGCTGCCTGCCGAAAACACGAGCATCGAACGCAGACCGCCGCCGTAGGAATGCTCAAACTGCTGGTTGAAGAAAAACTGTACGCTGAACATCGCAACGGCTGCGGTGATCAATCCGTAGTAGAGCAAGTAAACCACGTCCTTTTCCAATCGTAATTTTCCTGCGCCTATTGCGCGTAACTTTTTTTATATTATAGCATACCCCTGCTCGGCAGAAAATGGAAAAGTTCTATTCTTCCATGGAATCCTTCCACTTTTCTATGGAAATTTCTCCGGACCTGTGGTATAATGACGGTGAAAACAAGGCGGAGGGCAGCGCATGAAAAAGCAAACGGGAAACATCTGCAAATTCGTCACCGACCGCGGCACTTCGCGGCTGAACGTACACAACTTCGTTTACGAGAAAAACGCGCCCACCGCCGACGAGCTGCGCATTCCCCGCGCCCACGCACTCCACCTGATCGTCACCGGGCATGGGCGGCTCGTGACCGAGCACGCCGTGCGGCCGCTTGCGGCGGGCATGCTCGTCTTCACCTTTGCCGGGGTTCCCGCCCGCATCGAAAACGGCGGCGAGCTCGAATACCTCTACATCAGCTTTTCCGGGCCGCGCGCCGACGAGCTTTTTGCGCGGTTTGCCATCTCGCAGGCCCATTGCATCCTTCCCGGTTTTTCCGGGTTGCTGCCGTTCTGGCAGGATGCGCTGGCCAGAGGCAACGATGAAAACCTCGACCTCATCAGCGAAAGCGTTTTGCTCTACACCTTTTCGCAGCTCTCGGCATCCGGCGAGAGCGGGGAGGCCCGGCTTGTCGGCGAGGTTCTGCAATTTATCGAGGCCAATTTCAGCGATCCCCACCTTTCGCTCGCGGCGATCGCTGCGGAATTCGGTTACCATCCGAAGTATCTTTCGCGCGTGTTCGTCCAGAGCGTGGGCACGACCTTTTCGGAATACCTGAAAACGCTGCGGCTGCGCCACGCGGTCTTTCTGATCGAGCAGGGCATCACTTCGGTCAAAAACGTGGCGCTGCTCTCGGGCTACCGCGACCCGCTCTATTTTTCCAAGGTCTTCCGCCAGTCCCTCGGCGTTTCCCCCAGCGAATTTATCGAACAAAAAACCGGCGAATTGCGCTCGTGTTCCAATCCATAACAAATGAGGTAAGCTTATGCCGCTGCAGATCATCCGTCACGATATCACCCAAATGAACGTCGACGCCATCGTCAACGCCGCGCGACCCTCGCTCACCGGAGGCGGCGGAGTCGACGGCGCGATCCACCGCGCAGCGGGCCCCGACCTGCTCGCCGAATGTTTGCGCCTCGGCGGCTGCGCGGTCGGCGAAGCCAAGCGCACGAAGGCCTACCGCCTGCCGTGCAAGTACGTGATCCATACGGTCGGGCCGGTCTGGGAAGGCGGAAACGCCGGCGAGGACGCGCTTTTGGCATCGTGCTACCGCGCTTCCCTCGCCGTTGCCGAGGCGAGCAAGTGCAAGATCGTGGCGTTTCCGCTGATTTCCTCCGGCGCCTACGGTTACCCGAAGGATCGGGCGCTGCAGATCGCTGTTGAGGCGATCGGTGCTTTCTTGCTGCAGTCGGAGATGCTCGTTTACCTCGTGATCTTTGACCGCGCGTCGTTTGCCGCCGGCAGCAAGCGCTACGCCGACATCGCCCAGTTCATCGACGACCGTTACGCCGCCGCCCACGAGGAGAGCGCGCGCGAACGGCGTTTCCGCGCGGCAGGCGCGGCCAAACGCGCCCCCGCTCCGCCGCTCATGGCGATGCAGGCTTCCGCCCCCGCCGATGAGGATCTCTCGCTCGAGGCCATGCTCGCCGGACTCGACGAAGGCTTTTCGGTAACACTCCTGCGCCTGATCGACCAAAAGGGCCTGACCGACGCACAATGCTACAAGCGGGCCAACATTGACCGCAAGCTCTTTTCAAAGATCCGCAAAGACCCGCACTACAAGCCGAGCAAGCCCACGGCGATCGCGCTGGCGATCGCGCTGGAGCTCACCCTCGCGGAGACCGAGGATCTTTTAAAGCGGGCGGGCTACGCGCTTTCGCACGCGAGCAAATTCGACCTCATCATCGAATATTTCATCCGGCAGGGAAATTACAACGTGTTTGCCATCAACGAAGCGCTGTTCGCCTTCGACCAATGCCTGCTGGGCGCATAAGGAGGATACTATGAAGCTGATCTCATGGAACGTCAACGGATTCCGCGCGTGTCTGGAAAAAGGCTTTGCCGATTTCTTCGCCGAAGCCGATGCCGACTTTTTCTGCATTCAGGAGACGAAAATGCAGCCCGGCCAGGCTGATTTCGCCCCGGAAGGCTACCACAGCTACTGGTACAGCGCCGACAAAAAAGGCTACTCGGGCACGGCGATTTTTACCCGCAGAGAGCCGATCTCGGTCGCCTACGGTCTCGGCATCGACGAGCACGACCACGAAGGCCGGGCGATCACGCTCGAGTACGACGATTTTTACCTGCTGAACGTCTACACGCCCAACGCCCAGCGCGAACTGGCACGCCTCTCCTACCGCATGACGTGGGAGGACGCGCTCCGCGCCTACATCCGCGCGCTCGACGCCAAAAAGCCGGTCATCTACTGCGGCGACCTGAACGTCGCGCACGAGGAGATCGACCTCAAAAACCCCAAAACCAACCACAAAAGCGCCGGATTTTCCGACGAAGAACGCGGGAAATTTTCGGAGCTGCTCGCTTCCGGCTTCACCGACAGCTTCCGCGCGCTCTACCCCGACAAGGTCATGTACTCGTGGTGGAGCTACATGATGAAGGCGCGTGAGAAAAACGTCGGATGGCGCATCGACTACTTCGTCGTCTCCGACCGGCTCTTCCCCAAGGTTTCCGACAGCTTTATCCAAAACGAGATCTTCGGCAGCGACCACTGCCCCGTCGGACTCGTGATCGATCTCTGATCCCAAAATCAAATGTCGCCTCACAGGCGACCAAACCTCTCTGCGTCTGTGGTATCCTATACTCACAAACGAAAGAGAGGTTTTTTACTATGAAACAGAATCTGACAGAACTCGTCTTCATCCTCGACCGCAGCGGCTCGATGTCCGGACTCGAGCGCGACACCATCGGCGGCTTCAACGCCATGATCGCGCAGCAGAAGCGCGAAGACGGCGAATGCTTTGTTTCGACGGTGCTCTTCGACAGCGAAAGCGAAGTTTTACACGACCGCATCAAGCTCGCCGACGTCCCGGCGATGACCGACCGCGACTACACCGTGCGCGGCTGCACGGCGCTGCTCGATGCCATCGGCGGCGCGATCCGCCACATCGGCAACATCCACAAGTACGCGCGCCCCGAGGACGTGCCGGCGAAAACGATGTTTGTCATCACCACCGACGGCATGGAAAACGCCAGCCGCCGCTACACCCACGACAAGATCAAGGCCATGATTGAGCGGCAGAAGGAAAAATACGGCTGGGAATTTCTCTTCCTCGGCGCCAATATCGACGCCGTCTCCGTCGCCAACACGATCGGCATTGCCGCCGACCGCGCCGTCGACTACCACGCCGACGCGAAGGGAACTGCGCTCAACTACGAAGCCGTCGGCCAGGCCGTCAGCGCCGTGCGCGGAAACCGCAAGCTGACCGGCGCATGGAAATCCGCCGTCGCCGCCGACCACAAAAACCGCAGAGCCACCCGATAACAAAAATCGCCGTTTTGGGCAACACGAAGCACCGCCGGACACAACCATTTCGGTTATGCCCGGCGGTGTTTGATTTACTTTTCTACCGACATCCAACAGCCTTCTGCCCCAATTCCGTCTTCGGGAGGTGTTAAAACGCCTTTTTCGATCAGGCACTCAACAACCGCGTCGAGAATCGGCAAATTGGCAAGATTGTTTGCGAATCTCCATTCTCCCAGAAGGTAATCGGGAACAGACTTTTTGATCAGTTCTGCAACCTTCGCCGCAACAATTTCAGCATCGGCATCAAAATATCCATTCTGCAGAGCATTACTGATATCAAATAGTCTGCTTCTATCAGAAAGCGCATTGACAAGAATTTTCGTATAAAGCATATCTCCGTCACGGTACAAGTATCCACACGCAATCGCCTTCGCCGCGTGTTCCTTTTCGGTTTCGGACAAAGAGGTAATATCGAGACCTTCGATAGCACGAAGCGCCAGCTGAATCTGCGGATCATTGGATACATTGAGTCCGCAGTCAAAGTGCTTTTTAATACGTGTGATATAGATATTGTCAAGTTTAACGTTAGAGAAGCCACAAACGTTTTGCGCGACAACGCCATCCCACCCATAGCCATAATACTTGCCATTATCAACGTATCCAAACACACTAAACGGACGATCTGTTTTTTCAACATCCGCAAAATGATTTTTCTTCAATGTGCACTCAACACAATATTGAAATGCATCGGCAATATGGAATACCTGCTGCCACAAAATAAGATTCATATCAACCTTCTTGTTGAGATACGGAAAAGCAAGATATTCGGCTTTATGAGCATTAATATAATCGGATATGGTTTCGCAAATTTTCGGCAACTGCTCTGTATAAATTGCGTTTGCTTGTTCGAACACATCCCTATCAAGCAAAATGAAATTCAGCGCATATTTGCCATTTTCCAAGCGACGAAGAAGTCCGTACTTCCCATTTTCGCCTCTTCGGAGGATTTCAAGCTCTTCTTCGACATAGACGGTGGGAACATTCAGCTCCTCCGCAATTTCAGATGCACTCATCGGCTTTTTGTGGCAAAGCCATATGATATGATTGGAAAACATTCTCACGCACACGTTACGAGGGTCGCCCCACCCAGGAGTTCCGTTTCCCCAGATTACATAATCAATTTTATCAAGTGCGACGGGCTTATTATAAGTTTCTCCCATTTCTTCTACCTCGCTTTTGATCTTCTGCCTTGCTGAAAAGAGCCTTTGACGAACAGCACCTTCACTTGTTCCTTGTGCTTTTGCTATTTGAGCGGTGGATAGGCCATCTATGTAGAACATAATCATGACCTCCCGATATGCCTTTGTCAAAAAGGCAATTCGACGATATACGGAAGTTAACAGCGCTTCGGAATCATCCGGAGTATCATCTACTGCCACTCCAAGCAGAATTTCTTCCGAATCACCTTCATAAACAGTTTCCGCACGTTTTCTCCGATTATTTGAAAAATCGGCATACACATTGCGAGCCACTTTCCAAATAAACGGATAGACGCTTTCAACATCGCCGTCAGTATGGGCAGCTTTTACGAGAGCGTATATGATATCGGAACATAACTCCTCCGCCTCGTAGCTGTCGTTTGTTCTCGCATAACAAAAGCCAAATAGCTTGTCAAGCAGGTCGTCATCAAAAAAATTCAGCAAGTTTTGTTTTTTCATTTGTTTCTCCAAGCGATTGATCAATGCTTTCACCTATATAGTCCGCGGCAAATCCAAATTGTTAGGTAGGATCAAAAATATTATATCACAAATTTTCGCACAAATCCGCATATTGAAAACACATTTTTTCTTTTGGATGATCCAAAAGAAAAAATGTGGTCACAGACCGAGCGGAACACCAACCTTTACACACCGCCGCCCCACAGATTGCATCAAATACAGTCAACGAAGGCGATAAATTTCAACGCAAAGGTGCAGATAAACGCTTGCTTTGCAGGTATGAGCGTAGTATAATTAACTAAACAATTGTTTTCGGGAGGTACGACCATGAGCGAACAGGAACGACTGGCGGCCGGCTTGCTCTTTTGCCCGGGCGATCCCGAGCTGAAGGCCATCAAGCTGCGCACACACAAATTAAACCAGGACTATAACCGCCTCTACGAGGACGAGGTCGAAGCGCGTGCGGAGATCCTCGCGCAGATCCTCGGCGAGATGGGCGCAGGTACGTTTTTCCAGGGGCCGATCACCTTCCACTACGGCATCCACACAAAAGTCGGCAAGGGCTGCTTTTTTAACTTCAACCTCACCGTGCAGGACGACGCCGAGGTCGTTATCGGCGACCGCTGCAACTTCGGCCCCAACGTGACCATCGTCACGCCGATTCACCCGATGATCGCTTCCGAGCGCAACGCGATGCTCTGTCCCGACGGCGTCGTGCGCCGCCTCTGCTACGCCAAGCCCGTTCACATCGGCAGCGACTGTTGGTTCGGCGCGAACGTCGTTGTTTGTCCGGGTGTGACCATCGGCGACGGCTGCGTCATCGGTGCGGGCAGCGTGGTCGTCAAGGATATCCCCGCCAACAGTTTCGCCGCGGGCAATCCCTGCCGCGTGATCCGCGAGATCACCGAAGCCGACAGCATGGCGCACAAGCCCGAATTTTTGGGCGGCTGCACGGTTCTCCCGGAGACACAGGCGTGAGACCGTCGGTTTGCGGACACGATTGTTCCCGTTGTATCACATATTTGGCGACGATCCACAACGACGAGGGACTGCGTGCACGAGCGCAGGAGTTTTACCGCACAGAGATGGGACAAGCCTTCCCGCTTTCCGAGCTCATCTGTTGCGGTTGCCGTTCGGAAACGGTGCTTTCATTCTGCCGCAGTTGTCCGTTCGTCGTCTGTGCAGCCTCTCGCGGTGTCGAAACCTGTGCAGCATGTGCGGACTTTCCGTGTGCGGCAATTCGTACCTATCAAGAGAAATACGTTAATAAATCCAACCAAATTGCACCAGATATGCGGAAATAGCAGCAGAGAAAGGATATAGCCTATGCAATTTGATTTCGAAACGATCATGGACCGCCGCGGCAAGGACGCACTCGCGATCGACGCACTCGGCAGCGGTTGGGCGCCCGGCGCACCCAAAGAAGGCTTCGACGCGATCCCCATGTGGGTCGCGGACATGAACTTCCCCACCGTTCCCACGGTCTGTGAAGCACTCGCCGAGCGCATCGCGCACCCCGCCTTCGGTTATTTTGACGCCCGTGACGAATACTTTGATGCGATCATCCGTTGGCAGCGCGACCGCAACGGCGTGACGGAACTTTTGCCGGAGCACATCGGCTACGAAAACGGCGTTTTGGGCGGCGTGGTCTCCGCGCTTGGCGCGTTCTGCTCCAAGGGCGACGCCGTGCTTGTCCACAGCCCGACCTATCTCGGCTTCATGATGTCCTTAAAAAACAACGGCTACAACGCCGTCGCCAGCCCGCTCGTGCAGGACGAAAACGGC
The DNA here is from genome assembly GCA_015067825.1 of Oscillospiraceae bacterium. Taxonomy (GTDB): domain Bacteria; phylum Bacillota; class Clostridia; order Oscillospirales; family QAMX01; genus QAMX01. The sequence goes on along the minus strand of SVLQ01000009.1, from coordinate 92,150 downwards.
GTTTGGCGGATGGATCTCGCCGACATGGAGCAAAAGCTCGCCCAAAACCGCATCCACGCGGCGATTTTCTGCTCGCCGCACAACCCGACAGGGCGCGTTTGGACGCGCGAGGAGATCGAGGCGGCGATGGCACTGTACAAAAAATACGACGTGGTCGTCATCTCCGACGAGATCTGGTCGGACATCATCCGCCCCGGTTATCGCCACGTCCCCACACAGTCTGTCAGCGCCGACGCCCGCGAACGCACGATCGCGCTCTACGCGCCGTCAAAGACCTTCAACCTCGCCGGCCTCGTCGGTTCCTACCATATTATATATAACAGCTATCTGCGCGACCGCGTGGAGAAAGAATCCTCACTCTCGCACTACAATTCGATGAACGTGCTTTCCATGCACGCGCTGATCGGCGCCTACCGCGATGAAGGACGCGCATGGGTCGACGAGCTGTGTGCGGTCATCGCCGGGAACGTCGATTACGCCTGCGATTTCATCGCCGCCAACTTCCGCGGCATCTCCGTTTTCAAGCCCGAAGGCACCTACATGCTCTTTATCGACTGTGCCGAGTGGCTCGCCGAGCACGGCAAAACGCTCTCCGAGCTTTTGCAGGCCGGCTGGGACGTCGGCGTTGCGTGGCAGGACGGCACGCAGCACGGCGGCACGACCCACATCCGCCTGAACCTTGCGCTGCCGCTCGCACGCGTGAAAGAGGCGTTTGCGCGGCTGAAAGAATACGTACTATAGCGATTTGGAAACTGCGTTTCCAAATCGGGGAAATCGATCGAAAACTTTGTTTTCGATCGGTATCTCACGCGCTGATCCCCGCCGACAAAATCTGCGATTTCGTCGGCTCCTTTCGGCGCGTGGACGATCTGGCGATCGTCTTGGTGGTGTTTTTTCGGCGGCAAAGCCACCGAAAAAACGGATTATTTTGATTTTTACAAACAACTCCGTTTTTTTGTTTGGCGCTATTATGAAGAAAGAAGGAAAGATTTATGCGGAAAGATTTTGGTTCCAAGCCTTGGTTGTATCCTATGCCCGTTTTGATCGTGGGCACTTATGACGAAAACGGTGTGCCGAATGCGATGAATGCGGCGTGGGGCGGCATTTACGAAGACGATCAGGTCATGCTTTGCCTCTCGCATGGGCACAAGACCACGGAAAACATCCGCCGCACCGGTGCATTCACCGTCAGCTTCGCCACCGAAACGACGCGCATCCCCTGTGACTACGTCGGCATCGTTTCGGCGCACAAAGAACCCGAAAAGTTTGCCAGGGCCGGCTTCACCGCCGAAAAAAGCGCCTTCGTCAACGCGCCGATCATCGCCGAGCTGCCGATGACGGTGGAATGCGAGCTGGCCAAATTCAACGAAGACGGCATCTGCATCGGCAAGATCGTCAACGTCTCGGCCGACACGTCGATTTTAAACGACGACGGCGAGATCGACGCCGAAAAGCTCGCGCCGATCTGCTACGACCCGGTCACCCACGCCTACCGTTCGCTCGGCGGTGTGGTCGGTCAGGCGTTTTCCGACGGCAAGTCGCTCAAATGAACTACGTTTTGGTCACCGGAGCTGCCGGCGGCATGGGCAAGGCCGCCGTTGCGGCCTTCCGCGCGGCCGGCTACGGGGTCTTCGCCCTCGACCGCACGCCGATCGACCCCGCCGACGGTGTGTTCGCGCTCACCGCCGACATCACCGACGAAGTTAGCCTCGCCGCAGCCGCCGCGGTCGTGCGCGGCGTCACCGATTCGCTCTTTGCCATCGTCCATTACGCCGGCATCTACATGCTCGATTCACTCGTCGAGATGGACGCTGCCGATTTTTCGCGCATTCTCTCGGTCAATTTCACCGGTGCGTTCCTCGTCAACAAGACCTTTCTCCCCTTCCTTTCGGCCGGAAGCCGCATCGTGATGACCACCAGCGAGCTCGCCCCGCTCGATCCGCTGCCCTTCACCGGAATTTACGCCGTGACCAAAGCCGCGCTCGACAAGTACGCCTACTCACTGCGGATGGAGCTGCAGCTGCTCGGCATCCACGTTTCGGTCCTTCGCGCAGGAGCGGTCACCACGGCGATGCTCGGTGCCTCGACCGATGCGCTCGCGCGGTTTTGTGCGTCCACCGAGCTCTATTCCTGCAATGCCGCCCGTTTCCGCGCGATCGTTGAGCGCGTGGAGGCACGCAGCGTGCCGCCGGAAACAATCGCGCAGAAAACGGCGCGTATCCTCGCCAAACGCCGTCCGCGCTTTGCCTACGCGGTCAATCGGAATCCCCTGCTCCTTCTGCTGAACGTGCTGCCCAAGCGCATGCAGCTTTGGGCGATCCGCATGGTTTTGCACAGCTGAATAAAAATACAAAACGCATCCGCAGGCCGAAATCTGCGGATGCGTTTTTATCGGGATTAGGGGTCGATCGGTTCGGGCATCACCGTTTGCATGTAGGCGACCACGCTGAAGCATTTACGCGCGTCGATGAGCATGGCATCAGCATCGCCGACCTTGCCGTAGGTCACCGCACCGTTTTTTTCGAGTGCACCGCGGTAGCGCTCGAACGATGCCGACGCCGGGCCGGAGGTCGCGTGCTGCGCGTGTACCCATGTGCTGCCGTCATAGTCCGTGACCGTGATCGGAACGATCTCGTCGGTCACGCTGTAAAGCACCTCGTCGACCGCGTGGATAAAGGTGTTGCAGGTGAGATCGACGCCGAGGAGCAGGATCTTGCCGTTTTCGTAGTAAAGCTTGCCGTAACTGCCGGTCATCGGCGTGCGCGTGCGGCCGATTCGGTCACCCTGCACAAATTCCTGCGCACGCGCACCGAACGCAACGACGGAATGCGATACGTGCAGCGAACGCACGCAGGTAGGGTCGCCCGCATCGACGGCGCGATTGGCCATCTCCACCGCCACGCACGGCACCGCGCCGATACACGGCATCGTGCGGCGGATATCAAACACCGGTGTCTCACGCACGTTGCGGAAGGTGTGCGCAGGGATCAGCAAAAGGCCCTCGGAAACGCAGCTTCTGAGCGCATCGATCAGGACTTCTGCGCCGCTTTTCTGCGACGTATCAATCGTACCGACCTTTTTGAGCGCGGTGTGCACCGTCAGCAGATCGGTCGAGGTGACGCCGAGCGCGCGGATATCGGCAGCAAGAGATTGTTCGGTATGCATTCAAAACCTCCTCATTTCCAGTTTCGATATTTCCATTGTACAGCATTTTTACCAAAAAGTCAAACTCTATGCATACGGCATACAATTCTATGTATTTTTTTGCAAAACTGCCTGCAAAACGATTTTTAGCAGTTTTCACAGGGGTGCACTTTTCAAAAAACGCGGTTTTCCCCAAAATCCGCGTGCCTCACAAAAAAAAGTTTCTTTCTCGGCCAATTTTATTTCAGAAAAGTATTGCACTGCGGCGAAAAATCATGTATAATATACGACAGTTCTATCATCTATTTCAGGAGGGTTCATTTATGAAGAAAAAGTTTATTGCGATCATCGCACTCGCGCTGGTGCTGGTCCTCGGTCTGGCTGCCTGCGGCGGTGCGAAATTGACGATGGGCACCGGCGGTACCGGCGGTACTTACTACCAGTTCGGCGCCATCCTCGGTCAGTACGTTGAGAAAAATGCCGGTGTCGGCTGCGTCGCAGTTTCCACCGATGGTTCCAAAGCCAACATCCAGGGCATCGACGCCGGTGACTACCAGCTCGGTACCGTTCAGTCCGACGTTATGGCTTACGCTTGGAACGGCACGAACACCTTCGCCGAAACCGGCAAGGTCGCTTCCTTCCGCGTTATCGGCGGTCTCTACGCCGAAGCTGTCCAGCTGATCACCATGGATCCGGCCATCAAGAGCGTTTCCGACCTCAAGGGCAAAGCCGTTTCGATCGGTGCTCCGGGTTCGGGCGTTTACTTCAACGCGATCGACGTTCTCTCTGCTGCCGGTCTGACCGAAAACGATATCAGCGCCCAGTACCAGAGCTTCAACGACAGCGTTGAAAGCCTCAAGGACGGCAAAATCGCCGCCGCCTTCATCGTCGCCGGTGCTCCGACCCCGGCCGTCGCCGAACTGATGGTCACCGCCGGCGCGTACCTCGTGCCGATCGACGGCGACATCGCCGCCAAGATCATGTCCAGCTGCCCCTATTACACCGCCTACACGATCCCGGCCAACACCTACGAAGGCCAGACCGAAGATGTTACCACCATCACCGTTAAGGCCACGCTGATCGTCTCCGCCGACACCGACGAAGACACCGTTTACGAAATCACCAAGGCGATCTTCGATAACATCGACGCCATCACCGTCGACCACGCCAAGGGCGCCGAACTCAGCATCGAAAACGCCACCAGCGGTATGACTGCTCCGTTCCACGCCGGTGCTGCCCGCTACTACGCCGAAAAGGGCGTCACGGTTCCGGTTGAATAAGCCTCCGGCCGCGCTATAAGCTCACACGATACCGCTGCCGGCGCAAGCCGGCAGCGGTCAACCTTATCTACGGGAAGAGAGTTATTTATGTCTGATAAAATCCCCGCTGACGAAAAAATCGTCAATACCTCCGTTCCGGCCGATACCGCAGCTGCGGAGCTCTCGGCCGAAGAAATGGCGGCAAACGTGGATGCGGTCATGAAAAAATACGACCGCGAATCCAACACGCGCATTTGGGAAGGCAAAGCCAAATGGGTCGTGACCGGGATTCTCGCCGCCTTCTCCCTCTTCTGCATTTACGTCACGCTGTTTGCCACATGGCTGGAAGAGATCCGCTTGACCTCGTTCGTCGCGCTGATCGTTTTGATGGGCTACATCATTTTCCCGGCCAAAAAAGGCGTGCAGAAGGTCAATCACATGCCCTGGTACGACATACTCCTCATGGTAGCCGGCACGCTCGCATTCCTCTACTTTACCTTCTTTGCCGAAGCCATCATCAAGCAGGGCGCAAAACTGGAAATCTACCAGCTCGCCATCGGTATCATCGGTATTCTCGCGCTGGCTGAGCTGTGCCGCCGCGCCGTCGGTCTGCCGATTTTGATCGTCGCCGCCGCCTTCGTCGTCTACGCGCTGTTCTTCGGGCTCTCGAACCCCAAATTCAGCGGTCGTCTGAACACGCTGGTCCGCACGCTCTTCTACTCCAAGGAAGGCATCCTTTCGACCCCGATCAACGCCTGTTCCAAATTTATCGTCGTGTTCATCATTTTCGGCGCATTCCTGGAACGCACCGGCATCGCCGACTTCTTCATTCAGGCTTCCAACCGCATCGTCGGCGGATTCTCCGGCGGTCCGGCTAAGGTCTCCGTTGTCGCAAGCGCTCTGGAAGGCATGGTTTCCGGTTCGTCCGTCGCCAACACCGTCGGCAGCGGTTCGATCACCATCCCGCTGATGAAAAAGACCGGTTACCGCCCGGAATTCGCGGCTGCGGCCGAATCCGCCGCCTCGACCGGTGGCCAGATCATGCCGCCGATCATGGGTGCTGCCGCCTTCCTGATGGCCGAAAACCTCGCGATGAGCTACAGCTCGATCATCGTTATGGCGATCCTGCCGGCCGTCCTCTACTTCGCCGGCATCTTCATCGCCGTCCACCTTGAAGCCAAAAAGTACGGCCTGCGCGGTCTCACCAAGGATCAGCTCCCCGACTGGCGTCCGCTCGTCAAAAAGCTTTACCTGCTGATCCCGCTGGTGCTGCTGATTTACCTGGTCAGCTCCAACACGCGTACGATCCAAACCTCGGCTGCCCTCGCGATCATCGCCGCCGTTGTCGTCAGCCTCTTCAACAAGGGTAACCGCATCACGCCCAAGCGCTTTGTTGAAGCGCTTGCCGCCGGTGCACAGGGTACGATCTCCGTCGCCGCAGCCTGCGGTATTGCCGGTATCATCGCCGGTTCAATCACTGCGACCGGTCTCGCCAACGTCCTCATCAACGGTATCGTCGCTTTGGCGGGCAACCACGTTATCATCGCACTCGTTCTGACGATGATCTGCTGCATCGTCCTCGGCATGGGTGTTCCGACGACCGCGAACTACTGCATCATGGCCGCGACCTGTGCTCCGATCCTCGTCCGTATGGGTGTTCCGCCGGTCGCCGCGCACTTCTTCGTTTTCTACTTCGGCATCGTCGCCGACCTCACTCCGCCGGTCGCACTGGCCGCCTACGCCGGTGCCGCGATCGCACAGTCCAACCCGATGAAGACCGCAATCACCGCGACCAAGCTGGCAATCGCCGCGTTCATCGTCCCGTACGTTTTCGCGCTGAACCCGGTCATGCTCTTCATCGACGTCGAAGGCCCGATGCAGGTCATCATGATCATTGTCACCTCGCTCCTCGGCATCTTCGGTATTTCTGCGGCCCTCGAAGGCTATGTATTCTGTCGAATGAATCCGGTCCAGCGTATCCTCTCTGCCGCTGCCGGTCTGCTGCTGATCGACCCGAACACCGTTACCGACATCATCGGTATCGCGCTGATCGCGCTCGTCATCGTCTGGCAGATTTTCCAGAAAAAGACCGCAAAACCGATTGCTGCTTAACCCTCTCTGTTTTTTACCTCCCGCCGACAAAGATTTTGTCGGCGGGAGGTTTTTTGCCGTAAATGCAGAAAACTTTACAAAAGACTGGAAACCGGCAATCTCTTGTGGTATAATCAAGCTGCCAATATTGTTATTTTCGAGGAGGGCTCCGCTATGGCCAAGCGTATGTTCCGCACGCTGCTTCCGGCCGCACTCGTCGCATTTTTGCCCTGTTCGGCAGCCGTCTGGCTGCTCAGAAATCTCGCAAAGCTGCTGCCTTCCGGCGGTGAGCCGGATTTTGCGCAAGTTTTCGCGCAGCTTGCCGACGCGCGTATCACGCCGCATCTTCTCCTGCCGCTCCTCGTGTTCGCGCTGTTCGCATTTCTCCTCTCCCGGCATCCGCTCACGAGCCGACCGCGTTGGGCTCGCGTGCTCTTTTGGAGCGCGATTACGGTAGTCTGCGTGCTTCTTTCGTTTGCGGCCTGCCTTCTTTTGACGCACGTCAACGACATCCGCTTCTGCGACCTTTTGGCCGCGCTGCTGCCCGTTTTGGGCGCACTTTGATTCGGGAGGGATGACGATGAGAACCAAGTTGACTGCGATGTTTCTCTCCCTTGCGATCTTTGTTGGCCTGTTCGCCGGTTGTGCCGCTGACAGCGATTTTGTTTTCTCCGCGGAGGGCTCCACCTGGACGATGGGATTTGGTTCGGCCGAGATCGCTCTGCCGCAAAGCGAAGACCCGCTCTACATCGCCGGTTACCACGGCGGTTATGAGATCACCGGTGTGCTCGATCTGCAGCGCGCCAACGCCGTATGGCTCGACACCGTCGGCGACGGTGTCCTGCTGATCGGTATCGACTGCGTCGGGCTCGGGATCGACACGGTCGAAAAGATCCGCGCCGAGCTCGCCGATTTCGCCGAAGAAACTGCCTGCGTTGCGATCCACGTCTACGCGACCCACACCCACGCCGGCATCGATACGCTCGGACTTTGGGGACCGATGGCCATCGACGGCAAAAACGATGCGTTTCAGGCGAATCTGATCGCCGCGGCGGTCGCGGCGGCCAAAGCCGCCTATGCCGACCGTTCGCCGGGCAAGCTCTATTTCGGCAGCGCCACGCCAAAATCGCTCCTGCGCGACTCCCGCGATCCGCAGGAATACGACCAGACCCTTTACCAGCTGCGGTTTGAACCCGCCGACAGCGCGCAAAACGGCATCCGCCTGTTCTCCTACGGCGCCCACGCCGAATCGTTGCGCGGCGCGAATACGCTCGTTAGCCGCGACTTCCCCGGCGCACTCGCCGACAAGCTCTTTGCCGCCTGCGGTGACGATTCACTCTACTTGCCGGGTGCGGTCGGCGGACTTATCATGACCAAAGAGCTCGTTGAACCCTTCGATGCGGTGGAAAATATGCACCAAACCGCCGATATCCTTTTGGAGACGGCACTTTCCATCACCGAAGAGACCGAACTGGCACCGTCGATCGCCTGTGCCTCGACCGAGCTCGCCGTCCCGCTCGATAACACCGTATTTCTCTACTACAAATTTCTCGGGATCCTCGGAAATCCCGTCTCCCCCGGCGACAGCGACACCGGCTATCTGCTTGAGAGCGAGCTCGGCGCGCTCCGGCTCGGCGACGTGACGATCCTGCTGATCCCGGGTGAAATCTTCCCCGAACTGGTCTCCGGGGAGACTTTGACCGCTGCCGATCCCGAACCGCTCGCGGCAATCGCCATGCGGTTTGGCGCGGAACATCTCCTCGTTTTGGGGCTCTGCAACGACGAGCTCGGCTACCTCGTTCCGCCGAGCACCTTCCTGCTCCACGAGGAAACGCCCTACTTAGAGTCGGCCGACGGCCACTACGAAGAAACCAACTCGACCTCGCGCGAAACGGCATTCAAAATTGCCGAGGCGGTCGAACGCGTTTTGCGCAAGCTGCCGCGCTGACCGGCACAAAAAGGAGGAAACACATGAAAAAAGTTTCATTGCTCGGCGATTCGATGCGCCTGATCGGCTACGGACTGAAGGTTCCTGCGCTGCTTGCCGACGTCGCCGAAGTCTGGCAGCCCGACGACAACTGCCGCTACTCCAAATATACGCTCCACGGCGTGCAGTCTCCGTGGGCCGGCGGACTCGCCGGCAGCGACGTGATCCATTGGAACAACGGCGTTTGGGACGGCTGCGACTGGGGCGACGGCGTTTTCGCACCGCTCGACGAATACGTCACGACCATGCTGCGCATCGCCGCAGTTCTGCAAAAACAGGCCAAAACGGTGATCTTTGCCACCACGATGCCGGTCGCAGAGGGGTACTTATACAGCACCAACGAACGCATCGCCGCCTATAACGAGGCGATCGTGCCGATCCTACGGGAAAAAGGCATTCTCATCAACGATCTCCACGCCCTCGTCGCACCGCATATCGACACGTTTATCCGTACCGACGACCACATCCACCTCACCGAAGCCGGTATCGACGCCTGCGCCGCGCAGGTGGCCGACATGATCCGCAGCGCATTATAAGGAGGCGAAAATATGGACTGGAACAAACTGCTTTTCCCGGAAAACGAACAGCCGCTCGACCGCCTCGTTGACGGCTACAGCCGCACGTCGATCTTCCGCACGATCGGCTTTATCGGCGACAGCCTCTCCTCGGGCGAATTCGAGACCCGCGACGCCGAAGGCCGACCGGGCTACCACGATCTCTACGAATACTCATGGGGACAGTACATTGCCCGCAAAAACGGCCTGAAGGCCTACAATTTCTCCCGCGGAGGCATGACCGCCCGAGAATATTTGCAATCCTTTGCCGAGTCCCGCGATTTTTGGAACCCCGACAAAGCCTGCCAGGCGTACGTGATCGCCCTCGGCGTCAACGATCTCTACAACCAGCGTTGGGAGGTCGGCAGTCTCGCAGACGTCGATCCCAAAGATTGGCGCAAAAACGGCGACACCTTTATCGGCAATTATGCCGCCATCGTCAGCCGTTACAAGGAAATAAGCCCGGACGCCAAGTTCTTCTTCGTCACCTTCCCCAAGGACGATCTTTGGGGAAACCCGGCCGCTCCTCAGGGTCTATGCGATTCTGTGTACGCATTGGCAGACCATTTCGACAACGCGTACGTAATCGACCTCTACCGCTACGCCCCGGCATACGACCAAAAGTTCCGCGAGCAGTTTAACCTCTACGGCCACTCGAACGCCAGCGGCTACATCCTCGTCGCGCAGATGATTGACTCCTACATCGACTACATCGTGCGTCATAACCCGAAAGACTTCAATAACGTCCCCTTTATCAATACCGATATCCGTTATTGACACGTTCGCTGCGTAAAAACCGTTTCAGATCTGGCAGGGTATTCTGCCGGATCTGTGCTCGTATCAGACTGACCGATAAATTGGAATTTGTCTAACAGAGTGGGAGATTTGAAATTAAGATGAAAACACTTGAAACAAAAAGGCTAATATTACGAGATTGGACTCTTGGAGATATTGGATGCGAAGTGTATGATGAAAACGCGATACGATACTTGATATCAGTTCAAAACAACTACGCTGTTGTTTTAAAGCAAAATGGGCTGGTCATTGGAACAATAGGCTTAAATGAAGACGCTGACGACAATCCCGATACGAGAAATGTAGGAATTAGATTGCTTGAATCATATCGCAACAGAGGACTAATGTCAGAGGCTTTAGAGTGTGTTATTCATAACGCAAGCGATATCACAAAAGAGTTATCCTATTTATGCTTGACAGAGGATAAGCGGAGTCAACATATTGCAGAAAAATTTGGATTTCGATATATAAAAACATTTTATAAAGTGCAAAAAAACGCCTCCGATGAACCGAAAGATTTTTATTATTATAAATTAGAACTATGAACGGTGATTATTAACCAATTCCAATTTGTCGAACATACAAAGGACACACGTCCATCTATCTTTCAATGTGGTGTCTTTATGCGGTTTTGCTCCGCGTCAAAGCCTCCCTTGTGTAAAGGGAGGTGGCACGGCGAAGCCGTGACGGAGGGATTGTAATGCAGCCGAAGCATAATAAGCAGTTGGTTCCATTGGCAAAACAGTTGCGAAAAGAAATGACAAAGGAAGAACGGCATCTTTGGTACGATTTTCTGCGCACTTATCCTGTTCGTTTTTCCCGACAAAAGGTGCTGGGAAAGTATATTGCTGATTTTTATAGTGCGGAAGCGAAACTTGTTATCGAGTTAGACGGCTCGCAGCACTACGAGGCAGACACAATACAAAAAGATGCAGACCGTACCACCTTTCTGGAACGCTACGGACTTACTGTTGTTCGTATCCCCAATAACGAAGTAAACAGAAATTTCCGCGGTGTTTGCGGTTATATCGATGCCACAGTAAAGCAATCCCTCAGTCAGCTGCGCTGACAGCTCCCTTTACACAAGGGAGCCTTGGGCGCGTCTCCGTCCTGCCCTGCCCCGTCGAATGACGGGGACTTTTCGTTGTCCGGCATGTGCCAGCCGCTTTTTCACGCAAATCCTCGCACTTCCGGTAGAAAAATCGAGAAAACTATGCTATAATGATATCGTAAATTCACCGTTCAAGGAGAATCCTATGCTGACCGAAACGATCCGCCACAACTTCCTCGCCATCCTCGCCGAAGAGCTGATCCCCGCGATGGGCTGCACCGAGCCGATCGCGCTCGCCTATGCCGCCGCCAAGGGGCGCGAAGCGCTCGGCGGACTCCCCGAACGGATCGCAGTTTTTTGCAGCGGCAACATGATCAAAAACGTCCGCTGCGTGCGCATTCCCAACTCCGGCGGCATGACCGGCATCGAAGCAGCCTGCACCCTCGGCGCACTCGCCGGCGATGCCGACCGTTTCATGGAGGTTTTGGAGGCCGTGACCGATGACGGTCGGCGCGATACGGCGGCATTTCTCGCAGAGCAGCGGTGCAGCGTTTCGTACCTCGAATCGCCGATTCCGCTCCACTTTTTGATCCACCTGTACCGCGCAAGCGACGAAGTTACCGTTGAGGTGCGCCACAGCCACACCAACATCGTAAAAATTGCCAAAAACGGCGAGATCCTTTTTCAGATCGACGATACCGCCGTGCCCGAACTGCAGGCCGATCGCAGCGGCTTGAGCATTGAAAACATCTTCGCCTTCGCCGAAGAGATCGACCTCGACGCGATCCGTCCGTTTGCCAAGCGGCAGATCGACTGCAACATGGCGATCGCCGAGCGCGGACTGCAGGGCGGCTTCGGCGTCGGCATCGGCCAGGCAATTTTGGCGCTCTACCCCGACCACCCGTTTGCAAAGGCGCGGGCATACGCGGCAGCGGCATCGGAGGCGCGGATGGACGGCTGCGATCTGCCCGTGATCATCACCTCCGGCAGCGGCAACCAAGGCATCACCTCGACCGTCCCGGTCATCGTCTACGCCCGCGAAAAAGGGATCGACGACGACCGCCTCACGCGCGCGCTCGCTTTCTCCGCGTTGCTGACAGTTTACCAAAAGGAATACATCGGCAAGCTTTCGGCCTTCTGCGGTGCGGTTTCGGCCGCGTGTGCGGCCGGTGCGGCGATCACCTACATGGTCGGCGGCTCGATCACCCAGATCGAAGCGACGATCGATAACACCCTCGCCGACATCCCCGGCATCATCTGCGACGGCGCAAAAGCTTCGTGCGCGGCCAAGATCTCCTCGGCCATCGACGCCGCACTCTTTGCCCACGTGCTCGCCATGCAGGGCAAGGTTTACGAATCGAACACCGGCATTTTGCGCAGCGAGACCGGCGAAACGATCAGTTGCGTGGGACATATCGGGCGCGTCGGCATGCAGCCGACCGACGCAGAGATCGTCAAGATGATGCTGCGGACGTGAGTTGTTTTCCGCATCCCTCAAGGCATATTTTTTGCAGCCGCAAAAAATATGCCTTTTGCTTTTTGTTTTCGCCAAGTCTCTATTGACAACGAACACAAGATATGGTAAAATTTTTCTGCATCTATCACAAGATATTGTGTTTTACAGGTACAAGGAGGATACTATGAAGATCATCAAGCGCAACGGCTCGGAAGAGACCTTTGACATAGCCAAAATCAACAACGCGATCGCCAAGGCCAACGCCAGCGTGGAGGAATACGCGCGCATGACGCCGCTGCAGATCACGCGCATCGCCGAGAGCGTCGTGCTCGCCTGCGAAAAGCTGGGCCGCTCGCCCACGGTCGAAGAGGTGCAGGACCTTGTTGAGAAGCAGATCATGGCCCACGGTGCCTTTGAGGTGGCGAAATCGTACATCACCTACCGCTACACGCGCAGCCTGATCCGCCAGTCCAACACCACCGACGACAAGATCTTAACGCTGATCGAGTGCAACAACGAGGAGGCCAAACAGGAAAACTCCAACAAAAACCCCGTCATCAACTCGACCCAGCGCGACTACATGGCCGGCGAGGTCAGCCGCGACATCACCAACCGCATCCTTCTGCCCAAGGAGATCGTCGACGCCCATAACGACGGCTTGATCCACTTCCACGATTCCGACTATTTCGCCCAGCATATGCACAACTGCGACCTTGTTAACCTCGAAGATATGCTGCAGAACGGCACGGTCATCACCGGAACGATGATCGAACGCCCGCACAGCTTCTCGACCGCCTGCAACATCGCCACGCAGATCATCGCCCAGGTCGCCTCCAACCAGTACGGCGGCCAGTCGATCTCGCTGGCGCACCTTGCGCCGTTCGTCGACGTCAGCCGCGACAAGATCCGCCGCGACGTTCTGATGGAAAATCAGCTCATCGGCCAGCGCATGACCAAGGACGACATGGACGTTTTGATCGAACGCCGCCTGCGCGAAGAGATCCGCCGCGGCGTGCAGACGATCCAGTATCAGGTCGTCACATTGCTGACCACCAACGGCCAGGCCCCGTTCGTGACGGTGTTCATGTATCTGGGTGAGGCCAAAAACGAGACCGAAAAACGCGACCTCGCGATGATCATCGAAGAGGTTTTGCTGCAGCGCTATCAGGGCGTGAAGAACGAAAAGGGCGTTTGGGTCACGCCGGCGTTCCCGAAGCTCATCTACGTTTTGGAAGAAGACAACATCCACGACGATTCGCCCTACTTCTATCTAACCAAGCTCGCCGCCAAATGCACGGCCAAGCGCATGGTCCCCGACTACATTTCCGAAAAGAAAATGCTCGAGCTCAAAGTCGACAAAAACGGCGAAGGCCATTGCTACACCTGCATGGGCTGCCGCAGCTTCCTGACCCCCTACGTCGACGAAAACGGCCAGCCGAAGTACTACGGTCGCTTCAATCAGGGCGTCGTGACGATCAACCTGCCCGACGTCGCGCTCTCCTCCGGCGGAAACCGCGACCTCTTTTGGAAGATCTTCGACGAACGCTTAGAGCTCTGCTACCAGGCGCTTCTCTGCCGCCACAACCGCCTCAAGGGGACGCTTTCGGATGCCGCGCCGATCCTTTGGCAGTACGGTGCGTGCGCACGTCTGGAAAAAGGCGAACCGATCGACAAGCTCCTTTACGGCGGCTACAGCACGATCTCGCTCGGCTACGCCGGTCTTTACGAATGCGTCCGCTACATGACGGGCAAGAGCCACACCGACCCCGAGGCCACGCCGTTTGCGCTGGAAGTGATGCACTACATGAACGCCGCCTGCAAACGCTGGAAGGCCAAGCACAACATCGACTTCAGCCTCTACGGCACGCCGTTGGAATCGACGACCTATAAATTCGCCAAAACGCTGCAAAAGCGTTTCGGCATCGTTCCGGGCGTGACCGACAAGAGCTACATCACCAACAGCTACCACGTCCACGTCACCGAAGAGATCGACGCGTTTGAAAAGCTCGCGTTCGAGGCGCAGTTCCAGCACCTTTCGCCGGGCGGCGCGATCAGCTACGTTGAAGTGCCGAATATGCAGGATAACCTCGACGCAGTCATTTCCGTCATGCGCTTCATCTACGACAACATCATCTACGCCGAGCTCAATACCAAGAGCGACTACTGCCAAGAATGCGGCTACGACGGTGAGATCGAGATCCGCGAGACCGAGGGCAAGCTCGTCTGGACCTGCCCCAACTGCGGCAACACCGATCAGGACAAGATGAACGTCGCCCGCCGTACCTGCGGCTACATCGGCACGCAATACTGGAATCAGGGCCGCACGCAGGAGATCAAAGAACGCGTGCTGCACCTGTAGGAGCTCGGCATGCACTACGGAACGATCAAAAACTGCGACATCGCCAATGGCATCGGCGTGCGCGTTTCGCTTTTCGTCTCCGGCTGCCGAAACGCCTGTCCGAACTGTTTTCAGCCGGAAACGTGGAATTTTGCCCACGGCGAGCCTTTTACCGCCGAGACCGAGGCTAAGCTGATCGCCATGCTCGCCCCGGACTACATCGCCGGGCTGACCGTTTTGGGCGGCGAGCCGCTGGAGCCGGAGAACCAGGCCGATCTGCTGCCGTTTCTCCGAAAGGTACGTGCGGAGTATCCTGCAAAGACGATCTGGATCTACACCGGCTTTACCTTGGAGGAGCTTTCCGACCGCAGCTGTCGGGCTTGCACCGAACACGTCGGCGAGATCCTTGCCCTCGCTGACGTTTTGGTCGACGGCCGCTTTATCGAGGCGCAGAAGGACATCTCGCTGCGCTTCCGCGGATCGAAAAACCAACGCCTGATCGACCTCCCGCGCACACTTGCGGAGGGAAAATGCGTCCTTTGGAACGGTTGATCCCGCGATCCAAAATCCAAAGCAGAGGTGAGTTGGCATGACGCGCTCGGAAACCTTGCGCACAGAAGTAAACCGCGCCCCCAGCGGCCGGTTTTGTCCCAATTATTTCCGCTATCAGGGCTACACGGCCGACCCGCCCGCACCGATCACGTCGCTGCGGGCCAACGGGATCGCCGCGCTCTTCACCCGGCCGGAGCCGTACATCTACACCGCTGACCTGATCGCCGGCAACACCCGCTGCCTCTACGCCGAAGTCGACCGCGAGCTCCGGCACGAAGCCGACCGCTTCGCCGCGCAGCTCGGCAGCCGCAGTTTCCTCACCAATAAAGACCACTATTCGCCCAACTACGCCCACGTCGTGCAGGTCGGCATCCCCGGGCTTTTGGCCGAGATCGACGCTTCGCTCCAAGCCCACGCAGAAGACCCCGACCGGCTTGAGATGCTGCGCGCCATGCGCATCACGCTTTCCGCGTTTGCCGAGATGATCGGCAACTACGCAAAAAAGGCCGAAATGCTGCAAAACGACCCCGCATACGACCGCGAAAGCCTTGCGTTCATTGCCCAAAACTGCACCGCACTGCTTTCCGGTGCACCGCAGACCTTTGCCCAGGGGCTGCAGCTCATTTGGTTTTGCCACATCGCTTTTTCAATGGAGGAGCGGTACGCGATGGCGCTCGGGCGGTTGGACCAAACGCTCTACCCGCTTTACCGCCGCGAGATCGACGCCGGCACGCTGACCGACGCGCAGGCGACCGAGCTATTGCAAAACGTTTTCACCAAGATCCCAACCACCGACGTCGTCAACATCTGCATCGGCGGCACCAATCCCGACGGCAGTTGCGCAGTCAATCCGCTGAGCAGTTGCATCGTGGCGGCCGTCAAACGAAATAACGCGCCGGGGCCGAACCTCTCGGCGCGCATCACACCGCACACGCCCGATGCGTTTTTGCAGGAATGCTTGGAAAGCATCGGCACCGGGCTCGGCTACCCGGCGCTGATGAACGACACCGTCAACCTCGCCGCTCTTGCCAAGATCGGTTACGACCCAGAGGACGTTTACGACTACTCGATGGTCGGATGCATCGAAAACTTCATCACCGGCAAGCAGCCGCCATGGTCAGACGGCCGTTTTGATACGCCGCGGTTTTTGGCCTACGTCTTCAACAACGGCGAATGCCCCTTTAACGGCTCCGTCGGCCTGAAAACCGGCGACCTCTCGCAGTTTTTAAGCATGGACGACTTCATGCACGCATTTAAAGCCCAACTCTCTCACGGCGTTGCCGAATACTGTGCGGCCTTCCACGCACAGAATACGTCGATTAACCAGCGCGATTACGCCGAGCCGTTTTTGTCGTGCTTTTGCGACGACTGCATTGCCAGAGGATTGGATATCAACAACGGCGGCAGCAAGTACCCGTCGATCCACGGAGCGGTGCTGATGGGCGTCGGCACGGTCGCCGACTCGCTGGCAGCGGTGGAAAAGGTCGTTTTCCGCGACAAAGCCGCCTCGCTCACCGAGCTCCGCGACGCGCTGCTCGCAAATTTTGAAGGGTACGAGACGCTGCGCCAGCAGTTGCTGGCCGCGCCCAAATACGGCAACAACGACGATTTTGTCGACAAATATGCCGTTTGGTTTTTAGAGTATCTGGCCGGGCTCTTCTCGGCTTACAAAACGCGTGACGGCGGCGCGATCTACGTGGCGATGGCCGCCAACACGCAGAATATCTCGGCCGGACGCGTCATCGCCGCAACGCCCGACGGGCGCAGACACGGTGAACCGCTCTCCGATGCCGCTTCTCCCACCTACGGCCGCGACAAGCGCGGTGCGACGATCACGCTCACGAGCGTTTCCAAGCCCGATTACACCAAGGCTGCCTGCGGCACCGTCGTCAACCAAAAGTTTTCGCCCGCTATGTTTTCCGGCGAGAAGCTCCCGAAACTGGCGACTCTCGTGCGGACGTATTTCAAAAAAGGCGGACAAGAATTGCAGATCAACGCGACCTCGCGCGAGGTCTTGCTCGACGCCATGGAGCATCCCGAGAACTATCCGACGCTCGTCGTTCGCGTTTCCGGGTTTTCGGATTATTTCGTCCGCCTGCCCCGCGACGTCCAGCTCGACATCCTCAACCGCACGCAACACGAATAGGAGCAAAAAATGCTGCAAATTTTTAACATTCAGCATTTTTCCGTCGGCGACGGCGACGGTATCCGCACGACCGTATTCTTCCACGGCTGCAATCTGCGCTGCCCATGGTGCCATAACCCCGAATCGCTGACGCAAGCTGCCATCTCCGGGCTCCGCTGCAGGCAGATGTCGGCGGAGAGCGTTTTGGCAGAGATCTTGGAGGACCGCGACTACTACGCCGATGGCGGCGGTGTGACCTTCAGCGGAGGCGAAGTGCTGCTGCAGGCCGAAAACGCCGCCAAGCTCGCCCGCATGGTCAGGGAGGCGGATATTTCGCTGTTTGTGGACACCGCCGGATGCGTGCCGTACCGCGCATTTGAGGCGCTGAATCCCTTTACCGACGTCTATCTTTTCGACTACAAAACCGCCTCTGCCGCCAAGTACGCCTCCGTGATCGGCGGCGATCTCGCGCTCGTCCGCGAAAATCTTTTCCGTCTGCTTGCCGACGGAAAAGACGTGCGGATCCGCATCCCGCTGATCCCCGGCTTCAACACCGATCCCGCCTCGGTCGATGCGCTCCGTGCCGATCTCTCCGACTTTGGCATCCGCCGCGTTTGGTTGCTGCCGTTCCACCGTTTGGGCAGCGGAAAATACGAAACGCTGGGGCTCGAATACGCCTACCGCCATACTCCGCCGCTTGCAAAAGAAACGTTGGCGGCGATCGCCGACCGCTTTGCCGCCGATTTCACGGTTTCCATAGAATAGCGGAAGAATTGACAACACCCGGCAACTATGCTATAATGACAGCAACTGAATCGAATCGCAGTTTGGTTCCGGCACGGGCCGGATCAGAGGGAAGTTCGGTGCAAATCCGTCGCAACCATCATTACCGTAATTGAAGGATTCCTTCATAAGTCGGAATACTCACCAAACAACGCGAAGGTATCGGCAACTCCGTTGCCGCAGCATTTTTGGATATGAAAAGTGCAGCCGTTTTTCGTTTTCGCAAGGGGAAGTTCTGTCCGTTTGCGCTGAAGAAAAATTGCTGCGCTTTTTCGTCGAATCATTCGGCGAAAAAGCGTTTTTTGTTTTCGGAGGGCGTATGACAGAACCAAAACTGACCAAAACCGATTGTTTGGAGCTTTTAGCGCAACGTTATGCCCGCCTGCAGGAGGCCGGAGAGGCGCGTTATCCAAGGCGCGCGGATTTTTCCGAGCGCGAGGTCGTGGCGATCAAGGCGTTTTTCGGCCCATGGCCGCGGGCGTTGGAAGCCGCAGGCGTCAAACCGCCGCGCAGCGACGATCGGCTGCAGAAAAACAGAGAAAAACGGATCCGCGCCAAACAGCGCCGAAATGCCGCGCGCAAAAGATCTGATACCATCGCGGAGTGACCCGGTTCAAAAAACAAAAGAAATGAGGTCTCCAACATGAAAAGAACTCTCGCATCGTTCCTTGTTCTGCTGTTCGTCTTCTGTATGTTTGGTACAGCGGTCTTCGCCGACGACAGCACCGTGACCGCCTACGTCACGATCTCCGACGACACCGGCACGCTCGTTTTGGCGCGCAAAGCCGTCCGCGTTTCCGATGCCGACGGCGACGGCGCAATCACGATCAGCGATGCGCTTTTTGCCGCCCACGAAGCCAAGTTCGTCGGCGGTGCGGCGGCGGGATATTGCGCCGAAAAGACGGCCTACGGTCTGAGCCTCGCGAAGCTTTGGGGCATTGAAAACGGCGGCAGCTACGGCTACTACGTCAATAACGCCTCGCCGCAAAGTCTCCTTGACCCGATTCAGCAGGGCGACCACATCTCCGCCTACGCCTACTCCGACCTGATCGCTTGGTCGGATACCTTCAGCTATTTTGACGCCGACACCGCCTCTGTGGCCGTCGGCGAATCATTCACGCTTACGCTCTCTGCCGCCGGCTACGACGCCGCCTGGAATCCCGTCGTGCTCCCGGTTTCGGGTGCGGTGATCACCGTCAACGGTGAGGCGACCGAATTTGTCACCGATGCCGCCGGCAAGGTCATCTTAACGCTCGATACCGTCGGTACGGCTGTGATCAGCGCGACATCGGAAACGATGACGCTCGTGCCGCCGGTCTGCGTAGCCAGCGTCACCGACCCGGATATCCCCTACACCGCGGATACCGCCAATACCACCCTCTCTGCGGCACTCTGCCTGCTTTCGCTGGCCGGTCTCGCCGTTTTGGGCGTAAAACGCAACAATTATGAAAAATAAGCTGCAAAAGGGACTGATCTTCGGCCTTTGCGCCCTCGTACTTTTGGTCGGGCTCGCCCCTGCCGCCGCTGCAAAACGCGATCCCATCGATGAGGCAAAATGCCTCATCGACGGGATCGTCGGCTTCCATCTCGCAGAGAGCGGCACGGAAACGGTGCAGGACTGGATCGACACGGGCTTTGCCGAAGGGATCGGGATCACGTCCGAATGGTACGCGCTTGCGCTATTCCAGTCGGGAAGCTACGACTTTTCGGCCTACGCAAGCGCCTTAGAGCGCTATTTAGCCGAGCACACCGTCGCCTCGGCCTCTTCGCGGCTGAAATTTGCGCTTACGTTGGCCGCGATCGCCCCGGATAGCAGCTACGTTGCGCAAACGCTTGCCGATTCTGTCGGCAAGCAGGGTGTGATGAGCTGGATCTTTGCGCTGCACCTTGCCAATAACGGGATCGGATGCGCCGAGTACCCGGCGGAAAACATCCTCAAAACGCTGCTTTCGCTACAGCTTGCCGATGGCGGCTGGGCGCTGAGAGGCGAGGTCGGCGACGTCGACGTCACGGCGATGGCGCTGCAGGCCCTCGCCCAGCATATGGATTCCGACGACGCCGTCAAGCCCGCCTGCTCCGCCGCACTTGCCATGCTCTCCGCGCGGCAGACCGAGACCGGCGGATTTATCAGCTACGGCGTTGAGAACCCCGAAAGCGCCGCGCAGGTCGTGACCGCATTGTCCGCTTTGGGGATCGACTGCGAGATGGACGCGCGCTTTCAAAAAAACGGCACGACGATCCTGCAAAATATCGCTAAATTCCGCCTGTCCGATGGCAGCTTCTGCCATCAGCTCGGTGGCACCTCCAACGCCAATGCCACGCTGCAGGTTTTCTGCGCGATGACGGCGTATCTGCGGATGTCCGGCGGTCTGGGATCTTTTTATAGCTTCTCCGGGCCGATACCGCCCGCACCACCGTTTTCCACCACTTTGCCGCAAACAGGCGCACCGACAACGCCGGCCATCACCACCGTACCCGTCGCGACCGCCCCACAAACGACCGTTGCGACCACGCCGGCAACCACCGCACTTTCGACGGCGGCCACCGCCGCATCAGAAAGCTCCGGCGGCTATAAGCTTTGGGTAACCGCCGCGATCGCCGCACTCACCCTGATCCTCGTCCTCGTGCTGATCTTGGCCAAAAAGCGGCAGCCGAAAAACCTAATCGCCCTCGCCGTCGCTGCCGCCGTGGCCATCCTCGTCGTTTGGGTCACCGATTTCCGCTCGACGGACGAGTACTACGGCCACGCACCGACGAAAGAAAACGCGATCGGCACAGTTACCATCACCATCCGCTGCGATACCGTCGCCCAAGTGGGCGATCCCGCGTATGTCCCTGCCGACGGCGTGATTCTCCCGAAGACCACCTACGCGATCGCCGAGGGCGATACCGCCTTCACGATTCTGACCGAAGCGGCCCGTGAGCACGGCATCCAGCTCGAATACAGCGGTACTGCCGGACTCGCCTACGTCACCGGCATCCACTATCTCTACGAGTTCAGCTTCGGCGATCTCTCCGGCTGGGTCTACCGCGTCAACGGCGAACGTCCGTCGGTCGGCTGCGGCGAATACGTTTTATCCGACGGCGATGCGATCGAATGGCTCTATTCGCTGGAACTCGGCGAAGATCTCGAATAAGCAATCATTTTTGGGGAAAGGAGAACGGATATGCGCGCATTTTCCGAGTATAACCCCGCCGCCGTGGCCGTTTATTTTCTGGCCGTTATAGGGACCGCGATGTTCTGCCTCGATCCGATCCTCCTGTTCCTCTCGCTTTTGGGCAGCGTTTTTTACCAGATTGCGCGAAAAAATGCGCGGCCACTCAAGACCCACGCATATTTTTTGCTGCTCTTCCTGCTCTCCGTATTGGTGAACCCGATTTTTTCGCACAACGGCGTGACCGTGCTCTTCGTCGTCAACGACAGCCCGATCACGCTGGAAGCGACCGTTTACGGCGCCGTCGCCGGGTTGATGATCCTCGCCGTGCTCTACTGGTTCCGCGCGTTCACACAGATCTTCACCAGTGACAAGCTGCTCTACCTCTTCTCCCGCCTTTCGCCCAAGCTCGCCCTCGTCCTTTCGATGGGGCTGCGGTACGTGCCGTTGTTTGGCGAGCAGGCGCGCAGGATCCGCGAGACGCAGACTGCGCTCGGCCTCTACAAAGACGGCAACGTCGTCGACCGTTTCCGCGGCGGTGTGCGCGTGTTCTCCGTGATGGTCACTTGGTCGCTTGAAAACGGCATTATCACCGCCGACAGCATGACTGCCCGCGGCTACGGGCTTGAACGGCGGACGCATTTTTCGATCTTCCGCTTCCGCCGCGGCGATTGGCTGCTGCTCGGCACGACCCTCGCGCTCACCGCCGTTTGTCTCTCCGCCCTCGCGCTGAACCCCACGCCCTTTACCTGTTATCCGGCCATCCTCTGGCCGCCGTTCTCGCCGCTGACCGCAGCGGCATACGGTTCCTACGGCTTGCTCGCGTTCCTGCCGACCATTCTTGAAGCAAAGGAGGCGCTGAAATGGAGATCCTTACTGTCGAAAATCTGACCTTTTCTTATCCCGGCGAGACTTCCCCGGCGATCGAAGATATCTCGTTTTCCGTCCGCGACGGCGATTTTACCGTCGTTTGCGGCGCGACCGGCAGCGGAAAATCGACGCTTTTGCGCCTTCTAAAGCGTGAGATCGCCCCGCTTGGCAAGTGTTGCGGCCGAATTTGCTACCGCGGCACCGCGCTCGACGCACTTCCCGAGCATACAAGCGCGCAAAAGATCGGATTTGTGATGCAGAACCCCGAACAGCAGATCGTTACCGACAAGGTTTGGCACGAGCTCGCCTTCGGGCCGGAAAATCTCGGTTGGCCGCAGGAGACGATCGCACGGAAGACCGCCGAAATGGCGAGCTATTTTGGGATCGAGCATTGGTACGAAAAGCGCGTTTCCGAGCTTTCCGGCGGACAAAAGCAGCTTTTGAATCTCGCCGCCGTGATGGTCACCGACCCCGATATCCTGATCCTCGACGAGCCGTGCGCCCAGCTCGACCCGATCGCCGCCTCCGACTTTATCGCCACCCTCAAAAAACTGAACCGCGATTTTTCGCTGACGATCCTGATCGTCGAGCACCGTTTGGAAGAGCTGATCCCCATCTGCGACCGTCTGCTCGTGCTCGACGCCGGCAAGGTCCTCACCTGCGACACCCCGCAGGCAGCAGCCGCGCGGCTTGCCGATCGCCCCGAGCTTCTCTGCGCGATGCCGACGGCCACGCGCCTGTTCCACGCGCTCAAATTAACCGGCACCTGCCCGCTGACCGTGCGCGACGGCCGCCGCATGATCGAATCGGCGTTTGACCATACCGTCCGCGCACTCCCGCCCGTCCCAAGTTGTGAACACGGCCGCGCCGCGCTTTCGTTTGAAGGCGTTTTCTTCCGCTACGGGCGCGAGCTGCCCGACGTTTTGCGCGACCTCGACCTCACGATCTTTGAAAACGAGATCTTTTGCATCCTCGGCGGCAACGGTTCGGGCAAAACGACTGCGCTTTCGGCCGCCGCAGGCCTGCGCAAGCCCCACACCGGAACGATCCGCGTGTTCGGAAAAAAACTGAAAGACTACAAAAACGGTGCGCTCTACCGCGAATGTCTGGCGGTTTTGCCGCAGGACGTGCAGACGACATTCCTCAAAAACACCGTTGCCGAAGAGCTCGCCGACGCCAATATCGGCGCCTCCGACTTCCCCTTTGATCTCACCCACCTGCTTTCCAAGCACCCCTACGATCTCTCCGGTGGCGAGCAGCAACTCGTCGCGCTGGCCAAGGTGTTGGCCACCAAGCCAAAGCTCTTGCTGCTCGATGAGCCGACCAAAGGGCTCGATGCGCAGAAAAAAGCGGCCTTTATTCAGATCCTTCGCCGCCTGAAAGACCGCGGCGTGACGATCGTAGTCGTCACGCACGACGTGGAGTTCACCGCCGCCTGTGCCGACCGCTGCGCGCTCTTTTTCCGCGGACAGGCGATCGCCGCCGACGAGCCCACCGCCTTTTTCGCCGACAACCGCTTCTATACGACGGCGGCGAGCCGCATGACCAAAGGCTACTTTGACCGCACCGTTACCGTCGAGCAGATCGCCGCGCTGTGCGCGTTGAACGCGCGGAAAGGCGGGACGACGTGCTGACGATTCCGAATAAGCGCCTGCGCGCGTTTTTGCGCGTGGCGATCCCCTTCGTGCTGATCCCGCTGATCGCCATCGGCGGTTCGTTTTTGCTCGGCGGCAAACGGCATCTGTTTCTCTCCGTCACCGTGGCTTTGGCGGCCGTCGTTTTGTTCCTTGCCGGGTTCGAGCGCAGGCAGACCGGCGCGCGCCGTCTGGTCATCGCCGCCGTGATGATCGCACTCTGCGTGGTCGGCAGACTCGTGCCGTTTTTCAAGCCGGTGACCGCCGTCACCGTGATCACCGCCGTTTGGCTCGGCGGCGAGACCGGCTTTCTCGTGGGCGCGTTTTCCGCACTGCTCTCCAATTTCTACTTCGGCCAAGGGCCGTGGACGCCGTTTCAGATGCTCGCATGGGGCTTGATCGGGCTGGCCGCCGGGTTCTGCGCGAAGCCGCTGAAGAAAAGCAAGGCGCTGCTTCTCATCTTCGGCGTTGCCGCCGGGCTCGTTTTTTCGCTCGTGATGGACGTTTGGACGGTGCTTTGGTACGACGACGGTTTCCACCTTTCGCTCTACCTCTCGGCAGTCGTTGCCGCTCTGCCGCACACGATCCTCTACGCCGTCTCCAACTTCGCCTTCCTTTGGTTGTTCGCCAAGCCCTTCGGCGAAAAGCTGGCGCGCATCCAACTGAAATACGGGATATAAAACCGACCCGCTCTGCAACTCCGCGGAACGGGTCAATTTTTCCCACCATGCGACGGGCGCCAGAGGCTTCTCCTCGAGGAGAAGCTGGCGAGTGCAGCGAGCCTGATGAGGTGAAACAGTCTCTGCGGAACCGCTGGCGATTTTACCCGTTACCGATTTTTGCTTCCACCTCATCCGTCTCGCCTTCGGCGATCCACCTTCCCCTCAAGGGGAAGGCCTGGGGCGCATCCCACATTGTTGCTAAAATCCATTTTTTCGATTTTTTTATAAAAACCTTGTCAGCAAATTCCCAAATGCCACACTATCTTGGTGAAAGGAGGCGAGGCAATGCAGGCGAACGATTTACGCGATCAACTGGTCCAAAGCTTTACCGAAAACTACGTGGAAAAACTGTTTTTCTTCTGCTTGAAAAAGACGGGAAATCAAACCGAAGCAGAGGACTTAACGCAGGATATTGCCCTGAACGTCATCCACGCACTCAACCTTGGCACGATTCCAACAAGCTTTTCGGCATGGGTCTGGCAGATTGCGCGTAACCGATATTCCGCATGGGCAGCGCAAAAGCATCATCACCGTGCGTCGGTAACCGGTTCCGACATCGGCGATTATGAAATTGCGGATGAGCGATGGGACAGTTTGAACGAAATGCTGCACAGTGAACAGCTGTCACTGTTGCGGCGGGAGTTGGCTTTTATCAGACGGGACTACCGCGACATCGTCGTTGCTTATTATATCGAAAATCAGAGCATTCGCGACATTGCTTCATCGCTTTCCCTTTCGGTCAGCGCGGTACAGCAGCGATTGCACCGCGCGAGAATCCTTTTGAAAGAAGGCATGGATATGGCAAGAGAATTCGGAAAACGCAGCTATAAGCCCGAGAATATCACTTTCGCAGCCAGCGGTTCGCAGCCCAGCGGACTTCCGTGGAGCGCGGTGCAGAGAAGCATCCCCAAAAACATTTTACTACAGGCAAATAACAATCCGTCGACGGCGGAAGAATTATCGATCGAACTCGGTGTGGCGCTGCCGTATATGGAGGAAGAAATCGAGCTTTTGTATCATGCTACGCTGTTGGCAAAGCAGGGTGACCGCTACATCACCAATTTCTTTATCCTCGACAAAGACCTGCGAATGGAAGTATACCACATATTGAGCAGCGGCGCACGGGAAAGAAGCCGTCTAATTCGTGAATTCATCGACGACAAACTGGATGACATCCGCGCGCTCGGGATCGCAGAAGCCCATATCGATGACAATACCGTTCGTTGGTGGCTGGTACCCAAACTCATCGATCTGTTGATCGTAAACATCGAAAAAAAATACGACATCTACGGTCCGCCCAAACGCGCCAACGGAGAATCTTGGGGCTTTATCGGGTACGAAATCACAGAGCTTCCTGAGCCAATCTTCATAGGGCAAAACGGAATGGGAGACGAAAACAATATGTTTTGGGCCTACAAATACGGAGACTATGATTTGTGGGAGCAATGCGGACAGTTAGGATTCAGCGAAGCGCTGTTTTTGTGCGACTGTCTCCGCACAAAGCGCCTGACCCCCTCGTTTACAGACACCGAAAAAAGAATGTGGGAAACAATCAACGGAAATCACGCACACGCTTCCGCAAGCGGAGAGATTATTCCGGATATTTTGGTCTTCAAAACCGGTGATCAGAAAAAGATCCACCAGTTCTTCCGAGAGCACGAAAGCTTTGGCAAACTGTTTGAAAACGTTGAAAAAGCATACACAAAAATTGCAGAAGCTTTCAAAAAGTGCAGCCACGAGCTTTTGCACAATCAGCTCGGCTACCATATCGAGATGGAATTGTACACTATGCGTATGATGGCTGTTCACGATCTTGTCGATGACCAACTGCTAAAGTTGCCGGAAGATCCGCATAAATCCACATTGGGAATGTATCTTACTTTGATATAACACGCAAACTGCCGCCGAGGAACCGATCAACGGTATCCTCGGCGGCAGTTTTTTACTACGGTGATTCCTTTACGGTTCGCAGACCGTGCCGGCAAACAGCGGCGTGCCGTTGATGCCGGTGATGACGAACAAAAACGGGCGGTCGAGCGTGAAATCGACCTCATCGCTCGGTGCGGCAGCACCGCCGGCAAGCGCGATCTCCGTAAATGCGGCGGCCGTCACGCCCTCTTCGTCGACCGTCACCCGTGCGGCGTGGTCGATCGCCGAGACGAAAATCCCCTCTGCGTCATCCATCAGCGGCGAGAAATCGGCCACGGACGCATCGAAACAGTCGGTCACGCCCAGCCGTTTCAGCCCCTCGCACAGATCCTGCCGACCGCTCACGTCAAACTTCGGCATCGCCAGATTCACGCGAACCTCCTGCCGGTTCGCCCATTCGCCGTTTGCCGTCACGAACTGCCAGACCTCTTGGTCGGCCAGCAGCGTTTGCAGCTCCACACCCTCGTCGGGCAGGATCAGCCACATCTGCCCGCCGTCGCTGAGCCATTTGGAAACGGCCGTAAACCGGTCACCCCAGTAGTAGGGGTTATAAAATAGCTCTTGGTGCATGAAATCGCATTCGATCTCGCCGGATTCCGCGTAAAACACACCGGTTTCGGTCTCGTCTTCCCAGAATTCATCTTCCCACTTTGCGCGGTAGTAGATCGTGGAGGCGAGGGCGAGAACCGTTTCGGGCGAAAGCTCGACACCATCGACTGCGTCGGCAAGCAGGCCGCCCGTCTGCGCATTCAGCCAATCGCGCAGAGCCCGGCTGTATTCCGCCGAGCCCATTTCACCGCGGAAGGACGAGGCATAGTAGGTTTCGGCCAGGCGCTCGACCGTTTCGGCGTTATAGTCGGCATCTTGGTTCATCCACAGGGAGTTGGCCAAAATGCTGGTGGTGGCACCGTCGTTTTGGTAGTTGGCGCGCCATACCGCGTTGACCTGCTGGCGGAGCGCGTCGATCGAATCAGCACCGAGCAGGGCGAGGATCTGCTCGCGGCTCTCGCCGTCTGCCGTTTCGGCCAGCATCGCCAGCGCCATGTAGAGATTCAGCGGCGAATACACGCGGTTTTCGCCCACGTCGCCTTGCAAAAATTCCGCCATCGTCGCGGCAAAGAACGGATCGAGCGCGTTTTCGACCGTCGCCTGTTCCCGGCGCAGCTTTTGTTCCTCGCGCCATGCCTTATACTGCCTTGAGAACAAATCGTCGGCCGACTTGTCACCCCAGTCGGTCGGTTCGACCGGGTAGGGTGCGGACTGCGGGTACTGCGCTTCGGCGACCGCATACGCCGACACGACCAAAGGACTGCCCTGCCCTAAAAACACGCCCAGCGCGATCGCCACCGCCAGAACCGCAGCGACCGGTGCGATCCATCTCGCCCACCGGTTGATTTTTTTCGGTTGTTTGGCGGCGCGGACGATCAGATCGTCGTCGACCATACCGATCGCATCCTGCAATTTATCCGTCTTCATAGGATGATCTCCTCCTGTTCCAAATGTTTCCGCAATTTTTCGCGGGTGCGCAGCAGGCGCATTTTCACCTTGCTCGCGCCCATTCCGTAACGGCGGCAGAGCGCGTCGACGGAATCGAAGTACCAGTACCGCCGTAAAAAGAGGCTGCATTCCTCCTCCGGCAGCTCCCGCAAAAACGCCGAAATCACGCGCGCGAGCTCCGCCGCCCCGATCGCATCTTCGACCGAGCTGCGGTCCGGGACACACTCGGCAAGCTCCTCCAGCGAAAGCTCCGCTTCGCCCCCGCCGCGCTTTTGTGCACGGGTGCGGCGCCAGCGGTCGATCGCGAGCGCACGCGTGATCTTCCCCAAAAACGCCGACAGCGCCCAGGGCTTTGCCGGCGGGATCTTGTTCCACGCTTCCAAATAGGTATCGGCTTCGCATTCCTCGGCATCGGCGCGGCTGACGAGGATATTTTGGGCGATCGCAAAGCAATAGCGCCCGTATTTTGCTTTGGTTTCGGCGATCGCGGCTTCGTCGCGTTGCCAATATAGGGCTATGATGTTCGAATCGTCCATTTTGTCCCCTCCTCTGCCGGTTTGATCAGGCCCTTTCACCTATCTTACCGCAAAAATTCACCTTTGGTCACAGGGTTCGGTAAAATAATCATAGCAAATCCGCCGTCAAAACACAAGGGCTTTCCTTGACTTTTCCCCAAAGGCGTGATACACTTTTATACAGACAGCAAAAAAACAGAATTTTCAGGAGTTTTTGTATGCGTAAACGAATTTTAGCTCTCATTTTGGCGCTCGTTTCCTTCTGCACGTTCGCGCTTCCGGCACTCGCGGACTACAAATTTACCGACCGCGACGGCAACGAAATGATCGCGCCTAACCGCGCGTTTGCCGTGGAGGTTGTGGAATTCACACCCGGCAGCCCGTGGACGCGTTATGACGAACAGAAAAAGCCCGAAAACGTGCTGGGCCTGCCCGACCGCACGGGCGACCAGTCCACCAGCAAAGGTGACTACTGCCTCGGCGCGGGCGGTTCGATCGTTCTGCGGTTTGATATTTCGATCTACGACGGCGAAGGTCTGGATATCTACATTTTTGAAGTCGGCGGACAGGTTGAGGACACGCAGGTTGAAGTCAGCAGCGATTTGGTCACGTGGTATAAGGTCGGCGTAGCCAAGGGCAAAACGGCCGGTGTCGATCTGGCCGGAAAAGTGCCGGAAGGTGCGCGTTTCCGCTACGTTCGTCTGACCGACCTCAAAAAATCGCCCAGCGGCGATTGGCCGGGCGCAGACATCGACGCAGTCTCGGGTTTGAATGTCAAGGCGATTTCCAGCAAGTGGGCAGAAGAAGAGGTGCAGAAAGCGGAAGAATACGGTCTCGTGCCCGATTCTCTGCGCGGCACCGACCTCACCAAGCCGATCACCCGCGCGGAATTCGCCGCGGTGGCCGTGAAGGTCTATGAAAAACTGAAAAAGGCTGCGACCATGGTCGGCAACAAGAACCCCTTCTCCGACTGCTCCGATCCCGACGTCATCCGCGCCTATAACCTCGGCATCGTCAACGGTGTCGGCGACGGCACAACTTTTGCGCCCAACCAGCTGCTCACGCGCGAACAAGCCGCGACCATGCTGACGAGAGCCTTCAAAAAGATCGCATTCACCGGTTGGACGCTCGCAAACGACAGCGCGTTCCCGCTGATCTACGATATGCCCGCGCCGTTTTCCGACGATGCGGCCATCTCCGGTTGGGCACGCGACAGCGTTTACTTCATGGCCGCCAACGGCATCATCGAGGGCAATGCCGGCAAATTCATGCCCCGAGCCACCACACCCGCGGAAGAAGCCATGGGGTATGCACAGGCTACCCGCGAACAGGCACTGCTCATCGCTGTGCGCATGGTCGAAAACCTCGGCTAAAGCAGCAAATACACCAATACAGCAAGCGGCACGTTCCATCGTGCCGCTTGCTTTTGCATTTTTTATTTTACTTTAGTAAATATTAATTGACACATCTGTCGTTATGTGCTATACTATACACAGAAGGTTAGGAGGTGTCCTCATGTATATCAGTTATGCAAATCTATGGAAGTTATTGATTGACCGCAAGATCAGCAAAACCGAACTGATGGCGCTGACGGGGATGAGTTCGCGCACGCTCTCCAAGCTCTCCAAAAATCAGACCGTCACGACCGAAACTCTGCTGCACATTTGTGATGCACTGGATTGCGGCATTGCCGACATCATGGAGGTCTGCAAAGGCAAAGAGATCCTCCGCTTCTTTGATGTGTTCCAAAAATCGGCTGTTCAAATCGGGCAGGACGATTTTTGCATCACTTACCGTTTGGAATACGGACAAGAGCGCTATACCATCAAGAAAACGTTGCGATCCGCCAACAAACACACGGTTATTCACTGCGAAAATGACGGAATCGTTTGGGAGCAGCTCCATGCGCCGGGCGTTTTCTCTGTCCGGGAAAAAGCGACAATCTCCAAACGAGCCTTTGCCGAAAACGGTTCGCGCGGGATTTTCCTGATTACAGGGACTCCGGCAACGATCGCCGGCCTCGACGAGGGGCCTTTTCTCTCTGCCAAACGCACACCGCGTAGCAAAGACGACATTTTCGTCATGCCATATCCGGCGTTCAAGTTGTTTTCTCCGCCCACTGCCGACGTATAATACCAAAAAAGAGTACGGGATTGCTTGTCCCGTACTCTTTTTGCGTCATAGTGTTTCCCGTACGGCGGCATCGTAGCCGACACCGCTCTCCAGCCGACCGAAGATCGCTTCGAAGATGAACGAGTCGAACGCTTCGCCGATCTCGTCCTCCGCATCCCAGAGGCACGCAAGCATCCGTTTTTTGGCCGCTTCGCGTTTTTCGGGAGTCGTATCCGGCCCACGGTAGGCCTCCAGCAGATCGGCGTGTTCTTTTGCCAGTTCGGCGTGGACAGAAAGGAACCGCCACGGGCTCGCCTGCAGATCCTTTTGCGCCAGGACCTCGCACGCAAAGGCGTCGATCCGTTCGCGCGCCGCGCGAAGTTTTGCCGCATAGCCCTGCGGATCCGACGGTTTTTCGCAGCGCAGATAGGCCGGATCGAAATCCGCGGAAAGCGCGGCGAGATAAGTCTCGACGGTTTTGGCATCTTCGCCGAAGGCAGCCGTGAAATAATCGGCGCAGACGTCGGCAAAATCGCTGGTTTTATCCCACAAGGCGCGCGCCATCGCGTAGAAGGGCAGGCCCGTTGGGAAGAAGGCGCGCTGCAGCTGGCAGCTGATCATACCGTGCAGGCCGATCTTGTCGAGATTGGCCATGTCCGTATGCAGCACGCGCGCGCATTCGTAGTAGCCGGGGTCGTAGTGGTGATCCCACATCAGATGATAGTCGAAGTCGAACGAGTCGCCGCTGAGCTGCTCGCGCTGCCAAATCTCCAGGCGCGCCAGATTCTCGGCGACGGAGTGCGGCATGACGTTTTGATTGCGCTTGTACGGCACCAGCTCGACCGGTTCGCTGCGGTCGGCATCGGCAAACGCCGTTGTATAGCTGCGCGTGATCGGCGCAAACATCAGCACGAAGCGGTCGGGGTTGGCGATCTTCTCGTGTTCCGGCGCCCACAGCAGATCGACGTAGATGAGGCAGACGATCTTCGTGGCGATCCCTGCGGCCGTCAGCTTTTCGTCCAGCTCGTTGAGCATCTGCACGTAGTAATCTGCCGGCGTTTTCTTGCGGCACTCTTCGCATTCGCAGTGGTTATTCGTGCCATCGGCCAGCCAGAAATGCAGGAAATTGACCGACGGATGTGCGCGGCAGTAGTCGACGATGGCGTTGTTCATTTTCTCGCGCACGGCGGGATTGGAGTAGCAGAGATTGGTGTCGAGCGGGATCCCCTTATAGAGTCCGCGGTGGCCGTTGAGTTCGGCCATCACGGCGAGCGCCTCGGGCGGCATCTCGGAATCCTCCTGTTTGTACCAGCCGACCGAATGGATGCCAAAGGGTTCGCACGTCCAGCCGTGGCCGGTCGCGTGGTAATCGAGCCCGCGTTTTTCGATCTCGGCCTCGATGCTCATCCACATATGCGCGACGTCTTCGTCCGTCACGGGATGCGTTTGGACGTTGGGGTTCGGATTTTCGTTATAGTAGCGCATAAAGAACGTGCCGGGCGTGTGGAACTGCATAAAATAGGCGTTCATGCCGACTTTCGGCAGAAAATCGATCATATTCGCCACGTGTTCGTACGAGACCGCGCCTTCAATGCAGACGCCGCGGTGACGGTAGGACGCCGTTTCCGCGACCGAAACGGTCAGAAGTTCTTTCGTCAGCGGTTTGCGCGGGATGATCTCGCCGCTGCGGCCGGGGCGCAGGAAGCTGCAGCCGAGCTCGACGGCAAAGCGGTAGGCCGCCAAAAGCACGGCGCGGCTGCCCGAACCGGTGATCACGCCCACACCGTTTTTCACGTCGATACGGATCGCATCGAGCGCGCTTTCCGCGACCGAGCCATCATAGCCGAGCCAGATCACGTTTTCGACCGCCGCGGTATACGCCGGGTAGACACGGCCGTCGATTACCGTCAGCGGATCCATCGTTTTTAAAAGACGAACGAGCTCATCAAATGCAAATTTCACGGTCGGATCGTTCCCGATCCGGGCTATTACGAGATGCATAGCGTTTCTCCTTTCAACCTCACAGACAAAACCGACTAAAGCTTCAGCAGGCGGATCGCGTTGTCGCGCACGATCTTCCGGTAGGTCGGTTCGTCGATCATGCCGTCGTCGGCCATTTGGTTCAAAAAGTCGTTGAGCATATAGGGATGGCGGTTGTGCGGGTGGCAGAAATCGCAGCCGTAGAGGATGCGATCGGAGAATTCGGCAAAAAACTGCGCGGTAAATTCGGGGTCGCGCATCACGGCGTTGGCGCCGCTTCCGGCAGAGAGATCGCAGTAGAGATTGTCGTAGTTGCGCAGGAGCTCGACGAGGCGGCCGGGGATGACCTTGGTGTCCGGGTACTGACCGCGCGTTTCGTCGGTGACGTCGGCGGAGATCTCGCTCCAGAAGGGCTGCGAATGGCCGATCAGTTGGAGCTTGGGGTGCTTTTTGAGCATTTTTTCGATGCGGTAAAGACCCAACTCGTCGACAATGCCGTAGCCGCCGCCAAATTGCGGGGCGATGTGGATCAACACGGGCATCTCGTGTTCGGCGCAGCAGGCAAAAAAGTTATCCATGTACGGATCGTCGGCGTAGAGCTGCGTGGTCACCTCGCCTACGCCGCAGGCGCCGAGCGATTTGTAGTGTTCGAGCAGATAGCCGAGGTCGGAGTGGGGCGAATTGTCGAGCGAGCGCGCATCGACGCCGCAGAACCACACAAAGCGGTCGGGATGCAACGTGGTCAGGTACTTGCAGGCCTCGCTCGTCATCGGCGCCATCTGTGCCTCGCAGGCCGCAATCGGCAGCAAAACGCCCTTTTCGATGCCGATTTGGTCGTACATCGCGAGAACCTCTTCGGGGGAAACGAAAACGTAGCCGTTTTTGTGCGGCGGGTAGTAGTCGTGGAAAACGGTGGCATGGGCGTGGACATCGATTTTTCGGATCGTTTCGGTAAAACGCATCGGTATGACCTCCCTTTTTTGCCGGATTTGTTCGCAAAACTGCGAAACATTTATTTTGGGTTTAGTATAGCACAAATTACCACACTTGTCCAGCAAAAACAGAACACCCAGATTTCACTGTTTTTTTCACAAATAATACAAAATCGTTCCAAATAGTAGAACTTTTTTCCAAATGATTGACGGCAGATCGATTTTGTTGTATAATGAATTTAATCTATACTTGTTTGGTAACATCTTTTTTCTCCGGAAAGGAGCTGACAGGATGGATCGTTTCGAACAATTTTCCTATATGCTTTTTGAAATTTCACGTTACTGGCACAAGCTAGCCACCGAAGAGATGGAGTCCCACGGACTGAAAGGGCCGCACTCGGTCTATCTGATGGCGCTCGAAAATAACCCCAACGGGATCACCGCGCCGCAGCTTTGCGAGCTGTGCCGCAAGGATAAGGCCGATGTTTCGCGCACAATGGCCGTGATGGAAAAGAAAGGGCTCGTCGTCAAAGAGGGTGTCCATCAAAACCTCTACCGAGGTGTGTTCAAGCTCACGGAAAAAGGGATGGAGCTTGCGCAGCAGGTGCGCAAGCGCGCCACGCTGGCGGTCAAGCTCGCAGGCAAGGATCTGACCGATGACGCCCGCCAGGTTTTCTACAAATCGATGGATCTGATCGCCAATAACCTGCGGGAGCTCTGCAAGGATGGACTTCCGCCCACGTCCGGACACACCAAAGGAGATTCGCGCAAATGAAAGCCGTTTTATTTGACCTTGACGGAACCCTGCTCCCGATGGATCAAGATCAGTTCACCGGTGCCTACTTCAAGGGCATCGCCGCCCACCTCGCCCCCTACGGTTACGATCCCAAACAGCTGATCGACGGGATCTGGACCGGCACGATGGCCATGATCAAAAACCCGGGCGAGCAGACGAATGAAGCCGTCTTTTGGCAGACGTTCGCCTCGATCTTCGGCGAGCACGTGCGCGAAGACGAGCCGCGCTTTGCGGAGTTTTACCGCACGGGATTTCAGAAGGTGCGCGAGATCTGCGGGTTTGACACCCGCGCAGCCGAGATCATTCGCTGGCTGAAGGCGCGCGGCGTGCGCGTGGCGCTAGCGACCAACCCGATCTTCCCGTCGATCGCCACCGAAAGCCGCATCCGTTGGGCCGGTTTGGAGCCGGAGGACTTCGAACTCTATACGACCTACGAAAACATCAACTCGTGCAAACCAAACCCCGCCTACTACCGCGAGATCCTCGCACGTATGGGCCTGAAGGCTGAGGACTGTGTGATGGTCGGCAACGACGTCGGCGACGATATGGTCGCCAAGGACTTGGGGATGCAGGTC
Source organism: Oscillospiraceae bacterium (assembly GCA_015067825.1). Lineage (GTDB taxonomy): Bacteria > Bacillota > Clostridia > Oscillospirales > QAMX01 > QAMX01. Next base: position 57,298 of record SVLQ01000009.1, on the reverse strand, counting down.
TTCCTGCTCACCGACTGTCTGATCAACCGCAAGAACGACGACATCTCCGTGTATCCTCAGGGCGGGTTTGACGAACTGCGCGCGTTTCTGGCGGAGCAAATCGGTTGATCCCCTCAAAAAGAGCCGCAAAAGCTTGATTTTTGTATTTGTTGCAAAAATCAAGCTTTTATCTTTGTTTTGCGAAAAATTCGACAAAAACAATTTCTATTTTCAATCACTCTACGAATCAGAGAGTCCCAAAAACGGCGATTCTATTTATCGGAACATGTCCGATACCGATTCTTCCGGGCAGTAGGTTGCCCACAGCTCCCAAATCGCTTATAATGAAAGGTGTAACTTCGTCCGCAGAAAGAGAATCTTTCTGCGGCGCGCACCATCACCGATTTCACGAAAGCGAGGATCTCTCCATGCCTACCTACCGCATCGTCGCCGACTCGTCCGCCGACCTCACCACGGTCGATTCGATCGATCCGATCCCGTTCCGCTCCGCTCCGTTAAAGATCATCACCGCGGAAAAAGAATACGTGGACGACGCCCAGCTCGATACGTTGGAGTTGGTCACGGATCTGCTGCACTACAAAGGTCGGTCTTCGACCTCCTGCCCCAGCGTTGGCGATTGGTTGGAATCTTTCGGTAACGCCGATGAGGTTTTTTGCGTGACAATCACGGCGACGCTTTCCGGCAGCTACAACGCCGCTATGCTCGCCAAGAACGAATACGAAGAGGCGCACCCCGACCGCCGCGTTTTCGTGCTCAACTCGCTCTCGACCGGCCCGGAAATGGCGCTGATCATTGAAAAGATCCGCGATTTGATCCTCGCGGGCAACGATTTTGAGACCATTTGCGCCGAAACGACAAAATACAGCCAGCGCACGGGGCTGCTCTTTATGCTGGAATCGATGCAAAATCTCGCCAACAACGGCCGCGTCAGCCCGCTTGTGGCGAAAATGGCCGGATTTTTGGGAATCCGCGTGGTCGGCAAAGCCAGCGACCACGGTGATCTGGAGCAGCTGAACAAATGCCGCGGCGAGGCCAAGGCACTGGATGCGATCGTTGGGCACATGAAAGCACTCGGCTTGAAAATGGGCAAGGTCCGCATCACGCATTGCTTCAACGAATCGGCCGCACTCGCGCTGAAGGCGCTCCTTTTGCAGCAGTTGGAAAAGGTCCGGGTTGAGATCAGCCAGTGCCGCGGACTCTGCAGCTTCTACGCCGAAAAGGGCGGCATGCTCATTGGATTTGAAAAACAATAAACAATCTGAACCGGTGCGGCCGCCGAAACGCGGCTGCACCGGTTTTATAAGAGCATTCGAGGCGGAGTTTGCAAAAAGTTTACACCACAGAGCGTCTCTTCGGTTGCATTTTTTCCTTTTTTTGCGTATAATATAGGTATTGTTTTTGTTGATAACTTTTCAGTCTGGATAGACACTTGTTTTTTTTCGATAGAAAGGACACATCCATGAACATCGGAATATTGGGCGCCGGCACTTGGGGTATCGCAATCGCCCGTTTGCTTGCGCGCGCCGGCAACGACGTGACCGTTTGGTCGGCACTGCCCGCCGAGATCGACACCCTCTCTGCAACCCGCCGCCATCCCAACCTCAGCGCAATGGTAATCCCCGATTCGATTCGCTTCGTCAAGGAGATCGAGGCCGCCTGCGTGCACAAAGAACTGATCGTATTCGCCGTGCCGTCGGTCTTCGTCCGTTCGACCGCCGCTGCCGCCCGCCCCTATCTGCCAAATGATCAGTTGATCGTCGATCTGGCCAAGGGCATCGAACCGCAGACGCTGTACTCGATGTCGGAGGTCATCCGCAACGAGCTGCAAAAAGACGGCGGCCACACCGCGCTCCGCCTCGTCGCCCTTTCCGGCCCCACCCACGCCGAAGAGGTCGCCGTAGACCTGCCGACTACGATCGTTTCGGCCAGCCGCAATCTGCAGGCCGCCGAGACCGTCAGCAATATTTTCTCCACCGCCGCCATGCGCGTTTACACCAACACCGATATTTTTGGGGTCGAGCTCTGCGGTGCGATGAAGAATATCATCGCCCTCGCCGTCGGTATCTCCATCGGCCTCGGTTACGGTGACAACGCCAAAGCTGCGCTGATCACCCGCGGTATGGCCGAGATCGCTCGTCTCGGCAAAGCGATGGGTTGCCAGGAGCGCACGTTCTACGGTCTGGCCGGCGTCGGCGACCTGATCGTCACTGCCACCAGCGTGCACAGCCGCAACAACCGCGCCGGCATTCTGATCGGCAAGGGGTATTCCGCCGATGCCGCCATCGCCGAGATCGGCATGGTCGTCGAAGGTATCCACGCGATCCCGGCAGCAATGGGTTTGATGGAGCGCTATCACGTGGAGATGCCGCTCGTTTCCGCCGCCAACGCGATCATCCGTGAAGGCGCAGACCCCAGAGAGATCGTCGGCCGCCTGATGTGCCGCGAAAACAAAAACGAAGCACTTGATTTTTAATCGTTTCCCGCCGCCGATCCAAGTCATCGGCGGCGTTTTGCTTGTATTTTTCACCGTTTTTCCCACCGGTTTACCATACTTTTTGTCGGTGTCTACAAAACTTTACAGATAACTTGACAGTTGTAAATTTTGGTGTTATAATGCATTCTGCAAAAAACAAAAACCAACGAAATCGACGTGAGAAATACTATGAAACAAGACTTGATCTCCCGCATCCAAGCGCTGAAGACCCAAAAGAATGCCGTAATTCTGGCACATTACTACACAAGCGGCGAGGTGCAGGCGATTGCCGACTACGTCGGCGACTCGTTCTACCTCGCGAAGGTCGCCAAAGCCTGCAGCGCCGACGTGATCGTGTTCGCCGGTGTCGGATTTATGGGCGAGAGCGCCAAGATCCTGAACCCCGACAAAACGGTTCTGATGCCCGACCTAACTGCCGATTGTCCGATGGCGCATATGGTCGTGCCCGGCCGCATCGACGCGCTGCGCGCCGAGTATCCCGACCTCGCCGTCGTCTGCTACATCAATTCCACCGCCGCGCTCAAATGCCAAAGTGACGTTTGCGTCACCTCCTCCAACGCCGTAAAGATCGTGCGGGCATTGGAAAACGAGCATATTTTCTTTATCCCCGACGAAAATCTCGGCCGTTTCGTGGCAGAACAGGTGCCGGAAAAGCACGTCATTTTAAACGACGGTTTCTGCCCGGTCCACGCCGAGATCAGCCTTGAGGCGCTGCTCGCCGAGAAGAAAGCGCATCCGGCCGCGCCCGTGCTCTCCCACCCCGAATGCCGGGCCGAGATCCTCGCGCATTCCGATTTTCTCGGCAGCACCGCCGAGATCATTGCCTACGCCAAGACGAGCAGCGCGGACGAATTTATCATCTGCACGGAGGACGGCGTGGAATTCCGCCTGGCAGCCGACAACCCGCAGAAGCGTTTTTACTTCTGCCAGAAGCGCCCCTGCTGCACAGATATGAAGCGCAATACCCTCGAAAAGATCCTGCACGTTTTGCAGACGGGCGAAAACGAGATCATCGTAGATGAAAAGACCCGTGTGCGCGCACTGCTGCCTCTGGAGCGGATGCTCGAGCTGGCCAGATCGTGAGGCGAGACGATGGAAACTGAAATTCTGATTGTCGGCTGCGGCGTTGCCGGGCTGTACTGCGCGCTGAATCTTCCCACCGACAAACTCGTTACCATCATCACCAAGGACGCCTGCGAAAAAAGCGATTCGTTCCTCGCGCAGGGCGGCATTTGCGTGCTCCACGACGAAAACGATTACGACGCGTTTTTTGCCGACACGATGCGTGCCGGCCACGGCGAGAATAACCCCGCCGCAGTCGACGCGATGATCCGTTCGTCGCGCGCAGTGATCGACGACCTGGTCGCATTCGGCACGGATTTCGCCCGCAGCGGCGACGATTTTGCCTACACTAAGGAAGGCGCTCACTCCCGGCCGCGCATCCTCTTCCACGAGGACGAGACCGGCCGCGAGATCACCTCGCACCTGTTGGCCGAGGTTCGCACACGCCCGAATATCACCCTGATCGAATACTGCACGATGGTTGATCTGCTGACGGCCGACGGCGAATGCCGCGGGATCATTGCAAGAGACCGTGACGGCCGATACTTTGCGATCCGTGCGGACTACACCGTCCTCGCAACGGGCGGCATCGGCGGACTTTTTACCCATTCGACCAACTACCGCCACCTGACCGGCGACGCACTCGCCCTCGCCCTGGAACACGACGTCCGCCTCGCGCACATCGATTACATCCAGATCCACCCCACCACGCTCTACACCAAAGACGAAGGCCGCGCTTTTCTGATTTCCGAATCGGTGCGCGGCGAGGGCGCGATCCTCTTAAATAGCAAGGGAGAACGCTTTGTCGACGAGCTGCAGCCGCGCGATGTCGTGACGGCGGCGATCCTTGCCGAAATGAAGAAGGAAGGCAGCGAGCACGTCTGGCTGTCGCTGGATCCGATCCCAACGGAGGAGATCCGGTCGCACTTCCCGCATATTTACGAGCACTGTCTGCAGGCAGGCTACGACATCACCAAAGAGCCGATCCCGGTCGTGCCGGCGCAGCACTATTTTATGGGCGGGATCGACGTTGACCTCGACAGCCAAACCTCGATGGAAAGACTGTACGCGGTCGGCGAGACCGCCTGCAACGGTGTACACGGCCGCAACCGTCTGGCGAGCAATTCCCTGCTTGAGAGCCTCGTTTTTGCCCGCCGTGCGGCCCAAAAGATCACAAATACTTACCAAAAAGCACCGGAGACGGCAGTTCCGGACATTTCGCCGGAGCACTACGCCGAAAGTACCGGTGCGTACAAAGCGGCGGTTCTGGCCGCGATCGAAAAGGAGAAGCAAAGCCATGCATGAGATCACGATGAAAATGAACGCCGACGAGCTGATTTTGATGGCGCTGCGCGAGGATATTTCCAGCGAAGACATCACCACCAATTCCGTCATGCCCAACTACTGCGCAGGCGAAGTGGAGCTGCGCTGCAAAGAGGACGGCGTGATCGCCGGTCTCGGCGTCTTCGCCAGAGTCTTTGCGCTGCTGGATCCCGCTACCGTCTGCGAATTCACCTGCAAAGACGGCGATACGGTTCGTAACGGCGAAGTTTTGGGTACGATCCGCGGTGATATCCGCGTTTTGCTTTCGGGCGAGCGCACAGCGCTGAACTTCCTCCAGCGCATGAGCGGGATCGCCACCTATACCCGCCAGATCGCCGACCTCCTCGCCGGCAGCAAGACCAAGCTCCTCGACACGCGCAAAACCACGCCGAATATGCGTATTTTCGAGAAATACGCCGTTAAGGTCGGCGGCGGCAACAACCACCGCTACAACCTGAGCGACGGCGTTCTGCTCAAGGACAACCACATCGGCGCCGCCGGCGGCGTAGCGGAAGCCGTGCGTATGGCGAAAGCTTACGCGCCGTTTGTGCGCAAGATCGAGATCGAGGTGGAAAACCTCGATATGCTCCGTGAGGCGCTGGATGCCGGCGCCGACATCGTCATGCTCGACAACATGAGTGTAGAGGATATGCGCGAGGCCGTCAAGCTCGCAAAAGGACGCGCAGAGACGGAATGCAGCGGCAACGTCACCCGCGAAAACGTCGCCCGTCTCGTCGACATCGGTGTCGACTACATTTCCTCCGGTGCCCTGACGCACTCCGCCCCAATCTTAGACCTTTCGCTGAAAAATCTGCACGCTATCTGATCAAACCAATGTGAGGGATCTTCATGAAAGCAACCGAACGCCGAAAAGAACTCGCCGCAATTCTTTCCGCCTCCGAAACACCCGTTTCCGGCAGCGCACTCGCCGCCAAGCTTGGGGTCTCGCGCCAGATCATCGTCCAGGACATCGCGGTGCTCAAGGCCGCCGGCTATGAGATCCTGCCGACCCACAGCGGTTACCTGATGCAAAAATCGCCGCTGGCCGAGCGCGTTTTCAAGGTGTACCACACCAAAGAGCAGACCGCCGACGAGCTGAATTCGATCGTCTCGCTCGGCGGTACCGTGGCCGACGTGTTCGTTTGGCACAAGGTCTACGGCCGGATCGAGGCCAAGCTGAACATCTCCTCACAGTTCCACATCGATCGTTTTCTCGACGGCGTGCGCAGCGGGAAGTCGACGGAGCTGATGGACATCACCGGAGGCTACCACTACCACACCGTTCGCGCAGAATCGGAGGCTTGTCTGGACAGAATCGGCGAAACGCTCGCCGCCAAGGGCTACATCGCGCCCATCATCTGATCCTCCCAAAGGAGGGAGCCCATGAACACCGAAAAAACGCGGCTTTTTGCCGCCCTGCACACGCTGCTCGCCCATGAATACAACTGCGATCCCGCCGATTTTACCCGCGCGGAAAACGTCCTCACCGTTTCCGCGCTCCGCGACGGCCGCCGCTGTTACGGCAGCGACCCCTACTTTTTTTCGATGGTCACGACCGGCGGCAACGCCGTCATCACCGCCGACACATGCCTGCATCCGTTTTTGGAAAACTGGATGCGGGATCGCTGCGGCCATTGGCTGTTTGAGCAGCCCAACACGCGTCCGCTGGAAGCCGAGCTCAGCCGCTTCGGCTATGCGCTGAAAAACTCCTACCATATGTTCCTGCCGGCGGCCAAGGCCGAAGTCGGCGAACCCGATTTTGCCGTCCGCTGGTTTGAAGACGGTGAGATCCTCCCCTTCTACGGCGATCCGCGCTTTCCCAACGCGATCTGCGCCGAGCCGCTGCCGCACCGTCCCGACCGACTGGTTGTCTGCGCCTATGACGGCGAGACGATCATGGGCATGGCCGGCTGCTCGCAGGATGCACCTGGCTGGCTGCAGATTGGCATCGATGTGCTGCCCGCCTACCGTTCGCGCGGGGTCGGCGCGGGATTGGTCGCGATGATGCGCAAGGCGATCGAGGAGCGCGGCGAGATCCCCTTCTATGGCACCAGTCTTTCCAACTATCACTCGTGGAACATTGCCATCCGCTGCGGCTTCCGCCCGGCATGGGTCGAGATCGGCGCAAAAAAACTGTAGAATTTTTCCGTGAACGTGACTCGGTCACAGTTTTCTCCCGCCGAATATGATATACTGATACCAAGATAAAAGATGACAAAAAACCATTGCAAAACAAGCGATTTTGTGGTACACTACAAGCAGAACAGTTTTATCAGAAAGAGAGTGTATACTATGATGAACGAAAAGGTCCGGGCGCTTTTGAATCAGCAGATCAACAAAGAGTTCTACTCCGCCTATCTGTATCTCGACTTTTCCAACTACTTCAAGGCCAACAACCTCGATGGCTTTGCCAACTGGTATATGATCCAGGCGCAGGAAGAACGCGACCACGCGCTGCTGTTCTATCAGTATCTGCAGAATAACAACCAGGACGTCACGCTCGACGCGATCGCCAAACCCGAATTCACCGCGGCCGAACACATGGACGTGCTGAAGGCCGGCCTCGCGCACGAAGAATACGTAACCTCGCTGATCAACGATATCTACGCCGAAGCCTACGCCAACAAGGATTTCCGCACGATGCAGTTCCTCGACTGGTTCGTCAAGGAACAGGGCGAAGAAGAAACCAACGCCAACGACCTCATCGCCAAAATGGAACTCTTCGGCTCCGATCCGAGAAGCCTCTACCTCCTGAACCAGGAGCTCGGTACCCGCGTTTACACTGCGCCGTCGCTCGTTCTGTAAGCGATCCGGCGAATCCAAATACAAAAAACAAATTATTGATAAAAAAGGAGTTAATTTTATGAAATACGTTTGCGATCTTTGCGGTTGGGTTTATGATGAAGCAGTCGGCGATCCCGACAACGGTATTGCCGCCGGCACAAAATTTGAAGATCTCCCCGAAGACTTTGTTTGCCCGCTCTGCGGCGCCGGCAAGGATAGCTTCTCGAAGGAAGACTAAACCATGACGGAAAACTACATGGTCTGCAATTGCAAGCAGGTCAGCTATGCCGACATCTCCGACGCGCTCCAAAACCACCAAAGCATGGAAGACGTTTTGAAGGTTTTTGAGGACGTGCAGAAGATCACGCATTGCTCTACCGGCTGCGGCGGCTGCCACGATAAAGTGCTCGATCTGATCTCCGAGATCATGATGGGCGGCGACCGCTGAAAAAGATACCATCAAAGCCCGTTGTACCCGACGGTACGGCGGGCTTTCTCATTTCGTCCGGAGGAAACGCCATGAAAACACTGATCTTTAACGGCTCGCCGAGAAAAAACGGCGATACCGCCGCACTCATTTCCGCCCTCACCGCCGACATCCCCGGCGAGCACACGGTGATCCGCGCTTACGATGCGCCGGTTTCGCCGTGTATCGACTGCCGCGCCTGCCGCACGCGGCCGGGCTGCGTGATCGACGACGCCATGCAGTCGATCTATGCGGCGATTGAAGAGGCCGACAATATCGTGATCGCCTCGCCGATCTATTTTTCGGAGCTGACCGGCAGACTTTTGGATCTCGCCAGCCGCCTGCAGGCTTACTTTTCTGCGCGCCACTTCCGCAAAACCGAACCGATCGCCAAGCCCAAAAAGGGCGCGGTCATTTTGGTCGGCGGCGGCGACGGCGACCCGCTCCGCGCCTACGGCACGGCTTGCTCACTCCTCCACCATATGCGCTGCACCGAGATCTATCCGCCCGTTGTCAGCCACGATACCGACGCGCTCCCGGCCGGCCAAGACCGGCAGGCGCTGGAAGCGGCCGCGGCGGCCGCGGCATTTTTATCGCATTGAGGCAATAGTATTCCAAAGAAAAAAGCACTTATACCGCAGGCTTCAAAGCGGTATAAGTGCTTTTTTTTACAAGATTTTTCGTTTAGATCTCGCTTTCCGTGCGGATTTTTTTGATCCATTTGCCGCCGTTGAGGCGGATCACGCACCAGACCGCCTTGAGCACCTGGTCGATTTTCAGCGCAAAGTAGATCCAGAACGCCGGCAGGTGCAGCACCAGTCCGGCCAGCGCGCCGAGCGGGATCGACGCCACCCACAGGAAGATATTGTCGGCGAGCATCAAAACCTTGGTGTCGCCGCCGCCGCGGAGAACGCCCTTGGTCATGATGCTGTTGGTCGCCTGGAAAACGATGATGATGCTGATCGACCACATGAGCTGCCGCGCGATCGCCTGCGTTTCCTCCGAAAGATCGTAGGCGGCGATCATCAGTCCGCTGATGGCCGTCAGGATGCCCGCGGCGATCAGACCGAAGCAGACGCCAAGCCCCAGAAACGCGTAGCCCTGGCGGAACGCCTTGTCGCGGTCGCCTTCGCCGAGCGTATAGCCGGTGACGATCGCACCGGCCTGCGAGAAGCCTTGGATCATCACGGAGCTGAGCTGTTGGGTGACGGTGGTAACGGCGTTGGCGGCGATAAAGCTCTCGCCCAAACGGCCGATGACCATGGCGACGGAGTTGTTGCCAAGGGCTAGGATGCCGTCGCTGACGAGGACGGGGATGCTGATACGGATGTATTCCTTCCACAAAACACCGACCGGTGCAAAGAGATCTTTGATGCGGAAGCCGATCTGTTTGTCTTTGATAAAGAGATAGCCGCAGATCACCGCAAATTCGAAGATACGCGCGATCAGCGTACCCAGCGCAGCACCGGCGACGTCCATTTCCGGCGCGCCGAATTTACCGAAGATAAAGACATAGTTGGCGCCGACGTTGATAAAGAATGCACCGATCGAGGTATAGAGCGGGATGCGCACCTGCTTGACGTTGCGCAAAACGATCGTGCAGGTCAGCGAGAGGCCGAGGAGGAAGTAGGATACGACCGACCAACGCAGATAGCGGATACCGTAGGTAATGATCGCTTCTTCGTCCGTGTAGATCAGCATGATCTGCCGAGGGAAAAGAATCGTCGCCACGCAGAAGAGGGTGGCCATTGCAAGGCACAGCCGCAGCATGATCGTGATCGTTTTCTTGAGCGCGGGGCGATCCTGCATCCCGAAATAGCGCGAGACCAAAACCGACGCGCCCATGCCGATGCCCATGCAAAAGATCTGGAAGATCGAGATAAACTGGTTGGCGAGCGATACCGCCGAGAGCTGTGTTTCGCCGACCGAGCCGATCATGATCGTGTCCATCATGTTGACGCCGGTGGTGATCAGACCCTGCAGCGCGATGGGAATCGCGATCTTGGCAACGTTTTTATAAAATCCTTTGTCTTTGCTGATGAGGCTTTGCATGCGTGCTTCGGCTCCTTTGAAAATATTCCTTCCTATTATACCATAAATCCCCCAAAAAGGACAGCGACCGTTCGCCGGAAAATCGTTGATCGGTTTCGGTATCGCTACTGATACCCCCAGGGAAAAGAGAGGGGCGGCGTCCCTCTCTTTGAAAAATACGTACGACTTCTCCCGCACAGTTACCGCTGTTTCCGCATCACTTTGGCCGTAAAGAAATTCACCCCGGAAACGACCTGACATCCCAGCGAGATCCAAAGCAGCGCCGACAGAGGAATAAACCCGGCAATCACCGTGACGAGCATCGTACCACCGTTGTGGAGGATCATCCGCCAGGCGTTATAGGTACCTGCGATCTCCACCGGCACCGCATACAGCAGGGCTGCCGGCACCGCATAGTCGACCAAAGTCCGGCCAAACAGCAGAACGGCGTACATCGCGAGATACAGAATCGGTCTGTTTTGGCATAACAGTACCGGAAGCGTCAGGAAACACAAGCTGCCCGCTAAAATCACATACCTCGGATGGATCCGTTTGGACACGACGGCAAACAAAGCACAGGCCGCGAGCGACGCCAACGACTGAACGGAAACCATCGCTGAGGTCAGCGTTTCGTCGTAACCGATGCTGAGTGCCGCGGCGGCCAGTATGGTGGTGGCACCGTTGGCAATCCCTCTCGTTAGGTTCCCTACGAACAACTGCGAGAAAGCATCGTGCCGGAACATCACGGAAAGGGGAATTTTTTCTGCCTTCTCCTCTTTTTGATGTGTTTCATCCGGCGGAAGGAGAGACTTCTGGAAATACTGCAATACCCCGGAAATCAACAGAAAAACGCAGGAAACACCAAAGGCCACCAGCATGATCCGGTGATAGGCATACCGAACCGTGAGGAAGCTGATCAGCGCACCGACCCCAAACGAGACTACGGATGACAGAATCCCGCAAATCGACATCACCATACCGTATTCCTCTGTCTTGTATATGTAGTACGGTGTCTTATATTCGCAAACGGTGTGCAGGGCAAAAGTGACGGACTGGAACAGACAGATCAGCAGAAGCCAAACGTATGCAACCGTCGAGGCTCCCTTCCATATGCAAAGAGGCAGATAACACAGGAACAACAGTGCACCGGGAATTTGGACAATGGCTGTACGGCGCAGAGCATTTTTGTCTGCAAACCGGGCGCAGACCAGGATCACCAGCACGTTGACCGCTTGAAACAGAGATGCGTGGATATAGATATGCTGTTCCGAAAAGCCGGTGACGCTCAGAAACGTCTGCATCAGAGAGCCGTTTGCACAAAGCATGGCGGCAACGCGGAAGGTATACGCCAGAATCGAGCGAAGCTTGTTTTGCGTAACGATTTTGTTGTTTATCATAATGATTCTCGAAAAGCCCTTGGAAACAGCCTCATGGCATTCCCAAACAGGATCTTTTCCTTTTCCTCCTGTGGCAGTACGGATAACGCAATCCGTCCGAACTGGAATGCACAGGAATACGTATCGGTACCGAACAGGATCTTGTCCGCACCGATCCGGCCTGCGGCATATTCCAGGATATTGTTCAAACTGCTCGCACCGCCGGACGTATCCACGTAAATGTTCCCGTACTGTGCGGCGGCAACCGCATCCACATGTTCTATGCTTCCCAAATGGGCTATGATCAGATTCATATCGGGATAACGGTCGGCAAAAGCGGCCATATCCTCGATGTACTGCGGATGCATCAGGACTGTTGCCTTGTATCTTGCCGCAAAGGAAAACAAGGCATCACCGTGGTCACGGATATCATAGTCCTGGTATGTCGGATGGATCTTGATCCCCAGTGTTTTCCGCTCCGGCAGCATTTCTTCCGCCTGACGATAGGTTTCCGGTTGACGAGGATCGATAACGACCCATTGATACATCCAATCCGTCCGGTTCACAAGATCGTTAAGGTATCGGTTCTCTTCCACCACGCATTCCGGATGGGTCAAAACGGAGGCAAACGTAGACATTCCGGCTGCGCACACGCCGATATGATCGTAACCGGCCTTGACAAATGACAGATTTCGGTTATGCGTTTCCTCCGGGGTTCCACGGTCATCATACGGAGAGCCATGGTTGAAGTGGGAATGAATATCGATCGGTGCGTGAGAGAATAACGGAAGTTGAACCATACGTTTCTCCTTTCCGACCAATGGTCAGGTGGTTCCGAATCGTCTGTGGATCGTTTCTTTAGTATACTGCATTTCCGTCCATTATGCAACCCTGAAATTTAGGCTTGTGCGGAGAAAAGCGATATGGTATAATGAAGAAAACACCGTTTTTCTGCATGATAAGAGAAAAGGAGCGATCGCATATGGCCAGACTGCAGGTGGGCTTTGCCCGTAAGGATATCACCCCGTTTTTCGGTGTGCCGCTGTCGGGATATTTTGAACCGCGCCCGATGGACGGGATCCTCGACCCATTGGAGGCGCATTGCATCGCCCTCCGCGACGGCGACCAAACCGCACTGCTCTTCAGCTGCGACCTGATCGGTATGCGTCTGAACCGCGCCGACGCGATGCGCATGTCGATCGCCGAAGCGACCGGCGTGGCGGCAGAGGCGATCTTCCTCGCCTGTACCCACACGCACACGGGTCCGGCCGTTGGGCAGGAGCTGGTCGTCGTACCCGAAGACCCGACCTACGTCGCCGGGCTGAAGCAGCGCCTCTGCGAGACCGCGGCGGAAGCCATCGCCGATTGCGCACCGGCCACCTGCGAAACCACGCTGGGTGAAGTGCGCGGTGTTTCGTTCGTGCGCCGTTTTCGCATGGCCGACGGCTCGATCCGCACGAATCCCGGTGTGAAAAACCCGCAAATCGTCTCGCCGATCGGTGAGCCCGACGAGAGCGTGCGCGTGGTGCGCCTCGTCCGCGAGGGGCGCGACGATATTGCCATCGTGCAGTTCCAGGTGCACCCGGATACCATCGGCGGCTGCAAGACCTCGGCCGACTTCCCGCGATTCGTGCGCGAGACGGTCGAATCGGCGTTGACTGCGACCAAATGCGTTTACTTCAACGGCGCGCAGGGCGATACCAACCACATCGACGTCACCGGCCGAGCCCAAAAGCGCGACCCGGCCGAGCCCCGCGCCCACGCCATGTGGATGGGGCAGACGATCGGTACGGAGGCGTTGCGGCTTTTGGCAAGCGCCAAGCCGGTCGATTCCGACGGGCTCCGCTGCGGCATCCAATGGGTGACGATCCCCTATAACTGTCCCCGCCCCGAACAGATCGCACCGGCCGAGGCCATCATGGCACTGCACAAATCCGGCCGCGACGAAGAGATCCCCGGCGAAGGCATGGAGCGCGTGACCGCCATCGCCGAAGCTTCGCGCATTACCCGTCACGCCGACGGCGTGCCGTCGATCGATCTGCCCGTTTCGGCGGTCACCTTCGGCGAGATCGCCTTCGTCGGCTTTGCCGGCGAACCGTTCACCGCAATCGGCACGCAGACCAAGGCCGATTCGCCGTTTGCTGTTACCCTGCCTTGCTGCTGCACCAACGGCTACGAAGGCTACCTGCCGATGAGCGACGCTTACGCCGAGGGCGGCTACGAAGCGCGCTCGTCCGATTATCTGCCCGGCGTGGCCGAAACGCTGATCGACGAAGCAAACGCACTGCTGCAAAAGCTGAAGAAAGCTGAAGAAATAGGAGAACGCATGGAGTACAAGCGTGTACAGCAGATCGCCAAAGATACCATGGCCTATGCCAAGCAACATATTGTACCGGGCATGAACTTGCTCGATATTCGTAAAATGTGTGATGCGAAGATGCTCGAATTGGGTGCTGATTCTTTTTGGTACTGGGATGTCGGAGCGTTTGTCTTTGCAGGTGATGAAACGACGGAATCCGTCTCAGGAAAAACGTATCGCACAAGCGACCGTATCATCGCCCCCAATGACATCATTACGATTGATCTCAGTCCCCAAAGCGGCGATACATGGGGAGATTATGCGCGGACAATCATTTTGCAAAACGGAACTGTGGTTGAGCTTGATGCTGTGGATTTTCCGGAGTGGAAACACGGGCTGTTGATGGAGGAACTTTTACACAGCGAATTAAAGAAATTCGCAAAGCCGGAAACAACATTTCACGAACTATACGACCACATGAATCAGTTTATCACGGCCCACGGGTTTGTCAACCTTGACTTTGCCGGTAATCTCGGTCACTCCATCGTCAGACGTAAAGAAGAGCGCGTGTATATCGAAAAAGGCAACGATATTCGACTCGGAGATGTCGCGTTCTTTACGTTCGAGCCACATATCAGTACAAACGGTTCTAAGTATGGGTACAAAAAGGAAAATATTTATTTCTTTCAAAACGGTATCCTGCAGGAATTATGATTTTCTGATTTTTCCATATAATACAGTAAAATCCTCCCTAAGCATTGCGGTTTAGGGAGAATTTTGTTATTTTACAGTTTTTCTGTTCATTCTTCCCAGCGCGAATCAGCCTGCATTTCACACCGCACAACGGCATAATGGAAAACTTCTTCGGCAGATTGAAGGTTGAAATGTATTACGGCGAAAAATTTGAATTCCCTCGGGGATTCATTGAAAAGTTGGAAGAATACATACACTACTACAACAACGAGAGAATTTCTCTCAAACTAAAAGGAATGAGCCCAGTTCAGTACCGAGCTCATTCGCAACAAATTTAATATTTAATCTTTGTCTAAACTTTGGGGTTCACTTCAGAAGTTTCCTTGGGGACCTGTTTTTACGTTTTCTGCCCGGGGTAAGCGGTGGAATCCCGCCCTGCTATCGCAGGAAATTTGTGAATTCATCCGTTTTTTCCTGGCTGACCAGCGTTCCGGAATCATCAAACGTGTAGCGGAACACTTGACAAGTTCCGCCGATGGTAAAGGCGTTGGTTGTGGGAGAATAGAAGGTGGTCGCAATACTTTCTACATCCCACAGCAGTCTTCCGAAACTGTTCAGCGAAAGTGCTCCGCCGAGCGAACCCTCCACCGAATAGAACTCCCGCGGGGTGCCGACAAGGGGATCGCACACCAGCAGCACGGCGGTATAATTCTCCCGCACCAACTGTGTGAGTTCTTCGCCGGAGATCTCCCTGCTGTCATTGGCAAACAGCTCCTGCAGCACCGCGGCGATTTCGCCGCGGCTGCCTGCATGCTCACCGTCCTGCGCCGGAACCGCATAGGTAGAGAGATAAATATCCCCGTTGAATTCGATCATATCGGCAATATAATAATCGCTGTCCTCGGAACCGTAAGAG
The DNA here is from genome assembly GCA_015067825.1 of Oscillospiraceae bacterium. Classification (GTDB taxonomy): domain Bacteria; phylum Bacillota; class Clostridia; order Oscillospirales; family QAMX01; genus QAMX01. The sequence goes on along the minus strand of SVLQ01000009.1, from coordinate 41,854 downwards.
AACGATCCCGTAATATTGCCTTCGCGATCGACCTTCACGAGCGCGGCGTATTCGCCTGCCATATAGCTTCCGAGCTGCACGATATACCCGTCGCCAAAGCGCGCCGCATTCCATATGCCGTAATTTCCGACTTCCGTCTTCTTGCAATGCGTTTCTCTGCCCTCTGCGGAGCATTGACTCAAGCAGAAGTATTTGTAGTCGCCGCGGCTGATCACAGCATAGCTGCCGTCGGCATTTTCCAATACCTCGGCGATATATTCGTCCTCAAAACCATGATCCACCGTTTTTTTCCAAACGAGCGCACCGTTTTCATCCAGCTTTGCCAGCCATGCACACGTTTTCTGCCAACCGGACGTACCGTAAACAAGTACCCCGTCCGAAACCTCGCTGTATCCCCGGATCGCAAATTCCGAGACCGCAGCACTCCACACAAGCGTTTCTCCGTCATACTTTTCGAGATAGCTTTGCCGAAGAAAGATCTCGTCGCCTTCCGTGTATTCGGAGCGATATTCATAATGAACGCCGTCTTTCGCAGGACGTATAAATCCCCCGTTATCATTCCTGTAATTCCAAAGGTATTCCAGATCCCCGGGCGTCGGCGCTTCCTGCAGGATCTCAAACCCTAAGATCTGCTCCGAATGCAAGCTGTTTGCAAGGACTTCCGCAGTTTTTTCATACGAAAACGACGCCGAAGTGATATCCCGATACACGTTTTTGATTTCGCCGCGCGTAAGCCCCTCAACGGACAAATCGTACTCGTTGAAAAAGCGAATGGCCGCCTTGTACTCTTTGACCTCCGCAGCATACGCATACGTTCCCAGTCCGGCCGACAACAGCAAAGCAATACACGCCGCGATCGCACCGTATTTTTTCAGCCATGCGAATTTCTTCACCTTCGGTTCTGCCGCAGCCGCTTCGATATACGCTGGATCAACGTTTTCGAGCAGTTCGATCAGTTCAATTCCTTTCATACATCATACCCCTCTTTGTCCAGGAAGCTCCGAAGCCGGTTGCGGCTTCGAAACAATACACTTTTCACCTTGCTTGGGGACAGTCCGTACCGTTGAGCAATGGAATCGACGGAATCCATAAACCAATACCGCCGGACAAAGATGTTTCGCTTTTCCTCGCCAAGCGTTGCCAAAAACCGATTGATCGCATCGCACAATACGATCGAATCGATCGTACCCGCCGTGTCGTTCGATGCGGGAAGACATTGCGCCATTTCTTCGCTCAGCTCGCAGAGAAATGCGTTTCGCTTCAAGCTGCAGCGCGCCTTGCAAACATCCAGCGCGATATGACGGGTAATGCGGGCCAAGAAGGCAAACAGATAGCCCCTCGGTTCGTGCGGCGGGATCGAATTCCACGCTTCCAGATACGTATCGTTTTCGCATTCCTCGGCGGTCTGTGAGTCCCCGACAATGCGGTAGGCCAAGCCCCGAATTTGGTTTCCGTATTTCTCGGCTGTCTTTTTGACCGCGGCTTCATCCCTGCCGAGGTACAAATCGACAATTTTGCCATCATCCAATGATCTCATCTCCTTTTCCCCGTAATCAAAGGCCTTCACCCTAATAAGCGACTTTTTCACCACCGCGGTTGCAGCGATCCGCACATATTTTTTTACGCCGCGTCCCCTCTCATCCTTGCTTAATTCCCTTCTCTGTGTTATAATCATTCCGCAGGATCTGCCTGAGCGGATCGTGAAAGGAGAACTTTGGTATGTTTGTCGTTTTCGAGGAGATCGCTCTCAACAATGAAATACGCGGCACGGAAAGGTTTTCCTCTTTGTGCCGACGCCGTAACCCGATGTGAATACGATCATTTGACCGCAGCACACCTTGGGTGTGCTATTTTTATGCCCATTTTCGGCAAAGAAAGGAAATAAGATGACAAACCTTACCAACGATATCCAGACCCTGATCGAACGCAGCTATCCGCTGCACGTCACTCAAATTCAACTGTTCGACCGCCATTTCGGCACGGAGATCTATGCGCTCACCGCCGACACCGGCAAATACCTCGTGAAAGCCCTTCCGCTTTCCTTCGACGACGTTTACCGCGAAGGGCCGATCACCGAATTTCTCGCCGCGCGCGGGCTGCGCGTCGCCAGACTGCTCAAAAATAAAAACGGCGACTTCGTGACCGCAGCCACGACCTATCGTTTCACAGTGCAGGAGTTTATCGAGGGAAAAACCCTGCCCGTCAGCAGCGCGCCGGACTGGTTTTTAGAGGCATCGGCCGCATTCCTCGGCCAGACCGTGCGGGCTTTGCGGGAATACGAGCCCCTGCCGCTGCGGTTTGGGGAATCGTTTTTCGCACCCGAAAATGCCCGCCGCAGGCTGCGGCAGTACGAGCGCGAATTTGTAGTGGCGCGAGACGCCGGACGCACCGAAGAGATCCCGTTTTGGGAGGAGCAGATTTGCCACCTCGGCCGTATTTCCGAGTTCCACATCCAAACCGATCGCCTGACCTATGCGAATTCCCACGGCGATTACCATATCGGCCAGGCAATCGTCCAAGACCGCAGCCTCACCGTCGTCGATTGGTCCTCGGCCTGCCGTCTGCCGCTCTGCTTTGAGGTGGCGACCTCGTACGTATTCGCCAGCCCCTCCTGTGCCGACGGCGCGGTCGATGCCGCCGGATTGCGGCGGTATATCCGCACGTTTGAAAAATACGTGCCGCTGACGGCCTACGACGTTCAAATGATGCCGTACGTGCTCTATTTTTGGCACACGATGTGCAACTACCGCCCGGACGAATACGCAACGCTGGCCGACAGCTATCGGCCGATCGCCCGGCTGACACGCGCTCTGCTCAACGATCTTTTCCACCGCGCAGACGCGCTGGCAAACGAACTGAGCGAATAAACTTGCAAAAATGCCCCACGCTATTTGACTGGTTCTGCCAAATAGCGTGAGGCGTTTTACTATTTCAGGGTTTCCTTCCACATTTCCCAGCGTGGGTCAGCTTGGATCTCGTCGCGGACATCCGTGTCTTCCGGGACAGACCACCACGGCCAATCCTCTGCCAAGCTCATGCTCGACGTTTCGACAACGATGTCGCCGCATACCTTTTGGGAAACCAACCGCACCAACGGGGCGGTATAGCGACAGGTTTCTTTTGTGTGGTGCGCTTCGAGCTGTTGCATCTGCCCTCGCGCACAAGCCAACGCCGCAAACGCTTCATCTTTTCTGCCATCCAACCAAAGATACAGCGACAGCAGTGTATACACTCTTGCAATATACGCATGGTGCAGGCCGCAATTTCCGTCCGTGCAAACATGATCGAAAATTGCAATCGCATCGCGCAAGCTCTGTACCTTTTCGGCAGGCGACAAATTCTTACCGTTTACGATCACGCCACTCACCATGAGTCCCGAGCAAGCTCTCACCATTTTCAACAAAGCCTCTCCATTTGCTTTCGCGTGCTGTTTGCCATCCGTCGCATTCAGTTTCAGAAATTCTCTGGAACCGTAGAGATCCGGCACCGTCTCGATCAACGCATTGGCTCTGTCGTGCTCGCCGGTGTTCAGATACAGTTGCATGAGTTCACGGATTGCCCGGTGACGAGCTTTGCCGTCTTCCAGCGTTTTCAGAAGCTTTTCATACAGCGCGATTGCCTCCTTCCACTCCGCATAGCCGCGGTGACGCGCCGTATCGTAAATGCTGTAGCCATCTTCATCCAACAGATGGTATTCGCCGAAGCGGACGTACCCCGCATTGTACAGCACCGACGCCAAACTCAGCATGATTCTTTCGTTACCGGGAAATTCAACCATCGCTTCCCTTGCAAGAGCAATGCATTCCTCGATATTGACATCTTCACCGTTATTCTTGGCATTCATCGCTTCGATTTTTGCCACCAATGCGTCAACTTTTTTGGATCGCTCATTGTCGTATCCGAACAACTCATCGATCGAAACTCCGAAATAATTTGCAATGGACGGGATCATTTCCATATCGGGATAACCGCCGCCCGCTTCCCAGCGGGAAACTGCCTGTGAAGTCACACCGATCGCATCGGCAAGTGTTTCCTGCGTACGCCCATCGCGCCGACGCAGTTCTCGTATTTTTTGTCCCAGATTCAGTTGCATAAAAGCACCTCCATCATTGATATCACCGGTGTGATTTTAGTATAGCATACGTTTTCAAAACAAGCAATGATCAATTCGTTGTTTCAAATCCAAGGATTCGTGTAGTACATTTCTTTTGTGATTCAGTTGCCCGAATCTGTGATTTTTTCGCACATTTTTGTCGGATTTTCCGATTGAAGCGCGTCGTTTTCTGTGGTATACTATGCGGGTGTGCCGAAAGGGGAATTTTGTCCGAAATTGGCGGCGCAGCAGAAAAAAAGAAACGGTGTATCACCGAAAAAAGAGAAAGCGTGGAACAAATGAAAACCTTTTTGCGAGACCTGAAAACCGAGTTTGCAGGCTACAACGGTGCGAAATTTGCCAAAGACCTGATGGCCGGTCTGACCGTTGCGGCAGTGGCACTGCCGCTGGCGCTGGCGTTCGGCGTTTCCAGCGGCGCGACGGCTGCCTCCGGTCTGATCACCGCGATCATCGGCGGCGCGATCATCGGCGCTTTGGGCGGCGCGTTTTACCAGATCTCCGGCCCCACCGGTGCGATGGCCGCGATCCTTTTGTCGCTCGTGGCGCAGTACGGCATGTCCGGCGTGTTCACCGCGACGATTTTGGCCGGTATCCTGCTCGTTTTGGCCGGTATCTTCCGCCTTGGCCGTCTGACGGCGTTTATCCCGATGCCGGTCATCGCCGGCTTTACCTCGGGTATTGCCGTGATCATTGCGCTCGGTCAGCTCGATAACTTCTTCGGCGTGACCTCCGTCGGCTCTTCGGCCGTCGAAAAATTCGCCAGCTACTTCACCGACGGCTTCGCACCCGACCTCACCACCGTTCTGATCGGTCTGGCCGTCATCCTCTTCATGATCTTCTTCCCCAAAAAGTGGAATGCGGTCGTGCCCGCCTCGCTGATCTCGATCATCATCGCCACGGCCGTGGCAATGATCGCCAAGCTCGACGTGGCCACCGTCGGCGCGATCCCCTCTTCGCTGATCCTCGACGAGCGTTTCTCGTTCTCCGCGCTCAACCTCTCGGACCTCGGCGGCCTCATCTCCCCGGCGATCAGCATCGCCGCGCTCGGCATGGTGGAAAGCCTGCTGTGCGGCGCGAGTGCCGGCAGAATGACGGGTGTTCCGCTCAGAAACGACCGTGAACTGATCGCGCAGGGCGTCGGCAACATCGTCGCGCCGCTCTTCGGCGGCATCCCGGCGACCGCCGCCATCGCCCGCACGAGTGTTGCGATCAAATCGGGCGCGCAGACGCGTCTGACCGGCATCATCCACGCCATCGTTCTCGTCGTGGCGATGCTCGCTCTCGGCCCGGTCATGGCCAATATTCCGCTCTCCGCGCTCGCAGGCGTTCTGCTGGTCACGGCGTGGCGCATGAACGAATGGCACACCATCCGCTACATCTTCTCCCACAAATTCGGCGGCGCGATCGTGAAATTCCTCGCCACGATGATCGCCACCATCGTCTTCGACCTCACCGTCGCCATCATCATCGGCATCGTCGTCGCGCTCGTTCTGCTGATCGCGCGTCTGGCGAAGATCAAGATCGCCGTTTCCGATGCCGAAGCGGACGAAAACTGCGCGGTCATCACCTTCACCGGTGCGATCCTGTTTGCAAACACGGCGGCGGTCTCGGGCGCGGCCAAACAGGTCGCGGGCAAGACCTCGGTCGTTCTCGCGCTCGGCGGCGTTTCGTACATGGATATCTCCGGCGCGCAGGCCTTCGGTGAGCTGCTGGAAGAACTCGTCAAGGGCGGTGCGGCGATCACAGTCTGCAACGCAAGTGACGAAGTGGCGGCCATGCTTGGAAAGAGCGGCCTCGTGGAAAAATTCGGCGAAGAAAACTTTGCCACCGCAAAAGCTTACTAAAGAGATCGGGCGGGATGCATTTGCATCCCGCCCGGTATTTTTGCGACGGTAGGTTCCGTACTACGAATCCCCACGGCCTCCGCGTATACGGTAAGGTTTCTCCACACATAAAAACGGCGGGAGCAAGCCCCCGCCCTACAATGCAACACTTTTACAAAGCTCGGGCGGGATGCGAATGCATCCCGCCCGTAAATTTTATTCTGCGATGAGTAAGACACCGGCGTTGGAACGCACCGTGACGGCTTTGGTGCCGTCGGCGAGGGTTTCGATACCGATCTCGCCGCTGCCGCCGATCGCCTTGACCGTGCGGTCGGCTTCCAAGAGAATGCGGTAGGTTTTCGGCGCTTTTTCGTACGGATCGTCGGCCGCGCAGATCATCAGCGCATAGCGGCCGTCGCCGGTGCGTGAGACCATTTGGCCGACGACGATCGGCTCGCCGCCCTCGGCGCGCACGTTTTGGAACACGCCCGTGGAAAGCGCATCGATCGGCTCCTGTTCGACCGCTTCCAGCCATTTCGTACCGGCAAAGCCGACGAAATGCGAGGAAACGCGGCGGAACTTCATGTATTCTTCCGAGATCGTTTTGATCTCGGCGTTGACCTTCTTCAGCTTTTCGTACTGCTCGGTCTTTTCGCCGTTCTTATCGAGCACCTGATTGTGCCACCAGCCGGCGGTGTAGCAGGCCCAGGTGATGTTCTGCGCGCCGAACGCCATCGCCGTATAGGCCTGGAAGCGCAGACCATCCTCGCTGATCCACTCTTCTTCTCGGCTGGAGTTGACCTGCAGGACGATCCACATGTCGCGCCCCGTTTTCAGGCAGGCATCGGCGACCACGCGCAGATTCTCGTAGGCTTTGGTGACGTTGATCGAATAGAGGTAGAAATCGTAGCAGATATAGTCGACGGGGACGTTTTTACAGTACTCGGCGATATGCTCGGCATAAGTCGTCGTGCCAAGCTGGTTGACGGTTTGGATCGCGTTATTTTGGGCGACGGATGCGTAGTTCGGGTAGAGATTCAGGTAGGCAAACTGGTTTTCGAATTTGCGTTCGACCAGATCCATCACCTTGCCGTAGTGCGGGAAATCGAGGGCAGAGGGCTCGTCGCCGCAGTCGATGCCCCAGATCGCCGGATGGTCGACGAATTTCTCCGCCGCCGCGACGTATTTTTCCAGCGGATGGGTTTCGGCGAACTTGCCGGCGTTGTCGCCGTCGCCGCCCCACCAACCGGGAACGATGCCGGAGACGATCGCGCCCACACCGTATTTTTCAAACAGGTCGAGCGCGGCGCGGTCATCGTTGAGACAGATGACGAAATCGATACCGCAGGCGGCAAGATCTTTGATATGTGCTTCCGTGCGCGCGTAGGGCTGGAGGTGGTAGACACCGATCTTCAGTTTCGAACGATCCAGGCGTTTGTTCATGGGCGGGCCTCTCTTTCTTCCGCAAAAGCGGCGGTACTTTTGCCACCAGTATAGCAGATTTTTCCGCCGCGCGCAACACTTTTTTTGAACCCCGAAAACACTTTTTTCAAAACTGCGCAAAAGGAGTTGCACCGATACCGACGGTATGCTATAATATCCGCAAAGATGACCGGACGGAGGACAGACTATGCTGACTGCCAACGAAAAAGCCACTCTGCGCGAGCTCGCGCTGCGCTACGCAAACTACGCCGCCCTCCCCATCCACGCCGAAAAAGCCAAGCTTTGGGAAGCCCTGAACACCGGACACATGATGCGCCCGATGGTGCTTCTCGATCAGCTTCCGTGGAACGAGATCGACCCGCTCGGCGCGCTGGGCGGCACGGTCGCCAACCCTTACTGGAGCTGGTTTGAGCATCTGCTGCGCCACAAGCTCTATCAATGGGAGCACTTCCCGGCCGATATGGTGCTGCCGCCGTATCTGCTGCTGCCCTCGCCGGCGCGTTCCTCCGGCTACGGCATCGACCGCGCCGTGCATTTCTCCGGCGAAAACGAAAACGCCGTGCGTGCGCAGTCGTTTGAATGTCTGTTCAACACGCTTGAAGACGTGGAAAAGATCCAGACTCCGCACTTAATTTACGACCGCGAGCAGCAGGCGCGCATCACCGCCGAGGCCGACGAGCTCTTCGACGGCATCATCGGCTGGCGCTTTGAAGGCATCACGCTGCACATGGGCATTTGGGACTACATCGCCGAGCGCATGGGCGTGACGAACGTTTACATCGCGCTGTACGACGATCCCGACCTCTTGCACGCGATGATGGAGCGCTTTACCGAGGCCACGCTCTCGCTGATCGACGAGATCGATGCCGCCAAGGCCGCCAACCTCTACGACCCCTACTGCCACTGCTCCCACACCTTCCTCCCCGACGACGCCCGCAGCGGAAACGTCTGCAAAGACGGGCAGATCGGCGGAGCGGCGAGCGAGGCCTGGGGCTTTGGGCTCGCACAGCTCTTCACTTCGGTCTCGCCCGACGTGACCGAAGAATTTGAGGTCGCCTACATGAAGCGGCTGTTCCCGCGCTTCAAGCACATCTACTACGGCTGCTGCGACCGTCTCGACGACCGCATGGACCGCATTTTAAAGTTACCGAACGTGCGCAAGATCTCGTGCTCGCCGTGGAGCAACGCCGACGCCTTCGCCGAGCGCATCCCGAAAGACCTCGTGATGTCGGCTAAGCCGAATCCCGCGTTCTTCGCCGCCAAGACCTTCGACCTCGACGCCGTTCGCGCCGATCTGCGCGCCAAGATCGCCGCCGCCAAACGCAATAGCGTAAACCTCGAATTTATCTTCAAGGACGTCAGCACAGTCAACTGCAATCCCCAGACCCTCACCGACACTGCCAAGGCTGCCGTGGAACTCATGGAAGAAGAATACGCATAAGAAAATCGCCCCGACGAAACGCTTTCGTCGGGGCGATTTGAGTTATTGGGAGGTTGCGGCTGTGGTTTGGTCATAGAGGCTGTAGATTTCAAACGGAAGATAAAAGACCTCCTTGCCGGCGTAAACAACGGCACGGTATTGCCCGGGTTCAACAATTTTCCAACGGTCTACGACAAGTTCGATGGAGTTCGGAACAGCGTACCCGTCGGGAAGTTCCCGTTCCGGATCCGGCTTGTGAGTCGTTGGATCGACATAGGCATCGTAGCCGGCCAACCACCAATCGCTGATCACAGTCTCTCTGCCCACCGTTACGTGTACCCACTCCCCGTCCATCGATTTTTCGATGAACATACCGTCGTACACGTAAAACGATTTTCCGAGATTATGGTTCGTCACCGTAGCGGTGATCGTTTCGAAATCACGCGGGTAACGTTCCTGTCCCAGTATCACTTCGATTTTGTCATAATTTTGTTCAAAATCAAGTTTTTCAAAGACCCTCATTCGAACGGCAGAAGGTTTTTCCCCTGTTACAAATTCATAGTCAATCCGATAATTTTCATCGAAGATGTCTTGCCGTGGAGTATTACCGTAATACCAAAGCTGTGCGCTACGGTCAACATCGTCTGACCATTGTCTGCAAGAAGCAAGTACGGATACCGACAACAATAATAAAAATACGATATTCCAACGTTTTCGCATAATCATACGCTCCTTATTCGTCGCAACACAAGAAATTACGATCTGGGATAATGATAAAGAGAACGTCCGTTGTCAATGTGGTAGCAAAAATACTGGTACATATTTTTTGTATTAGATTGTTTTTTGATTCATTGTAGTTTTATTTTAGTATACTTAAAAAACATTGTCAATATTTTTCTTGCATAAATATCAAATACACAAAAACAAAACCCGACATGCGAATATCGTCCACAGGTCGGGTTCATACTCTTCTATTGATTTGCGTGGCGCTTGATCGCCTCAAAGCTCTCGGCGCTGATGACGTGCTCGATGCGGCAGGCATCCTCGGCGGCAACGTCGGCGGGAACACCGATCGACACGAGCCAATTGGCCAGCAGTGTATGGCGTTCGTACATTTTTTCGGCGATCTGCTGCCCTTTTTCCGTCAGGGTGATCGCGCCGTCGGCAGCCGTTTCGATGCAGCCGTTTTCGCGCAGGTTTTTCATCGCCACCGAAACGCTCGGCTTGGAATACTCCAGCTCGTTGGCGATATCAACCGAACGCACAAATCCGTTGCGTTTTTTCAAAATCAAAATCGTTTCGAGATAATTTTCCGCAGATTCCTGGATCTTCACCAACTCACCGGCTTTCTTTTTTGATACTTTTGTAGATAAACTGCTCTCGTTATATTATATCATAGAGAGGGGCTGATTTTCAAGCGGATTTTGTCGATTTTTCCAAAAATGCGGCGACGGGCAAAAAAATCAAAGTTTTTTCTTGACAAATCGGTTAGCCTGTGCTAACATATATGGGTAATCAGTTAGAGTGTTCTAACTCCGACCACGCAGAAAGAAGGCTCCCCCATGAACTTGACGCAGGCAGAAGAAGGAAAGGAATACATCATCACCGGCATCGAAACCGATGACGAAGAGATGGACGCATTCCTGTTTTCACTCGGCTGCTACAGCGGCGAACCGATCACCGTTGTTTCGCGCAAGAAGCACAGCTGCGTGGTTTCGATCAAAGACGGCCGCTACAACATCGACAACCAGCTCGCCGCCGCGATCCTGATCTGATCTCCGCGCATCCCGGCTGATCCGTTTTTCGGATCGCCGATTTTTTCTCCCGCAAGTTAGTTCTTACTAACTCTCAAAATTCCCGAAACCGTGCATCATCGGCACACCCCCGATAACCACAGAGACGATCGTAAGATCGTCCGCGCACCGAAAGGAGCAGATGAGATCGGAAGATTTCGTCTGCGGGGATCAGTGCGCGAAATCTTTACGATTTGAAAACCGCAGTTTTCAAATCGAAACTTTTAAGGAGGCTTCCCCATGAGAATCGCGCTCACCGGCAACCCCAACTCCGGTAAAACCACGATGTACAACGCGCTCACCGGCCGCAATGAAAAGGTCGGCAACTGGGCCGGCGTTACCGTGGACAAAAAAGAACACGCCATCAAAAAGGCCTACTGCTCCGGTTCGGAAGAGCTGATTGCCGTCGACCTGCCCGGCGCCTACTCGATGTCGCCCTTCACTTCGGAGGAGAGCATCACGAGTTCCTACGTTAAGAAGGAAAATCCCGACGTCATCATCAACATCGTCGACGCGACGAACCTGAGCCGAAGCCTCTTCTTTACCACGCAGCTTTTGGAACTGGGCGTTCCGGTCGTGGTCGCGCTGAACAAGAGCGACATCAACGCCAAGAAAGAGACCGTGATCGACGCGGCTCTGCTTGCCCAGAAGCTCGGCTGCCCCGTCGTCAACACAGTTTCGACCTCTTCGGACGGTCTGAAGGCCGTTGTCGATGCCGCCGCGGCTGCCGTCGGCAAAGCACAAATGGCACCCTACTCGCAGGGCGACGTCGACCTGACCGATAAAAAGGCCGTCGTCGAGGCCGACCGCAAGCGTTTCGCCTTCGTCAACGCGATCGTTAAGGAGGTCGAGACCCGTAAGGTCCTCACCAAAGACAAAAACGTCGGCGACAAGATCGACGCCGTTCTAACCAACAAATGGCTCGGCATCCCGATCTTTGCGGTCGTGATGTTCCTCGTGTTCCAGATCTCGCAGGTTTGGGTCGGTACGCCGATCGCCGATCTGCTCGTCGGCTGGATGGAAAGCTTCCAGGGTTGGGTCGGCGGCTTGCTCGAAAACGCCAGCCCGCTCTTGACGGCACTGCTCGTTGACGGCGTGATCGGCGGCGCGATCGCCGTTATTGGTTTCCTGCCTCTCGTTATGGTCATGTACTTCCTGATCGCGATTCTGGAAGACTGCGGCTATATGTCGCGCGTGGCCGTTGTCCTCGACCCGATCTTCAAAAAAGTCGGTCTCTCGGGCAAATCCGTCATCCCCTTCGTCATCACCATCGGCTGCGCCGTTCCGGGCATCATGGCCTCCCGTACGATCCGCAACGAACGCGAACGCCGCGCCACCGCGATGATCTCGCCCTTCATGCCCTGCGGCGCGAAGATCCCGGTCATCTCGCTCTTTGCCGGCGCGTTCTTCGACAACGCCGGCTGGGTGAGCACGGTCGCCTACCTCGCCGGTATTCTGCTCATCTTCCTCTGCGCCCTGCTCGTCAACAAGATCGCCGGCTACAAGGCGAGAAAATCGTACTTCATCATCGAGCTGCCGGAATACAAGTTCCCCTCCCTGTGGGGTGCGTTCAAATCGATGTGCAGCCGCGGCTGGGCCTATATCGTCAAGGCCGCGACCATCATCCTCCTCTGCAACACCGCCGTTCAGATCATGCAGAGCTTCAACTGGAGCTTTGCCGTCGCCGAAAGCGCGGATACCTCGATCCTCGCGTCGATCGCCCGTCCGTTTGCCTACCTGCTCGTGCCGGTCATCGGCGTCGTCAGCTGGCAGATGGCCGCCGCGGCCGTCACCGGCTTCATCGCCAAGGAAAACGTCGTCGGCACGCTGGCCGTCTGCTTTGTCGGCCTTGAAAACCTGATCGACACCGAAGAGCTGGCGCTCCTCGAAGGTGCGGGCGCGGATGCCGCCGGCATCATGGCGATCACCAAGGTCGCCGCACTCGCCTACCTCTTCTTCAACCTCTACTCCCCGCCGTGCTTCGCGGCCATCGGCGCCATGAACGCCGAGATGAAGAGCAGCAAGTGGCTCTGGGGCGGCATCGGCCTCCAGCTGGCCGTCGGCTTCACCGTCGGCTTTGGCGTCTTCCAGATCGGCACGCTCATCACCGAAGGCAAGCTCGGCGCCGGCTTCGTCCCGGGTCTGATCGCAATCGCCGCGTTCGCCGCCATCATCGTCTGGCTGATCTCCCGCACCAATCAAAACCTCAAGGCGGAATACGCCCTGAAGAAAGCAAAGTAAAGTCCCCGAAAAGGAGAACATCGGTATGTTGGAAAACATCATCCTGATTGCCGTACTCGCAATCATCGTGGCTTTGGCTGCGTGGTATGTAATCCGCGCAAAAAAGCAAGGCAAAAAATGCATCGGCTGCCCCGCAAACGGCAAATGCTCTTCCCAATGCAGCTGCTGCAGCGGGCATACCGACAAATAATTTCACCACCTCAATCCTCTTATGATAAACCTCTTGAGAAGGCGGCGTACAGAAGGCGATCTGTGCGCCGCCTTCTTCTGTAAAAAAACAGCCGGAATCCGCCAATGCAGATTCCGGCTGTTTCCGATCCGGCGCACAGAATGTTCCGGCATTGCAGCCCTTGTGCGCCGGACGGAATGTAACTTCCGCAAAACAGACTGTGGAGGGATCGTTTGGACGATCGCTCGTCCGAAGATAGTATATGCGGTTTTCAGCTGTTCATGCGCCGGAAACAAATGGAAAAACAGCCGGAGAAGCAAAGCTTTTCCGGCTGTTTGGATAGATTTGTCAGCGTTTTTTCGATTTGGTCGCCTTCAGCGCCACGATGGAAACGATAAAGGTTGCAATCGAGGTCAGAAGGTGGAGAATGAAGCCGAAAGCAGGGGAGCCGTTGAGCGAGCCGATCGGCAGAATGTGGAAGAACAGTGCAAACAGCGGGAGGATAATCGTCGCAATGTAGAGCTTGCGCTTAAAGATCGCACCGGCCGCGCAAAGCAGCGTGACAATGCTCAAAAGGAACGCGATCAGGAGGAAGGTTTCTTCCGCAAAGCTCGTGCCCATCAGTTTCGAGGCACTGATCGTCATACCAAAGCCGTTGGAGGCATAGGGCAGGAAGAAGCTGAGGAAGGTAAAGAACGCAATACCCGCGGTCACACCACCGTAGATCAGGCGTTTTTTCTTGTTCGCAGCCTTTGCACCGGTGGGTTTCTGCACGAATTCTACCATCTGGCCACCACAGTTGGGGCAGAAGGCGACGTCGCCCTGCTTAATCGTGCCGCATTGGATGCACTGGCGAGCAGTGGGCGCGGTCTGGGCAAGCTGTTTACCGCAGTTGGTGCAGATTTTCCATTCGGGTTTCAGCGGCGTTCCGCAATCGGGACAGAAAGAACTCATAAAATTGGTCTCCTCTTCTTTTTTCTGTTTCGCGCCGGCAAACGATCAATGTTGACGACACCCGTATATTATAGCACAAACACACCGGTTTATCAATATCCTGCGCCAAATTGGTGCATAAAAATAACTTCTGCTGTATCGATTTTCTATTTTGCGCTTTTCATCATCCACGCATCGATCACCGCACCGACGGCTTCTTTCGACTGCATCTTTTTGAACCAGCGGTGGCGGCCGGCGGGATCGGGCGCCCAGACGGTCGCGTTTTGGTCATCGAGGCTCATCCAGCCGCGTTCACTCAGCTCGAAGAGATCGTTTTCGGGCAGGATTGCTTGGTAGACCGCCGTTTGGTCGAAGCTTGCGCGGCCGTGGGGGCTATAAAGGGCATAGGCCAGCGCGGCGGGATGCAGGCGGCCGAGCGTTTGCGAGAGGGTCGCACCGGTTTCGACGTCGGCACCGACGCTGAACTCGGAGAATTCGATCTCCGTCGGCCAGTTGGCGAGCACGAAACGCGTGGCTTCGGGCTCAACAATGAAATTGAACTCTCTGCGGTCTCCGCTGAGCATACCTCCCATGCAGACAAAGCGCGGACACTTCGCACGCGCCAACTCGATCCCGCTCAAGGGGCTCAGATCATCGGGGCCGCTCTGCAAAAAGTCGGCGATATTGCCCAAGGGACCGACGGCGATCAGGAGCACCTCGTCGTTTTCGACGAATGCCTGCCGCATCACACGCACGGCGTCCGGCGCCTCACGCCCACCGGAGAAACGGTTTTTATACAGGCCGCTGATGACCTCGTTGTATTTGCCATCGTTAAATCCGCAGCAGACGCCGCCGCGCTTTAAGGTGCCGATGGGCACGTCGTCGCGGCCTTCTGCCCGGCAGATCACATCCACGCAGCCGCAGCCGAAGGGGCTGGAGGTCGAATGGGTGACTGCCGAAAGAGTGCAAAGGCCCTCTTTTTCCATGTTCAAAAGCAGCATCAGCGCACCGACGTCATCGCAGTCGGGGCCGATATCGGTGTCAAAAACCACGTTCCAGCGTTTCTCCGCCATAGTAATTCCTACCCTTCCGGATGCGGTATCCCGCATTTTTTCTACCAACATGATACCATAAATCCACCGATTCCGCAACTGTTTTCTTCCCAAAAGAGTCTCCGCTTTTTCGCAAAAAAGCATTGAACTGCGGTGCGTTTTGTGGTATACTGTTTTTATAGGAAGCGGGTTTGCCCGTACAACAGACAAACGGAGGTAAAGCTATGAGAAACGTTAAAGTCGGCATCATCGGCTGCGGCGGTATTGCCAACAGCAAACATATGCCCAATCTGAAGCGCATTGAAAATCTGGAGATCGTCGCCTTCTGCGACATCGATATCGCCCGTGCGCAGGCGGCCGCCGAAAAATTCGGTGTGGAAGGCGCGAAGGTTTTTGAAGATTACCACGATCTGCTCGCGATGGAAGAGATCGAAGTCGTCCACGTTTGTACGCCGAACTCCAGCCATGCCCCGATCACGATCGACGCTTTTGCCGCCGGCAAGCACGTTTACTGCGAAAAGCCGATGGCCAAGACCTACGCCGACGCGCTCAAGATGTGCGAAGCGGCCGAAAAAGCCGGCAAGCTGCTCTCGATCGGCTACCAGACCCGCAGCCGTTCCGAATATCAGCTGGCGCGTAACCTCGTGAAGCAGGGTGTTCTGGGCGACATCTACTACGTCAAAGCCCGCAACCTGCGCCGCCGCGGCGTTCCGACCTGGGGCGTGTTCCTTGATTACGAAAAACAGGGCGGCGGCCCGATGATCGACATCGGCACCCACTCGATCGACTCCGCCCTCTTTATCATCGACAACTACGAAGTCGAAAGCGTTACCGGCGTTTCGTACCGCAAGATCGGCGCGAAGGGCTGCGAGACCCACAACGGCCGCCTCTTCACCGAAGAAGAATATCAGGTCGAAGACTCTGCGATGGGCTTTGTCCGCTTTAAAAACGGCTGCGCGATGACCATTGAAGCGTCGTGGTCGATCAACATGGAACAGACCGGCTCGACCCCGATCGTCGTCGGTGACAAGGCCGGCCTCTGCTTCGACGACGACGACAACATCGTTGTCAACGGCGAAGTCAACGGCACGCTCTATACCCAGCACTTTGAAACCAACAAATACACCCGCGACCTCTTCAAGGGTGATGACATGAGAGACAGCGCTTACGATATGGCGCAGTGGATCAGCGCCGTTACCGAAGGCACGCCGCTTCTAGCTCCGGGCAGAAAAGCCGCGGTTGTTTCGCAGATCATCGAAGCGATCTACACCTCGGCCGAAACCGGCAAAACCATTTATTTCGATTAATTCGTCGGCATTTTCACCACGGCAGGACGGAAACACCGTCCTGCCGTTTTCTTTTGATTTTCCCTTTTTTATCAGTTTTTTCGCACATTTTTTTGTTTTATGCATAATTTTGACAAGATTTTACCGTCTTCGCTTTCTTCTTTTCGGCATTTTTTTGTAGCTTTTTCTCTTTACAAACCATCGATCATATATTATAATACGGTAAAGTGGTATCGTATCAACAAACGGCGATACTCCGGCCACCGCAAATAAAAACAGAATATCCAATATTTCTCTTATAAGGAGAGTTTTCTGTGAGAAAAGGTAAGAAAATTACGATCCTCGGCGCCGGTAACGTCGGTGCTTCCATCGCATACACGCTGTCGATCACCGGGCTCGTTTCTGAGGTCGTTTTGATCGACATCAACGAAAAGAAAGCCCGCGGCGAAGCCATGGACATCATCCACGGTACGCCGTTCAGTTCGGCACTCAACATCTACGCCGGCAGCTATCAGGATGCCGTTGGCAGCGATATCGTCATCTTCACCGTTGGTATGGCGCGCAAGCCGGGTCAGACCCGTTTGGACCTCGCGCAGGCCAACGTCGACGTGACCAAGTCGGTCATGCCGGAAATTCTCCGCTACGCTTCCGACGCGGTTTACCTCGTCGTCAGCAATCCCGTCGACATCATCACCTACACGATCCTGAAAACGACCGACCTTTCGGAGCGCCAGGTCATCGGTTCGGGCACGATCCTCGACTCGGCGCGTCTGCGTTCGCGTCTCGCCGACCACATGAACATCAGCCCGAAAAATGTCCACGCGTACGTTTTCGGCGAACACGGCGACACCTCGATGATCCCGTGGTCGCTCGTCACGATCGCCGGTATGCCGATGAGCCGCTACTGCACCGACATCTGCAGCAAGCACAACCAGTGCGGCAAGATGGAACTGCACGACATCGAAGACGATATGCGCACGGCCGGCGCGAAGATCATTGAACTCAAGAGCGCGACCTACTACGCCATCGCCACCTCGGTCAACCGCCTCTGTGAATACATCATCCGCGACACCGATGCGGTCATGACCGTTTCGGGGATGCTGCACAACCAGTACGGCATCAGCGACGTCTGTCTGAGCCTGCCGTTCGTCATCGGTGCGCAGGGTCTGAAGCGTTCGATCGCCCCCACGATGACCGACAACGAAGTTGCTCTCCTCAGAAAGAGCGCCGACACGCTCAAGGGCATCATCAAGCAGTTGGACATTTAAGAAATCGTTCGGAATCGGGATTCCGAACGGAGAATACGAAGAAAAACGCGAACTGCCGCAAAGCTGCAGTTCGCGTTTTTTGATTGGATCTGTTCCGCATTCGGCAAATGCCGACTGCGGTTGAAGCGCCGTCATTTTTCCATGACTCATCAGATCAAAAAACAGCATTGCAGCTTTGCCGCAATGCTGTTTTTGCATTTAAGTTTCAATTTAGGAACGATTGGCGTTCTTAAAGGCCAAAGCCCATCTCAAGTGCCTTCATATTGAGGTCGTAGAGTTCGGGTTTCTTGGCGGGCACGAGTTTCTTGATGATCGGAGCAGCCGTCTCGATGTCGCAGAGGCCGGTTTCCTTCAGGAACTTGCCGCACATGATGACGTTGGCGAGCTTGGCGATACCGTTTTCCTCGGCGATCTTCGTCACGGGGATGCCGAAGTAGGTGACGTCTTCGCGGCCGGCCGTCTCAGAAATAAACGTGCTGTCGTAGAAGATCTTGCCGCCGGCAACCGTGGCCTGCTCAAATTTTTCCAACGAGGGCGCATTCATCACGATCAGCTCGGTCGGGCTGACGACCAGCGGAGAAGCGATCGGCGCGTCGCTGATGTTGACACCGCAGTTGGAGGTGCCGCCGCGCATTTCCGGACCGTAGGAGGGGTAGAGAGAAACCTCGAGGCCCGTGTACATACCGATATAGGTCAGCAGCTTGCCGGCAAACTGAATGCCCTGGCCGCCAAACCCGGCGATCAAAATATTATAATTCGTCATGTTCTCACGCTCCAAACACATCGTCGCGATCGGCGTAAACGCCCAGCGGATAGTACGGCATCATGTTCGCGCGCAGCCATTCCAGCGCTTCCTGCGGCTGCATGCCCCAGTTGGTCGGGCAGGTAGAAAGCACTTCGACCAGCGAGAAGCCCTTGCCGGCGAGCTGCTTTTCAAAGGCCTTTTTGATGGCCTTTTTGGCGTTCATGATGTTGGGAACGTTGTCGACGCTGACGCGTTCGCAGTAGGCCGTGCCGGAAAGCGTCGAGAGCATCTCGCACATACGGATCGGATAGCCGGCGAGCTTGGGATCGCGGCCGTAGGGCGTGGTCGTGGTGACCTGCTCGGGCAGCGTGGTCGGGGCCATCTGGCCACTCGTCATACCGTAGATCGCGTTGTTGATGAAGATGATCGTGATATTTTCGCCGCGGGTGGCCGCGTGGACGGTCTCGGCCGTGCCGATGGCCGCGAGGTCGCCGTCGCCCTGATAGGTGAAGACCACGCTGTCGGGGTTGGCGCGCTTGGCACCCGTCGCCACCGCCGGCGCACGGCCGTGGGCAGCCTGGATCATATCGCATTCAAAATAGTTGTAAGCAAAAACCGAGCAACCGACCGGCGCAACACCGATCGTTTTGCCGACGATGCCGAGCTCGTCGATCACTTCGGCGACCAGGCGATGCACGATACCGTGCGTACAACCGGGGCAGTAGTGGGTATCGACGTCGCACAGCGATTCCGGTCTCTTATAGACGATTGCCATTATCGGTCACCTCCGTGGATCTTTTTGATTTCAGCGAGAATTTCCGCCGGGGTCGGCACGACGCCGCCCGTGCGGCCGAAGAAGTGGACGGGGCGCTTGCATTCGATGGCGAGCTTGACGTCGTCGACCATCTGGCCCATGCTCATTTCAACGGTGAGGAACGCCTTGGCGGTCTCGGCAGCCTTGGCAAACGTGGCCTTCGGGAACGGCCACAGCGTGATCGGACGCAGGAGACCGACCTTGATACCTTCGGCGCGGGCCGCGGCGATCGCGTTTTTGGCGATACGGGCAGAGGCACCGTAGGCGGCGATGACGATATCGGCGTCATCAACCATGTACTCTTCGCACATCACTTCGTCGCGCTCGATCTGGGCATAGCGCTCGTAGCGTTCGCGCACCAGGCGTTCGAGTTCGTCGGGCTGGATGTAGAGCGAGTTGACGATGTTGTGCTTGCGCTCGCCCTTGGTGCCGCTGGTGGCCCAGGTCTTGGCGCTGCGGTCTTCTTCCTTCGGTTCCGGCAGCGTGATCGGTTCCATCATCTGGCCGAGCATACCGTCGCCGAGGATCATGACGGGCATTCTGTACTGGTCGGCGAGGTCAAACGCCTTGCCCATGAGGTCGACGATTTCCTGCACGCCGCACGGCGCGAGGACGATCAGGTGGAAGTCGCCGTGGGCGAGACCCTTCGTCGCCTGATAGTAGTCCGACTGCGCGGGCTGGATGCCGCCAAGGCCGGGGCCGCCGCGCTGCATGTTGACGATGACCGCGGGCAGATCGCAGCCGGCGATGTAGGAGATGCCTTCCGCCTTCAGCGAGATGCCGGGCGAGGAGCTCGACGTCATCGCACGGGCACCGGTAGAAACCGCACCCATGACCATGTTGATCGCCGAAACTTCGCTTTCGCTCTGCAGGTAGACGCCGCCGATCTTCGGCAGCTTTTTCGCCATATATTCCGCAACCTGCGTTTGCGGAGTGATCGGGTAACCGAAGAAGCAGCGGCAGCCGGCGCGGATTGCCGCTTCGGCAAGCGCTTCGTTGCCCTTCATCAAAATCTTTTCAGCCATTCTTGTTCCCTCCGTTTTACCGTTCTACCGTGATCGCCGCATCCGGACACATCCGAGCGCACATCGCGCAGGCAATGCATTTTTCCTGATCCGTGATCTCTGCGGGGTGATGCCCCTTTGCGTTGAGACGGTGCGCCGCGAGCGCTACGATCTTTTTCGGGCAGACCGCAGTGCACAGGCCGCAGCCCTTACAGCGTTTTTCGTCAATCGTCACTTTTGCCATTTGCTCTATCACCTTTCCATGCTGAATTGCTTTGGTTTCGTTCTAATAAATTTCCCAGCCGGGTTTTTCGAGGATCTCGATCTCCAAGATCTCACCGGAAATCTCCGGCGCGACCGCCTCGGCCAGATCTTTGCGCACAGCCGTCAAAACGATCGGCAGTCCGGTCTCTTCCGAGAGCGCACTCGTGAAGGGCAGCGCCGTCGTGATCGTTTCTGCGGTAGTCTCGCGGCCAAGGTTCGGGTTGGCCGCCAGCCCCGTGAACTTCAGGTGCGAAGCGTGCTCGATCTGCGCGGCAACGTCCATCGCCTCACCCTGCGTGCCGGTAAAGGGGCGGTAGCAGTTGACCGCCAGCAGCATCTCGTAGCCGCGCGCGGTGATCGCTTTGGAAAATCCGCCCAAAGCTGCCGCACCCGTATCGTCGCCGCCGACGTCGATGATCAGCGTTCCCTCGTAAGAATCGATCAGCGCGCCGACTTTCGGCGGCAGGACGGGGATATCGACGTTGGTATTGGCGTACATCGGTGCGATATGGTCGATCCCGTGCGCCGCCAGCCGTTCGCTGCCGTCGGCCAGACGGAAATAGGGGTTAATGATGTCGAGATCGATGACGGTAACGTCGCGGCCGGCTTTTTTCAGCTCGATCGCCAGCGCCAGCGCCATATTGGTTTTCCCGCTGCCGTAGTGCCCGGCAAACAGGATCGTTTTCGACAAGGTCTCGCTCAGCATCCTATTCCTCCTCTGCACGGAAATATATCGATCCATTATAAAATATATTATACCACGATGATGCCCAAACGAAAAGACTCAAATTCCATAATTATTTCGTTTCTCCGCGCTCTTTCTGTATGGATTTTGCCGCATTCCCTCCGCCGTTCTTCCCGCTTGTTTGGAAAATCCCGGAGGCATGGTGCGGAAAAATCTGTCGAAAACCGTATGGAACCCAAAATTATTTTGACAATCCATGCATTGATATGGTACAATATAGAGTGAATGAAAATGTCTGTTGATAATTGGAGGTCTGCCCTCGTGAAACACCAAAGACCCATTGCTCTGCTGCTTGTTTTGCTGGCTGTTTTCTGCCTGTGTCCATATGCCTCTGCCGCCTACGGGGATGCGTGCGATGTGCCCGCAGCGCCCGGCGTTTCCGGCAACGCGGCTTTTATGATCGAACTGACGACCGGAACGGTTCTCTACGAAAAAAATGCCGACGCGCAGATGTACCCGGCGAGCACAACCAAGCTGATGACCGCACTTGTCGCCGTTGAACAGATCGAGGCCGGCAAGCTCTCGCTCGACGATATCGTGACTTTCTCGCACGAAGCGGTCTACGGGATCCCCCGCGACACCATGCACATCTCCATCGATGTCGGCGAAGAGTTGACGGTGCGGCAGGTGCTCTACGGCATGATGGTCGCCAGCGCCAACGAGACCTGTCTCGGCATCGGTGAGCATATCGCCGGCAGCTTTGACGCGTTCGCCGACATGATGAATGCCAAAGCCGCCGAACTCGGCATGGACAACACGCATTTCGTGACCCTTAACGGTCTGCACGATCCCAACCACTACACGACCCCGCGCGATCTCGCCACGCTGATGACCGAGTGCATCAAGCACGATTTGCTCCTCGACATCATCTCCACGCCCTCGTTCGAGATCCCGCCGACCAACAAATGCGCCGAGCCGCGCCACTTAAATTCGACCAACAAGCTCATCCTCACCAATTCTTCTTACTATAACGCCAAGGTCATCGGCGGCAAGACCGGCTTCACCACGCCCGCCGGCAACACGCTCGTGACCTACGCTGAATACGGCGGACTCGAATACGTCACGGTCATCATGAAGGCACCGCAAGGCACGACGTTTAAGGACACCTCTGCCCTCATCGAGCATTTCGCCGCTAACCTGATGCTCACCGAAGTGACCGACACGATCGACCTCGCAAAATCGGTTCCGACCGCCGACGGTTCGACGATGCTAGTCGAGCCAGCGGCCTTCACTGTGCTCTGCCACGCATCCGACAACTACCTCGACTATGACCGCGTTTACGATCTGCCAGCCAAAATCACCGAACCTGTCGCCGCCGGCGGCAAGCTCGGCATCCTCCGCCTCTACGACAACGGTTACCTCGTCGCCGAAACCGATCTGCTCGCCCGCAGCAGCTACGGTCAGCCCGCCGCCACATCGGCACCGGTCGTTACCAGCCCCGACGGCAGCACCATAGAACCGGGCAGTTCTTCCAATGTTGGCACCGGCGACCCGACCGCATCGGCCATTGTGCAGACGACGACCGCATCCACCAACGTCCAGACAGCGTCTCCCGATCAGGACAAGGGCAGCACATTCGTGGGGATTATGATCAAATTTTTGCTCATCCTCCTCTGTGTCGCCATTTTCTGCGCCCTGATTTACGGTATCATAATCATGTGCTCGATTTTCTTCTACAATAATAAAAAGAAGCAGAAATCGCAGCGCAAAGAGCCCCGCCACCACGACAACGATCCTCCGAACATGATGCGCTGACCGCATCGGAAAGGCCGCCTTATGAAGCATCTCGACTCTTCGCAGAAAAAGCTGTTACTCCCGCTCGTCGGGCTGACCGTTTTGGGTCTGATCGGCGGCTTTGTGCGGTACCTGCACCTGACCAAAGCGTTTGACGCGCTCGGACTCGCCATCCGCGGTAACCTCTACGGCCCGGTGCTCACGGCGCTGAGCGTGATCGTCCTTCTCGGACTCGGCGCGGCATTCATTGCCGTCCGCTTCAAAAAAACCGGTTTGTGCTCCGCGGCAATCGGCACCGCACCAAAAATGACGCTTATCCCCGCCACGATCGGCACGATTGTTGCCATGCTGGCCGCCATCAAAATGCTGGCTGATTCCGTCGGTTCGTTTTCGGCATGGGGCATCATCTGCGGTCTGCTCTTTTTGATCGCCGCGGTAGTCACCTTGCCCGTGCTCCGCAAGCTCTCTGCCAAGCCCTCGACCGATTCGCCGATCGGTTCGGCCTCGCTGCTGATTGTTTTTTGGGCGAGCTTCCGCCTGATCGAAATCTACCGCGAGGTGTCCGCCAATCCGGCTATCGGTATATATCTCTGCGATGTGATGGGCATGATCGCGATGATTCTGATGTTTTTTGCCTGTTCGGGCAGTCTGCTCGGCAAAATCCCGGCGCACCGCCTGTACCTGATGACCGCCGCCTGTCTGTTTTTCGGCACGGTCGCGTTGGTTGGCAAAGGCCTCGTCTGCGTCAACGCTGTGCTCACGCCGGCCGTGCTTTCGGGCGCGGATCTGCTGGATGCCTGCATCTACTTCTATGGCTTTACCTGTGCGATTTCCATCGCCGCAACATTTTTCTTCCCGGCCGCCAAGGAGTCTGCTCCGGCCGAAACCGAACAATAAGTTTCACCACCAATATCCCCTGCGGGCAGCGCCAAGCGCGTTTGCCCGCGTTTTGTGTTGTTTGCAAAACCCGGATTTGACCACAGACAGGAGGATCTGACATGCTTTCCCTTTGCAAAACGGTATTTACCCCCACGGAATGGAAGGAACTGAAAACAAAATTGGAAACCGCAGATTCTCCCGTGATGATCTGCGGGCTTTCGCCGTTGCACCGCGCACTCGTGGCTGCGGCGATCCAGACCGAATTCTATCGCCCGGTCGCCGTCCTGACCGCCGACGAAGGGACTGCCGCCACCTTTGCGGCCGACGCTTCGGCGCTGAGCGGCATCGACTACGCCGTGCTCCCCGCGCGCGAGCTCACCTTCCACGACATTGAAGGCGTCAGCCGCGAATGGGAGCAACGCCGCCTCTCCGTGCTTGACGGGCTCAGAAGCGGGGCGATCACCGCCGTCTGCGGTTCGGTCGAAGCATTTTCGCTGCGAACGCTCGCGCCCGACACCTTTACCGATTCGATCCTCGAGCTTGCCGTCGGCGACGAGATCGCCCCGGAGGTGCTCGCGCAGTCGCTTTTGCGGCTTGGGTACCTGCGCGCTGACACCGTAGAGGGCATCGGGCAATTTGCCTTCCGCGGCGGCATTTTCGACGTTTTCTGCCCATCGATGGCGCGGCCCGTGCGCTTTGAATTTTTCGGCGACGAAATCGACTCAATCGGCGCCTTTGATACCGCGACCCAGCGCCGCACCGAAAACCTGCGCCGGCTGCGCATTACGCCGACGCGTGAGCTCTCGCCGGAGCTCGCCGACGGCGGCCGCGAAGCGTTTTCGGCCCGTGTGGCCAATTTGCTGCGCGGATTGAACCGCGCCAAGCTGGCCGAAGGCCTCGTCGACAAGATCAAGGCCGACAGCGAAAAGCTCCGCGAGGGCATCCGCTTCGCCGCGATCGACCGCTATCTGCCGATATTCGCCGAAACACCGCACACGGCACTCGATTATCTGCCGCAAAACACCGTTTTCTTCCTCGACGATGCGCAGCGCGTTTGCGAAGAGGTGCGCGCACTCGCCCGCCGCTCCGCGCAAGAGCAGCAGCAGCTGATGGAAAACGGCATCATCTGCGGCCGCCAGCGCGGATATTACCTCGAACCCGACGCACTCTTTTCGCTTTTGCAGACGCGCAGCGCGGTCATGCTCGACAACTTCGTCGCCCAGCGCAACGAGCTACCGCCCAAAAAGATCTTCACCCTGATCTCCAAGCAGCTGCCGTCGCTGACGCAGAATTTTGAGACGTTGCTCTCCGATATCCGTTATTATAAGCAGCAGAATTTTGCCGTTTTGCTGCTGGCCGCCAACCGTGAGCGCATTACGCACCTCGTCGGCATGCTCGGCGAAAACGGAATCACCGCCACCGTCGATCCCACCGTTTCCGGCGCACTCGTTCCCGGCTCGCTGACCATCGGCATCGGCAGCCTTTCGGCCGGCATCGAGCTGCCGGGCGTCTCCATCGCCGTCATCAACGACACACGCCCGACGATCTCCGAAAAGAAAAAGCAGCGCAAGCAGGTCAAGCTGGAAAAAGGTAGCCGCGAACGCTTAAAATCGTTCTCCGACCTGCACGAAGGCGACCTCATCGTCCACGACACCTACGGCATCGGCCGGTTCTGCGGGATCTCGCAGATCGAGGCCGACGGCATCAAAAAAGACTTTATCAAGCTCGCCTACGCCGGCAGCGACGTGCTCTACATCCCCGTCACGCAGCTGGACGTCATCTCCAAATACCTCGGCGCGGCCGAGGACAGCGCCGTGCGGCTCTCCAAGCTCGGCGGCACCGACTGGACGCGCACGCGCCAACGCGCAAAAAGCGCGGCCAAGGATCTGGCCAAGCAGCTCATCGCCCTTTACGCCAAACGTTCCCGTCTGCCCGGGCACGCTTTCGCCGCCGACTCGGCATGGCAGACGGAATTTGAGGAGAGCTTTGAGTACGAAGAGACGACCGACCAGCTCGTTTCCGTCGCCGAGATCAAAAAAGATATGGAACGCCCGATCCCGATGGACCGCCTTTTGTGCGGTGACGTCGGCTTCGGCAAAACGGAAGTCGCGCTGCGCGCTGCCATGAAATGCATTTTGGACGGCAAGCAGGTCGCGCTTTTGGTGCCGACAACCGTGCTCGCGCGCCAGCATTACCTGACCGCCTGCCACCGCTTCCGCGGCTACCCCGTACAGATCGCCTCGCTCAGCCGCTTCTCCACCCCGTCCGACGCGCAAAAAACGCTGCGCGGTCTGCGCATGGGCAGCGTCGACCTCGTCGTCGGTACCCACCGCCTGCTCGGCAAAAGCGTGCAGTTCAAAGACCTTGGGCTCATCATCGTCGATGAAGAGCAGCGCTTCGGCGTGGCCCACAAGGAACGCTTGAAGGAGATCTCCGGCAACGTCGACGTTTTGACGCTTTCGGCGACGCCGATCCCGCGAACGCTCAACATGGCACTTTCGGGCGTGCGCGATATGTCCGTCCTCGAAGAATCGCCGCACGACCGCTACCCCGTTACCACCTACGTCATGGAATACGACCGCGCCGTCATCCGCGATGCGATCGCCCGGGAGACCGCCCGCGGCGGACAGGTCTACTACCTGCACAACCGCGTGGACACGATCGACAAGACCGCCGCACGGCTGCAGGCGATGTTTCCGGAAAAGCGCGTGATCGTTGGGCACGGCAAGATGAACGAAAAGCAGCTCGGCGAAGTCATGCAGACCTTCACCGACGGCGAGGCCGACATCCTCGTCTGCACAACGATCATTGAAGCCGGTATCGACATCCCCAACGTCAACACGCTGATCATTGAAGACGCCGACCGCTTCGGTCTGGCGCAGCTGCACCAGATCCGCGGACGTGTCGGGCGCTCTTCGCGCCACGCCTACGCCTACCTGACCTTCCCGGCCGGGCGCGTTCTGACCGAGATCAGCCAGAAACGGTTGGCGGCGATCCGCGATTTCGCCGAATTTGGCGCGGGCTTTAAGATCGCCATGCGCGACCTCGAGATTCGCGGCGCAGGTAACCTTTTGGGCGCGGAGCAGAGCGGCCACATGATCTCCGTCGGGTACGATATGTACCTGCGCCTGTTGGAGGAAGCGGTTTTGGAAGAAAAGGGCGAAAAGGTTCCGCCGCCGCGCGAATGCGTGGTCGAGCTGACCGTTCCCGCCTCGATCCCCGACACCTACATTACCTCCTCGTTTGAACGCATCGATCTCTACCGCCGTATCGCCCGCATCCAGACCGAAGAGGATGCCTCGGACATCCGCGACGAGCTCTGCGACCGTTTTGGCGACTACCCGGACGAAACCGAAACGCTTTTGCAGATCTCACTCCTGCGGGCCAACTGCATGCAGGTCGGAATCAACGAGATCACCGACAAAAACGACACGCTTTGTTTCTACTTCACCGATTTCACCTTCGATAAGATCCAGCCGCTCTTCGAGCACCCGCAGCTCAAAGGCAAGGTTCTCTTAAACGCAGGCGAACGCCCGCATCTCTACATCCGCCTGCACCGCAAGGATAACCGCGTCGCACTTGCGGAGACGCTCGTTTCCGTGCTGATGGCATCGGGTGCCGCGAAAAGCTGAGCGGTCACAAATAATTTACAGCCGCTTTTTCTTGTTTTTGCGATAAACTCCCTTTACAA
Source organism: Oscillospiraceae bacterium (assembly GCA_015067825.1). GTDB lineage: Bacteria > Bacillota > Clostridia > Oscillospirales > QAMX01 > QAMX01. Next base: position 14,436 of record SVLQ01000009.1, on the reverse strand, counting down.
AACACAAAAAAAATGGTACTATAATAGAAGTTAAAAATTTTGCCGTATCCGTGGGATCTCCGCGGAGCCACCACCGGCAATCTTGCCGAAAGGATTTTCGTTATGAAACACTTTACGTTCCGCGCTGTTTCTCTTCTGCTTTTGTTCGCGCTCTGCCTCTCCATGTTTGCCGGCTGCAGCAGCACGCGTACCGAAGCCATCATGACCGTCAACGGTGAAGATATGCAGAAGGACGACTTCATGGTCCACCTTTTCTTCACCAAATACAACCTCTTTGCCTCCAACATTTCCGAAGGCACGGCGACCCTCAACGACATTATCGCGATGGATCCCGAAAGACTGGCCACCGTTTTGGTCGAAGGGGAAAACGGCGAACAAGATACCACGATGGCCGACTACCTGCACTTTATGGCCTCGCAGCAGGCTTTGAGCGCAATGCTCTGCCGCCAGCTCGCCAAGGAAAACAAGCTCAAGATCACCTCTGATGACAAGACCAATCTGGAAGCCACGATGGACTCGCTGGTCTCGACCTTCGGCGGTGCGAAAGCCTACAACGCCTTCCTCGATGAAAGCGGCGTGACCGAAGATGCGCTCTGGCGCTATTTTGAAGATATGCTCTACATGCAGAAGGTGCAGGCGCTCTTTGCCGACGGCAACAAATTCGCCCTCACCACCGAAGAACGCGAGAAGGTGCAGGCTGATTACAAAGAAGCCTTCATCACGACCCGCCACATGCTTTTCTTCACGACCAACACCTCCACCGGCACCAAGCTGGCCGAAGGCGACATTGAGCTCCAGCGCGAAAAAGCCAACGAAGCGCTCGCCCGCCTGAAGAACGGCGAAAGCTTTGATGCCGTTGCCGCCGACGCCAACTACACTGAAGGGATGACCTTCACCACCGGCCAGATGGTTTCGGCCTTTGAGACTGCCGCGTTTGCCCTGCAGATCGGCGAATACTCCGACGTCGTTGAGACAGAATACGGCTTCCACATCATCATCCGCGACAACCTGACCAACGATCAGTACGCGTCCTACTATTCCTCGGTGGTCACAGAAAAGTTCTCGGAATACCTGAACGAAGCTTCCGAGGCGGCCGTCGTCGAAATTCTGGACGCCTATGACACAATCGTCATCCAGTAACCCCGCAAACGCAAAACGACAAGTTTCTTTCCGAAGCTTGTCGTTTTTTTCTGCCCGTCTGTGCGGTTTGCTGTCGAAACATGCTTTATGAGATGATTTTTTATGCACAACGGACGGTGCAGGGACTTGAGAAACCACGCAAAAAGTGGTATAATATAACATGGTGTCGGTTGTCCGCCCGAACTGTCGGGAAAAGAACCGTACCGGTTTCCGATTTTGCCGCGTAAAATACCGGATTCTATTACTTTTGCATTTTAAACAACATAAGGAGTGTATTTAGATGAAACTTTCTCCGCTTCAGACAGTCAGATACGGCTACAACCCCAAGCTGCCCGGCATGCTCAGAAACGGTATTTCTGAGATCTGTGTCAAAAACGGCGGCGCCACCGAAAGCGTTGCCGACCAGGAAAAGATCCAGGCGCTGTTCCCCAACACCTACGGCAAAAACGAGATCACCTTTGAAAAGGGCGAAAACACCTCCGAAGCCAAAAAACAGGTCGTCGGCGTTATCCTCTCCGGCGGTCAGGCTCCCGGCGGCCACAACGTCATCAGCGGCCTCTACGATGCGCTGAAGGCCACCAACAAAGAAAACGTCCTCTACGGCTTCAAGGGCGGCCCGAGCGGTCTGCTGGAAGACAGCTACGTGATCTTTGACGACGAATACATCAACCAGTACCGCAACACCGGCGGCTTCGATATCATCGGCTCGGGCAGAACCAAGCTCGAAACCGAAGAACAGTTCGCCGTTGTCGCCGAAGTTTGCAAGAAGCACGGCATCAACGCCGTCGTCATCATCGGCGGCGACGACTCCAACACCAACGCTGCGGTTCTCGCCGAGTACTTCGCGGCGCACAATACCGGCATTCAGGTCATCGGTTGCCCGAAGACCATCGACGGCGACCTCAAGAACGAAGACATCGAATGCTCCTTCGGCTTCGACACCGCCACCAAGACCTACAGCGAAATCATCGGCAACATCGAACGCGACGCCAACTCCGCTAAGAAATACTGGCACTTCGTCAAGGTCATGGGCCGCTCGGCTTCGCACGTCGCGCTCGAATGCGCGCTCCAGACCCAGCCCAACATCTGCCTCGTCGGTGAAGAAGTTGCCGAAAAGAAGATGTCGCTCGCGCAGATCGCCGACTACATCGCTGATTCCGTCGCCAACCGCGCTGCCAAGGGCTGGAACTTCGGTGTCGCCATCATTCCGGAAGGCATCGTCGAATTCGTCCCCGAATTCTCCGTCCTGATCGCCGAGATCAACGAGCTCCTCGCCGGCGAAAAGACCGACGAATTCAACGCGCTGCCCACTTGGGCCGATAAGTACGAATTCATCAAGGCCGGCCTGACCGCCGAATCGATGGCCGTTTTCGCCATCCTGCCGGTCTCGATCCAGCAGCAGCTCTTCCTCGAACGCGACCCGCACGGCAACGTCCAGGTTTCGCTGATCGAATCCGAAAAGCTCTTCTCCGCTCTCGTCGCCGAAAACCTCAAGGCCCGCAAAGCCGCCGGCACCTATAAAGGCAAGTTCTCCGCGCTGCACCACTTCCTCGGCTACGAAGGCCGCTGCGCGTTCCCGTCGAACTTCGACGCCGACTACTGCTACTCGCTCGGCTACAACGCCTTCATGCTCATCCAGTACGGCTACACCGGTTACCTCTCCAAGGTTTCCAACCTCAGCAAGCCGGCCGAAGAATGGGTCGCGGGCGGTATGCCGATCACGAAGATGATGAACATCGAAAGAAGAAACGGCAAGGATAAGCCGGTTATCCGCAAAGCGCTCGTCGAACTCGAAGGCAAGCCCTTCCAGTTCTTCGCCGCCCACAGAGACGAATGGGCCGTCGAGACCTGCTACGTCTATCCGGGCGCCATCCAGTACTTCGGACCCAGCGAAGTCTGCGACACGACGACCGTTACCCTCGCGCTCGAACAGAACTAAATTAAGCCAAAAAACAGGGCTGCTATGCGCAGTGTCCTAAAGGACACTGCGCAACGAAATAAATCCCTTACGGGATTTGTGAAATGCACTTTGTGCGTGAAATTCGCTTTCAACGAGTGAAATGCCTGCGGGCGTGAGGGGATTTATTTCATTTCACATCGAGCAGAGCGAGATATTTCACAATGTTCGACAGAACATTATTTCACATTTTGCAAAGCAAAATATTTCACGATATGCATTTGTGAAGAAAAAAGGACAGAGAGTGTAAAAACATTCTCTGTCCTTTTCCTGTTGGTAGGTGCTATTTCTTGTTGAAATGAAAAACTGTCCTTAAGGACACTGCGCATGCGGCAGCCCCGTTTTGTTGGGGGGATATGTCATGCTTTGCTCTCTTTGCGAGGATTCAGAGAAGAGAGAAAAGTGAAGAGTGAATAGTGAAAAAGTAAAATCGACAGGCTTCTGTCGAAACCTGTCGATTTTGGCGGAGAAGGAGGGATTTGAACCCTCGCGCCGGTCACCCGACCTACTCCCTTAGCAGGGGAGCCCCTTCACCACTTGGGTACTTCTCCATGTATTCAATTCGGCCGGAGAAATATTTGGCGGAGAGAGTGGGATTCGAACCCACGGCTCTTTCGAGTCACCGGTTTTCAAGACCGGCTCCTTAAACCGCTCGGACATCTCTCCATGCAGTGCGAAAACCTTCGCAACGGTTATTATAACACAGGCCTTTCGATTTGTCAACTGTTTGTTTTGCTTTTTCCGTTTTTTTATCGTTCATGATTTGTTATTTGCTCCGCGTGAAAAAATATGCTATAATGAAGTATATGTTGAGTTATCATCATCTCATTTTTACACGGAGGTCCCCTATGCCCCGCACCAAGCTTCGCGACCGCAAAATGCCCGCCTATACCCGCGGCGAAGAAATATTCAATATGGTCTCCCACATCGTCGGCGGAGGTGTCGGCGTAGCTGCGCTCGTTTTGTGCGTGGTGTTTGCCGCCGTCCGCGGTAACGTCTGGGGTGTTATCAGCGGCACGCTCTTTGGCGTGTCGATGATCTTGCTCTACACGACTTCCGCGCTTTACCACGCTCTGCGCCCCGGCAGCATGGCCAAACGCGTTTTTCAGGTGCTCGACCACTGCACGATCTTCGTCCTCATCGCCGGTACCTATACGCCTTTTGCGCTCGTTTCGCTGCGGTCGTACGAACCGTGGATCGGCTGGGTGGTGTTCGGCGTGATCTGGGCGATGGCGGCTCTTGGTATCGCGCTGAACGCCGTCGATCTCAAAAAGTACAAGATCTTTTCCATGATCTGCTACCTCGTGATGGGCTGGTGCATTATTTTTGCGTGGAAGCCGTTGGTCGCCTCCGTGCCGACTGCGGCGGTCGTGCTTCTGTTGGCGGGTGGCATTTCCTATACGCTGGGTGCGATCCTCTACGGTGTCGGCTCCAAGCGCCCGTACTTCCATTCGATCTTCCATCTGTTCGTCGTCCTTGCCAGCATCGCCCATACGTTGAGCATACTTTTGTATGTCATGTGACGAGGTGTGGCGAAAATCGGTTGATTTTGCTTTTGTAAAGTGATATAATAACGATAAGTACAACTGCCGTATCGGCTGCGGCCGAACGATGTTTGTTTTGGAAATGAGGTCTGCTACGATGAGTGAACATACACCTTCCCCGAAAAAGATCCGCCGTATCGGCGTTCTCACCAGCGGCGGCGACGCGCCCGGCATGAATGCTGCGATCCGCAGCGTCGTCCGTACCTGTATCCAGTACGGCGTCATTCCTGTCGGTGTCCACCGCGGCTACAACGGCTTGATCAACTCCGACGTGGTCGAGCTCAACGCCCGTTCCGTCAACGGCATCACCTCCCGCGGTGGCACGATGCTCTATACGGCACGCTGCCCGGAATTTGTCAAGCCCGAAGGCGTGCAGAAGGCGGTCAACGCCTGCCGTTACCTCGGCATCGATGGCTTGATCACCATCGGCGGTGACGGTACCTTCCGCGGCGCGCGCGACCTCGCCAACGCCGGCATCAACACGGTCGCGATCCCCGGCACGATCGACAACGATATCGCCTGCACCCACTATTCCATCGGCTTTGATACCGCCGCCAACACTGCCATCGACGCGATCGACAAGCTCGCCGATACGATGCAGTCGCATGAACGCTGCTCGGTCGTTGAGGTCATGGGGCGCGGCGCGGGCCATCTGGCGCTCTACTGCGGTCTGGCCTGCGGTGCTGCGGCGATCCTGATCCCCGAAAAAGCGTTTGATTTTGAAAAAGATATCATCGAGAAGATCCGCGAGGGCCACTACAACGGCAAACGCCACTTCCTCATTATCGTCGCCGAAGGCGTCGGCTGCACCGACGAGATCGCCAAGCGCGTCCGTGAGCAGACCGGCATCGAAACGCGCGTGAGCACGCTCGGCCACATTCAGCGCGGCGGCAGTCCCAGCGCGCGCGACCGCGTGATGGCCAGCCGTATGGGTCACTACGCCGTGATGCGCCTGCTTGAAGGCAAGTCCAATATCGTCGTCTGCTACCGCGACGCCCACCTCTGCGATATCCCGATCTCCGAAGCGCTGGATATGCACAAAGACCTCGACTCCTATATGTACCAGGTCGCCTGCGATATCGCGATCTGATCCCATCCGTTCGTTGCTGCGGACGGTATATCGAGAAACGTCGATGGCTTTCACCGCTGCGACGAGAATATCGTGCGGCGAAGGAAAACAATGACAACCGGAAGGAGTCGGCTATGACCCGAAGAAGGATTTGGCAGATCACTCACGCGGTTGCGGTCTGTCTGGGCGTGTTAGCCGCGGTTTGCCTGTTGGTGCCGCGCTTTGTTCGCGAACAAAAACCAAAAAATGTTTTGGCAGCAATGAGTTATAGCGATATTCTACACCTGTGTGAGGCATCCGATAGTTCTCCGCAAGCACAGCTTGCCTCGTTTGCGGAGATGGGAGTTGGTGCCATTATTTTACAGGAGCAAGAGCTCGGTTCTACTGTCGATTCTCCAGAGCAGTTGGTGCGTGCTGCAGGCTTGCGGGTGATTCCCTGCAACGTTTCTGCCGATGCGATTCCAGAAGACATTCCGTTTTATCTGGCATATGCCGGAGTACCTTCATCGGATCTCGCGGGGGTTTGCGAGGTGCTGGAACAGCGGAGTCTGCCGCTGGCATTGATTGAAAATGCCGAGCAAACAGGGTATTATCAAGCTGACGTATTTTCCGACTTCCAAGGTCTGCGGATCAAAGGTTATCGGCTGTGGGATTTCCGCGCGCAGAGCTACGGCGATCTCGGATATGAGGGCTCGGAAGAAATCGTGAATACGCTCTTCCGCTCAACTGCCGAACGTGCGCAGACATTGCTGTGGACAACACCGTTTTTTCACGACGGTGTAATCGTCACAGAAAACGAAGAATATCGCCTGATGTTCGAGCACTTGTTTGCACGGTTGGATACCTACCACTACACCGTTTCTTCATCGGCAAGTACGGTAGCACCTTATGACGTCTCGACTCCGCTTTTGGTTTTGGCTGTTTGGGGAATTTTCGCCGCCGGGATCGCCCTGCTCACACATACCGAAAAGCTACAGGGTTTCGGTATGATTGTTTCCATCGCTGCATTGCCGTGTCTGATTGCTTTGGCGCTATACAATGCGTATCTGTTACAACTGATCGGTGCACTGGCTGCGGCTGTAGTTGCGCCGTGCTGGTCTGTTTGGTGGATGATTACTGCTCTTCGGCGGGTACAACTCGAGCAGCCCGGAACCCTCGACTTGCTGAAACAAATCCTGCGTGCCCTAATCTGTAGTTTTGTCGTCGCACTTTTGGGCGGGACAATGGTTGCCGCAATTTTTGCAGACAGCAAATTTGCACTGGGTCTGGCGATTTTCCGCGGAGTCAAGCTCAGCCAGATCCTCCCGCTCTTCTTTACAACCCTGTGTGTTTTTTGGGTGTTTTACCACGAAAAAGGCCGTTCGCTGATGGGCGACATCAAAGAAATCCTCAAAGGGTTTCGACGTCACGCCTTGCTGAAGTGTCTTCTGATCGGCGGGGTGTTGAGCATTGCACTGATCGTGTTTATCGTGCGTACCGGCAACGTATCCTTTTCGCTTCCCGATATCGAACTGCGCTTCCGCAGTTTTTTGGAAAACGTATTGTATGCGCGTCCGCGTTCCAAAGAGTTTTTGATTGCCTATCCTGCGTTCTTCGTTCTTTTCTGGGCAGCTGCTCGCAACTTGAAAAATCTGATTCTGCCGTTTTCTGTTCTGGCGGCGATCGGTTTTGAATCGGTTGCCAACACCTTCTGCCATGGTCATGCGCCGTATTTTCTCTCGTTGATTCGAGCCGATAACGCCCTTTTGTTGGGCACACTGATTGCGCTGGTAGTCTTTGCTGCCGCCGAGGCGGTTTGGGCTTTTTGGCACCACCGCATAGCATCGAAAAACGCTGCCACAGAGAAAGAACCAACCCAAATATAAAAAACAGCTGTAAGCAAACGCTTACAGCTGTTTTTTGGTAAGTTCAATCAGAACGCAATCTTTTCGGCGAGGTAAGCCTTCAGATCGGCCATCGGGACGCGGACCTGTTCCATCGTATCGCGGTCACGGACGGTCACGCAGCCGTCGGTTTCGGAGTCGAAGTCGTAGGTGATGCAGAACGGCGTGCCAATCTCGTCTTCGCGGCGGTAGCGCTTGCCGATCGAACCGGCATCGTCGAAGTCGACCATGAAGTCCTTGGCCAGCTCGGCGTGCAGCTCGAGCGCCTTTTCGGAAAGCTTCTTGGAAAGCGGCAGAACGGCGGCCTTGAACGGCGCGAGAGCCGGATGCAGGCGCAGCACGACGCGGACGTCGTTCTTCGCTTCGTCGATGACTTCTTCGTCGTACGCGTCGCAGAGGAACGCGAGCACCGAGCGCTCAACGCCCAGCGACGGTTCGACAACGTACGGGACATAGTGCTCGTTGGTTTCCTGATCGAAGTAGGTGAGGTCCTTGCCGGAGGTATTCTGGTGCTGGGTCAGGTCGTAGTCGGTACGATCCGCCACACCCCAGAGTTCGCCCCAGCCGAACGGGAAGAGGAACTCGAAGTCGGTCGTCGCCTTGGAGTAGAAGCAGAGCTCTTCCGGATCGTGGTCGCGGAGGCGCAGGTTTTCTTCTTTGATGCCCAGCGCGAGCAGCCAATCGCGGCAGAAGCCGCGCCAGTAGGCGAACCATTCGAGGTCGGTGTCGGGCTTGCAGAAGAATTCGAGTTCCATCTGCTCGAATTCACGCACGCGGAAGATGAAGTTGCCCGGCGTGATTTCGTTGCGGAAGGATTTACCGATCTGGCCGATGCCGAACGGCAGCTTTTTGCGGGTGGTGCGCTGGACATTGGCGAAGTTGACGAAGATGCCCTGCGCGGTTTCCGGACGCAGATAGACGGTGTTTTTCGCGTCTTCGGTAACGCCCTGGAAGGTCTTGAACATCAGGTTGAACTGACGGATATCGGTGAAGTTGTGCTTGCCGCAGGTCGGGCAGGGAATGTTGTGGTCTTCGACGAAAGCCTTCATTTCTTCCTGCGTAAAGGCGTCGATCGGCTTTTCGAGGGTGATGCCCTGTTCGGCGCAGAAATCTTCAATGAGCTTGTCGGCGCGGAAGCGTTCTTTGCATTCGCGGCAGTCCATCAGCGGGTCGGAGAAGCCGCCGAGGTGGCCCGAAGCGACCCAAGTCTGCGGATTCATCAAGATCGCGGCGTCGAGGCCGACGTTGTACGGATTTTCCTGAACGAATTTTTTCCACCAGGCGCGTTTGACATTGTTTTTCAGTTCGGCGCCGAGCGGACCGTAGTCCCAAGTGTTGGCGAGGCCACCGTAGATTTCGCTGCCGCTGAAGATAAAGCCTCTGTTTTTGCAGAGAGCAACGATCTTGTCCATGGTTTTGTCTGTGTTGAGCATAAATTCTGATCCTTTCGCGTGTATTTTCCGCCGAAGCGGGCATCGCGGCAAACATACCGCGCCTATTTTAGCATATACTCTTATATTATACCGCAGAAAAAAAACTTGTCAAGTCAGAATTCTTGTGTTATAATAGGAATGTTGAGAAAACGTTATTTTCTCCGCCGACGAGGTGTTGCGCAGTTGGTAGCGCGCCTGCTTTGGGAGCGTGCCTAGGCGGGGAGCCCCCGCGGGCAAAACGGCGCGCCGCGCCGGAAAGCAAATCCCTCAAAGCCCTTGCAAACACGGAAGAAAAGCCTTTAACGGTGCGGACTTTCGGGGATTTAAGAAAACGCAAAACCGCGTGGATTTTGAGTTTGACCACAGTTTGTCCCACTTCCACGCAAAAAACTAAAAAATTGAATAGATATCCGGGTGTGGCGCAGCTGGGAGCGCGGGTGGTTTGGGACCATCAGGCCGCAGGTTCGATCCCTGTCACTCGGACCAAAAAACCTCTGGAATCAAGCGATTCCAGAGGTTTTTCTTTGTTTACTGCGGGGCAAAATTATACCTTAATGTCGTTATTAAAAGAACGGTCGTAAATCCCCTTGATAAGGATTGCCACTATGCTTGGAAATAAAACTGCAGTCTCATCCATAACAAGCCATGTTAGACCACCTTCATCAGCGTCGCCGCCATGATCGGCGGCGTTTCGCACTTGTCCTACATATTCAATCATTCCTCGGTGCTTTTTCGAAAGAGTTCCGACAAGAGCATCCTTCTTTTGAATAATACCGTTTTTTCCAGTTAAAGATACGCTATGATGATTGGCATAATCGTTGAGAAATGACTCAAATGCATTTGCCGCATGAACCACAACAGAACGTGCATCGATAGTAGTAGATCTGGTTTTTTGAAATGCTTGCGACAGAGGTTGAAAAACATTGACATTGTTCACAAAAGAATACAATGATTCACCCCAATAAGCTCTTAAAGTCGCCTCTGATATGGAAGAGGTCTCAAGTGCACTTTCAATAAAAGAAGTTGTATTTTCTTCTTCGGAGAAACTATATAAATTTGCTCCCTCGCTTTTTAATGCTTTTGCATATGTAGCAATACTTATTAAAGTGTTTTTTATATCCCTCTCGTTGGATGACATCGAGTGCAAGATTTTCGTTTGTCTACAAGCTAAATCAATTATCTTAGTAAATTCATACCTTTGTTTGAAAGTTTTATATGGTTCATATTGCTCCAAAGCCAGCCGCATAAATACCGCTTTTTGATCGTCAGTCGCCGAAGAAACCAATTTCACCGCCAAAAAAGAATCAACATCATAACAATTGGAAACTGGGGTATATTTAAGGAATCCAAGTTCTATTGCCATTTGCAAAGCTTTATCAACTTGATCTTCTGTAGCTATTCCTGTAAATTCGGTTATGTACTGTTTTTGAGCGCAACTTCCTCTTGCAACAACAGCATCAACAACTGAAACCACATCTTCAGCAGTAGTCAGTACTATATTATAACTCATACCGAACCTGCCTCTTACAATTATTTTGACAATGTCTCTATCAACTTCTTTATCTTTTCACCGACAATATCTATTTCCTCTACAGAACAGGCAATGTTTACATTTACAGTCACTCCAGTGGTTGCAGAATATGCTATAATTTGTTTTGTAGATTGCGCACCATCACCTTTAGATTCAACATTCCCACCTGTTGACTGTAAAGATGCTTCATCCGAACTTTCATCATTCACTGATATTTTTCCGTCTACTTCATTTAATACACCAGAGACTTTGAAAATCTCTATAACAGCGCCGGCACCAGCTCTACTTTTAGAATTATCTTTAAGCCCAGATGAGTATACAATATGGTTTAAAAGATTTGAGCGATCCATCCCCTTACGAATTCTTACCGCAGATACCATACGATTCAAAAAGTCAATTTCGAAGATAATTTCTCTCCACATACGAACAATTTCATCTTGAATTTTTGAAGAATATGCTCTGCCAAGCGCACGCCCTAATTCGGTTGCTGCTTTTTTATTTCCTTCTGTAATTAACCCAATTTGAACCAAAAAGCCATTATTTGCGCTAACGAGTGTGCGATCAATACCAGTAGAATGCTGCAAAGAATCCAAAGATAACGCGGTTCCTTCTTTTTCAGCTGCATATGCCTGAATGATTTTAATAAGTTCCTCATAAGAGGACACGGGAAGTTTGAATGTTTCTGCCATAATTTTAATTCTCCTTTGTAATCTTTGATTTTATTTCGCCCACCAACAAGTGGACCGTTGTGCAAGGACACGTTTCGGAGGGCTTGTTCTTGCAGTTAGCCCTATGCTCGATAAATTTTCGTTCAGCTAATGCAACAGCTTCCTGTTCATTGCCAAAACGGTTAAGTTTCTCGTATATCTGAGGATCTGATTTAATATAGCGCTGCTTGGTTACTCGTTCATAAGTTGTACTAAAACCGCTACAACAAGAAACAGAATCTTGATAGTTGGGCATCTCCCCGAAGTAAGCGCTAAACCATGCTTCAATACAAGGATTGGTCCATCCTACATTTATTCTTCTGTCATGTGCTTGACGAATAATTTCATCGAAATCCTTGACTTGATCTCTATCAAAAACTATCCAAATCTCGCCATATTGCGGATTCAATGAAGCTAAATTCAAAGCTTCATCCACGAGGTTTTTTGTAGCGGTCTTAACAACTTTAATTACAAGTTTCCTTGCAGTTCTTTGGGAATGGAATCGCGTAAACCCAACATATAATTCTGCTCGGTTTCTTTTGTATCGGTAACAATGAAGTAGTATCCCAATTCAGGCACTCTTCTTTTTGTCATCTGATCTCTTGTTTTTCGCTTTCCGTTTCTTTCAATTCGAGGCATCAATTATTCCTCCTTAAACATATCAAAATACTTCAAGGTAGGAATAGCACCGTATTTACCTAAAAGATAGTTCTTTTCGTAGTTTTCATCCTTGCGAATCTTCACTCCGTCTTCATCGACAAAATCAGCCAACGAATATAAAGTGGATACGCCGTCATAATCCTTTTCGGTAAACCAGATCTCATCTCTACGCAACATATTTCCGTTCAATTGCCAAGAATCATGAGAAGTGAAGATAAGTTGTGCATGCTTCGTGTTTATTTCTGGATTGAGGAAGGTGATAACAAATGTTCTGACAAGCAATGGATGCAATCGTGCATTCAACTCATCTACGAATAACACTCCACCGGTTGAAAGCACATCTTGAAGCATAGGATATAGCGCAAACATCTTCAAGGTTCCTGCAGACTCATTTTGCAACGGAATGGACGTTGTCTGATCGGAATTTATCAGTCTGTGGATTGCATCAATCTTAAGATGTTCATCCTCATCATCATTGTCAGACTTAAGAACCTCTACATTAAATCCAATTATAGATGGATCAAAGGTTGAAAAATAATCCACAACATTTTGCTGAACCTTTTTGTCATCGGCAAATCCATTAGGAATTAACTGAGATAAGAAGAAGTTCTCGATTGGTCTTCCGAAATCAGCAAAATCATTATTGATAAACCAGTCTCTAATAAACTTTAACTTAGCAATTTTCAACTTCGCACCCAATGAAACGATCAAAGTTTCTTTTGCCAAAGCTATTTTAATGTTTTCTTGACTCTTAACGGGAATGCCAGGCATGTCGATATCGTCTCCATGACGATAAAATATCTTCTTGTATACGCCTCTCGAAGTCTTTGACTTGCAATTCAGCCATTCCTCGCAAACTCCACTACCATTTACAGAGAAGCCATAATTGTATGTCTTAGCACCATTTTCTTCAGAATCAATAAAATAAACTTCAAATGTTGTCTCGGTATTTTTGCTTTCATTGTCAAACAAGAACGGAGTGGGCTTGAAAAACTTTGTCTTTTTCTTTTTCGAATCTGCTTCGTCACCATATTCCAAGGATTCAAGTACATACACGCTCATATATCTAAATGCTTCCTGCACATTAGATTTTCCACTTGCATTTGCTCCAAATATAGCTGCTACAGGCAACACTCTTTCATTTGCTATTGATACTACATGACTATTGAAATCAGAAATTTTGGTCGCTGTTAAATCTAAAATTGTATCATCTCTAAATGATTTATAATTTTTAAAATTAAATTGCAATAACATAATGCATATCTCCTTTTATACCCTTTCACTATATATTATACTCAAAAAAATCAATTTGTCAACACCTAAATGAGTTTTTTTCTCAATTAGATGTAGTTTTATCATCTCACAACCTCTTTTCTTTGTTTACTGCGCGCCAATAGTTGAAGGCGACTCTGTCGATCCGCCTTCTCTTTTGCATATTTTTTCTGAAATTGCTATAGCAATTGAGGGCGCCTTATTCGGCGCCCTCTTTTAGTTTTGCTTTCTGCTCTGCAATCTCTGCTTTGACTCTTTCGATCATCTCGGCGAGTTTGATTTCGCATTGCTCTTTCGTTTCGGCGTAGACGTTGAATTTCTTTCGCTTGCCGTTCGGCAATCTTGGGAAGAAGCTGCCTTCCCAGAGGTTGTCGTTGATCTGATACAGGCAACCCGTACCGCTCTTGCGTATCTTTCTCGGGACAGGCTCGGGATGGGGCTCTGTGGGCGCACACGGGGCGTTTACGGGCGGTTTTGCCGTCTCCGCGGGCGTTTGCTCTACCACGGGCATCTGTGCGTTTGTGCCGCCGATTTTGCGGTCAATGCTCACAGCCGCCTGCATCTGCATCGTGTCGGTCATATGGCTGTAGATATCAAGGGTAGTGAACATCAAAAATCGTCACATCTTATGGGTAGGCTTTGATTGGTTCTTGTCGATGAGCTTATAGTAGATGTGGATTTCGCGGGGCTCTTTGCTATACTTGCCCGGGCACTCGTCAACGGTGACGAATTCGATCAGCTCCATACACATCTCTCGCGTCAGCTCGGGAACGCCGATATAGCTTTTCAAGCGACGGATAAACCCATCTACATCCGCGTGACGCTCGACCTCGCTATTGAGGCGGCGTTCGATCTCGGAGAGTTCGACGGTGAGATTTTTCTTTTCTTCTTGATACTTTGAAAGTAGGTTGATGCAGACTTCCTCGGGAATTTTGCAGAGCACTTTATCCTCGTACACGGTGGAAATCAAGCGTTCAAGCTCTGCAAGACGGCGCTTTACCTGCGTTTCTCGCTTGCGGTCGGCGGCAAGTGTATCGGCGGCAAGCTTCTCACTACGGCTAAGAAAAGCTTTTCTCGCTTTGTTTTCATCCGCTTCGACCAAGCCGATCTTGGAGCGTATATCCTGCAAGACGATCTGATTGAGAATCTTGATTTGGATATAGTGGCTCGAACATACCCTATCACCGAATTTTGAGTAAGCTCCGCATTTGAAGTTTTCTCTGTGATAGGTTCTCGGATC
>SVLQ01000008.1 GCA_015067825.1 Oscillospiraceae bacterium | reverse complement strand
AGTTGACATTGACAGAGTTGTTGACGGTAAAATTGTCGAGCACGGCGGTTCAACTGAAACCTTTGAGACATTCTGGACAAACGGTTTGATTAAACCAGTATAATACCAATTCCAATTTGTCGAACAGGCACCGCTCAACACAAAAACCGGCGCGTATCGATCCCGATACGCGCCGTTCCCTATTTTACGGTCACCTGCTTATTTTCGCCGTTCTTTTTACGGTTCCAAGATATAAATGATGCAGTCTCTGCGCCCGTGGGCGACGCATTCGTCGTAGCTCGCCTTGAAAAGGTCGATGATATTTCCCTTGATGCCGCCGCCGACGTCGTGGGCGTAGGCCGGGCCATAGCTCCACGACACACCGTCGACCGACGTGACGTAGACGAGGCTGCCCAGCGGGATCACCTTGGGATCGACCGCGATCGTCTTGCCCGGGATCGCCGGATTGCCCGTGGCGGTCGAAGGATTTGCAAGCTTGGAATAATAGGCGACGGCCTCGCCGTTGATCACCTGCTTGACACCATACGTCGTGCCGCCGACGCTGACGGTGATCGCCTCGGGCTCGCTGACGACCGTGCCGGGTTTGGCCGTCGTGGTCGGGGCGGTCGTCGGCTTGGGCGTGGTGGCCGGGGTGGTCGCTTTGGTGGTGACTTTGGTCGTTGCCTTGGTCGTGGCCGGCGTTGTCGCTTTGGTGGTCACGGGGCGCGGCTTCGTGCCAACTGCGAGCACGCGTGCGACCGGTTCGGCGACGATCTCGCTGGAAACAATGCGGTTTTCGACCATCACGCCGTCGCGGATGGTCTGCTCAAAGACGATCCGCTTCAGCCCCGTCTGCCCTTCGACCAAAACCTCGGTCTCGCCGACGTAGAGATCTTCGCTCTCCTGCGTTTCGGTGGTGAAATCGATCTCAATCTCGGCGGTGATCTGCTCGACCACCACGCGCGTGATCGTCACGCACATCCCGTCGTAGACGTCCGAGGACGCATCCGGGCGCACCTCGTCGTGCTCGCCGAGCGCAATCTCCGCTTCGGTCAAAAGCTCGGCCACCGTTTCCGCATGTGTCGGAATCGCAAGCGTTTCGCCGTCGACGGTAACGCTCACCGTTTTCGCCTCGGGCGTGGTCGCCGTCGTAGTCGTTTGTGGCGGTGTGGTGGGCGGCGGTGTGGTCGCCGGCGTCGTTGCCGCGGTCGTCGTGGCCACGGTTGTCACTTCCGGTTCCGACGGAATTTCCGCCAGCCCCAGCGCAAAGATCGCCGCTACGATGACGGCGGAAATCGCAAGCAAGATCGCCAGATAGCGCCCAAACACGCGCGCCATCCCCGATCGCCAGAATTTTGATCGTTGTTTCATCCGTATACCTCCTCGGTCGGCTCACTCCAACTGTATGCGCAAGGAGCCAAAAACATGAGCCGACGACAAAGCGTTTTTTTATTATACTGGATTTCCGCCGAAATGTCCATAGGCATTTTGCTGATTTTATGGAATTGAATAAAAAATGCAACAAAAAAATCCCGATTCCGCGGGCGGAATCGGGATTTTGGAGACGTTGTTAACGTTTGCTGAACTGCGGAGCGCGACGAGCGGCTTTGAGACCGTACTTTTTGCGTTCCTTCATTCTCGGGTCGCGGGTGAGGAAGCCGGCGGCCTTGAGGACCGGGCGGTATTCTTCGTTGACGGTGAGCAGAGCGCGGGAGAGACCGTGGCGGATCGCGCCGGCCTGACCGGTAACGCCGCCGCCCTGAACGGTGGCGATGATATCGCACGTACCGACGGTGTTGGTGGCTTCCAGCGGCTGACGGACGATGAGCTTCAGCGTTTCGAGGCCGAAGTAATCGTCGATGTCGCGGTCGTTGATGGTGATTTTGCCCGTGCCGCCTTCATAGAGGCGAACGCGCGCGACGGAGGACTTGCGTCTTCCGGTGCCGTAGTGATAGGGCTTTTTGGACTGGTAGATCATCAGTGGTGTCCTCCTTCTTAGTTATTGGCCAGCACTTCCGGCTTCTGGGCGGCGTGCTTGTGTTCGGGGCCGGCGTAGACCTTCAGGCGGTCGAGCGACCAGCGGCCGACGGAGTTCTTCGGCAGCATGCCCTTGACGGCGAGCTTCATCGCCAGTTCGGGCTTCTGCGCCATGAGGAGCTTGTACTTGGTCTCTTTGAGACCGCCGGCGTAGCCGGAGTGGGTGCGGTAGAATTTCTGGTCGAGCTTCTTGCCGGTGAGCTGCGCCTTAGCGGCGTTGACGACGATCACGAAGTCACCACAGTCAGCGTGGGGAGTGAAGTCGGTCTTATGCTTACCACGAAGGATCGCCGCGGCCTTGGCCGCAGTGTGTCCGAGCGAGACGTCGGCTGCATCCAGAACGTACCATTTGCGCTCAATCGTCTGAGCGTTTGCCATGAACGTTTTCATGCGTTTACCTCCAAATATTTCATCACAGCACGCCAAAAGGGCGCACTTATTTTTCACGACTGGCATATTTTATCATATCCCCGTTTTTTTGTCAACCCCTAAAATGAGGAAAAATAAAATATTTTTTGAGAGCTTTGTTTTTCTCCGTTTTTCTCGTTGTAGCTCTCGTTTTCTCACTTTCGATTTTACTTTTTTTATCGTAGAAAAGTGCCGGAGAAGCGTTGCTTCTCCGGCAAACGGGCAGTTTTTTCGGTTAGTCGACAGTCACTTCTCTGCCGAGTGCGGCGGACTTATAGATCGCGTCCATCAGCTTGGCGGTGATCAGCACTTCGTCGATATTCGAGCGGATCTTTTCGCCTTTTTCCGCGCAGTCGGCGAATGCGGCGATCTCACAGTGAAACTGGCTGGGGATCTCGAAGTCGGGCTTTTCGGTGACGAATTCACCGTCGCGCTCGGTGTAGAGCGTGTAGTGCTGACCGTATTGCAGCTTGATGCCGCCCTTCGTGCCGATGAACTCGACAAACATCGCCTCTTCGTCGATGTTCTGCGCCCACGCACCGTTGAAGGTAAGGGTGGGGCCTTCCGTGCGCACGAGGCCGGTGACGAACTCTTCGACGTCGTAGGTGCCGTCGTAGTCCGGCGGGCCGGCATGCATCGCACGGTACTTGTAATCGCGCATATCGGTCGCCAGTTTGGAGTGGCAGACGGCGGAGACCGTTTTGATCTTCGGCGCATCGACGCAGTAGTTGATGAGGTCGAGGAAATGCACGCCCCAGTCGATCAGCGCACCGCCACCGGCAAGCGCTTTGGTCGTGAACCATTTGCCAAGGGCGGGGATGCTGCGGAAGGCGCGGAACGAGCAGTAGATCTGGTAGACCTCGCCGAGCTCGCCGTTTTGGATCGCCTCGCGCACGCGCTCGACGCCGCGGTTGAAGCGGTTGACCACGCCGATATTTAAGATCTTGCCGTTTTGATCGGCGGCTTCCTTCATCGCAAGGGCTTCGGCATAGTTCATCGCCGCCGGTTTTTCGCAGAGAACGTGCTTGCCCGCGTTCAGACAGTCGATCGAGACCTGCGCGTGCAGGTGGTTGGGCAGACAGACCGAGACGATATCGACCGATTCGTCGGCGAGCATTTCCTTGTAATCCGTCAGACAAACCGTCGATTCGGTGCCGTATTCGGCCTTGCGGTTTTCGGCGCGTTCTCGGATCAGGTCGATGCAGTAGGCGAGCTCGACCTTGTCGGCGATCGCCTGATAGCCGCCGGCATGGGCACTGGAGATCGAGCCGCAGCCGATCAGCGCTGCTTTGAGTTTCTTTGCCATTTTTCGTTCCTCCCTATGTGCAAATGATCGCCGGACGAAGCTTCGTACGGCGATCGCTGATTAACGCGCGATAAACATGATATTGGTATCGCTGGTGAAATTGGCCGCCGAATAGGCGACAAAAACCGCGTCGATCCCGTTTTCGGCGATATAATCGGCGATGCTCTTTTTATAATAGCGGAGATCGATCAGATGGATCTCAGAAAAATGCGCAGTAAAGTACGGCGCACAGGCGTTGGCGTAGGAATCCTTGATATAGAGGAGCTTCGGGCCGTCGGAAACGGTCGATTCGATCAGCACGCGCGGATGGTTGCCGCCGAAGAAGAGCGTATACTTGTCGCTTTTTTCCTTGGCACTTTCGTCGTAAAGCGCAATCAGCTCGGCGGTATCGTCCTCAAAAACGGTCACCTTCGCGGCCTTGGCCGGAACGTAGAGCTCGACGACGTCGCCCTCACCCGGACGCAAACCACAGGCGGCCGAAGCCGTGCCGTAAAATCCGGCGACCGATTCGATCGGATGGCCGAGATCGGTCGGCGAAAGGCCCATCGCGTGGGCGGCGGCCACGTAGCCGTGGTAGGCGCCGAGCGACGTCCAATGGTGGTCGGTCTCGTAGTAGATCGGTTCGGATGCGTGCGGCGCGAGAGCGGCCGCCGTATCGACCGTGATCGCGGAGGGCGTTTGGGCATAGATCGCTTCAATGATGGCGAGCTGATCGGCATTCTGCGCATACGCGGGCAGTCGGTCGCCCCAGAACGCAGCCGCACCGGGAATGACCGTGAAGTAGACGGGCACGTCGGCATTGGCGGCGAATTTCTCGACAAACGAGGCGTTGGCGGCAACGCGATCGGCCTCCGGCTCGGCAAATTTCTGCACCAAAAGACCGTCGGCACCGACGTAGACGCCGTTCAGATCGGTTTTTTGGATCGCCAGCTCCGCATAGGTCTTCAGGCTGACCCACGCGTCACGGGCGAAGAACTGGTCGACCAGATAGGTTTCGAAGTCGGCCATGAATTCGCCGGAGAAAAACGATTCGACCGTCAGTTCCGGACTTTGGGCAAGCAGGCGGTTTTCGCGTTCCGACTGCTCGCGGTCGGGCTTTACGAGATTAATCGCAAAGCAAACGGCGATAAATACGCAGAAAACGAGCATCGGCGCATATTTTGTCAGGCGTTTGGTCACAAGCGGCGACCTCCTTTTCTGCAGGATCGCGAGAGCTTAGTCGCGGACGAATTCGAAATTGTAGCCCTGGAAGAGGCCGGAGTCGATGACGCCGGGGATCGATTTGATCTCGCGTTCCATGCCGTCGGAGATTTTCTCAAAGCGGCAGTCGAGCAGAGCGTTGCCGTGCTCGGTGATGACCGGGCCATCCTTCGAGGTCGCAAGACGCAGATTCACCGAAGCTGCACCCAGCGCGACAAGACCTTCGGTGACGAGGTGGATCGCATCGGTAAAGACCTCGACCGGCACGGGCACCGCGCCGACGCGGTCGACAAATTTTTTGTCTTCGGCGATGATGAAGCGTTTTTTCGCGGCAGCGATGATGAGCTTTTCTTTGTAGAGACCGCCGCCTCTGCCCTTGACCACATCGCCGTTGGCGCCGATCTCGTCCGCGCCGTCGAAGCACCAGTCCGGGCGCGCCGCGGAAAGCGACGTCACCGGGATCCCCTGCGAGGCGCATGCGAGGTAGATCTCGCCGGCCGCGGGAATGACCGTCACGCGGAGGCCTTCTTCATGGATGCGTTTGGCCAGCTCGCAAAGGCCGACGTACGACGACGATCCGGTACCAACGCCGATGACCTGGCCGTTTTCAGCCATCGCAGCCACCTTGCGGCCGCGGCGGGTTTTGGTTTCCAGATCGGTGATCTCACGGCACCAGCCGTAGTTGCGGAGAATGCTGTTATCCCATTTCATGTCAGTAGCCCCATCCTAAATAAAACGTCGCGCACAAACCCGGCGCGGCGGATAATCATCGATATTATTATTATACCGCTGAAACGTCAAACAGTCAAGTCTTCGGCCCGTTTCCGCTGATATTCCATCCGAGCGCCGTACGGCGGTATGGTTACAACGCACTGTAGGGCGGGGGCTTCGACCGCCGTTTGTTGTAGGCGGAGAAGTATACACCGCGTACCTACCGTGCGTTCGGGAGGGCACAGAGGCCCTCCCCTACAACGCCAGGGAAAACGCCACGACACCGTAGGGGCGGATATGATCCGACCGTCTGTTACGAGAGGCTGATAGCCTCCCCTACGGCGTTTCCGCAAGGTTGAGAACCATTCCAACCAACCGCGCAGTCTCCCCCTCCCGCCGCCGGCGATCCCAGTTCCCGCACCCATCCGATCAAAAATCCCCATGCCGGCATTCACTGTCGGCATGGGGATTCTCCGCTTTGTCTCCCGCCGCAAACTCTTATTTTGCGGCGATTATTTTATTTTTTCTTTCACTTTGTCCCAAAAGCTCTTTTTGTGGGCGTTATTTTTGTCCTGCGAGAGGCTTTCGAGCTCGCGCAGCAGCTCTTTCTGCTTGCTGCTCAGGTTTTTGGGCGTTTCAACCTCGATCGTCAGCAGGTAGTCGCCGCGGTTTTTGGTGTTGACGATGGCGATACCGCGGTTTTTGATGCGGAACACCGCACCGCTCTGCACGCCTTCGGGGATCGAATATTTGAACGTGCCTTCGAGTGAGGGCACTTCGATCTCGTCGCCGAGCGCGGCCTGCGTGAACGACACGGGGATCGTGCAGTGCAGATTGCTGCCGTTACGGGTAAAGAATTCGTGCTTGGCCACGCGCACGGTCACCAGCAGATCGCCCGCCGGGCCGCCGTTGGCGCCCTGATTGCCCTGACCGCGCAAAACGACCGTCTGGTCGTCGTCGATACCGGCCGGGATCTTGACGGAGATCGTGCGGCTGCGGCGCGTTTGACCCGCGCCCTTGCACGCCGTACACGGCTGCTTGATCGTTTTGCCTTTGCCGCCGCACGCCTGGCAGACGCCCGTCGTGCTGATCATGCCGAGCGCGGTACGGCGCGTCGTGCGCACCTGACCGGTGCCTTTACAGGTCGCACAGGTTTCGACCGTGCTGCCCTTGGCCGCGCCCGATCCGCCGCAGGAATCGCATTTTTCCACACGCGCAACCGTGACGTCCTTGGAGCAGCCGAACGCCGCCTCTTCAAACGTGATCTGGATCGTGCGTTCGAGATCTTCACCGCGGCGCGGCGCATTGCGCGCCTGCGCACCGCCGCCAAAGCCTCCGCCGAACCCACCGCCAAAGATCGAGCTGAAGATATCGTCCATGCCGAACCCGCCGAAGCCGCCGTCATAGCCGCCGTAGCCGCCCTGACCGGCACCGTAGTTGGGATCGACACCGGCAAAGCCGAACTGGTCGTAGCGGCCTTTTTTGTCGGAATCGGAGAGCACCTCGTAGGCCTCGTTGACTTCCTTGAATTTCACCTCGGCCTCTTTGTTGCCGGGGTTCATATCCGGGTGGTACTGCTTGGCAAGCTTGCGGTACGCCCGTTTTATTTCATCGTCGCTCGCCGTTTTATTGACGCCGAGCACTTCGTAGTAATCGCGTTTATTCTCTGCCATATGCGTTTCGCGGCACGCACGCTTTCAGCTGCCGCAAATCCTTCCTTCCCGTCGGGATCTCTCTGTCTCTGCAAAAAAGGGATATCGGAGGGATACGGGGATCGCCCGTATCCCTCCGTGGGAGTGTTCTTTGTGGGGTACCTTTTATTTGTTGTCGTCGTCCTTGACTTCGTAGCTCGCGTCGTAGTAGCCGTTGGCATCCGGACCGCCGGCAGCGGCGTTCGGATCGCCCTGCGGGTTGGCCTGCTTATAGAGCTTTTCGGAGAGGGCGTAGAAGCGCTTGGTCAGTTCTTCGGAAGCGGCCTTGATCGCCTCAAAATCCGTGCCTTTGAGGGCTTCCTTGAGGACTTCGATCTGTTCCTTGACCGGGGCCTTTTCGTCTTCGGGGAGCTTATCGCCCATTTCATTGAGCATCTTTTCGCTCTGGTAGACGAGCTGTTCGGCCTGGTTGCGGGTATCGACTTCTTCGCGGCGCTTCTTGTCTTCTTCGGCGTACATTTCGGCTTCCTTGACGGCCTTGTCGATGTCTTCCTTGCTCATCGTGGTCGAGGAAGTGATCGTGATCTTCTGTTCCGCGCCCGTGCCGAGGTCCTTGGCCGAGACGTTGACGATGCCGTTGGCGTCGATATCGAAGGTGACTTCGATCTGCGGGACACCGCGCGGCGCCGGAGCGATGCCGTCGAGGTGGAAGCGGCCGAGCGTTTTGTTGTCGCGGGCCATTTCGCGTTCGCCCTGCAGAACGTGGATCTCGACCGAGGTCTGGCCGTCGGCGGCCGTGGAGAAGATCTGGCTCTTCTTGGTCGGGATCGTCGTGTTGCGTTCGATCAGCTTCGTGCAGACGTTGCCCATCGTTTCAACGCCCAGCGACAGCGGCGTGACGTCGAGGAGGAGCAGGTCTTTGACTTCGCCGCCGAGAACGCCGCCCTGGATGGCAGCGCCCATCGCGACGCATTCGTCGGGGTTGATGCCCTTGAAGGGTTCTTTGCCGGTGAAGTTCTTGACGGCTTCGACAACGGCCGGAATACGGGTCGAGCCGCCGACCATCAGAACCTTGGAGAGATCCGAGGCCTTCACGCCGGCATCCTGCATGGCCTTGCGCACCGGAACCATCGTCGCTTCGACGAGGTCGGCGGTCAGCTCGTTGAACTTGGCGCGCGTCAGCGTCATGTCGAGGTGCTTCGGGCCGGTGGCGTCGGCGGTGATGAACGGCAGGTTGATGTTGGAGGAGGTGACGCTGGAGAGCTCGATCTTGGCCTTTTCGGCAGCTTCCTTCAGGCGCTGCATGGCCATTTTGTCGCCGGAGAGGTCGATACCGCATTCGGCTTTGTAGCTGGAGATGATCCAGTTCATGATGCGTTCGTCGAAGTCGTCGCCGCCGAGACGGGTGTTGCCGTTGGTGGCCAGAACTTCGAGGACGCCGTCGTCGATGTCGAGGATGGAGACGTCGAACGTACCGCCGCCGAGGTCGTAGACCATGACCTTCTGGGCGCCGTCTTTGTCGATGCCGTAGGCGAGAGCGGCCGCCGTCGGCTCGTTGATGATGCGCAGGACTTCGAGGCCGGCGATCTTACCGGCGTCTTTGGTGGCCTGGCGCTGGCTGTCGTTGAAGTACGCCGGAACGGTGATGACCGCCTGCGTGACCGGCGAGCCGATGTAGCTTTCGGCGTCGGCCTTCAGCTTCTGCAGAACCATCGCAGAGATTTCCTGCGGGGTGTAGCTCTTGTCGTCCACGTTGACTTTATAAGCCGAACCCATTTCGCGCTTGATCGAGATGATCGTGCGGTCCGGGTTGGTGATGGCCTGACGTTTGGCGGTGTTGCCCACTAAACGTTCGCCGGTTTTGCCGAACGCGACGACCGACGGCGTGGTGCGCGCGCCTTCGGCGTTGGCAATAACGACCGGGTCGCCGCCTTCCATGACCGCGACACAGGAGTTGGTGGTACCAAGGTCAATACCGATGATTTTTCCCATAATAAAAGCCTCCAATTTGACTGTTGATCGTTTAAGATCGTTTGTTTTCGATGTATTTCAGATCACGTTTCGTGTGATTTTTTAGTTTGCGACTTTGACCATCGCGTAGCGGATCACTCTGCCGTCGAGCAGGTAGCCCTTCTGCAGGACTTCGGCGACCGTGTTTTCGCCGAGGGTCTCGTCCTCGCAGTGCATGACCGCGTTGTGCAGGTTGGGGTCGAATTCCTTGCCGGTGGGATCTTCGGGCGTGATTTTCAGTTTGGCGAGCACGTCGGCAAGCTGCTTCAGCGTAAGCTCAAGGCCCTGCTTCAAACCGTCGCCGTCGGAGAAGGCCACGGCGCGCTCGAGGTTATCGACGACCGGCAGGAAGGCCGAGATCGTCGTTGCGACCGTTTCGGCGTAGACGCCGTCTTTTTCCTTGGCGGAGCGCTTGCGGAAGTTATCGTATTCGGCGGCGGTGCGAAGGAGCGTATCCTTGGCTTCGTCGGCGATCTTTTTGGCCGCTTCAAGCTCGGCAATCAGGCTTTCGTTTTCGGCCTTGAGCGCTTCGAGCTCCGCCGCCAGTTCTTCGGCCGTCGGTTCGGCAGCGGTTTCAGCTTCTATATCTGTTTTTTTCTTCTTTTTTTCTTCAGCCATGGTGATTTGTCCCTTCGTCTGTACTGTTTTCTCCGTATTTGCCTTCCGGAAGCACATCCTGTATCAGTGTACCGAGTCCTTTGGCAAAATATTCAAGCCTTGCGGCGATGCGCGAATAATTCATGCGCGTTGGGCCGACGATCCCGATGTAGCCGGTGTAACCGCCGCCGAGCTGGTAGCGGGCGACGACGAGGCTCGAATCCTTGAGCGGTGCGGCCGAGTTTTCGCTGCCGATGCGGATCGTGACGGGGTTGGCGTCGCTGCTCGTGAGCCATTCGGCCGACGAGGCGCCGGTCAAAAATCCCAGCAGCTCGCGCGCTTTGTCGAGGTCGTGGTATTCGGGATAGCCGAGCAGATTGCCCGCGCCCGAAAGGCTGACCTCCATTTCGCCGGAAGCATCGGCGATCTCCTTTAAAAACGCGATCACCTGTCCCAAAAGCTCGATGCAGCTGGCGGGAGCGGCGGTTTCGAGCTTGCGGATATGGCCGATCGTAACACCGCTCGGCTCCACACCGACCAGAATGACGTTCACCGCGCTTCTGAGCCGTTCGAGCTCGCTCTCCGAGATCTCGTTCTGCAGGTGGACCATGCGGTTGCGCACCATACCCGTCCCCGTGACGATGACGACGACGTAGGCGGTCTCGCCGCAGCGGATGATGTCGACGTGGCGGATCGTATCGGCCGCGCCCAGCTTGGGCTTGGCGGTGACGGCGGCGTAGTGCGTGAGCTGCGAAACGGCCTTGCCCGCTTCGGCAAGCAGACGGTCGTATTCGGCGATGCGCAGCTTTAAGGCGGCGCGCAGCTCGGAGGTGTCTTCGGTGGTGAGGGCGTATTCGTTCATCAGCTCGTTGACGTAGAGCCGGTAGCCCTTGTGGGTCGGTACACGCCCGGCGGAGGTATGCGGTTGTTCGAGATAGCCCTGGTTGATCAGTTCCGCCATTTCGTTGCGCAGCGTCGCCGAGGAAACACCGAGGTCGAGGCTCTGCGCCAAAAGCTTCGAGCCGACCGGTTCGGCCGTTTGGATGTACACGTCGATGATCGCTTTCAGGATCTTTCTCTGACGGTCTGTCAGCACAGTCCTCACATCCTTTCGTTTTCCCGGTTAGCACTCAAGCTCCCCGAGTGCTAACAATAATGTACCACGATTCCTTTCGTTTGTCAAGTATAAAATGACCAAATCTGACCAATTTTATACAAGGTTTTTATATACCCGCCGCTACGGCAGAAGCGCAGCAACGCTTCTCCTCTCACAAAGAGCAACCAGCAAGCCTCCCTTGCAAAGGGAGGTGGCACGGCGAAGCTGTGACGGAGGGATTGCCGGTGCGGTCGCCGCAAGGTAACACCGTTCCTCCCGCACAAAGAATCCCCCAAATTCCCGCACAGCGGGAATTTACCCCCTTTACAAGGGGGTCTTTGGCGACCACCGCCACGGCAGAAGCGTAGCAACGTTTCTCCTCTCACAAAGAGCAACCAGCAAGCCTCCCTTGCAAAGGGAGGTGGCACGGCGAAGCCGTGACGGAGGGATTGCCGATGCGGTCGCCGCAAGGTAACACCGTTCCTCCCGCACAAAGAATCCCCCAAATTCCCGCCCAGCGGGAATTTACCCCCTTTACAAGGGGGTCTTTGGCGGTCGTTGCCACGGCAGAAGCGTAGCAACGTTTCTCCTCCCACAAAGAGCAACCGCCAAGCCTCCCTTGCAAAGGGAGGTGGCACGGCGAAGCCGTGACGGAGGGATTGCCGACGCGGTCGCCGCAAGATAACGCCGTTCCTCCCGCACAAAGAATCCCCCAAATTCCCGCACAGCGGGAATTTACCCCCTTTACAAGGGGGTCTTTGGCGACCACCGCCACGGCAGAAGCGTAGCAACGTTTCTCCTCTCACAAAGAGCAACCAGCAAGCCTCCCTTCCAAAGGGAGGTGGCACGGCGAAGCCGTGACGGAGGGATTGCCGATGCGGTCGCCGCAAGATAACGCCGTTCCTCCCGCACAAAGAATCCCCCAAATTCCCGCCCAGCGGGAATTTACCCCCTTTACAAGGGGGTCTTTGGCGGCCGCCGCCACGGCAGAAGCATGACAACGTTTCTCCTCCCGCAAAGAGCAACCGCCAAGCCTCCCTTGCTTCAGAAACTTCGTCCGCCTTTCTTCCATATATATTTTCAGAGTTTACAGTCCGTTCTTGCATTCCCGCTCCGGCTGTGATACAATTATCCTGTCCGGATCGATTCCGGCCAAAACTACGAGAAAGCAGCGACAAAACATGAGAGCAAACGCTTCGATCGATATGGAAAACTGGACTTTTGAACAGAGCACGTTCTGCCGCGAGATCCGGCGCGTCAACCGCAACCGCATTCTGCTGGCGATCGTCGTCTGCGCGCTGATCGTTTACCTCGACACCATCGGCACGATTTACCGCGTGCGGATGTCGAAGGCCGAGCCGCAGGTCGTGACCCACGCCGAGCTGGCCGAGATCACCGACCCGATCACCCAGCTGACGCTGTTCGGCTTCTCCGCCAACCACGAGGAATCGGCCGAATTCGACGAAAACGTGCGGCTGAAGCGGCTGATGCTCGCCAAAAACGGTTCTTGCCGCATGGTCTTCACGCCCGACGACTTCACGCCGATTACGATCAACTCCGGCGACGACTCCTACATTGAATATGCGCTCGCGCACCTTGATAACGGGCAATACGTTCTCGTCAAGCGCAGCGCCGTGGTCAAGCTCGACACCCTGACCGGCACGGTCGGTTACCTGCCGGGCGACCTGCGCACGATTATCCTCGAGCGCTCCGGCGTTGACGCCGAGCTTCTCTGCCCGCTGATTTTCGACGCGACCGAAGAGGCCTTCGGCTCGCTTGGCACGATGATCGCATTTTCCGCGATCCTGCTCCTCTTCTGGGCGCTGTGGTTCATCTCGATCATCCGTCGCAGCCTTTCGATTGAGCGCGACCCCGCCTACCAACGGCTGTTTGTCTGCCACGGTACGGTCGAGGAAAACGCCCGCCAGCTCGACGAAGAGCTCGGCGACGAGGACACCTACCGTTCGGGGCGCAACATCGTCACCGAGCACTGGCGCATCCGCCGCAGGATGCTGAGCTTTTTGGTCGAGCCGGTCGACAGCGAGACTTAAAACCGAACCTCAAAACTCCTCACAGATTTTTCCGAAATTTGTGGGGAGTTTTTCTCCATAACGCACTCCCCACGCGTTATATAGTCAGAACGGAGGGAATTCTATGACGCATGACCGAAAACTGGAAGAATGGATCGCGCAGACAGGACAAGGCGACACGCAGGCGTTTGGCGCGCTTTACGATCACTGCAGCCGTGCCGTGTACGCGTATGCCCTTTCGATCCTGCGCCTGCCGGACGCGGCAGACGACGTATCGCAAGACGCGTTCCTGAAGATCTGGCGTGCTGCCCCTGCTTACACGCCGCAGGGCAAGCCGATGGCGTGGATCATGCGCATCGTACGAAATCTCTGTTTGGATGAGTTGCGGCGGCCGGCCTCCGTCGAGCTCACCGACGGTGCGGTGCGTCCGGAAACGGCCGTTTCGGACGACAGTACCGTGATCGAACGCGAATACCTGCGCGGACTGATCGATACGCTTCTGACAAGTGAGGAGCGCGACATCGTTTTGCTGCGCATTGACGGCGACCTGACTCACGCCGAGATCGCCCAGACCCTCGGGCTCTCGACACCGATGGTCCGTTGGAAATATACCTACGCCCTCAAGAAGCTGCGCAAGCGCTTTTTGCAGGATTCCCACTAAATCAAACCTACGAACGCTACAAGGAGGATCTTATGAAGAAGCAGCCTTCTGTTTTTGATATCGAAGCCCGCCTCAGAGAAAACAAACCGACACCGCCCGCCGACCAGAAGCAGGCGATTCTCGCAAACCTCACGTCCCAAACCTCACGTCCATCCCGCAGGAGCTGCCCGCAGCGCCCGCCAAAAAGCGCGTGAACTGGAAGCTCGTTTCCACCTGCTGCATGCTGGCTGTCGTGCTCCTCGGCGCAGGTGCATGGTTCGGCCGCGACTACCTCTTCGGCACGAAGGAGAGAGCCATCAACACCTCGAAGGATCTCCACTACTCCGCCGAAGAAGACTTGACCAGCGGCAAACCCACCGACCCCGCCGCGACTTGCGCGACGGCCGCATCCGTTACGACTGAGGAAGCCACTACCCTCACACCGACGCTGGCGATGACCACGGCGGCGATGACCACCACAATCGCAGGCACATGGGCGGATGCCGAGCTGGTTTTCCCCGAAGGGACGCACGCTGTGGTCGGCCGCGAACCGGGCGATACGTTCGAACCCACCACCGGCGAGTCGGATGGTGTGATCGAGCCCTCTTCCCCGACCGTCGACCCCGTCGCCGGGCTTCTGACCGCCGGCGAATGGTGCGACAACAAGGACTACGAATTCTTCACCAATCTTTTCACCGACGAGCGCTGGGCGCCTTACGTCGAGCTCTACGGCCTCGCGCCGGTTGAGCGCTACGTCGTCACCGTCGCCGACGCCAACGGTGAGCCCGCCCGCAGCGTTACCGTCACGCTGACCGATGCCGACGGCAACGCCCTCGCCTCCGCCGTCACCGACCACACCGGCACGGCATACCTCTTTGCGATGAACAAAACCATCGCCGAGCGCGCCGCGTTCGTGACCACCGAGAGCTACGACGGCATGGGCGCGCCGATCACCGAGACCGAACAGGGCTTGGGCGCGGCACTCGTCCTCTCGGCGGAAAAGCCGACGGTTTTGGATCTCATGTTCGTCATCGACACGACCGGATCGATGTGGGATGAGCTTGCGTACCTGCAGGTCGAGCTCGCCGACGTGGTTGCGCGCGTAGAGGCCGAGAACCCGGACATGACGATCCGCCTGAGCTTCAATTTCTACCGCGATGAAGGCGACGCCTACGTCGTTTTGCCCTCGGCCTTCACCGAGGATATCGGCAAAGCGCTCGAATTCCTCGCCGAGCAGTGGGCCGACGCCGGCGGCGACAACCCCGAAGCCGTGCACACCGCGCTGGAAAACGCGCTTTACGACCACGAATGGAGCGAACATTCGGTGAAGTTGCTCTTCTTCGTGCTCGATGCCCCGGCGCATACCGAAGATCCCGCCGTGCTCGCATCGCTGCGCCAGAGCCTGCCGCAGTTTGCGGCCGAAGGCATCCGCATCATTCCGGTCGCCTCCAGCGGTGTCGGACCTGACTGCGAATACTTCCTGCGCACCTGCGCCACCCTCACCGGCGGCACCTATACCTTCCTCACCAACCACAGCGGTATCGGCGGCGACCACGCCGAGCCGATGATCGGGCAGTACGCCGTGCGTCCGCTGAACGATCTGCTCGTGGAGATCACGAACCGCTATTGTAAATAATCGATTAGGAAACTGCGTTTCCTAATCGGGGAAAACCGATCGAAAACTCTGTTTTCGATCGATCTCTCTCACGCGCTGATCCCCGCCGCCAAAATCTTCGATTTCGTCGGCTCCTCTCGGCGCGTGGGCGAACTTTGTTCGCCTTGGTGGAGTTTTTTCGGCGGCAAAGCCACCGAAAAAACGGATTGAATTTTGCAAAAAGGAGGTTTGCGTGTGCGCAAGGTTCGAATGCTTCCGCTTCTTTTCCTGTTTATTTTGCTTTTCTCATCTTGTTCGTTGTTTGCGGCTAATCCCGAGCCGGGACTTCAGCAGATCGGAGAGATCGACGGAGTCGGTGTCAGTGCGGAGGCGACCCACGTTACCGTTCAGACCGGTTATCCTAGCGGTGAGATCCAGCGGCCGCAGGTGATGTTCCGCGGGAACATCTACGTCTATAGCGGCGAAGGCCGCGATCTGCCGCTGCCTACAGGCTTTGCCAAAGTCGGCGCAGTTGAAGCGCTCGATAATGACCCGCTCACCTTCAGCGGTGAGTTCACGGGCAGCCGCGTTACGGTCGGGCAGGAGATCTTCGCCTCTTCGGCGCACATCGACCGGATCTACCTCGCCTACGAAGAGGGCTACGCCCGGTTTACTATCGTTTCCAACGTAGGATCGTCGGCTTGTCCGATCGATCCGCAAGCGGATCCCGGCATTTGGGCCGTTGGTTACAACGCCCTTTGCGTGCGGTTTTTCCCGGAATTCCATCCTTCGGGAGTGGGTGTGGCGCCTATCGTGGTGGTTGATTCCGCCGAAGCGCTCGCCGATTACGTTTCCGCGCTCGGTACGATCGTTGACCTCGACAGTTCTGCTGCTGCGGATCTGCAAGCCGCGCTCGCACACTATCAAGGAGAACACAACGCCTTTTTCGAGACGCATTTTCTGCTGATCGCGCAGCTCCGCGAGCCCAGCGGCAGTATCCGCCACGAGCCGATGGAGCTTTTGCTCGACGACAATACCGCCACCCTTTGGGTACGGCGGCTTGTCCCGGAAGTCGGTACCTGCGACATGGCCGATTGGACGATGTTTGCTGAGGTCGCCCGCGACGATCTTGATCCGCAGGCCATCGCATACGCACAGATCGCATTTGACGAAACCGAAATGGTGCAAACCGAGTACCCCGGCCACACCGGCTGCGAGGGCTGATGAAAGGATGATTTTACGATGAAGAAAACGCTCCGTTATGCTCTTTTTCTGATGGCGATCCTGCTCGCTGTCGGTGCGCTGTTCGGCTGCGGCGCGAAAGCCATGGCCGAGAGCGACGACGCTTACCGAAATCCCGCCGCCGAATCACCGAAATACTCCTATGACGGCAAAGGGGAATCCCTGGACGTTTCCATCGAATCGACGACCACGGCGATCGGCACGAGCGGCAGCACGATCAACCTCGGCGCGCTCGATCCCGCCCGTAAGATGATCTACACCGCATCGTATTCGATCCAGACCCTCGCCTTCGACGATTCCGTCGACGCCTTAAACGCGCTGACGGCAGAGCTCGGCGGCTACGTTGAGAATTCGCGCCTTTCGGGTGCGGCCTCCGGCAACTACTACGAGACCCGCCACGCGACCTACACACTGCGCATCCCAGCGGCCAATCTGCAGGCGTTTTTGGATCGCGTCGGCACGGTCGGTACGGTCATTTCTGAATCGCTCTCCGGCAGAGACGTGACCTTAGAATACATCGACACCGAATCGCGGCTGACCGCTCTGCGTGCGCAGGAAACGCGCATCATCGAGCTTCTGGCCGGCGCGACTGATCTGCAGTACGTTTTGGAGATCGAGCGCGAGCTGAGCGACATCCGCTACCAGATCGAATCGTACACCTCGCAGCTTAACCGCCTCGATTCGCTGATCTCCTACAGCACCGTGGAGCTCACGCTCAGCGAGGTCTATTCTGTCACCGAACCCAAGCCCGAGCCGCAGAGCTTTGGCGATAAGCTGGCTGAGACCTTCCGTGCGAGCACCTCGCGCATTTGGGACGGTCTGCAGGCCGCGGCGATCTGGTTCCTCGGCAACATCGTGGAGATCGCCATTTGGGTCGTTTTAATCGGTGGCGGCGTGCTCGTCTGCGTGCTGCTGGTCAAAAAAGCGGTCAAAAAGCACCGTGCGCTACCGCCGCAGAATCCCCCGCTCGAATAAGCCAACCCAATTTCCCCAAACATAACGAAGCCGCCGCACCGTTTTGGTGCGGCGGCTTCGGTTTTGCCAAAAAATCGATTATATTTTATAGAAGCGGTACAGAATATGTGTCTCTCCACCCGGAACCGACGGCGGGAGCGAGCCCCCGCACTACGCTGCACTGGTATCCGCATTTCCGTAGGGGAGGCTATCAGCCTCCCGAACGCGCTGGAGGATCATATCCGCCCCTACGATATCGATGGCGGCTTCCCTGCCCTCCCGAACGTATCGGTCGGCGCAAGGCACGTATTTTCGCTCTCAGACCTCGAGCAATTCGCCGGTGGCGAAGAAATAGAGCAGCTTTTTCGCCACGGGTTTGCCGGTGATCTCGCCGAGCGCATCGGCGTAGATCGCAAGCTGCGGTGCATAGCCTTGGGCGCGCAGAGCAGACGTCGCAGGTGTGACATTATCGGTTTTGAAATCGACGATCACCAGTTTGCCGTCGTCGGTCTCGTAGAAAAGGTCGGCGACACCCTGGAGCATGATCGTCTCCTCGCCGCTTTCCGGGAAATACTTGGCGGCAGGCACCAAAAGCGAGAATTTGAACTCGCGCCGCACGCGCTCCGGCGGCAGCGCAGACACCGTGCGGCCGGTCGGCGTTTGAAAAAACGCGAGCAATGCACCCGGCTCGATCGCACCGGCCTGTTCGGCAGAGATCTGCCCGCGGCGTCGCAGCGTTTCGAGCGCAGCGGAGATCTCTTCGGTCGATTCGTAGGCGCGCATCGGCAGCAGCTGCATCGCAAGATGCGTCGCGGTGCCGCGTTCGGTGGGACTGAGGGTGCGGCGCATCTCGGTGAACCGGGGCCGGACGCGATTTTTGGCGCGCGGAACCTCGGCGACAGCCCGGAGCGCGGTATCTTCGGCGAGCAACCGTTTGTAGAGCGTGGCGGT
Organism: Oscillospiraceae bacterium; assembly: GCA_015067825.1. Taxonomy (GTDB): domain Bacteria; phylum Bacillota; class Clostridia; order Oscillospirales; family QAMX01; genus QAMX01. The sequence goes on along the minus strand of SVLQ01000008.1, from coordinate 121,389 downwards.
CAGCTTGGCCGGCAGCTCGGCAGCGGCAGCGTGCGGATAGACATAGGCGAGGCGTTCGGCGATTTGCGCGCAGAGTGCGGGATCGACCGCGATCGGTGCTTCGGCCGGCGGCAGATGCGCGGTGTCGTAGGCGACAGAAACGCGGTTGACGCGAATCGCCGTTTGACCCTCGGGCACAGCGACGGCCTCGAGCCACGCGGCAAACGACAGGTGCATCCGGCAATAGACCGGCAGCATGGCCGGAACGCCGTCTTCGAGCGGGCGCAGCGCTTTGTCGGCAACTTTGTGGGAAGCGACGCAGATCAGCTTTTCGCGTGCACGCGTCATCGCCACGTAGAGAATGCGCAGTTCCTCCGACAGCTGTTCAGAGAGCAGCATCTCGGCGATCGCCTCTTTGCGCAGCGTGGTCATTTCGCCGCCGGCAAAACGGCTGCGGTTGGAAAATCCCAGCCCCAGCGTTGGGTGCTGGAGCACGGCGCTGTAGTTGCCGCGGGTGTTGAACGGATCAGAAAGTCCGCCGAGGAAAACGATTGGAAATTCCAATCCCTTGGAGGCGTGGATGCTCATGATCTTCACGCAGTCGACCTGTTCGGAAGCGGCCTCGCGCGAGAGATTGCCGGATTCTTCCAGCCGGTCGAGATAGCGCACAAATTCGGCAAAGCCGCCGACCTTATCATACCCCTGCGCGAGCGCAAGCAGGCTCAGAATATTTTCACGGCGGTTCTCGCCGCCTTCGAGCGCGGCATAGATCACGGTGGCCGCTGTGGTTTCGAGCAGATGCGCGACGGCCGCCGAGGCCGAAAGATCGGCGATCTGCGCACGCGTTTGCGCCAGCCACGCGAGGAATCCGGCCGCCTTTTGGCCAAGTAGGGTATCGTCAGCGGCAGCGGCGATCAGCGAATCGTAGAACAATCCTTTCCGCCGGTTGGCCGCGCGGATCAGCGCCAGTTCGTCGTAGGTAAAGCCGATCAGGGGCGAGGCCATGCAGCCGATCAGATCGAGGTCGCTGCCGGGGTTATCGACCACGTGCAACAGCGCGATCAGCGCGGTGATCTCGTCGGTTTCAAAAAAGCTGTCGTTTTTGGCGGCGGCAACGGGAATTCCCTGATCGCGCAGGGCGCGCGCGAGACCGGCGGCGCGTTTTTTCGGGCTGCGGAGGAGGATTGCGAAATCGCCGTAGCCGCACGGGCGCAGCTGACCGTTTTTATCGGCGACGAGGAATCCCTCGTCGTGCAGGGTGCGGATGCGGCGGGCGATATGGGCAGCTTCGTGTTCGGCGCCGGAAAGCACCTCGTCGGCCTCGCCGTCCTCGTCTTCCGATTTGCCCGGCAGATCGAGCACATCGAGCTCGGTGACATAGTAGCGCGCGAGGATCGCACGCGCGGTCGCCGGCGGCAGCGCGGAAAAGGCGCGCGAGGCCAAAAATTCGGCCGCACCCGTTCCACCTTCGCCGAGCAGCTTTTCAAAGTCGGCGCGTGTAAAGGCGGCGGGATCGACCGCGGAAAAACGGTCGTCCGACGCAAACGCCGGGACGAGCGGATCGGGCGGGACAAGCGAATCGGAGCGGGCGCAGTGCAGCGCCTCGTCCTCGGTATATTCAAATTCGCCGAGCTCCTCGCAGCAGAGCGCGCGGAACACAAGGTTGACACTCTCCAAAACCTCGCGGCGCGAACGGAAGTTATCCGAAAGCGAGATCGACGTTTCGGCCGAGGCAAACGCAAACGGCGCATCGGCACCGCCCGTCTGCGCGGGCGCATAGCGGTTTTTGCGGCGGAGGAAAATATTGGGATCGGCGCGGCGGAAGCGGTAGATCGACTGCTTGACGTCGCCGACAGTAAAGAGCGAAGAATGGGTTGCAAGCATGCGAAAAATCAGATCCTGCAGGCCGTTGGTGTCCTGATACTCATCGACCATGATCTCGCGGAAGCCGCGGCTCTTTTCTTCGGCGAGCGCGGTCGGTCGGAAAACGCCTTCGCTGTCTTTCTGCGCGAGCAGACGGATGGCGAGATGCTCAAGGTCGGAGAAATCCAGCAGGTTGGCTTCGCGCTTGAGCGCGGCAAAAATCTCGCCAAGGCGCACAACCAATCGGAAGAATTCCTGCTGCAGCGCGTCGGCCTCGGCGAACGCAGCCTGAATATCGGCAACCGGTTCGCAGATCACATCGTTTTCGAGCTTTTTCTTCCAGTTTTTTTTGCAGTCTTCGCGCGCGGCCTTGATCGCTTCCGCGAGGTCGGCGGGAAAGCCTTTGGTCGGAAACCGCAGCGTTCGCGCGTGGCCGCAGCAGGCTGCGACGGCCGCAGCCGTACGGTTCCAGTCGTTTGCCGCGGCAGCAGCGGCGATTTCGGCGATCAGGCTCTGCTCTTCGCCGAGCACTTCGAGCACCTTGTCGATTTTTCCGTCGGCACGGCGGGCAAGCCCGATCATGCGGTCGTAGGCACAGGCGAAATACGCGGCTTTTTCCGCAAGTGTTTTGAGATGCTGGCGCCCCCACGGCGTTTTTCCGGGATCGGCATCGATGGCCTCAGCGCTCGTGCGGCGGCAGGCTTCCATGTAGCCCTCGCCATCGGCCTCGCTCTCAAACCAGATGTGAGCGCGTTTGAGCAGGTCCTTGAGGCGCAGATCGTTTTTTTCGTTGGAAAGAGCGGCGAGCAGGCTGTCGAATGCGGGCGAACGCATTTCGTGCTCCTCGGTCAGCAACTGTTCGGCCGCTTCGTCGAGCAAGAGTTCGGTCTCGTTTTCGCCGGGCAGCCGGAAATCCGGGCGCAGATCAAGTGCGTGGAACTGGTCGCGGATCAGCGACAGGCAAAAGGCATGCACCGTGGCGATTTGTGCCTCGTGCACAAGGGTGAGCTGCCGCCGCAGATGGCGGTTTTGCGGATCGAGCTTGAGCGCTTCGCCGATGCGTTTGAGCAGGCGCACGCGCATCTCCGACGCCGCCGCATTGGTAAACGTGACGATCAGAAATTCGGTGATGTCGGCCGGGTCAGTCGGATCAACTAGCCGCGAAAACACGCGCTCGACCAAAACCATCGTTTTGCCCGAACCGGCTGCCGCCGAAACCAGCAGCTTTTTGGCGCGGCCAAATACCGCACACTGCTGCATTTGGGTCAGATTCACAGCGACACCTCCTCTGTTTCGGCCGCGTGGCGTTCGAAAAATTCATGTTTCTTCAGTTTTGCCTTTTCGCCGAAACGGTCTTTGCCGTTGGAAGGATCGAAGCGGCAGATGCGGTGGTAATCGCAGAAATCGCAGGTGTCGGAGAACGGATCGCAGTTGATGCTGCCGGAAAGGAGCTCCTCGCGCATTTCGCGCAGGAGCCGCGCAATGTGTTTTTTCAAAATCGAGAACTGCTCCAGGCTCACAAGGGCGGAGGTACTGCGCTTGCCCTTGGCATCGACGGTCACGGGCACAAAGCGCGTCGGTTCGCCGGGTTCGACCGCTTCCATCGCCAAAATCACGCCGTCGTCGTCTAAGACGATACCTTTGCTGCGTTCGGCTTTGCGGAGTTCGGCCTCCATCGCCTCGCTGCTCATGCCCGGTTTGAGCGAAACGCGCTGTTTGCCCACGGGCTTGTAGATCACGCCTGCCGGGCGCATAGACGGGTCTTCGGCGAGGAGGGCAAAAAGATACAGCAGTAGCTGGATACCAAAGCCGTTTTCGACGTCGCTGAAGCTGAAGTCTTTGCGGCCGGATTTGTAGTCGACCACGCGCACGTAGCGGACGCCGCCGATCTCCCAGAGATCGATGCGGTCGACCTTGCCCGAAAGCAGTACGGTTTGGCCGTCGGCATCGAAGGCGAGCGGTTTGCCGTCGACGCCGAGAGAAACCTCGAACCCGACCGGCACAAATTGGCTGGCGGCAAATTCATCGATCATCGCCAGCAAAATTTCGCGCACGTTTTGCGTTAGGCGTTCGATCGTGTAGCGCAGGCGCTTGGGCTTGTCGTCGAGCCCGCCTAAGAATTCCTCCACATAGTCGGCCGTATGGCGTTCGGACGACGCGAGGATCGCTTGCGTCAACGTGTCGCGGTCGACCGCCCAGCCGCCGTTCTGCATGATATCGGCGGCGGTGTGCTCGAGCACATAGTGGAGGAAGGTGCCGGATTCGGCGGCGGCAAACACCGCTTTTTTGCGCGGTTCGGCCTTCAGGCCGTAACGCGCGAAATGGGCAAAGCGGCAGGAACGGAATTTTTCCAGACGAGAAGCCGTCAGGATCGGTTCAGCGCCATAGAGCTTAGAAACCGTTTCGTTTTTTAATCCGCCGCGGTCGATTTCGGCGGCGGCAGAGGCTTTTTGCAAAGTGGTATTTTGGGCGGCTGTGAGCACGGCGCGGGCGGCATAGGCGAGCGGATCGCGGTTAGCAGAGGCAAACGACGATGCCGCCAGCTCACTGCACGGAATAGCCGCGTAGGTTTTGTTTTCGCGCCCGGAAAGCCGGTCGCTCCGCAGTTTCAGATGCGGAAGGATCGCCTTTACCCGGTCGATCAGGTACGAGGGCTGAGCCGTGCGCGGATACGAGAGCCAAAGGAACTCGCGCGGCGCGGCAAAGGTTTGGTAGGCGATCAGCTGCTCCCAAGCAATGCGGTCTTCGTTGGCCGGCGAAAGGGTGATGCCGGCGTCATCGGCGAGTTTTTTGCGGTCGGCTTGGGTCAGAATGCCGCCATCGGGCGCTTTGGGCGGGAAGATCCCATCGCAGACGCCGAGTACAAACACAGCGCGCGGATCGTCGGCGCGCATCCGCGAGGCATCGCCAACGGCTATGCAGTCCGCACCAGTGGGGATCGTGCCGACATGGTATTGCGTGACGAGCAGCGCAAACAACTCGCAAAATTCAGCCGCCGAAAGCGGCACATCGCGCAAAATCAGCGCACACTGGTCAAAACAGGCGCAAATCAGCGCCCATAGCTGTTCATATTCGGCCGCTGTGCGCGCATCGGGCGCGTTGGCGGCGCGCTCTTCGAGCGCTTCGGCCAGCGCGAGTTCCTCGGCGTAGGCATAGAGCGCTTCTGTGCGCGCTCTGGCGGAAGCTTGGCGCGAAGACTCGATCAGGCGCGCAAGCGGTTCGGTCATGCGGCGGCGAAGCGCGTTGAGATGCGCAAGGGTGGCACGGGCATCGTCGTCAAACGGGACGCCGTAGCCGGCCGGATGGGCGGTGAATCCCTCGGCAGAGAGCCAGACCGCACCGCTGATATTCCACAGCGTGGCGTAGCGTTCGAGCTCGTCGGCCTCAGCAAGTGAAATGCCGGCCAGTCCGGTTTTGGCGAGGCGCAGCATCCGCGCGAGCGAACAACCCTTGGCGGCGATCTCCAGCGCCGTGCACAAGAGCCGCACCGGCAGCTTTTGGGCAACATCGCTGCGGCGGTCGGCAAACACCTTCAGGCCGTATTTTTCAAACACGGTCTCCACCGTTTGGCGGTAGCCGGGCAAATCCCGCGTGACGACGGCGATGTCGCGTTGGCGCAGGCCGCGTTCGAGCAGGCGGCGAATCTCGGCCGCAGCGGCCTCGCACTCGGCGTAAGCCGTCTCGGCCTCAAAGATCGCGACCGAACCGTCGGCAACGGCGGTTTCCGCCGCACCGTAGTCGTAAAGTGAGCGTTCCAAAACGGCCAATTCGCCGTTTTCGGCGGCAAATCGGCGCGAAACAAGGTCATTTTTGTCCACGACGCAGGGAATCCCCTGTTTTTCGCAGAAGGCGAGAATGGCGCGGATCGTCTGCTTGACGTGGGAGAAAAGGCCGACGCCGAGATCTTCATCGCGGACACCGTCGGCACAGAGGGCGATATCGACCTCGTCGGCCTCGGCAAACACCGTTTCCAAAACCGCAAGCTCGACGGCGGTGAAGCCGTTGAACCCATCGATACAAACGCATCGGCCGCGGAAATATCCGCTGTTTTCCAGCACGCGCGCCAGCGTTTGCATGCGGTCGGCGGGGTCGCGAACCTCGGCGGTCATTAGCGCATCGTAGGCGCCGCTGATGAGGGCGACATCGTGCAGCTTGTCCGGCAGCGTTCCGCCCGATCCCTCCAAAACAAGCAGATCGGCGGGGTCGACGCGGTAGGTTTTCAGTTCTTCGGTGAGGGCGACGAGTTTTTTCAGAAATTCGGGGCGCAGTGCGGCATTGCGGTACACGCGCAGTTGGCTGCGGATATTGGAAACCGCGAGGTGCATGGTCAGCAGACGGCCGCCTTCATCGAGCATCGTGGCCGCTCCACCGCCCAACTCATCAAACACGCGCGTCGCGAGGCTGCGGAAGGTGAAGACCTCGGCCGAAAGCGAAATTTGGTTGCCGCAAACGCGGCAGAGCGCGCGTTCGGCGTTGAGCGAAAACTGCTCGGGCACCAAAAAAATCTGCCCGTGCACGCCCTTTTGCGCCCGCTCGCGCACCGTTTGCAGGAGTTTTGTCGTTTTGCCGCTGCCGGCGCGACCCAAAATCAGTCGAACCATCCCGCACGCTCCTTTCTGAAAGGGATTCAAAGATTCTGCTCATATTATACGATGCGGCGGTGAAAATGTCAAACCGCCGCCAAAAAACGCGCAAAAAATCCACCCGACGCTTTTCGTCGGGTGGATCCGGTTGGATATGTTTATTCACCTTGCGGGCCGCTGAAGAAGTCGGATTCGATATAATCGACGTTTAGGGCGAGGCATTTTTCCAGCGCTTCGGGCGTGTTGGCCGTCCACAGCGCGACCTTCAGGCCCTTTTCGTGGAAGCGGTCGATCAGCTCGGGCGTGATCACGCCGTAGTAAGCGTCGATCGAAAAGCCTTCCTCCAGGCAGCGTTCGGCATCGCAGATATTGTTATCGCCGGCAGTAAGCATGATCTCGAGGTCCGGAAAATTCTTATGGGTGCGGATCAGGTTATCGAACTCAAACGACTGCATCGAGCACATTTTGAGGTCGTAGACCTCTTCGGCCATGTGGAACGCTTCGTCGATCTGGTCGTTGGTGAAAAGGCCCTTGAATTCGATGAAGCAGACCATGTTGCCGTCGCGGCAGATCTCAAGATAGCGGCGGAACGTACAAATATGGAGCTCGGTATCGGTAAATTTGTTGAGCAGAGGCTTGGCAGCCAGTTCGGCATAGGTCGAGGTGGCGATATCCAGCGAAGTGCCGTCGGCAAACTTGGCGTCATCATCATGGTTGACAACAAGAACGCCGTCGGCGGTGACACGCACGTCGGTCTCGATGCCGCCCGAACCGTGTTCCACGGCCTTCAGGAAGGCTTCCTCGGTGTTCATCTGATATCTGCCGCTGTAGCCGCGGTGGGCAATAAAGCAAACGCTCATGGTTCGGACTCCTTTTTGAAAATTCTTTCCTATATGATACCACAAACCGTGCGTTTTGTCCACCGTCTCGGCAAGGCAAGGGGCACAAAGCCGTGCACCAAAATTGATTTCTCGGCATAAATTAACCGCCCCTTCTCTTCAGCAGCAACGAAAAAAATGCCAAAATCCATCCGTCAAGCGGGTATTTTTGCGGTTCAGGCCTCTGCCGTACAAAAAAAGCGGAGATCCCTCCGGTTGGTGAGAGATCTCCGATCTTTTCGTTGACAATTGTTTATTCGGCCGGCTGTTCGTCCACGACGTGGCAGACCGGGCAGGCGGTGTAGCCTTCGTACTCGGCCAGTTCGGTGTTGTAGGCCCAGAACGAAACGCCGTTGATCAGCGATTCATAGGCGCAGTCGAAGGTGTGGTACTGGTTGGTGCCGTCGTCCAGAACGACCACGATGAAGCCATCAAGGAAGTTGGCCTTTTCACCGAGCTCTTCCACCGTTGCTTCCAGTTCGGTGACGTGCTCATAAGTACCGTTGAGCTCAGCCACCAGCTCATCGAGGTTGCCTTCGAGTTCGGCAATGCGATTTTCGAGGTCGGCGGTGATGTTGCTGCCGTTAGCGAGCTCATCCTGCAGGCTGTAGATTTCGTTCTGCAGATCTTCGATCTCTCCGTCCTTGGCCATGATGTCGTCATGCAGCTGATCGATGGTGGCGTTCAGTTCGTTGAGGTCGTTGTCGGCATCGGTCTTGACCTGTTCCAGCTGTTTTTCGGTGCTGGAGAGGATGCTTTCGGTGTTTTCGAGGGTTTCGTTCGCGGTTTCCAGCTGTTTCTGGGTGTCGGCCAGTTCGGTGTTCAGATCTTCGGTTTTCAGGTACTGCAGCACGTTCAGCGCAGCCAGACCGAGGATCAGAACGATGAGGATGATGATCGTGATCAGCGCGCCCTTGCCTTTGCCGGATTTTTCCTTCGGGGCCTTGGGAGCTTTCGGCTCTTTGGGCGCTTTGGGTGCTTTTTCTTTCTTCGCCGGAGCGGGTGCAGGAACAGGAATGGGTGCCGGAGCGGGCACGGCTTCGGGAGCGGGTGCGGGAACAGGCGCGGGCGCGGCAACCGGTGCTGCGACCGGAGCGGCAGCCTTAGCGGCTTCCGCCATATTCATACCGCAGATCGGGCAGAATTTTCCGCCTTCTTCAACTTCAGTTTGACATCTCGGACAGATCATTGCGATTTCCCCTTTTTATTATCTCATTCCGGCAGCAATTTCCTGCCGTTGCGTTCTGCTAATATTATAGCGGAAAAAGGGGGGAAATGTCAACGAGGGCGGCGAAAATTTTGGCGAAATGCGCAAAAAATTCTGAGACAGGCGCTTGCTACACCGCGGTTTGCGCTTTGTTGCGCAGCGCGAGGCAATCGGCGATCATGGCGATAAACTCGGAATTCGTCGGTTTTCCCTTGACGCTGGAGACCGTGTAGCCGAAAATGCTCTGAATTTCTTCGACGTCGCCGCGATCCCATGCAACCTCGATTGCGTGGCGAATCGCGCGTTCGACGCGGCTGGGTGTCGTTTTGAAGCGTTTGGCGACGGAGGGATAGAGCATTTTGGTAATGGCGTTGATATTCTCGGGTTGGCGGATGGCCATCGCAATCGCTTCGCGCAGGTACTGATAGCCCTTGATGTGGGCAGGAACGCCGACATCGTGCAGCATCTCCGTGATTTCCATCACGATGTCGAAGTCGCGCACCTGCAGCGGTTCGCTGTCGCTGCGACGGGCGGTGCGGAAGCTGCGGATGCGCTCGAAGAGAGCGGCCTTGGGAAAGGGCTTGAGCGCGAAATAATCGGTCGACAGTGCGGAGGCTTCGCGGATAACGGCCGGACTCGAATAGGCCGTTAAGATCATGATCGCCGGGCGATTGGCCGCAAGGCGTTCATTGATGGTGCGGATCAATGCCAGACCGTCCATTTCCGGCAGGATCAGTTCTGTGAGCACGACGTCGGGCTTGAGCGTCAGGATCTTTTCGATCGCCTCCAGGCCGTTTTCGGCCGAACCGATGACCTCAAAGTCTTCTTCGGCGTCGAGGATGGAACCAAGCAATGCGCGGAATTCGCTGTCTCCGTCCACCAGAAACAGCCGTTGTTTTTTGGTCTGGATTTTTTCCATGATATAGCCTCCCTATCTGTTTTCTTACCGTTTTGATTACTTTTCATCTGTAACCTTTTTTATTTCGTTTCTTTGGAACGACTATATTGTAGCATAGTTTCCGCGATTTTTTCAAGTTCTTGAAACCTGTTTTGTCCCCAAGAGTTCGACACGCTTCGACAGGTTTGCGCGCGTTTCCCTCTGCTTCACCAGCATCGGATAAAAATTTTTGACGAAATGTCGAACGGTTTTTTGCCCGCTTTTGTCGCAAGCCGGAAATTTGAGCGGCTGCGAAACAAGATATCGTGTTTTTGCTGGTGCTTTGCCGCAAAATATGGTATAATGGAGCAAGTGACCCGAAAGCCACAGGAAAGGAGCAGGACGATGCCGGTCAAAGATATCTCGCGGTTTGAATCTGCCGTTTGTGCGTTGGAATCCGCACGCAATGTGCGCGGCGGTGTGCTCCTGTTGGGCAGTTCGACCTTCGCCCGGTTTCCGGCTGAGCTTGCCGTGCGCGCTTTTTCACCCCTGCCGGTCACCCTCTGCGGGTTCGGCGGCAGCACAGCCGAAGAAGCGCTTTACTACTACCCGCGCTTGGTCGCGCCCCAAGCCCCCAAGATCCTCGTTTGGTACGAGGGCGACAACGATCCTCACTTCGGCTACACCGCCTCCGATGCGTTTCGGCTGAGCCGCCGCGTTTGGGAGCGCGCCCGCGCCGATTTTCCGGGGCTGCGGCTCGTGCTCGTCGGCGTCAAGGACACGCCGGGCGAGACCGAGGCCAACCGCGAGCGCCGCGCCTACAACCACCGCCTGAAAGAATACGCCGCATCGCGCAGCTTCGCCGCCTACGCCGATCTGCCCGCCGTACTCAACCTCCCCGACGGAAAGCCGCGGAAAGAATTTTTCTGCGCCGACAGCATCCACCTTTCAACCGAAGGCTACGAACTTCTCGCCGAGCGCATTCGCGCGGCGATTCTGGAGCTGAACCATGGCAAACTATGACGCATTTTTAGCCGCTCTCGACGGCGACGAGCGGATTTTGATCCGGCAGGTGCTCGACAAGGCCGCACTTGCCGAAAAAGCATCGCGCTTTGCCGCAACCAAATTTCTCACCCCTGCCGAGGTTGCACTCGTGCGCCGCTTCTGCGCCCACGCCAACATCCGCGTGATCTTTGACGGCGGCAGCAGCGATGCCGAGCGGTGCGTGGCACTCTTCCCGCCCGCCTATTGCGAGGGGATCGAGGATCCATATCTATTGGAAGAAAGCCCGGTGGCAATCTTGCGCGCTTCCGTCCGGGGCGACACTGCGCTGACGCACCGCGACTATCTCGGCGCGCTGATGGCTGCGGGGATCCGCCGCGAGGCTGTCGGCGACATCGAAGTCCACGCGCATGAGGCCTACCTCTTTTGTCTTGCCGAGCTCGTACCGTACCTCGTGCAGAATCTCACGCAGGCCGGCCGCGCGCCGCTCAGCCTCACGGAGATTGCGCGGGAGGAAGTTCCGCCGAGGGAGGCCCCCGACGGCGAAGAGCTGCAGGTGACGGTGGCGTCGCTGCGGCTGGATGCACTGGTGGCAGCGGGCTACCGCCTTTCGCGCGAGGATGCGCGGGAGGTGATCGAGCAGGGGCTCTGCACGGTCGACCATCTGCCCGTCACCAAAGCCGACAGCGCGGTCGAGGCTGGGATGCTCGTTTCGGTGCGCGGCAAGGGACGGATGAAGCTGGCGGAGGTGCGCGGCGAGACGCGCAAAGGCCGCCTTGCGCTCACGCTCTTCCGCTACCGCTAAGGCAAAACAATTGACAACCGCGGTCAAAAACCGTATACTATACTTACTGTGTGCAGACTCACACTCATTTGATATATGGAGGACTCTTTATGAAATTCGGCGTTGTCAGCGATCTTTCCAACATCGATCTCATCGCAGAACTCGGATTCGACTACATCGAAGGCCACGTGACGGCCATCGCCAATCTCACCGACGAGGAATTCGCCGAGCTGGAGGCAAAGGTTGCCACCGCGCCGATCAAGGTCGAGGCGTGCTGCGTTTTGCTGCCGGGTTCGATCAAGGTCACCGGCCCCGACTACGATCCCGCCGTGCAGGAAGCCTACCTTGAAAAAGTCTTTGCCCGCCTGCAGAAGTTGAACGTCGGACCCGTTGTTTTCGGCAGCGGCGGTGCCAGAAAGATCCCCGAAGGCTTTGACCGCGCGGAAGCGTGGCACCAGCTCGTCACCTTCGGCCGTCTGACGGCGCGACTGGCCGCCAAGTACGGTCTGACGATGGTGATGGAACCGCTGAACACCATGGAAACCAACGTCGTCAACACGCAGGTCGACGGCATCAAGCTGATGGAAGACATCGACCGTCCGTCGTTTGCAATCCTCTCGGACTTTTACCATCTCGCCCTCGCAGGCGAAGGCCGCGCCGAGGTCGCCGCCTGCGGCGCACACCTCAAGCACACGCACATCGCCAATCCCGTCGGGCGCGTGATGCCCAAGGAGGGCGACGGCATTGACTACGACGCGTTTTTTGCCGGCCTCGCCGACTGCGGCTACCGCGGCCGTATGAGTCTGGAGGGAAAGATCGGCGATATGCGCGCAGAGCTGCCCGCTTCCCTCACGCTTTTGCGCGATTTGGCGGAAAAATACAAGATATAAGTATCGATTTGGAAACTGCGTTTCCAAATCGGGCTAACCGCTCGAAAACTCCGTTTTCGAGCGATCTCTCACGCGCTGATCCCCGCCGACAAAATCTACGATTTCGTCGGCTCCTTTCGGCGCGTGGACGGTCTGGCGACCGTTTCGAAGGAGTTTTTTCGGCAGCAAAGCCTTATCGATTTGGAAACTGCGTTTCCAAATCGGGCCCGCTGCGGCGGGGTTTCTCACGCGCTGATCCCCGCCGACAAAATCTGCGATTTCGTCGGCTCCTTTCGGCGCGTGGACGGTCTTACGACCGTCTTGAAGGAGTTTTTTCGGCAGCAAAGCCGCCGAAAAAACGGATGGTTTTTCTATCAGCAAAGGAGATGACCGCAGATGCGGCTGTTTATCGCACTGCCGATGAGCGAAGAGGCGCGTGGCGCGATCCTCGCCGGGGCAGACGAACTGCGCGCGAAGATCCCCGCGGCAAACTATTCGCGCGCGGAAAATTTACACATCACGCTCGCCTTCATCGGCGAAAGCAACCGCGTTGACGCGCTGAAAGCGTGCATCGACGAGGTCTGCCGCGCACCGTTTACCGTCACGGTCGGCGGTTCCGGGCGATTCGGCGATCTGGTTTGGGCCGGCGTGCGCGTTTCGCCGCCGCTCGCCGCGCTTGAGCGCCGTCTGCGCGTCAGCTTGCAGCGCGCGGGCTTCCGCATCGAAAACCGCCCCTTCCGCCCGCACATCACGATCGCGCGCGAAGCGCCCGGCAGTTTGCTGCCGCACGTCCCCGAAGTGACGATGGCAGCTGACAGAGTGCTGCTGATGCGGTCGGATCGGCAAAACGGCCGGTTGGTGTACACCCCGGTGTACGAGAGACGGTTGACAGACGCTTAAAAAATTGTTGCCGCAGGCTGAAAAAAACCGGCCTGCGGCAATGTTTTTCGGTTAAAAAGATTCTCTTGTAAAAAAGATCGGGGCAAAAACGGCGGGAGCAAGCCCCCGCCCTACGGTGCATTGGTACCAACACCGTAGGGGAGGCTATCAGCCTCCCGCACATTTCAATCGCCGCGCGCTACGGCATTTGCCGAACATTGTCACTTTTCGTCGATGACGATCACCTCGTCGTTGGCGAGGGTGACGACGCGGTATTTCCCCTCGGCGAGGGCTTGTTCGTAGTGGGGGCGGCGCGCGTCGCTGTAATGGCAGATGAAGATGCCGTCGAAGAAGCCAAGGCCGGAAAAATCGGAAAACCCTTCGGGCAGCGGATCGAACGCCTGCACGTGCGCGACGCTTTGGGAGACGATGTGTGCGCCGGCACTGCCGCCGACGTAGGTGACTCCGGCACGGATGCGCTCAGCAATCAGCTTGTCGGCCCCGCTTGCGCGCATCAGCGCGAGCGTGGCGAAGGTGTTGCCGCCGCTGACGTACATCACGTCGACCTCTCCGATCTCGGCCTGCGGGTGGAAATAATCGAAAACCGTCACGTTCTCGCGCGAAAAGCCGCGCTGTGCCATCCATTTATGGTATTTTTTCTTCCGCAGCAGCTCTTCCGTCACCTTTTCGTTGGGGAAAAAGAGCAGGCGGCATTCCGCCTGCGGCTTGGGCAGGTGGCGAAGGATCACTTCTTTGGCGGCGGAATCGCCGAAGTCGGCGGAGGATAAGATCAGACGCATATCATAACGCTCGTTTCTGTATGATGAACCGTTTTTCAGCATTATACCGCTAAAATTTTCTTTTGTCAAGAATATAACACGGCTTCGTTTTTTCTACGGTATTTTTTGGTGAAACGACTCTTGTTGCATGTTTTTTTGTGTGCTATAATTTGTTTGCAGATTAAAACAAATAAGCGGAGAAAAGTATGACAAGAAAACGCTATGAGATCGATATGTGCCGCGGGCCGATGCTGAAGAATATTGTCCGTTTTGCGATTCCGCTCGTGCTTTCGGGCGTGATGCAGTTGCTGTATTCCACCGCCGATCTGGTTGTTGTCGGGCAATTTGTCAGCGATACCGCTTTGGCGGCGGTGGGCTCCACCGGGTCTGTGACGAGTCTGGTGGTGGTGCTGTTCAGCGGCCTTTCGGTAGGCGTTAATTTGGTCGTTTCCCGCCTACGCGGTGCAGAAGACAACAAGGGGATCCACGAAGCGGTACACACGGCCATTGCACTTGCGCTGATCGGCGGTGTGGTATTTGCGGTCGTCGGGTTTGCGATTTCTGCACCGCTGCTCCGTATGGTATCCACGCCGGACGATGTTTTTCAGATGGCTCTGACCTATATATGTATCTCCTTTTTGGGGATGCCGATTTCCATGTTCTATGGGTTTGGTTCGGCAGTTTTATACGCTTACGGCGATACAAAACGCCCGTTTTACTTTGCAACCTGTTCCGGCGCGCTGAACGTGGCGCTGAACCTGCTGTTTGTCCTGGTGTTTCATATGGACGTGGCGGGTGTTGCGATTGCGACCTTGCTGTCTCAACTGTTTTCTGCCACGTTGTTGTTTTTCTGCCTGACCCGGATGGAAGGTCCTGCGCGTCTTTTTGTACGCGGGATTCGCTGTTACCGCGATAAGGTGCTGAAAATTGCGCATATTGGGTTGCCGTCGGGCCTGCAAAGCTCGATGTTTTCGATTGCAGGTGTTTTGATCCAGGCTTCCATTAACTCGTTGGGCAAAGAGGCAATGATTGCCTGTACAACGGTCGGAAACCTGGAACGCATCATTTGCCTTGCGATCTCTTCGCTGGGACAAGCCGTCGTTTGCTTCGTCAGCCAAAACCGCGGTGCCGGTCAGTTCCGTCGAATCCGCCGTTTGCAATGGATGGCGTTGGGGATCTTTGGCGTGATAACGCCGTTGCTGGCCGGAGGTGTGCTGATGTCCGGCGACGTGCTGCTGCAGATCTATACCGATGAACCGACCGTATTGGTCAAATGCAAGGAGGCACTGCTCGTCAGCATGCTGACCTTCCCGATAAACGGGATTCTGGAGGCGCTGGACACTATGGTGCGAGGCTTGGGTTATGCGGTAACGTCGATGGCGGCATCGATGGCGGGGATCTGTGGCTTCCGCCTGCTATGGATCTATACGGTGTTTGCCGCTACCCCATCTCTGACGACGCTGTATCTTTCTTACCCTGTCGGTTGGGCCACAACCGCGTTGATCGATGCGATTGCACTTGTAGTGATCTGGCGTAAATTACCGAAAGAAAATGCCCCTTTGCCGGAATTGGGCGGACAGAACTTGTAAAAACGCACGATTTCGGAAATTTTTAGCTCGCTTTGGAGCACAACCTGTGCAATAATATCTGAAAAAACGGACAAAAAATCCGCAAGGAATCACGGAGAAACCGGATATGGCAAAAAGACGATATGAAATTGATATGTGCCGCGGGCCGCTGGTGAAAAATATCCTGCGCTTTGCGCTGCCGCTTGTTCTTTCGGGCATCCTGCAGCTTTTATTCAGCGCGGCCGATCTCGCCGTCGTGGGCCGATGCGTCAGCGATACGGCGTTGGCGGCGGTCGGCGCGACCAACTCGGTCACCAGCTTGGTCGTGGTGCTGTTTTCCGGGCTTTCGGCCGGTGTCAACCTCGTGGTCGCGCGGCTTTACGGCGCGGGCGACCACCGCGGGATCCAAAAAGCTGTGCATACGGCGATCGCGCTGGCGCTGATCGGCGGCGGTTGCTTTGCGGTTGCCGGACTTTTGCTCTCGGGATCGATCCTCCGTTGGATGGATACGCCGACCGAGGTCTACGATGCAGCTCTGAAGTATATGCGCATCGTCTTTTTGGGCATTCCCGCTTCGATGGTCTATAATTTCGGCGCGGCGATCCTCCGCTCTCACGGCGACACCAAGCGCCCGTTTTATTATATCACCTGTGCCGGAGCGCTGAACGTCGGGCTGAACCTTGTTTTCGTACTTTGGCTCGGCATGGCCGTGGAGGGTGTCGCGCTGGGCACGGTCATTTCGCAGTACGTTTCGGCAATTTTGGTGTTCCGCTGCCTGTTGTATACCGATGGCCCTTGCCGTATTTCGCTGCGCGGATTGCGGCTTTATAAGGACGTGACGGCTCAAATTGCGCGTGTCGGGCTGCCTGCGGGACTACAAAGTGCGGTATTTTCCATCGCCGGCGTCCTGATCCAAACGTCGATCAACTCCCTTGGAAAAAACGCAATGGTCGCCTATACGGCCGTTTCCAACCTCGAAAATTTGGTCTGCACGGCGCTGAACGCGTTGGCGCAGGCGACGCTCTGTTTTGTCAGCCAAAACTTCGGTGCCAAGCAATACCGGCGGATCCGGCGCGTACAACGGGCCTCTCTGCTGCTTTCGCTGACGGCTGGGTTCGTTTTGAGTATGCTCACCCTGCTATTGGGCGATATCTTGCTACGGATCTATACGAACGATCCGGTTGCGCTCGTTTCCTGCAAAGAGTTGCTGCTCGTGAGTATGGCTCCGTTTTTTCTCTGCGGCATCATGCAATCGCTGGGCGAAACGGTGCGAGGGCTTGGCTATGCGGTCACGCCGATGGTTTCGTCGCTGGTCGGTGTCTGCGGGCTGCGCGTTCTGTGGATCTACACGGTGTTTGCCCGATTCCCCAATCTGACCGTGCTGTACCTCTCGTTCCCGGCGGGGTGGATCGTGACCTCGCTCGCGCATTTTGTTACGCTCGCGGTCGTTTGGCGCAAGCTGCCCAAAGAAGATGCGCCTCTGCCGAATTTGGTCGCGGAGAACCCGTAAGAGAGTGCGCCTTTTGGCAAGTGTGCGCTTGTTTTGGGGTCAGAACTATGCTATAATATTCTTATCGGAGAAAAAAACGGATAAAATCCGCAAGAATTTACGGAGAGACCAAAGATGGCGAAAAGACGATACGAAATGGATATGTGCCGCGGCCCGTTGGTGGGCAAGATCCTGCGGTTCTCGCTGCCGCTGATGCTTTCGGGCATCCTGCAGCTTCTCTTCAACGCCGCCGACCTCGCGGTCGTCGGGCAGTATTCGGGCGATACCGCGCTGGCCGCCGTCGGCTCAACGAGCGCGCTCACCAACCTGCTCGTCAACCTCTTCATCGGTCTTTCCGTCGGCGCCAACGTCATCGTTGCGCGGCTTTATGGCTCGGGCGACTACAAATCGATCAGCAAAGCCGTCCACACGGCCATCACGCTGGCCCTGATCGGCGGTGTGGCGCTCGTCTTCATCGGCTACTTCCTCTCGCGGCCGCTGTTGGAGATGATGGACACACCGGCCGACGTCATCGACCGTTCCGTCGTCTATATGCGCATTATTTTCTGCGGGATGCCGGCGCTGCTGCTCTATAACTTCGGCGCGGCGATCCTGCGCTCGATCGGCGATACCAAGCGCCCGCTCTACTTCCTCCTGTTCGCCGGTGTCTTAAACGTCGTTCTGAATCTCTTTTTCGTCATCGTGCTCAACATGGACGTCGACGGCGTTGCGCTGGCGACGATCCTCTCGCAGTGTGTTTCCGCCGCGCTGATCCTCACTTGTCTGATGCGCATGGACGGCCCCTGCCGCGTTTCTCTGCGGTCGCTGCGGCTCTATAAGACCGAGGCGCTGCAGATCGTCCGCATCGGTCTGCCCGCGGGCATCCAGTCGATCATGTTCTCGATCTCCAACGTCCTGATCCAGTCGTCGATCAACTCCTTCGGCAAGCAGGCGATGGCGGGCAATACCGCCGGCGGCAACCTCGAAGGCTTTATCTACACGGCGATGAACTCATTCTACCAAGCCGCCCTCAGCTTCACCGGCCAGAACAACGGCGCCAAGCAGTACCGCCGCATCAATCGCGTCCTTTGGATCTCGCTGATCTTCGTCACGATCGCCGGTGTCGCACTCGGCATGATCGTGCTGCTGTTTGGCCGTCAGCTTCTGAGCATCTATTCCGACGAGGCCGTCGTCATCGACTACGGCATGCTCCGCCTGCGCGTGTTCATGACGACGTATTTCCTCTGCGGCATCATGGAGGTCTGCGGCGGCATGATGCGCGGCATGGGCTATGCGATCACACCGATGATCGTTTCGCTCGCCGGTGCGTGCGGATTCCGCGTGCTGTGGATCTACACGATCTTTGCCGCCAACCGTACGCTTACCACGCTCTATATCTCCTATCCGATCTCGTGGATCCTGACTGCGCTGGCGCACCTTGTCTGCTTCTTGGTGGTCAAGCACCGGCTGCCGAGAGAAGACCAGCCGCTGCCGGATCCCGACGCAGCATAAGGCGCAACGATTCGGGCGATACTATCTAAAAACGGAGGCGATGGCATGCACTCCCTGCGTGAACTCTATAAGATCGGCCGCGGCCCCTCCAGCTCGCATACGATGGGCCCGGAGCGCGCGGTCAAGGCGCTGCGCCAACACTTTCCGCAGGCGGATTCCTGGCGCGTCACGCTCTACGGCTCGCTGGCGATGACCGGCGAGGGCCACGGCACCGACCGCGTCATCCGCGAGACCTTCGCGCCGGCTCCGTGCGAGATCGTTTTCGACCGCGAAACGCCCTACGACCGCCATCCGAACATGATGGACGTTACCGCAATGGCCGGCGGCAATGTCATCGGCACGGAGCGCGTTTACAGCGTCGGCGGCGGCGCGATTGAATTTGCCGGCGATATGCCCCACGAGATCCCGCACGTCTACCCGCACAGCGATTTCGCCTCGATCGCCGCTTACTGTAAAAGCAAGGATATCCGCATCTGGGAGTACGTCCGCGAGTGCGAGGGCGACGAGATCTTTTCCTACCTCGGAGACGTCTGGGAGCAGATGAAACGCGCGATCCACGAAGGGCTTGTGACCACCGGTGTGCTGCCGGGCAGCCTCGGCACGCGCCGCCGCGCCCAGATCCTCCACAACCAGCGCCATATCGACGAATCGGCGCAAACGCGTGAGAATCGTCTGGTCTGCTCGTACGCGTTCGCCGTCAGCGAGCAGAACGCCGCCGGCGGGACGATCGTTACCGCGCCGACGTGCGGCGCATCCGGCGTTGTGCCGTCGGTGCTGAAGTACATGCAGGAAACGCGCGGCTTCTCCGACTATCAGGTGGTCAAGGCGCTTGCCACGGGCGGTGTCATCGGCAATCTGATCAAAACCAACGCCTCCATCAGCGGTGCGGAATGTGGTTGTCAGGCCGAGATCGGCTCGGCTTGCTCGATGGCCGCCGCTGCCCTTGCCGAGCTTTTCGAGATGGGGCTCGATCAGATCGAGTACGCCGCCGAAGTGGCGATGGAGCACCACCTCGGCCTCACCTGCGACCCGATCGCGGGCCTCGTGCAGATCCCGTGCATCGAGCGCAACGCAGTCGCGGCGATGCGCGCCATCAACGCGCTCTCGCTCTCCAACTTCCTCGCCGATTCGCGCATGATCAGCTTCGACCTCGTCGTGCGCACGATGTACAAAACGGGGCTCGATCTGCTCCATGCTTACCGCGAGACCTCCGATGGCGGTCTTGCGAAGTTCTACGAAGCCGAGCTTTTGAAAAAAGCCGAGCAACAGCGCTAAGAATACCGCCGCACCCTCGTAAGCAAGGGTGCGGCGGTTCTCGTTTTACGGATTATAATGCAGCGGCGCAGATCGCTTCGACTACGGCGGGATCGAGCGCGGTCACGGGCACGAACGGCTCCGGCGGCACCGAGAGCGGAGCGATGGTTTTTTCGAACCACGCGACGTCGCGCCATTTTCCGTGCTTGAAGCCGGAGGCGTGCCACACACCCGCATCGGTAAAGCCGAGTGAATGGTGCAGGGCGGTGCTTTTTTCGTTGGGCATCGTCACACAGCCGTAGACGTTGCGCACGTTCTGCCGCGCCAAAATCGCCATCAGCGCACCGTACAGCGCTTTACCGAGCCCCTTTCCTTGGGCGGCGGGCGCGAGATAGACCGAAAGCTCGGCGTTCCAGCCGTAGGCGGCGCGTTCCTTGTGGCGGTGGGCGTAGGCGTAGCCGACGATCCGGCCGTTTTCTTCGGCGACGAGATACGGGTACTCCGCACAGATGCTCTCCACGCGCGCGGTGAACTCCGCCAAGGTCGGGGCAGGCTCTTCAAACGATATGGCGGTCTCGTTGACGTAGGGGGCGTAGATCGCAAGGATCGCGGCGGAATCGGCGGGCGAGGCCGGACGAATGGAAACCATAGGAATCACCTCACGCATTACGAAAAATAGCGGCGCAGCGGAAAACGGTCGCGGAAGTCCCAGCGTTTTTCAAAAAAGCGCGAGAACATGGCGATCGTCGTGCCGTTGCAGACCGTGCAGATGAGCGTGCCCACGCCGACACCCTCGAGCCGCGAGAACCCAAAAAACACCAACGACAGCGCGATCGCGACCGTGCAGCTCACGCAGTCGTAGACCGTTTTGACGCGGTGGATCTTCCAGCCGAAATGCACGGAAAATTCCTTGACGACCAGTTCGTAGGCCTCGGGCGGGACGTAGGTGTGGAACAGAAGCGAGATCGAGCCCGCGCACAGGAAAAATCCGGCGACAAACATCGCGATCCGCACGGCCAGAACCGTCACCGGCAGAAGTGCGACCAGCGCGAGGAACCCATCGAGCAGAAAGCCGTAGAGCACGGCCGTGGCAAACGAAGCGGGATACGAGAGCTTGACGCGCCGCAAAACGACCGCCAAAAAGACGATCAGCACCAGCTGCAGCAGATATTCGGCCATGCCGAACGAGAAAAACGGCAAAAATTCCGACACCTTCAGGTGGAGGATATAGGCCGGCGCGACGACCATGCTCACGCCGAAATCGGCGGTTGCCATCAGCGCCGTGCTCAAGGCAAGGCAGGCCAGCCCGATCGCGTAGGCGGCCTCGCAGTAAAACGTCTTTTTCATACGTTTTCCTCCCCAAGCGGATATTCAAACAGGTAAAAACCGAGCGAACTGCCGTCATCGTAGGTCTCGTGCATCATGCCCGCGTCGGAGAAGCCGAGCGAGCGGTAGAGCGCGTGTGCCGGAGCGTTGCCGTCCCACGCATCCAGCCGGAGCGATCGTTTTCCGGCCTGTCGGGCAGCTTCGAGCGCCGCACGTACCATCAAACCGGCCAGTCCCTTACGGCGGCAATCGCGCGCAACGGCAAGCAGGTGAAGCACGAGGTATTCATTCTCATCGAGATCGGAGATCCACACGCCGTCGGTGTAGCCATCGGGCACGTCGCCGTTTACGATCATCGCCGCGCAGATCGCGCCGTTTGCGCGGCCAACGTACAGCGTTTGGGCCGAAATCGCATCTTTGAGCATCGGTTCGGTCGGGTGGATGCCCATTTTCCACGGCGGGAAGCAAGGATCGGCCGCGCAGGCGTCGATCAGATCGCGGTAAAACGCACAGACGGCGGGATAGTCTTCGGCAGAGGCAAGGTGGATCGAAAGCACGGCGGCAGCTCCTTTCGGAAAAATTTGCTCAAGCGGGGATATTATATCATTTTTTCGCACAATTGGCAAGAAAAATCGTGTGGAATGCATGTACACGCAAAACAAAACGCCTCGCTTCCCGGCAACGTGCCGGGAAACGAGGCGTTTCCAATGGATTGGTTCAGCGGCACACGCCGCCCCACCAAACGACGGTTTCGTTGGGGACGGTGAGCACGCCGTTTCGGGCAAATCGGTCAAAGAGCGCGCCGAGGGCATGGGCATAGGCGTCGCGGGCAAAGGAATCGGTCGGGGCGTAGGACGCCGAGAGTTGGCACCGCACAAAGCTCTCGCGTAAGTAGCGAAGGTCATTCGCAAACACGATCTTTTCGTACCCCGGTGCAAAAAAGGCGGCGGTTTCGGCATCTTCGGCACCTTTTCCGTTGGAAAATCCGCCAAACGCCGGGCAAAACGCGCGGCTGACTTCCGCGGTCGCCGCATTGACCGCCGCAGCCGGCACGCGGTTATTCCACACGAGGCAAACCGTTCCTTCGGGGACGAGGATGCGCGCGCATTCGCGGGCAAACGCCGCGGCATCGAACCAATGGAAGGCCTGTGCGGCCGTGACCAGATCAACCGAAGCGGGCGCAAGCCCGGTCGCTTCGGCGGTTGCGTTGACGATTTGACAGCGCGGATGCGCACCGAGGTCAGTGGCCAGGCACGCGCGCATATCGGCATTGGGCTCGACTGCAGTAACCGTCGCCCCCAAGCCGAGCAGTTGGGCGGTGAATTTGCCCGTGCCGGCGCCGATATCGGCCACACGCACGCCTTCACCGATCCCTTTTCGGGCGAGCCACGCCGCTAACGCGGCAGGGTACGCCGGCCGGGCAGCGGCGTAGTCGCCGCTTTTGCCGGTAAACCGTTCGGTGTTCATATGTTTAGCGTTCGATCGCCGCGATTTTTTGGTTGCAGGCGCGGATGGCAGCGGGATCGAACTTCGGACGGCGATCGTAGGTATAGAGGCCGTTGCGCTCCTGCTCGACGTCGGTCAGCTGCGTGTAGCAGAAGGCGCAGACGCGCGGATTTTCGAGCAGCGCGGTGACAAGACCGTCGTAGCGGGCGATGAATTCCTCGACCGTCTGCGGGTCGTTGCCGTAGCCCCAACCGGCGCGGTCGCTCTCGTCGGCCCAGCGCGCACCGCCGAATTCGCTGACGAAATACGGGATCTCACCCGTCCACGCGCGTTCGGAAACGTGCACGCCGTTGGGGCATTCGCCGTTGTTGATGCGCTCGTGGTTGGCACCGAACAGCTCGACGTTCTGCTCGTAGTCGTGCGTATCGAACACGTCGGTGATCACGTGGTGCCAGCCGCTGGAATCGATGATCGGGCGGGAAGGATCGAGGCGTTTGGTCGCCGCGTAGACGGCGCGGAGCACACCGTCGTGCTGGTTCATCTGCGTTTCGTTGAAGGGACACCAGCCGATGATCGACGGGTGGGAATAGTCGCGCTCGACGATCTCTTCCCATTCGGGCAGGAAGCGGTAGAGCGCGGCGTCGCCGGAGATATCGAGCTCCCAGTTGGCGTGTTCGTCCCAGCAGAGGTAGCCGAGACGGTCGGCCCAATAGAGGAAGCGCGGTTCAAAGACCTTTTGGTGCAGACGCGCACCGTTGAAGCCCATGGCCATCGAGCGCTCGATATCGGCTTTGAGCTCGTCGTCGGTGGGTGCGGTGTAGATGCCTTCGGGGTTGAAGCCCTGATCGAGCACCAAGCGCTGGAACACGGCTTTGCCGTTGATGCGGATGGCTTTGCCGTCGAGATCGACGTCGCGCATGCCAAAATAGCTCCCGACCGCGTCGGTCACAACGCCGTTTTGGGAGAGCTCCAGCTTCAGATCGTACAGACGGCCGCAGCCCGGCTCCCAGAGCTTGGGGTCGGCGATCGGCAGCACGAGCGACGCGCTGCGCCAATGGGTCTTCGCCGACGCCGACGAAACGGCAGTACCCTCGTAGCTCGCTTCTGCCGAAACCGAAATGCCTTCGGCGGACGCACCGCCTAAAAGCACCTCGACGGAAACGCGCTCGTTGGCGACGTCGGGCAGGATGCGCAGAGCGCGGATATAGGTATCGGGCACGTGCTCGGCCCAGACGGTCTGCCAGATGCCGGTCGTGCGGGTATAGCTGCAGCCGAAGGAATGGGGATCACGCGATTGCTTGCCGGCGGGCTGGGCCGCGCTGCGCACGTCGTCCTCGGCACAGACGGTGATGCGGTTTTCGCCGGGAATCAAGAACTTCGTGATATCGAGCTCGAAGGGGCTGTAGCCGCCTTCGTGGGTGGGGACGGTTTTCGTGCCCGGATTGCGGTAGGCATCGCCGACCTCGTAGGGCTTTCTATAGGTGCCGACGGAATTACCGTTGACCCAAACCTCGGCGGCGTAGTCGACCGCGCCGAAGTGCAGGATCACGCGGCCGCGTTCGGTCCATTCGGCCGGAAAATCGACCGTGCGCGTGTACCAGACGGCGGGCATGAAATCGGTATGGGCAACACCGCTCAGGCGGCTTTCGGGGCAGAAGGGCACCAGGATCTTCGAGGCAAGCGTTTCAGCCGTGGGCAAACCGTTGCCGCGGCCGCTTTTGGCATAGTCGATCTCAAACGACCATTCGCCGTTCAGATTGATCCACGCATCGCGCGTCAGCTGCGGACGCGGGTATTCGGGTCTGGGAATATTCATAGAAGTTCCGCCTTTCTCTTTTGTGGGCTTGGCAAGGTGCGCCGAGCCCAAAACTCGTTATTTTTCCTCCGGCAGCTCACCCGCCGTCGGTTTTCGCACATATTTCAAAAAATCGGCACGCACCGCGCCGATCGCAGCGTAGCTTTGTTTCGCTTCCGAAAGGGTCAACCCGTGGTTTTGGTCGCTCGGTTCGTCATCGGAGGCGATAAAGCGGTCGTTTTCCCAGTAGCAGACCGGGCAGATATAGGAAAGATCGTCCTCGGGCGGGACGGGATAGGTGCGGCAGCCGCAGCAGGGGCAGGGATAGCGGCCGATCGGCTCAGCCGGAGTCGGAGCCGGAGCGGCATTCCGATCGGGCAGAAACGCGCCGCCGATACGCTGATTTTCCATCGGATCCTCCTTTTTTCGGGCAAAGGGTTTGCAAAACGGGCGCAAATATGGTATCATTATCATAACACAAAACCGACCAAACCGTCAAGACGACAGAACGAGGGAAGCTAAAATGATTGAAAAAATTTACACGATCCCCATCAACGAAAGCTTTGAAGAACGCTGCGGCTGCCCGGTCTGCCGTCTGCACGCGAAAGCGCGTGAAAAGGCGCTGGAATACATCACCGGTTCGGCGATGATGGAGCCGGCGATCCGCATCCAGAGCAACGAACAGGGCTTCTGCCGCGAGCACCTCGCCGACATGCTGGCGATGAAAACGAAGCTGAGCCTGGGGCTGATGCTCGAAAGCCACCTTGACGAGGTTTACAAGCAGGTGTTCCGCAACGCCAAGGGCATCGTTTTCGGCAAGAGCTTCGACGGCAACAAGCTCGCTGCCGCCGCGCGCAAGGCCCACGACAGCTGTTTTGTCTGCAATTCGATCGCCGAAGAGATGGGGCACTACATCCGCAACATCGTCTTCATGTGGAAGAGCGAGTACGAATTCCGCGATCTTTACCGCGAGCAAGAGGGCTTCTGCCTGCCGCACATGGCCGATCTTTTGGAGCTGGCAGCTAAGAAGATGTCGAAGAAGGAATTTGCCGAATTCGCGCAGGTCACCGGCGAACGCGCCGAAGCCATGCACAACGGCGTGCGCGAGGATCTTTCGACGTTTACGAAAAGCTTTGACTACCGCAACGCCGATACACCGCTGACCGACCGCGTGAAGGCCTCGGTCGAACGCACCGCGGCATACCTTTCGTCGGACAAGAAATAAAAACGCAAGCCTCCGCCGTCTGCCGTTTTGGGCAGGTGGCGGAGGTTTTTTGTGGAAAACAGGACGGGAGGGCACAGAGGCCCTCCCCTACGGCGGCTGAACCTTTTTTACTTTCCGAGCAGACCGATCACGCGGTAGGCTTCGGGCTTCATGATGTCCTCGCTTCGCTTGAGGTACGCTTTCAGCGGCTGCGGATCGCCGGATCTGCAGGACTCGGCCAGCGCGGCGCAGAAGGCCTTGGCCGTATCGATCCAGCGGCGGCACTCGCCGACGAAGTCCGCATCGGCGCTTTCGAGCAGCGCAAGGAGTGCGGAGCTCTCGTTGGCGTAGGCAAAGAGCGCGTCTTTCCCCGCGGCAAACGCCGCTTCAAACGGCGCATTGCAGCCGTCTTCTTGGTCGTAGCGGAAGTGGTGGCCGCTGCGCGTCAGGCACGAGCGCCACGCAAGTTCGGCAAGGCGGCGCGCCGGCGCGGCAAACGCGCTGCCCAAAACCTCGGCCGCGGCCGACTCGAAGCTTTCGTCCGGATCGTAGTGCTCTGCATCGGCGAAGAAATCGGCCGCCGTCAAAAGCGGGATCAGCGACGCCGTTGCGTATTCCATCGGGTTGAGAACGATACCGCCGCAGACGGAACCCAAGTCAGCATCGCGCCCCGTGTAGGGCATGAGGTGCAGTTCGTCGGTCATTTCCATGTCGTTGACCGGGTAGTTATCCCAGTAGATCGGGCGGTGGCCGGTCGAATCGAAGAAGGCCTCGGCCTCGGCGACCGTGATGCGGTCGGAGCAGATGCGGCTGCCGGTGAAGAAGAGCTCGACCTCCGCGGGGATACCGCGGCCGAGCGCATGGACGTACGGGCCGTAGACATCGCCCCAGTACTGCGTGGGGCAGACGATCAGCGTGATCTCCGGGTCGATCGCCTGCAGATCGCTCCAGACGCGGTTGACCAGCGCGATATGGGCGTCGACCTGGCGCGGATAGACCGCCGCATCCTCGGCGTACATCGTCGCCGATTCCAAATCGTCGAGCAACAGGCCGAAGCGCTTGACGCCAAACGACCACACCTGACGGTATTTTTCTTTGAGCGCGACGAGGTCGCCTTCAAAGGTATAGCGGATATCGAGACCGGGCGCGAGCATATAGCGGAAGTTCATGCCGTTTTCGGTCGCGATGCCGATCAGTTCTTTTAAAACAGCGTCGTCGCCTTCGCCGTAGAGTTCGCGCCAACGGTCGCGGTGGTAGGGATCGTCCTTGGGGCCGTAGAAATATTCGTTCATGCCGCGGCGCGAGAGCGCACGGAGCACGCGGCGGCGGGCTTCCATGCTCCAGGGCTTGCCGTAGAAGCCTTCGATGATGCCGCGCACCCTAAATTCGGTTGTATTCTGCATAGGTAAACTCCTTTCGGAAAGAAAGCAACGGCCGCGCGATAAAGGCGCGGCCGGCTTTGCTTTGAGTTTTCAGCTTATTTGTCGCAGTCGATGGTGAGTTCGATCTCGTAGGTGCCTTCGATGCCGAAGAGCACGAGGTCGTACTGGATTTCGACGGTGCCGTAGATACGGTACTCGGTGTTGCGCGAAACACCTTCGTGGAGCGTGAGGTTATAGTCGATGGTGATTTCGCTGTCTTCCAGATTGCCGTCCTTGATTTCATCGTCGGTCGAATCCTTGGCGCGGCCGTTGTTGAAGTCGACATCATCGATCGTAAATTCCCGCGAGCCCAGGAACAGCGGATCGTCCAGCGAGATCGTCAGAGTGCTGTCGGTGAGAGAAAGCGAGCAGTCGATCTCGTCGTCTTCGCTGCGCTTGAGGATTTTTTCGGAATCAAGACCCTGATGATCGGCAATTTCTTCATAATCGCCGCCGACACCGATCGAATCGATCGTGGCCACACCGCTGTAGCTGCCGACGATATCCTTGTAGCGGTAGTCTTTGATGATTTCACCGGCGGGGTTGCCGGAGAAGATGATGAGCAGGATAATGCCGGTGATGACGGCGGCAGCGGCAAAGCACCCGCCGACGATCCCCCAGATCTTTTTGGTGTTACGGGGCGGGATATACATCATGCCCATCGCCGGGGTCGGCATTGGCTGCGTGGGGATCTGCTGCATCGGAATCTGCTGAACGGGCATTTGCTGCATCTGCGGCTGATTCAGCGTGCGGCCGCATTTGGGACAAAACGCACCTTCGCCAATGATTTCGGTGCCGCAATCCGGACAAAAGCGTTTTTCCATATCGTTCGAAGCATCCTTTCGTCTTGCATAATATTCTTTCTACATTATAACATATCTTTCCAAAAAAATCATCTGCTTTTCAAAGTTTTTTTGTTTTTATTTTCTGTTTTTTCCCCACACAGCCGTCTCCTGCGGTTTTCTTGACAAACCGCCGCTCTCTGTGCTATACTGTTTGACGGATTTTACCGGTTCCCGCGGGTACTGCGGGAGCATTTTTATATTCAAAACCCGACAGAAAAAGGAGAATTTTATGGATTACGCCGCACGGCTGGCCAAAGAATTTGCAACCAAAGCCGAGTACGTTCAGAACATCATCGACCTCTTTGACGCGGGAAACACCATCCCCTTCATCGCCCGTTACCGCAAGGAAGCGCACGGCTCGATGGACGATCAGACAATCCGTTCCCTCTGCGACAAGCTGACCGCGCTCCGCGCAATTGACACGCGCCGCGACGAGGTGCGCGCCCTGATCGACGCGCAGGGACAGCTGACCGAGGAGGTTAGCGCCGCGCTCGATGCCGCAGCCACCGTCACCGAGATCGACGACGTTTACCGCCCCTTCCGCCCCAAGCGCAAAACGCGTGCCTCCGTCGCGCGCGAAAAAGGGCTCGCGCCGCTGGCAGAGCTGATTTTGGCGCAGGAAACCGCCGCCGATCTCGCCGCGCTCGCCAAAGAATACGTGGACGCCGAAAAAGACGTCGCCGACGAGACGGCCGCCCTGGACGGCGCCCGCGACATCATCGCCGAAATGATCTCCGACGACGCCGACGTGCGCAAGCGCATCCGCAACCTCGTCTGGACCAACGGCACGATCAAAAGCGTTGCCGACGGCGACGGCGCCGATTCGGTCTACGCCTCCTACGGCGACTACGCCGAGCCCGTGGCCAAGATCCCGCCGCACCGCATCTTGGCGCTCGACCGCGGTGAAAAAGAGGGCAAGCTGAAGGTCAGCGTTGCCACCGACGAAACGCGTCCGCGCGCGGTTCTGCACCGCCTGTTTTTGAAAAACGACACGCCCAGCGCCAAGCTCGTCGCCGAAGCCGCCGACGACGCCTATGGCCGCTTGATCTACCCGTCGGCCGAACGCGAAACGCGCTCCGAACTGACCAAAGCGGCAGCAGAGCAGGCGATCTCGGTATTCGCGCTGAATTTGCGCCAGCTTTTGATGCAGCCGCCTGTGCGC
Source organism: Oscillospiraceae bacterium (assembly GCA_015067825.1). GTDB lineage: Bacteria > Bacillota > Clostridia > Oscillospirales > QAMX01 > QAMX01. Next base: position 92,667 of record SVLQ01000008.1, on the reverse strand, counting down.
GGCAAGACCGTCATCGGCCTTGACCCCGGTTACCGCACAGGCTGCAAGACCGCCGTGGTCGATCCCACCGGCAAGGTGCTCGCCACCACGGTGCTCTACCCCACCCATTCCGCTGACCAGATCGCAAAATCGAAGGCGAAGCTCCGCGAGCTGATCGAGACTTACCGCGCCGATGTTCTGGCGATCGGCAACGGCACGGCCTCGAAGGAGACCGAGCTTTTCGCCGTCGACGTGTTGCACACGGTCTCGCGGCCGGCAGCCTACATGGTCGTCAGTGAGGCGGGCGCATCGGTCTATTCGGCCTCCAAGCTCGCCGCCGACGAGCTCCCCAACCTCGACCTCACGCTCAGAAGTGCGGTTTCGATCGCGCGCAGACTGCAGGACCCGCTCGCCGAGTTGGTCAAGATCGAGCCGAAAGCGATCGGCGTCGGACAGTACCAGCACGATATGCCCCAAAAGCGGCTGGAGGAAACGCTTGACGGCGTGGTTGAAGGCTGCGTCAACAGCGTGGGCGCCGACCTGAACACCGCCAGCCCCGCTCTGCTCGCCCACATCGCCGGTCTGAACGCGACCGTGGCGAAAAACATCGTCGCTTACCGCGAGGCAAACGGCGCCTTCGCCTCGCGCGCCGAGCTGAAGAAAGTGCCGCGCCTGGGCCCGAAGGCCTACGAGCAGTGCGCCGGATTCCTGCGTGTGCCCGAATCGAAAAACCCGCTCGACCGCACGGCCGTGCACCCGGAATCCTACAAAGCGGCCGAGGCGCTGCTCGCGCGCTGCGGCTTTACCACCGAGGACGCCGCCGCCGGACGCTTGAGCGAACTTGCCGAAAAGGTCGGCGCGATCGGCGCGGAGACGCTGGCCAAAGAGCTTGCCATCGGCGTGCCCACGCTCAACGATATCGTCGCCGAGCTCACCCGACCGGGCCGCGACGTGCGCGATGCGCTGCCGGCCCCCATGCTGCGCACTGACGTTCTGGATATGAAGGATCTGACCGAGGGCATGGTGCTCAAGGGGACTGTGCGCAACCTGACCGACTTCGGCGCGTTCGTCGACATCGGCGTGCATCAGGACGGACTCGTGCACATTTCGCAGATCTGCAACCGCTTTATCAAGCATCCCTCCGAGGCGCTTAAGGTCGGCGATATCGTCGACGTGCGCGTTTTGTCGTGCGATGTCAAAAAGGCGCGCATTTCGCTCTCGATGAAGGGAATCAACAAGGCATAGATCCAAAAGGGGCAGCGATTGCTGCCCCTTTTTTTCATTTGAGGCCGCGAAAAAGAGCCCGTGTGCGGATGCACACGGGCTCTTTGGGTTGGTGTTTATTCGTAGATTTCGGCTTCGGCGAGCAGGTCGGCGAGTTTGTCTTCGTCGATCGTCGGGTTGCCGACGTTGTCAAGGTGGGCTTCGAGTTCGAGTCTTTCGCCGTCAACATCCATCAGGAGTTCGAAATCGGTCACGAAGTCGTCTTCGATGACGATATCGAGCGAGACGAGGAAATCCATGTCGCCGAGTTCGTCTTCGATCATCATGTCGATCTGTTCGCGGAGCATGTCTTCATCGATGCTTTCGCCGGCCATGGCTTCCAGTTCGTCGAAGTTGAAGATCGGGAGGAAGATATCGACGATGCCGCCGACAAACTTGAAGGAGCTGATTTCCAGCGAGATGGTGGTGACACCGTTTTTATCGGTGCGGCTGAACTCGTCGAGGTTGTCTTCGAGCCATTCTTCATCGTTGATGGATTCCATGAAGGTGTCGATGCCGTCGGCGAGATCGTCGAAGCTCATGAACATTTCGACCATTTCGCGTTCTTCTTCCGGAATCGCTTCTTCCAGCAGCGAAACGATGGTGTCGCCGTTGAAGACCATACCGGCAATGTCATATTCCTTGGCCATTTCCAGAGCCTGCGTGAGCTGGCTCATATCCATGTCGTCCATGTCGAAAGACTGGGCGTAAACTTCGCCGTCTTCCGCGTTGATGACATAACCGTCATAGATGTAGGCACCGAATGTATCGCCTTCGATGTTGGCTTCGGCATCGAGCGTGATTTCGTTTTTGTCGAGATCGAAGAGGACAGAGCCCTTGACTTCGAATTCGTCGTAACCATCGTTGAAGTAGACCTCAAAGTCGGCACCGTTGGAGGTGATGATGTTCTGCAGACCGCCGATCATAGCGTTGGCAGAACCTTCGCTGCCGAGGTCGAGATTGTCTTTGGTGCCGCCGGCTTCGGTCGGTTCACTCTTGCCGCCGCTGCCGCCCGTACCGGAGCCGCTGCCGCCGTCGTCGCCGCCGAGGATCAGGATGAGTGCCACGACGATCGCCGCAACGACCGCGACTGCCGCGATGATGATGGCGATCAGTTTGCCGTTGCTCTTTTTCGGAGCAGGAGCCGCCTGCTGGACATAGGGCTGCTGATAGACCGGCTGGGTCTGCTGGTAGGCCGGATAGGCCTGCTGCGGGACAGGCTGCTGGTAGACCGGCTGCTGAACCGGCTGGGCCTGCTGAACGGGCTGCTGGTAAACCGGCTGCTGAACCGGCTGAGCCTGCTGAACGGGCTGCTGGGCGTTATCGGTTTTTGCGCCGCAGTTTTTGCAGAAAAGTGCTTTGTCGTCAAGTTGCGTACCGCACTGCTTGCAGAACATAAAAGGTTCCCCCTAAAATATAAATTTACTAATTAATTATACAGCAGAAATTTCTTTATGTCAACGGATTTTGTCAATTTTTGGCAATTTTGGCAGACATTTTGACCGCCGACCTCCGTAAAAACAAACGAACTGCCGCCCTGTCCGGTTTCCGGACAGGGCGGCAGTTTTGTTGAAGCATTCCAATGAATTCGCGCATTTGCAGCGGGATTAGTTATTGAAAGAGTCCATTTCCGCATCTTCCAGCAGTTCTACCAGCGCATCTTCGTCGATCGAGGGGTTGCCGACGTTTTCAAAATGCGCCTTGGCGCGGACGTTGATGGAATCCGTTTCAAAGCTGAATTCCAGATCGCGCACAAAATCGTCTTCGATTGCGATGTCGAGCGTGAGCGCAAAGTCGATTTTGGCGCCGAGCCGATCGTCGATCATATCCTCCAGCTGTTCGCGGAGCTCCTCTTCATCAACGCTCTCGCCGCTCATCTCTTCGAGCGATTCGAAGTCCAGCGCCGGCAGGAAGATATCGAGGACGCCGTCGAGGAAGTCAAAGGAGTTGACCTCCAGCGAGATCTGCGTCACACCGTTTTTATCGGTGCGGCTGTAGCTGTCGAGGTTTTCGGAGAGCCAATCGTCGTCGTTGAGGCTGTTGACGAGTTCGTCGACCGCATCGGCCAGATCATCGAGGGTGATCACCTGTTCGATTGTTTTCAGTTCGTCTTTGCTGAGCGATTCCGTCAGCAGACCGACCAGCGCTTCGCCGGAAAATTCCAGACCGGCCACATCGTACGCTTCGGCGGCCTCCAGCACGTCGTTAAAACCGTGTTTCATCACTTCGGCGAGCTCCACCGCGCGCACCTCGCCGTCTTCTTCGGCCATCAGATAGCCGTCGTAGGCGTAGACACCGCGCGTCTCATCGTCCATGGTCGCCTTGGCCGAAAGCATCAGATCTTTCGTTTCGAGGTCGAAAAGCACCGAGCCTTCTGCGGAAAACTCCGTTCTATAGCGCATTTCCTGCTCCATTTCGAAGACCAATTCGAAATCCATGCCGTTGGCCGTCGCGAGATTCTGCAGGCTGCCGATCATCGCATTGGCCGCACCCTCGCTTCCGAGGTTGAAATTGTTCTTGGATCCGCCGGCTTCGGTCGGTTCGCTCTTGCCGCCGCTGTCGTTGCCGCCAAAGATCAGCACCACTGCCACCGCGATCGCCGCAATCACCGCAACCGCTGCGATGATGATGGCAATCAGCTTGCCGTTGCCCTTCTTCGGGGCAGGTGCTGCCGGCTGAACATAGGGCTGCTGGTAGACCGGTTGCTGCACATAGGCTGGCTGGGCAGGCTGCTGATAGACCGGCTGAGTCGGCTGCTGCACCGGCTGCTGTGCGTTATCGGTTTTCGCACCGCACTGCATGCAGAAAAGTGCTTTGTCATCGAGTTGTGTGCCGCATTGTTTACAGAACGTAATTTTCTCCTGTCTTTCTATTTTTTTGTGTTTTTCCCTTGTCTTACAGGTTTAGCAGGCGCTCGGCGTTTTCGTGAAGGATCAGTTCGCGTTCGGGCTCCGTCAGCGCGAGCGCCATAAAGCGCGCCAGCTCTTCTTCGTGGTCCCACATCGGGTAGTCCGTGCCAAACAAGCAGTGGTCGGCGCCGAAGGCGTGGACCAGCTCGGTGGCGCGTTCGGGCGTCAGAAAAGGCAGCGACGAGGACGTATCGACGTAGATGCCCGTACCCTTGAGTACGTTTTCGGCGCGATCCCAGACGGAATAGCCGCTGAAGTGGGCGCCGATGACCGTGAGGTTGGGGAAACGGTTGATGACGTTATAAAGCCGTTCGGGCGTGGTCTTATCCGTGTTGATATCGCCCATATGCAGTAGCACCGGCAGACGGCCGGCAAGTGCGGCGTACATATAAAGCACGTCTTCGTCGTCGACCTTGAAATCCTGGAAGTCCGGGTGCATCTTCACGCCGTACACGCCGTTGGCGATGATGCGGTCGACCTCGGCTTCGAGGTTTTCCATTTTCGGATGCAGCGTGCCGAAGGGAATGAACTCGGGGTGTTCGGCGGCGGCATGGCAGATAAAATCGTTGACGGAGACGACCTGATCGGGGCGGGTAGCCGTAGAGTGCACGAGATAGCGCGAGCAGTTGATGCGCGCGCCGGAGGCGAGCAGATCGGGGATCGTGCCGTTATGATCCATCGTGATCCCGTAATAACCACCGGTGGCGGCGACCGCTTTGGCGGCGATCTTTTCGGGGAAAATATGGACGTGGAAATCGATGATCCTGCGGGGCTGGCTCATAGTCGTATTTGTGCCGCAAACGAGGCGGTATTTCCTTTCGTCAGTATCGTAGCATCTTATATTGTACGCCATTTGCCGAAAAATTCCAATATGCAAACAAACCGAAATTTCGTTTGTTCCGACAGGGATTTCTGCTTTTTTTGTTTTTTCGCGCTTTTCTTTGCCCGGAGCGATTGCCGCATTGTTTGCGCGGACGGTACGGATTTTCTGCGGCATATCGGCCGAGTAGGGAATTTCAGCGCATAAAATGGAATATTTTTTATTTATTTCCGCAAAACGCTTGACAGTTTCGGTTCTTGGAATTATAATACATGATGTATCGGTATCAGATCCGCGCCCGGCAGCTGCCGTAAATAAACAACGGAAACAAGACCGGCTCTATTTAATGTAGGGCGGGTTGGTTTTTTTGTCCGGCGGCCGACGTTTGGCGTATAATCCGCGGAAAACGGAGATAGGATGATTTTGACGATATCATTATTTTTTGAGGAGTACAAACACCATGTCCAAGACCTACAAACTCAGCCAAACGAAATACGATCAGCTCCGCGAGGAGCTTACCTGGCTTAAAACCACGCGCGTTGACGAGATCGCCCAGCTTGTCAAGGAAGCACGCAGCTTCGGCGACCTTTCGGAAAACAGCGAATATGACGAAGCCCGCAACGAACAGGGCAAGACCTACGCCCGCATCGCCGAGCTGGAAACGATCCTCGGTAATTACGAGATCGTCAGCGAAGAAGTCGGCGGCACCGACGAAGTCCGCATCGGCTCGGCCGTCACGCTCGACTACGGCGACGGTTTCCCCGAAGAGCTGAAGGTCGTCGGTTCGCAGGAAGCCGACCCGATGAATATGCTCATCAGCGACGAATCGCCGCTCGGCCGCGCCCTGCTCGGCAAGCACCTGAACGAAACCGTCACCTACGACACGCCCTCCGGCACGATCTCCTGCAAGATCATCGCCCTCAACTAAGCCCGCTCATTTTGGATTTTTCCGGAAAGGATCACCCATGCGCAGCGATTCTGATCCCAGAACCATCAAAGAGCTCGGCTTCGGCCGTTGGTGCTCGGAGGTTCTCTTTTACCACTACAAATGGCACATCATCGGCACGGTCGGCGTGATCGCCGTCGTTTTGCTGCTTTTGTTCATGAATGCGGGTGTGCCGGACAACGACATCTCCGTGATCGTCGCCGTGTCCGAGCCGCTGGATTCCAAGGTCGTCAACGAGCTGAAGGTCGAGATCGGCGATATCCTCGGCGATGCCAACGGCGACGGCGAGGTCATCATCAACATCCTGCACTACCACGTCAACCCGGCCACCGGCCACGACCAGACGACCCAGCAGAACAAGGAAACGATGACGCTCTCGTTTTTGAACGACGACTTCGTGCTTTATCTCTTCGACCGCACGAATCTGGAGATCTACAACGCCAGCGGCAGCGGCCGCTTCAACGTGGCGCTGGCCGATACCTTCGGCGGGCTCGACGGCATGATCGAGCTGGAGCACCTGCCGTTTTTTCAGGCGCTGGGCCTCACGGGCGAGCACGAGCTGTTTGCCTGTCTGAAAACACAGCCTTTTATTTCGAGCATGGATGAAGCGGAGTTTTACGAAAACGCCTGCAAGGTCCTCGCCGGACTGCTCGCGGGAAGCGAGGCCGGAAAATGATTGCTGACCGCATCACTTCACGCGCCAACCCGCTCGTCAAGGCGCTGCGCGCCTTGGCCGCCGAGCGCAAAACGCGCGAAAAAGAACGCAAATTTTTCTGCGAAGGCGAAACGATGCTGGCCGAAGCGCTGCGCTCGGGCTTGACCCCGTGCGAGATCCTCGCTTCGTCCCGCGCCGACACCGCGCTTTTGGAGAAAGCGCGCAAGGCTGGCAGCCGCATCTTTTTTGCCGCCGACGAGATCGTCTCGCACTGCGCCTCCGTCGTCAGCGCGCAGACCGTGGTCTTCACCCTGCCGATCCCTTCCGAGCCCGCTCTGGCCGGTGAACGGTTGCTGCTCCTCGACGGCGTTGCCGACCCCGGCAACATCGGCACGATTTTGCGCACGGCCGACGCCTTCGCCTTCGATGGCGTGATTTTTGCGGGTAGCTGTGCCGACCGCTACGCACCAAAGGTCGTGCGGTCGACGATGGGCGCGACCTTCCGCGTGCGCACGTGGACGATGGACGGCGACAGCGCTCTGCGCGCCGTGCGCGCTCTCGGGCTGCCGGTCTACGCGACCACGCTCTCGCACGACAGCGTCGACGCCGCCGACGTCGATCTGACGCGCGGTTGCATCATCCTCGGCAACGAAGCCAACGGCGTTTCGGAGGCGCTGCAGCGCGCAGCCGACCGCCGCATCCACATTCCCATGCGCGGGCAGGCGGAATCTTTGAACGTGGCGATCGCCGCGGGGATCGTCTGTTATTTATCGGCAAAGCCGTCGATTTGAAAACGATGTTTTCAAATCGGGGCCGCTGCGGCGGGGTTCTCACGCGCTGATCCCCGCAAGCAAAATCTACGATTTTGCTTGCTCCTTTCGGCGCGTTGGCGAACTTTGTTCGCCTTAAAGGAGTTTTTTCGGCAGCAAAGCCGCCGAAAAAACGGATTTGATTACGCAAAGCACATCCGAAATATAAAAGTTAAGGGGGATCGTTATGGCAGGTACGCTGCATTGGATCTGGTTGGCAACGCTTCCGGGGATCTCGGCGCGCAAGGCTGCCCGTCTGCTCGACGAGATCGGCGATCCTCTGGAGATCTACAACGCGTCCGAAGCGCGGCTTTCGGCGGTTTCCGAACTGACGAAAGCGGATATTGCCGCCCTCGGCGACAAAAGCTTACAACGTGCCGACAAGATCATCCACGATACCGTCCGGCTCGGCCAGCAGGTGATCACCCTGGCTGACGCTGCTTATCCCGAGCTATTGCGCGCAATCGACGATCCGCCGATCGTTCTCTACTGCCGCGGCAAGCTGCAAACGCTGGCTGCGCGGCCGGCCGTTGCCGTCGTCGGCCCCAGGGAGCAGACGCACTACGGCTACCGCGTGACGAAAACGCTCGCCTACCAAATGGCCCGTGCCGGCGTGACGATCGTTTCGGGCATGGCGCGCGGCACCGATGCCGCTGCCCACGCCGCCGCGTTGGAGGCGGGCATGCCGACGATCGCCGTTTTCGGCTGCGGGCTGGACATCTGTTACCCGCACGAAAACGCCGCGCTCTACGAGGATATCCCCAAGACCGGCGTTATCATCAGCGAATATCCGCCCGGCACACCGCCGATCGGATCGAATTTTCCCGCCAGAAACCGCATCGTCAGCGGTATTTCCTGCGCGGTCCTGCTGCCGGAGGCGCCGAAGAAAAGCGGCTCGCTGATCACCGCAGCGTGTGCGGCCGATCAGGGACGCGAGGTCTTTGCCGTGCCCGGCAACATCGACACCGACTCCAGCGCGGGCACCAACGCCCTCATCCGCGACGGCGCTCATCCCGTCACCGGTATCGACGATATCCTCTCCGTCCTCGCCGACCAGTACCCCGCGCGTATCCGCGAACCGGAACAGGCGGAAACGCTGGCCGTTGAAGACGACCGTTACGCGACCACTGCTGTCAAAAAGCAGCGCGTGCGCGTTGACGATCCCGTACCGATCGCACCGGCTGCGGCCGAAAAAGCCGCCGACGATTCCCTCCCGCTCGAGACCCGTCTCTGCGCGCTGCTGGCCGCATCGCCGCAGCACGCCGACAGTCTGATCGCAGCCGTGCCGGAACCGGCAGGCGAGGTCACGGCGGCGCTGACCATGCTCGAGCTCGAAGGACGCGTGGAACAGCAGCCGGGCAAGATCTTTGTGCTCATTTAACCTTGAAAATCACGCCGCAGCGCCCTTTGGGCAGATGCGGAATCTGCATAGAAGAAAGTTGGAACAAATTTGGCAAAGCTCGTCATCGTAGAATCGCCCGCAAAGGCGAAAAGCATCGGAAAATACCTCGGACGCGGCTATGAAGTGGTCGCGTCGATGGGGCATCTGCGCGATCTGCCCAAGAGCACCTTGGGCGTGGACGTGGACAACGATTTTCAGCCGCGCTATATCCCCATCCGCGGCAAGGACAAAACGATCAAGGAGATCAAGGCGAAGGTCGCCAAGGCGAGCCACGTTTACCTCGCAACCGACCCGGACCGCGAAGGTGAAGCCATTTCGTGGCACCTCGCTGCCCTTTTGAACCTCGATCTCACCGAGAAAAACCGCGTGACCTTTAACGAGATCACCAAAAACGCCGTTACCGCCGGGATCAAGAACACGCGCACGGTCGATCTGAACCTCGTCGACGCCTATCAGGCGCGCAGAGTGCTCGACCGCATCGTCGGCTACAAGCTGAGCCCGCTGCTTTGGAAAAAGGTCAAGAAGGGCCTGAGCGCTGGACGCGTGCAGTCGGTCGTCACCAAGCTGGTCGTCGACCGCGAAAACGAGATCCGCGCGTTTACCCCGGAGGAATACTGGACGATCGACATGCTGTGTGCGCCGGCGGCTGCGCCGGAGCGCGAATTTTTGGCGCATTATTTCGGCTCGATCGCTGCGGGTAAGAAAGAAGAAGTCCGCACGCAGGCGGAAGCCGAGGCCATTTTGGCCGCGGCGAACGCAACCGAGCCCAAGCTGCTCGCCCAGCGCAAAAAAGACCGTCTGAGAAATCCGTCGCCGCCGTTCATCACCTCCACGCTGCAGCAGGAGGCCTCGCGCCGCTTCTCCTTCGGCTCGAAAAAGACGATGAAGCTCGCGCAGGATCTCTACGAAGGCCAGAACATCAGCGGACTCGGCCTCACCGGTCTCATCACCTATATGCGTACCGACTCGCTGCGCCTCTCCGACGAGATCACCGACGACGCCCGCGCTTATATTGCCGAGCGTTTCGGCAAAGACTATGTTCCGGCGGCCAAGCGCGTCTTCAAGACGAACAAAAACGCGCAGGACGCCCACGAAGCGATCCGCCCCACGCACGTTGAGCTCACGCCCGAAGCGGTCAAGGCCGATCTGCCCACCGACCATTGGAAGCTTTACAAGCTGATCTGGGAGCGCTTCATCGCCTGCCAGATGAGCGCGGCGGTCTACGATACGGTCGCGCTCGACATCGGCGTTGGCGAGCATCTCTTCCGCGCCAACGGCAAAACGCTCAAGTTCGCGGGCTTCACCGCGCTTTACGAGGATACGGTCGAGGAAAAAGACAGCGAGGACACCGAGGGTGCGCTGCCGCGCCTCGCCGACGACGAAGCGCTCGTCAAAAAATCGGTCACGCCCAACCAGAAGTTCACCCAGCCGCCCCCGCGCTACACCGAAGCCTCACTGATCCGCACGATGGAAGAAAAGAACATCGGCCGACCCTCGACCTATTCGCCGACGATCTCGACGATCACCGACCGCGAATACGTCGCCCGCGAGGGCAAAGCGCTCTATCCGACCCAGCTTGGCGAAGTCGTTACCAAGCTGATGGTCGATAAATTCGCCGACATCATGGACGTCGGCTTCACCGCCAACATGGAAGAATTGCTCGACGAAGTCGGCGAAGGCAAGACAGCCTGGAAGGGCGTCATCCGCGACTTCTACAAGGGCTTTGCCGGCGAACTCGAACGCGCCGAAAAGGAGCTGGAGGGTGTCGACATGAAGGTGCCCGATCCGGTCACCGACGTGATCTGCGAGAATTGTGGCCGCAACATGGTCATCAAATCCGGCCGTTTCGGCAAGTTCCTCGCCTGCCCCGGCTATCCCGAATGCAAGTTCACCAAGCCGCTCGCGCAGGAAACGCCGGGCATCTGCCCGAAATGCGGCAGCAAAATTTTGGAACGCAAGTCGAAAAACGGCAACAAATACTACGCCTGTGAGAAAAATCCGGCCTGCGGCTTCATGACCTGGGACAAGCCGCTGGCCGAGCTCTGCCCGAAATGCGGTAAGCCGCTTTACCGCCGCTACACGCGCGAAGAGAAAAAGATCTACTGCGCGATCGCGCCCTGCGACTACGAGCGCGAATACCGCCCGCGCGGGAAAGCCCGTCAGACCGAAAGCGGCGCACCCGAGGAGGCCAACCTGTGAGCCGCGTCACCGTGATCGGCGCGGGCCTCGCCGGATGCGAGGCCGCGCTGCAGTGTGCGCGCAGAGGGATCGCCGTCACGCTGATCGAACAAAAACCGATCCACCGTTCGCCCGCGCACCGGGCGGACACGTTTGCGGAGCTCGTCTGCTCGAATTCGCTCCGCAGCGGTGCCAAAACCAACGCCGTCGGCCTTTTGAAGATGGAGATGGCGCAAATGGGCAGCATCGTGATGGAGGCGGTGACCGCCACGCGCGTTGCCGCCGGCGGTGCCGTCGCCGTTGATCGCCAGCGTTTTTCGCAGTATATCACCGACGCCGTCCGTTCGCACCCGCTGATCACGGTCGAATGCGCGCAGGTCACGGAGATCCCTGCGGAGGGGCGCGTGATCGTCGCCACCGGCCCGCTGACCGACGGTGCACTCTTTGAAAACGTGCGCGAATTCTTCGGCGGTAGCGGTTACCTGAGCTTTTTCGACGCCTCTGCGCCCTTGGTCGATTTTGAATCGATCGACCAGACCAAAACCTACTTTGCCTCGCGTTACGACAAGGGCGATGCCGACTACATCAACTGCCCGCTCGAACGCGACGAATATCTCGCCTTCTGGCGCGAGCTTTGCGCCGCCGAAGGCGCACCCGTGCACGAATTTGAAGACAAGCGCGTATTTGAGGGCTGTATGCCCGTGGAAACGATGGCGCGCCGCGGCGAGGACACGCTGCGCTTCGGGCCGCTGAAGCCGGTGGGGCTCGTGAACCCGCACACCGGCAAAACGCCCTACGCCGTTATCCAGCTCCGCCGCGATAACGCCGAAGGCACGGTCTACAACATGGTCGGATTCCAGACGCATCTGAAATTCGGCGAGCAAAAGCGCGTGTTTTCGATGATCCCGGGGCTGGAGAACGCCGAATTTTTGCGCTACGGCGTGATGCACCGGAACTCCTACATCGACTCTCCGCGTCTGCTCGACGGCTTTTACCGCGCGCGCAAGGATCCGCGCGTTTCCTTTGCCGGACAGTTTACCGGCGTTGAGGGCTACGTTGAATCGGCGGCCTCCGGCTTGTACGCCGGTGCGGCTGCGGCGATCGAGCTCTCGGAGGGCCGCCTGCCCGAGCCGCTTCCGCGCGCGACCGCGACCGGTGCGCTCGCGGCCTACGTTTCCGGCGGATCGGTCAGCGATTTCCAGCCGATGAACGTCAACTTCGGCATCATCGACGGCAGCGGCGTCAAGGCCAAAGGCAAGGCTGCCCGCATCGAGGCGATCGCCGACCGCGCGCTCGCCATCGTCGCCGAAAGCGAATTTTCCACCAAATCCTCAGAACAGCGGAGGGACGCAGAATGAGAATCATCGTAGATACCATGGGCAGCGACAAGGGCTGCGCCGAGATCACAAAGGGCGTTATCGAAGCCGTCAACGAATTCGGCATCGACGCGATCGCCGTCGGCAACGCCGCCGAGATCGCCCCGATCGTCGCGGAAGCCGGGCTGGAAAGCCGCATTGAGATCGTGGATGCGCCGATCTTCGTGACGATGGAGGATGACCACAACGTCGTGATCCGCGGCGAAAAATCGAAGTCGTCGATGGTCGCGGCGATGAAGCTCCTCTCTGACGGCAAGGGCGACGCCGTTGTCACCGCCGGCAACACCGGTGCGACGATCACCGCGGCCACGCTCTACATCAGCCGGATCCGCGGGATCCGCCGTGCGGCACTCGCGCCGATCATGCCGCTGGGCGGCAGAGGCGGCGTTCTGCTGATCGACTGCGGCGCCAACGTCGCCTGCACGCCGGAATATCTGCTGCAATTTGCCTACATGGGCTCGTACTATATGCGCTTTGCGGTTAAGAACGGCGGCGAAGAGCTGCCGCGCGTCGGCCTTTTGAACATCGGCACCGAAAGCCACAAGGGCACGGAGCTGCAGCAGGAAGCCTACAAGCTGCTCACCGAAGCCCACGAAGCCGGCACGCTCAACTTCATCGGCAATATCGAGGGCCGCGATATCCCCTTTGGCGTGGCCGACGTCGTCGTCGCCGACGGTTTCTCGGGCAACGTCTGCCTGAAGACCCTGGAGGGCATGGGCAAGCTCTTCGGCCAGGAGCTGAAGCGCATCATGTACGCCTCGCTGAAGACCAAAATCGGCGGTCTGATGCTCAAAAAAGACCTCAACGGGCTGAAAAAACAGCTCGACTACAAAGAGATCGGCGGTTCGCCGCTGATCGGGATCTCCGCGCCGGTGTTCAAGGCACACGGCAGCGCCGACGCCTTTACCCTAAAAAACGCGATCAAGCAGTCGATCCGCTACGTGGAAGGCGATATCATCCGCCGCATCACGGAGAACATCGACAAGATGAAGGTCAGTCGTTGACAAATCAATTTTTTCGCGTCTGAGGCGGAAAATTTTGTTTTCCCTCTTGACAAACGGCGCAAAAGAAATTATCATCTTATTAGGCATTAAACCATTATCTGTTTCGCGGCCCGGACGGTTCTGCCGTTCCCCCGCCATGCATAGACCGACCGCACAGCGATCGGAACAGAAAAATAGAAAAAGGAGCGTTTTTTATGGTATTTACTAAGGTTCGGGAAATCATTTGCGAAAAATTTGCAGTCGATGAAGATCAGGTCACGATGGACACCTCGTTCAAAGAAGATCTGAACGCCGACTCGCTCGACATGGTTGAGATCGTCATGGCCATCGAAGAAGAATTCGACATCGGCGAGATCGACGAAGATGCCGTCTCCGGCATCGACACCGTCGGCGACGCGGTCAACTTCATTTCCAATATTTTATGAGCCGTCTCCCTGAAGCGGAGCTGGAAAAGCTGATCGGCCATAAGTTTGCCGATCTCTCTCTCCTGACCACGGCCCTGACGCACAGTTCCTACGCCAACGATCTGCGCGCCAAAGAGCTCCCCTGCAACGAGCGGCTGGAGTTTTTGGGCGACTCGGTTTTGAACCTCGTGACCGGGGAATTCCTCTTCACGAAGTTTTCGCACCGCGCGGAAGGCGAGCTGACGAAGGCACGCGCCTCCATTATCTGTGAAGCCTCGTGCTTTGCGATGGCATCCGAGCTCGGATTGGGGAAATTCCTCTACCTCGGCAAGGGTGAGGAGCAAAGCGGCGGACGGCAGCGCCCCTCGACGCTGGCGGATGCGCTGGAAGCGGTCGTCGCGGCGATCTACCTCGACGCAGGGTTGGAGAAAGCGCGCAGCTTCCTGCTCCCCTACATCGAAAAGCGCGTCAACCAGGTCATGCAGGAGCTCTTTTTCAAGGACTATAAGACCGCTCTGCAGGAGATTGTGCAGAAAAACAAGCAGGAAACGCTGAAATACGTCCTCACCGGTGAGACCGGCCCGGCCCACGCCAAGCACTTTACCGTCACGCTGTACTTAAACTCCAACCCCATTGCCGTCGGCGAAGGCCACAGCAAAAAGGAAGCGGAACAAAACGCGGCGTACGCGGCGCTGGAGCTGATGGGCGAGCGCCCTGCCCGCCACGAACACGCATAAGGCTTGGGGAACACAGGCACGCCTGTGTTCCTTTTCTTTTTATCGATTCCAAAATACCGAAAAGGAGGTGCGCTTTTGGCGCGAAACGCGATCATTCCGATCTTTATTCCCCATCTCGGCTGCCCGAACGACTGCGTATTCTGCGACCAGCGGAGCATTTCCGGACAGGTTGCCGCGCCGTCGCCGGCCGACGTCGCAGCGGCGATCGAGACGGGGCTTGCGCGGCTCGCCGCCCGCAAAACGCGCCCGGAAGCCGCCTTTTACGGCGGCAGCTTCACGGCGATTGCGCTGGAGGCACAGGAGGCGTATCTCGCGGCGGCCGAACCGTTTTTGCGCACTGGCGCACTCGCCTCGATCCGCGTTTCCACCCGCCCCGATGCGATAGACGCCTCGGTCCTTGCCCGCCTCGCGCGGTTCGGCGTGAGGACGATCGAGCTGGGCGCACAGTCGATGGACGACACGGTCCTGCGCGCTTCGCGCCGCGGCCACACCGCCGCCGACACGCTCCGCGCGGCAAAACTCGTCCGCGCGGCCGGATTCTCGCTCGTTTTGCAGATGATGGTCGGGCTGCCCGGCGACAGCGCCGACGGAGCCGTTGCCACCGCGGAAGCACTCGCCGATCTTAACCCCGACGGCGTGCGCATTTACCCCACCGTCGTGCTCGCCGGAACCGCGTTGGAAGCGCTTTGGCGCAGCGGCCGCTACGAGCCGCTCACGCCGGACGCGGCCGCCGAGATCTGCGCACGGCTGATCGCCGTGTTTTCCGCGCGGGAGATCCCGATCTTGCGCGTCGGCCTCAACGAAAGCGAGCTGCTCGCCTCCAAGGCGGTTGCCGGAGCGTACCATCCCGCGCTCGGCGAGCTCTGTTACGCGCGCTGGTACCTGCACCGGATGCGGGCGATCCTCGCCAAAATGCCCGATGCCGCCGCCGTTTCCGTCCGCGTTTCCGGTTCGCGGGCATCCGTTGCCGCCGGGCACAAACGGGCAAACCTCCGCGCCCTGCAAAGCGAATTCCCGAATCTGCGCATGATCCGCATCGAACCCGTGCTTTCCGCGCCCGACGCCATAGAAATCGCGCAGATCGATGCACCAAGATAACCTCCTTGCCATACTATGGAAGTGAGCGGCCGCACGGCGGCTGCGCCACATGGCAAGGAGGTTATTATTTTGCCTGACAACAGAATGAATACGAACTGCGGGAAAGAATCCGTCTGCATCCGCACGCGCAAGGTCTACGATGCCTGCCGCAGCCAGGATTGCCTGGAGGATCTCCGCGTTTTGCTGACCGCCGAAAGCGCGTCGATCTTGGAACGCGCGATCAACGTCAAGCCGAAAACGGCTTCGATCCTCTGGACATATGTCGACGTCGAGCCCGTCCCCTTCAACGACGGCTTCTACACCGTGGACGCCAAGCTCTTCTACCGCATCACCGCCGACGCGTTCTGCGGCATCGGCCGTCCGGTGGAGCTCGAAGGGCTCGCCACCTTCGACAAACGCGCCATCCTCTACGGCAGCGAAGGGAAATCCAAGACCTTCTCCTCGCAGATGATCGCCGAGAGCGGCGAAGACCAGCAGCTGCGGCCGTACACCAATCTGCCGGTCGCCACGATCGAGGTGATCGACCCGATCGTCCTCGCAGCACGGGTGGTTGACCCCTGCGACCACTTCTGCGGCACCGACTGCTGCGGCTGCGGCGAGGTGCCGGATGCGATCTGCTCCTGTTTCCGTTCGCCGTTTGCCTCGATGGACACGTCTCGGCGTCTTTACGTCACGCTGGGGCAGTTTTCGATCATGCGGTTGGAGCGCGATGCACAACTTTTGGTGCAGGGTGCGGACTATTGCGTGCCGGAAAAGGAATGCCCGAGCTCCGTCGACGGCGACGTCTGCGATATGTTCTCGCGTTTCCGCTTCCCGGTCAACGAATTTTTCCCGCCGGATACGTCTTCCGGCGACTGCGGCTGCAAAAAATAAACACCAAACCGGGCGGTCTGCCGAAAGCCAGACCGCCCGGTTTTCGCCGTGCATTATGAAAACAAAGTGTAAAAAGAAGTCGCCGACTGCCGGATCAGGCGGAAAATGATTGACTATTTTTCGTTTTATGGTAAAATATAAGGTAGGGAAGTATGGAGGTGACGAGCTTGAACCCAAAAACGGTGAAAATCGATATTTTAGGTATTGCCATCGACAATATCACGATGGAAGAGGCCATCTCCTACGTCGATTCCCTTCGCGAGCAGAATGTGGGTGGGTATGTCGTCACGCCTAACCCCGAAATTATTTTCCACAGCCAAGAGGATCCCGAACTCGCTAAGCTCATCAATAAAGCGCGCTTGGTTGTCCCCGACGGCATTGGCGTGATCAAGGCCGCCAAAACCCTTGAGCGCCCGCTCAGAGGGCGTGTTCCGGGCGTTGAACTCGGCGAGGCGATCCTGCCTTCCGCCGCCGCCCGCGGTGACCGGCTGTACATCTACGGCGCCAAGCCCGGTGTGGCCGAAGAAGCCGGCCGGCGACTGGCTGCAAAATATCCCGGACTCATCATCTGCGGCACCTCCGACGGTTACGGCAAGGATGATGACGCTCTTTGCGAAAAAATCGACGCGGCCAAGCCCGATCTGATGTTTGTCTGCCTCGGCACGCCCGTACAGGAGCGCTGGATGGCCGCGCACACCGCGCGTTTTCCGCAGTGTTTGATGTTCGGGTTGGGCGGTTCGGTGGATATTTATTCCGGCACAGTCCAGCGCGCACCGAAATTCTGGCGCACGCTGAACCTCGAATGGTTCTACCGTCTGGCCTGCCAGCCCAAGCGCATCGGCCGTTTTTTAAAGAGTACACCGCCGTTTCTGTGCGCGGTACGTCGCCAGCACCGGGCCGAAAAAAAGGCCGCACGGCAGAAATAACGGACAAAACAGAGGATTTTATGAAGGATACAGGCAAATTATTCGTGCTCGAAGGCATCGACGGTTCCGGCAAGTCCACGCAATTTGAGCGTCTGCTCGCCCGCGCAGCCGCCGACGGCAAAGCCCTGACAGGCACGACTTTTCCCAACTACGAGAGCGTTTCCGGCAAGCTCGTTTCCACCTACTTAAGCGGTGCGTTCGGTACGCGCCCGGGCGACGTCAACGCCTACGCGGCGGCATCAATCTTCGCCGTCGACCGCTTCGCCTCGTTCAAAACCGATCCTTGGGGCGCGGCATACGCCCGTGGCGAGAGTGTGCTCTCTGCGCGCTACACGACCTCCAACGCGATCCACCAGGCCTCGAAGCTGCCGAAGGACGAGTGGACGGCATTTTTTGCATGGCTCGCCGACTACGAATACCGTGATCTCGCGCTACCGAAGCCGGACGCCGTTTTTCTCCTCGATATCCCCACGGAAACGGCGCTGGAGATGATCAACTCCCGCGCGGCTCGTCTCGGCACCTCCCCCGACATTCACGAGCGCGACACCGCCTACCTCCTCCACTGCGCGGAGGCCTCGCACGCGGCGGCCGAATTTTTCGGCTGGACGCGCATCCCCGTAACCCAAAACGGCAAGCTCCTGCCAATAGACGAGATCACCGACAAGCTCTACGCGCTTCTTGCGCTGTAGGGGCTGATTATTTTTCCGTTCGCGGAATATACTAAAAGAGCCAAATGAAAGGTGTGTCCGAAAGATGACCGATAATTCCGTATACGTACTGCTCGCCGACGGCTTTGAAGAGCTGGAAGCGATTGCCCCCATTGATATCCTGCGCCGCATGGAGCTGAACGTCGTGCTCGTCGGCGTGACCTCCAAGCAGGTTCGCGGCTCGCACGGGATCGAGCTGACCGCCGACCGCACGCTGAACCAACTGAAAAACGAGACCCCCGCCGCCGTGATGCTGCCGGGCGGTATGCCGGGCACGAAAAACCTCGACGCAACCCGTCCTGTGGGCGAACTGGTGCGCAGAGTAGCCGCAGACGGCGGTGTTGTGGCCGCGATTTGCGCCGCGCCGATGGTTTTGGGTCGACTGGGCCTTTTGGACGGCAAAAAGGCCACCTGCTATCCCGGATTTGAAGAACACCTGCACGGCGCGGAAAAAGTCGCCGACGGTGTGGTCGTTGACGGAAAATTCGTCACGGCTGCCGGTGCAGGTGTGGCCGCCGACTTCGGCTTTGCGATTGGCTCGCTTTTGAAAGACCCCGTGACCGCGGCGTTCGTGCGGCGGTCGATGCAGTTCCCGGATGCCCTCTAATTGCCAAAACCGCCCGCACGCGGCGCGTGCAGGCGGTCGGTCGCTCGCTTAGTTCGAGCAGCAGCAGAGGAACAGAAGAATGATCGCGATAATGATGATGATCCACCAGCAGTTGTCATCGTCAAAGAAATTGCAACACATTGTACTGACCAGCCTTTCTGAAAATCAGCTATGGAGGAAGCTGTTGGTTTTTAGGTGTGGCGTTGTTCCACCCCTTTCGAGACCATACTATGCGTTCGCTCCGCAATGTGTTCCGTCGGAAGGTCCGCGCACATCCCCCGGACCGGAAAGGCATTTACCATGGACAAAAAACCGTTTGACCCGAGCGATGCTCCGCAGGAAGAAACGCTCGTGCCCGGCAACGAACTTTTGAAACAGCTCGTCTCCGAGGCCGAAGAAGAGGCAAAAGAAGCCGCCGCGGAGATTCTCGCCGAAGAAGCAAAGGCCGAAGAACCGAAAACCGAGGAATCCCCGGCTGCCGCCGAACCGGACAGCGAAAGCCCGACTGGAGCGCCCGAACCGGCCGCCGCAGAAGAAACACCGGCCAAAACCGAAGAAGCTCCGGCCGACCCACCCGTTGAACCGGAGAAGGCTCCGCCGGCAGACGACGAGGTTCTGCCCATCCCCGAGCCGGAGGATGCGCCCGAAGAACCGCCCAAGCAGGGGCTCGGCTGCCTGACAACCTTCAGCTATTGTCTGCTGATCATCGGGCTTTCGGTTTTGCTGTCGGCATTCGCCATCCTCGGCGCCAACGATATGTTCGCACTCGTCAAGGATGACACCGAAATCACCGTCACGATCCCCGAAAACGCAACGCTCAGCGAGATCGCCGACATCATGGCCGAAGAAGAGGTCATCAACTACTCGAAGCTCTTTTGGGCGTTTGCGAAGATGACCAACATGGACAACCGCATTCTTCCCGGCACCTATACGCTGAATTCGTCGATGGACTACCGCACGATCCTCTCCAAGATCAAGTATGTTCCCGACACCAAAAAGATCGTCACCGTGACCATCCCCGAAGGTATGACGCAGGAGGACATCTTCGCGTTGCTGGAGGAAAACGAGGTTTGCGAGGCGTATTTGCTGCAGGCATACGCGCAGTACTACGAATTTTCCTACAAATTCCTCAAGGATCTGCCCCACACCAAAACGCGGCTGGAGGGCTACCTCTTCCCCGACACCTACGATTTCTACGTCGGCGAAGCACCCGAGCGCGTTTTGCGCAAGTTTTTGGCGAACTTCAACCGCAAATGGGACGTCGATTTGAAGTCTCGCGCGGAAAACATCAACATGAGCATCCGCGACGTCATGATCATCGCCTCGATGATCGAGCGCGAGGCAAAGTTCGACGACGAACGCCCCACGATCGCCTCGGTCATTCACAACCGCCTGCAGGATGACGATTTCCCCCACCTGCAGATCGACGCCACCGTGCATTACGCGATCGGTGACTGGTCGCGGGCGCTGACATCGAGCGATCTGAAGGTCGACAGCCCCTACAACACCTATCGCTGTGAGGGTCTGCCCGCCGGGCCGATCTGCAATCCCGGTCTCGCCGCCATTCGCGCCGCGCTTTACCCGGAGGAAACCGAGTATTACTACTACGTCGCGCGCAAAAACGGCTGGCACTTCTTCGCCGAAACCAACGCCGAACACGAAGCGAACATCCTCCGCGCCGCCGAAGAGGACGCGAGTGCCCCGGGCCGCGACGACGACGATATTTTGGGCTAAAAACACCTGTGAGAACAAAAAAACAGCAGCACATCCGACGTTTTTTCAACGTGGCTGTGCTGCTGTTTTGCATCACTCGATATAAAAACAACCGTTTATTCTTTGGGCAGGGTAACGAGATCGACCAGCTCGCCGGTGAAGGCATTGAAGGCAAAGATATCGCGGGCATCCGCTTTCCGACGGACATTGCCGTACGCGTCCGTATACTCTTTTTCCAACGGGATCACCCAATACGGATACAGCACCAGCTCGTCGCGCGCATCAGGCTCGAAGATTGCGTAGCAGAGCTCAATTTTGGAGAGGTAAAACACGTGATCTGTGTAATAATCCTCGCCGCCCATATACGGATCCTCCGGGAAGTCTTCTGTGAGGAATTTTTTGAGGTTCTCCACAACTAGTTTCGGCGATACGATCTGCCGCGCCGCGCCCTGTTCGCCGGGAACGACCAAATCATCCAGATACAGCGCACACGATCCGTCCGCGCTGACAAATCCACCGATCGACTGCGTGATCGCGTGTCCGCCTTTGCGGCGTGCCCAATTCAGATCGGTCAGGGGGATACCGCCGAAGCTTTGACGGAAGTACATGACATAGCTGTCGGAAAGCAGCGCGACGTCCTCTGCCGAGAGTTCGGGCGGCTGCATCACCCATTCTCCGGTTTCCGGATCGCACAGTTGTTGCCCGTAATGGCCGGAGGTATTGATATAGGCGATCTGATCTTCCACGGATAACGCATAGGTGCGGGTTTGATCCGATTCCGGGAACGCCTCGGCGGGAACCCCCAGATCGACCATCAGCTCCGTCAGCGTGGCAAACGCCGTATCAAACGGCAGATCCGGCAATTCGCCGCTGCCGAAAAACCCTTCGGCAATGGATGCGTCTTCCATTTGCCAGTTGAGGACGTCGTCCGGGATATGGTAGCGGATATTCTGCCGCGCCTTGCGGTATGTCGCCACACCGATCTGTCCGCGCGATTCCGACAAAACATCCGAGGTGTAGTCGAAATGCACGTTCCAAACGTATTGGAACTGATCGGAGTCGGCGACACAGATCCGGCCGATCGCGTCGTAGCGTTCTGCCCGTTGTTGAAGCTCTTCAACGAGTGACAGCACGAACTCTTTTTTCGTCTCGTAATCGTACAAAACGCGGTCGGCTTTGATGACCGACGCAGTCGGCGCGTATTCCACGGCGTCGAGATCGACCGTAAGCTCGAGATTTGGCGCCAATGTGTATGGCAGCGCAGCCTCGGTATCGGCGGAAGCTGTCGGCGTGGTGGCGGCAGAGGTCGCGGCGGTCGTTGCCGCAGGTTCGCCGCCGCAGGCGGCAAGCAAGGCGATCAAGAGCAGAAACGGCAGCAGTATTTTTTTCAGGCGGTTATCGTGCAGCATTTGCGTACACATCCTTTCAGGCAGACCGACGTCACCAAACGGAAAGACTCTCGGCAATTTTTATCACAGTTTCCAAATCAGCTCCGTACGCGCCGATCACATGGGCGTAACGGTCGCTCCAAACCAAAATGAGCTGGTAGGGCGCATCGTCTCGGTAGCGAAACAAAAACGCATCGTCGCCGTTGACGGTCACGACCTCTTTTTGGCAGAAATCGGGTTGGATAAACACTTCGCCGTCGCGGTAAAGAAGCTGCGTATAGACGATTTCCCGGCGTTCGTCGCCGCTTTCACCCACCATTGTCACCGACAGGTCCCAGGGACGAAGCTCGTCGGCGACAACGACCCAACCTTCGGGGATTTCGCTCGGGCGCAGAAATTCGGCAAAGCCGTCCAGCAGCGGTTTTTCCGGCAGCTCCAGTACCACGCCGAGGTGTTGGCCGTCGCCGTAATCGTGCAGTATCGGGCCGCGAAACGCGGCGTAGGTCGTGGTTTTGCCGTTGAAAACGAGCGCGGCAAACAGGCCGACCACCACCGCGGCCAGCGCCGCCCAACGAACACATATCCATCGCCGTGCCGTTCGGCGCGATCTTTTTTCGGCGGCTTCCGCCGCACTCGCGCAGATCGCCTGCCACTGCCGCTCGCGTGCGGCCTCGTCGGGCAGCTCGACCGAGCTTTGGGCTTGCGATTGGGCAATTTCGGCTTCGATCTGCTCCGCAATCACCGTCTGCAGGATGGTTTCAAATTGTTTGTCCGTGATTTTCGCCATACACATATGCCTCCAGTTCCTTGCGAAGTTTTTTCAGACTGCGCTGTAAGATCGTCCCCACGGTCGACGCGTTCATGCACAATTGGGCGGCAATCTCGGTGTTTTTCAGGCCGCTGTAGTACTTCAAAACAACGATCTGCCGGGCAATCGGATCGAGCGTTTGAATCGCTGCCGCGATGGCATCACGCGTTTCTTTTTGCAAAATTCGCGCCAAAAGATCGGTTTCATCCGCAAGTTCCGCGTCAAAACGTTCGCCTTGGTCGTTGGTCTCGGCATCGCTGACGGAGACGACGGCAAGCGTTTTTTGCGGGAGTTTTTTGCGCAGGAGGTCGAAACACGCCGCCCGGGCGTAGCCGAACAAGCGGCGCCGCACCTCGTCGTCGTTCAGCGCGGCGAGCTTGTCCGCGTTTTGCATCATGCGGACAAAAGCGTCGCTAGCGGCGATCCCGGCTTCGTCGTTGTTTTGCATTTTCATATAGGTATAGCGGTAGATCGCTTCATAATACGCCGCATACCACGCATGCGCGCGATCGCGCCGATTGGCGTCGGCAGCGTCTGCCGGGAACAAAGGCGGCACGTTCTCACCTCCCGATCGGTTTTGGAAATGCATTTTGGAAAAACAAGCTTGTCTTCTATTATACTATTACGTAGAAATTTTCGTTTCGTCTCACGATTCCGGCATTTTTTCAAAAAAATCCGCCGCACAGCGCAAGCCTGCGCTCTGCGGCGGATTTTCTGTTCTTTTATCCGTTCAAGACGGCTTCGTCCATCAGCACCACATCGATGGTCGCCACGACACCGCTCTTTGCATCGTAGGGATTCGTATCGCGGTAGATCGTCACGGTGGCGACTTCGCCGACCGCATGCGACCTCGTCAGAGCGGTGAAGGCGGCCATATCGGCCAGCTCCACACCGTCGATGGCGACGATCACGTCGCCGGCGCGCACACCTTGGGCATAGATATCGCTGGCCGGATGGACGGCGGTAATATAGAATCCGACCGGCAGGCCGTTGACGGCGGCAGTGACTTCCGTCAGGAAGCGACCGTCGACACCGAGGGCGGGCGTTGCGGCGGCATGCACACCGTTGATAATGTTTTCGATGATCGTTTTGGCCGTGTTCATCGGGATCGCAAAGCCGAGACCTTCAAAGTCTTCGCCGATTTTCATGGAAATGATGCCGATCACCTGACCGTACTCGTTGATCAGCGGACCGCCGGAGTTACCGGGGTTGATCGAGGCGTCGGTTTGGATCAGTGTCATCTGCCGATTGTTGATCAGCAGGTCGCGGTTGATCGCGGAGATGATGCCCTGCGTCGTTGTGCCGCTGAGGCTCAGGTTGTAGGGCGTACCGACGGCGACGGCGAGATCACCGACCTCGAGGGCATCGGAGTTGCCAAACGTCGCAGGCGTGAGGCCGGATGCTTCGATATAGAGAATTGCTAGATCGCAGGACGCGTCATAACCGAGGAGAGAAGCCGTGTGGCGCGTGCCGTCGTGGAGCACGACCACGATATTCGTCATATCGGAGACAACGTGGTAATTGGTGACGATGACGCCGGAGGCATCCAGAATGATGCCGGAGGCAAGGCCGGAGTTATAGCGGTTGTTGACGAGGATGCTGACCACGCTCGGCTGGATGCGCTTGTAGATTTCCGAGACCGTGAGCACACCGTCGCTCTCGACGGGCGTTGTGCCGATGACGGCGGGCGGATCGTTGATCTCGATCCCGGTGGTGGCTTCCGTCGTTGTGGCATCGGTCGTTGCCGGCGGGCGGGCAAAGGGATTGTCGGTTGCCACCGGGCCCGATGTCCCGACGGTGGCCATGCTACCGGAAGGAATCACCACGCGGCGGATGATCACAAAACAGGCAACCGTGACGATCAGAAGCAGCAAAGTTGCCACCACGCAGAGAGCGATCACGCCGCCGTTGCGCCGGGGCGGTTTGACGCGCACCTTGACCGTCGAGGCGGCCGACTCGGCACCCGTAGCAGGCGGTTTGGCAGAAAAGAGATCGTAATTCGGTTCTTTGGGATAGGTTTCGCCCGGGCGCTGATCCATCGGCGTCTCACTTCCTTTCCGGCGGATTGTTACACTATCATCATAGCAGAGAATTCTGTCGCGGTTGTAAGCGGATTGTAAACGGTTTTCGAATTTATTCCACAGGCACGGCCGGCGTCAGGCGGGCATGGCGCGCCGGTTCGAGCGTGAAGGTGAAGCGCGCCCACTTGCCGTATTCGCTTTCGGCGACGATCTCCTGGCCGAGATTATTTAAGATCGACTTGACGATGTACAGCCCCAGACCGGTGCTCGCTTTGTCCATCCCGCGGGAGCGGTCGGTTTTATAGAAGCGGTCGAAGATATAGGGGAGCTGCTCTTTGGAGATGCCGCGACCGGTGTTGAACACGGAGACGAACACGCGTCCGCTGCGTTCGGCGATGCTGACGGTAAGGCGGCCGCCCTCGTCGGAATATTTGACGGCGTTGTCGATCAGGTTGGTGACGACCTGCGTGATCGCATCGGCATCGGCGCGGACAAAGAGGCGGGATTCGGGCAGGTCGATGTCGACGTCGAGGTGTTTTTCTTCGATCGCCTGCTCGGCACCGAGCGCGGCAGAGGTGACAATGGAGGAGATATCGACATTGGTGATGTTGAGATCCTGCATGCCCGATTGCAGGCGCGTGGCCAGCAGGAGCTTTTGCACAAGGCGCGACAGGCGCTGGATCTCGGCACTGACGATGCCAAGGTAGTAACCTTCGCGGTCCTTGGGGATCGTACCGTCGATGATGCCGTCGACAAAGCCGCCGATCGTGGTCATCGGAGTTTTGAGCTCGTGGGAGACGTTGGCGATGAATTCCGAGCGCAGCTGTTCCAGCTTGCCGAGCGAATCGGCCATGGAGTTGAAGGAGCGCGCGAGCTCGGCAACCTCATCGCGGCCGGAAACGCGCACGCGCGCCGAAAAATCCCCGCGCGAAAAACTGCGCGCCGCAGCGGCCATATCTTTGATCGGACGCGTGAAATTCTGCGAAACGAAGTAGATCAGCGCGGCCGCAAGCACCAAAACAAACAGCGCGATCAAAAACACACCGCGCAGAAAGTTCGTAAACAGCTGGGTGATCGCATTTGTGGGCGTGCTGATGATGACCGCCCCTCGGAACATGCCCGCGTCATCGATGATCGGCAGTGCGACCGTGAGCAGGCGGTGGCGGAAATAGCCGGAGAGCGTGCCGACTTCTTTGTAGACGCTCGTCGCACGGATGCGCTCCATGACCGCCGCATCGATCCTGCCGCCGCCGAGACCGTGGTCGTAGGCATCGGCGTACATCTCGACATTGCCGCGGCTATCGGTGATCATCAGATGGGTATCGCTGCGTTCGGCCTGCACGGCCAATGTGTTTTCCAGCGAGGTCGTATCCACGCGGTAGGGCGCCGTTTTCCAGATGTAGGCGAGCTCCACCATGCTGTAGCCGTCGGTTTCCAGACTATTGAATTTTTCATTGACGGAGTACTGGTACAGCTGCACCAGCAGCAGCGAGCTGAACACGACCATGCAGATGACAATGGTCATGGCCGTGATCAGAAAGTTGCGGATCGCGATCTTCCCCATCAGGGTCAGCCTCTTTTCCCTTATTTCAGCAATTCAAACTTGTAGCCCACGCCCCAGACGGTTTTCAGCGTCCATTTGTCGGAAACGCCTTCGAGCTTTTCGCGCAGGCGCTTGATATGGACGTCGACCGTGCGCGTGTCGCCGAAGTACTCAAAGCCCCACACCTGATCGAGCAGCTGGTCGCGCGTGAAGACCTTGTTGGCGTTTTTGGCGAGGAAGAAAAGCAGCTCGATTTCCTTGGGCGGGATGTCCATCGCTTTTCCGGCAACGGTGAGCTGGTAGGACTCCATATCGATGACGAGGTTGTCAAACTGCAGCAATTTGTCGTTTTTCTTGCCTTCGGTGGGCAGATAACGGCGCAAAACTGTGTGGACACGCGTGATGACTTCGCGCATGTCAAACGGCTTGGTGATGTAGTCGTCGGCACCGAGCTCGAGGCCGGTGATCTTGTCGACGGTCTCGCTGCGGGCGGTGAGCATGATAACGGGCACGTCGGACTCCTTGCGGATCGTGCCGCAGACCTCCCAACCGTCCAGCACGGGCATCATGACGTCCAGCAGCACGAGGTCAGGCTTAAAGATGCGGAATTTAGCGAGCGCTTCGCCGCCGTTGACGGCCGTTTCGACCTCAAATCCGTCGCGGCACATATAGAGCTTTAAGAGTTCGAGAATATTCGGATCATCTTCGGCGATCAGGATCTTGCGTCTGACTTCGCCGGAGGTATCTTTGGCGGTGTGTTCCATGGAGAGGACTCCTTTCTTCGGTGGGTGTACCGATCAATTCTCATTATACACTTTTTTGCATCCGATGCGTGAATATATTGTAAAATTAGCAAAAACACAAACGAAACTCTACGCTTCGCGTGCGAGAACGCGGCGAATGCTCTTTTCGGCCTTGGCGCGCGGGATCAGCAGTTCGCGGCCACAGGTCGTGCAACGGAGACGAAAATCCATCCCCACGCGCAAAACGAGCCAGGTTTTTCCGCCGCAGGGGTGCGGTTTTTTGGTTTCGACGAGATCGTTGACGGCGATATCCATAAAAAAACTCCTTTCGCGAAACTCGCGTGCATCGTGCGCGTTCGCAGCGGCCATAATAGCGGTACAAACCGAAAAAAGGAGACCAAACGATGCACACACAGATCCGGGCTATTTTTGACGGGACCGACGCGGCCGAGTTGGCGGCCATCCGCGTCGGCATGAGCGGGGTTACCATTTTGGAACGGCGGCTCGAGCGCATCTTCATCAGCGACGACACCGCACGCTTTGGCCTGACCGAGGGGATCGACCTGCAGCTAGGCAGCTACAAAACGCTGTTTGCGCCCGACGGCCGCTTTGCTCCGCACCCGCTCGATGCCGGCGGCAGCGTGGCGCTCACGCTCACCGTCGACAGCCGCGATGCCGATTCTGCCGCGCGCGCACTCATCAACCGCGGCGGCCACAGCCTGACCGCATTGCAGGCATAGTGCCGTAAGGCCGCGCATATACTGATTACAGATGCAAATTTACGGGAAAAGGTACTAAAAACAGATGGAAGAACGTGCTATGTCCGCCATGCGGCGGCTGCTCTCGGCTTGTGTGCCGGGCGATATTTTGGAGGGAACGGTCGATGCCATCGAACCGACCGGTATTACCGTCGCTGTCGGTGCGGCAAAGCTATGGCTACCGGCAAGCCGGATCGCGCTGTCGCCGATCTGCGGCACTGCGCGGTTTCGGCTCGGGCAGAAAATCCCCTGTGCGGTTTGGCGTATCGAGCGCGAGGTACACAAAATCACGCTGACGCACCGGGAGCTGCTCGGCACCTTTGACGAGCTCGTGTGCGAATTTTTGCCGGGGCACAGCTACATCGGAACGGCTGCAACACCCGGGCGCGTGGAACTTGCGCCCAACCTCGTCGCGCGCGCTGCCACAGATGCCGTTGGGGCCGGGACCGGTGAGGCGGTTATTTTCCGCGTGGACGAAATCGACCGCCTGCGCGGAGAAATTTCCGGCCAGATCACCGCACGTACCACACCCGCAGAGGCAGCACCTTTTACATATTATATCACAAACGGGCGAATAAAACACTGGTCTTTCCACGCGCCGCAGCAGTTTTTTTGCACGGAGGAGACTTTTTTTGCCGACTGAGCGCGTGATCGCTTGCAAAGCGCCCGGCGGTCTGCTATAATAACAAAAAGTCTGTCGGAAAGAGGGATCCGCCGTGCTCAACTGGAACGATCTGGAAAAAACCTGTGCCGAATGCAAAAACTGCCCGCTCTATGCCGGACGCACCAACCCGGTTTTCGGGGTCGGCGACAAGAATGCGCGGGTGATGTTTGTCGGCGAGGGGCCGGGCGAACGCGAAGACGCGCTGGGTGAGCCATTTGTCGGCAGGGCCGGACAGCTACTCGATTCGATGCTCGCGTCGATCGGGCTGGAGCGCGCGGAGGTTTACATCGCCAACATCGTCAAATGCCGCCCGCCGCAGAACCGCGATCCGCTTGCCGAGGAGCAGAACGCCTGCATCGGATACCTCGAAAACCAGATCCGTCTGGTTTCGCCCGATATCATCGTCTGCCTCGGGCGCATCGCCGCCATGAAGATGATCCGTGAGGATTTTAAGATCAGCCGCGAGCACGGAACGTGGTTTGAGCGCAACGGCATCCGCACGATCGCCCTCTACCACCCCGCCGCACTCCTCCGCGACCCGCGCAAACTGCCCGAAACCTTTGAGGATTTGCGCAAGATCGAAATCGCGCTGGAAGAACTCGCGCAGTAGAATATCACCGTATCAAAAGGCTGCCACCGGAAAACCGGCGGCAGCCTTTTTACTTTCTTTACTTCAGCGTTTCGTCGGCTTTTTTCAAAAGCGCGGGGATATCGAGGTTCTGCGGGCATTTTTTCACGCATGCGCGGCAGGAAACGCACGCCGCAGCGGCGGTCTCGGCTTCCGATTTTTCCGAGAGACGGGCGTAGGTTTTCTTCGCGTACTCGGTGAGGCCGTAGACGTTTTCCATATTATACGCGCGGAAAATGCGCGGGATCTCGACGCCCTTGGGGCACGGCAGGCAGTAGCCGCAGCCCGTGCAGTAGAGCTCGTTGAAGCGCTCGAGGTCCTTGAGCGCCTCCTGCACCTTGGCCATCGTTTCCGCCGTCATCGGCACGGGATCGGAGGCGACCTTGACGTTTTGTTCGAGCTGGTCGAGGTTTTCCATGCCCGACAGCGCGCAGGAAACGCCGGGGTTGCCGAGCACAAAGCGCAGCGCCAGTTCGGGCGTGGCGGCAAATTCGGCGTCGACCTTTTCCGGGAAGATCGACGAGCCACCCAGTCTGCCGCCGCCGACCGGACCCATGATCACCACGCCCAGACCCTTTTCGTGGACCTTGGCGATCTGCTCTTCGTTGGCGCGGTCGAGGAGGTTATACTGGCACAAAACCGACGAGAAGATCTCGCCGCGCTCGACAATTTCGGAGATATATTCAGGTTTATCGTGGAAAGAGAAGGAAATGTGGCGGATGAGGCCTTCGTCGATCGCCTTTTGCGCATCTTTCATCATGTCATTAGCGAGGACGACCTCGTCGAATTTCTTTTTGTTGAGCGCGTGGAAATGGTAGACGTCGATATAATCGGTGTCGAGGCGGCGAAGCTGCTCTTCCAGCGTGGTGCGGAAGAAACTTTTGTCGGCGGTGTCGCCCAGCGGGAGCTTGGTCGAGAGCAAAACGTCGTTGCGGATGGGCTTGAGCGCTTTGCCGACGACGTACTGCGATTCTTCCTGGCAGTAGTAATAGGCGGTGTCGAAGTAGTTGATACCGAGCTCGGCGCCGCGGCGCAAAAGTGCGATCGACTTTTCCTCGTCGAGATGGCCGTCCGGCTGGGTGGGCAGGCGCATACAGCCAAAGCCCAAAGCAGAGACCTTGCCGATTTTTCCGAAGTCGCGGTATTGCATGGTATTCCTCCCTTTCTGCGGCGTCAAAGTGCGCCGCGTTCGCAGTCGTTGATGAGCTTGAGCTCGATGGAATCGCGGAGGGCATAGTAGCTCGCCTTGATGATATCGGCAGAGACACCGACCGTCGACCATTCGCGGTCGCCGTCGGTCGAGTGGATCAGGACGAGCACCTTGGCGGCGGTGGCGTTGCGCGGGGTGAGGACGCGCACCTTGTAGGCTGTGAGGTGGACGTTGGCGAGGGTGGGATAGACGCGGCCGAGCGCGGTGCGCAGGGCGGTATCGATCGCGTGGACGGGGCCTTCGCCTTCGGCGACGGCCAGCTCGACCGCATCGCCGACGCGGATCTTGACCACGGCCGAAGCACTCGCACCGATGCGGACAGGCAGCTGGTCGATCAGTTTGCAGTCGATCAGCTCGAAGAAATCGCGCGTGGATCCGACCTCGCGGCGGATCAGCAGCTCCAAGCTCCCCTCGGCAGATTCGTACTGATAGCCTTCGGCTTCCTTTTGCTTCAGCGTTTCGCGGACGCGCGCGAGGATCGGCGCGTTGCGGCTGACCTCAGGGAACAGATGCGCGTACTTTGCCACCAGCGTCTGGTGGCCGGAGAATTCGCTGACCGGCAGACGGCGGGTATTGCCGACGGCAGCGGGGTCGACGTGTTCGTAGGCGCCGCGGAACTTCAGATGGGCGTCGACGTGCATACCGGCTTTGTGGGCGAACGCGCTGCGCCCGACGTAGGGCAGCTCGCGGTCGAGGCGGCGGTCGGCGGCGTCGGCAATGAGATTGGCCTCACGCGCAAATCGCCGCAACGCTTCGTCGGAGACGACGCGGCAGCCCATCTTGAGCTGCAAATTCGGGATCAGCGTGCTCAGGCAGGTATTGCCGCAGCGTTCGCCGAAGCCGAGGAACGTCCCCTGGACGTGATTGGCACCGGCTTCGACCGCGCTCATGCTGCACGCGACGGCAAGCCCGGCGTCGTTGTGGCAATGGATGCCGATCGGCGCACCGGTGGCCGCAATCGTTTCGCCGACAATACGGGCGACCTCGGCCGGCAGCGTGCCGCCGTTGGTGTCGCAGAGCACGATCTGCTCCGCGCCCGCGGCAAACGCCGTGCGGACGGTGGTCAGCGCGAAGGCGGGATCGGCGCGGTAGCCGTCGAAATAGTGCTCGGCGTCGAAGTAGACGCGCAGTCCCTTGGCGCGGAGATAGCGGATCGAATCGTCGATCATGGCGAGGTTTTCCGATTCGGAAACGGCGAGCACCTTTTCGGTATGGTCGCGCGAGGACTTGCCGAAGACGCAGGCAATCGGCGCGCCGCACGCGACGACGGCGGCAAGCATCGGATCTTCTTCGGCGTCGTTTGTTTTGCGGCGCGTCGGCGTAAAGGCCGCAAGCTGTGCATGTTTGAGCGTTTCGTCGCGCATCGCCGCAAAAAGCTCCATATCCTTGGGCGAGGCTCCGGGGTTGCCGGCTTCGATCACGGCAATGCCGGCGCGGTCGAGCGCGTGGATGATATTGATCTTATCCTTGACGGAAAACGAAAGCTGCTCGCTTTGCGCTCCGTCGCGGAGGGTGGTATCGAGAATCTCAATGGTTCGGTCGGTCATGGATGATCTCCCTTATCGTGCGGGTAAACTCCCATTTTCCGGGCGAAAACGGCCGCAGAAAATCTTATTTTATATTATAGCACACTTTTTTCAAAAACGCGATATTGTTTTTCCCCGCAACGACTTTTTTTGCGGCTTTTTTCGCAGAATTGACACAACGGGCGCATCTGTGCTATAATAAATGCAGTATGCACACGCAGTGAGACAGGAGGGACGGTATGGCACAGCGAAAAAAACTGGCGATCTTTCAAAAAGAGCTTTGGGTCGGCGGGATTCAGAAATCGCTTTTGAACCTGATCGCAAACCTCGACCGCGAAAAATACGAGATTGACCTCTATTTGTACGATAAAAACATCTTCTACGACGTGGATTTCCCCGAAAATGTCACCGTCCACTTCCGCAAGCCCTACCCCTACTGGTTCCGGTTCCTCTACTTCCCGCTCGTTTTCCGCTTAAAGCGCGGTTCCGCGCCCGCGCCCGGCTTCCGTTATGACACGGCCATCGACTTCAACAGCTATCAAAACGAATGCGCCGTCGATGCGTTGTCGGTTCCGGCTGACAAGCGCATTTGCTGGGTACACACCGACGTGCGCAAGAGCAAGGGCTACGAAAAGAAATTCCGCCTGCTCTGGCACTTTTTCAAGGATAAGTTCCACCGTTTTGACGAGTTTGCCGCAGTTTCCGGCGGATGCGCCGCGGTTTTCCCCGAAGAGGCCAAGCTCAAAGACAAGCCGATCACGGTGGTGCCCAACTACATCGACACTTCCGAGATCTACGCCAAAGCCGCCGCCGAAGTCGATTTCGTGCCCGACCCGACAAAGATAAATCTCTGCACGGTTGGGCGCATGTGCTACGCCAAGGGCTACGACCTGCTGCTCGACGATTTTGCCAAGGCGTACGCGCGCCGACCCGAGCTGCACCTCTATTTCATCGGCGACGGAGAACTGCGTCAGTCGCTCACGCGTCAGATTACGACCCTCGGGCTCGAGGATGCCGTAACGATGCTCGGCTACCAGTCCAACCCGTTCCCGTACATGGCGAAGATGGACGGCTTCGTTCTGACCTCGCGCTACGAGGGACAGGGCATGGTTTTGTGGGAGGCGAAGGCACTGGGGCTGCCCGTGCTCATCCCGAAGCATCTGGAAGCCTACAACGACGGCATCTGCGGCCACGACGACATGACTGAAGCGATGGTGCGGTTTGAAAAAACCGAAAAAACGCCCGACCCGCTCGACTGGTACAACAAGATGATCACCGAGCGCTTGGAAGCGCTGCTTTGATCCACGCGAACCATCAAAAACAACGTTCACCCACACGCCAAGAGCGCGTGGAATCTCGGTTTGGAATCTGAGTTTCCAAATCGACTCGTAAAGGGGTTTCGATATGGCAAAATTAAAACAGCTCTTTTCGATCGATGTGATCCGAAAGATCGTCCTTATTTATATGCTTGTGCAGCCAATCGTCGACATCACCACTTCCTTTTTGGTGCGCGCCGGCATGGATGTGACATTCGGCGTAATTCTACGCGCGCTCTTTTTGGCGTTTATGGGCTGTTACGCGTTCTTTTTCTACCGCGGACCCAAGCGCAAGCTGGTGATTGCATATCTCGTGGCGGTAATCGCGTTTGTTGCCGTGCAGCTCGTACAGTTATTTGCTCAGGGTGGCATGGGTGTTTTGTTCACAAACCTCAAGGAAACGATCAAGGTTTTCTATTTTCCCTGCGTTTTGGTGGCGTTTTGGGCACTCTACCGTGAATTTGGCTATCTCGTTTCCAACCGTTCGCTCGTGGCCATTGGCGTTTTCTACACGCTGACAATCTTCATCTCTTTCGTTACCGATACCTCGTTCCAGTCCTACAACGGCAACGGTTACTGCGGTTGGTTCTACGCCGCCAATGAGATCTCTTCGATCACGCTCATTCTCTCGCCGCTTGTGTGCTACTATTTCACGAACAAAACAGCTTACACCGGCCTTTTGGAATCGCCGTGGGCCAAGCGCGTTTCGCGCATCGCACTCGGTGCAATTTCGGTTATACTGATGCTATTTGCCGGCACGTATCTGGCAACAAAAGCTGCGCTGCTGGGGATCGCGGTCTATTTGATCTGCTTCCTGCTTTGGAGCGTTTTCCGGTTGGAAATCACGCGCGACAAGCTGCATCTCTTCCGCATGAGTGCCGCAATTTTGATGATCGCCGCTCTCGTTGTACTCTACCTCACCTCGCCGGTGCGCCAGCACCTGACCGAGCGTCTGCCTTGGTTCCACTACGTACAGGTACAGACCGGCGCGACCGCGCCGCCGGCAACCACCACTGCTCCGGCCACGACCAAACCCACAACCACGCCGCAGACAACCATCGCCGCCCGACCGACCACCAATGCCAAGATTTACCGCATTGCCAACTGGCTTTTGAGCAGTCGATTGAGCAACAGCCGTTCCGTGCTTTTCCAGTATGCCGAAAGCGGTATGGTGCAAAAGCTCACCGGCCTCGGCTACACAATGCAGCCGAGCTACCGCTATAATGTGGCAATTGCGGTGGAAATGGACTTTATTTCCGTACTTTACCGCCATGGCATTATCGGTTTGCTGCTCTTTTCTGCACCTTTTTTCTCACTCCTCGCTTGTGCGCTGCGGCGCGCTCTGAAGGCACTAAAGGGGTGCCTCGCATCGCTCCTTTGGTGCACAAGTCTCTACCAAACGATGATCGCCTTTGCTGTCGGATTCCTGATCGGCCACACCTTTGTCGCACCAGCCGTCAGCATCTACGCAATCTGTTCGCTCCTGCGGCTGCTCGCCGAGACCGACCGCATCTACGCCGAGCACAAGAATGCGCTGCCGCCCAAAAAATAATCCATACGACAAAAACCTCTGCGATACGTTCTGTATCGCAGAGGTTTTTTATGTGTTCGGTTCGGTTTTTTCTGTAGGTGTGCGCTTTTTGCGAACGGTAAAGCGCGCGGTTACTTCGCCGCGGCGCGAAACGCGCACCGTCGGGACCATCGATTTGTCCAGTCCGCGCTCTTTGGCGCGTTTGACGAGCTGTTTTTCCCGCGCAGGGTCGATCTCGACGCCCAAGCCCTCGCGGAAGCAGTGCGCCCGCGCGAGCAGGTGCTCGGGGCGCAGGCCGAGATACTGTCGCATCATCACACGCATCGCCATTTCCGCCAACTTTTTGGCGCGTTCGGGATCGTGCGAGATGCCGCAGCCGACCTGCATGCACTGCGCGAGCAGCAGGCTCGCCATCGGTTCACCGGCGTCGGCAGCGGATTGCAGGATCGCAATCGCTTTGGTGAGATCCTTGCGCACGCCGATCCCGCTCAGGTAGCAGCGACCCAGATGGTACTTTGCAAACAGGCAGCCTTCGGCCGCGCGCAAATAGCAGCGCACTGCCTCGGCCTCGCTGCGCTCAAGCCCAATCCCGGATTCGTAGCACAGGCCGAGCTGCACGGTCGCCAGCTTACTGCCGGCCTTTTCGGCGCGGCGGAGCCACTCGATCGCGTTCTGCTTGGCCGTTTTTTCAGGATCGCGGAGCAGGAAGCAGCCGAATTTGTATTTTTCGTCGGCACCGCCGGAGGTGGCGGCACGCGTATACCACACGCGCGCTTTCGAAAAATCGACCGCACCGCCCACGCCATACGCGTAGCAGTCGCCGAGCATCGCTTGTGCCGGCGGATGGTTGCGTTCGGCGGCCAGCCGGAGCCACGAAAGCCCCTCGGCAAACAGCGGACCGGGTTCGGCCAGTTGGATCACGGCCAGCGCCAGCTGCGCTTCGGCATCGCCCGCCTGCGCGGCATCGCGGTACAGCCGGTAGGCCTTGCCGCGGTTGAGCGGCACACCAATTCCGCGGTGGTAGCAGCGCGCAAGCATACGCTTGCCGCGGCTGTTTTGCTGTTCGGCCGCGCGTTTGAGCCACGCAACCGCTTCTTTTTCATTTGTTTCCGCACCGCCCTTGCCATAGAGCAGGCAGAACCCGAGCGAAGCCTGCGCTTCGGCACTGCCGCTTTCGGCCGCTCGCCGGAACAATGCGGCGGCAGTCGGCGCATCCGCATCGGAGGGCGGGCACTTGAGATAAAACTCGCCGAGCCGGAATTCGGCTTCGGCATAGCCGAGGTCGGCCGCAGCGCGCATCCAGATCAGCGCTTCGCGGCGGTTGTCCTCAGTTTTGCCCGTGGCGAGCAGAAACCGCGCGAGGCGGTACTGCGCGGGCGCAAAATCGGCACCCGCGGCCTGCAAATAGAGGAGCTCGGCCCGCTCACGGTCGCGGTCAACGACAAAGCCCTCTTCCAGACAACGGCCGAGGAGCGTCATCGCTTCAAAGCTCTCCTGCTCGACCGATTTTTCCAGCCAGGCAATTCCGGTTTCATAGTCTTCGTCGGTTCCAACACCGTCGATCAGGCAGCGGCCGCAGCAGCACTGACCGTCGCGGTCGTCATCTTCGGCGGCCGCCCGGTAGAGCGCAAACGCGCGCACGGCATCTTTGGCGCAGCCCAGCCCGCGCTCGAGGCATTTGCCGAGCATGACCTTGGCCTGCGGGAGCTGCTGTTCTTCGATGGCGCGTTCCAAGAGCGCAACGGCTTCGTGATCGTCGCGGTCAGTTCCGCGACCACTGAGCTTGCAGAGGGCAAGATTATAGAGTGCAGGCGCATAGTTTTGCTCGCCCGCGGCCATAAACAGCCGCACAGCGCGCTGTTCATCCTGTTCAACACCATAACCGCGGCGGTAGCAGACACCGAGCGCATCCTGTGCGCGCGGCAAACCGACCACGGCGGCGCGCTTGAGCCAACGCACAGCCTCTTCGGCGTTTTCCTCGACGCCGATGGCGTTCAGATGCGCGAGGCCGAAACAGCACTGTCCGTCGGGGTCGCCGGCCTCGGCCGCCTCGCGGTAGAGATCAAACGCGCGGGCCTCGTCTTCCTCGACGCCCGTGCCGTTTTCGTAGCAAAGTCCCAGAATGCTCTTGGCGCGCGGAAAGCCGCTTTCGACCGCGCGGTTGAGCCATTCAATCGCTTCGGTGGCACTTCGATCGACGCCGTTGCCGTTCAAGTAGCAGACCGCCAGACTGCACTGCGCAGGCGGGTAGCCACGTTCGGCGGCAATACGGTAGAGCTCGGCCGCATGCGCCGGATCCTTCTCGGTACCCACACCGTTCTCACAGCATTCGCCGAGCATGTGCTGCGCGCGCATTTCGCCTTGTTCGGCGGCTTCGCGGAGCCATTCGACGGCGGCGGCCGGATCTTTGGCCACACCGATGCCGTGGAGCTGGCAGGCGGCAAAATTCGTCTTCGCCGGGGCATAATCCTGCTCGGCAGCAGCGTTGTAGAGCTTGACGGCGCGGTCGAAATCGAGCGGAACGCCCGTGCCGTGTTCGTAGCAGAGCCCCAGCCCGCTCAGCGCGGGCGCATAGCCGGCTTCAGCTGCGAGCGTGAGCAGTCGGAGGCCTTTTTCTTCGTTCTTTTCCTCGCCCACGCCGTAGATCGCCCACATTGCAAGGTGGTACTGCGCTTGCGGAAAGTTCTGCGCGGCCGCTTCTTCCATCAGGCGGCGCGCCTCATCTTCATTCTTCTCGACGCCAATGCCGCCCATCAGGCAAAGGGCAAGGCAGCACTGCGCCGGCGGATAGGCTTCGTCGGCGGCTTTGCGGTAAAGCGCTGCGGCTTTGGCAAAATCAACCTCAACGCCGACGCCAAACTGGTAGCAGCGCCCCAGCGCTTCGGCAGCGCGGGCATCGCCGTTGTCGGCGGCCATTTCGAGCCAACGGGCGGCTTCGGCCATGTCGCGCTTAGCACCGCGGCCTTCTGTGAAGCGCACGGCCATTTCGTACTGCGCGTTGACATCACCGCCTTCGGCGGCTTCGGCGAGCTGCGCGAGATCTTCGCGCTCCTTGGCAATCGACTCCGAGATCTTCAAAAACGGTTCGGGGTCGAGGAAAATCACTTCTCCGGCGGCGAGGCTCGGCGCAGCATCGCTATTCGCCGCTTCCGAGGCTGTTCCGCCGCGTTCCGGCTCCTGCCATTCTTCCGGGATCGTCCATTCTTCGTTCACCGAGACTCACCTCCTTTGGGGATTTTCGGTATTTTTCAAAGAAAAAGCCGCAGCAAATTTTGCCGCGGCTGAACATTTCAGATCGCTGAGCGAGGGCAAACAGATACACGGTTGATTATACCACACCGCACCGATTCCGTCAAGTGGGCGGCAAGGGAATCCCTTTTAACTTAGCTGGTTAGCAGCGCGCAAGTGGAACACATTCTCCGAAACAGCAGAAAAAGTTTCATTCTTTGGCGGTACCAAGCAAAAACCATCGCCCCCTCAAATGCCGTTTTGGGCAGAACCTTTTTGAGCGGGCCGACAAATTGCATGTTGCCGAACAAAGTTGTTCGGCAGCAGAGGCTTTGCACAGATATTACGCCCGGAGCTTTTCGATTGCCTCGCGAGTATAGCGCGCGTCGAGGGCGACCTCATCGCGGCCGTTGGGGTAAACGCCGACGATCACGCCGTCGGTCGGCTTGATCTCGCGGAAGGCCTCGTCGAACGCCGCCTGCACCGTTTCCTGCGATTGGCAGCGGCGAGTCGCACCGAGGATTTTGAAGGCGAGGCACGGTTTTTTGGCCGCGCGGATCGCCTCGTACATCAGCGGGATATCCTCTTCATAAAACGCCTCGCCAGAGTTGGCGATGCCGGTGATCGCGCTGCTGACACGGTTTTCGCGGCTCAGGTTATAGACACAGCCCATGTAGAAGTCGACGTCCCAGTTGTGCTCCTCGGCATAGTAGATGACCTCGGGCATATGGGTGGCAAGGCCGACCGGCAGACCGGTTGCGCGGATGATCTTCAGGCGGTCGAGAAGGATGTCGATTTCGCCGTCTTTGAACATCGAGTCGGTTTTGGTGCCGTGGTGGTAGATCGCATCGGCGCCGTTGTTGGCCAGCGTGTTCACGTTGCCTTCGAAGGAGCCGTATTCGGATGCGGTCTGGGCGATCCAGAGCATTTTGCCACCCTCGTTGCGGTATTCTCTGACGATGCGCCACATATAGGCGTCGCCGCGGAGCTGCATTGTGTTGATGCCGCATTCTTCGCAGTGAAAGAGCGTTTCCTTGAGCTTGGCGGTGGTAAAATAGTCGATCATCTGGTCATTCAGGTCGCCGTTGACGTGGCTGTTGCCACTAAAGGGGTTCCCGCCTACGATCAGGCGCGAGACCGCGAGATTGCCGATTTGAATGGTAGGGAGCATAGAGAAACCTCCTTATTTGTTGTGCGTTATCTAAAGTATAGCACAAATCACCTCTGTAATCAAGCAGCGCAGAATCTTGCACGATTTTTGTGCAGCTTGCAAAAGATGCGGCCGCGTGTTATAATTTTGGTATCACCATTTCGGGGAGGCGAGACGCATGATTTACCTCTTGAGCGATCCGCACGGCGGCGAATATGCATCCGGGCTCACGGCATACCGCCGGACATATCGTCCGGGTGATCTGCTAATCCTCCTTGGCGATACCGAGCTCGCCTTCCGCCCCACCGAGGAAAACCGCCGCTTTACCAAAGAATTTCTCGCGTTACCCTTTCCGATCGCGATCATCGACGGCAACCACGAAAACTACCCGTGGCTGCGCAGCTTTCCGACCGAGCAATGGTGCGGCGGAACGGTGCACCGGCTGACGGAGCAGATCGTTTACTTGCAGCGCGGCGAGATTTACGAGATCGCAAACAAGCGGTTCTTCGTGATAGGCGGGTGCAAAAGCAGTGCCAAATGGAAGGAAATGGGGCTTTGGTACCCCGAAGAAGAGCCCAGTGCTGCCGAGATCGCCCACGCCCGCGCAAATCTCGCACGCCACGGCAACCGCATTGATTACGTGCTCACGCACAAATTTGAGCGCGGCGACGATCCCCAAGCGCCCACACTCGCCGGGTTGTGCGCGTGGATCGAGGCGAATGTCGCCTACACGCACTGGTTTGAGGGGCATCACCACAAAAAAGAGCGAGTCAGCGAAAAGCTGACGCGCATTTTTGACGAATTGGTTGCTTTGCCGACGGAGGAATAACATGTCCAACTACATCATGGATCTGCGCAAGCTTGTCGGCCACCGCCCGCTTTTACAGGTTGGCGGCGGTGTGATCGTGGAGGATGCGGCCGGGCGCATTCTGCTGCAGCAGCGGAGCGACAACCACTGCTGGGGTTACGCCGGCGGTGCGGTCGAGCTCGACGAAGAGGTTGAGACCGCCGCACGGCGCGAGCTTTGGGAGGAGACCGGGCTGATCGCCGATGAGCTGACGCTGTTCGGCGTGTTTTCGGGCAAGGAAACGCACTATGTCTATCCCAACGGCGACGAGGTTTCCAACGTGGATATCGTCTATATCTGTCGGCGCTGGCACGGTTCTCTGCGTGCCCAGCCAGACGAGGTTGAAGCCTTGCGTTGGTTTGCCCCCGACGAAATCCCGGAAAACCTCTCACCGCCGATCGCCGGTGTTTTGCGCAAATATTTGGCGCAACGATGCCATGGCTAACGCGAAATGGGCAAAAAAATCAAACTCCGACCTATGATTACGCTCACAGGTCGGAGTTTTTTTGGTTATGTCCGTCGGTTCGGATCGATGCATTTTATCTTACACCGCAGAAAGAAAGGCCCGCAGGCTATACCCAAACGCTGTCAGTCCGGTATTTTCCGCGTTTATTTCCACAGCAAACGCGCGATCGACACCGTGCCCGGGTTCGGGTTGGGACGGTGCAACCAACCGCAGGTTGTGATATAGGTCTCGCCGTTTTCCTCCAGGATTTCCGGCGCATGGGCCTGCAGCTTGGTGATCGGAATTGCCCCGCCATTTCCACCGTTATACTGCCCAAACTGCAGCGGATCGGCCGAGCAGAACACGAGCGTATCCTGATAGGTTTCGGCAGAGCTGTCGGTGTAGGTGATGAAAAGGTAGTAGAGGCCGTCTTTTTTGAGCACAAACGGCGACTCCATCGCACCCCAACCGGGCTTGAGCGGTGCATCGTCGCCGGAGGTCAGGGCAAAGCCGACAAAATCCCACGTGAGCAAATCGCCTGAACGAAAACACGAGACTGCGCCTTTCCTCTCATGCACACCGACCACATACATCAGATATTCGTTTTCAGAGAGCTTCAACACAAAATGATCGCGATGTGCGGCCATCAGCGGTTCGTTTCGCAGAGTGACC
The DNA here is from genome assembly GCA_015067825.1 of Oscillospiraceae bacterium. Classification (GTDB taxonomy): domain Bacteria; phylum Bacillota; class Clostridia; order Oscillospirales; family QAMX01; genus QAMX01. The sequence continues at coordinate 51,783 of SVLQ01000008.1, read as the reverse complement.
GTATGGCCGTACCACTCGCGCATATCAAACGACACGGCCAGCGAGGTCGGCGAAGGTCCGTAAAACATATAATAGATGCCATCCCGCTCGATCACACACGGTGCCCACGCCAACGTGCCGCGATCAATCGAACGGCCGACCTCTTCCATCGGCGCATCCAAACGCTCGCCTCTGCCGTGGACAAACCAACGCTCGTCATATGCGCGCCTGCCAAAGCTTGCAATCCCGTAGAGATGCCAGGCGCCGTCGGAGCCTTTGACAATCGTGTGGTCGTTGACATAGTTGCCGTGGTCTTCGGGACGGAAAAGGACTTGCCAATCGCCGACAATATGGGGAATTTTCATGATGTATGCTCCTTTTCTCATCTCTTTTACGCGGAAACGATCTCTGCAGAGAGCATTCGCCCTTTCTTACAGCGAATCGTCCGGCTCATACGCGCCGCGGTACCAGCCGATCACGCCGTCTTTCTTGACAACACAGCCGTGCGGCGATTCCGAGATCAGCGACAGGCGGTCGCCCGGCTGCACTGGCAGCTCGTAGCTCGTATAGGGATAGCACTCGGTATCGCTTTTCAGATACGAATTCGGCACGTACAGCCTGCGTCCACTGGAAACGTGCTCGATATAGGAGCGTTCGTCGCCGCGTTCGAGCAGCGTGATCGCCCGATTTGTCCAGTAGATATGCACGGATTCGGCGCTCGCCTCCTGCGCATCCAGCGCGCGCACCGTTGGGATATCGTCGTAGCTCAGAAAGCTGACCGCGTCGATCGGCGCGTTGATATCGGGAATGACGAGGAGATTGAGCTGGCACACTTTCTCGACCCCACAGCCGCCGTCGAGGGAAATGATTTTCTTTTCGCGGTTAACAATCGGGTTCTGCTGCTGGATCTCCCCATTATAGAGCGCGACCGGCCAATGGCCGACGACGACGTATTTGTCGAAAACGTGGGGTGTTTGGGTCATGAAATCGTCGTATTTGGTGAGCTCGAAGAGGCCTTTATCCCGATTGTCCGCCACCGCCCGCTCGCGCAGGCCGCCGTGGACGAACACGTAGTTCTGTGTTTCCACCACCGTCGGCAGGCCCGCAAGGAAGTTGAATTCCGGCTCAAAATGGGCGATCACATCCTGCTTTGCCCGCAGGATATCGGCCGCGGATTCGATTTTATAGCCGCACTCTTCGGCGAGTTCATCGAAAAAGCTCGAGCCGTTCCACGCCCGCAGGCTCAGGCAATAGCGGTAGAAACCATCGACGTTCTCTTCGCAGAGCTCGTTGATGATTTTCATGCGCGTAGCATCGACGTTGCCGATCAGCGCGATCACGTTTTCCTGTTTGCAGAGCTCCATCACACGGCGCAGCGTGGCCAAGCTGTTGGGGCCTTTTTCGATCATATCGCCGACGATCAGCAGAATATCGTTGCTGCCAAAACCGGCCTTGGCTAGGATCTTTTCAAAGTAAGAATAATAACCGTGGATATCGCTTGTGGCAAGAATCCGCCGTCCCGGTTCAATTGCAACGGTTTGGATTTTGGTGGAGGGAAAATTCATCGGTTGGACTCCTTTGCGTTTTTCAGTTTCGATCGGGAACTTCTTCGTCGCCGTGGGCGTCAAGCCACGCACAAGCCACATCGTACGCCGCCAAATCGAGGTCGGCCATCGTGTTCGTGTGGAACACGATGCCTTCGGCATCTCCTTTTTTCATCTGCTCGTAGTAGAAATCCAGCTGCCACTTGACCAGTTCGGGGGTTGACGGCTTGGACTGATCGAAATCATAGAGATAGCATCCAAACATACGGCGGTTCTTGGGTGTCAGTTTTTTGAAGATCTCAAATTTTTCAGGGATCAGCGGAATGTTGCGTTCCTCCCACGTCCACATAATGATGCCATCGAATGCATCCATGTAGGGCTGGAAATCGCGGTCGTCCTGCTCATCGACGCCAAACAGGCGCGTATACAGCACCATCCACGATTCCAGGCGTCTGACTTCGTTATCATGCATCCGTCCGATCACGTCGTACAGATTTTGGATGGGAAACTGCTTGTAGCGCGGAGGCTCATCCTTATCGTCCCAGTTTTTGAAATCGTCAAACACACCGACCTTGACATTATTGAAATCCCGTGCGTCCGCAATCAGCAGTTCAATCTTTTCGGGTTCTATCGCGGCATTGAAGCAATCCCAGCCAACGCCGCGTAAGCGTTTGAAGGATTTGTTATATTTGCGCCGGTCCACTTTGAAGCCCATCGGCACCATAAAGGTATTGCCGATGTCAAGATAATCACAGCACTCCATCGGCGTCATTCTGGAGTCGTCTTTCAGGCCGCATTTCCCGTTAAAACACCCCTCCGGATGTCCCCAGAGCCAACAACGATCTCTTAGCAACATTTACAAGCGCTCCTTTGCTTCGTTTTCAGCGTGGATAACGCCGATTGATCCATCAAAAATGGCGAATGCAGAGGTGAATACCGTCGGGGCTGTCACCAACGGTCGCCAATCGTTGGGAGGGAGCACACCGGCCGTCAGCTCTGCATCTGTCAGTATTATACCATAGGCCCAAAGGAGCTGTCAAACATTGAGCGGGATGACGATTCTTTTTGGGGCACCAAGCGGAACAGACCTAATCAAATAACATTTCGATCTTCGGGCAAAAGCTATCATCTTACTCCGCGTATTCTCGCAGGCGTTTGCGGTAATGCAGGTAATTTTCAAAGGAAACCTCTTCGGGAACGCCGTGGTCGCAGGTCGGGATATAGCCGCCGCGGCGATACATCACCGGTAGAATGCGCTCCAGTTCACGGTCGATCGCGTCTTTTCCGGCGGCAAGAATGCGTTTATCGATACCGCCCGACAGCAAAAGATCGGGGTGCTGCTTGCCAATTTCCACCACGTCGCAACCTGCAGCGACCTCAAAGGGCGACATATAGGTGAGGCCGACTTCTTTATACAGGTCGATGACCGAGTGGACTGCGCCGTCTGTCGCAACCTGCAGATGCACCTTGCGGGTTTTATCCCGGTTGCGGCGCTTGACGTTAGTGACGATCTGCTGGTAATAGGGCAAGAGAAATTCGCGGATCATATCGGGCGAGATCAGGCTGCCGTGGTTATAGCAGATATCTTCGTCAAAAAATACCTCATCCAAATCAAAGCTCTGCTGATGGTACGAAACGACCGCGTCGTTCAGCGCAAACCATGCCTGCATACACTCATGCACCAATTCGGGCATATCGTAAAACGCATACAACAGCTCGGTCGGCCCGAACAGAGAGCGCAAATACATATAGCCGCCGGGCATCAGTTCGCTCAAAAGCTTTCCGCGGTCAACTTCGCTTTGAATCTGCGCTTTTCGCTCGTCAAACCGACGGTAACGGACCTCGCTGGCCGGGTTCAGGCGCCACTTGATCTTTTCTTCCCAGCTTTTTTGATCCTTGACCGGGTGATCCACGTATTCGGGCATAAAGCCGTTGCGGCGGCCTTTGAAACACTTAACGTGGCGGCCGACAATATCCTGGACGATCTCATATTTTCCCAGGTCTTCCAGCACCGTTTCTTCAAACGGCGGCTCCAGCGCCGCCTCACAGCCATTCAGAAAAACCAGAAGGCAAACGCCCGATTCGTCAAAGCCAAAGAGCTTATCCAAATCTTCGCCGGGTTTGATATAGCCTTCCCGTTCCCACCGTTCCCGGCAGTACCAACCAAATTCGCGCATGATCAGCGGAGAATTCGGCTTCAATGCATAGAAATCACGGTATTTTTGAATGCATTTTTCCATGTAGTCTTCACCACGCCTTGTTTTTCATCGCACCATCGCTTTGTGCTTATTATATCACACGCTCCGTAAAGGGTCAAGAATAACCGCTTGCCGGAAGGCTTCCTTCTCCTTCCGCGAGTTTGGATGAAGCGTGAAGCATACAAAAAGAAAGTCGCACACCTTTGGAACGTGTTCTTAAGGACAGTTTTTAAATACCCCATAAATTATCGAAAACGAGCCAACTAAAAATTGGCTCGTTTTTATTGTTGATTGTTGCATACATATCAACTCAAACGAGTAAAAAACAACCGATAGTGGTAAATTACGCAAAAACGCGGTTATTGACTGACATTTATCGTTGTGATAAAATAATTACAACGACAGGGCCCGTCGTATAAGATAAATCACAATCATTTATAGAAAGGAGTAAATTATGGATTTGTTGATTGGCGAAAGAATAAAAAAATATCGTAAAAACAAAGAAATGACTCAAGATGCCTTAGCTCAAGCATTGATGGTATCGCCTCAATCGATTTCCAAGTGGGAATGCGGAGACGGATATCCCGATATTACGCTTCTTCCGGCCATTGCCAATTTTTTTGAGGTAACTGTTGATGAACTAATAGGCAATGATGAAATAAATGCCAAAGAAGATGTACAAAAAAACTTTTTTAATGTTATAAATTCTCTTTCACTCGATGAACAACTGGATTTAGCACTTAAATATCATAAAAAATATCCTCGAAATTGGCATATTGCAACATCGCTTATGCACAGAATCACTCGCTATCACGGAAACATGGAGGACGAATATAGAAAACGACTTGTGGACATTGGCGAGAGAATTTTAAAAGACTGTACCGATAGCACTATGCGCAGAAGTGCGGTTACTGCAATGTGTATGGTATGTGATGAGGAAGAGATTGGAGCGTTATTGAATAGAGACTCAACCTTTTGGTATGAAGGCAGACATGAAATTTATGAAAAACGCTATAAGCTATCTGGTCAGGAAGAAAAATATTGGATAATAAGAAATGCCGGGAACTTTCTGCGGACCTCTGCGATGATTGCGAGAATGCGCGAGCATAAAAGTTATATTGGCAAGCCGGAAGATTCGGTGGCGTGGAATACGATGTATCTCAACATTCTAATCGGAATCACGCAAAATACGATTCCTGATGCTTGGATCCCTGAGTATACTATGCAGTACATTAGATTGTCTGCCGCGTATTTTGGATTGGGAGATAATGAAAACGGATATTCGTATTTGGAAAAAGCTCTTGAATTAAGCAAACGATGGCATGAATTCCCCGAGAACGCATTGCTTGATTTAGGAAATCCGCTATTCTTTGGCGAAACCAAGCTTATAAGAAACGATTGGCATATTCAATTGCCGAACGGAGAGAAGCTACCTATTCTTCAAGGATTTAAGAGCGAAATAGCAAGCCTTGCAAGTATTATGGAAGCAGAAAAGGGTTGGGAATGGTTTAATAGCGTCAGAAATGAAGAACGTTGGTCTGCTATTTTATCTGAAGCGGAATCTCTAACTATTCAATAGGTAAAACTTAACAATTGGATAAATTGAAAACAAAAATTATCAAATAAAAAATAAATATGTAAACAAAACAAGCCTCCGATGAGAAAGAATTTTTTATCGGAGGCTTATACTTTATGAAATTTCCCCGCCATGTTCGGTGGTGAGGAAGTGCGCACTTGCAGGCAAAGAAAAAGCCTCCCTTGTGTAAAGGGAGGTGGCGCGGCGTAGCCGTGACGAAGGGATTGTAAGAACTAAATTTCTCATAAAAACAATCCCTCAGTCAGCTTCGCTGACAGCTCCCTTTACACAAGGGAGCCTTTGGCTGTAATCGTTCGCCGGTCTGTTGTTTTATTGTAAAAACTGTCCTTAAGAACCCGAAGCCTTTGGTGTACGACTTTCTTTTTGTGCTCATAGGATAAAATTGCAACTTCATATTTTAGTGAAATATTCGGTGTTGCCGAATGTGAAATCATTCACTTCGTGAATTGTGAAATATTGCTCCCTTTGGTCGCAATGTGAAATGAAATTCGCCTCTTCACATTTGCGCAGCAAATATTTCACAGCGTCGCTATTTCACATGGCGAAGCCATATTTCACTCGCCGAAGGCGAATTTCACTGAAAAAAGCACTTGCGTGAGCAAGTGCTTTTTTCTGGAGCGGTAGACGGGGCTCGAACCCGCAACATTCAGCTTGGGAAGCTGACGCTCTACCATTAAACTACTACCGCATAGTGGAAAAACCACTTCTATATTATACCGCGAAGGCGAAAAAAATGCAAGTCCCCGGCAGAAAAATCTGCCTATTCCGCTTCGGCCGCCGCCAAAACCTCGGCAACCAGTTCGGCCAGCTCGTCAAGTGTGCGCACTTGGGTGGCGCGCACGCGGTATTTCGCCGCCGAGCGGATCCCCCGCAGATAATACATCATATGTGCGCGCAGCTCGCGGCAGGCGACACCCTCGCCCTTTTGGTTTGCGGCGAGTTGGGCCTGGCGTTTGGCCGTTTCCAGCCGCGTTTTCAGATCGGGCTGGGCAAATTCGGAACCGGAAACTGCGGCCTCGCACGCGGCAAATACCCACGGATTGCCGAGTGCGCCGCGGCCGATCATGGCAAATTGCGCGCCGGTCTCGCGTAAGATCGCCGCGCCGCTCGCGCCGTCGGTGACGTCGCCGTTGACCATCACCGGGATCTCCACCGCTTCGACCACCGCCCGCATCAGCGCGCGGTCGGCCGTGCCCGCGTACATCTGCGCACGCGTGCGGCCGTGGATACAGAGGGCGGATGCGCCGGAAGCAGCCGCCATTTTGGCGAATTCCACAGCATTCCGCTGCGTTTCGTCCCATCCGGCGCGGAATTTGACCGTCACCGGCACGTTGACAGCCGCCGCGACCGCTTCGATGCAGCGCGAGGCGAGCTGCGGATCTTTCATCAGCGCCGAGCCTTCGCCCGAGCGCACGATCTTGCCCGCCGGACAGCCCATGTTGATATCCAAAATCTGCGCACCCGACATCGCCAAGGCGAGCTTGCCGCCCTCGGCCATGAACTCCGGCTCGCTGCCGAAGATCTGCACGGCGGCAGGGCACTCGGAATCGCCGAGGTAGAGAAGCTGCGCCGTTTTTTTATCGCCGTAGCAGAGCGCCTTCGCGCTCACCATTTCCGAAACCGTGTAGGCCGCACCGTGCTCACGGCAGATCGCGCGGAACGCATAGTCACCCACACCGGCCATCGGCGCAAGGCCGAACGATCCGGGGATGGAGACACCGCCGATGGAAAAGGGGTGTTCGGTTGTCATCGGTCAGCGTCCTTTCCGGTCCAAATTTACTGCGCGAGGTAGATCACGCGCACACTCCGCAGCGTTTCGTCTTCGCCAACAATCATGCGAAGCATGATCTGCGACTGCATACTCTGCCACGTGGCAACCAACGCCGGCAACTGGGAAACAGGCACTGCTGTGCCTGCTTTTCCGCCATCAAAGAGAAAGATGCTGTCATCGGGGCTCACAGTATAGGCGTATTTCGCGTTGCCAATTTGCAGCTCGATCCGACGGTTTTTCAGTGTGCACTGCAATTTGTTCGCAGTGACCACCGTTACGGTCTCGGCCGCAAGTGAGCCTGTCCACGAGAGCGCCAGGTTGGCCGGTGCAGCGTTATACACAATCTGCCGCCCGAGCAGAGCTTCGACCGGCTCTTTGAAATCGTATGTCGCAATTGTCAGACCGTTATCGAGCAGGTACTTCCCATCGGAAATGCCGACAACCGTCGAACGTGTCTCCTCCACCTTGCCAAACACGTACTCCGCGAGCGTTTCGTCGCGTTCGACATAGACCACTTCGTCAAGCACCAGAAAATGCGTGACAACTTTGCACTTTAGGGCATTGGCGACCATCACCGCCACATCCTGACGGAAAATCGCCTGGTCGTAGCGGCCATTTTCGTAGTACAACACATTCGCAAACAGCCCCAGCCGATCGGCTTCGGCAATCACGCGGCTGCGCCACTGCTCCTGCGTTTCGTCGGAACGGATCGCAAGCGTGTTCTGTGTATAGCCGAGCACGCGCAGAAAAACGATCGCACATTCGAAATAGGTGATATGATCGCGCGGTTTCAAGCGGTTACTGCCGTCGCCGACAAATAACCCCATGCTAATGCAGTACCCGGCGTAGCTCTTGGCCCACGCAGCGATCTCATTCTTATCGACAAAGGCAGACATCTCCGTCAGCCATTCAAACATCTCGTTGCGATCGGTCTTGCCAGCGTTTCCGAGTGAATAGACTACGCGGAACATTTCCTGACGCGTCACGTAATCGAGCGGACGGAATACATAGCGGCCGTCGATAACTGAACCGTGCATCACGTTATAGGTGTGGGCTTTGGCAACCGATTCGGTAGCGTAGGCGGAGATGAATTCGCCATCGGCATACCGCACCGCTTTGTCGGCAGCCATAACCGGCTGCGGCAACACGGCAAACAACGCACAAAGCGCCAGCAGCAGGCAAAGCGCACGACGAGTTCGCGTCGTTTTTGTCATCTTCGTTCACGCTCCTTTTCTCAGTTTCTCCTCAAAGTATACCCGAACCACCGGAAAATGTCAAGATTTCGCGCAAAGGTGTAACGCAACTGTAATATTGGGCCGAGAAAAATGCCGCACGGGTTTTCGGGAGACCCGTGCGGCAAGGTGTTATTTCGTGGTAAACGTGCAGGTGAGCGCATTCGTCGAGCGCTTCGCCCAGAAGTTCGTCGCCGTGACCGTGGCGGTATAGGTCGTACCGGGCTGCAGATCCTTCAACGTCCAGCTCATGCGCGCGGGCATATCGTTCAGATAGTAGTGGCTCCAAACGCTCTCCGTACGTACCTCCGCACCGCTTGCATCCGTCAGCGTGAGGTAGTAGGCGTTGACGCGGAAAGCGTCGATCTCGGCCTGCGGGAACGACAGCATGACCTCGGTTTCGCCGACGGCGTCGAGTGAGATCACATCCGTCTCGGCAAAATACGGTTCGCATTCGCTGCCGGGGCGGTCGTCGGTGTAGGTAAACGTCGATTTGTCCCACGCTTTTTCGATCATCCAGCACTGGTCGAAGAAGCGGCCGGTGATGATATCGTAGGCGAGGACGCGCACGCGTTTTTGGGCGTCGGCTTCGACGATATAGAACTGCGCGCAGATCTGGCTATCGGGCGGGACGGTGCCGTAGACCTTATCGAACTCATCAAGCTCGAAGTACGCAAGCGAACCCGTGCCGAGCGAGGTGAAGTCGCCCTGCCAGATCGAGCGCGGATCGTTGATCGGCGCGTGCGAGTGGCCGGAGAAGGTGATCAGCTGCGGGTATTTGCGCTGGATATCGAGCAGGTCGGGCGTACCCCATTCGATCGCGCCGTAGCAGGTGTTTTCGGGGTGCGGGTGCTGGAAGGCAAAGATCGGGCACTCGGGGTCGTCGGCGATGGCTTCGCGGATCTTTTCTTCGTACCAGATGCGCTTGGCTTCGTCGTAGCCCGTGTTTTTGGAGGTCGCGCTTTTGGTCGTGGACATCGCGATAAAGTGGAAGCCGTTGATCACGAGGTGCTGATCCGGTTCCATACCGAAGATCTCGCGCAGGCGGGCTTCGGCGACGTCGATCTGCTCGCGGTGTTCGTGGCCGGCGAGCGAATAGACAAGGCGCGTTTCAGGCAGCTTATTGGCTGCGATGATATCGCGGATCGCATAATACTGCGGCAGCGTACCGCTGGTGGCGATATCGCCGACGAGGAAGACCGCGTCGAGTTTGTTGTAGGTTTGGCTTTCGGCGGCAAAGTTGTTGGCAACCTTCCACGCGGTCGCAAAGCGTTCGCGCTCGGGGTTGTAGTTGTCTTCGATATGGACGTCGCTCATAACAGCAAAGCGGACGACCGGAGTAAACGAATCCTGCAGCATACTTCTGACCTCGCTTTCTTTCCGGCAAAAAGAAAAAGGTATTGTCCCAATGCCGGTACTTGGGACAATACCCTTTGGTTGCGTAAACGCTATTCGCCTTTGAAACGGTTCTTCGGCGCTCAGATGAGCTCGATGATCGCCATTTCGGCAGCGTCACCGCGGCGCATACCGGTACGGATGATGCGCGTGTAACCGCCGTTGCGTTCCATATACTTCGGCGTAATTTCGTTGATCAGCTTATAAACAACAGCTTCCTTGGTAATGAAGGAGAGCAGCTGACGCTTGTTAGCCAGAGTCGGATTCTTGGCGAGCGTAATCATTTTTTCCGCGATCGGGCGAACTTCCTTCGCACGCGTAACGGTGGTCTCGATTTTTCCGCTCTCAAACAGATAGGTCACCATGGCGCGAAGCATCGCTTTGCGGTGATCGGTCGGTCTGCCGAGCTTACGGGTCCCGGGCATATTGTATCCTCCTTAATCAGTTCTCGTCGTCGCTCTTCAAGGAGAAGCCCATGGCATGGAGCTTATTGATGACTTCTTCCAGCGATTTCTTACCGAGATTTCGAACCTTCATCATATCTTCTTCAGAACGGTTGACAAGATCTTCAACCGTGTTAATTCCGGCGCGCTTCAGACAGTTGAACGAACGGACCGAGAAGTCGAGTTCTTCAATCGTCATGTCGAGCTGGGCGCTCTTGCTTTCGTTCGGCTTGTCGACGACAGTGGCCGAGTTGGCAAGATCCTTGGACAGCCCGATAAAGAGAGCCAGATGGTCTGTGAGAATCTTCGCCGACCACGAAACGGCATCCGCCGCGGTCAGGGTCTTATTCGTCCAGACTTCCAGCGTCAGCTTGTCATGGTCCACGGCGTCACCGACGCGCGTGTCTTCGACGGTGTAGTTGACTTTGATGACCGGGGTGTAGATCGAGTCGATCGGGATCAGACCGATGACCATCTGCGCCGGCTTGTTCTTTTCCGCCGAAACATAACCTCTGCCGCTGTTGAACGTCAGTTCCATCGAGAGACGGGCATCTTCCGCGAGCGAAGCGATGTGGTGGTCGGGATTTAAGATCTCGACGTCGCTATCGCCGATGATGTCGCCGGCAACGATCTCCGTTTTACCGGAGGCTTCGATGTACATGACCTTCGGACCGGGTGCGTGGAGCTTCGCGATGACCGATTTCAGGTTGAGAACGATCTGCGTAACATCCTCTTTCACGCCGGGGATGGTGGAAAACTCGTGCTGAACGCCCGCAATTTTCACCGCGGTGATCGCCGAACCTTCCAGAGACGAGAGCAAAACACGGCGCATAGAGTTACCAAGCGTCATGCCGTAGCCGCGCTGAAGCGGTTCAACGACAAACTTGCCGTACGAACCGTCGGCGGACATGTCGATGGTTTCTATCGTCGGTTTAACAAATTCAATCATAGTTACCCTCCACTTACTGCCGGGAAACCCCGGCGAATGATGTGTGTGCCAACTTTGAGGGCCGGTTTGAACGCCGTATCCAAATCCGCTTTGTCCTCCAGAAAAATTTCCGGAGTTGGCGGGCAGCTGCATTCGCAGCTGCCGCCATACTCAGCTTACTTCGAATACAACTCGACGATCAGGTGTTCTTCAACCGGCAGATCGATGTCTGCGCGGTCCGGCATGGCGATGACCTTTGCCGCGAAGTTTGCCACGTCTTTTTCAAGCCACTTCGGATAGGTAGCGCCGGTGACGACCTCGACCATATCCTTGAACTTTTCATAGCCTCTGCTCTTTTCACGCAGGGCGACAACGTCGCCGACCTTCACGCGGTAGGAAGGAATGTTGACCTTCTTGCCGTTGACGGTGAAGTGCGCGTGGTTAACAAGCTGACGAGCTTCTTTTCTGGTTTTCGCCCAACCCATACGATACACGACGTTGTCGAGTCTCGTTTCGAGGATGGAGAGCAGGTTTTCACCGGTGATGCCAGGCGCCTTAACGGCCTTTTCGTAGTACATACGGAACTGCTTTTCCAGCACGCCGTAGACAAACTTAACCTTCTGCTTTTCTTTCAGCTGCAGGGCGTACTCGCTCTGCTTGCGGCGCATCTGACCCTTGGGGTTACGGATGGTATCCATCTTGGTCTTGCCCGAGTAACCCATGAATGCAGGAGAAATGTCCAGCGCTTTGCAGCGTTTGACAATGGGCTGTGTATTCTTTGCCATGGTAGTTGTTCCTCCTTCTCTGCCTTAAACGCGACGTCTCTTCGGCGGACGGCAGCCGTTGTGCGGGATCGGGGTGACGTCTTTGATCATGCAGATCTCGAGGCCGGCGGCCTGCAGGGAGCGGATCGCGGCTTCACGGCCGGGGCCCGGGCCCTTGACGTACACTTCGATCGTCTTCATGCCATGTTCCATGGCGGCTTTGGCTGCGGTTTCCGCGGCAGACTGCGCGGCAAACGGCGTGCTCTTTCTCGAACCCTTGAAGCCGAGACCGCCCGCCGAGGCCCACGCGACTGCGTTGCCGTTCAGATCGGTGATGGTAACAATCGTGTTGTTAAAGGAGGAGCGGATGTGCGCGGAGCCTTTTTCGATATTCTTTCTCTCGCGGCGTCTGCGGACAGTTGCACCCTTCTTAGCCTGTACTTTCGCCATTTTGGGGATTACCTCCTATTACTGCTTCTTGTTAGCAATGGTCTTTCTCGGACCCTTGCGCGTACGGGCATTGGTCTTCGAACGCTGACCGCGAACCGGAAGGCCTCTTCTGTGGCGCTGGCCACGGTAGCTGCCGATTTCGATCAGGCGTTTGATATCAAGCGCGACGTCACGACGGAGGTCACCTTCAACGCGGTAGTCTCTGTCGATCTCTTCACGAAGTTTGGAAATTTCATCATCGGTCAGATCCTTGACGCGGGTGTCAGGATTGATACCGGTGGCTTTCAGAATGTCATTGGACAGTTTTCTGCCGATGCCGTAGATGTAGGTAAGACCGATCTCGACTCGTTTTTCTCTCGGCAGGTCAACGCCGGCTATACGTGCCATTTAAAAACGCACCTCCTATTATTAGCCCTGTTTTTGTTTATGTTTCGGGTCATTGGGGCAAATCACCATGACTTTGCCCTTGCGTTTGATAACTTTACACTTGTCACACATGGGTCTGACCGAAGGTCTAACTTTCATATTCTTTGCTCCTTTTGCCGGTATGCCCGGCCATACTCAACTTCGAGCGCGCCTAACTGCGTGCTCATTTTTGCAGCGCTCTTATTTCGTACGCCACGTGATCCGGCCCTTCGTCAGGTCGTACGGCGACATCTCAACCGTGACCTTATCACCGGGAAGGATCTTGATGTAGTTCATGCGCAGCTTGCCGGAAATATGAGCGAGTATCTTGTGGCCGTTCTGCAGCTCAACCTGGAACATCGCGTTCGGCAAAGCCTCTGAAACAACGCCTTCAAGCTCAATAACGTCATCTTTCGCCATAAGCTGTCTCAGCCTCCGTTCAATCTATCCGTAGTTGTTGATCTTCCGACCGGTTACTTCGTGAGTAATTCCGGTTCACCGTTTGTGATCAGCACCGTATGCTCGTAATGAGCGCTCAGTTTCTTATCGATCGTCACAACGGTCCATTTGTCTCCCAGCGTCTTGACCGAGTGCGTGCCCATGTTAAGCATGGGTTCGATGCAAATGGTCATGCCAGACACGAGCCGCGGATTGGAATAATCGCTTCCGCCGCGTTTCTCAACATAGTTCGGAACGCTCGGGTCTTCCCAGAGTCCCGTGCCGATACCATGTCCCGTAAACGCTCTGACGACGGAAAAGCCATTTGCCTCCGCATACGTCTGCACTGCGCGCGAGATATCGGAGATCCGCTTGCCGGGAACACAGCACTGCAGGCCTTCGAAAAAGCTCTGCCGCGTAACGTCCACCAGCTTCTGCACGGATTCCGGGATCTCCCCTGCAAAAACCGTCATTGCCGTGTCGCCGTTGTAGCCATGAATTCTGGCACCGACGTCGATCTTGACCAGATCGCCTGCACGGATCACGCGTTTTTTACTGGGAATGCCGTGTATCACTTCTTCATTGATCGATACACACACCGCAGCCGGATAGCCATGGTGATTCAGGAAGCTCGGCTCTGCATCATATTGTTTCAGTGTGTCGCGGACGACCGCGTCGATCTCTGCGGTCGTTACGCCGACCGCCACGGCGGCACCCGCAGCCTCTCGGGCTGCGGAGGCCGCGCGGCCAGCCTGACGCATTAATTCGATAGCTTCTTTGGACTTAATGCTGATTGCCATATCTTACAACCCAAGCGCCTTGAAGATCAGCTGCGTCGTCGCTTCGACCGACTGATTGCCGTCGACGCAAACGAGTTTGCCGCGTTTTTCATAGAACGCCTTGACGGGCTCGGTCAGTTCGTGGTAGACGCGCAGGCGTTCACGAACCGTTTCCGCCTTGTCGTCCACGCGCTGCACCAGCGCCGCGCCGCATTTGTCGCAAACACCCTCTTTGGCGGGAGGGTTGAATTTCAGGTGGTAGGATTCACCGCACGGGCAGACGCGTCTGCCGGACATGCGTTCCTCGATCGCGGAGTCATCGACTTCCAGCGAAAGCACCGTGTCGATCGTAATGCCCATGGCGTCGAGTGCCTCGGCCTGGGGGATCGTACGCGGGAAACCATCCAAAACGTAACCGTTGGCGCAGTCATCGCGGGAAATGCGGTCCGAAAGCATTTTCACAACCACTTCATCGGGCACCAAAGCGCCCTTTTCGGTGTACTGTTTGGCCTGCAGACCCGCTTCGGTTCCCTTCGAGATGGCCTCACGGATGATGTTGCCGGTGGAGATCGTCGGGATCTTCAGAGCTTCGTTAATAGCGGAAGCCTGTGTTCCCTTACCCGCACCCGGGGCTCCAAATAAAATCAGTTTCATGCTCGTATCCTCCGCAGCTTATTCGAGGAAGCCCTTGTAGTGGCGCATGACCATCTGAGCTTCCATCTGCTGCACGGTTTCCAGCGCGACGCCGACGACGATCAGGATCGTCGTACCGCCGAGGGTCAGGCTGCCCAGACTGTCGCTGAAGGCGCTGACGATGATCGGCAGGATGGCGATGAACGCCAGGAACAGAGCACCGATAACGGTGACGTTCTTCATCACGCGGCTGATGTAATCGGCCGTCGGACGGCCCGGACGAAGGCCCGGAATGAAGCCGCCGTTGTTCTTCATGTTGTTCGCCATTTCAATCGGATTGAAGGAGGCGTAGGCATAGAAGAAGCTGAACGCGATGATGAGCAGGAAATAGAGGATGATATACACAGGGCTCGGTGCCTGCGTGAATTTGAGGAAGTAGTACCAGAAGCCGCTCGTCGGGGCCGGGAAGAAGGAGGCGATCATGGCCGGGAGGCTGACAATGCTCGAGGCGAAGATGATCGGCATAACGCCGGTCATGTTGACCTTCAGCGGAATGTAGCTCGACTGGCCGCCGTAGACCTTTTTGCCGATGACGCGCTTGGCGTACTGGACCTGGAGTCTGCGTTCGGCGTTGGTGACCCACACGACGACACCGACGATCGCGAGAGCGACGACGGCCAGCGGGATCAGCACGAACAGCGATTTCCAGTTGTTGCGGATCATGTCGATGATCGACGCCGCAAAGACCGGAAGGCGGGAAAGGATACCGGCAAAGAGGATCATGGAGATGCCGTTGCCGATGCCCTTGTTGGTGATCTGCTCGCCAAGCCACATGACCAGCGCCGTACCGGCGGTAAAGGTCAGGATGATGACGATTGCGACGAGCACCTTATCAACCGAGGCGTTCGACGTGAACACGCCCGTTTTCAGAATCGAAGTGCCATCCGACATCGTATTTCTGAGAAGGGTGATGTAGTAGACAAAGCCTTCGAGGAGACCGAGACCGACCGTAGAATAACGGGTGATCATGGCCTGCTTCTTACGGCCTTCTTCGCCGCCTTCCTTCACCATGCGTTCCAGCGCCGGGATCGCCATCGTCAAGAGCTGGACGATGATCGACGCGGTGATGTACGGGGAAATGGAAAGAGCAAAGATGGTCGCCATCGTAAACGAACCACCGGTCAGCATGTTCAGGTAACCGTAGAAGGCGTTTTCGCCCTGCGCGGAGAACATGGCAGCCAGCGCATCCGAGTTGATGAACGGGATCGGGATCGCGTTGCCCAGACGGTAGATAACCAGAATCATCACGGTAAACAGGATCTTCTTGCGGAGATCAGCGATTTTCCACGCGTTGATGATCGTCTTGAGCATCTTAAATCACCTCGACGTTTCCGCCTTTGGCGAGGATCTTTTCTTTGGCAGCTTCGGAGAAGGCGTTGGCCTTGACCGTGAGCTTCTTCGTCAGTTCGCCGTTGCCGAGAACTTTGATGCCGTCGAAGGTCTTTTTGACGAGACCGGAGGCGCAGAGTTCTTCGATGCCGACGACTGCGTCGTCTTCAAAGCGGTTCAGATCGGCAACATTGACGATCGCATAGCGAGTCGCGAAAATGTTGGTGAAGCCGCGCTTGGGCAGACGGAGGTGCAGCGGCATCTGGCCGCCTTCAAAACCGGGACGGACGCCGCCACCGGAGCGAGCCCACTGGCCCTTATGGCCTCTGCCGGCGGTCTTACCGTTGCCGGAACCGATGCCGCGGCCTTTTCTGTTCGCTTCCTTGACGGAACCGGCGGCCGGAGACAAATCATGCAATTTCATTCTCCTGTACCTCCTGCTTAGACATTTTCAACCTTGACGAGGTAGCTGATCTGGGCAACCTTGCCCTGAGTCGCTGCGTTGTCAGGCTGAATGGTGGAATCGTCGATCTTGCGGAGACCGAGCGAATGTGCGGTAGCAATGTGCTTGTCATTTCTGCCGTTCAGGCTCTTGACCAGCGTAACCTTGATAGACATGTGCTCGCCTCCTTAACCCTGAATTTCGTCAACGGTCTTGCCGCGGGTACGGGCGACGTCTTCGGCGCAGCGGAGCGCTTTCAGACCTTCGATCGTAGCGGTGACCACGTTCTGCGGATTGTTCGAGCGGAGCGACTTCGTACGGATGTCGCGGATGCCCGCCGCTTCCATGACCTGACGGACCGGACCGCCGGCGATAACACCGGTACCTTCGGGGGCCGGTTTCAGAAGAACCGTGGCCGCGCCGTATTTACCGATGATTTCGTGCGGGATCGTGGTGCCGAGGGTCGAAACTTTGAAGAGATTTTTCTTCGCGTCAGCGATCGCTTTGCGGATCGCGTCCGGAGTTTCACTCGCTTTGCCGATGCCGTAGCCGACCATGCCGTTGCCGTCGCCGACGACGACCAGCGCGCTCCACTTCATAACACGGCCGCCCTTGACCGTTTTGGAAACGCGGCGCATGCCAACCAAGCGTTCTTGAAGCTCCAGATTAGAGGTGTCAATTTTCAAAGGCATTTGATTATCCTCCCGTTAAAACTCAAGGCCGCTCTCGCGAGCACCTTCAGCAAGCTCCTGCACACGGCCGTGATACAGGTAACCGCCGCGGTCGAAAACGATCGCGTCGATACCGGCGGCCTTCGCGCGCTCACCGACCAGCTTGCCGACCTTGCGGGCAGCTTCTTTATTGCCGCCGGTCATACCGAAATCTTTTTCGGTGGACGAAGCGGAAACAAGCGTCTTGCCCGTCGTATCGTCGATAATCTGAGCATAGATGTGGTTCGTGCTTCTGTACACGTTCAGGCGCGGGCGTTCAGCCGTCCCGGAGATCTTTCCGCGGACTCTGCGGTGTCTTTTCAGACGCTGGATATTTTTATCCATCTTGGAAACCATTCTGATGAACCCCCCGATTACTTCTTCTTAGCCGCGGTCTTGCCCTCTTTACGGCGAATGACCTCGTCAACATATTTGATGCCCTTGCCCAGATACGGTTCGGGCGGACGAACTTCGCGGATCTCAGAGGCCAGCTGACCGACAGCCTGCTTATCCGGACCGGAGACAACAATCTTGTTGGGAGCCGGAACTTCGATGGTGAGTTCATCGTGTTCGTCGATGCAAACCTGGTGCGAGAAACCGACGTTCAGCACGAGCTGATTGCCCTGCTTAGCGGCACGGTAACCGACACCGTTGATTTCCAGTTCTTTCTTGTAGCCGGTGGTAACACCAGTGATCATGTTGGCAACCAGCGTGCGCGAAAGGCCGTGCATCGCGTTGGTTTCTTTGGTGTCGTCCTTGGCTTTGACGTTGATAACGTTTTCGTTCACTTCGACTTCGATGCAAGAGGCGATCTTGCGCGAAAGCGTGAACTTCGCACCTTTAACGGTGACGAGGTTGTCCGCGCCGACGGTGACGGTAACACCGGCGGGCAGAGCAATGGGCTGCTTACCAATTCTTGACATTTCCTGTATCCTCCCTTACCAGACAAACGCGAGGACTTCGCCGCCGACGTGCAGGCTGCGAGCCTTCTTGTCGGTCATGATGCCCTTGGAAGTGGAAACGATGGCGATGCCAAGACCCTTCAGAACCTTCGGCATATCTTCAACGCCGGCGTAAACGCGCAGACCCGGTTTGGAAACACGGCGGAGACCGGTGATGGCCGATTCCTTGTTCTGACCGTATTTCAGCGTAACGCGGATGATGCCCTGCGAGCCGTCGTCGATGAACTGGAGGTTTTTGATATATCCTTCGCTGAGCAGGATCTCAGCAATGGTCTTTTTGGCATTGGAAGCCGGAATATCGACCGATTCGTGGTGATAAGAGCTCGCGTTGCGAATTCTCGTCAGCATATCGGCGATAGGATCTGTAATATGCATTGTCGCTACCTCCTTACAATTTACCAGCTCGCCTTGCGGACACCGGGGATCTGGCCCTTGTACGCAAGCTCGCGGAAGCAGATACGACAGATGCCGTAGTCACGGAGATAAGCGTGCGGTCTGCCGCAGATCTTGCATCTGTTCATAGCACGAGTCGAGAATTTCGGCTCTCTCTGCTGTTTGAGAATCATAGATTTCTTAGCCATAGCTATTGTCTCCCCTCTTTAGTCGCGCGCGAACGGAGCGCCCATCAGTTCGAGAAGCGCTTTCGCTTCTTCGTCCGTATTGGCCGTCGTGCAGATGACAACGTTCATACCGCGGATCTTATCGATCTTGTCGAAGTTGATCTCGGGGAAGATCAGCTGTTCCTTGAGGCCCAGCGAGTAGTTGCCGCGGCCGTCGAAGGCGTTGGCGTTGATGCCGCGGAAGTCGCGGACTCTCGGCAGAGCGACGTTGAACAGTCTGTCCATAAATTCGTACATACGGGCAGCGCGGAGGGTGACTTTCGCACCGATCGGCATACCTTCTCTGAGCTTGAAGTTCGCGACGGACTTCTTGGCCGTGGTGATGACCGGTTTCTGACCGGTGATCTGCGCCAGATCGGAGCAGACGAAATCCAGGACCTTGGAGTTTTCACGAGCTTCGCCGCAGCCGATGTTCACGATGATCTTGTCGATCTTCGGAATCTGCATCGGGCTCTTGTACTCGAATTTCTTCATCAGAGCGGGGGCAACTTCATTCAAATACTTATCTTTCAGTCTCGGCATATGCTTTCATTTGCCTCCTTGCCCTTATATCTCCGCGCCGCACTTTTTGCACACAGTCAGCTTTTTGCCGTCTGCGCCAAATTTGTGGGCGGGGCGAGTGGTTTTGTCGCACTTGGGGCAAACGCGGATAACTTTGCAGGCTTTGACAGCGCCTTCGACCTTAACGATCTTGCTTTCTTCGCCCTGCTTGCGCGCCTTCTGGTGCTTGGTCATGATGTGCAGGCCTTCGATGATGACGAGGCCCTTCTGCGGGTCGGCCTTGAGGATCTTGCCTCTCTTGCCTTTTTCTTTGCCGGACAGAACCTCAACGGTATCGCCGGTTTTCACATGCAACGTATTCATTATCGCTTCTCCCCCTTACAGAACCTCAGGAGCAAGCGAAAGAATCTTCATGTATTCTTTTTCGCGAAGCTCTCTGGCGACAGGCCCGAAAATACGGGTTCCGCGCGGGTTTTTGTCTTCTCTGATGATAACCGCAGCGTTTTCGTCGAAACGGATATGGGTACCGTCTGCGCGGCGGACACCGCGGGCAGAGCGGACGATGACGGCGCGAACGACGTCACCCTTCTTAACGGCGCCGCCCGGCTGAGCCTTGCGGACAGAAGCGACGATGACGTCGCCGATGTTGCCGTATCTTCTGACGGAACCGCCGAGGACCTGGATACACTTCAGCTCTTTGGCGCCGCTGTTATCGGCGACTTTGAGCATAGTCTCGTGCTGAATCACGGTGATTTGCCTCCTTTACTTCGCCTTCTCGATGATTTCGACCAAGCGCCATCTCTTGTCTTTCGACAGCGGGCGGGTCTCCATCACCTTGACGCGGTCGCCGATGCCGCATTCGTTGTTTTCGTCATGCGCCTTCAGCTTGTAGGTACGTCTGACCGTCTTCTTGTACAGCGGGTGAGCAACTGTTTCCAGAACCGCCACAACGATGGTCTTATCCATTTTGTCGGAAATAACTTTACCGACTCTGGTTTTACGGAATGCTCTTTTTTCTTCAGCCATTCTTATCCTCCTAAACTACCGCTGCGACTGCGCGCTGAGTTCCACTTGGCGGAGCACGGTAGAGGCACGCGCGATATCTTTTTTCACTTCAACGATTCGCATCGGATTGCCCAGCTGGTTCGTCGCGTTCTGAAAACGCAGATTGAAAAGTTCTGCTTTGAGTTCAGCGATCTTCGTCGTGAGCTCGTTCGCCGTCATTCCCTTAAAGTCTTTCGCCTTCATTACGCTTCACCGCCTTCGCACTTCTTAACAAACTTCGTTTTGATCGGCAGTTTGTGACCCGCAAGACGCATCGCTTCTTTGGCAACACTTTCTTCGATGCCGCCGATTTCGAACATCACGCGGCCGGGTTTCACGACTGCCACCCAGTATTCAGGCGAACCTTTACCGGAACCCATTCGGGTTTCTGCCGGCTTCTCGGTGATCGGCTTATCCGGGAAAATTTTGATCCAAACCTGGCCGCCACGCTTGATGTAACGCGTCATGGCGATACGGGCAGCTTCGATCTGGTTGCTGGTGATCCAGGCCGGTTCAAGAGCCACCAGACCGTAATCACCGTAGGTCACTTTGTTACCACGAAGAGCGCGGCCCTTCAGACGGCCTCTGTGCACTCTTCTGTATTTCACACGTTTGGGCAGAAGCATTATCGGTTGCCTCCTTCTCTTCTCGGCGGACGCTTGTCGCCAAAGGAACGGCGATCACCGTCGCGGCGATCTCTTCTGTCGCGGCGCTGCGGACGCTGACGTTCGGCAGCAGCCTTCTTTTCTTCGTTGAGTCTGTGTTCACGCGGGCTGCCCGTCAGGACTTCGCCCTTGTAGATCCACACCTTGACGCCGATGCGGCCGTAGGTCGTCTTCGCTTCGGCGAAGCCGTAGTCGATGTCGGCGCGCAGGGTCTGCAGCGGGATGGTGCCTTCGTGGTAGTGCTCGGTGCGGGCGATTTCAGCGCCGCCCAGACGGCCGGAAACGGCAGTCTTGATGCCCTTCGCGCCGTTCTTCGTCGCACGCATCATCGCCTGCTTCATCGCGCGGCGGAACGAGGTGCGCTTTTCGAGCTGGAGGGCGATGTTCTCGGCGACCAGCTGAGCGTTGGTGTCCGGAACATTGATCTGGATGACGTTCAGCGGAGCGACGGACTTGCCGATCATCTGCTCAACGGCCAGACGGTATTTTTCGATGTCAGCGCCGCCTTTGCCGATGACAAAGCCGGGGCGGGCACAGTGGATCGTCACGCGGACCTTAGCGGGGTCACGTTCGATTTCGATCTTCGAAACGCCTGCATCGTACAGAGCGTCTTTGAGGAATTTACGGATATTGTAGTCTTCAACGAGCAGATCGCCGAAAACATTGTTCTTCGCATACCAGCGCGAATCCCAGTCGTTGATAACGCCGACACGCAGACCATGCGGATTAACTTTCTGTCCCATATACTCTGATTGGCCTCCTCGTTATTCTCTTTCGGCGACCGCGATGGTCACGTGAGAAGTTCTCTTCAGGATGCGGTAAGCCCGGCCTTTGGACATCGGACGAACGCGTTTCAGCGTGGGGCCCGGGGTCACGAAGCACTGGGTGATATACAGCTTTTCGACATCCATTTCCGCATTGTTTTCCGCATTGGCGACAACGCTCTTGACCAGCTTGAGCAGCGGCTCGGCAGCGATCTTCGGGGTCGTCATCAGGATCGCGACGGCGTCACCGACGTCTTTGCCGCGGAGCTGATCGCAGACGATCTTGACCTTACGCGGGGACATGCGAAGATCTTTGATATATGCTTTCACTTCCATGATTTATCTTCTCCTTCTCCGCATTACTTGCCGTTGTTCGAGGTCTTCGAGCCGGCGTGGCCGCGGAACGTGCGGGTGGGGGCGAACTCGCCGAGCTTGTGGCCGACCATATCTTCGGTGACGTACACCGGGACGTGTTTTCTGCCGTCGTGGACAGCGATCGTGTGGCCAACGAAATCCGGGAAGATCGTCGAGGCTCTCGACCAGGTTTTCAGGACTTTTTTGTCGCCGGTTTCGTTCATGGCGACGATTCTTTTCAACAGTTCAGGAGCAACGAACGGCCCCTTCTTTACGCTTCTACCCATAAGTTCTTAAAAGCCTCCTTCAAACTACTTGGCATTGCGACGCTTGACGATGAACTTATTCGTACGGTTCTTCGGCTTTCTCGTCTTGTAACCGAGCGTCGGCTTGCCCCACGGAGTGACCGGGCCGGGACGACCGATCGGGCTCTTGCCTTCACCGCCGCCGTGCGGGTGGTCGACCGGGTTCATAACAGAGCCGCGGACCGTCGGGCGGATGCCCATGTGGCGCGTGCGGCCGGCTTTACCGATCTGCGCGTTGGAATGATCAAGGTTGCCGACCTGGCCGATCGTCGCCTTGCAGTTCATGCGGATCATACGGGTTTCGCCCGAGGGGAGTCTGACCTGAGCCATGTCGCCCTCTTTGGCCATCAGCTGAGCCATGGTACCGGCGGAACGAACCAGCTGGCCGCCGCGGCCCGGGTACAGCTCGATGTTGTGGATAAAGGTACCGACCGGGATCGCCGAGATCGGCAGGGTGTTGCCCGGCTTGATGTCCGCGGTTTCGCTGGACACGACGGTGTCGCCGACCTTCAGGCCTTCCGGCGCGATGATGTAGGCTTTCTTGCCGTCTTCGTACTGAACCAGCGCGATGTTCGCGGTGCGGTTCGGGTCGTATTCAAGCGTCAGGACGGTCGCGACGTCTTCGAGACGGTTGCGCTTGAAGTCGATGATGCGGTACTTCTGTTTGTTGCCGCCGCCATGGTGACGAACGGTGATTCTGCCGGTATTGTTGCGGCCCGCGAACTTCTTACCTTTGGCGAGAAGCGACTTTTCGGGCTTGACCTTCGAGAGTTCCGTTTTCGCAACCGTCATATGACGAATCGCCGGCGACGTGGGGTTGAACGTTTTGATTGCCACTTCAATTTCACTCCTTTATAATCGCGGCTCTTCTTACATCAGGCTGTCGAAGAACTCAATGGTCTTGGAATCTTCGGTAACGGTGACGATGGCTTTTTTCCAGGCAGGCAGCGTGCCTTCCGGACGGCCCATAGAGAGTCTCTTTTTCTTGGCGTGGACGCTGATCGTGTTGACGCTTGCAACCTTGACACCGAAGACTTCTTCAACCGCGTTGCGGATGTCGATCTTGGTGGCGGAGCGGGCGACTTCGAACGTGTACTTGCGTTCGGCGATGGCACCCATGGTGCGTTCGGAAACGATCGGTCTGATAATGATGTCGTGTGCAGTCTTCATTATGCAAAGACCTCCTCAATGACTGTGAGCGACGCCTTGTCGACGACGAGCGTGTCGTACTTCAGGATGTCGTAGGTGTTGATCATGTTGGCCATCGTGGTCTTGACACCCGGCAGGTTGCGGCCGCTGAGGGCGACGTTTCTGTCGGCGGCGGCAGTCACGACCAGCGACTTGGCGTTGGCGTTGACAGCGCTCAGGAAGGCGGTGAAGGCCTTGGTCTTGGGTTCTTCGAAGGTGATCGAATCGATGACGATCAGCTTCTGGGCAGCGGTCTTGGTCGAGAGAGCGCTCTTGATGGCGAGCTTTCTGACCTTCTTGTTGACCGTGTAGCGGTAGGAACGCGGCTTCGGAGCGAAGGCGATACCGCCGTGGGTCCACTGCGGAGCTCTGGTCGAGCCCTGGCGAGCACGGCCCGTGCCCTTCTGGCGATACGGCTTTTTGCCGCCGCCGCTGACTTCGGCGCGGGTCAGCGCCGACTGCGTGCCCTGGCGCTGATTGGCGAGGTAGTTCTTGACCACCGTGTGCATGACGGAAACGTTCGGTTCGACCGCGAAGATCGCGTCGTTCAGTTCGATTTCGCCGACCGCTTTACCGGTCATATCCAAAACAGTTGTTTTCATGTGTTTGTCCTCCTCCCAGCTTAGCGCGTCTTCGACGTGTTCTTGAGGAACACGATGCCGCCCTTGGGACCCGGGATCGCGCCGCGAACGGCGATGAGGTTCAGCTCGGTATCGACCTTGACAACGTCAAGATTCAGGATCGTGCGCTGAGCCACACCCAGGTGACCGGCGAGCTTCTTGCCCGGCATAACGCGCGACGGGTCGGTGTTAGCACCCATGGAACCCGGCGAGCGGTGGACAGGGCCAACGCCGTGCGTGTGCTGCTGCATTCTCTGGCCCCAGCGCTTAACGACGCCGGCGTAGCCTTTACCTTTGGTGATGCCGGTCACGTCGACGCGGTCGCCTTCGGCGAAGACGTCGGCCTTCAGGACATCGCCAACGTTGAACGCGCTGCAGTCTTCGAGGCAGAATTCTTTGAGAACTTTCTTCGGAGCAACGCCGGCCTTCTTGAGGTGGCCGAGTTCGCCCTTGGAGAGCTTTCTTTCCAGAGTGTCGTCAAACGCGAGCTGGACAGAGTCATAACCCTCTTTGTCCGCGGTCTTCTTCTGAGTCACGACGCAGGGACCGGCTTCGATAACAGTCACCGGAATAACCTTGCCGTTTTCATCGAAGATCTGCGCCATGCCGACTTTTTTGCCGATGATCGCTTTCTTCATGTTTGGTTTTCCTTCTTTCATATGATAGGTTATTGGTTGACACCGTTCGGTGCCAACTTGACCCGCCCTGTACTTTCGCACAAGACCGGAAACAAGCAATTTTTAAGTGCGGGGCTTACAGCTTGGTTTCGATTTCCACGCCGGACGGAAGTTCGAAGGATTTGATCGCTTCGATCGTCTTCGGAGTGGGGTTCAGGATGTCGATCAGGCGCTTGTGGGTTCTGCGTTCGAACTGTTCGCGGCTGTCCTTATTGACGTGCGGGGAACGCAGGATCGTGACGATCTCTTTCTGGGTCGGCAGCGGGATGGGGCCGGAGACCTTCGCGCCGGTGCGGGTCGCGGTCTCGACGATGCGTTCTGCCGTCTGGTCGATCAGCTGGTGATCAAACGCCTTTAATCTGATCCGGATTCTTTCTGCTTTTGCCATGTTTGTACTTCCTCCTAGTTTGTCGTACGTCCGGGCGGACTACCTTATTTTTTGTCGCCATCCAGATGACCGCGTTCGCGGCCCCCGCCCGGTGATCTGTCTGAGGCCAATGTCTCAGGCTGCGTACGGAGAAAACCCTGCTCGATTCTTAACTACCCATCCGAGCGTTTCACGCCCTGACATAAGAATAACCGGTTTCAACGATGCAGATCGCCTGAGCGATCTACGTCTTGCAAACCGGCTGGTCAGACTGCACAGACAGCTCCCAAGCACACTTCCACAGGGGTTATACCGCAAACCGGCACACTTCCCCGCTTGACGGAAGTCTTTTCAGACGCTCTCTGCGCACACTGGATCCTAAAGAGAAGAATTCTCAACCGCCCGATTGCAAAGAAACATCGCAGATCCTATTTGGATCGGCCATGCTCTTTCGGACATACTCCGCGGAAAAACCCACTCGATGAGTGGCAACCTCCCGCATCATCGCTGCTCCATGATGGCGCTCAATTATTATACTAGATACAAGGGTATTTGTCAAGTGTTTTTTTGCTTTTTTCTCAAAAATTTTTCGTTTTTTTTGCACCGCCCGCAGCCGCACGGTTTGACAAGGCGGAGAAATACTGGTATAATTGTAAATTGGGGAGAGATGCCCCCAGAAACCGTCAGAGAAAGCAGGATCGCCATGACCGACACCATTGCCGCCATCGCCACACCGCCCGCCACGGGCGCCATCGGCATCATCCGTCTCTCCGGCAGCCGCGCCAGAGAGGTTGCCGACCGGATCTTTTTCCCGCTCTGCGGCAAGCTGCTTTCGGAATGTCCGCCGCGCTCTGCGCAATTCGGGACGATCGTCGATTTTAACGGCGTGATCCTCGACCAGGCCCTCGCACTCACGTTTGCCGCGCCGAAAAGCTACACGGGCGAGGACAGCGTGGAGCTGCAATGCCACGGCGGTCTCCGCCTGCTCGACCGCGTGCTCGCGCTCTGCTTTGCCGCCGGTGCGCGGCAGGCGCTGCCCGGTGAATTCACCAGACGCGCGTTTTTAAACGGCAGGCTCGATCTTTCGGCAGCCGAGGCCGTGGCGGATCTGATCCACGCCGAGACCGCCGAGGGCGTTGAGAACGCCGCCGCGCAGCTCTCGGGACGGCTGTCCGACGAGTTATCTTCCATATATAATATATTGCTCGACCTCACCTCGCATTTTACCGCCTACATCGACTACACCGACGAGGGCGTGGAGCCGCCGGATCTTTCGGGCGCGGAGGCCGACTGCCGCGACGCCGCCGCACGGCTCACACGGCTGGCTTCGTCGTTTGCCGACGGCCGGCTCTTCACCGAGGGCGTGCGCACGGCGATCGTGGGCAAGCCCAACGCCGGAAAATCTTCCTTATTAAATGCGCTTGTCGGCTTCGAGCGTTCGATCGTCACCGATCTGGCCGGCACGACGCGCGATACCGTAGAGGAATCGGTGCGGGTTGGCTCGGTGATCCTGCGGCTGATCGACACCGCCGGCATCCGCGAGGACGCCGAAACGGTGGAGCGCCTTGGCATCGAGCGCACGCGTGAAGCGACGAAGCACGCCGGGCTCGTGATCGCCGTTTTTGACGCGAGTGCGGCGCTTTCCGACGCCGACCGCGAGGTTTTGGCGCTTTTGGAAGCGTGCGAAGCGCCCGTGATTGCCGTCTGCAACAAAAACGACTTGGAGTGGCGCCTCGACAGAACCGCCTCGCCTCTGTTTGCCGACGCCGTTATTTTGTCGGCCGCAACCGGTGAGGGGCTGGAGGATCTGAAGGCGCGCATCGCCCAAACACTTTCGGCAGAGCGCGTGCGCCACGACGGCAGCGTGATCACCAACCGCCGCCAAGCCGAAGCCCTTTCCCGCGCGGCAGAGGCCGCTCAAAACGCCGCCGACGCGCTGGCAGCGGGATTTACGCCCGATATCGCCTGGGTCGACGCCGAAGCCGCGCTTTCGGCGATCGGCGAAGTCACCGGGCAGACCGTGAACGAAGAAATTTTAGACCGCGTATTTGAGCGCTTTTGCGTTGGTAAATAGCGCGGCTATATAGAAACGGATGAATGACCATGGATTTTCAAGCCGGAACATATGATATTTGCGTGATCGGCGCCGGCCACGCCGGGATCGAGGCGGCGCTCGCCGCCGCACGGCTCGGCTGCAAGACCGTCTGCTTTACGATCAACCTCGACGCCGTGGGCAACATGCCCTGCAACCCCGCCATCGGCGGCACGGGCAAGAGCCAGATCGTCGCCGAGCTCGACGCCTTGGGCGGCGAGATGGCGCGCGCCGCCGACGCCTGCTGCATCCAGTACCGCACGCTGAACGCAAGCAAAGGCCCCGCCGTGCGCTCGGTGCGCGCGCAGGCCGACCGCACGCGCTACCGCGTTTACATGAAGCACGCGCTGGAAAAATGCGAGAACCTCGACCTCGTGCAGGCGGAGGTCACCGACCTCGTCTTCGACGACGCCGGCACGCTTTGCGGCGTGCGCACGGCGCGCGGCTCGGTCTACGCGGTCAAGGCCGTCATCGTCGCCACCGGCACGTTTTTGGGCGGCCGCATCATCATCGGCGAATACGACTGCGCCAGCGGCCCCGACGGCATGTTCGGCGCGTACCGCCTGACCGATTCGCTCTTAAGCCGCGGCGTCGCACTGCGCCGCTTCAAAACCGGCACACCGCCGCGCATCAACGCCCGCACCATCGATTTTTCGCAGCTGGAACTGCAGCCGGGCGAACCCGATACCCTGCCCTTCTCGTTCGACACGCCCGCCGCCCCCGAAAACAAGGCGGTTTGCCACCTCGTCTACACCAACGAAGAAACGCACACGGTCATCCGCGAAAATCTTTCGCGTTCGCCGCTCTTCTCCGGCAACATCAAAGGCACCGGCCCGCGCTACTGCCCGTCGATCGAGGACAAGATCGTGCGCTTTGCCGACAAACCGCGCCACCAGCTTTTCGTGGAGCCGTGCGGTTTGGACACGGAAGAGATCTACCTGCAGGGGTTCTCGTCGTCGTTGCCGGAAGAAGTGCAGCTGAAGATGCTGCACACGCTGCCGGGCTTCGAACACGCCCACACCTGCCGTCCGGCCTACGCGATCGAATACGACTGCGTTGACCCGCTCGAGCTCTACCCGACGATGGAATTCAAAAAGCTGCCGGGGCTCTACGGCGCCGGACAGTTCAACGGCACCTCGGGCTACGAAGAGGCCGCCGCGCAGGGCTTTGTCGCCGGTGTCAACGCGGCGCACAAGCTCCTCGGCAGAGAGCCGTTTATTTTGACGCGCAGCGAATCGTACATCGGCACGCTGATCGACGATCTCGTGACGAAGGGCACGGAAGAGCCCTACCGCATGATGACCTCGCGCAGCGAATACCGTCTCTCGCTGCGGCAGGACAACGCCGACCGCCGTCTGATTGAAAAAGGCTACAAGCTGGGGCTGAAATCGGCCGAAAGCTACGAGAGAACGCTCCGGAAATACGCGACGGTTGAAGCCGAGATGGCGCGCTGCGAACGCACCCACCTCGCCCCGACCGCCGAGTTGAACGAATATCTGGCAAGTCTGGGCGAATCGAAGGTCGCCAGCGGCGTTTCGCTCGCCGACCTCTTACGCCGGCCGGCCGTTGGCTACGAGCTGGTGGAAAAATTCGACGCTTCCCGCCCGAATCTGCCGCCGGCGGTGACCGCGCAGGTCGTGACCGAGTTGAAATACGCGGGCTACATCAAGCGCGAGGCCGAAAAGATCGCACAGCTTTCGCGCATGGATGCGATCGCCCTGCCCGACGAGCTCGACTACAACGGGATCCCCGTGCTTCGGCTGGAAGCGCGGCAGAAGCTCAACCGCATCCGCCCGCACTCGATCGGACAGGCCGGGCGCATCTCCGGCGTCAGCCCCGCGGATATCACCGCGCTGATGGTCTGGCTGGAGAGCAACGGATATCTGAAGCGGTAAACTCCTTCCCACGCAAAAAAGCACCCGTAAAGACGGGTGCTTTCCGATACGGTTTTCTATTTTCCCACGAACGGGCGGTCGATCTCGACCACGGCGCGGTAATTGCCGTCCAGCTCCGCGACGATCCGCTCGATCGTTGCGCGGACTTCGGCGTCGCTCTGTTTGTTCTCAAACGGCACGACCACGTCGAAGATCAGATTCGTGTGCGTCGGGCCGACGACCCGGCGGAAATCGTGGAGCGTGACGTTTTCGCCGATCTGCGGCAGCTTGGCGCAGATCGCCGCCTTGAGCGCCTCGTTTTCGGCATCGCCCAGACGGATCGGATCCATATGGATGACCGCGCGGCACGAAAGCCGATGCGCGAGCTCCTGTTCGATATTGTCGATCGCGTCGTGCATCACCTCTAAATCGGCTTCGGCGGCGACCTCGGCGTGCAGGCTGACCATCATCCGCCCCGGGCCGTAGTCGTGGACGATCAGGTCGTGGACGCCGATGACCTCCTCGTGGGCGCAGACGAGCGCGGAGATCGATTCGACCAGCTCCCGCGAGGCGGGCTGACCCAAGAGCGGCGCGACCGTCGCTTTCGCCGACGAAAAGCCCGACCACAAAATCATGACGGCCACCAAAAGGCCGCACCAACCGTCGATCTGCAGACTCGTCAGGTGCGAAACAAGCATCGAAACGATGACGACGGCGGTGGCAACGCAGTCGCTTAAGCTGTCGATGGCCGTGGCGCGCATCGCTTCCGACCCCAGGCGCTTGCCGTAGCTGCGGTTATAGAGCGCCATGTAGAGCTTGACCGCCACCGACGCAAGTAGGATCGCAAACGTGAGGACGCCGAATTTGGTCGGCTGCGGATCGATGATCTTGCCGACCGCGCTTTTTAAGAGCTCAAAGCCCATCAGCAAAATCATCACCGAGACCATCAGCCCGGAGAGATACTCGACTCTGCCGTGGCCGAAGGGATGGGCCTCGTCGGGTTTCTGGCTCGCAAGCCGGAAACCGAGCAGCGTGATGACCGACGAGCCGGCATCGGAAAGGTTGTTGAAGGCGTCGGAAACGATCGCGATCGATCCCGACAGCGCACCGGCGATCAGCTTGCCGGCAAACAGCAGCACGTTCAGCACGATGCCGACAATGCCGCAGAGCATGCCCATCGCCGTACGGGTTTCGGCCTCGCCGCGGTTTTTTACGAATATTTTTTGGAGCAGCCCGATCACATCGGCCACCTCTTTCTCATAGCATTCTGTATATTATACGATATTTCCCGCAAAATTACAACCATTTTTTCCAAAAGAAACGGAGCGGATCGCTATGGTCGATTACCAGACATTTTTACAGATCATCCACCCGCTCGGCCTGCCGACGATCTCGCCGGCCGCGTTCGAGCGTTTCACCGTTTACGCGCAGATGCTCTGCGAGAAAAACAAGGTGATGAACCTGACCGCCATCCGCGACGAGGATGAGGTTTTCGTGCGGCATTTCGCCGACAGCCTTGCCGTCTACGCCGCGCGCAAAGAGATCCCCGGCCGCCTGATCGACGTCGGCTGCGGCGCGGGATTTCCGGGACTGCCGCTGAAGATCCTCTTCGACGATCTGCGCGGCGACGGCGAAACCAAGCTCACGCTCTTAGACGCGACGCGCAAAAAAATCGATTTTCTCGCCGGCGTTTCCAAGGCGCTCTCGCTCAAAAACGTCACGCCGATCGCCGGCCGTGCCGAGGACCTCGCCGCACTTCCCGCACACCGCGAACGCTATGACTGGGCGGTCAGCCGCGCCGTGGCCGACCTCCGGGTGCTCGCCGAGATCAGCCTGCCGTTTGTGCGCGTGGGCGGGCAGTTCGTGCCGCACAAATCCGACCGCAGCGACGAAGAGATCGACGCTGCCCGCGGCGGGATCGCCAAGCTGGGCGGCCGCCTCGTTGACCAGTACGTCTATACGATCGCGCCCGACGCGCCCTCCAGCCGCGTGCTGACGATCGCCAAGCACGCCGCCACGCCCAAAGAATTCCCGCGCGCCTACGCCCGCATCAAAGCGCGCCCGCTCTCCTGAAAGGCGTGCCGGCGGGCGGATGATAGGTTCGGCAGCCACAACGCCGCGAGGTGAGGTGATCCCACCCGCGACAAACGGCGGTCGAAGCCCACGCCCTACGCCCATGCGGTTGTAGGGGAGGGCCTCTGCGCCCTCCCGCGCAAACGACCGGCGCGCGGTTTGAATGCGGCGCACGCATTAAGCTTTCTCCGTAGGGGCGATTCACGAATCGCCCGGACGTACCCGTAACCGCATGGCCACAGAGATGGCTATCAATCTCCCGCACGCCCCCATCACTTCCCCACCCAAAACCGTTCGACAAAAAAGCAGAAACCTCGATGAGGTTTCTGCTTTTTCTGATTTTTCGACCGGCAATCGGCGCAAATGCTGCGATTTTACGTTGATTGCTGTCGAATGCTTTTTCTTTACTTTGTTTGCCGTTTTTCTTATAATGAAGACGTCGGGTTCGGAAAGCCCGGCACAAAACCAAAGAAAAGGGAGCGAGTTCTATGCGTTCAGCAGCGTATGAAAACAGCCGCATCGTGCAGCTGGCGATTCGGGAGATCCTGCCGGATCCATGCGGCGCGCATCGGCTCTGGCCGCTGGAAGAGATCGCGCGGCTCGCCGAGCGCATCGCCGTCTGCGGGGTCGAGCGGCCGTTGACCGTGCGGGCGATTGGCGGATGCTACCAGCTCCGCTCCGGCGACCAAACGCTCAAGGCCGCCGCGCTCGCCGGATTTACACACGTTCCGTGCGTGATCGAACGCGCAAGCACACCTTCGGCGACAAACGAATCGTTTGAGCGCGCGGGACGGCGAGCGTATTTTGCCCAGCTCGCCGCCGTGACTGCCGCCCACTCCGCCGAACCGGCAAGCAAAGACGACGAACTCGCACCCTACCCGCTCGCTTCCCCTCGCTGCAAACCGCTCATCCGCGACGTGCGCCTGCTCGTCAACACCGTGCAGCGCGCCTGCCAAACGCTTTCCGCAAGCGGTGTCCACGCAGCCATGGAGCAGACGGAGACCGCCGACGAGCTCTGCCTGACCGTGCGCGTGGCGAAACACGCGCAAAAAAAAGAAGCTTGAGACACGCGGTCTCAAGCTGTGTGCACGAAGCACAAGAGAAAAAATAGAAAGGAGGGGGTAAGAGTTCAAGCAAATTTCGCCATGTCCTCTACACCTATATAGTATCATATCCTTATGAACAAATTATGCGGTCAAATGTAAATTTTTTCGCACGCTATTTTTGCGCGTCGTACCACGCGAGCATCAGGTCGACCACGCGGCCGTAGCTGCGCACACCGTCGGGTGCGCCTTGAATCACGAGGTAGGTGTTGTTGACCGATTCGGACACCTCAGCGACCTTGCCCTCGTACTGCCGCCAATGCTCGGAATACGCGGCCATATCGGCGGCGACGAGCGGGTGGTAGGTGCCGTAGATCTCGGCAAACATATCGTAGTCGGCAGAGTAGAGCGCGTTTTGGCAATAGCGGAGCGCAGCCATCAGCACGCTGTAGGAGAGCTGCGGATCGTCGGAGCCTTCGAGAATATAGAAGGCGAAGAAGTTGGCCTCGTTTTCGGGCGCAACGCCGTAGCGGTGGGCGTTTTCGTGCGCCATGACAAACGGCAGATCGTAGGCGACGTTATTGGTATTGACGTTCGATTCCGCCGTAAACGGCACGAAAATGCCGGTGATCTGCGTATAGGACATCGGTTTAGAGGCGATGATCGGCTTGGCGGGAACCTCTTTGCGGCCGGAGTATTTTGAGAGCTCAGCGGCAACGCGTTTGGCCGTTTCGGTGAAATCGGTCGCGACCGACTGCCCGGCGGCATCGCGCGGGATCTGGTCGGCGAGCGCGTTGGCGCGGCCGACGAGATAGCGGTTCAGCTCGGCGAGCTGGTCGGGCGTATGCTTGGTGAGGGTGAGGCCGAGCTCACCGGCGATCGACGACGATTGATAGTTGAGCCCCCAGAACGTGCTGAACATCCAGAGCGCAAACGACGCGATCAGCAGCACCCACGCGAGAAAGCGGAGCAGGAAGGAGATGCGACGCGGGCCGCTGACGAGAACCCAGACGAGCCGCACCAAAGCGATGAGGCCGCCGAGGACGACGAGATACAGAAGGATCTCGGCGACCGAAGTGGGGATCCAGCCGGTCACCCACGACAGACCGTAGGTGGCGATCCGCGAAAACGGACGGTAGACCTCGTCGACAAAGCGCGGAAAAATCGCTGCGGCCGCATAGAGCAGCGCGGTCAGCGCGAGCAAAACGCCGGCGGCGACCGTGATTTTCACGGTGCGTTTGGCGTAGATCCGTCCCAGTTTTTCATTGCTGTTCACGTCAGAACCTCCACAACGATCGAAAACATAGTTTTCGATCGGTTTTTTCGCGCGCTTAGGCAATTTGGAAACTGCGTTTCCAAATTGGGACCGCTGCGGCGGGGTTTTCGCGCGCCTATCCCCGCGTCCTCATCCGCGCGCGGACGAGCGTTTAGGCAATTTGGAAACTGCGTTTCCAAATTGGGACCGCTGCGGCGGGGTTTTCGCGCGCCTATCCCCGCCGACAAAATCTGCGATTTCGTCGGCTCCTCTCCGCGCGCGGACGAGCTTGCGCTCGTCTTGTTGGTGTTTTTTCGGCGGCAAAGCTGCCGAAAAAACGGATTGAATTGAGATAGAAGAATTGCGCTGTTTTCAAGAAATCCCCGCCGCTCAGAAAAACGGCGGGGATCTCGGTCGTTTTGCAAAAACTTACGCTTCGGCGATCAGCTGTTCGAGGATCGCTTTGGCCTTGAGGATATCTTTCGTCTGCTGTTCGCCGCCGATCTCACGTTCGATCGTCAGCGGGCCGTCGTAGCCGAGGGCCTTCATTTTGGAAACGATCTGTTTCCAGTCGGCTTTGCCTTCGCCGAGCGCGACTTCGCGGCCAAGATGCAGGCCGTCGGTCGGGTAGAGGCCGTCTTTGCAGTGGAAATCGCGGACGTACTTGCCGAAGACGTCGATCGCGTCGGCCGGGTTGCCCTTGCCGTAGAGGATGATATTGCCGGTGTCGAAGTTGATGCCGACGTTTTCGCCGCCGAGATCTTCGATCGTTCTGAGCAGCGTGGTCGGGGTCTCCTGACCGGTTTCAAAGAGGAAGTACATATCGCGGCGCTGGCATTCGCGCACGAGCGTTTTCAGCGCGATCAGCGTGTCGCGGTAGACGGGGTCGTTCATGTTTTCGGGGATGAAGCCCGCGTGGGTAGCGACCTGCTTGATGCCGCACTTGTCGGCAAAATCGATGCCCTTCAGAAGCGCCTTCGTGCGCTCGAAGCGGTAGGCCGCCGGCACGAGGCCGAGCGTCAGCGGACCGTCGTAGAAGGTCCAGGAAGCCGGGCCCGGCCAACCGCACCAGAACGTGCGGATCTCGATGCCGGTATCGGCGATCGCCGAGCGGACTTCGGCCGCCAGTTCATCGGTAAAGGTATCGATCGCCCACGAGCAGATCTGGGCGCATTCGATGCCGTAACCCTTTAACTTTTCAAGATTGGCGCGGATGTTATCCAGTCCGACCAAAACGCCAACTTTCATCATCGTAAATTCCTCCTAATGTTCGGTAGGTATGTGCTGTTTGCTGATGATATTATATCATATCCGGCCACTTGGCTTCAAGGCGTTTTTGCATTTTCCGCGGTGGAAATTTCGGGCAGAGCCGGTGGCGCTCTTTCATCGAAGAGCGATCTTGTCGTTTTGAATGCGGTCGAGCACGAGGTCGAGCTCGGCGAGCATCAGCGGATCGGTCGGAGCCGTATCGTAGGGGAAGAGCGTATCGTCGTTTTGGAGCACGCCGCGCTTGACGAGCATGTACTTGAGCAGATGGCGGCTGTTGGTGTTGTAGATCGCGAGGTACGGCAGAACCTTGGTGTAGTAGAGATCCGTCGCTTTGTCGACGTCGCCCGCGAGGTAGGCGCTGACGACCGCGCCGTGGAGGTCGAGCGCTTCCGTACCGGTCATGAACGCCTTGACGTTTTGGCGCAGGAGCGCGAGCATATGCGAGCCGCCCGCACCGCCGATGATCTGGATCTCGCCGCCGGTCAGGCGCTGCAGGTCGACCGTTTTTCGCAGGAATCCGCCGCCTTCGGCCTTGGCGTAGCCGACCGTGGGGATCTTTTCGGCGAGTTCGGCCATGAATTCGGCGGAGTACGCGCCCGAGGATGCGCCCGTATCCTGCACGATGATCGGCAGCGGCGTCTCGGCGGCGATCGCCTCGTAGAATTTCAACAGGTCGGTTTTTTTCATCGTGCCGTTGATCGGCGAACAGACCATCAGCAGATCGGCGCCGAGCTCGTAGGCCTCGCGCGCATTCTTGAGCGTCTGCTTCACCGACATCGCCGTTACGCCCACGAACACGGGAACGCGCTTGCCAACGCGCTCGACGACGGTTTGGATGATGGGGCCGCGGTCTTCTTCGGCGACCTTATAATATTCCGAAGCGCCGCCCATATGGCCGATGGCCACCGCGCCGCAGTCGAGCAGATAGTCGACGATGCGCTGCTGGGCACCGAGATCGACGTCGCCGTCCGGGGTGACTGTGGTGGGCATGATCGGCATCATGCCGCGGAATTCGGGGTAACGTGTTGTCATAACGAGCCCTCCGTTTTTTCGTCAGATCGCCCGCGCACCGGGCTGTTTGGCTATATTATACCCGATTTGGGGCCGAATCGCAAGTATTTGCTTGACGGATGGACGGTTTTCTGTTATACTAATCATCGATTTGGAAACTGCGTTTTCCAAACCGGACGAACCGATCGCAAGCAATGTTTTCGATCGGTATCTCTCGCGTGTATCTCCGCCCGCCTCGGAGGCGTTTGGACGGAGCCTATATTTACCGATATATCAGTTAAGGAGTTTTTCTATGAAATACACGATCGCAAGCGGCCGCTTTTCCGCCACCGTCAACGACATGGGCGCCGAGCTCGTCTCGCTGACCGACGGCAGCGCGGAATACATTTGGATCGGCGACGAAACCTACTGGGGCGGCCAGAACCCCCACCTCTTCCCCGTCATCGGCCGCGTCAAGATGGGCCACATCGACTTCGACGGCGTTGCCTACCCGATGCAGAGCCACGGCTTTGCCCGCCGCCACCCCTACACCGTCGTGGAGCACAGCGCCGACCGCATCGTGATGCGTCTGACCGAAAACGAAACGACGCTCGCCTCCTATCCCTTCACCTTTGCGCTCACGATCGCGCACACCGTCTTCGACGGCGGATTCACGACGAGCTTTACCGTCAAAAACACCGACACCAAGCCGATGCCCTACAACGTCGGTGCCCACACCGGCATTCACCTGCCGGCCATCGGCGCACAGAGCGTGGAGGGCTGCCGTCTGGAATTTGAAAAAGAAGAGACCGCAACCGTCTGGTACGGCGACGAGCACATCCTCATCCGCGACGATTTCGTGCGCACCGACATTCTGCAGCACACCAACCGCGTCGACCTCACCAACGAGCTCTTCGACGGTGACGCGCTGATCTGCGGCAACCTGAATTCGCAGTCGCTGCGCCTCGTCTCTCCCGACGGCCGCGCCGTGCGCATGGATTTCGCCGGATTCCCGGTCATGGCGATCTGGACGCCGCCGAAGAAGGCCGCTCCGTTTGTTTGCCTGGAGCCGTGGCACGGAATGCAGTCGAAGACCTTTGCCTCCTGCAGCTTCGACGACCGCCCCTACACCGTTACCCTCGCCCCCGGCGAAGAACAGACCCACGCCTATACCGTCTGCGTGGAATAAATCAAAAAACAGCCGCAGATCCAAAAAAATGGATCTGCGGCATTTTTATGTTGTTTTCTTGAATGTTTCCGCTCTACTGTTCCGCGTCGTAGACTTCCTGCAGGCGGTGCGGATAGTCGGTCATGATGCCGTCGGCGCCGATCTCGATCAGATATTTCATGTCTTCGACGTCGTTGATCGTCCAGTAGTGGACGGCGAGGTTGTGGCGGTGGGCGTTGTTGACGAGGCCCTTGGTGGCAAGGTTGAAGCCCATCTGCTCCATCGGCAGCTGGAACACGCACATGCCGTCGCCGAAGAAGACGTCGAGGTTTAAAAGCTGCAGCACGAAATAGCGCGTCGCGCCGGCCGTGCCGGGCGAGTACATGAACGCTTCGGGGACTTCGCCGGCATCCTGCAGGCGGCGGAACTCATCGTAGATCTCGCCGTGGAAGCTCGCAAGTACCACGCGGTCGAAGGCGTCGTACTCCGTGAGCAGGCGCAGTATTTCCGTCAGAGCGCGCTTGCCGAGCTCGCCTTCCTGCTTGATCTCGACGTTGATGCGGTTTTCCGGGAACGCGACGATCAGCTCTTCCAGCGTCGTCGCCAAAAATACCGTTTCATCGCGCGGGGTAATTCCATCGGGATAGGTGACGTCGGTCGGGTATTTCTCCACGCCGTCATCGGTGGCAAAATGCTTGCGTTCACCGTTCAAAACACCGTCTTCGGTCGGGTTCGTGTAGCCGAAATCGACTTTTTGGGCGATCAGGTCGGAGTAGTTCCAATCGGCGATCGCGCCGGTGACGTTGGTTTTGCGGTCGAGGGTGGTGTCGTGGGAGAGGATGACCACGCCGTCGGCGGTGATGCTGACGTCGGTCTCCATCATCGCGCGCGGGTCGACGCTGTAGGCGTTGTAGAAGGCCTCGAGCGTATTGTCGGGGAATTCGCGGTTGCCGCCGCCGTGAGCGATCAGGATCGGCAGGTCGCCGTCCTTCATCATCGGGTTTTCGTCGAGGGCAAAGTTCTGCGGGCGCGGCCACAGCGCGATCACGGCGTAGACGAGGGCGATCGCCGCGAGGACGATGGCGACGATTTTGAGGCGTTTTTTTGTTTTGACTTGCATAATTTAGCTCCCTTTCTGTCGGTTTTATATAAAAATCGTTGTTTGGAGATCGGGATACGCAGGACGGAAGGCCCATCCCCTACGGTGCCGTGGTTGGGGCTGTGTCCGGGCGATTCGTGCATCGCCCCTACGACGGATGATTGATATGTGCGCCAAAACCCAAACCGCGTGCCGGTCGTTCGTGCGGGGAAACACATGCCGCACGGTGCCGGGGTAACCGGATTGCGTAGGGCGGGGGCTTGCTCCCGCCGTTTGTCGCGGGTGGAATTGCCTTACCTCGCGGCGATGGGCTCGTGCGGGAGGGCACAGAGGCCCTCCCCTACAACCACATGTGGGGAGAAAATCTCACCTCACGCCGACGGGAGACCCGTCAGACTTGCTCTCAGCTTTCGCTGCGTGATTTGCGGTAGGTCATCGGGGAAACGCCGCGGAAGCGCGCAAAATTGCGGTTAAAGCTGCGGATCGTCTCGAAGCCGCAGCGTTCGGCGATCTCGGTCATGGAGAGCTCGCTCTGCTCCAGAAGCTCGCACGCGTGGTCGACGCGGTACTGGTTGACGAGCGCGGAAAAATGCATTCCCAGCCGCTCGTTTAAGTAGGCTGAAAGGTAGTTATAGTGGTAACCGAGCGCGGCGGCGAGCCCACCGAGCGACAGCGGCTCGCAAAAATGCTCCTGCACGTAGCCGATCGTGCGTTCCAAAAGCTCGGCACCCTCGTGCGAGGCCGCAACAAGCGGGCATTGCGCTAAAAATTGTCCAACTAGCGAATAGAGCACCGATTTGACACGGAAGCGGTTGAGCCCCGGGGCATTGAGCATGGCGATCGCGGCCGCATCCTCGAGCAGAAAAATCGGATCTTCCGCCTCTTTTCCGCGGATCTGCGTATAGAAATCGTAGACGAAATCGCACGAAAACACACAGAGATAGCTGCGGGAAAATTCCGGCGTGGCGTAGGCGTGGAGCTGCCACGGCAGGATCAGCGCGGCGCGGTTTGCCCCCAGCGAAAACGTGCGGCCGCCGACTTCCAGCTCCAAAAGACCTTCTTCCACGTAAATAAACTCAAAACTGCGGTGAAGATGCAGGTGGAAGTTCAGATTCGTATCAAATTGGTGATAGAGATATTCCGTGTCTTCCGACCGGTTGCGCTCGTAGGAAAACATCGCCCAAGCTCCTGACCTTAACTTTTGTCTTTAATTATAAAAGTTTTTTCTTGTGTTGTCAAGCCTTTGGGGGATATAATGGAAGTATAATCGATTTGGAAACTGCGTTTCCAAATCGAACCGCTGCGGCGGGCTTTTCGTGCGCTGATCACCGCCGGAAAAAACGGATCAACTTCACCAAATAACATTTCAATCAAAAAAGGAGACGAAACGAATATGAGCGAGATTTTTGCCAATCTGCCCTACGTCAAATACGAAGGTCCCGAATCCCAAAATCCCTTCGCCTTTAAATTCTACGACGCCGACCGCATCGTCCTCGGCAAGCCGATGAAGGAACACCTGCACTTTGCGATGGCTTGGTGGCACAATATGTGCGCCACGGGTACGGATATGTTCGGCGTGGGCACGGCCGACAAGAGCTTCGGCGCAGTCCCCGGAACGATGGAGCACGCCTACGCCAAGGTCGACGCAGGTTTTGAATTCATGGAAAAGCTGGGCGTTGACTACTTCTGCTTCCACGACGTCGACCTCGTCCCCGAAGCCGAAACGATCGCCGAGACCAACCGCCGCCTCGACGAGATCACCGACTACATCCTCGAAAAAATGCAGAAAACCGGCAAAAAGTGCCTTTGGGGCACGGCCAACATGTTCGGCAATCCGCGTTTTGCCAACGGCGCGGGCAGCTCGAACTCCGTCGACGTCTTCTGCTTTGCGGCCGCGCAGGTCAAAAAAGCGCTCGACATGACCGTCAAGCTCGGCGGCAAGGGCTACGTTTTCTGGGGCGGCCGCGAAGGCTACGAAACGCTTTGGAACACCGACATGAAGCTCGAGCAGGAAAACATCGCCGCCCTGATGCACATGGCGGTCGACTACGGCCGTTCGATCGGCTTTGACGGCGACTTCTACATCGAGCCCAAACCGAAGGAACCGATGAAGCACCAGTACGACTTCGACGCCGCCACCGCGATCGGATTTTTGAAGCAGTACGGCCTCGACAAGGATTTCAAGATCAACGTCGAAGCCAACCACGCCACTCTCGCCGGCCACACCTTCCAGCACGAACTGCGCGTTTCGGCGATCAACGGCATGCTCGGCAGCATCGACGCCAACCAGGGCGACCTGCTCCTCGGCTGGGACACCGACGAATTCCCCTCCAACGTCTACGAAACGACGGCTTGTATGTACGAGATCCTCAAGGCCGGCGGCCTCAAAAACGGCGGCTTCAACTTTGACGCCAAGACCCGCCGTCCCAGCTACACCTACGACGATATGTTCTACGCCTTCATTCTCGGCATGGATTCGTTCGCGCTGGGCCTTCTGAACGCCGCGCGCATCATCGAGGACGGCCGGATCGACGGGTTTGTCGCCGAGCGCTACGCCGGCTACGAGACCGAGCTTGGCCGTAAGATCCGCTCCGGTAAGGCGACCCTTACCGAGCTCGCCGCCCGCGCCGAAGAAATGGGCAAGCCCGCGATGCCGGGTTCGGGCAAGCAGGAATACCTGCATTCGATCATCAACCAGCTCATGCTGAAAAACTGAGGAACCGGCCATGACCAGAGAAGAAGCGAGAAAACTTGCCACCGAGCTCGTCGCGCAGATGACCGTTGAGGAAAAAGCGGCACAGCTTTTGTTCGAGGCGCAGGGCGTTGAGCGCTTGGGCGTTGCCGACTACAACTGGTGGAACGAAGCGCTGCACGGCATTGCCCGCGCCGGTTTGGCCACGGTGTTCCCGCAGTCGATCGGCATGGCGGCGTCGTTCGACGCCGACCTGCTCTTTGCGGTCGCCGATGCGATCTCGACGGAGGGCCGCGCCAAGCACGCGGCATTTGTGGCCGAGGGTGACCGCGGCAGAAATAAGGGGCTGACCTTCTGGTCGCCCAACGTCAACATCTTCCGCGATCCGCGCTGGGGCAGAGGCCAGGAGACCTACGGTGAAGACCCGTACCTGACGGCGACGATGGGCGTACAGTTCGTCAAGGGGCTGCAGGGCGACGGCGAATATCTGAAATCGGCCGCCTGCGCCAAGCACTACGCCGCCCACAGCGGCCCGGAAGCCCTGCGCCACAGCTTCGACACGCAGGTTTCGATGCACGATCTGTTCGAGACCTATCTGCCGGCGTTTGAGCACCTCGTCAAAGAGGCCGGCGTGGAAGCCGTTATGGGCGCTTACAACCGCGTTTTGGGTGAGCCCGCCTGCGCCAGCACGCTGCTGATCGAGCAGATTTTGCGCGAAAAATGGGGCTTTGAAGGCCATTTCGTCTCCGACTGCGGCGCGATCGCCGACTTCCACCTGCACCACGGCGTGACCGCCACGGGTGCGGAATCGGCCGCGCTCGCCTTGAAAAAGGGCTGCGACGTCAACTGCGGCGAGACCTACGGTTACCTGCTGCAGGCGCTGCGCGCCGGCCTGATCGACGAGGCCGACCTCGACCGCGCGGCGATCCGCCTGTTCACCACGCGTTACCTTCTCGGCGAATTTGCCGAAGAGCAGCCGTTTGCCGAATGCACCTACGACCGCGTCGACTGCCCCGAGCACCAAGCGCTGAACGCAAAAATGGCGCGCGAGATCATCGTCATGCTCAAAAACAAAGACCGCGCGCTGCCCCTCGCGGCCGACGAGCTCGGCTCGGTGGCCGTGATCGGCCCCAGCGCGCAGAGCTACCGCGCACTCGAAGGAAACTATAACGGTACGGCCGGAGAATACGTCACCTTCGCCGACGGCATTCGCCGTTCGCTCGGCGCAAATACGCGCCTGTACGTCGCCGACGGCAGCCAGCTCTTCCAGGATGCCGGCCCCGACCGCCAGGTCGACGACCGCGTGGCGGAGGCGGTGTACCTCGCAAAGCTCGCCGACGTGACGATTTTGTGCGTCGGGCTTGACGCATCGATCGAAGGCGAAGAGGGCGCCGGCGACATCGGCGACAAGGCCGGCGTTTCGCTGCCCAAGTGCCAGCAGCGCATGATCGAGGCGGTGAGCAAGGTCGCCAAGAAGCTCGTGTTCGTCGTCACCGCCGGCAGTGCGATTGACCTCGGCGAGGCCGGTGAGCGTGCCGACGCGATCCTGCACGCGTGGTACCCCGGTGCCCGCGGCGGCGAGGCCGTCGCCGACATCCTCTTCGGCAGAGTAAGCCCCTCGGGCCGTCTGCCGGTCACGTTCTACCACTCCGACGACACGCTGCCGGACATCACCGACTATTCGATGACCGGCCGCACCTACCGCTACATGACCGCCAAGCCGCTCTACCCCTTCGGCTACGGCCTCAGCTACACGACGTTTGCCTACGAAAACGCCGCAGCAACGCGCAGCGCCGACGGCGCGGTCGTCACCGTGACGATCAAGAACACCGGCGACGTGGCCGGGCGCGAGGTCGCGCAGGTCTACGCGGCGATGAAGGACAGCCGCTACGCCACGCCGATCTTCCAGCTCTGCGGGTTCGCCTCGGTCGAGCTGGAGGCCGGCGAGGAAAAAACGGTCGATATTTGCGTGCCGGGCTACTGGCTCAAGGCCGTCAACGACGAGGGCGAACGCGTCGAACCCGACACGTCGATCACGCTCTATGTCGGCGGACATCAGCCCGACGCGCGCAGCGAGGAGCTCTGCGGAAAGGCGTGCATCGCGCTGAAATTGTAAAAAAGCATAAAAAATACCCGGATACGGTTTTCTCGCCGTATCCGGGTTATTTTTTTATGAAAAGGAGGCCGCTTACGACAGCGGTTCGACCGTCAGCTCGCCCTGAGCGTACTGCGTATTCGACGGGGTACGGCAGGTAAAGCCTTCGCCGTCGATGAAGATCTCGCAAACGACTTCGCCGCCGCGCTTGATCACGATATTATCGTACCAAACCGTCACGGCGATCTCCGTGAAAGGGCCGTCGGCGGCTTCGGGGTGCGCCGCGAGCATCAGCGATGTCAGCGTTTCGCCTGCGGAAAGAGCATTGCCAAGGTTGATCGTGCGGTGAGACCAATCCGGCCAGGCATAGTCGCTGAGGTCGGCATTAGGGTGGACGCGTTGACCGAGTGAATCTGTCATTTGGAAGCTATCACGCAGGGTCTTGCCGTTGCGGCAGCTTCCGTCGATTGCTCCCAGCCCGGCCATATCGGCCGAGAGCTTCACGTCATATTCGAGCGTATCCCCCGCTTCGATGGTGAAGCGGAGCGTTTTGACCGGGACAAAACAGAAGGCAACCGGTTCGGTTTCCGGTTTCGCAAACTGCAAATCCAACCGCAGCACATTGCCCGACGGCGCGGCGACACCCGCTCCCCCGGCAAAATCCGGCGCGACGGCGAGATCGAGCGTTTCCAGATACGCCCGCAATACGGGGATCACAGCGGCAAATTCGGCAAAACGCGCATTTTTCGTCACGCCGTCGGCCTCGTAGAGCCAGCGCGCGTGCGTATAGTCAATACCGGTGAGTTTCTGCGCCATCACCGTTTCGGCCAATGCTTTCGGACTGGACGCAGAATTTGCGTCGCCGGCGTTTTCGCCGAGAACGGGAACCTCGCCCAGCCCGGATGCATACATATACTCGCGCAGCAGCCGCAAGCTATGGGCATCGTTGATGCCCGTGTATTGCAAAAAGCATCCTTCGCGCGCGGCGAGCTCGGCGGCAAAACGATTGTCGCAGCCGAGCTTGATTTGCGTGGGCGCCGTTCCGTTGGCAATGCTGGTTTCCCATAGCGACTCCGCGAAATCGGCCCCCGGCAGGTAAAGAATCAGCGGACGGTCGGCGAGGTCGAATTCCGTCAGCGCGGCCTGAAACACATCGATCTGCGCGGCCATAAACACGCGCTTGGCCGCATAGTACCACGAAAGCGTATCGCTCCAGAACGTGCCGGCGGCTTCGCCCGGGCGCGGAACCGCCACGGCGGAGAACTCGGCAAAATTCGTGCCCCACGCGGCGTTTGCGGCGGCGATATCGCCGTATTTTTGCGCCATTTTTGCGCGGAAATCAGCCTGTGCATTTGCGGCATAGCACCACATGACCTCTTCACCGCCGCCGTTGTCAAGCCCGTCGGCGACTTGTGTCCACGCCGGCGGATAGAGCGGCTCTCCCGCCGGACCCATATCGACGACGACCGCACCAACCACGTCGCTCCAGCCGCCGTCAACGATCGCCGCAAGCTGCGTGCGGATCGCGGAGGCGGAATACGCCGTTATGCCGTCATACCAATAACTGACCGTATTGACCGAAAGGCGGCCGTTTTGATCTTCGAGGCGCGTGCCATCCTGCGCACTAAGCCACGCCGGCGGCGCCATAACCGTCGGCAGGATCAGTTTGAGCTTCAGACCGTATTCGCGCGCTGCCGCCAGATAGGTCTGCGTAGGTTCGCGCATCGTCCAAACGCCTTCGCGCGGGCTGTCCCACGCCGTGTCAATGCGCACGCAGGTCACGCCGATCTCACGGTAATGCGCAAAGCGGGTAAAAACCGCGTCGCGGTCCGTCGGAAGTC
The DNA here is from genome assembly GCA_015067825.1 of Oscillospiraceae bacterium. Lineage (GTDB taxonomy): Bacteria > Bacillota > Clostridia > Oscillospirales > QAMX01 > QAMX01. The sequence continues at coordinate 7,128 of SVLQ01000008.1, read as the reverse complement.
CACCCTCGGTAACAGAAAGTACCAAAACCTGCATGATATCTTCCCCAGTCTCCTTATTTGGTTTTGTCGTTATCGCAGTCGTTGCAGACGCGGACGATTGCTGTGGCTGTTCGTCGACGCAGGCCGAAAACAGGCAAACCGCAGTCAAGAGCAGAAAAATCAGACGTTTCATAGCGTGCTCCTTTGGAAAATCCCGCTGCCGTCAGCGGCGGCAGCGGGAACATCACTTAAAATTCCGGGATCTCCGGGATGATATCGGCGTTTTCTTCAAACGTAAGGATCTCTTCGAGCAAATAGCCTTCGCCATCGTAGCCCTCGAGCGTATAGCTGCCTTCCATCTTCAGCCAAAGCCCCGTCGCTTTGTCGACGGCAATTTCGACCATGCAGTTCCACGGCTGGCCAACGGTGCGGCGCAGGTTCGCCTCGTAGGTATAGCACGGGCGGCCGTCGATCATGGTGTCCTCGCCCTTGACAAACGCCTCTCCGGCAAAGCCTTCCGCATAGTCAATTCCATAATACGCAATGATGCCGCGGAAATCTTCGATTCCGTCAAACGCCAGCGGGTCATCGGTCTTGTCGACCGGGTACAGATTCGTATCACCCGACGGACGGATCCACATCCTCTCTCCGTTGCCGTCCTTGCAGGCGATATGTTCAATGACAAAATTCTCTTCCGCGAGGTTCTCGCTGTCGGACTTCAGCGCATAGTAATACGATTCGCTGCCGTCGTCTGCTTTGCGGTAGGCAAAATGGCCAATCAGATGTGCGGTCTCGGGGGTGTTGGGCACAATTTCGGTGATGCGGGCGGTGATCGTAAACTCGTTGTAGTCCGCGTAATGCGCGAGCACTTCGGGGGCTTCGAGCGTTTTGCCAAGGAGCGATTCTGTGGTCGCGGCAGTCGTGACCGCACCGGGATTCACATCGGCTTCGTCGGTGTCGGAGGTTGCTTTGGTGGTCGCTTTGGTCGTTTTTTCGCCGTTCTCCGGCGTTTTCGACACGCCGCATCCGGCGAAAAGCGAGGCAAAGGTGGCAAGGATCAGGAGCATGCAGAGCAGTTTTTTCATGGTTTGAGTAGTCCTTCTTACTTTTTAGATTCTTTTTTGGCGGTATCGAGCGTTTTGCCGAAGACGACAAAGCGGTCGTAGAGGTACTCCGTGACGAAATTGGTCGCCATCGTGAGGGCGAGCACGAGATATTCGTTCCAGCCGATACTTTCGCCGGTCAGAACGGCCGTCCACCACGTCGACAGCGGCGTGAACACGGCATAGAACACGGCGACCTTCAGCATCGCCACCGGGACGTTGCCGGCGGAATAGAAGGTGAATTTGCGGTTGAGCGTGAAGTTCCACAGAACCGACAGCACCAGCGAAATCAGGTAGGCGACCCAGTGCGTCCAGTGCAGCAGTTCTTCCATCAGCGTAAACGACGCGACTTGGATCACGCCGGCGCTGGCGGAAAAGGCGACGAACTTGAGCGAACGGATCAGTTCTTTGCTGTTTTTCATGGGAGCACCCCTCTTTTCTGTTTCTGCTTCCATTATAATATACTTTTCGAAATTATGCAAGAACAAAGCGCCGCGTCCGGCGCTTTATTTCGCAAGGATCTCCCGCAAACAGCGGATCCTCAGATCACGCCGCGCATCGCAAGCACGGCCAGCACGCATCCGCCGACCACGACCAGCGCGATGACCGCGACCGAAACGTAGGTGCGGACAACGCCGGCTTTTTTCGCCGACGACGGCGGAACCAGACGGGCACGGCGCAGCGCCGTGACGACCGGCTGGTAAAGAAGCATCAAAAGCGCGGCGTTCAGCGTTCCCTTGAGGAGGTTAAAGGGCAGGAATGCCGGGATCAGCAGCTGGACGACCGTTTCGCGCGGGACCTTCATATAAAGCGGTGTGACGAGGTAGTTCCAGAGGAGCATGATTGCCGTAGTGGCAGCAATTCCCGCGATCAGCGCGATCGCCGCGCCTAAGAGCGTGCGGCGGCGATGGTAGATCAGCGACGCCGTTCCGGCGAAGGCACAGCTGGAAAGAATATTCATCAGCAGCCCCCAGATGCCGGTATCGCTGATCGTGAACATTTCGACGAAGGCGGTCACGACCGAGACGGCGACCGCCGCCAGCGGGCCGTAGAGGAAGCCGCCGAGGGTAATGATGACGTCTTTGGGTTCGTATTTCAAAAACAGCACCACGGGGATGCGGCAGACGACGACGGCCACATAGGCAAGCGCCGAAAGCATGGCGAGCACGGCGAGTTGTTTGGTTCGGTTTTGGGTTTGCATAGCGGTTCTCCTTTCGATGGCGCAAAAAACACCCGGAACAACGATGCTCCGGGTGCAAAAACCGACGAAAACGCCTGTTTTGTCTTCTTTCATCCAGACTATACTGTCGGTTTTGGAATCGCACCAAATCCTGCGCCAAAAGCGCTCGCGGACTATACCGCCGGTCGGGAGTTTCACCCTGCCCCGAAGACATTGTTGACTTGCGTATATGATAGCACAGATCGGCGGGAAATGCAAGAGGGAAAACACGCGGATCCGCCCTTTGGAACCGAGCCGCACCACCGGCAAAATCAAAAAGGCAGCGTTGCGGATCCCTGCTCCAATTGAAGAACACCTATCAACAGGAAAAGGACGAAGAATGGTTAAGATTCTTCGTCCTTCTTTCTCGGCTTGGCAAAATGTGAAATATCTCCCCCTGCTCGACGGGAAATGAAATAAATCCCCTCACGCCCGCAGGCATTTCACTCGCTGTAAGCGAATTTCACGCACGAAGTGCATTTCACAAATCCCGTAAGGGATTTATTTCGCTGCGCAGAGTCCCTAAGGACTCTGCGCTTTGTCTACCCTTTTGACTTTAGTTATACTTTGTGAGTGCGTAGGAAAGATCCGCGATCACCTTTTCCATGTCGACGAAATCCACATCCGGCTCGTACATGAACATGACCTCAAAATACTGCGCTTTGATCGGCGCCATATAGCCGCAAACGCACACCCGGTAGGGCCCGATCGTGCCGCGGACAAGGTAGCCGACTTCATCAAAAGACTGCTCCTCCACCGCGCTGAACGTCATTGCCCATTCGGACATCTTCTTTTCGGACGCAACCAGTGCCTCATCTGCAAGCGGATACGCACGGTATGTGATGAACACACGATCCTCTGCCGACACCAAAACCTCGGTATCGGTCTCGTTTTCCACCGAAAATCCGTTGGGATAGAGGATGGTCATGCCGCCGGCCAGCTGCAGCATCGGATAGCCGCTGGTGTTGCTGTACGGATCGTCGAGGAGCAGCGCACGGTAATAGGCACTGCCACGGTAGATCGTGTCCGCCGGGAAGAGCTCAACGGAGGTATAAAGCCGTTCGAGCGTCAGCGGTTGGCCGCCGTCCTGCGTGAAGATCACGCCGCTGAGGTTGAGATTCTGCGTCAGCGTTTGGGCAATGCTGTCGAGGAAAAGAAACACCGTATCGGCATAGGTCGGCAGGAAAAACGTTTCGTTGGGCATATGCGTGTCGTAGGCAAAGGGCAGTGAGGTGGGTGCGAGATCGATGCGCGCCGTGCCGCTGAAGATATCGACCTTCGTCACATCGCAGTTCCAGCCCGTCAGGCTTGCGATCCCCGACAACAAAATCGGCACATCGAGCGTTCCGGTGTAGGGCAGCGCAAAGGCATCGGGCTCGGAGAGGTCGAACGGGATGTACAGCGTCGCCGAATTGAGGGCAACCGGCGAGGTTGTCTGCGCAGTCGTTGTAGTTTGAGCCGTCGACGAATCCGAGGCTGCATCCGTTGCCGCAGTCGTTGCGGTAGTGGTCACAGCCGAGGTCGCAACCGTTGTTGCCGAGGTTTGCGGCGGGACGGTCGCAGTTGTCGTCTGGGTCGCCGCTGTGCTTGCGGCGGGTTCTTCGGCTCCGCAGCCCGCCACGAGAGAAGCGAGTAGCGCTATGACAAGCATTACTGCCGACAATCGTTTCATCAAAATCACCTTGTATCTCAGTCGCACACAAAATGCGGCAATCCTTCTGTTTTACCACTTATATCTTACCACAGAATTCGCTAAAATACAAGCAAAAACATCGGCAGAATTGTAAATTCTGCCGATGTTTCCCATATATATGCGGAATACGATAAATCACACCAGTTCAAACGCACCGAAGTCGTCCGACCAGGCGTACTCGATCGTCTCGCCGTTATACGACCACTTTGCCGGCGTCGACGTCTCCATCCAGTCGAGCGGACGGAGCGAATCCTTCTGCTCGGCGGCGAGGGCAAGTGCGGTGGCAATATCGGCCTCCATCGCCGGCGTGATATCGCTCTGCTTGCACGAGAGGAACAGCGGCGTGCTGCTCTTGGCCAGCAGGTCGAGCCACAGACGGTTTTTCTCCCACGGGACCGAAGCGGTGATGCCCACACAGTCGGCGTCGATCTCGAAGAAGTGGCGGTGCTGCGGCAGGCGGAAGGCGAGCGTGTTGACGCCCATGAAGCGCGTGCGCTCCCAATCGCGGCCGCTGGTGTCGTCGCCGGTGCGGTTTAAGTGCGCCAGTCCGGCGGTGAGGTGGTTGACGCAGTTGCAGCCGATGATGACCATATCGCCGGCGGCGGCGAGGATGCGCGAATAGAGCGTGACGAGCGCCTCGGCGGTCGTCACCGTGCGGTCGTAGAAATGCCACGGCGTGCGTTCGGGGGCGAAGCGGCGGAATGCGTCTTTGCCCCACAGACCGGTGGTATCGAACGACGAGAAATCGTGCTTGACGATCTCGCAGCCCCAATCGGCTAGGCGACGGAGCGTGGCTTCCACGTCGGCGAGCACGTCGGGGTGGGTCGGGTCGAGCGTGCGCGCTTCGCCGCGCACCTTGTGTTCGGCGGTAAACTTTTCGCTTGCATCGTGCAGCGGGCGGATCCAGAGGCCGGGCTTGACGCCGGTCTCCTTCATTTCGCGGATCAGGCGCGGCATATCCGGGAAACGTTCGTTGCCGCGATCCCACGGGCCGCAGCAGCCATTGGGCTGCCAGCCGTCGTCGGCAACCATGTACGGGCGGTTGGAAAGACCGCCGGCGAGGCGGGAAATATAGGCGGAGTCGGAGAGGATCTCGGCGTGCGAGCTCTTGCCGTAGGCGTAGTACCAGTTATTCGCGCCGTAGACAGGGGCAGGGATCGCCAGCGGGCTGGGCGACATCGCCGCGCAGAAATTGTCGGCGGCGTCGAAGGCTTCGCGATCGCCGTACGCGCGGTACAAAATCGTCGCGGCCTCCAGCGTCCGGCCGTCGAGCACGACGCCGACGTTGCCACAGCGGACATCGAGCACGAGCGTGACGCCCTCGCGGTCACAGAGCCAATGGCACATCGCGCTCGGACGCACGGCCACACCGAAGGCGAACACGCCGTCGGGGCTGTCCATCAGGAAATACCACGGCAGGATACGTTCGGGTTCGATCCCGCGCCATGCAAGCGTGCCGTACGAGCGCTCCCACGCATCGCCCAGAATGCGCACCGGGCCGTCGACGCGGTAATTCCAGCGCAACAAAACAAAGCGCGGCTCGGCGGATTTCGCCGTGACCGAGACCTTCAGCGCGCCGGGTGCGGGTGTGAAATCGACTGAAACGTCGTTTTGCGTGGGATCTTGGCAGATCACGCGGATCGCATCGGGTGTTTTCAGAACAGAATACATAGCGGTCACCTATCCTTATCAAATGATCGCGGTGGCTGCGTCTATTATAGCACAGCAGCGTTTCGGATACAAGTAGGCGACGGGGTTCCCGCCCGATATTCTCGCCGCGCAACAAAACGCCAAAAGAGCCGCATCCGTTTGGATGCGGCTCCCGAGAACAATTTGTTTTCTCTGCGGTCGTTCAGTTTTTTTGCCTCACCGGTACCCAGATCTCGCTCTCGTACGTCGGGCTGCTCATATCGCCGTCGGTGTAGACCTCAATATCCATCTCACAGGTCGGCTCGTACCCCGAAGTGTCAAAAAACTCGGTCACAATCCGCTGCCACAGCGTCTGGATCGCCGCCGGCATCGCCCCTTTGCAGGCAAACACCGCCCACGTGCGCGCGGGGATACGGCGTTTGCGGAAGCCCGTCGGTGTCGGCGCATCTTCCCCGCAAGGGGCCGCGATCGCATACTCGAACGCTTCGCCGCCGGCCTCCCCGGCATAGCAAATCCCGAAGATGCGGCCGGGATCGGCAGACAGGCAAGAGAGCATCTTTACCGTGCCGTTGCGGTGCGAACGCGTCCAGAAGTCCGGGATACTCGTTTTGTTGGTGTCATTTTCGGTCGAATGTGTTTCCGCCTTTTCCAGTACGAAAAACGCATCTTTTCCGATGATCTTGTAATCCATACTCGTTCCTCCGTACAAATTCGTTGAAACAGAAAGGCGAGAGAACGAGCGCAGCTTTGCGCCGGGGCGTTTCGCCGCCATCGGTGTGATCCCGTGGAAGCGCGTAAACGCCCGCGTGAAGCTTTCGGGGCTTTCGTAGCCGAATCGCAGCGCGACGTCGATCACCTTCGCGCCCGTCCCGCACAGCGCACTGCCGGCAAGTGTCAGTCTGCGGTTGCGGACGTATTCGGCGGGTGTCACACCGCATATCAGCGCGAACAGCCGTTGGAAATACCCGACGGAACAGAACGCACACGCCGCGGCATCCTGCCAGCGGGGCTCTTCCGTCAGATGCTCCTCCAAATAATCGATCGCGCGTTGCATCCCATTCAGCCATTCCATGTCCTCACGCCTTTCTTCCGCTATATCATAGCACGGTTACATGAATATTTCCTGACTTTTTAATACAAAAAACGCAAAAAACAAAGCCCGAACAGTTTCCTGTTCGGGCTTTGTGTAGGCATCGACCTATCTTCCCGGGCCGTCTCCAGCCAAGTATTGTCGGCACAGCTGAGCTTAACTTCCGTGTTCGGGATGGGAACGGGTGGACCCTCAGTGTAATCAACACCTACTATGTTGTTCAAGGGATATACCCTGAGAACTGAATATGAGAGAAGAGAGAGACTTGGTAAGTGGTACTCGAAGATCCTGACAATCGTCAGTCACTCTCAGAAGTCAAACAAAGGATTTCCTTTTTCGCAGGACCTAACTTAAGGTTAAGCCCTCGGCCTATTAGTACCGGTCAGCTGCATAC
>SVLQ01000007.1 GCA_015067825.1 Oscillospiraceae bacterium | reverse complement strand
GTTTCCGTTTCAAACGTCAGGCGGTATGTATCGTTGATATGTCCCTGTACGATCGGCTTTGCTTCGATCAGCTTGCCCTCCACGGCAAATTCCGCGACGATCGCCGCGATTTTCTCCGTTGCCATCTCTCGTTCCCTCACAGTCTATTTTGTTACACGGTCGCAACTTCTCGCATCTCCCGCATCGATTCTGCCTTGGCATTGAGTTCTTCCGGATCATGGAATGTCGGAACCGTCGCCTTGACCGCTTCATGGATGTGCGCCGTACCGGACAAGCCGTCCGTCGCCTCGATTGCCTTGGCAAGAATTGCCAGTTTGCGGTCGACATCGTCGCGGGTCAGGGCACTGTCGCGTTCAATGAAAATCAAGTCGTTTTCCGTCTTATCCAACATCTCTGTTTTGATCAGCAGTTCTTCGTAAAGCTTTTCGCCAGGGCGCAGACCAATTTCCTCGATTTGGATATCAATCCCCGGCTTCAGTCCGGACTGTTGAATTAGGTTGACCGCAAGGTCGTAGATGCGAACGGGTTTGCCCATATCCAAGACAAAGAGCTCACCGTTTTTTGCCATCGCTCCGGCCTCGGCCACCAGTTGTGCGGCCTCCGGAATCGTCATAAAGTAGCGTACGATGCGCTTGTCCGTGATCGTCACCGGGCCGCCGGCAGCGATCTGACGCCGGAATAGCGGCACAACCGAGCCGTTGGAGCCGAGGACATTGCCAAAGCGCACTGCCGCAAAGCTCGTTGTGCTATCGGTTCGGCACTGGATCACCATTTCGCACAGACGCTTGCTCGCACCCATCACGTTCGTCGGGTTGACCGCTTTGTCCGTTGAGATCAGAATAAACTTCTCCACACCGTACTTTTCGGCCATATCCGCCGTATTATAGGTGCCGTAGACATTGTTTTTGATCGCTTCCGCCGAGCTGCGCTCCATCAGCGGCACATGCTTATGCGCCGCAGCATGGAACACGACCTGCGGCCGGTGCATCGAAAACAGGCCTTCTAAGCGCTTACGATCGCGCACCGAACCAATCTCGACCACAAGGTTCAGCCCTTGGCCGTATTCCGAAATCAGTTCCTGCTGGATATCATAGGCGTTGTTTTCGTAGATATCAAAAACGACAAGCTTTTTCGGTGCACATTTAGCGATTCGGCGGCAGATTTCGCTGCCGATCGAGCCGCCACCGCCTGTAACCAAAACGACCTTTCCGGAGTAGTAGTCCCGCACGGTTTTGCTTTGGAGATTGACTGCGTCGCGCATTAAGAGATCTTCGATCTGCACTTCGCGCAACTGATGCAGACCAACCTCGCCGTTGACAATTTGGTAAATCCCCGGCAAAGTTTTCAGTTTGCAGCTTGTCTGCTGGCAAAGCTCCAAGATTTCGCGACGGCGTTCGGCGCGAAGTGAAGGGATCGCAAGAATGATCTCTTCCACCCGCCATTTCTCTGCCGTGCGAAGAAGTGTATCGCAGCCACCGATGATCGGTACACCTTTGAGTGTACGACCATGTTTGGCCGGATCATCATCGATCAAGCACACGACTTTGTTCTGTGAAAAGCCGCTATGCTGCAGTTCATTCAGAATCATCGCTCCAGCCGCCCCAGCACCAACCAACATTGTTCGGCGGGCATTTTTACCAACACGTACGCGAATCCGTCGGACAAAGCGGTAACCAAAACGCAGTGCAAGCGTCCCCAGCATCAACAAAACACAATGGAGCAACAGGAAGCTGCGCGGCAACGGACAGTCGAGCAGATACTGCATCAGCACATGAACTGCAGCCGCACACGCAGAAGCACCGCAAATATGTACCGCTTCACGCTCGCCCGCAAATTCCCAAAGGCTGTCGTACAGACCAAAAATCACGTAGATCAAAACGGTCGTCGTAATCGTCAGGGGTAACAAACGGAAGGCATTTTCAAAAAACGTGCGGTATGCGGCATCTAAATCCGTTGTAAACTCAAAGCGCGTCCATAGAGCCAGCATCGCACAAACCGCCACACAAACGGCGTCAATCAGGATCAAGCATAGTTGCCGTATTCTTTTTTTCGTGGACGATTCGTGCAAATTCTGCATATCAGTTCTTTCTCCAAACCATTTTGTCGACTACGCCGGTGTAGCTTTGGATGATCTTGACCACCTTTGTCGACACATTTTCTTCGGTATAATCCGGAACAGGAATACCGTAATCACCGTCGGCATGCATCGCAATTGCCGTTTCAACAGCCTGTTCCAGAGACGTTCGGTCGATCCCTGCGAGGACAAAACAAGCTTTGTCCAACGCCTCCGGGCGTTCTGTCGAGGTACGGATACAGACAGCCGGGAACGGATGACCGACGGATGTAAAGAAGCTGCTCTCCTCCGGCAAAGTCCCGCTGTCGGAAATCACGGCAAACGCGTTCATTTGCAGATGGTTATAGTCGTGGAAGCCGAGCGGTTCATGGCGAATCACGCGCGAATCCAGTTCAAACCCGCTCGATTCCAGTCGTTTTTTGCTGCGCGGATGGCAGGAATAAAGGATCGGCATGTCATAACGCGCGGCAATGGCGTTGATTGCCGTGAAGAGCGAGAGAAAGTTTTTCTCCGTGTCAATATTTTCTTCGCGGTGAGCCGAAAGAAGAATGTACTGTTTCGGTTGCAGCTGTAAACGCGATAAGATATCGCTCTGCTCGATCGATTCGAGGTTTTTATGCAGCACTTCAGCCATCGGCGAACCGGTAACGTAGGTGCGCTCCTTCGGCAAGCCGCACTCGTGCAGATAACGGCGGGCGTGCTCGGAATACGCAAGGTTGACATCCGAGATGATGTCAACGATACGGCGGTTCGTCTCTTCGGGCAGGCATTCGTCCTTGCAGCGGTTGCCCGCTTCCATGTGGAAGATCGGGATATGCAGGCGTTTGGCCGCAATCGCCGACAGACAGGAATTCGTATCGCCCAGAATCAGAAGCGCATCCGGACAGATCGCAGACATCAGCTTGTAAGAGCAGCTGATAATATTCCCAACGGTTTCGCCGAGGTCGGCGCCAACCGCATTCATATAAACCTCGGGATCGGCGAGGCCCAAATCGCGGAAAAAGATTCCGTTTAAGTTATAGTCGTAGTTTTGACCCGTATGGGCGAGGATACAGTCGAAATAGCGGCGGCATTTTGAGATCACAGCCGAAAGACGAATAATTTCCGGACGTGTACCCACAATGATCAAAAGCTTCAACTTGCCATTATTTTGAAATTGAATATCGCTGTAATCAGTTTTCATCATGTTTTTTCTGTTCCTTACTCTTGCACAGCTTGCGGATCACCGCCACCAAGCAAAATCCAATCATCGCGCCAGTGAAATCGATCAGCACGTCGCTGACCATGCTCGACCGACCGGTAAAGCTCTGGATGAATTCATCCGTCACCGCGGCAGCCAGCACATAGAAGAACGCAAACCCAAACCACGTGCGGCTGCGCTTGCAGAGCTGGATCGCCGTCAGCATCACCACCGCACCAAGTGCGCAATATTCACTCAAGTGGCCACCTTTCCGCACCAGGAAGTTGGCGTCCCAATTGCCCTCCCCGGCGAGATACTCTAAAGCAGGTTCTACGATCTCCACAATCGTGCCGCTGGACGCATTGGATTCCTCAGGACCTCGCAGCGATTGGTAAAAGATAAAAGCTGTCACAGCCACAGTCAGTGCCAGCAAAAAGCAAAGCAAGCGATTGGTTTTCAAGTTATACAACCTCAAAGAAAGTATCTGGATGGTTGGGATCAAAGCATTCATTGGCCCACATCACCGTGACCAATTTTTCTGTTTCGCTCAGGTTGATCAGATTGTGTGTATAGCCCGGAAGCATATGCACGGCTTCCAGCTTCTCGTCGCTGACCTCAAACTCGATCACTTCGTCGCTGCCGATCTTCCGCATTTGCATCAAACCATGGCCGGCAACGACCAGAAAGAACTCCCACTTGGTATGGTGCCAGTGCTGGCCTTTGGTGATTCCGGGGTTCGAAATATTCACCGAAACTTGGCCGCAGTTGGCGCTCTTTAGAAATTCCGTAAAACTCCCGCGCGGATCGACATTCATCTTCAACGGCACGGCGATTTTTTCCTTCGGCAGATAAGAGAGGTAGGTCGAGTACAGTTTCTTTGCAAACGAACCGACCGGAATTTCCGGCACCACAAGCGTTTGCGGCTGAGATGCAAACGATTCGAGCAGTGAGACAATCTCACCCAATGTGACTTTATGCGTGGTCGGTGCGGCACAGTAACGGCCGGTTGCGGTCAGAACAGTCTGAATTCCATTGAATTCACAGCGGTGCTCGTTTCCGGCTAGGGCGCACAGCATTTCATCGACCAAGTCGTCGATATACAAAAGTTCTAATGAAACTGCCGGATCATTCACGGTAATCGGCAGGTCGTTGGCAATGTTATGACAGAAAGTTGCGACAGCGGAGTTATAATTCGGGCGGCACCACTTGCCAAAAAGATTCGGGAAGCGGTAGACCAAAACCTTGGCACCGGTTTCTTCCCCATAGGTAAACAGCAGGTCTTCACCGGCCTTTTTGCTGCGGCCGTAGTCGCTGTCGTAGCGGCCGATCAAGGTCGCCTGAATCGAGCTGGAAAGCACCACCGGGCAAGTGTTGCCGCAAGCCTTCAATGTTTCAAGCAGCGTCGAGGTAAAGCCGAAATTCCCCTGCATGAATTCTTCTGCATTCTGCGGGCGATTGACCCCTGCCAGGTGGAAAACGAACTCTGCCTTTTCGCAGTAGTCCGCAAGGACAGCTGGATTAGAATCGACATCGTAGAGAAAAAGCTCGTCAATAGAAAGCTCCGGGTGCGTCCGGTCTTTGCCGTTGCGAATGTTGGCGAGAGCGGCCGTCAGGTTTTTACCGACAAACCCCTGTGCTCCGGTGATTAAAATTTTCATTGTGCGCGCTCCTTTTCCAGCGCTGCGAGTTCATCGCGGATGTAGGCGAGGGACAGGAGCTTCTGTTTGACGCCTTCGACATCCAAAAGCTCGGTATTATTGGAGTTGAACTCCGTGAGGTGATTGCGTTCGGTATCACCGCTGTTAAAGAATTTATCGTAGTTCAGATCGCGCTTATCCGACGGCACGCGGTAGAAATTCCCCATATCCGTGGCATTGGCGCACTCTTCATTGGTCAGCAAAGTTTCATACATCTTTTCGCCATGGCGAATACCAATCACCTTGATCTCCGTCTCAGGCGCAAACAGTTCGCAAACGGCTTTGGCCAGCGTCTCGATCGTGCAGGCCGGTGCTTTTTGCACCAGAATATCGCCCGAAACGCCGTTTTCAAACGCAAACAACACGAGATCGACCGCTTCGTCGAGCGACATGATAAAGCGCGTCATCGTCGGTTCAGTGATCGTAATCGGATTTCCCGCTTTGATCTGGTCAATCCAAAGAGGAATAACCGAACCGCGGCTGCACATGACGTTGCCGTAGCGCGTGCAACAGATCGTCGTCGCTTCCGGCTTGACCGTCCGCGATTTTGCCACGACCACTTTTTCCATCATCGCCTTCGACGTTCCCATCGCGTTGACCGGATAGGCCGCTTTATCCGTCGAGAGGCAGATCACGCGCTTGACACCGTCTTCGATAGCGGCAGTCAGCACATTGTCCGTACCGAGAACATTCGTCTTCACCGCTTCTACCGGGAAGAACTCGCACGACGGCACTTGCTTCAAAGCGGCAGCATGGAAAATATAATCGACACCGTGCATGGCATTGCGGATAGAGGCGATATCGCGGACATCGCCGATATAGAACTTGATCTTCCCGGCAACTTCCGGCATCCGCGCCTGAAATTCATGGCGCATATCGTCCTGTTTTTTCTCGTCGCGCGAGAAAATGCGGATCTCGCCAATATCCGTTTTTAAAAAGCGATTGAGCACGGCGTTGCCAAACGAGCCGGTTCCTCCGGTGATTAATAGCGTTTTATTGGTAAATGCGCTCATAGCACGGTCTCCCATTGCATCTCTCAGAGTGGAGCGATGATAATAATCTCTTTTCAAGTACCAAGATCCCTCCCGTAGTGAAGTCCACCGCGGGAGGGTCTGATTACTCTTCTTCAGTACAAAGGAGCTCGATGACGAGTTCGCTGAGGGCGGCATCGTCGGGGTAGAACTCCATAAAACGTTCGCCGGCAACACTTTCGCCGGCAAGCTCGCGGATTCCTGTGAACTCATAGTCTGCAATCCGCTCAAAGAGTGTTTGCAGTTTGGTAACAGAACAGTCAGAAAGCAAACGGTCATTCAGTGAAGCAATCGTCTCGGCGATAAAGCTCTCCGAGGCCTCTGCCTGTGACAGCACCTGTTCATAAAGCGCCTTGACATACTGGCGCTGGCGCTCCATGCGGTGGAGGTTGCTGCTGTCTTCCATTCCCTGACGAGCACGCACGTAAAGCAGCGCCTGTTCGCCTTGCAGCGTTACTTCCGTTCCCTGCACCAACGTGGGATCGATCCCGCTGAAATCATCCATCACCGTCACCGTGACACCACCGACCAAATCGTTGAGCACAGGAACTGTCTCCATCGCCATTGCGGCGTAGTGGTGAACCCTTATGTTTTTCAGCAAGGTCGAAACCGCGTCTACCGTGTTGCGGCAGCTCACTTCCCTGCCGTTACCATAGGTATAAGCAAGGGCAATCTGCTGCGAAACGGTATCCAACTTTTGACCGGCAACGCCAAGACGGTTAATTTCGGCGATCGTATCGCGGTTGATCTGCACGACCGAGTACGACTCCGCCGTGTTATCAATCACTACAAGCATCAAGAAGTCGGCCACACTGTTGTTGGCGTAGCCAATCGTATCCGTGCTGAGTTCGTCACTGTCAAGGCCGATCACCAAAAAGGTCTCAACGTCGCTGCGCAGTGCGTAAGACTTCCCGCCGTGCTCTAGAAAGGCTGTTTGGGAGCCGGTCCCCGTATACTGTCCGCGTTTTTTCTCCCACAATTCCGTCAGGAACAAAACCGCGGCCACGAGAAAGACGACCGCAAGCACGACCATGCTGACTTGGAGCAGATATTTTCGGTTTCTATGCGTCTTTCCCATTGTGGCTACCTCTTCCCGATCTTATTTGCTGCTCTGTTTCTTCGAGCTGCGCCACAGCGCGATCATCGCGAGACCCGCAACGACCATCACGGCGACATAGATGCCGATGTGGCTATCATCGCCCGTCGGCGGGTTGTCTTCGCCGCCCTGCGACGGATCGACGAAATCCGGATCCGTGTTGATGACGATCGCAAACGGAGAAAGCTCGTTCACGGTGAAGGTCAGGTTATCGCCGGACACGGACGCACTGGTAATCAGCTCCCACGCGCTGTTCTTATAGTGGATCAGACCGACAAAGCGTTCCAGCAGATCCGCCGAAATCGTGACGGTGTAGGGACCATGGTGGTGCGGCAGATCACAGCCGATCGTGTGGACGTCAAAGAGATCGCTCACCACGAGATATTGCGCAGGAATATTCAGTTCATTGGCTTTTTTGTTCAAGTCGGCATTGAGGTCGCCGACATTAGCAGTGTTGACGATCGTATCGTACGATTCTTCCAGCACCAGACGCATCGCTTCGTCCATGATGCTGCGATTGGAGAACGGAACAACGCGCAGAGCCACGGTGCAGCCTTCGGCCACGCCCGAGAAGTCGACAAGTTCCGGACCGACACGTTTCGATGGGCTTTCAAGGAAATTGTCGGACACGGCCAGAACCGACAGGCTCATGCTGGCCATCATCACAACGGCGAGGAAAATTGCGAGAACTTTTTTCATGTTTGTAACTCCCTTTCCATTCCATATGGAACTTTTTTGGTTTTGTTTACTCATTTATAATCAATGTGAGAGCAGGTGATTCCCAAGCTCACACATTTGATGGACAAACGCTTCGCCGAGCTTCTTTCCGATTGCAGTGTACGCCTCGCCGATGCGCGGCGGACGGTTGGTCAGGTTGTGGCAATCGGAACCAAGCAGATGGATCCGACCGTCGCTAAGCATGCGCATCGCTTTGCGCTTGGTGGAAAAACCGAGGAAAAAGCTCGCATTGCTCTGCATCAGGATCCCGCTCTCATAGAGCCGATCCCACGTTTTATCGCTTTGGTCTGCCAGATAGCGTTCGATATGCGCGAGACAAACTTTGATGCCGGGAGAAGCAGCAACTTCAGCCACCTCTCGCACAGTATAATCGGTCCATTTTTCCACCGGCATTTCGAGCAGAAGGAGCTTACTTTCTCCAAGCTTCAGCAGTTCCAACCCCTGCAGGCGGCTGATACCCGGATAGTAGAGAACCTCAGCGCCGACGATCCATTGCGGACATTCCGATGCTGCAGCGTCCGCAATCGCGTTTACCGCCGCGTCCCGCTGCTCTAAAAACGCGGAAACAGAAGTCTCATCGGCGTAGAAATGAGGGGTGGCCACAACAGTCTCGATCCCCTGCTTCGCCAGCGCTTGCAGCATAGCCACGCTTTCTTCCGTACTGCGGCTGCCGTCGTCGATTCCCGGCAATATATGACTGTGGAAATCGATCATACGGTTTCGTTCGACGTTTGATCATTGCGGCTGTTGGAACGGTTGTGTCCGTAACCGTATCCATAGCCGTAGCCATAACCGTTTTTCCGGTAGTATTTATATTTCTTATATTTCCCATACTTGCCGGAACCGTTTTTCGTCTCATTGATGACACAGCCGAGGATCTTGACATCCGAAAGATTCAAGAAACGGAAACAGTTTTCCAGTTCCTTCTTTTCGGTGTAGTCTTCACGGACAACAACGATCATGCCGGTAATCAGTCGGGAAATCGCCAACGCGTCGGAAACAATGTTGACCGGCGGCAGGTCGATGATGATGTAGTCGAACAGTCCAGTGAAGGTTTCGAGTGCAGATTCCATGCGGCGCGAACCAAGCAATTCCGAGGGGTTCGGCGGCAAATTACCGGACGGCACAATGTACCAGTTATCAAACAAATTGGAGCGGAATTCGACCAGATCCTGCGCCTCAAAGCCCATCAGAAGATCTGTCAGGCCGCGCTTGTTCTCGAGTTCCATTTTTTTGGCGATACTCGGCAGACGCAGGTCACCGTCGATCAGGAGCACACGTTTTTTGCTCTCCGCCAAAACATATGCTAAATTGACTGCGGTCGTGCTCTTGCCTTCACCGCGCATCGAACTGGTAATGCCGATGATCGGGCATTTCACATCAGCGGGAATCGTGAAGGAAAGGTTTGTGCGCAGGAGTTTATATTGTTCGGTTGCCGTAAAATCGAGATTTCGATGCAAGGTTTTCCCGGTTTCTGCCGAGCGCATCAGCAAATCACTGTTTTTGCGTTTGGATTGCCGCACGTTATCTTTCCTCCTTTATTCTATATTGGAATGCACTTTATAATAGGACTGGTACCCGTAGTTTTTGGAACCACTGGAGAGGAGGTTCGGAATCTTGGCCAAGATCGGGTATTCGTAGGTTTGCGTGATGTAGTCTTCGTCGTGGATGGTGTCGTCGAGCACGGCAAAGACTGCCAAAATCATCGCAGATACCAGCCCACCAAGAACGCCGCCGATCATCGTATACTTAGTGATGCTCGGGGCAACCTTCTGCAGATTGACCGCACCATAGTCAACAACTTCCATGGATGCGCCCTCAATGATCTCGGCAATACGCACCGGCAAAACCTCGGCCACACAGTTGACGATGTCGGCAGCTTCATACGGGTCGGTGGAAGTTGCCGTAATCTGCAGAACTTCGGTGTCGTTGACGGAAGCGGCACTCAGCATACCGCCAAGCTGACGATGGTTATAGGGCAAATCTGCTTTTTCAATGACCATTTCCAATGTTGTGCGGTTTTGGAGCATAACAACATAGGTTTTGACCAAGCTCTGCGCCGCACTGATTTCAGAGGCAGTGATGCTGAAGCTGGTGTTGCCAACAGAAAAAGAACTATTGTTGACATAAAGCATGATCGACGAAGTGTAGGTCGGCGTAATTGCAAACGCCGCAATCGAGAAACCGACCGCCGCCACGATCACCGCACACAGAATGATGAGCCAAGCTCTGTGCCAAAGAGCTTTGGCAATGTGCAGAAGGTCAATGGTGTAATAATCGCCGTTTTTCTTTTTGGTGTTTTCCATTTCTATTCTTTCTCCCACTCAAGGGTCGTGCGGTAGCTCAAACCACAGTTCGGCGGTTCAAAACAACGGCCTTCGTCTATGGGAACGACCCGAAAATTATCAAAAAGGTTGTAAATGCAACATCTCGCCAATTTATACATGATAATTATAGCACGGTTCGCCAGGTATTGCAACCTTAAGTTTTGAAAAAAATCACAAAAATAACAACACTATTTCCTCCTTTTTTTGCCATCCTTTTTGTTAAGTGTTTCTTTTCCAATATATTGATGTTTGTTCTTCCAATTATTTAGTTTTGAAAACTTTTTCATAATTTCAAAGCTAAAATCAAATCTTCCCTTCCGACATCAATTTATGGTATAATAGGAGCGAAAACGAGGAGAAAGAGGTTGGTTTGCAGTATGAACGAGCTTTCTGCGCGTTGTCTTGACTTGCGAGACGGCGATCATCTTGTTTTGGGGCACGGAAAAACCTATCACGTTTGGCAGGACGATGCGTTTTGCCTCGAGGGCTACTACTGTTCCAATTCGGCCAAGCAGCACGAGAACCCCACCGGCCGTCGTTATTCTGCGCTATATATAAAGGAAAAGAAACAGATTACAATCGATGGCAACGGTGCAACACTGCTCGTCCACGGCAAGATGACGCCGCTGCTCTTCGACCGCTGCGAAGATATCACGGTGAAAAATCTCACGATCGACTACGCCGTGCCGACGATGACAGAATTTACGATCGTCGAAAACAGCGGTGGCGACTGCATTTTGCGTATGAACCCCGACTGCCTGTTCCGCGTTGACGGCAATCAGCTCTGCTGGCTCGGTGAACCCGACAAAAATGGGATCCCCTACTGGGAAGAATACCACCTCGGGCGCGGCCGCTACTTCAAGCTCTATGACCCACAGACCGAAAAATGCCGTGATTTCCAAAAATCCGATCTCGCCTTCACCTCCGTCGAACAAATCGACGCGCAAACCGTACGCGTTCGGCTCGCCAATCCCGACGCCTTCTTTCCGGCAGGGCACGTGATGCAGACGCGCAGCATTGTGCGCGATCAGGTCGGCAGTCTCTTCCAGCGCTGCAAAAATCTGCGGTTTGAGAACCTGCGCGTGAAATTCATGCACGGTTTGGGCATGGTTTCGCAGTTCTGCGAAAATGTCGCCTTCGTCGATTGTGATTTCACCCCCGCCGAGGGGCGCACAATCGCCAGCACCGCCGACTTTTTCCAGTTCTCCGGCTGCCGCGGTCAGCTTTTGATCGAACGCTGCCGGGCACGCGGCGCACAGGATGACCACATCAACGTCCACGGTACGCACCTGCGCGTGGTCGAAGCAGACGGGCAGAGCATGGTCGTGCGCTTTATGCACGCGGAAAGTTGGGGGTTTCAGGCGTTTGCCGCGGGCGACCGATTGGAATTTATCCGTTGGGATACGTTGATCCCCTACGCCGAAACCGTTGTCACGGCGTTTGATCGCCTGAACGACACCGACATCCGCCTGTGGCTCGATCGACCGTTGCCGGAAACGCTCGTTTTGGGAAAAGATGTGGTCGAAAACGTCGACTGGACACCGGATCTGACCGTGCGGAACTGCGATTTCGGCCCGACCTCCGGCCGCGGCATCCTCTGCACGACGCGCGGCAAGGTTGTGATCGAGCAAAACAGATTTGAAAAGCTGTGGGGCCCGGCCCTTTTGGTCGAGGATGACTGCAACTTTTGGTTTGAATCGGGCTGCACGCGCGAGATCATCTTCCGCGAAAACGAAGTGATCGACTGCGAATACGGCCATATGTGGCCGGAAACGCCGGTAATCCGCTATTCGCCGAAGGTGATGGACGAGGAATCGACCGCATTTGTCCACGGAAAACTGGTACTCACGAAAAACCGCTTTTCCCGGCCACAGGGCGCGTACCATGCGATTTGGCTCGAGTATCTCCGCGAGGCCGAAATCACCGACAACGAATTTGATGCTCCCTATCGCATCGTTTCCCGCCATACCGGGAAAATCACGGAATAGAAAAAATGCCTTGTCACACCGGCTTTGTTGCCGGTGTGACAAGGCATTTTGATTTTGATCTAATGGATCGGTTGGATATCGGTTACTTCGATCCAGTATTCCGTCGTGCCGTCGGCGCGGTCGTAGCGGTAGGCAACACCGGTGGTGGTGAGGCGGACGTCCCCCAGCGCAAACGAGCCTGTGGTACGCAGCGGATAGCACGGCGCATAGACGATGGCTTCCGGCGTTTCGGGCAGAATCCCTTCCGGCAAAACAAGTGTCATGGTATTCGCCCATTCCCATGCCACAGATGCCTGTGCGTTCAGTTGTTCGGGGATTGGGATCGCAGCGCTCGGAGAAAGCGTTTTTTCTGCATACAGAATCTGACTGATCCGCGCGGGACTCGTTTGCTGCATTAGGCCAGTATAAGTATACCGGATCTCGCTGCCGATTTCCAACGGCGCGTCGATCCACTGATACACGGCATCGCCATAGAACAAACCGGAACTCCGATCCCACAGAACGCCGTTGCCGATCGAGGTCGCAAACTTCGTGGTTTGAGCCGCCAAATGCCCGCCGTCCTCGGTATATTCCGTAATAGGCTCGTCCATGTCGGCCGTTTCCAGCAACGCAACGGTCAACACGATCATCGTATCGTCCGCTCGCTCCGGTGAATAATACGGCGCATCCATCCACTCCACCAGATAGACTTCGCCGTTCGCTTGTTCCAACAGGTAATAGTTCAGATAGTTGCCAAAAACTTCTTCGTTTTCCACACGCACTCTGCTTGGGATCGCGTAGGCTGCGCGGTTTTCGGCCAACAGTTCGGCGGGATCGAAGACCGTGTCGGAACGGAACGCATTGGCAAACAAAGTTGCGTCCACAGTCGCCTTTTCCACCCGGCCGACAGGCTCCCACATTTGAGGGCCGTCCCACTTGCTGATAAAACGCAGGAAAAACTGACCGTCGCTGTTCCACTGGTATTCCCAAAGATGGAACGGATTGCCGGTGTCATCCTGCCACACAGGAGAGTCTCGCTCCGGATGCAGATAAACAACCTTCACTGGGGTGTATCGGACGTTCTGCGGCGACTCCCCGCAGGCGGCAAGCGGGAGCAGCAGGAGCACGGAAAGCAAGAGCAGCAGCAAGCGGCGCAGGATTACGGTTTTCGTCATTTCAATACACCTCTTTTCTTTTGTTCTGATTCCATTATATCAAGCCTTAAAATATTTGTCAAGTTTTTTGCAATTCATCAAAAGCAGCACCGTTTTTTTGCCAAACAGTGCTGCTTTTGATAGTTTACGGTTGTGTTTCAGCCAACTCAATTGATGTCGCTTCAATCCAGTATTCCGTCGTGCCGTCGGCGCGGTCGTAGCGGTAGGCAACGCCGGTGGTAGTGATCGTGATATCGGTAGCGTCCGCAGCGGAGAAAATGATTTCATTTTCCTCGCGGGGAACCACAGCGTATTCCACGTGCACAGTATCCGTTTGCGCTGTCGGCAAAATTCCTGCAGGCAAGGTGGCTTCAAAGGTATACTGGTTGTTATTCAGCTGCATAAAACGCGCGGCAAGCTCCGTTGGGATCACGAGCGTTTCGGCAGGCGCCCGCACCAATTCCGCACGGACAATTCCACCGAGTCTGGCCGGATAGGTTTGCGCGCTACTGCCGACATGCGTAAAAAGAAACTCACTTCCGCTCGGCACCGGTTTTCCGATCAGTGCTGCCGCATCTCCGGCAAATGCCGGTCCGGCATTTGGGTAGCAAGCAATGACACAGTTTTTAATCGAAGTCGCATATTCGGTCGAATAGTAATTATCGTAATCGCCCAAATCATAGGTACCCTCTGCGGTTTCCTCAACTTCCTGCGCCTCAACTCGACACACGGAAAGCACCGTTATGGGATCGTCAGCTTTTTCCGGCGAATACCAATCCGTATCTATCCATTCTACCACATAGATCTCGCCGTTTTTCTGATACATCCAATAATAGTTCAAATAGCTGCTGTATCCCAAGCCGTTGCTGTATTCGTGTTTTTGAGACACGATTTTGTAGGTTTTTTCATTTCCTTCCAGCAACTCTGCCGGAAGAATCTCGCCGGCGCTCAAAAAGCCATTGCCAAAATGTACCGGATCCAATTCTGTTTCCTCCGGCTGACCGACCAACGCCCATCCCATCGGCCCATCCCACGGACTGATCTGACGCATCAGTAGGCTGCCGTCGGCATTTCGCTGATATTCAAGGGTATGGAGCAAATCGCCGTTCTCATCCTGCCACGTCACTCCAAACGTGCGGCCCGGTGTTAGGTATACGATCTCTTTGGCGGTGTATCGGATGTTTTGCGGCGACTCCCCGCAGGCGGCAAACGGAAGCAGCAGGAGCACGGAAAGCAAGAGCAGCAAGCGGCGCGGGATCACGGTTTTCGTCATCTCGATACACCTCTTTTCTTTTGTTCTGATTCCATTATATCAAGCCTTAAAATATTTGTCAAGTTTTTTTGCAATTCATCAAAAGCAGCACCGTTTTTTTGCCAAACGGTGCTGTTTTTGATAGTTCACGGTTGTGTTTCGATCAGTTCAATCGCTGTCGCTTTGATCCAGTATTCTGTCGTGCCATCGGCGCGGTCGTAGCAGAAGGCAACACCGGTAGTGGTGAGGCGGACTTGCGCAGGGTATTGCGCCTCTACCAACGATATCCAAAGTTCTTCCGTCATATCAATACCGTCCGCACTCACGAAAACCTTCGAATTTTCAGGAAACACACCCTTTGGCGGCGTAATTTCCCAGTAGCCCAACCAATGCGTCGATGTCGTCGCATCCAACACCGTTGGTACAGACAGCTCTGCATCCGCAGAATGCGTAATTTCAATACGCACCGCCGCATCGATTCTTCGCGGTGAAGAATCCGTTACACCGCCAAGGTAGGTAAATAAAATCTCGTTGCCGATCTCCACGTTCTGCTCGATCAGCTGCCATGTTTCTTGCGGAATACGGTAACGCCCGTTTTCTGCTGTCAGCACGATGCCGCGCCCTCGCTTACTCGTCACAACTGCAGCCAACGTTTGATATCCGCCGTGGTACATAGCATCACCGTCCACAGCCATAGCCTCATTCGTCTGCATTGCAGATAAGCGATACGCAGTAACTGCGGTGATCGGATCATCCGGGCGATCGGGAGAGTAACGGCTGGTGTCGATCCACTCGATCAGATAGATCTCACCATTCTTTTGCTCCAACAGATACAAGCTGTAAAATCCCGCATAGCCGCCGTCATACGCAATCTCCGGCATCGCGATCTGGTATGCCGTTTCGTTTTCGGCAAACAGATCTTCCGGCGGGATCGTGCCGGTAGACCGGAAAGCCCGGCAAAAAACCGGTTCGACAAGATCGATTTCCTCTAATTGCCCAACGGGATACCAAACAACCTCCCCGGTCGTGTGATAGGTCACGCACTGGAAGAATTGACCGTCGGCATTGCGGTGGTATCCCAAACTGTACCTGCGATTTTCCGGGTCTGCCCACTCTTCCGGTGTCCCAAGCCCCTGTGCCAGATATACGACCTCTTCGGCGGTGTATCGGATGTTTTGCGGCGACTCCCCGCAGGCGGCAAGTGGAAGCAGCAGGAGCACGGAAAGCAAGAGCAGCAAGCGGCGCGGGATTACGGTTTTCGTCATTTCGATACACCTCTTTTCTTTTGTTCTGATTCCATTATATCGAGCCTAAAAACATTTGTCAAGTTTTTTTCACGAAACACAAAAGCAGCACCGTTTTTTTGCCAAACGGTGCTGTTTTTGATAGTTTACGGTTGTGTTTCGATCAGTTCAACCGTTATTGGTTCGATCCGGTATTCCGTGACGCCGTTGGTGCGGTCGTAGCGGTAAACCGTACCGTCGGTCGTAAAACGGGCTCGCTGAGGAAATTGAAGCGTTTGTAATTTTTGATAGGATTCGGAGCTTATAGCCAAATCACCTAACGAAGAAAAGACCAGCACATGCTCTGCATCCGGGATTACGTCATCCGTAACCTCCAATGTAAAATACCCCTCCAACCAATTGTATACACGGATCGTCGCTTCGAATTCCGTGGGGATCGAGGCGATCGCACTCGGTCCGGCAATTTTTTCCACCCGGGCGATCCGCTCCAGTTGTCCCGGATCAGATTGCCTCACACCGCCAATATAGGTAAACAGGATCTCACTGCCGAATTCCAACTCATCGTACATTGCTTTGGCAACGTCTCCACTAAATCGCAACCGCCCGGAATACATCGTTCTGACAATACGACGATTCGGCGACGAGACCGTTGCGTAGCTCGTTGTCTGCGTCGTAAGCCCACTGTCATGCTCCAACGATTCCAAGTCCTGTTGTGTTAACTCTTTCTGCAGAATCTCTTCCGGCTCGTCGAAAGCGGTTTTCCTTAGGCCCAGTAAATACTGCGCCATAATCGGGTCAGTCGTGTCCTCGCGAGTATACGGCGTCGCATCAAACCACTCCATCAAGTAGTGTTCGCCGTTTTTCTGTTCGAAGAGGTAGTAGTTCAGATAGCTCACCCACTGATTTTCGTTTTCGTACAGAGGAAACGACGTTCCCCAGACCGTGCGGTTCTCCGCCAGCAGCGTTTCCGCGTTCACGGCTTCATTCTGCCAACCAACATCGGCGATAAATGCGTTTTTCAGTACCTCGGGCTCTATTGTAGTTTTTTTCAGAACTCCCAAAGGCTCCCATTCTTCCGGAGCGTAGCCATCAAATGTAACTCTCCTGTAGAGTACACCCACCGGATTCACATGGAACTCGTAATAGGCAACCCACTGTCGAAGTCCCGGCGTTTGATAGAGCCATGTTCCAATCGTATATCGGCTGTGCTCATCGGATTTGTAGGCACTCCCCGAAATTTCGCCGGCCCGCTCCACCGAAAAGAGCCATCGCACGAGTACCTCGCTGTCGCCGAGACCTTCCACCGCATCGTAATCGTTTCGGTCGTACCAGCAGGCAAGATAGAGTTTTCCGTCGATTTGCTCGAGCAGATAGTAGCTCAGCCCGCTGCCCTCGGTTTTGACCACCCACGCGCGGCGGTTATCGGCGAGCAACCCCTCCGCGGAAACGGAAGTATTGCGCCAGTTGAGCGGACCAAAGCCGTTTACAAAGTTCTCCGCCGTCAGCACCACCGGCGTCAGCTCGCCGACCGCTTGCCAGCCGCCGATCGTGTGGTCAAAGATCTTGCGTTCCTTGACCCAAAGCACACCGGATTCGTCGACGCGGTATTCCGGAGTTGTCGCAATACTCGTATAGGTCGAGCTGAAGAATCCGTGATCGAAGACGATTTCGGTGACGTCGTAATCATAGCCAAACACGCCGGTCGATTGCGGATCGACGAGGCAGACAACGGCAACGACCGCGCAGAGAACGATCGCAACGAGGATCAGCCACAGCGCGGGATTTTTCCAGCGCAGCAGGTTTTTGATGCGTCCCTTCGTGCTGCCTTCGCCGAACGCGATCGGCGAAGCGGAAAACGAGCGGAGAGACGTGCCGAACGCGAGGAGCGAGGCGGAATAATCGGCGCGCACGTCCGCGCCCATCCTGCGCACGACGGCTTCGTCGCAGCTCATTTCCATATCCTTGCCCGAGAGATAAAACGCCAGCCACACGAGTGGGTTGAACCAATGGATACAGAGTGCGGCGTAGGCAAGGAAGCGCCAGACGTGGTCGCCGCGGCGGATATGGTACTGCTCGTGGCAGAGAATATACGGCTGCTTTCCGAGATCGAGTTCGGACGGCAAGTAGATCTTGGGGCGGAAGAGGCCGAAGACAAACGGCGTATCGATGTGGTCGGCGAGACGGACTCGCCCGCCGGCATCGACCGAGCCGACCAAACGGCGGCGCAAGCGGAGCGAGGAGACGATCCCCCAAACCGCACTGACGGCGATCCCCACGAGCCAGACGGTCTCGAACGCAAAGGTTTCGGTTTTTTCGATCGGCGTCGGCGCAGTGATCGGGTAAGTGAAGAACTTGTCTCCGACGATGACAGACGACGGATAGGTCGTTTGCAGACGATCTTTGGGGACGGAGTCAAAGTACTCTACGAGGACTCTCTCGGTTTTTGCCGCACCCGGCAGCTCCAGCGGCTTAACGACCGAAAAAAGCGAGACCGGAGACGTCAGGCTGACGGGGCAAAGCAGACGGAACAGCACGACCGCCCACAGCGCATAGGAAAACGTTTTTGGCAGCCGTTTGAGGCAGAGCCGCACAAGCACGACCACGCAAATGACGATCGTCCCGGTCAGGCTCATCTCCCATACCGCAGAAAACAAGAATTCCAGCGTCATACTTCTCCCCTCCGCATTTCTTCGATCATCGCCTGCAGCTCGTTGAGCTCGGCTTCGGAGATTTTTTTACGCGAGGCAAACGCGGCGACAAACGCCGGCAGCGATCCCGAAAAGCTCTCGTCGACGATTTTTTCGCTTTGGCGGGCGTAGAATTCATCGCGCGAGACCTTTACGACGATCGTGCCGTTTTGGTTTTCAAACAGGCCGCGTTCGCACAGGCGCTTCAGCACCGTGTAGGTCGTTGTGCGCTTCCAGTTCAGTTCAGCGAGCGCAAGTTTGGCGAGCTCGCCCGAGGCGATCGGCGCGTGCTGCCAGATGATATCGGCAAAGTGCGATTCGATCGCACCAAGCTTCGTTTCGTCCATATCGTTCCCTCCTTCTGTCGACACTTTGTAGACTGCATTTATAGTCTACACTATGTAGACAGTTTTGTCAAGAGGGAAAAAGAATATTTTTTTGCGTGGGTTTTCGGAATGATGAGCGTATGGTATAATGAGACTATCAAGACCGCAAAAACGCGATAAAGGAGGGACGGAGATGGACGAAGAGCTCGTGGCACTGCTTGCCGCCGGAGAAGAGCACGGTATGGAGCTGCTCCTCGCCACATATGCGCCGATGATGCGCTACATCGCCGCACCGATCCTCTCCGCGCCCGAAGAGATCGAGGAGTGCGTTTCCGATGCGGCCATGCGCGTTTGGGAGCGGATCGGGCAATTTGACCGCCGGCGCGGTGAATTCCGCACGTGGCTGACGGCGATTACGCGCAACGCCGCGATCGACCGCTCACGCGCGGCTGCGCGCCGGCCGGAAACCGTCGCGTTGGAAACACAGGCGGATGCATCCGTTCCCGCCGCCGAGGAAGAGCTCGTCCGCCGCGAACGGGCGGCGGAGCTGCGCGGTGCGCTCGCGGAGCTTTCGGCCGCCGACCGCATGCTTTTTTACCGGAAGTATTACTATCTGCAGCCCTCCGCGCAGATCGCCGCAGAGCTGGGGATGTCGGAGCGGGCGGTTGAGGGACGGCTCTACCGTCTGAAAAAGAAGCTGAAAAAGGCGTTGGGAGGGCAGAACGATGCGTGAACCTGATTTTGACGCGCGGCTTTTTGCCGACGCCGCCGAGCTGCCCCCTGCCGACGAGATCGTGCACGCCGTCACGCCGTGGCGAAGCGCGATGCGCCGCATCCTTTGGGGCTTTGGGCTTTCAACGATCACGTTGAACTTTTTCCACCTGCAATACCTGCTGCCGGCGATCGGGATCCTGCTTCTGCTGCTGGGATTCCGCACGTTGCGGAAGGAAAACGGATGGTTTGGCGCCTGTTTCGCGTTGTCGGCCTTGCGGACGATTTGGTTTGGAACCACATCGATCCTGCAAGCAACCATCCATCACACTTCCCTTTTCGATTCGGAAGTCGGCGTATTGCTGACGTTTGCCAATTTGCTGACCGTTTTGGCGCTGTTTTTCTGCTTTTGGCGCGGGCTGCGTGCGGTCGTTTCGCGAGCCGATCCGGCACAATCGACGGGCAGCGCCGCCGCATTGGTCGTTTGGTACGCACTCGTCTGCGTTTTGGCGTACGTTCCGATCGGCGGCTCGATCACCGCGATCCTGTTGCTGATCGTCTACGTCTGCACGCTTGTCAGCCTGCGCGAGGTCTCGCGGTCGCTCGATGCCGCCGGATACGCGATCTCCCCTGCCGGGATCCGTATTTCCGACCGTTGGCTGGCCATTGCGATCGCGCTTGCCGCACTGACCGGGCTGACTTTGGCGAGCATCTTCGGCACAAGCTACGAGATGGACTTCACCGCGCACACGCCATACGACGCGGCAGTGAGAGCGGAGCTTGCTGCGCTCGGTTTTCCCGCCGAGATCGCCGCCGATCTGACAAGCGCCGATCTCGCCGCACTCGCCGGCGCACAGGAGGTCATCACCGACGTTTCGACCTATCCGGTCAACGAAGGCCGCGAGGTCACGACGCGTGAAACCGTTGACGGTGTGCTCACGATCCACACGACGACCGTTTACGACGAACGCGAGCTGCAGATCACGGGGATCGCCGTACGGTTGGCCGGAGAAGAAGAGCGGTGGATGCTGATCCACCACTTCCGTTGGCTGATCGATCCCGGCTTTTTCGGCACGGAGGCGATGCAGCTTTGGACGGCTGACCGCAGCACCGACAAGGGTTGGCAGCAGCTCGGCGAACTAAGCGGCCAAGTGCTTTACGACAAAGGCGGCCAAAGCTACGCCGCGCCGTACGCATTCCTCGGCCGAACAACTTACAATTCCAACAGCATGTTCTTCGGAAACTCCGTGGAAAACGACGTATTTGCCGAGTTTTCGCTGCCGCGCCGTTCCGAAAACCAGCGCGGTTACGTCGCCTACACGGTCGGTGAGCTGAACGACGGGTGGATCATTGATTCGTGGATGAACTACGTCCACCAGACCGACCCATGGCAGTACCCCGCCAAAACCGCCGCCGAACACAAAATGGCCGGCGGATGGAGTCACCACGGCGCATTCTGTGTCGTGCAGTCGGCGATCCAGTTTTTCCCTGACGAAGGGCAGATATTGGAATAACGCTCCGGTACGGAGGGCAGAGCTTTTTGCATCTGCCCTCTTTTCTTTTTCGCAAAAACATGGTAAAATATGCTTATCAATCAAGCATTGCGAGGGATTTTTATGGCTCATATCGAACAGTGGATCTGGCTTTCGCCCGACCGCTATCCTAAAAATCAGACGACCATCTTGAGTGGTTTTTTCGATCACGGCGACACCTATACGGTCGCTGAATTCAAACGCTCCTACGCCTTCGACCAGCCCGTTACCGCCGCCGAGCTTCGCTTCAGCGGCGACACCGAATTCCGCCTTTCGCTCAACGGCGAGATGATCGCCACCGGGCCGATCAGCGTCGGCGGCGACTTTTTGTTCAACGAGACACCGCGCTCCAAGCACTACGCAAGCGAACTGACCCTTCACCCGCAGAGCAAAACACTCGACTTTTTTGCCGAGGTAAAGATGGCGCCCTGCGGCATCATCGAATACTCGCGCGGCCACGGCGGCTTCATGCTCGAGGGCAAGCTGACAATGGCTGACGGCAGCGTGCGCTACATCGTCACCGACGAGAGCTGGCTCGCGCGCCATAACCGCGCCTACTACCCGCATATGCACTACGACGCCCGCCGCGACGACGATGCGTTCGCGCCTGCTGCTCGCGTGGACAATATCTGGCACTGCGAGACCGCACCGATCCCCGTTCGCACGGAGGAAACGATCCACCCCGCCGACGGCGCGTTTTCCGTCGCGTCCGGCGAGACCAAAACGGTTTTCTGCGAATTTGACAAGATCTACGGCGGATTCCTCGCCGCCGACGTGACCGCAGGCGGTGAAATCGACGTGACGGTCGAATGCATCGAAACCGACGACGTAATCGAAACGGCAAATCTCACCTTCGTTGGAGACGGCTGTTACCGCAGCTTCCAGCTCAAAAGCATCGGTGCCTGCCGCGTGACGGTTTGCAACCGTTCGGCTGCAGAGGCAAGCGTTGCCGTTTCGCTGGTGGCGACCTGCTTCCCGGTTCTCGGCTGCACCGATATCCACACGAGCGACAAAGATCTCAACCTCGTTCTCGACGTTTGCCGCCACACGCTGCAGTATTGCCGGCAGATGATCCACCTCGACAGCCCCAAGCACTCCGAACCGCTCGCCTGCACCGGCGACTACTACATCGAAAGCTTGATGACGGCAATGTCGTTTGGGGATATGCGCTTGGCAGAATTCGACGTTGTGCGCACGGCCGAACTGCTCCGGATGCACGACGGGCGGATGTTCCACACGAGCTACAGCCTGATTTGGGTGATGATGCTTTGGGACGTCTACAAGTTCACCGGCAACAAAGCGCTTTTGGAAGACTCTCTGGATGCGCTTTATCTGCTGCTTGCGCGGTTTGAGACCTACATCGGCGCCAACGGTCTGATCGAAACGCCGCCGGATTTCATGTTCGTCGACTGGATCTATATCGACGAGATCAGCATGCACCATCCGCCGAAAGCGCTCGGCCAGACGGTTCTCTGCGCCTACTACCACGGTGCGCTCCATGCCGCCGCGCTGATCTACGATGCGCTCGGCATGACGGCCGACGCCGCCTACGCGCGCAAGAAGGCCGCAGCGATGAAAAAAGCGGTCAACGAGCAGCTCTTCGACGCAGAAAAAGGGCTTTACTTCGACGGTCTGAACACGCCTTCGCCCGAAGAACTCCTTTACTTCTACATGCCGCAGAACGTGGAAAAACGCTACTACATGCCGCATTCGAATATCCTCTGCGCGCTTTTCGGGGTCGCAGACGATGATACGGCCCGCGAGCTGGTGCGCAAGGTCGTGGCAGACAAGGAATGGGGTGTCTGCCAGCCGTACTTCAAGCATTGGCTTTTGGAGGCGATCTACCGCCTGGGGCTGCGCGAGGAGCTGACCATAACGGTCATCGAAGACTGGAAGGCGCCGGTCAAAGCCTGCAGCAAAGGCTTGGTCGAGGGCTTTATCGCACCCGAACCGACCTACAGCTTCGACCACAGCCACGCATGGGGCGGCACACCGCTGTATTCGCTGCCGAAGGCGCTGCTCGGACTCGAGATCCTCGAGCCCGCCTACAAGGCGATCCGTCTCGATCCTTCCCTGCTCGGGCTCGAATCGGCGCACATTGAAGTGCCGACGCCGCAAGGTGTGATCGTCTGCGATCTGACAGAGGGCAAAGAACCTGTTATCACCCTGCCGGAAGGCGTTACGCTCGTGAAATAGTTTATTAATAGGGGCTGCCGTGACTAAACGCGGCAGCCCCTTTATCGTTTCAGACAGTAAAAAAACAAGGGCAGTATGGGGGAAACCCCGCATACTGCCCTTGAAGCTTATTTCGTTTCGCCCGTGATCTTGGCAAACAGCTCGTCCAGCCAATTGCCGTCGAAGAGCTCGATCAGACCGGCATCCACTGCGGCCGCAAGCTTCGGATCGATCGGGATGCGCGCCACGGTGTCGACACCGTGCTTGGCGGCGATCTCGTCGATGTGGCTTTCGCCGAAGACCTTGATCTGCTTGCCGCAGTCGGGGCAAGCAAAGTAGCTCATGTTTTCGACGAGGCCGAGAACCGGGATGTTCATCAGCTTGGCCATGTTGACCGCTTTTTCGACGATCATGCCGACCAGCTCCTGCGGAGAGGCGACGATGATGATACCGTCGACCGGGATCGACTGGAACACCGTCAGCGGAACGTCACCCGTTCCGGGCGGCATATCGATGAACATGAAATCGACGTCGCCCCAGATAACGTCCGTCCAGAACTGCTTGACCGCGCCGGCGATGACCGGGCCGCGCCAAACGACCGGGCTGGTTTCGTCTTCCATCAAAAGATTCAGCGACATCACTTCGACACCGGTTTTGGAGTTGACCGGGAACAGGCCGAGGTCGTTGCCGACGGCGCGATCCTTGAGGCCGAAGGCCTTGGGGATCGACGGGCCGGTGATATCGGCGTCAAGGATCGCCGTGCGGTAGCCTTCGCGCTGCGACTTGACCGCCATCAGCGAGGTGACAAGGCTCTTGCCGACGCCGCCTTTGCCGCTGACGATGCCGATGACTTTTTTGATCTGGCTCATTTCATGGGGTTTTTCGAGCAGAGACGCGGGATCGCGGCTGCTGCAATTTGCACTGCAGGTTTCGCAGTTATGGGTGCATTCACTCATATCCAATATCCTCCTGTCGGATTTGCTTTTTCGCTTCAGGCATCTGCCGGTTTGCGGTGGGCCTCACAGCCGCCGCAGCCGCAGTCGGATTCCTTGCCGTCGCAAAGCTCGTAGTGACCGCCTTCGATGCGGATGGCAGCACCTTCGACCAGCGCGTCGGCAAGCTTTTTGCGGGCTGTGGTATAGACCTGCTGCACGGTGGTTCGTGCAATGCGCATATATTCGCCGCACGCCTCCTGCGAAAAGCCTTCGCGGTCGATCAGGCGGATCGTCTCATATTCGTCGACGGTCAGGATGATCGTTTTTCCGGGTGCTTTTCCGCCAATCGGTCGGAACTCCGTCAGTTTCGGCAGGCTGCATACCTTCCGGCATTTTTGCGGTCTCGGCATCTTTCCCACCTCGCATTTTCCAGCATATGCCATTTACAGGCATATTATATCACGCTTCGGCCGGGTTGTCAATGTGCTTTTCGTAAGCCGCAAGGACAAGCCCCGGCTCAGCTTCCAACCGCCGGCCCGTATCGCAAAAGCCGGCTTTTTCGTAGCAGCGCCGATTTTTCGCCAGAGCCTCCGGGAAGTCGACCGAGAATTTTTTGGCATCGGGAAACTCTTTTTCGCAGAGCAAAATCGCCGTTTGCGCCACGCGCCGTCCCTGCCGCTCCGGCCGGACGTAGACCCGCTGCAAATAGTATTCCCCGGCTTCGAGTTCGCCAAACGGGCATTTTCCCCTGCATTTATAGAGTACGCCGCCGACGATCCCGCCGTTTTCAAAAATCGTAAAATAGCGAAAACACGGCGAATCCAGCCGGCCGCTGACGTCTTCGACGCCGCGCAGGAAAGGATTTCCATCGTCTCGGTAGTGCTCATAGAGCGGAAGAAACGCCTCTTTTTGAATTGCGGCAAGCGTTTCGGCTTCCGTGGGAAGTGTTTTTCGGATCGTGATCATCGTGTTTCCTCCTTTCGCAAGATATCCAGCATATGGTGGGTCGCGCCGACCATATCGGGGCGTTCGCAGATCGAAAAATGATACCGGAGGTAGAGCTCGAACATTTCGTCGTCCATCGCATCGACGCAATCTTTGATGAAGCAGGTCGCCATGTCCGTACCGAGGTAGTGGAGGCGTTTGACGGGCAGACCGCTGATCAGAGCGTCGGCATCCTCTTTGCGGTTCAGTTGGAAGAGCTCGGCCGGTGTGGAACGGGCGCGGAAGGTCACGGGGTCGATCAGCGCGCGGAAATGCTCGTCGCGGATCAGACCGCGGCCAAAGCACGTTTGCACCATCGTGGCGTCGTTGTTGCAGTAGGCGACAAAGATAATTCCGCCCGGTTTCGTCACGCGGACGGCCTCGGATAGCGCCTGTTTTTGGTCGGCTTCGGTGTAGAGATGGTAAATCGGCCCCAAAAGCAGCGTCAGATCGTAGGTATGGTCGGCAAATGCGGAGAGATCCAGCGCATTGCCCTGCACGACGGAAACTGCCTCGCCGGGAGCGGTTTTGGCGCGGAAAACCTCGATATTGTGTTCGATCAGCTCGACCGCATCGACCCGATAGCCCATGCGCGCAAGCGTGTGGCTATAGCGGCCCGTACCCGCTCCGATCTCGAGAATGCGGCTATCAGCCTGCAGATAACGCTCGATATAGCGCATCGTCGTCAGAAATTCGACCGAGCCATGGCGCGAGGTAAGGCGCACGTCCTCATCGTGGCTCTCATAGTATGCTTTCAGAAATTGATTGGTTTCCACCGTTCTCCCCTCGTTTCTGTTCGTATTCTGCGGCAAGCAGGCTGTACATACACGCATCGACAATGCCGCGGTTCGACCAATCGGCTTGACGGAGCGTACCCTCATAGCGCATTCCGCATTTTTGCATCACTCTGCCCGAAGCGGGGTTTTGGGGATCGTGCTGCGATTCGATGCGAAGAACACCGACTTCGCGGAAGAAATAGGCGATCACCGCTGCCAGCGCCTCGCTCATATAGCCTTTGTCCCACCACGCTTCACCGATGCAGTAACCGATATGTACGGTTTTTGTTTTTTCGTCCTTTGAGACGACCGAAATCGTCCCAATCGGCTCATCGAGATCGCGCGGGACGATCGCCCACTGGTAAAACGCCGGATCGGCATAGGAATCGATCCAACCGCGCAGGATCGCTGCGGTCGTCTCGATCGTCCGATGCGTCGGCCAGCGCAAAAACTTCGTCACGGCGTCGCTGCTCGTCCAGTTTCGGTAGGCTGCCGGGATATCGCCCTCGCAAAAGCGGCGCAAAACGAGACGCGCGGTCTCGAGCGTTTTTGTCCCTTTGTGTGTCATTTTGGGTCACCTCTTTGAAAATAAAAAAACAGCGCATACGGCTCAGAGCGAGCGGTATGCACTGTCGGCTGCAAAAATACGATTCGGTCTACTTTTCCGCATTTTTGGGTACGACAAGCAACGCCCGCTCGCAGTGCCAGTAATAGCAAGCAAGCGCAGCAGCATACGTATTCAGATTCCAAGCAGAATATAAACGCATGGCGTACCCTCCGGGAAAAATTTTAGTTAGTATAACACACAGAAGTGCGTTTGTCAAGTTCCTTAAGGTCAGATTTCGTCCTCGAAATTACGAATCGCGTCTAAAAACAACTTTCCGTATTTTTTCAATTTGGTCTGGCCCACGCCGCTGATCGCCAGCAGCTCATCTTCGTCGTGCGGGCGTTTTTCGCTCATTTGCTGGAGCGTGTTGTCGGAAAAGACCGCATACGGCGGGACAAATTCGCGCTTGGCGAGCTCCAGCCGCAGAACGCGCAGCGTTTCAAACAGCGTGCCGCGCAGGCTCTTGCGCGCGATCGGGCGTTCGGGCATTTTTTCGGTGCGCATCGTCACGCGTTCGATCCCGTTCAAAACGTCTGTGCCGCGCGCAGTCAAACGCAGAACGGGCAGACCCTCGGTATCACGCGTAAGGTAACCGCGCACGCAGAGATGGTCGATCAGTGCGTGGATCTGTTCGTCGGTCTCGGTGCAAAGTGCGGCGTAGTATGGGTTTTTATCCATGCGGTTGAGCTTGAGCTTTTGCGAGCTGCTGCCGCGCACCGTGTCGGCGATCACGCCGGCGCCGAAGCGCTCGCGGCAGGTCGTCACGCAGCCGAGGATCTTTTCGGCGCGGTCGGTGACGTCGGCAACCACAAAGTCGCCCTCGCAGTTGGAGCACGCGCCGCACTCCTCCGGCGCATCCTCGCCGAAATAGCGCAGGATATAGGCGCGGAGGCAGTCGGTCGTTTTGCAGTAGCTCTCCATTTTCATCAAGAGATCGATCTCCTGCGCCACCCGCTCCGGATCGCGCGGTTCGCCGTCTTCGCCGGCGTGCTCGATAATAAAGCGGCCGATGGCGACGTCGCGCTCGGCAAACAAAAGCACGCAATCGCTCGGCAGTCCGTCGCGCCCGGCTCGGCCGGCCTCCTGATAATAGCTCTCCATGTTTTTCGGCATATGGTAGTGGATCACGTAGCGGACGTTGGATTTGTCGATGCCCATCCCGAAGGCATTGGTTGCGACCATGATCTTTTTGCGGTCGAAACGGAAATCGTCCTGGTTTTGGCCGCGCTCGGTGTCTTCGAGCCCGGCGTGGTAGCGCGTGGCGGAATAGCCGTCGGCGACCAGCTGTTCGCACACTTCTTCGACGGCTTTACGCGTCAGACAATAGACGATGCCGCTGTCTTCTTCGGCGTGGCGGTCGATCTGGCGTTTGAGCGCGCGGTATTTATCGGGCGGCGTAATGACGGAAAAATGCAGATTTTTGCGGTCGAAGCCGGTCGTTTTGAGCATCGGCTGCGTGAGCCCGAGCAGCTTTAAGATATCCTTGCGGACGGCGCGCGTTGCCGTCGCCGTAAATGCCGCCATCGTCGGGCGTTTGGGCAGGAGTTCGACGAAGCGGGCGATATCGAGATATGCCGGACGAAAATCGTGTCCCCATTGCGAAACACAATGCGCCTCGTCGACGCAGAGCAGGCGGATATCGGCCGATTGGGCAAACGCCAGGAATTCCGGCGTGAGTAGCCGTTCGGGTGCGACGTAGGCAATACGGTATTTCCCCTCGGCGGCGTATTGGAGCGCAAGGCGATACTGGCGGTAGGAAAGCGAACTGTTTAAATAGCAGGCGCGGATGCCGGCCTGATTGAGCGCACCGACTTGGTCCTTCATCAGCGAGATCAGCGGCGAGACAACGAGCGTGATCCCCCCCAAAAGAACTGCCGGGATCTGATAGCAGAGCGATTTTCCCGCCCCTGTCGGCATGACGCCAAACACGTCGCGCCCCGCACACAGCGCGTCGATCAATTCTTCCTGTCCCTCGCGGAACGAATCGTAGCCGAAATACGTTTTCAGCGCCGTCAGTTTATCCAAATTGCTTCCCTCCCATCCTTTGTATGGTAACAGATTTTTTCCTCGTTGTCAAGGGTGTTGCTTACGGGCAGAGAATATGGTATAATAGGCCTCAATGCACGATTGCAAACGAAATGAGGTAGGCTTATGACGTCGCTCAAGCGGTTTGTCGGACCGAAAGATTTTTATAAAATGGTTTTTGCCGTGGCCGTTCCGATCATGATCCAAAACGGCATCACCAACTTTGTCTCGCTTCTCGACAATCTGATGGTCGGGCGAATGGGTACCGAGCAAATGTCGGGGGTTGCGATCGCAAACCAGCTGTTGTTCGTGTTCAACCTCTGTATTTTCGGCGGACTCTCGGGCGCAGGGATCTTCACCGCGCAGTTCCACGGTTCGCGCGATACCCGCGGCGTACGCGATACCTTCCGCTTCAAGCTGATCACTGCGGCCATCGTTTTGATCATCGGACTTTGTCTCTGCATTTTCTTCGGCGAAGACCTGATCCGGCTGTATCTGAAAGGTGAGGAAGACGTCGGCAACATTGACGCCACCGCGGCCTACGGGCTCTCCTACCTGCGCGTCATGCTCGTTGGTCTCGTCCCCTTCTGTCTAATGCAGACCTTCGCCGGAACCCTGCGCGAGACCGGTGAAACGGTTTTGCCGATGAAGGCGTCGATCGTCTCGGTTCTGACCAATCTCGTCCTCAACTATCTGCTGATTTTCGGCAAGCTCGGTCTGCCCGCG
Organism: Oscillospiraceae bacterium; assembly: GCA_015067825.1. Lineage (GTDB taxonomy): Bacteria > Bacillota > Clostridia > Oscillospirales > QAMX01 > QAMX01. The sequence continues at coordinate 121,902 of SVLQ01000007.1, read as the reverse complement.
CTCGGCGTTGTCGGTGCGGCCATCGCCACGGTCATTGCCCGTTTTGTTGAGCTGACCATCGTCCTCATCGGTACGTATCAAAATACCGATCGGCACGGCTTCATCGTCGGTGCGTTCCGCAGTCTGAAGATCCCGGCAGCGCTGACGAAAAACATCATCGTCCGCGGGATGCCGCTTCTGGCCAACGAGCTTCTCTGGTCAGTCGGCATGGCGTTCCTCTCGCAGTGCTATTCCGCGCGCGGACTTTCGGTCGTCGCCGCACAGAACATCTCTTCGACGATCTCCAACTTCTTCAACATCGTCTTTATGGCACTCGGCAGCGCCGTTGCGATTCTCGTCGGCCAGCAGCTCGGCGCCGCTAAATACGACGAGGCCAAAACGACCGCCTCGCGCTTGATGGCTTTTTCGGTCGCCTGCTGTTTTGTGATCGGCGGTTTGCTCGCGATCGCCGCACCGCTGATCCCGCAGCTTTATAAAACGACCGACGAGGTGCGCAATCTGGCCACTAATTTCCTTTGGATTTGCGCCGGCTGCATGCCGATCTTCTCGTTTGCGCACTGCTGTTACTTCACGCTGCGCTCCGGCGGCAAAACGCTGATCACCTTTATTTTCGACTGCGCCTACGTTTGGGTCGTCGTGATCCCGCTCGTCTACACGCTCGTGCACCACACCGACCTGACGATCACGCAGATCTTCTTCTGCGGCCAATTCGTCGATATCGTCAAGTGCATCATCGGCGGCTGGATGGTAAAGAAAGGCATCTGGATCAACCGCATCGTCACCGAATCCCCCAAAGAAACCGCATAAACGGCAAATCCCTCCGCAGTTTTTCACGGCGGAGGGATTTTTTTACATCAGCGGCGCAAACAGGCGCAGTACCTCGTCGACCAAACGGCCAAAGAACCCGCGGCGGCAATCGTCGGCGGTCAGTTGGCGGCATTTGGGCAGCGTTTGCAGAAAATCAGCGCGCACCGCGCCGACTGCATCGGTCCGATACATCCAGACGCCGCATTCAAACTGCAGGTAGAGGCTGCGGTAATCGAAATTGATCGTGCCGACCACGGCGGATTCGCCGTCGACGACGATCGTCTTGGCGTGGACGAATCCCGGCGTGTAGGCATACAGCTTCACACCGGCATCGATCAGGCGGCGGTAGCAGGAACGCATCGTGCGCGCAACCAGCGGGTTATCGTTTTTCTCCGGCACTAAAATCCGCACGTCGACGCCACTTTTGGCCGCCGTTATCAACGCGCCCGTCATGGTATCATCGATGACGAGATACGGCGTTTGGATATAGATCTCGCGGTTGGCGCGGTGGATCATTTGCAGAAAGACCTGCTCCCCCACCGATTCGTCGTTGGTCGGCGCATCGGAGAACGGCTGGCACCAGCCTTCGGCTTTGGTCGGTGTTACCGTGTCTGCCGGCAAAAAGCGTTCGGCCGGCTCCCCCTGATCGCCGCGGCGATACCAAAGGGAGAAAAAGATGTTGACAAGACTTTTTACCGCGCTCCCGCGGAGCATGACGGCCGCATCCTTCCAATGTCCGAGCGGCGCGGTGCGGTTGATGTATTCGTCCGAAAGGTTGATCCCGCCGGTGAAACCGACTTTGCCGTCGACGACGAGGATCTTGCGGTGATCGCGGTTATTCTGCACCGTCGTTAAGATTGGGCGGAAACGATTGAACACGCGGCATTGGATCCCGATCGACGAGAGATATTCGCGGTGGGACGGGGAAAGCGAGAGAAAACAGCCGAAATCGTCGTAGAGAATGCGCACGTCCACACCTGCGGCGGCTTTTCGCTGTAACACATCCAGCACCGCATCCCACATCTCGCCCTCGCGGATGATATAATACTCCAAAAAGATATAGTGCTCTGCCTGTTCCAGTTCCCGGAGCATCGCCTCAAAAAACGCCTCTCCCGGGCAGAGATACGTCACTTCTGTGTCTTTATAAAGCGGGAACCCGACGGTCTCCTGCAGATAGCGGGCGATCGGATATGCATTTTCTCGGCCGCATAGTTCCGGCAGGCAGTCCTCGCTCGGTTTCAGATCGGCTTTGCACAAGGAATCGATCAGCGCGGCAACCTTGCGGAAACGGCGCGTGCTCTCCTGACCAACACAGGTCAGATAAAAGAGACCGCCGAAAAGCGGCAAAAACAAAATTACGAAAATCCAAACCAACCGATAAGACGGATTGTCTTCCCGATTCATCACGTAAACCGCGACGCAAACGCTGATAACCCGCAGCGCGATATCGACGACGGCAGACGTGCGGCTGGAGCTGATGATAAAATACGCCAGCAGCGCGAGCTGTGCCGCCAACAGGAGAACCACCAAAATGCGCCGCCGCAGCAGCGAATAGAGCCATTTTCGCTTCATAAACCCCTCACAAGTTTGGAAAGGCGTTCGCCTGCACAAAGCAGACGAACGCCTTTTTGATTTGCTGCCGGATGTTAGTGCCAACCGCCGGGCAACATCGGTTCGGGCAACACGGGTTCGGTTGCGGCCGGAACTTCTTCGGCCTCGTCGAAAACGATGGTGAGCTCGAGCTCGGCTCCGTCGCGGATGACAGCGAGCGTCGCTTCGTCGTCGGGCGCAAAGCGTTTTTTCGCGGCCAACAGATCATTGACGCAGGTAATGCGCATGCTGTCGAGACGGACGATGATATCACCGGTTTGCAAACCGGCGGTTTCCGCACAGCTGCCTGCCGTAACCTCCTTGACCCACGCACCGACGATGTCGGCGTCGCTTTCGTCCTCGGCATAGTACATATCGCTGACGGTAATACCGAAGCTGACCGTGCGCAGCTTACCGTTTTCGTTCAGCTCGGCGGCAATGCGCATCACGTCGTTGATCGGGAGCGCAAAGCCGAGGCCCTCTACACCGGTATCGGCGTACTTGGCGGTGACCACGCCGATCACCTGGCCGAGGCTATTGAACACAGGACCGCCGGAGTTGCCGGAGTTGACCGCAGCGTCGATCTGGAACATATAATTGGCTTCGTCAGAATCAGTGGTAACGACACGGTTCAGCGCGCTGACAACACCTTTGGAGAGCGAGAACGTGAGCTCGCCGAGCGGATTGCCAATGGCGATGATATCTTCGCCGACGCGAATCGCATCGCTGTCGCCGATGACAACAGGCGTGAGACCGGTCTCGTCGATCTTCAGAAGCGCGACGTCGTTGGCCGCATCAGCACCGATCAGTTCGCCGTCGTAGGAGCGGCCGTCTTCAAACGAGACAGTAAAGGTGCTGCCGCCGTCGACCACGTGGCAATTGGTGATGATATAGCCGTCGGTCGAGATCACAAATCCCGTTCCGCTGGCGGCATATTCGCTCTGCTGACCGAAGATATTCGTCGTCGTGCCTTCGGTGATGATGCCGACGACAGAGCCGACGTATCGGTCATAGATCTGAGCCGCCGACAGAACCTCCGTCGGTTCGGCATTGACCAGCGGTGCGTAGTGGGAGGTTGCAGGGGTCGTAAACGGAATCGTCGCAAACGGTGCGTTCGTGGACGGAACCGTCGCAAATGGTGCATTCGTGGCCGGAACCGTCGTGACCGCCGCGTTCAGCTGTGTGCCGCCTGTTTTGGTGATCGTAAAAGCATTTACCGCCCAGATCCCGCCGGCAACCGTACCGCAGATCAGAACGAAACTCAAAACCAAAGCGGTGATCTGTTTTCCGCCGAACTTACGCGTTTTTTTCGGGGTAGATTCTGCTTCGTAAAATTCAAACTTGTTATCCATAAGGGTCTCCTTTCGGGTTCGCTTGTTTTTTGCTTACAAGTATATGATACTCCTGAATTTGCGAATCCGAATGAATAGTTTGTGAAATGTTCGTTAACGCGCTGCTATTTACAAACACGCACATTTCGGGTATAATTTACTTGCCGTACTTCTTGACAAGATAGTCGGTGTAGTAGGTCGGATCGAACGGTTTGCCGCAGAAACGTGCGAGCAGCTCGCCCGGATCGTAGAGGCAGCCGAAGCGATAGAGCCCTTCGCGGAGGATATCGGTGATCTTGCTGATCTCACCGCGGGCAACGCAGCCGTCGAAATCGATCATTTCGCCGACTTTGGCCGCGATCTGCGCGGAATACGCACTGCCGACCGCATACGACGGGAAGTAGCCGAACGAACCGCCGCTCCAATGTGAATCCTGCAGCACGCCGTGGGCATCGTCGGGAACGTCCACACCCAGATACGCTTTCATCTTTTCCGCCCAGACGGTCGGCAGATCAGCGACCTTGACCGTGCCGTCGAAGAGCGCTTTTTCGATCTCATAGCGCACCATCACGTGGAGACAATAGGTAACCTCATCTGCCTCGGTGCGGATCAGCGACGGGATACTCTTGTTGATCGCTTTGTAGAATTCCTCTTCGGAAACGTCGGCGAGTTGTTCCGGGAAGATCTCACGAGAGAGGCGGTAGACGATCGCGGAAAAACCACGGCTGCGGCCGATAATATTCTCGTAGAGGCGCGATTGGCTTTCGTGGATGCCCATCGAAACGCCGCCGGCAAGACAAGTGTTTTCAAATTCGTCGGCCGTGTTCAGCTCATAAAGCGCGTGGCCGCCTTCGTGCACGACCGAGTAGATCGAGCTGGCAAGGCTGTTTTCTTCATAGTTCGTAGTGATGCGCACGTCATTTTTGTTGAAGGTGATCGTGAAGGGGTGCAGCGTTTCGGCAAGGCCGCAATGGCTGCGGTCGATGCCCATGACCTCCATCAGGCGGTCGGCAAGCTTGCGCTGACCTTCAACCGGATAGTGACGGTAGAGGAAATCATCGCGCACGGCTGCCTGCTCTTCGCGGATCGTTTCGATCAGCGGCACAATTTTGGCGCGGAGATCGGCAAAGAAGCGGTCGAGTTCGACGCGCGTCATCCCCTGCTCATAATCGTCGAGCATGACGTCGTAGGGATGGTGTTCGCTGTCGTAATAGGCGGCAAAACGGCGGTTGGTCTCCACCAGTTTTTCCAGATACGGCGCAAACGATGCGAAGTCGTTTTCATTTTTGGCCTTGTGCCACACGGATTCGGCCGAGTTGACCAGCAGTTGGTAGTCCATATACTCCTGCTGCGGGATGCAGCAGGTCTTCTTGTAGCTGCGACGGAGAAGCTTGACCTGACGCGCTTCCGCTTCGGAAAGCTCATCAATGCAGGCTTCCAGCGTGGAAAGCACTTCGTCGGTTTCCGGATTGATGAAAAGATGATACGATTCGCCGCTCAAAATCGCCAGCGTTTCGCCGCGGCCCTCGTCGGTACCTTCGGGCGCGGTGGTGACGGCGTCGTAATAGATCATGCTTGACGCATGGTTATAGGCGTGCATTTTTGCCTGCAGGGCTTTCAGTTTGGCAAGTGCCGTTGCTTTCTCCATAATTCCTCCAAAACACAAGTCTGATACCTATATTTTACCGCAAGTTGCGCGGAGATGCAACCGTTTCCGCGAAAATATAACGATTCAAAGAAAAGAGGATACACCATGAACCAGTATGCAAAGATCCTTTCTCACGTTGACCATACGCTGCTCGCCCCGAACTCGACTTGGGACGAGATCAAAAAGATTGCCGACGAAGGGCTCCGTTACGAGACCGCTTCGATCTGTATTCCGCCGACGTTTGTCGCCCGTGCGGCCGAATATCTCGGCGGGCGTCTGCCGGTCTGTACGGTGATCGGCTTCCCCACCGGTTACCACGCGACTGCCGTGAAGGTCGCCGAAACCGCACAGGCCGTCGCCGACGGCGCCGACGAGATCGATATGGTCATCGACATCGGCGCGGTCAAGGAAGGTCGGTTCGACTTCACGCTCGCGGAGATCAAGGCCGTGCGAGCGGCCTGCGAGGGGAAGATTTTGAAAGTCATCATCGAGACCTGCCTGCTGACGACCGAGGAAAAAATCAAGCTGACCGAAATCGTTTCGGAATCGGGTGCGGATTACATCAAAACCTCGACCGGATTCTCGACAGCAGGTGCGACGCCGGAAGACGTCAAGATTTTTGCCGAGCACCGCAAAAACGGACTGAAGATCAAAGCCGCCGGCGGCATCAAGACCTTCGCCGATGCGGAAGAATTCCTCGCGCTTGGCGCCGAACGCCTCGGCACCAGCCGTATTGTCAAGCTCGTGCAGGCGGAAGAGGCAAAGTAAAATGGCAGAGATCGTCAACGTTTTCCGGGAGAATCTGCCTTTTCTCCGCTTTATCGGCAAAAAATACGCTGATTTCGGCCATTGGGGTGAATGGTGGCAGCACGGTTGGTTCGACCAATTGGAAGCGGCGATGGGCGGAACGGATAAGATCCTCGCGCTTTGGGAAAACGGCGGCGGATACGTCGGGCTCGAACGCCGCGCCGCCGGGCAGCCGTTTGCCTATTACATTGGGATGTTTGTGCCCGAAAACACGCCTGTTCCCGATGGATTTGAAGCGATCGACTTTTCCGGTGTCGATTTGGGGACTTGTTGGATCTACGGCAAGGAGAGTGACGTCCACGATACAAGTGCCTGCAAAACACACGTTGAGGCAAGTGGCATGGTGATCTACCGCGATATCAACGGTGCGGTTTGGGCATTCGAGAATTGCCTCTGCCCTCGCTATACAACACCGGACGAACACGGCAATATCATCATGGATTACTGCTGGTTCGTGGAAAAATAAATTGCCAACAAAAAACAGCCGCAGATTCGGAGCTACCGAATCTGCGGCTGTCTTGATTTCGTTTTTATTTGCCGAGCATAGCGGCGCCGACGATACCGGCGTTGTTGCCCAGCGTGGCAATCTTGACTTCCGTCTGCTTGCCGCTGCGGGTGTAGACTTCCTTCGCAACCAGCGCCTTGACCGGGTTGAGCATATTGTCGCCTTCGTGGCTGACACCGCCGCCGATGCAGAGAACTTCCGGCTGGAAGATGTTGATCATCGTGGCGATACCGCTGGCGAGGTAGCCTTCATACGAATCGGTGACCGCTTTGGCGATCGCGTCGCCCTGTTTGGCAGCCTGATAAGCCGACTTACCGCTGACGTTTTCGATGCCGCCGGTGAGTTCCCAGAGGAGGCTCTTCTTTTCGGTATCGGCTTCCATCGCTTCTTTGGTCATGCGGATCAGCGCCGTGGCGGAGCAGTAAGCTTCCCAGCAGCCCTTACGGCCGCAGCTGCACTGTTCGCCGTCCTTGACGATAACGACGTGGCCGAGTTCACCACCTGCGCCGTTGAAACCGGCGTAGATCTTGCGGTCGATGATGATACCGCCGCCGAGGCCCGTGCCCAGCGTGATCATGATGGCGTTGTCGCAGCCCTTGGCCGCGCCGGCATACGCCTCGCCCAAAGCGGCGCAGTTGGCGTCGTTGCCGAGGTAGACCGGAACGTCGTAATAGGTTCTGAAGATTTCGGCGACCGGGGTATCCAGGAAGCCGATGTTGTTCGCGTAGACGATGACGCCGTTTTTCGCGTCGATCGTACCGGGCGCGCCGATGCCGACCCATTCGACTTCGCAGCCGGCTTCGTCTGCGAGTTCGCGGGCGAGTTTGGCCATATCAGCGATGATCTCGTTGACCGGGCGCTCCGCTTGGGTGGGAATGCTCTTTTTGGCGATGATTTCGCAGTTTTCGTTCACGAGGCCGGCAGCGATGTTGGTGCCGCCGAGGTCAATACCAATATACATACGGTTTCCTCCACTTTTCCCCAATTACCCTAAAGTTTGTTTCTCCGCGCCCCCTCTCTCCAAAAGAGAGGGGGCGCGGATGTTTTACCGAAATCAGACGGTCGTCACTTTCGCTTCGACGTCGGAGCGGGACGGATCCATCTTGTAGAGCTGCGCTTTGCGGTGTTCGAAGAACTTGAGCGCGACCTTATCAAACAGAGCGTAGGACAGAACGTCTTCGTCCTGGACCATGAGATCCTTGATCTCGCCGCGGAAGCGGTCGAGTTCGTGCTTGATGCTGTCGGCCGGACGATGCGTGATCGGCTTTTCGTCGCCGATGATCTTCTTGCGGAAGTCGTCGCTGATCTTGGCCGGGGTCTTGCCGTATTCGCCGCGAACGAGGCCGCGGAATTCCTTGGTGACCTGCTTATAGCGTTCGCCGCAGATGACGTTCATAACAGCCTGAGTACCGACGATCTGCGAGGTCGGCGTGACGAGCGGCGGATAGCCGGCGTCTTCGCGGACACGCGGAACTTCTTCCAGAACTTCGTAGAACTTGTCGTCCTTGCCGGCCTGCTTGAGCTGGGAAATGAGGTTCGAGAGCATGCCGCCCGGAACCTGGTACAGAAGCGTATTGACGTCGACGCCCATGCTCTTGGCATCCATCAGGCCGCTCTTGAGGTATTCCTGGCGCAGCGGCAGGAAGTAGTTTTTCGCTTCGTTGATCTTGGCGAGGTCGAGGCCGCAGTCGTACTGCGTGCCTTCAAAGGTCTTGACGATCGGCTCGGTCGCGGGCTGCGAGGTGCCCAGAGCGAGCGGCGAGAGCGCGCAGTCGACGACGTCGACACCGGCTTCGATCGCCTTGAGGTAGGCCATCGAGGCCGTACCGGCGGTGTAGTGCATGTGCAGCTGGATCGGGATCTTGACGGTTTCCTTGAGAGCCTTGACGAGATCGGCAGCGGTGTACGGCAGGAGCAGACCGGCCATATCCTTGATGCAGATGGAGTTGGCGCCCATTTCTTCGAGCTGCTTGGCAAGCTTCACGTAAGACTCGGTCGAGTGGACCGGGCTGATCGTGTAGCAGATACAGGCCTGAACGTGGCCTTTTTCACGAATCGTCGCTTCGATAGCGGTTTTCAGGTTGCGCGGGTCATTGAGCGCGTCGAAGATACGGAGGATATCGATGCCGTTGGCGATCGATTTTTCGACAAAGTAGCTGACGACGTCGTCGGCGTAGTGGCGGTAGCCGAGAATGTTCTGGCCGCGGAAGAGCATCTGCAGCTTCGTATTCTTGGCAGCCGCGCGGATCTTGCGCAGGCGTTCCCACGGATCTTCGTTCAGGAAGCGGAGGCAGGAGTCAAAGGTGGCGCCGCCCCAGCATTCGAGAGAATGATAACCGACTTTATCGAGCAGTTCGACCGCCGGCAGCATCTGCTCGGTGGTCATACGCGTAGCGATCAGCGACTGGTGCGCGTCACGCAGGATTGTTTCTGTAATACCGAAACCCATAATCGTAGTTCTCCTTTCAAATCGTTACCTCATCGATCGTAAAACGCTGTTTTACGATCGGGCTCCGCACGGCGGAGACACACGCGCTGATCCCCGCAGACAAAATCTGTGATTTTGTCTGCTCCTCTCCGCGCACGGACGAGTTGGCACTCGTCTTGGTGGTGTTTTTTCGACAGCAAAGCTGCCGAAAAAACGGATTTCAGATTGCTTGGCAAACGCCGCAATCTTCGCAAATATTACGCGAACATCGCGAGGAAGACGCCCGCGGCGACCGCCGAACCGATAACACCGGCGACGTTGGGGCCCATGGCGTGCATCAGAAGGAAGTTGGACGGATTTTCTTTCTGGCCGACGACCTGCGCAACGCGCGCCGCCATCGGAACTGCCGAAACGCCGGCCGAACCGATCAGCGGGTTGATCTTGCCGCGCGTGATAAAGCACATCAGCTTGCCGAAGAGCAAGCCGGCGGCAGTAGCAAAGCAGAACGCGGCGAGACCGAGGACGATGATCTTAATCGTATCGAAGCTCAGGAAGCTGGCGGCATCGGCTGTCGCACCGACACAGATACCGAGCAGGATCGTGACGATGTTCATCAGCTCGTTCTGAACCGTCTTGGAAAGACGTTCGGCAACGCCCGATTCCTTCAGCAGGTTACCGAGCATGAGCGCACCAACCAGCGAACCGGCGCTGGGGACGATCAGGGTGACGATCAGCGTGACGAAGATCGGGAAAATGATCTTTTCGATCTTGGAGACCGGACGCAGCTGACCCATGACGATCGAGCGTTCCTTCTTGGTCGTCAGCGCCTTCATGATCGGCGGCTGGATGATCGGGATCAGGGCCATGTAGGAGTAGGCCGCAACCGCGATTGCGCCCAAAAGACGCGGGGCAAGAGTTTTGGTGACGTAGATGGCCGTCGGGCCGTCGGCGCCGCCGATGATACCGATCGAAGCAGCTTCTTCCACAGTGAAGCCGAGGATCAGCGCACCGAAGAAGGCGGCGAACACGCCGAACTGCGCGGCAGCACCGAGAAGCAAGCTCTTGGGATTGGCGATCAGCGGGCCGAAGTCGGTCATTGCGCCGACACCCATGAAGATGAGCGGCGGGTAGACACCGAGCTTGACGCCGAGATAGAGGATATCGAGCATACCGCCATTGCGAAGGATCGTACCGAAATCGGGGTACTTGCCTTCGATGGCGATAAACCAGTCGGTGTGCATCAGTTCGGCACCCGGCAGGTTGGCGAGCAGCATACCGAAGGAGATCGGCAGCAGCAGCAGGGGTTCAAACTTTTTGACGATTGCCAGATAAAACAGCACGGCGACGATCAGATACATGACCAGCGTGCGCCAGTCCTGCATGAGATAGATACCTGTTGTTTTCAGGAATTCGAGAATGGCATCCATGTTGTTATTCACCTATTTTCTCCGGTGACCTAAATATTGCATAGGCACCGCACCCCGCAAAGAGAAGATCCAGCCCGCACAAGCCCCGTCACCGGAGGAGCAGAAAGCGCGCTGAGCTCGCGGAAGCACGGAAGCATCCGTTTTAGCCGATGTTGACGAGCGCGTCGCCGGCGTTGACGGAGTCACCGTTTTTGGCGGAGACCGCAATGACCTTACCGTCGCACGGAGCCATGATTTCGTTTTCCATCTTCATCGCTTCGAGGATGAGGAGGACGTCGCCCTTCTTGACTTCGGCGCCGACGGTCACGTTGACCTTCAGGATCGTGCCGGGCATCGGGGACGAAACAGCGGTACCACCGGCCGGGGCGGCGGGAGCCGGAGCGGCAGCGGGAGCCGGGGCAGCGGCCGGAGCCGGAGCAGCAGCCGGAGCAGCAGCGACAGGGGCAGCAGCGGGAACAGGAGCAGCAACAGGAGCGGAGGCGACGCCGCCGACTTCTTCAACGGTCACGTCATACGAGACGCCGTTCACGGTAATTTTATATGTTTTCATAGTTATAAAATCCTTTCTTTTTGACTGATTCTCGTCTTATTTTGACTGTTTTGTCAGCGACGACCGCCATTCCACTGGGTCGAACGTCTGACGGAGCGGATCACCAGGCGCGGCGCAGCCGGGCCTTCAAACTGGGCGATCGCGGCAGAGATGGCGGCGATCACTTCGGGAGAGATCGCGTCGGAAACGGCCGGGGCCGGAGCCACCGGCGCGGGAGCGGGAACGGGAGCAGGAGCGGGAGCCGCCTTCGGAACGGCCGGCGCGCTCTTCTTATTTGCCGCACCGAGGATGCGGCCCATCAGCGCGATCGCTGCCCAGAGAACGATCAGAACGGCGAAAACGGTGCCCATACCGATCACAAGCGTAGAGGCACCTTCGCTCATGATCTCAGCAAACGTCAGTTCTTCTGCTTCGGCGGCAGCGGCTGCGGCTGAAAAGAATTTCAACATACTTGTCCAAACCTTTCCGGCTCACAAAGCGGATGTGCGAGCCATTTTTTTCACTTGCCTGATCTGCAGATCAGTTCTTGGTGGACAGCAGACCGAGCGCGTAGACGATCGCCTGGCGGGTCTCGGCGGGATCGATGATCTCGTCGACGTAGCCACGCTTGGCAGCTTCGTACGGAGCGGACGCCTTGTCGGCAAAGTCAGCTTCGAGTTCGGCACGCTTGGCAAGCGGATCGGCAGCCTTCTTGATTTCGTCGAGGCACAGGAGGTCGACGGCAGCCTTCGGGGCGATGGCGGAGATTTCCGCCTGCGGCCACGCAAAGACCATGTCGCAGCCCAGACCGCGGGCGCCGAGGGTAACGTAGGCGGAGCCGGTGGCCTTGCCGGTGATCAGCGTGATCATCGCGCTGTCGGCGGTGGCGTAGGCGGCGGCGAGCGAAGCGGCCTTGGCGATGCCGTTGCGCTCGAAGCACGGAGACATTTCGAAACCGGAGGCATTGACGATCGTCAGGATCGAGATGCCGAAGGTATCGCAGAACGAAACAAACGCGGCAGCCTTGGCGAGACCCGCGGCCGAGACCGCACCTTCCGCACCGACAACACCGATGGCTTCGCCGTCGAAACGGGCGAACGCGGTGGTGACTTCGGGGGCGTGGGCAGCGCTGACTTCGAGGTAGCTGCCGTTGTCGGCGACCTGCGCAAGGATGGAACGGGCGGAGCCGTCGGCCATAGCGTTGATGTCGACGATGCGATTGATGTCATCGGAGGTAGCGGCATAGTTACGGTCGCCGGCGCTGTTGGCCGGGAGCATGCCGATGAGGGCCTTGACGATACCGGCGGCTTCGGCGTCGTTTTCGACACAGAAGGCGGCATTGCCGCAGGCAGCGGCTTCTTCGGCGGTGGCGTTGAAGGCCTTATCGCCGAGGACGGCCGGAGAGGTCATAAAGAGTTCGCCGCCCTTGACTGCAACGACAAAGTCGAAGCATTCGGCAACGATGGCAGCAGCGCCGCCGCAGATGCCGGAGACGACCGCGATCTGCGGAACGAGGGAGGCTGCCGCAGAGGCGGAAGCGATGATCTGCGCATAGCCGTCGAGCGCGTCGACGCCTTCGGCGATGCGAGCGCCCTTGGAGTCGAAGATGCCGATCACCGGCACACCCGTCTTCAGCGCATATTCATACAGCGTGTTGATTTTTTTGGCGTGCATTTCGGAAACAGCACCGCCCATTGCCTCGGCATCCTGAGAGAACACACAGACCGGCGCACCGTCGATGGTGCCCCAACCGGTGACAACGCCTTCAGCAGCGGCTTCGACCGCGCCGAATTCCGTCGGACGCTGTTTGACAAACGCGCCGATCTCCATGAAGCTGCCGGCGTCCAGAAGCAGCTCGATGCGCTTGCGGGCATTCACGCCAACAGCCGCGATCGCTTGCCGCTTTTCGAGAAAATCATTTCTCTTCCCGACCATATCCATAATGATATATACCTCCTTCGGGCCACTCGCCCGATTTTTTCGGTTGTGCGCAAAAGCGCTTTCGAAACGCAAATGTATAAATCTGCATTCAAAATTAATTATAGCATAAGTGTGCTTTTTTTACAAGATTTTTCCGAGAAAAAAATTTCTGATTTAGGGCTTGACATTGGCCAAAAGAATGTGTATAATATACAGGTACTTGAGTTTCGGGTACGAATTTCATATAGGGGTATAGCTCAGCTGGTAGAGCGGCGGTCTCCAAAACCGTAGGCCGTGGGTTCGATCCCTACTGCCCCTGCCAAAATTGGGAATTTACGATTTTCTTCGTAAATTCCCTTTTTTCTTTGCAAAAAAGTGACAACTGCTGTTTTTCAGAGATCGCAAAAACGCTTCTGGGCCTACGGTTTTGACAAAAAGAGGTGTACGTCATGCGATTGAAAACGATCCCCACAAAGCAAACGCTGCAAGAAGTAGCCCAAGAATTTCTATCATTTAAATGCGCACAGAAAGTCCGGGAGCGAACACGAAACGACTACAGAAACTATATCGAAAAATTTCTCGCACGTTCCAACAATTCTTTAGATATAGAAATACTCAAAGCGGATATTCTAGCCTATTTCGCAGAGATTCCCGTAACCAGTCCCGCCCGGTACAATCACCCGTATCAATATCTCCATGCATTCTTTTCCTGGTGCGCAAAGCAAGACTATCTCCCCTACAATCCATTTGACAAATTGGAACTAAAGAAGATTAGGGATGAAGGAAATGTCAAGCCCGCAGAAATACAGGACATCCAAACACTGCTGAAGTCACTGGACAAACACAACTATACAGAGTTGCGCGACTACAATATTATTCTTCTTATGCTTGATACCGGCATCCGAACCAGTGAACTCTTATCAATTGCCAATACCGATTATGACTCGAATACACAGTCGATCTTTATTCGTCCAACTGTTGCCAAAACAAGTAAGAGCAGAACACTGTATCTTTCAAGCGTGACCAACACCTCCTTAAGAAAGTTTTTGCGAGTCAAACCACCAGAATGGGAAAACTGGCTCTTCCCTACTCGCGATGGAAAACGCCTTCAGGCAAACGTTTTAGGACGCAACTTCAGAAAATACTGTACTCGTTCAAATGTAAAGTTTACACCATATCAGATCAGGCACAGTTTCGCTACCTTCTATTTGGAAAACGGAGGCGATCTTTTCACGCTTCAACGGCAAATGGGCCATACCGATTTACAAATGACCAAAAGATACACAGAATTATCGGATAAGCTACTGATAGAAAGCCACCTTCATTATAGTCCGGTAGGACTGTTGCAAAGTAGTTCCAGAAGAAGCAAAGTATAATACTCTTAGAGGATTTGCAGCTATCGCAAATCCTCTTTTTTTATTTGTGCTTGTCCCCTCTCAATTGTTCTCAATCTCTCTCAATCACTTTAAAGTATCAACTATCATCAACTATCAAAAACTTCATAGTGTTTTTCTTCAACCTTGCCGTCACCTTGAATGTCAATGGAATCCTGCGGAAGGCTGGCCTCATTGCTGCGATGGGGCTAACCCGCTCCCCTCCACTACACGGGAGTATATAGCGACATCACCAAGACAAAAATCATGGTTCATTTATGTACCACCCTTTGATTTTGAGTTTGGTATAATTAAATCACAAAGCAATGGCACAACAAACAAAAACAAAGTGAGGTGCACACAAATGAAAATCGACCTCCCTCGCAGCATCAGCCATCTGACCAGAAAAGAATACCGCAAGTATTTGATATTCTTATAGGTACATTAGTGTTCCACCCCGCAATCTGCGGCCTGATATAATAGATACAGAAAGCGCAAGACAACCTCAAGCAGACTTCCATCGCTCCTGACACAGCAAAAACAAATGGTACATTTTTGTACCACACCACCTAAAACAAAATGGTATAATAAACACGTAAACAAGAGGACAACAGCTCCTCGAAAAAAATAAAAAAATTATGGGTCGTGACCTACCACGTAAAGGAGAATTATTATGAAGAACAACACCATGAAGAACGCGCCCCGTTTCATTAACGACACTCAGGTCCTGGTGACCAAGGAATTTGCCAAGAACGCAATGGTCTTTGGCTCTTCCGAGTACAAGCTGTGGCGTGATATCCGTAAGGATGTCCCCGATGCAGAAATGGTGACGAAGACCATCAAGAAGAATCCGAACAAGAATACCGACACCAAGAATCTGACGTATGAAAATATGGCGCTTTTCATCCGTGAACAGGAGAATGCAGCTGTTTTGATGGTTGAGTTCAAGAAAACGATCAATCTGTCGAAGTCTCAGCACAATCCCTACCGTTATGTCCTCGCATGGTATCTTCAGAAGTTTGAGGATCACAACAGTTATAGGGAGTTCTTTGCAAAACTTGCCGAAGAAGAAGCTAAGAAAAATGATATCTTTGCAGAACCGGCCAAAGAAGAAGCTAAGAAAAATGATATCTCCACCGAAGAAGAATACGCTTTTGCGGTCAACGAATAAGAAATGAAGGTAAGAAGAAATGGCTACCACGAGAAAAGTAACTCCCGGTCGTGAAGGTTACAAGATTCTGTTCAGTGAAAATATCGTTATCATGAACCACAAGTTTGCGGCTGCCGCAGCCATATACAATACACCGCAAAACGCGCTCATTCGCAACATCCGCAAAGACTTCCCTGGTATGAAAGAAGCTGTTGTCTCTGGGCATGAATGCCACTCTGCCAAGAAGAATCGCCGTCTGACCTATGAAAACATGGAAACACATATCGGAGCATACGACAACGCAGATGAACTCATGGCACAGTTTGAAACGGTAAAATCCCTGTCTCAGACTTGCGTAAGCCCCTACAAATATGTTTGTGACTGGTTTATTGCGCAGTTCCCTCTCTATGCGAAAGCACCTACATCTACACAAGAAGGCCTTGTCATGCCCATTGTGAAGGCACCGGAAATTAAGCTCTACAAGACAAAAGAAGAGAAGGTAAATTAGAATGGAGGAACAAGTAACTTTCTATTTCGAATGGATTTCATTACCAAAAGACGAGTTCAATGTTCTCGCAATGGTTGCGGAACAAGGTGGTTCTTACCGTGGCAACTACTCGGATATGTGCAGATACTTAGGTGTAACCCCGCAGGACAACAATAGGAATCGGCTTCAGACTGCAATTCCATCCTTGACTGCCGCTGGCTTTATCACACACGATAGCCGAGGCCGCACGCAAATCATGAAGGTCATTCCAAAAGCCACAGAGATTGCCCTTCCTCGGCGTTGGGTGCAGTCAGTAATCAGACACGACTATTCCGGTAAGGGAGTGGCATTCGCCCAGGTGCTGAAGGTATTTGCTTGGGTCTTACACAATAAGAAAGATATCGTCACCGACGAAATGATTGCGGAAGCCCTAAACGTTTCAAAATCCACTGTAGGCAGAGCGAAAAAAGTTTTGGTACTAGAGTATGAAAATGTCTATAAAAAGCCCGTCTCCGCGAAGTTTGGAGAAGGTATATTTCTCAAACTAGGCCAAGAGCTAGAGGCAAATGCTTGGTGGACGGAAATCTAAAAGAATTACTTTTTGCTTATCAATAATAAAAATATATTTATTGTTGGGCAAAAAGTAATTCTTTTTCTTTGAACAAAAATATTCAATTCATCCACTGCTAACTTTAAAAATAATAAGCCACCGATTTGCAGGTAAGCCGCAAAGCGGCTTCCGCAACTCGCGCGGCTTATTATTTTTAGAATCAATTGGAGGATAGACCAATGAACACAACACTATATAGAAATCTTGGAATGTTGCCGGACCGCTACTGGTATCAGCTGAATGGAAAATCCGCAACCGAAAACTTTCGTGAGCAGCGAGAAAAGATTTTGGATTCTCTCACAGACGAAGATACGCCTATTATCGTGATAAGGAGTGAGTCCAAATGAACAGAAAGAAAAAACGTAAGAAGAAATCCACCTTAGAATCGATGCTTCTCAGTATTGTCCAGGAGACCATGAAAGCAACTTTGGATCAGGCGTTTGAGGACCTTTTCAAAGGTTGGAAGTAAAACTGCGGCGGCCAAGAATCCGCAGTGGCTATTCAACAAGAGGCTTTACTTTTATTTTTCTGAAAAAATATGATATAATATATGTATAAAATAACTTAAATAAACAGAAAGAAGGATAAATATGGCTTATATAAATGGCTCCTATTGGCAAAACCGTTACGAGGCGCGCATTTACCAAAGATTATGTCGTTAGGGCATGAGAAAAAAGTTTGAACATCCCGGCGTCTATTGTATTAAAGTGGATGACCACATCGTCTATATTGGGCGCAGCACAAATATGCTGAAACGCATTGCTTCCCACTATTACGGCCTGGAAAAAGGGGCCGAAACAAAATACCGCATTCTTGCTGAAGCATAGCGTAAGCACCTTTGCATTGAGTTTGATGTACTCTATCTTGCGCGTTCGAAGTATCAGGCACTTTATGAGGAAATAGGCCAAAAAGAAGGCGAATTAATCCGAGCTTATATGCCGGAGTTGAATACCCAGATTCCGCATGAAAACAACTGGCGCACTTGGGATGTGCGAAAGATTGACGTGTAGAAAACCCGCAAACTATTGGGCTTGGATGATTGACTCCATCGAGTTCGACCGTGAGCATCGTTCCACCATTCTTCCGCACTCTTCGAAAGGGCGTTGGGCACCGTAACCCATTTTTTCCAATCTCGCGGATGGTTTTCCCAAAAGAGCACCCGCATAAAACGAGGGGACAGTCGTTGTGGCTGTCCCCTTATTTTTGTTATTCGTCCTTTTGGTATTCCATAAGATCTCCGGGCTGACAATTTAACAGCTCGCAAATCTTGGAGATATTCTGCAAAGCAATATACTTATTTTCGCGTAAAGACTGAATGACACCTTCGGAAAGCAGTTTCTCCTTCCGCAGACGATTGGTGTTGTATCCAGCTTCCTTCAAAGCAGCCAGGATATCAATTTTATAAACAATAGGCACTGTTATTTCTCCTTTCGCCCGAGGGCCTCCAAAAACAGGGCATCTTTTCCAGTATCCATATTATACCACAAGATTACACTAAAAACAATGTAAATATTGCACAATAAAATACACAGATATTTGTGTAATATGTCAATTGAAATTACACAGAAAACGATGTATAATATAACTGTAATCAAGAACAACACATTCCAATATAAAGGAGAACCAAACAATGTCTGCTACTGAAATCACCAAGAAAATCGAAGAACTGAAAGAACTGGAAGCCCTAATTGAAGAGGCGAAAACCGAAGCCGAAGCAATCCGCGACGAAATCAAGACCGAAATGCTGAAGCGCGACACCGAAGAAATGGAAGCCGGACAGTATATCATCCGTTGGACCTCGGTTCTTTCCCAAAGATTTGATACCACTGGTTTCAAGAAAACGCACGAAGATCTCTACAAAGAGTTCTCCAAACAGATTGCAAGCCGTCGCTTCTCCATCGCGTAAGTCAAGAACAACAGGGGGGGTGGGAAGTCCCACCTCCCAAAGGGAAAGGGGTATCTTCCATGAAACAACTGACAAGCTACAACCGAGTCGCCGGATATCTCAACAAAGTGTTCGACCTGCTGAACCAAGAGTTCTTTGAAGGTGCACTTTCAAGACCGACAATCACCATTCAATCGACTCCCAAAGCCTACGGACACTTTTCTCTGCGGGAAGACACCTGGATTTCCAAACTGGGCGGAACCCACGAAATCAATATCGGTGCCGGAACCCTCTCCCGACCGATTGAAGATGTTGCGGCAACGCTTCTGCACGAAATGGTACATTACTACAACCACGAAAACGGTGTCCAGGATTGCAGCCGAGGTAACACTTACCACAACCAGAACTTCAAGGCATCTGCGGAAGCGCATGGTTTGACGGTAACTCGCTCCGAAAAGTATGGTTGGTCGCGCACGGCCCCAAGTGACTCGCTCCTGGAGATTGTCTTGAAATATGACCTGCAAGATATTGAAATCAACCGCAACGAAGCTACTGGATTCCAGATCACCGGGACTGGAACACACAGCGGAACAATAACTGGAGGACTCGCTCCCAAAAAGTCGAGCAGCCGCAAGTATGTTTGTCCGTGCTGCGGGATGAGTGTCAGAGCCACAAAGGTTGTCAATATCGCTTGCTTGGACTGCAATGAACCACTTCTTTTGGTTGGATGAGGGGAGGAAAGACAATGTTATTCTTAGAAGAGTTCTGGTATGGGAATATTTCACCTGGCGAAGAGAAATATCGTCCCAACAGCGAGTATTCCAAATCGTTCCGCACGATGGAGAAATGCGAGGAACTGCTGAAGGACAAACTGGATGCCGAAGGGTGGGAGGTTTTCCAAGAGTATGCGAAAGCGCAGATGGAAGCGAACAGCCTGTTAGATTGTGATAGCTTTATCAGCGGGTTTCGCATCGGAGCAAAAGCGGTTATGGATGTGCTACTGGAACCAGGCGGCCGTAAAACTTAGGTTTATAGAATAATAAAATTAGTAATCAGTAATAGTACCTTTTTTTATGTGGTAATCCTTGTTGTTCTCTTGGCAGTACTTAGTAACTTTGTAGGCACAATCGTTAAAGAACCTTTTGAAATCCTTATATTCGGACACTCTTTTGTTGTAATTCAAACGTCCAAAAATAATCTTGTCGCAGAAGCCAACCGCCTCAAGAATCACATTCAAATCTTGCTCAATAAAATTAGGAGTAGGATACGGTTCCATGCTAACCCAAGTTCTACAACCAGCATCGTGCAGTACTCTAAGAGCCTGGATTCTTTCGGCAAATGGTGCTGAATTAGGTTCCATTTCTCGCCGGAAATCTTCGTCAAGGGAAACCAGTGTTATTCCATACTCGTTTTCTGGCGAGAGTTCAGCAAGAATAATTGGTAAAATGCCCTTTGTCAAAACAGTGCATTTAATTCCCTCATTGTTTAGTTTTCTAATAATAGAGATAGACGTTTCTGCTACTTCCTCGTATCCATACATAAATGGGTCAGAGGTAAAACACAGATGAACAGACCCAATCTTATCTCTGAGTTTAGGAATTTCAGTGTCTAATATTTCAAGCGCGTTTTCCACAAGTTTGGGTTCGCACCATTCCTCGTATGTTTTTGCTTTGCCGAAGCGCTTTGCCATAGACATTGCATAGCAGGGGTACTTACATCCATGTGCGCACCCCTGAATATGGTTTATAGTATAGTCTCCGTATTCGACGCCCGTTTTGTAAAGCAACGAACTGCGTTTTATTTTTTCTTTAATCTTCATTATCTACTACACCTACAATGTATTTATCTTTTTTGTAATTGCTTGAACGGTTCACATAGCCCAACTTCTTCACTTGACCGTTTTGAATTAAGGGTTTCAGAACGTGTTCAAGAATTTGGTTCTCATTGAGCATAGTGTTTTCAATAACAAACTCTTCAATCGCTATGTATTCGATTTCGTTATCGTTGGGGAAATGCGCCAACAATAGCTCTTTGGCGACGGCGGAGTGTGATTCTATACGCCAATCTTTCTCATCGTCTTGGGAAAACAAACTCATTTGTTCCGCGTCTTGCCGAGCTTGATTCCGATGAAACTCTTTTCCGTTAAAAGTATCCCACAAAGCCTCTTTTAACTTTTCAAGCCCTTTAATATTGGGTGTAAAAAACATAATTTGATAGAGTTCCATATTTGTTATCGTCTTAAACTCGTATGCGAATGAATATTTAATGTAACCTACCTTTAACTGACTGGTAATTTGCAGGACCATAGCTTCTTTAGTCGTACAGAAGATATTTTCCTCTTTACAGAACTTTTTCATTTTTTCTTTGTCTTGATTGCGGACAAAGTCGCTTGTAAATATATTGAAGATTAACTCGCAATAGGCCTTAGATAAAAACTTTTCAAGCACAGATATTTTTACGGTGCAGAAGTTATATGGATCCACAAACACTAAATTGGCTGAGCGCTTGGGGTAACAGTTAAAGTATTGAACAAAAAACTTCTCGTCGCTTAGGAATGCATTTACATCTAGATTGCGAGTTACAATATTGATGTTTTGTGCTTTGACACCGACATAATCATTAATGATGGTGGTTATGATACAAAGCCTGTCAGGGCTAATATCATTCAAAATCAGATTAAAAGTTTTGTTTGGGTGCTGCAATGCAAAACCATTGAACAACTCAAGCACTTTTATCGCCGTACCTTTTCCGCCGTCGGTGTAAATACCCGCATTACACATACAATCGATGAAGTTGATATTTTCAACATTATCAATATTTGACATGACGAAAAGCCACTTCTCAACATATTTGGAGACATATTCAATTTTATAAGTAGTCTGTGACTTTTTCTCGTCCAGCAAGTGTTTGTTGGCGCGGATGAACTCTATAGGGACAAAACATTTATCTTCCATTTACCTATCCACCTTTTGCTATGTATTATTTTTTCTTTCAAGCCAACTTATAAGTATGGTTGACAATTTTTCCTTGATTGTTTTCGGTTAGTTCTGTGTCTTTGCTTTGATATTGCTCTCCTTTACGTCAATTTGGTGGATATTCGCATCAAATCTCCAAAACTGCCAAGTATTCATCAAAGCGCTCATTTACGTACTGGGCAATCATTTCAACCATTTGACTGGCGTTGCCGTCACGATAATAAGCATCAAATGCATCGTAGTAGCGTTTGCGGTCGGTGAATTTCACATTGATGGGCGGATAACCATTGCGAATGAGGTCCAGATTCAAAATCAATCTGCCTGTTCTGCCGTTGCCATCGATGAACGGATGAATTCCCTCAAATTCAAGGTGGAAAAGAGCAATACGTTCAATGTCATTCAGCTTCGCTTTGCGTTCTTCGTTCACAACGAGAAGTTCCGACATTTTGGGTTCGATCGAATAAGGCTGTACCGGCTCCGTATATGCACCCATGATGCGCACGGGGATGCGACGGTAAATCCCTTTGTCTTCCGGGCGATTCATCAAGACGAGTGCGTGAATATTTTTGATGACAACCTCACTCAAAGGAAGATCCTTTTTCGCAATATCCTGAACGTAAAGGAATGCGTCTCTGTGGCCGACCGCTTCTAAGTGGTCCTTCAACGGTTTTTGATCGATGGTCATGCCCTCGAGTGCCATCGCTGTTTCTTTCAGTGTCAAGGTATTGCCCTCGATGGCGTTAGAATTGTAAGTAAACTCGATCATAAACTCTTCGGCAAGGCGTTCTACCTCACCCTGCGTCAGCGGACGCATTTGGGCGAGCTTTTCACGCTTGCGCTGAATATCAAGCAGCACGTTTTTCTTATTCGTTCTGCCATCAAGAGGCTTTGTAGCATTTTCGGGAATCATGTAGAGATTGCCTTTACGGATTACACCGTCAATCTTGCCTTGGGCGCAGAGCAAGCGTACACGCCGCGCAGAGATTCCCCACTTTTCTGCTGCCTGAGATACCTTAATATAGTCCATCCGACTTGCCTCCTGACTAGTGTCAACTCTATCAAAGATAGTATAACACAAATTGGGAATGATAGCAATGGTATTTACAGAGAAATGCAATGCCACCATTCCCAATTTAAAGAAAGAGGAATGATTTCGAGTTCAACAAAGGTTTAAAACTTAAAAGTTCTGACACCGAGCGCGGTCAGTGCCAAAAGATAGCACCAAAAGCCGAAAATCGGTGTCAGAACTTAGCACCAAAAGCCGAAAATCGGTGTCAGAACTTAGCATCAAAAGAAAAGAGAGAAACGATATGATTTACGGATATGCGAGGGTATCAACTGCCACGCAAGGCAGAGACGGCAATAGCTTGGAAGACCAGGTTGCGGCC
Organism: Oscillospiraceae bacterium; assembly: GCA_015067825.1. GTDB lineage: Bacteria > Bacillota > Clostridia > Oscillospirales > QAMX01 > QAMX01. The sequence continues at coordinate 99,042 of SVLQ01000007.1, read as the reverse complement.
TTGGAGAAATACGGCTGCCAGGAGATTGTGAAAGAAGCTTTCACAGGGAAAACTATGGAACGACCGAAGTTCCAGGAGCTTTTGGACTCGCTCCAAGAGGGCGATACTTTAGTCGTGTGTAAGCTTGACCGATTCGCCCGAACCGCAATCGAAGGTGTTCAGACTGTGCGGGAACTGTTCGAACGCGGCATCAGGGTACATATTCTCAATATGGGTTTGATTGAGAACACCTTAACCGGAAACCTCATTCTTACGGTGATGCTTGCCTTTGCCGAGTACGAGCGCGGTATGATTGTCGAGCGCACACAGACAGGGAAAGTACTGGCCAAACAAGACCCGAACTACCGCGAGGGCAGACCAAAGAAATTCACCCAAGAGCAACTGCGGCACGGCCTTGCACTGTTGGACCAGGGCAAGAGCTACAAGCGAATTGCTGAACTTCTTGGAATCAGCAAAAGCACATTGATACGGGCGAGAAGAGAACAACTGCGAGGCGTGATATGATGTACAGTCGAATTAACAGAAATGTTAGTTCGGCTGTTTTACTTTGTCAGGATTTGTTGCGAACAACACCCAATGTCTTGTGATTTTTGTTGAAACGCGGAGATTACCGTGTTATAATGTATTATATAGTCGACACAAATTTAAAGGAGAAAAACATGGTTAGCTATAAACCTCAAAATGCAGATTGAGGTTATACAAGGCAAAATCCGCAAGGAAAAGTATCTGAATGTGCAGACGAAGCTGAACGGCGAACCGAAGAAGGAATTGGAGGACTTTTATGAGAATTAAGAAAGTCGAATTAAATAACTTCAAACGCTTTACACACCTATTGGTGGAGGATATTCCTGAAACGGCTAAATTGATCGTTTTGGTTGGACCAAACGGTTCGGGCAAAACTTCTTTTATGGAATCGATGAATCATTATTACAAGTATTCTGGTTATCAAGATATTGGGGACTATAGATATTTGAGAAAAACTGGTGATATAAATCAGTATAGCCATATCGAATGGTTTCAGCATTGCCCAGAACTTGTTGACATTGATTTTTATGACGCTACATTTTCTAAAGTGATTGGACAAAGCAATATTAAAGGTCACTTTTATTTCCGAAGCGCGTATCGAAACGAGCCAGATTTCCAAATCGATTCGATGCACAGACAAGATGATCCTACTTCTTCTGTCCGACTTTCGACACTTATCCAAAACGACCAAACTGTGTCTTCAAATTACCAGCGACTTGTGGCAAATACGATTGCTGGAGTTTTTGACAATGCGAACAGCAAAAAATCAGTTGAGGTTTTGCGAGATGAATTAATAGGAAAAATTCGTGACGCAATTGAACGGGTCTTTGAGGATTTGAAATTTTCTTCTATTGGAGAACCTCTAAAAAACGGGAATTTCTATTTTACGAAAGGCACGACAACAAATTTTCACTATCGCAATCTTTCTGCTGGAGAAAAGTCTGCCTTTGATTTGATTTTAGACATGGTTATCCAATCTAAATATTATCCTGATGCCGTCTATTGTATCGACGAACCAGAAGCTCATATGCACACAAAGCTTCAAGGAACGGTATTACGTGAATTATATAAATTGGTTCCTGGCAATTCACAGCTTTGGCTTTCAACACACTCTATTGGTATGCTACAAGAAGCAGAAGATATTGAAAAAGAGAATCCTGGGACAGTTGCATTCCTTGATTTTAGTGAAAGAGATTTCGATACTGACCAAATTATCCGTCCATCCAAGGTTGGGAAAGCAGTTATGGATAAGTTTTATGAATTAGCATTTGGGGATTTTGCAAAACTGATGTTGCCAAAAACGATTGTGTTTTGTGAGGGTACTCCTAATGGGAAAAAGCGCAAAGATTTTGACAAGTCCATCTATACCACTATATTTGGAGACACCCACCCAGACACATTTTTTGTTTCTGGCGGTTCATGCGAGGATATGGAGAAAATTGAAACAACGCACGGTGAACTTATTAGCACATTGTTGAAAAATTGCAAGGTGATTAAGATTGTGGACCGTGATGATCGTAGTGGCCAAGAGGTCGCAGACCTCTTGAAGAAGAATATCAAAGTACTATCCAGGCGACACTTGGAAGCATATTTGCTTGATAATTCAATAATCGAGAAATTGTGCATTGATGAAAATCAACCCGACAAGTATTCCGAATGCTTGGCGCAAAAGGCTGTTGCTATCGCAAATTCTGTGTCTCAAGGATATCCAGAAGACGATATTAAATCAGCCCGTGGAGAGATATATCTTGGATTAAGGAAAACCCTTGCTCTCAGACAGTGCGGTAATTCTGCAGATACATTTATTCGAGATACTATGGCTCCGCTTGTTACTCCAGATACCGAAATATACAAACAACTTGAACAGGAGATATTTGAAGAATAGGCTTTAGGAGGAACAAAGTAATGGAAAAAATGAGGATGGAGTCGTTAGATATGACTTCTCAGAATATTGAAAAAATCGGGGCATTGTTCCCGAACTGCATCACCGAGGCTATTGATGAGAACGGCAAGGCTAAGAAAGCCATCAACTTTGAACTGCTCAAGCAGATGCTCTCTGGTGATGTGATTGAGGGCAATGAAGCATACGAATTTACATGGGTAGGTAAAAAGGCTGCTATCGTGGAAGCCAACAAGCCTATCCGTAAAACGCTGCGTCCTTGTAAGGAAGAAAGCGTGAATTGGGACACCACCGAGAACCTTTACATCGAGGGCGACAATCTGGAAGTTCTGAAACTCCTGCAGGAAAGTTATCTTAGTGCTATCAAGATGATTTACATTGACCCTCCGTATAACACTGGAAGCGATTTTATTTATCCTGACTCCTTTATAATGGATAACGAAGACTATGAAACTGGAACTGGATATTTTGATGAAAATGGTAACATAAATTTCAGCAGAGAAAATAGCGCCACTCAAGGAAGATATCATTCAGATTGGTGTTCCTTGCTGTATTCTAGGTTGATACTTGCTCGCAATTTGTTATCGGAAGATGGAATAATTTTCATGTCTATTGATGACAATGAATTGTTTAACTTAATTAAAATAGGGCAAGAAGTCTTTGGAACAAATAATTATATTGCTACGTTTGTTTGGGAAAAACGAAAAACTCGCGAAAATAGAAAAATTGTATCTGTACGTCATGACTACATTGTTTGCTTTGTAAAAAACTATGACAATAGAGCCAATGCTATTGGACTTGAAGAAATGGATGACACTGCAATTGAACGATATAAAAATCCAGACAATGACCCTAGAGGTGTTTGGACATCTGTTCCCGCTATAGCACAAGCAGGCCATGGGACTAAAAGTCAATTCTATACAATCACAAGCCCTAGTGGAAAGCACTTTGACCCTCCATCAGGCTCTTGTTGGCGATATACTAAAGAGAAGATGGATGAAGCTATTGCTGACAACCGTATTTGGTTTGGCAGTGATGGGAATGGTGTGCCAAGAATCAAGAAGTTTATTACCGATGGCAAACAAGGGTTAACGCCTGAAACCATATTATTCGCTGATAAAACAGGTACAAATGATTCTGCAAAAAGAGAACTGGTTTCTCTTTTTGATGGAGTTGCAGTTTTTGAAACCCCTAAGCCAACGTCACTTATTAAACACCTTGTGAACATTTGCAACAATAGCAATGATGGGATTTTTCTTGACTTTTTCAGTGGTACCGCAACTACTGCTCATGCAGTCATTCAGAAAAATGCAGAAGACGGTGGTAGAAGAAAATTTATTTTAGTACAACTTCCTGAGCCTTGCGGAGAACATAGCGAGGCATACAAAAATAGCTATAAAAACATTTGCGAAATCGGTAAAGAACGTATCCGTCGTGCAGGAGCAAAAATCAGAGAAGAAAGTCCTCTCACTGCACAAAATCTTGATATAGGATTCCGTGTCTTCATACTGGATGAAACTAATATGAATGATGTGTATTACTCTGCTGACGAATACTCTCAGCGAATGCTTTCTATGTTGGAATCTAATGTTAAGGCAGACCGTACTGACCTTGACTTGCTGTTTGGTTGCTTGCTTGAATGGGGACTTCCTCTCTCGCTGCCTTATACCTCCGAGACCATTGAGGGCTGCACCGTACATACTTACAATGATGGCGACTTGATTGCTTGCTTTGATGAAAACATTCCCGACAGCGTTATTAAGACCATTGCCAAGAAGCAACCCCTCCGTGCTGTCTTCCGTGACAGCAGTTTTGCAAACAGTCCGTCCAAAATCAATGTTTATGAGGTATTCAAACTATTAGCACCCGATACCAGAGTTAAAGTTATTTGAGGTGGCCGCTATGATGATAACATTAAGTGGACAGAGAATGATGCTATTTGTCCAACAAAGATTATACGAGGGATTACAGCCCGATGAAGATGGGTATTACACAATTCAACGCAAAGAGTTTATCGACCGAATTCCTATCAAACCTTCGACATTTTCAGCAAGAATCAGCGAACTTGTCGAATCGTATATGGAAGAATGGGATTTGGAAATTATGTTCAATCTCAAGGGGCTTATTGGAGAAAACCTCTACACAGACATTTCTTATAAAAACGGCAAACTCCGATTCAAAAAGAATCCTTATATTGAACGCCCGGAGTTCAGTTACATATGGGCCAGAAGACCGTTACTGTGGGAGGAACGACAATTCAGATATGAACCAGTTCCGGTTCCGGAAAATGTGGTTCTTCCTATTCAAAAAAATATAGTAAAGTAAGGACGGGCAAATATGAAACTACAATTCAAGCATCAGAAATTCCAAGCCGATGCTGCGAAGGCTGTGGTGGATGTTTTTGCTGGTCAGCCCTATCTGACACCTTCTTACATGATGGACAGAGGCGCAGGTGAGTATCAATCCGTGCTGGAGGAAGATACGGACTACACTGGCTGGTCTAACGCCAAACTTATTCCGGAACTAAATGACCGTTTGATTCTGGAACATATTCAGAAGGTTCAAAGAGCAAACTTAATCGCACCGTCTTCCAAACTGGAAGGTCGTTTCAACCTTACAGTCGAAATGGAGACTGGTGTTGGTAAAACATACACCTACATCAAAACGATGTATGAACTGAACAAACACTACGGTTGGAGCAAATTTATCGTTGTTGTTCCTTCTGTTGCTATCCGTGAAGGTGTCTATAAGTCCTTCCAGATGACGCAGGAACACTTTGCGGAGGAATATGGTAAGAAGGTTCGCTTCTTCATCTATAACTCTGCTCAACTTACTGAGATTGACCGTTTTGCTTCTGACAGTTCCATCAATGTAATGATTATCAATTCGCAGGCGTTCAATGCCAAAGGCAAGGATGCCCGTAGAATCTACATGAAACTGGATGAATTCCGCAGCCGCAGACCGATTGACATTATCGCCAAGACGAACCCTATCGTTATCATTGACGAACCTCAGTCCGTTGAAGGTACTCAGACCAAGGAACGACTCAAGGAGTTCCACCCCTTGATGACCCTCCGTTATTCTGCTACCCACAAGCAGGACAGCATCTACAACATGATTTATCGTCTGGACGCTATGGAAGCATACAACAAGCGTCTGGTTAAAAAGATTGCTGTTAAGGGTATCACCGAGACTGGCAGCACTGCCACCGAAAGTTATGTGTATCTGGAAGGTCTGAACCTTTCCAAAGCAGACCCCACCGCCACCTTACAGTTTGACTTCAAGGGTGCTACTGGTATCCGCAAGAAGTCTATGAAGGTTGGTATTGGCTTCAACCTTTACGACAACTCTGGGAATCTGGACGAGTACAAGAACGGGTTCGTGGTCAAGGCGATTGATGGACGTGATGACTCTGTTGAGTTTATCAACGGTATCAAAATCTATGCTGGTGATGTTATCGGCAAGGTCAGTGAAGACCAGCTGAGACGCATCCAGATTAGAGAAACTATCCTGTCTCACATCCAGAGAGAACGGGAACTGTTCTACAAGGGTATCAAGGTTCTGTCCCTGTTCTTCATTGATGAGGTTGTGAAGTACAAGCAGTATGACAAGGCTGGACAGCCCTTCAACGGTGTTTATGCCGATATGTTTGAAGAAGAGTATGCCGACGTCGTTGGAAATATGCAGTTGGAGCTTGGTGACGATGACTACATCAAGTATTTGAACATGATTAGTCCTCAAAACACCCATGCTGGCTACTTCTCTGTTGATAAGAAGGGCAAGATGATTGACTCTAAGGTTAGTGCAAAAGAAACCTCCTCAGACGATATTGATGCCTACGACTTGATTATGAAGAACAAGGAACTTCTGCTGGACAGAAATCCGAAGAAATCTCCTGTTCGTTTCATCTTCTCTCACTCTGCTCTCCGTGAAGGTTGGGACAACCCCAATGTTTTCCAGATTTGTACTTTGAAGCAGAGCAGCAGTGATGTCCGCAAGAGACAGGAAGTTGGTCGTGGTCTGCGTCTTTGTGTCAATCAAGATGGCGAAAGAATGGATGTCAATGCTCTGGGCAACGATGTTCATAACGTCAACGTTCTGACTGTCATTGCCAGCGAGAGTTATGACAGTTTCGCAAAGGGCTTACAGACTGAACTGGCTGACGCTGTTGCGAACCGTCCGAAAGCAGTTACTCCCGAATTATTCATGGGCAAGACTATTACCGATGCACAGGGCAATACCGATGTTATCACCGAAGATGTTGCCAGAGAAATCTATGTTGGTCTGCGTATGGAGGGCTACATCGACAAGCAAGGTACTCTTACCGATAAGTATTATGAGGACAAGGCAAACGGTGAAATCAAACTCACCGATGAGGTCTCTGGCTCTGTCGAGTCTGTTCTTGGCATCATTGATACCATCTATGACGGTAAGGCTATGCAGCCCGAAAATGCCCGTAGCAATAATGTTGAACTTCAAGTTGATGATAAGAAACTGGCTATGCCAGAGTTCAAGGCTCTCTGGAATCGTATTAATTCTAAGTCTGTTTATGTGGTTGACTTTGACACGGATGAACTTGTCAGAAAGTCCATTGCATCCTTGAATGCGAAACTGCATGTATCCAAGATTTACTTCAAGGTCGAGTCTGGACGCATGGACAATATCGCATCCAAGGAAGCTCTTGCTTCTGGTTCGTCCTTTGTGAAGGAGTCCTCCGAGGTACATAATGCTGCCACCAAGATTTCTGTTAATAGCAGCGTCAAGTATGACTTGGTTGGCAAACTGGTTGATGCTACAGGACTTACCAGAAAGGCTATCATTCAGATTCTCAAGGGAATTGAAAAAGTTGTCTTTGACCAGTTCAAGGACAATCCAGAGGAATTTATCATTAAAGCAGGTTCGCTTATCAACGATGAAAAGGCAACCGCAATCATTGAGCATATCACCTACGATGTTCTGGATGAAAAGTATGATACCGATGTATTTACTGCTCCGACCATCAAGGGTAAGTTGGGTGTTAATGCTATCAAGGCGAACAAGCACTTGTATGACCATATTGTTTATGACTCTACCAACGAAAAGGCGTTTGCTGAGAGTTTGGACGTCAGCAGTGATGTTGCGGTGTATGTAAAACTGCCTGACAGTTTCTACATCTCCACACCTGTTGGCCACTACAACCCTGACTGGGCAATTGCATTCTATGAAGGTAATATCAAACACATTTATTTCGTGGCAGAAACAAAGGGTTCTATGAACTCTATGCAGTTGCGACTGATTGAGGAATCCAAGATTCACTGTGCCAGAGAACATTTCAAGGCAATCAGCAGCGGCAATGTCGTATATGATGTGGTCGATAGTTACCAGTCTTTGCTTGAAAAGGTTATGAAGTAGAGACGGTATTGAAAGTGCACTTTCAAGGAAGGGGTTGCCGCACATGGAAAAACCGAAGAAACCCGGAGGCAAGCAAGAGGGCCAGAAGTACAAATCCCTTTTGGTTTGGGATATCCTTTTGAAGAAGACCGATGAGAACCATGCTTTGCGCTTAAAGGACATTGGGGAACACCTGAAGCGTTATGGGATTAAGGCAGAACGGCACTCCATCAAGCGCGATATTGATGCGATCCTCGCCATACTGAACAAAGAAATGGACTTTGATTTGGATGAACTCGAAATCGAAGACAAAGATTTGCTCGGCTATGAGGTGGAATACGACGAGTCGCAACACGGTTACAAAATCAGCCGCCGCCCATATGAGTTTGATGAGTTGCGACTGTTGGCTGAATGTGTGCGGGCTTCCAAGTTTATCTCCAAGAGTCAGGAAGCGCATCTGCTTGCGGCAATCGAGCACCTTTGCAGCGATTACCAGGTTGAAGAACTGCAAAACGAGGTCTATCTGGTTGGCCGAAACAAGACCACAAACAAATACATCATGAGCACAATGTTGAAGATCAACCAGGCGATCCGGCAAAACCGAAAGATTGGTTTCCGCTATCAGAAATTCACTATCCAGGACCGTACACAGCAGGTGGACCGCAGAGGCGGCGCACCCTATACAATCAGTCCGTTCAAGCTCATCATCAGTGATGGCTACTACTATCTTTTGGGATGGAATAGCACACGTGAAATGATAGTTACCTTCCGCTTGGACCGCATGAAGGGCGTAGAGGTCCTTGCTGAGGAACGAGACGGTCGTACAGCGTTTTCTAAACTCAACATGGAATCCTATACGCAACAGCATTTCGGCATGTTCAGCGGCGAGAAGAAGCGCGTGAGCATACGTTTCACCAACAACCTTCTGGATACGATTGTGGATCGCTTTGGCACAGGTGGAGATGTGTTTTATTACCCCGATGGTAAAGGGCACTTTGTTGTCAGCACCGATGTTGCCATCAGCGATCAATTCTATGGTTGGGTTGCCGGATTCCGTAAAATGGCTACCATCATCATGCCTCAGGAGGTCGTGACGGACTTTAGAAAGTTCCTTGATGACATCAGCAGCCGATATGAAACAGAGTAAACCCCACCAAGAGTTGATGATTCTTTTCAAAAGTTGATGGTTTAGATCGACTTAGAGTAATTTACTGCAAAAGAAAGTAATTTAGAGTTAAAGATTCTTGATAAAAAAGGATAAATATGGTATTATATCTGAGCCGATGGTTTCGGTAAAAAAACACCGAAGGCCATGAAGAAATATTGCCGTATCTGAAATTCCCGTTTGTTGAAATTTTATTCGGTTCTGTTGATTTTGTCTCTAATTTTCTGTTGGCGTGTTTGAATTCTGCACTTCAAAAAAGATTAGCGGCACGGGCCGACTTGTCGGACCATCTCCAAAACCGTAGGCCGTGGGTTCGATCCCTACTGCCCCTGCCAAAATTGGGAATTTACGATTTTCTTCGTAAATTCCCTTTTTTCTTTGCAAAAAAGTGACAAGTGCTGTTTTTCAGAGATCGCAAAAACGCTTCTGGGCCTACGGTTTTGACTAAAAAAGAGGTATGAGTCACGCGATTGAAAACGATCCCCACAAAGCAAACGCTGCAAGAAGTAGCCCAAGAATTTCCATCATTATATATGCGCACAGAAAGTCCGGGAGCAGACAAAAAAAGGTTACAGAGAGACCTTGCAAAAATCTTGCAGAAGGTGTATAATATATTTACAACTGAACAAACGGGAGCTTGTATACAGGCTGAGAGGAAGGTGTGACCTTCGACCGAGAACCTGATTTGGATAATGCCAACGTAGGGATGCCTGATACGAGGATATTGGGAAGAACAAAGAAATTTTGGAGTTACCGAATCGGTAGCTCCTTTTTTTGTTGCATTTTTTGGAGGTGAGAAAAATGGTAAAGGTAAACGGGGAACCAAAAGATATTGCCGGCAAGACCATTGCCGAATATCTTGCGACGACCAACTACGATATCAGGCGGATCGCGACCGAGCGAAACGGTGACATCGTGCCGAAGGCCGCTTATGCCGATACCGTTTTGGCGAACGGTGACAGCATTGAGATCGTCAGCTTTGTGGGAGGCGGCTAAACGTGATCCCGACAAAAGAAGAATGGAACAGAGCCTTGGAAGAACGCCACGGCAAAGCGCTGCACAAGGCGTTCTCATCGGCCGCGGTTGCCGTGTGCGGTCTTGGCGGTCTTGGCTCAAACATCGCCATAGCTCTTGCAAGAGCAGGCGTTGGAAAACTGATCCTTTGCGACTTTGACCGTGTGGAGATCACGAATCTGCACCGTCAGCAGTACAAGGCCGACCAGATCGGGAGGTATAAGACCGAAGCACTCGCAGAGAATCTCAAAGAAATAGCACCGTATCTTTCACTTGAAGTGCACACAGAGCGTATTACGGAAGAAAACGCCGCAACGCTTCTAAAAGATGCGGACATCATCTGCGAAGCCTTTGACAGCGCGGAAGCCAAGGCGATGCTTGCTGAGCTCGTACTCACCGAAATGAGAGGTACGTATCTTGTAGCGGCTTCGGGCATGGCAGGGCTTGGTGACGCCAATCGCATTCAGACAAGAAAAGTAGCGAGCAGGTTCTATCTGTGCGGCGATGGAGAAAGCGACGTTGCGGATGGGATCGGGCTTATAGCGTCTCGCGTGATGCTTTGCGCTGCACACGAGGCACACGCGGTACTCAGGATTTTAGCAAACAATTTTGAAAAATAAAGAGGAAAACACCATGAACAACGACAAATTGATCATCGGCGGTCACGAATTCAACTCCCGCTTTATTCTTGGATCGGGCAAGTATTCGATGAGATTGATCGAGGCGGCAATCAAGGATGCCGGTGCGGAGATCATCACGCTGGCCGTGCGCCGGGCCAATACCAAGGAGCACGAAAACATTCTCGACTACATCCCCAAAGGAATCACACTCCTACCCAATACCTCGGGCGCGAGAAACGCTGAGGAAGCGGTTCGTATCGCTCGCCTCGCCCGGGAGCTTGGATGCGGCAACTTCGTGAAGATCGAGATCATGCGCGACTCCAAATATCTCCTTCCCGATAACGTGGAAACCATCCGGGCGACCGAGATCCTGGCAAACGAGGGGTTTGTGGTCATGCCGTACATGTATCCCGATTTGAACACAGCGCGAGATCTCGTAAACGCAGGTGCGGCAAGCGTGATGCCCTTGGCTTCTCCCATCGGTTCGAACAAAGGGCTTGCAACCAAGGAATTCATTCAAATACTCATCGATGAGATCGACCTGCCCATCATCGTGGACGCGGGTATCGGCAGACCTTCGCAGGCCTGTGAAGCAATGGAGATGGGCGCGGCGGCGATTATGGCGAATACCGCGCTTGCCACCGCAGGCGATCTTCCCATGATGGCGTCGGCATTCAAACTGGCGATCGAAGCAGGGCGTAAGGCATACCTTTCGGGGCTTGGCAGAGTGCTCACCCGTGGTGCTTCCGCATCCGATCCCTTGACGGGATTCCTGCGCGACTGAGGAGAAGGCCATGGAAAACCAATTTTTTGTGGATTCGGAGTATCTCTCGCCCGAGGCTCTTGCGAAAAAGCACCGCATCGAAAGCGATCCTGCGAGCCGCAGGAGTCATATGGAATATCTGCCCGGCATGGAAGTCATCGAGTCGGACGTATGCTCACAGGTCATGGCGCAGATGAATGCTTACGATTACGGCAAATACACGGCAAGAGACGTCCGTGCGGCCTTGGAGCATCCCACCTGCACGATCGAAGATTTTAAGGCGCTTCTGTCACCGGCGGCAGAGCCGTTTCTCGAACAGATGGCAGAGAGAGCAAGGCTGGAAACGAGCAAGCATTTCGGCAATACCGTGTATCTCTTCACGCCCCTTTATATCGCAAACTATTGCGAAAACTACTGCGTGTACTGCGGGTTCAACTGCTACAACCACATCAACCGCATGAAGCTCTCTATGGAACAGATCGAAAAGGAAATGAAGATCATTGCCGACAGCGGCATGGAAGAAATCCTGATCCTGACCGGCGAGAGCCGTGCGCAGAGTAACGTGGAGTACATCGGTGAAGCCTGCAAGCTGGCGAGAAAGTATTTCCGTATGGTTGGTCTTGAGATCTATCCCGTCAACACCGATGAGTATCAATATCTCCACGAATGCGGAGCGGATTACGTGACCGTGTTTCAGGAAACCTACGATACCGATAAATACGAGCAGCTTCACCTGCTTGGTCACAAGCGTGTGTGGCCGTATCGCTTTGACGCACAGGAAAGAGCCTTGCGCGGCGGTATGCGAGGCGTGGCGTTTTCGGCACTTCTCGGTCTCTCCGACTTCCGCAAGGATGCCTTGGCAAGCGCGCTGCACGTCTACTATTTGCAAAGAAAATACCCTCACGCCGAAATGTCGCTGTCCTGCCCTCGCCTTCGCCCCATCATCAACAATGACAAGATCAATCCGCTTGACGTTCACGAAAAGCAGCTTTGTCAGATCATCTGTGCTTATAGAATTTTCCTTCCGTTCGTCGGTATCACCGTATCCTCCCGCGAGAGTGCGGCGTTCCGAAACGGCATCGTGAAGATCGCCGCGACAAAGGTGTCTGCAGGTGTTTCTACGGGGATCGGCGACCACGAAAGCAAGTACAGCGGAAAAGAAACCGATGAGGTGCAAGGCGACGAGCAGTTTGAGATCGACGATCACCGCAGCCTTGACAAGATGTACAAGGATATTGAGGGAGAAGGTCTTCAGCCCGTGCTGAACGATTATCTCTACGTATAAGGAGTTACTATGAAAAACTTTGATACGAGACTTTATTTTATCACCGACTCCACAGGATTTGAAGAGGCAGAGTTTCTTCGCCGCGTTGAGGAGGCTCTCGCGGGCGGCGCGACGATTCTTCAGCTCCGGGAAAAGAACAAATCGACGATGGAGTATATCGGGCTTGCGGAGAAGGTGCACAAGCTGACGAGAAAGTATAGCGTGCCGCTGATCATCGACGACCGGATCGACGTCGCTCTTGCAGTAGGAGCAGAGGGTGTACACCTCGGGAAAGAGGATATGCCCATCGCGACCGCACGCAGAATCCTCGGCGACGATTTTATCATCGGTGCGACTGCCAAGACGGTTCCCTGGGCGCTGGAAGCGTACGAGGGCGGAGCGGATTACCTTGGTGTCGGCGCGATCTATCCGACCACAACGAAGGTAAAAACCGTCATCACTTCTACCGAGACCTTAGCCGATATCTGCAAGGCGGTTCCGATCCCCGTGAACGCCATTGGCGGGCTCAACAAACATAACATCGACGTTCTTGCCGGTATTCCCATTGCAGGCATTTGTGTCGTATCCGCTATCATGAAAGCCGAAAGCCCGAAAACAGCAACGATAGAGTTGAAGGCAAGGGCAAAAGAACTCGGGATCATACGATAAAGGGCGCGACAGTCGAAAATGAAAGCAAGCGGTGATCGTGATATCACCGGCTTTGAAACGGCACAAATATAAGATACAGCGGCAGATTGGGGGCACCACCTTATGTCGCTAAATAAAACGATGCTGAAAAACGAAAGGAGATTTCTATGAAAATGAAAACAGCATTGACCATTGCGGGAAGCGACTGCAGTGGAGGCGCCGGTATTCAAGCAGATTTGAAAACAATGACGATGAATGGTGTTTATGCGATGAGTGCGATCACCGCACTCACGGCACAGAACACAACCGGCGTTCGAGCAATTCAGGAGGCAGCTCCCGAATTTTTGAAGGATCAGATCGATGCGGTATTTGAGGATATCCGTCCCGATGCCGTGAAAATAGGGATGGTCAGCTCGGCAGAGCTTATCGAGGTAATTGCCGACCGGCTTGCCTATTACAAAGCGGAAAACGTCGTAGTCGATCCGGTAATGGTCGCAACAAGCGGTTCCGAGCTGATGAAGAACAACGCACGATCGGTGCTGACAAGCGCGCTTCTTCCACTCGCGACACTTGTTACGCCCAATATTCCCGAAGCGGAAATCTTGTCGGGGCAGAGTGTTCACACGAAGGACGACATGGAACGCGCGGCCAAGCTGATCGGCGATACCTGCGGATGCGCCGTGCTTCTCAAGGGCGGTCACAGCGTGAACGATGCCAACGACCTTCTCTATGCCGATGGCTGCTACGAATGGTTCAGCGGCAAACGGATCAAGAATCCCAATACCCACGGCACGGGCTGTACGCTCTCGTCGGCCATTGCCGCGAATCTCGCCAAAGGATATGGCCTTGCAAACTCGATCCAAAAAGCCAAGGATTATATCTCGGGGGCGCTGGCAGCGATGCTGGATTTGGGCCATGGATCCGGGCCTATGAACCACGCTTTTGATCTGGCCGGAAGATTTGCAAAATAGATCTGTTTGAAAGGAAACAAAGAAAATGAGAAACTATGCAACACAGATGGACGCCGCACGGCAGGGGATCATCACGCCGGAAATGAAGGCGGTTGCTGCCAAGGAATACAGAAGCGCAGAAGATATCAGAGAACTCGTAGCCAAGGGACAGGTTGCGATCTGTGCCAATAAGTTACATACCTGCATTGACCCGAACGGCGTTGGTTCGATGCTTCGTACGAAAATCAACGTCAACCTCGGCGTCTCCCGCGATTGCAAGGACTACGATATTGAGATGGAAAAGGTGATGGCGGCGGTCAATATGGGCGCGGAAGCCATTATGGATCTCTCCTCCCACGGAAACACCCAGCCTTTCCGCAAAAAGCTCACAAGCGAGTGTCCCGCGATGATCGGAACCGTTCCCGTATACGATAGCGTTATCCACTATCAGCGCGACCTTGCAACGCTCACCGCAAAGGATTTTATCGACGTTGTCAGACTTCACGCCGCAGACGGCGTGGACTTCGTCACCCTTCATTGCGGCATTACCCGTAAGACCATTGAGCAGATCCGGAAACACAAGAGAAAGATGAACATCGTCTCTCGCGGCGGATCTTTGGTCTTCGCATGGATGTGCATGACCGGAGAGGAAAACCCCTTCTACGAGTATTACGATGAGATCCTTGAGATCTGCCGCGAATATGACGTGACCATTTCTCTCGGTGATGCTTGTCGCCCGGGTTGCCTTGCAGACGGTAGCGACGTGTGTCAGATCGAGGAACTGGTGCGTCTTGGCGAGCTGACGAAGCGCGCTTGGGCGCGTGACGTGCAGGTCATGGTGGAAGGCCCCGGACATATGCCGATGGATCAGATCGAAGCGAATATGAAGCTGCAGCAGACCGTCTGTATGGGTGCACCCTTCTATGTGCTCGGCCCCATCGTCACCGATATCGCACCAGGTTACGACCACATTACCTCGGCGATCGGCGGTGCGATCGCTGCGGCAGCGGGTGCGGCCTTCCTCTGCTACGTTACGCCTGCCGAGCATCTGGCGCTCCCCAACGTGGACGACGTGAAACAAGGTATCATTGCCTCCAAGATCGCAGCGCACGCCGCCGACATTGCCAAAAAGATCCCGCGCGCAAGAGATATCGACGACCGCATGGGCGATGCACGCCGCAAGCTCGATTGGGAGGAACAGTGGGCCTGCGCGCTTGATCCCGAAACGGCAAAGCGTATCCGCGACGAGCGCAAGCCCGAGCATGAGGATACCTGCTCGATGTGCGGAAAGTTCTGCGCGGTGCGAAGCATGAACAAGGCGCTCAATCACGAAATGGTGGATATTCTGTAATGATTGTAGACGATTCTGCGGAAAGCATATTGACACCCCCAATACACACGGTACAGGGTACGTACTGTCGCTATATCGTCAAAGGATACGACCTTGAGGCCGCCATTCCAATAGCAAAGGATTATATCTTGGGGGCACTTGCTGTGATACTTGATTTCGGCAAGGAGTCCGGCCCATTGAATCGCGCATTCGGCTTAGCCGGCAAATATGCAACCACGGTTTGATTCCATAGATTCGTTTGCAAATATGAAGCAGCACCTTTTTTTTAGTGAAATCCCGCTTCGCCTGGAGCGATAAGACGGATTTAATTTCATTTGAGGCGGAACACCGAAGATTTCATTGACAGTTCGGATATTCCCCTTGTTGTTTTCTGTGTTCACACAAATTTTCTTGTTTCTCGTCCTCTGCTGTGCTATAATATTCCCATTCTTGATTTCGGAGGATTCCATGAAAAAGATTCTTACGTTGATTCTCGCGCTTTCCCTGCTCGCTTCGTTTGCCGCCTGTTCGGCCAAAGTCGTAGATGATCCGGAAAGCAGCGCTTCCACAAAAGCGACGACAACTGCGGCAACGCAGGATTCCGACGGTTCGACGGCCACAACGAGCGATACCGCCGCAACAAGTGATACATCTGCTGCAACCACGGAGGCCACTACCGAGGCGATCGCCCGGGAGCTGATGGTTCTCGCCGCCGGACGCTGCCGCACGGACGGTGCCACCGGCGAAGATGTCGTTGTTGAAATCTACACGTTTGAAGGTCCGCGCGTTACCTCGATTGAAATGCCGGAGTATGAAAACTACAAGGTAACCGTTTCGTACGATGAGGATGCGAAGACTGCGCGGGCGGAATTTCCCTACGGGGTCGTTTGGGATCTGCAGTGGGATGAAAACGGCAACATCACTGTTCTCCACGAGACCTATGACGACGGTTCCGAACAGACCCGCACCTACACCTACGATGAATGCGGAAACATGCTCAGCGAAACAAAAACCGAAGGAGATGCGGTTGTCGGCCTGAGAAACTGTACTTATAATGAAGACGGTCAGATTCTCACAGAGACATACGTCAACCGCAAGGGCGAGCTCACGGTCAACGATCTGCACGTTTACGACGAGCACGGCAACAAGGTGCAGAAGACGGATGCCGACGGCGAAGTGACTACCTACGTCAATGTATACGACGAGGCGGGAAACATGGTCGAGCAGATCAACGACGACAGCTCGATGCATACCTACAGCTACGATGCCAATGGCAATCTGGTGGAACGCGCTTACTACAGAGATGACGGTACGCTCAGCAACACCAGAACATACACCTACACAGAAAACGGCGATCTTGCAAGCGAAAGCTATTACTACGCCAGCGGTACTCTGAATTATGCTCACACGTATCACTACGCCGAAGTGGAAATGACGGCGGAAGAATACCGCACAGCGGTGCAGCTCATCGAACTGATTCTCTCAGAATAAGGAAAGATACAGCGGACAGTTTTCTCTGTCCGCTGTTTTTCAAAAGTATTGCGCGTGACCACGATATATGCTATAATCATGATACAAGACGAACCACCAGCCCCCCAAAAAAGGAGGACACACATGACAGATCCCATCGCCATCCGCAAGCGCAGACTTTGGCTTATCATCTCCGCTGCAGTTATCGTCGTTTTGGCCAGTATCATTTTTCTGCTGAAATGGTACTACACGCCGATCCGCAAAACGGCGGAAATGACCGTTTGCAGTCTCGACGGCGAGGTAGAAAACGTACAGTTCGACCTCACCTATTACCGTATCCTCTTTGCGCCCACGCAGGTTAGCGGCACGGTGACCTTCAAAGGAATCGAACACAAGGATTTTTTCGCGCACCGAGGTCATGCACCCGAGCGCGGATTTTTCGGTGAGCAGTCGTTTTGGGAGGATCTGAAGGAAAAGTTTTCCGGCAGGATCGTTTACCCCTACTTTTCGCAAAATTCACCGTTTTCCGAAGACGGTCGGGGTTCGATGATTTTCCTCCCCAACCACGTCGGAAACAACGAGATGTTTCCTGAACGAGTGATGTTTTCATGGAGCCCTCCAGACGACACAGACTCGCCAAACGTTATTTTCTTCGGGCCGGCAGACTCCGCCGAGGAAGCAAGAGCGATTCAAGATGCGTTTGTAAACGCGGATTCGAAATAACATACCGTTAGGGAAGGTGTTTACGATGAAATATATCCACACGTATTCCGACAAAATTGCCGTTTCGCAGGTGGCTTTGGGCTGCATGCGTATCAACAACATGACCGATCGCGAGGCCGATGCCTACATAGACAATGCGCTCGCCTGCGGCTACAACTATTTTGACCACGCCGACATCTACGGCAGCGGAAAGAGCGAAGAGGTTTTTGGCGGGATTCTGCGCCGCAACCCTTCCCTGCGCGACAAAATCGTCATTCAGACCAAGTGCGGCATCCGCAAAGGGATGTACGACTTTTCCAAAGAGCATATTCTCTCGGCCGTGGAAGGCTCGCTCTCGCGGTTGGGCGTGGAGCGCGTCGACGTTCTGCTGCTGCACCGTCCCGATCTGCTGATGGAGCCGGAGATCGTCGCCGAGGCGTTTGACGAGCTTTACCAAAGCGGCAAGGTCGGCGCTTTCGGCGTATCCAACCACAGCCCCTACCAGATCGAGCTTCTCCAGCGCGCCGTCGCCCAGCCGTTGAAGATCAACCAGATGCAGCTGAGCATCACCAACGCCCGCATGGTCAGCAGCGGCGCCAACGTCAATCTGGAAAACGCCGACGGCGTGAACTACGACGGCTACCTGCGCGATTATTGCCGCTTAAACGGAATCACCATCCAACCGTGGTCGCCGCTGCAGTACGGTTTTATTGAGGGTAGCTTTTTGACCAACGAGAAATTCGCCGACCTGAACGCCGTCATCCGCGAGATGGCCGATCAGTATGGCATCACCGACACGGGCCTTGCGATCGCATGGATCTTGCGTCTGCCGGAAAAGATGCAGCCGATCGTCGGCAGCACAAATCCCGAACGCCTGCGCGCGATCGCGAAAGCAGCCGACGTCACGATCTCGGCCGCCGATTGGTACAAGATCTATCTCGCCGCCGGCTACCGTCTGCCGTAAACCGCAAAACCGGACAGACCCCTCACGTTAAGGGGCTCTGCCCGGTTTCTTTCATCGGCAAAATAATCGTTTGGGGTAGAATCGACAAAAAACGCGTTGTTTTCACGCGGCGTTTCTTCTCTTATTCCGTATTGACAAGCCGGCGTTTTTCCGATATAATAAGGACAAGATGTTACAGTACTTGCGTAACTGACGGATTTTGCGGGTCACCGCAGGGGAACACAAGTGCTTCATATGCCGACCGTCTGGGCGATTCAGTTTTGTATGAAGCTGGGTCGGCCCTTTTTTGTTTGTGCCGACTCGAGGCAAGGAGGAAAATCCGATGGAACACAAGAATTGGAACGGGTTCATTCCCGGCGCATGGCAGACCGAGATCAACGTGCGCAATTTTATTCAGACGAACTACACACCCTATGCCGGCGAAGCAGATTTTTTGGCCGGCGCGACTGACCGTACAAAAGCGATGATGAAAAAGCTGGAATCGCTCTTCACGCTGGAGCGCCAGTACGGCGGCGTTCTGGACATTGACACGGCGACCGTTTCGTCGCTGACGAGCTACTCGCCCGGCTACATTGACAAAGAAAACGAACTCATCGTCGGCATGCAGACGAACCGCCCCTTAAAGCGCGGCGTCAACCCCTTTGGCGGTATGCGCATGGTGCGGCAGGCCTGCGAAGCCTACGGCTATAAGTTGAGCCCGAAGGTGGAAGAAGAATTCCGCTTCAGAACCACCCACAACGACGGCGTTTTCCGCGCGTATACCGACGAGATGCGTTTGGCGCGCAAGTGCCACGTTATCACCGGCCTGCCGGATGCCTACGGTCGCGGCCGCATTATCGGCGACTACCGCAGGGTTGCGCTTTACGGCGTTGACCACCTGATCGCCGAAAAGAAAAAGGACAAAAATGCACTCGACACCTTTAACACCGATCAGATCCGTCTGGACGAAGAACTCTTCCAGCAGATCACCTTCCTCGGTTATTTAAAGGAAATGGCAGCCATGTACGGCTACGACATCAGCCGCCCCGCCGAAAACGCGCGTGAGGCGATCCAATGGACGTACTTTGCCTATCTGGGCGCGATCAAAGAACAGAACGGTGCGGCGATGTCGCTCGGCAGAGTGAGCACCTTCTTCGATATCTACATCGAACGCGACATTCGCGCCGGGATCCTCACGGAAGAAGCGGCGCAGGAGCTGATGGACGATTTCGTGATGAAGCTGCGTATCGCCCGCCATCTGCGCACCCCCGAATACAACGAGCTCTTCGGCGGCGACCCCATGTGGATCACCGAAGCCGTCGGCGGCATGGGTGAAGACGGCCGTACGCTCGTCACCAAAAACAGCTACCGCGTTTTGAATACGCTCTACACCCTCGGTTCCTCGCCCGAACCGAACCTCACCGTGCTTTGGTCGAATCTGCTGCCCGAACCCTTCAAGCGCTTCTGCGCCAAGGTCTCGGCCGACACCGATTCGATCCAGTACGAAAACGACGACGTCATGCGCCCCATCTACGGCGACGACTACGCCATCGCCTGCTGCGTTTCGGCGATGAAGGTCGGCAAGCAGATGCAGTTCTTCGGTGCGCGCTGCAACCTCGCCAAGCTGTTGCTGATCGCCATCAACGGCGGTTACGACACGACCAGCGGCATCCATATCGGCCCGCAGATGCCGGTAATGGACGTGGAAAAGCTCGACTTCGACGAAGTTATGGAGCGCTACAAGATCTACATCGCATGGCTCAGTCATCTCTACGTCAACACGATGAACATCATCCACTACATGCACGACAAGTACGCCTACGAGAAAACACAGATGGCGCTGCACGACACCGACGTTGAGCGTTTCATGGCGTTTGGCATCGCCGGACTTTCCGTCGTCGCCGACTCGTTGAGCGCGATCAAATTTGCCGCCGTGCATCCGGTCAAGGACGACAAGGGCTTTATCACCGAGTTTAAGACCGTCGGCGACTTCCCGAAATACGGCAACGACGACGACCGTGTTGACCTCATCGCCAAGGATATGACGCATCTCTTCATCACCGAGCTGCGCAAAACACCGACCTATCGGAACGCGATCCACACGCTTTCCGTGCTGACGATCACCTCGAACGTCATGTACGGCAAGAATACCGGCGCAACCCCCGACGGCCGTAAGGCCTCCGCTCCGTTTGCACCGGGCGCGAACCCGATGCACAACCGCGAAGAAAACGGTGCGCTCGCCTCGCTGAACTCCGTGGCCAAAATCAGCTACGACGACTGCCGCGACGGTATCTCCAACACCTTCTCGATCACGCCCGACGCCCTCGGCCGCACCGAAGAAGACCGCATCGAAAACCTCGTCACGATCCTCGACGGTTATTTTGCGCAGAAAGCGCACCACATCAACGTCAACGTCCTGAACCGCGAAACGCTGATGCAGGCATACGAGAATCCCGAAGCCTTCCCGAATCTGACGATCCGTGTTTCGGGTTATGCCGTCAACTTCCACAAGCTCTCGCGCGAGCAGCAGCGTGAAGTGATCAGCCGCACCTTCCACGAAACGCTATGACCGGCCGCATCCATTCGTTCCAAAGCTTAGGCACGCTGGACGGGCCGGGTGTGCGGTTTGTCGTATTTCTGCAGGGTTGTCATCTGCGCTGCGGTTGCTGCCACAACCCCGACACATGGGCCATCTCCGGCGGAAAAGAATACACGGTCGAGGAAGTTCTCAACCGCGTGGTTCGCTGCCGCGCCTACTTCGGAGCCCACGGCGGCGTGACGGTTTCCGGCGGCGAGCCGCTCTTGCAGGCAGAATTTGTGCGCGAGCTCTTTGCCCGCTGCCGCGCCGAAGGCATCCACACCTGCCTCGATACCTCCGGGACGATCCTCACTCCGGCGGCAAAAGATCTGCTCGCCGAGACCGATCGCGTGCTTTTGGACATCAAGTACACTTCGGAAGAGCTTTACCGCGCCCACGTCGGCGGTTCGCTCGCCGACGTACTCGCGTTTTTGGACCACCTCAACGAGCGAGGAATTGCCACCACGCTGCGTCAGGTCATCATCCCCGGCTTGAACGACAACGCCGATAATATCCGTGCGCTCAAGGCGATCGCCGCGGTGCATGCCTGCGTGGATAAAACGGAGCTTTTGCCGTTCAAAAAGATCTGCCAGACCAAGTACGACGAGCTCGGCATCCCCTTCCCCTTCGCCGCGTATCCGACGCCGACAAAAGAAACCATGCAGGCGCTGAATGCGATTTTGGCGAAATAATTTTAATATTCACTATTTGACAAGGGAAAATCCTATGAAACGAATTCTCACAATCCTCTTGGCCACTGCCATGCTAGTTTCGTTTACAGCCTGCGATGACTCGACCGAACCGAAAGAAACGAAATCTACCAAGCAGACCAAGGTAACCACGACTGCAAAATCGACCGATACCACCCCCGACACTACCGAAGCTTCGTCCACTACTTCGTCTACCATTGGTGCCGACGAAGTAAGTACGACTACAACTGTTGCGCCGACGGCCGCTACCACACCAACGCAGCCCACTGACGAGATTGTCAGCGGCGCTTACCGTTATTACGATTGGAGTTACAACATCACCACTGAAACTTTGACTATTTCGGGGCAAGGTGCGATTTGCGATGGCGAAATCCGCTACGCTTCTAACGACCCCGATGCATGGTTTGCATACGCCGACAAGGTCAAAACGCTTATTATTGAAGAGGGTATTACGGAAATCGGCTCGTTTGCATTTTACAACATGCATGCGCTGCGCGACATTCGTCTGCCCGCAAGTTTGAAAGAAATACACGAAGACGCCTTCAACTGTTGCTCCTCTCTGGAAAATCTCGTTTTGCCCGATGCTTTGACAGCTTTGGACATGAATGCATTCAGCCAATGCGACAAGTTGCAAACGCTTCTCTTACCCGAATCGCTCACGCACGTCGGTGCATGGAATCCCGATAACAATCCGTTGCTGCAGACTACCGTTTTGGGAGATGTCACCTACATCGGAAGTGCCGCTAATCCTTGTTTCGCCGCGATTTACATCGCTGAACAGTGCACGACTCCGATGATTGCCGACGGGACCGTGTTGATCGCTGCGGATCTCGGGCGTTACAACTCCAACATCACCAACATTATCCTCCCCGACAGCGTGCGCCACATCGGTGAATATGCGTTTGAACGCTGTAAAAACCTCAGTGAAATTATTCTCCCTGATGGTGTTCTCACGGTGGCGCAAGGCGCATTTAACAACAGTGACCACGGTGCTGTGGTTCGAATTCCCTCTTCCATCGAAGTTTTGGGTACAAACTTTGACAGTTTTGACCCACCCATGACCGTACTCAACGGCATTTCCTACGTCGGTAACGAAGAAAACCCCTATCTCGTAGCCGTTGCTCCGGTGGATACCTATCCGACCGCTGTTGGCTTTGCCGACGGCGTCAGAGTGATTGCGACCGGTTGTTTCCGAAATTGCCACAATCTCACCGAGTTGATCATTCCAGACGGTGTGGTTTACATCGGTTCCGAAGCTTTTTCGAATTGCAGAAACCTAAAAATGATCAGTCTCCCTGCAAGCCTCCGCGCTCTTGGCAATTTAGCATTCTATGAATCCACGGGCATCGAAGCCGTCACCGTTGCAGGCGAAAACACCGCATTTCATGTTGAAAACGGGGCACTGATTGAAGCAGCAACACAAACGCTCTTCTGGGGCGATTCTGCGGGCTGCATTCCAGAAGGTGTGAAAAGAATTGCGGAATATGCTTATTACCAACACAAAGATATCACCGATATCGTCCTCCCCGACAGCGTTTGCGAAATCGGCGAATGCGCATTTGCGGCTTCTTCTTTGGCTTCCGTTGTGCTCTCAGAATCACTGGTCGGCATCCCCCAAGCGGCGTTTAGAGGTTGTAACCAACTCAACAGAGTAGCATTTTCTGAGGGACTTCGCTATATCGAAGCGGAAGCATTTTATGGCTGTGATGTTTTGGAAAGTATCGATCTGCCGTCTACTCTGACTTTTCTAGGCAACTATGCATTCTACAGTTGCGATCTCCTCCCAAATGTCGTTATCCCAGAGGGGGTCCGCTCGATTTCTGCCGGTGCGTTTGCATTCTGTTCGTCGCTGAAATCCGTTTCTTTGCCAACTTCCCTTCTCAGTATCCAGAACGAAGCATTCCGCGCCACCGTATTGGAAACGATTGATCTCCCTGTCAAACTCGATGCGGTCTCTGCCAATGCCTTACCGCAGGATGGTACGCTGACAAGCGTCACACTACACCGAGCGGATATCTACTTTGCTAACGGATTCCCCGCATCTGTCACGGATATTTATTTTCCGGACGGAACGATGGAAGTTTGGAACACAGGCAACGCCGCAGGTTACCTCGCCCCGCTGAGTGCCACCGTCCACTGTTCCGACGGTGATATTGCTCCTATCGCATAATTATTTCGTTTTTTGTGGTATCGACTTTGCGCGGTACCACTTTCCTTTTGCTGCGTTTTATGGTATGATAGTATCCTATCATTGACTGTAAAAAAGTTTTGTGAACAGAATTCACCGAGAGGAGTTTCTAAAATGCAATTTCAGGAGAGCTATAAAGCGACCGAAAGGTTTCGGGCGGAATATCGCGACAGCATAAACGAACTGATTTCGGCCCGCTCTGCCCAAGCCGCAGAAGAGAGAAAAATTTACGCCGCAGAGATCCTGTCCGATCCGGAGCGTTGCCGCCGGGAATTCCGGGAGATGCTCGGTTGGCCGCTGACCGAACCCAAGCCAAAAGATCCGCCGACGGTCACTTATTGTGAAAAGCTTACTGAGGAAAACGGTGTCACCGTTTTCCGCATGCAGTTTCAGATCATTGGCAACCTCAAAATGACCGGGCTTTTCTTCCGTCAAAACGGCGACGATGCAAAACCCTTGGTGATCTCGCAGCACGGCGGCGACGGTACGCCCGAAGTCGTTTCCGGATTTTACGAATCAACGTATAATTACAACGAAATGACCGAGCGCGTTCTCGCCCTCGGCGTGCACGTGTTCGCGCCCCAGCTTCTGCTTTGGCGCACGGAAAGCTACGGCGTGGAATACAACCGCAAGGCGATCGACACGCAACTGAAATCCCTCGGCAGTTCGATCGCCGCGCTTGAGATCTACGGGATCACGCGCATCCTCGATTATTTCGAGACCCAGCCGTACGTCTCGACGTTTGGCATGGTCGGTCTCTCCTACGGCGGGTTCTACACGCTGTATACCACCGCGGCCGAGCCGCGCATCCTCTCGGCGGTTTCGTGCGGATATTTCAACTGCCGCGAATACTACCCGGTTCCCGACTGGTCGTGGCTGCGCGATGCCTACCGTTTCGACCACGCCGAGGTCGCCTGTCTCATCCATCCGCGCCGGATCTGTCTGCAGATCGCTACCGACGACGAGATTTTCGACGTCAAGGGCGGGATCGAGGCATTCGAGCGGCTGAAAGAAATTGTCGGCGATACCGCGGATTGGGTCGAATTGGAGGTTTTTTCCGGTACGCACGAATTCTCCCACAATGACGCGCCGCTCAAGAGACTCGTCGCCGATTTACAATCCAGCGCACAGTAGAAAGGAACATCGTTATGGCCCAACTTGTTTTGCAGGCAACGCCCATTCGTCATCCCCTCCAGACCAAACAGATCGTCCACCGCGCAGATGCGGAATTCCCGTTTCTCCACGATACCGTCATCGCGCATCTCGGTGGCAGGTTGCTGTTGGCATGGTACAACTGCACCGAAAACGAGATCGAAGGCCGCACGGTCATCCGCGGCAGATGGTCGGATGACGGCGGCAAAACGTGGGGCGAACCCGAGATCATCTGCGAAGACACCGAGCACGGGCTGCATATGGTTCCCGTGACGTTTTCGGAATACGGCGGCGAGATCTGGGCGTACGTGACAGAAATGACCGGCCACGACCGTCCGGCCGGATACGTCTGTGTGTGTTACGAAAACGGCGTTTGGGTGACGAAAGAACACCGCGACGATCTGCTTTTGATCAACACGCTGCCGCAGCTTTGGCGCGGCAAATGGGTTGTCGGCGGGCGAATGGCCGACCAGACGGGCGAGCTGCCGCTCGTGCCCGTAGTCGCGTTTGCCGAGCCCGCCGCTCCGGCAAACTGGGAGATCGTCGCGATCCCCGGTCCGTGGGACCGCGGAGAATACCCGTTTGATTACCCCGAAACGACGGTTCTGGCTGCCGAGGAAAAGCTCGTTGCCGTCACGCGTAACGACAGTGGCATCGCCCACTTTTCCGAGAGCACCGACGGCAAGATTTGGAGCGAAGTCGCGCCGTGCGATATGCCGATTCTGCCGGCAAAAATGTACAGCGGCACCCTCGCCGACGGCAGACAATTCCTCGTTTACAACGAATATATAAAGGAAGACGACCGTTCGCGTCTGATCCTCGCGCTGCGCGATGGCGCAGATCAGCCGTTTACCAAGGCTTGGATGCTCGCCGACGGTTATGATGACGAACTCGGCGCAGGCCCCAACTGGCACTACCCGTGCGTTTCGGTCGTCGGCAACACGATGTACGTCTCCTGCACGGTTTCGAAGGAAGAGAGCATCGAACGCCACGCCGCCCTCTTCACCCTCCCAGTCGACGCACTGTAACAAAATGCAACGCCCCTGTATTTATCAAAATACAGGGGCGTTTTTTATGAAATTTCCGCTTCAAAGCAGTAGATATTGCCGTAGCTCCAGTTGAAGGCACTGCCGAGCTTGCGGTCGAAGGTGATCCAGAACCAGCGCGTGCGCGTGCCGAGCTTGATCGGCATCAGCGTACCCCATCCGCGGAAGCCGCCGTCGGGGTAGTCAAAGACGGCGTTTTGCATCCCGTTTTCGCTGTAGATCCGGTAATCGGAGTGCGCCTCGAAGCTGTTGCCGCAGACGAACAGGCGTTGCTTGCCGCAGCGGACAAACGATCCACCGGTCTCCGAGCCCGGCATCCCCTTGCCGATAAAACGGTAGTTGGCAAACGGTTCGGCGGATCGGAAGAAAAAGTAGCGGTAGCGGCCGGTTTCGGGATCGCTGCGGCAGATCGCCATATACCAGCAGGCACGCTCTTCGTCGTAGTAGAAATCGGGATCTTCGTCGTGGGGAAAGCCCGCAAATTCCTCGGCCGACGCGCCCTTTGCTGCTGACGGCATCAGCTCGATATCAACGACGTTGACCCCACAGCGCACCTCGCCATCGATGACGGCGTGGCCCAGAATATGGCCGTGGCTGAAGGAGCAGACCCAAAGATACCAGCGCCGTTCGGCGCGATGCCACAGGATTGAGGAAGCGACGGCGTTGGCCCAGATGCCGTCGCCGGCATCGAAAAAGAGCGCGCCGGTGTAGCGGAGGTCCGCGGTTCCCGGCACCCACGAGAACACGCCCTGAAAGCATTTTTCTTCCAGACGGATCGATGCGGTGAGCCAGATTTTGCCGTTTTCCTGCAGGATCTCGCCGTTTTCATAGCGAATCGGGCGAAGATCGGCCTGCGCGATGCCGTTGTCGAGATAAGCTTCGGCCGCGCTGATCTCTGCTTCGCCGTCCACGCTGACGGCAACGTGTACGCGGTCAAAAAAGGATTGGCGGTCGGACGCAGCAAACGCAGGAGCGGCAAAGCTCGCTTTGCGCGTCGGCTTGCCGTTTTCGGGCGTATAGACGTCGAAGGCTCCGGGGCGGCAGGAGACGATCAGCGTTTTGGTATCGGCCGAGATTTCGACCCGCGCGGTATCCTCGCCGCAGGCAAAACCGATCTGTCGCCCGCGCTCATCGGCACAAAGGCAAACCGAAGCCTCGAAACCGTCACCGATCAGGCGGAAGCCTGCCGAACCGAGCAGTTGCTCCGCTGTCAGCGCATAGGTGGCGTACGGAAAAAACTGCCCGAGCAAACGCGCGACCTTCCCATGAATATACCAGCGATTCCCGCTGACGGTTTCCGCGCAGGACTCACTGCGGCCGATCGGCGGGTAGAGATCTCCGCGGTCGGTCACGGTGAAGTCGCTCGAAAACGTCATTTTCGCCAGCGGAAGCTTTTGGTCTTTATACATCGTCATCGCAAATTTGCGGTGGAATATCCAGTTGGCGGGATTCTGCACGGTGGACTCCCCTTTCTGCTACAAGGATCAATGAACAAGTATTGCCATACAGCTACAAAGATTATACCATAAGCTGCACAATTTTGTAATAGGTGTAAACACGTTTTATGCATTTCTTTTTATTCCCGAGACCCTGTTTTTCCTTTGTGTGTTTTTGTTACAATGTAACAAAAATTTATCGCTTTTTTTGGCTAAATTCACCCCCTCATTGCCTTGACTTTTCGGCCCGTTTGCATTAAAATTTCAGTAGTCGGTTGCGGTGAAAATCGGCCGGCAAATCTTCGGACTAACGCACGATCCCGCGGTGGCTCTATGGGAATTGGAGAAGAGCCTTAACCCGCGTGTAAGGAGATCAATCATAGCCTGACTTGTTTTTTACAACCTTCCCAGAATAAAATATGGGGTCTTGTATCTGCTGTGATCGCTTCCGTCCGCGGATTTTCGTTAGCGCGTCGGTTATTGCAAAGCGGATACAGTTTGTATCCGCTTTTATTTTTTGGGAAGCTTCGCGCGATTGGGTGCGGAGAAAAATTGAGAGGTGAACCGAGTTTGAAAGAGAAACAGAAGCAGAAAATTCCTGCCTACATCGCGCTGCGGTTTGCAGAACGCGGTGTGGATGTCGATAAGATCGTCCGATACGTCAAGGGCGACATGGATCTGGAGCAGAACTTTGTCGACCAGGTCATGGCCTTTGACGACCGGAATTTTTACGTGATGACCGGTGTTGAGCACGTTGTGCGCTACGAAGACGAAAAGCGCATGGAGACCGTGTTCGACGTTTCGGATTTTTCGTCACGTCCGCTTTCGGAGCTGGGCGAGATCAAGGTCGACCAGATGGTCGCCACCTGCCGTCTGATCTCCATCCGCGATGACGGTGTTCTGGACGAGCTGGCCGACGCCTCGATTGGCCGCACGGCCGCCTTCGAGATCTTCGCCAAGAACCTGAACCGCGCGACCAACCGCTACGACGAAAAAGAAGACGGCCCCATCGGCGAAGAGCCGGAGCTCTTCTGCCCCAAATGCGGCACGCGCTACCCCAACCCCGCCCGCAAGGTCTGCCCGAAATGTCTCTCCAAGGCGTCGCTGACCTTCCGTCTGCTCGGGCTGTTCAAAAACTACATCCCGCAGACGTTGATGATCTTTGTGTTCCTCATCCTGCTGACGGCCTTCGGCATCATCTGCCCCTACTTCTCCACCGCACTAATCTACGATAAGGTCCTTGCCGATCCGTCGCTGAAGGCCGCTGGCCAGATCGATACGACCTATTTCGGGATCGAGCTTTTCCAGGAGATCGGGCTCGTGGTCGGCGTGCTGATCATTGCGCGCATCATCCACAACGTGCTCAACGCGCTGCGCTCGCGTTACATCGGCGGTACGGTGCCGAAAGTCATCTACGACATGAAGCTGATGATCTTCTCGGCGATGCAGCGTTTGAGCGTTGGGTTCTACACCTCCAAGCAGACCGGTTCGCTGATGACGCGCGTCAACGCCGACGCCAACAACGTCTACCACTTCCTCATCCACGGTATCCCCTATCTGATCGCTTCGATCCTCACCTTTGCCGGTGTTTTGTCGCTGATGTTTACGATCAGCTGGAAACTGACGCTGATCGTGTTCGCCGTTGTCCCGGTGATCGTCCTCTGCTACGCGCTGATCATGCGCGTGGTGCGTCGGATGTACCACGCCAACTGGGTCTACGGTTCGCGCATGAACGCACTGCTCTCCGACGCCCTTTACGGCCAGCGCGTCATTAAGGCGTTCACGCAGGAAGGTTCGGAGACCGACCGCTTCTCGGCTTACAGCAGCCGCGTTTCCGGCGCGCATACCCGCCTCGCCCTCACGCAGACCACGGCATACCCGCTCGTCGGTTTGATCATGCGTACGGCGCACATGGTGCTCTTCGGCGTCGGTGCATGGCTCGTTCTGCGCGGCGAAATGAGCATCGGTATTCTGATGACCCTGTCGGTCTACCTGAATATGCTCTTTGAGCCCTTGAGCTTCTTCACCAACCTTTCGAACTGGTGGTCGAGCTGCGTGGACTCCGCACAGCGCATTTTCGAGATCGTCGATGCGAAATCGGATCTGCCGGAAGCCGAAAATCCGGTGCATCTGGAAAAGATCAACGGCGATTTCGAGGCCAATAACGTTCTCTTCGAGTACGAACCGGGCCATCCGGTCGTCCGCAATCTGACGATTTCGGTCAAGAGCGGGCAGATGCTCGGCATCGTCGGCAAGACCGGTTCGGGCAAATCGACACTCGTCAACCTGCTGGCTCGTCTCTACGATCCCAGCGAAGGTTCGATCACGCTCGACGGCCACAACCTCAAGGATATTTTCATGGGCGACCTGCGCAAGAACATCGGTATCGTTTCGCAGGATATCTACCTCTTCATCGGTTCGATCGCCGACAACATCCGCTACGCCCGTCCGGATGCGTCGTTGGAAGAAGTCATCTCCGCAGCCCGCGCGGCCTGTGCCCACGACTTCATCATCAAGCTGCCCGACGGCTACGAAACGCGCGTCGGTGCCGGCGGACAAGGGCTCTCCGGCGGTGAACGCCAGCGCCTCTCGATCGCCCGTGCGATCATCCAGAACCCCTCGATCCTCGTGCTCGACGAAGCGACGGCGGCCATGGACACTGAAACCGAGCGCAACATCCAGAACTCGCTGACCGCCCTGCAGAAGGGCCGCACCACGATCGCCATTGCCCACCGTCTCTCGACCCTGCGCGACGCCGACGTTCTCGCCGTCGTCGACAAGGGACGCGTGGTGGAATTCGGTACGCACGCCGAGCTCATCAACATCGAGGACGGCATCTACAAAAAGCTCTACACCCTGCAGATGGATGCGCTCAAGTTCATCGGCACCAACAGCTAAGCCTGACGGCGCGTTTTACGGAGGTACGATTTTATGGAAAACAGAATTTCGATCGAAAGTCTGGCCGGCGTCAACTACCTCGACCCGGCAAAAGCAAGATTCTACATCAAATACGATAACTTTCTCTGCCTCGATTACGACGGCGAGACCTACGAAAATCTGAAGCTGCACCGCGCAATGCCCTTCAAGCTCCCCGACGACTACATTTCCGTGCAGGATATGGATTCGAAAGAGCTCTTCCTGATCCGTTCGCTCTACCAGTTCAGTGAAGAACAGGTCAAGGTTTTGACGTCTGTCATCAAAAAGCGCTACTACTGCCCGAAGATCAGCGCGATCCCCTCGCTGAAGGCGAAACTCGGTTACCTCTACTTCGAAGTCGAGACCGACGCCGGCCACAAATCGTTCGCGCTGCGTGATGCCACCCACAATCTGCGCCGCCTCGATGACGGTACGCGCATCATTGTCGTCGACGTCGACGGCAACCGCTACGAGATCCCCGATGTTGCCAAAATGCCGCCCAAGGACTTCAAGCGCATCGAGCCGTATCTGCTCTGATCTCTCCGCGAAATTTTGGACGAAAAGGGTTTTAGTGTATGAGACTGAAATTTGATCCGCCGGAGGCCTTGCGGGAAGCGCTGGCCGAGGCCGTCTACTGCATCCCCTGCGATATGGATTTCAACGGTGCCCCCTGCGACGGTACCGTCGCCATCGTCGGCAACGAGATCCGTACCTACGCGGGCGACGTGCTGCTGCAAAAGATCGACGTTTCCGAGCTCAGCGAGCTGACGATCCACCTTGGCGTCGGCTGTGCCGAATTCGTGGCGGAGGTCAACGGCGGTGAGCCGTACCTGATCGCGCTCTTCTCGCGCAAGCACTCCGAGCGTTTTGCCGAGCTTTCGCGCGCGATGAAGATCCACCAGACACACAATGTTTGGATCGAAGACAACGACGAAAACGAGCGTGTCTGCTTCAAATGCGGCCGCCGTTTGATCCAAGGATCGAACATCTGCCCCTTCTGCTCAAAGAAGGGTTCGGTTTTCGGCAAGATGTTCAAGATGCTCAAGCCGTATCTGCCGACGATGATCTTCGTCATCTCGCTCTACATCATCTCCAGCGGCATCTCGATCTCCACGCCGATCATCAACCGCATCCTGATCGACGATTACCTCGCTCCGCAGCAAGGGCCGCTTTACCAGGCGATCCTCTTGGTCGTGGCGCTGTTTGTCTGCTACGTTTCCAGCACGTTTATTTCCATCTACGCCAACCGCCGAAGTGTGCGCGTTGGTAACTCGTTCTCCAACGACCTGCGTATCGCCGCTTACGCAAAGGTACAGGCAATGAGCGTCAACTCGATCTCCAAGCGCACCCCCGGTGACCTGATGAACCGCATTACCAACGATACGGCCGCCGTTCAGGGCTTCATCACCGGCACGCTGCAGTCGATCATGCTGCAGGTCATCACGCTGGTGGTCGTTACGATCATCATGTTCTGCGTCAACTGGCGGCTGACACTGTGGGCATATCTGCCCGTGCCGTTTGCCGGATTGCTCATCGTCACGGTGCGCCGCGTGATTCGTCTGAAAAACGAAAGCCTTTGGCGCTGGGGTTCGCGCTCCAACTCGATCCTCTACGACATCATCCGCGGTATCCGCGTCGTCAAGAGCTTCGGTACGGAAAAACAGGAAGTTGAAAAATACCAGAAGGTTTCCAAAAAGCACTCCGAAGTGATGGCCTCCAACGAAAAGCTGTGGGCCGTGCTGAGCCCGACGCTGATCTTCGTCATGGGCTTCGGCGAGTTCATCATCCTCTACTTCGGCGGTCAGAACGTCATCGGCGGCCAGATGACCGTCGGTGAACTGATCCAGTTCACCTCCTTCCTCGGCTACATCTACTCCCCGCTCAATACCCTCACCCTGCTGCCGCAGCAGCTCACCGCCTTCTTCACCTCGTCGGCCAAGCTCTTCGAGATTCTCGACGAAGAGCAGGATGTTGAAGACAAGGAAGAACCCGAACCGATCGAGATCAAGGGCCACATCCGCTTTGAGGACGTTTACTTTGGCTACAACAGCTACGAACCGGTTATCAAGGGCATCAGCTTCGACATCCACCCCGGCGAAATGATCGGTGTCGTTGGTCCCTCGGGCGTCGGCAAATCGACGCTGATCAACCTGATCATGCGCTTTTACGACGTCACCGGCGGCCGCATTTTGATCGACGGCCACGACGTGCGCGATATCCCGCAGCAGACGCTGCGCGAGAACATCGGCATCGTGTTCCAGGAGACCTTCCTCTTCGCCGGTACGATCTACGATAACATCGCCTACGCCAAGCCGGGCGCGCTGCCCGAAGAGATCTTCGCGGCGACCAAGATCGCCAACGCCCACGAATTTATCATCAAGCTACCCGACGGCTACAACACCAAGATCGGTGAAAACGGCTACACGATGTCGGGCGGTGAACGCCAGCGCATCGCCATCGCCCGCGCGGTGCTCAGAAATCCGACGATCCTGATCCTCGACGAAGCGACCGCCGCGCTCGACACCGAAACCGAGCATCTGATCCAGGAAGCGCTTGAGCGCCTCGTCAAGGGCCGCACGACCTTCGCCATCGCCCACCGTCTCTCGACCCTGCGCCACGCGACGAAGCTTTTGTGCATCGACAAGGGCAAGGTCGCCGAAATGGGACCTCACGACGAGCTGATGGAAAAACAAGGCGTTTACTACCGCCTCGTTATGGCCCAGCGCCAGACAACGAAAATGGCCACGGCCGATTCGCTCCCGGACAAGAAAAAGTAAATACCCAAAAAAATCGCCCGATGGAACTTTCCATCGGGCGATTTCGTTTTGCTTCTCTTACGGGATGCCGACGAGACTCAAGAGATAGTCGCCGACGACGGTCACGTAGGCGCTATCCTCGGCGTACAACGGTTCTTCACCGGCAAATGCGGCGAGGTCTGCCTCCGTCACGGTGATCCCCTCATAAGCGGCAATTTCGCGAGCCATCATCGCGTGGTAGAACAGCCGGCTTCGCTCGCTGTACAGTGTCGTTTCCCCATCGATGGCAAGCGGTTTTCCCACAGCAGTCAAATACTCCTCTAAGGTCTGTTCCGCTTCTGCCGCACGCAATTGATAGAAAGAAAGATAGGCATCCGTCACAGCTTTCAGCTCTTCGGTATTGATCAGGAAGTCATATTTTTCCATGATCTTTCTCAGGATTTCGATTTTCGTTTCGTGGCGGCCGGTCAGAGAGATTACTCTGTTCAGATACTCCGCGGAATACGGCTGCATATCACCGTCGAAACCGATGATGCGCGTTGTATCATCGTACTGGTAAATCCGTTCGTTGAGGAGCTCTTCATCCGACGGGCGCGACCACGACCAAATCGCAGTCGTTGCCGCCACGGCAAGTACCCAACCGCCAAGGCTGCAGAGAAACACGGTTCGCAAAACCCTTTTGCCCGTCGGTTTCGGCAGTTTCTTGATCCGCCGCCGCAAGAAGCGCACCAAACCAATCGTGCCAAAAGTCACGAGTAGCAATACCAGCGAAGCAGCAGATACCAACACAAACAACTCGAAAGAAATATTCTCCGGATAACACCGCGGAATGCCGTTTCCGTAGAGATCATACCGATAGATCCTGCCAAAATCCACCCAACCATCCCATGTCGAACGAAGATTCACCATGCCCCCGTAGCGTTCTTCTTCGGCATCTACATACATCCATCGTACTAAAGGGCTGATATGAACGGTTACTTCATCCGGGCCGCATTGGATCCCGGTTACGGCGATATTTTGGCCGTAGCGCGCGAGCACGTCGGCGTAGACCGCTTCGATCTCCGTCAGTTCGCGTTCGGGCTCTGCCGCAACCGCGGGAAGCAGGCACGAAAAACAGAGCAGGCAGGAAAACAAACAAATCACGAGCTTTTTCACAGATAACATCTCCTTTCACATCGTCACTCGGCAATACCAAAAAACAGCGCAGAGCCGTACTTGTCGGCACCGCGCTGCTCTCATCTACGGTCGGAGGATAGGCGATAAACCGATCTCAGACGGCCGACAAGCGCGGGCGTTTTCAGTCACGAAAAATTACCGCGCCTTCTGTTTTCAGTATAGCAGAAAGCGCGGTATTTGTCAACTTTTTTTCACAGAAACCTGTTCTTTTTGATACAAAAGCAATCAAAAGGAAATCAGCCTTTTAGGTCGATATCAAAATTTTGCTGCCGCATCACGTCGGCGGGATTTTTCCGGATCCGCTGACGGGCAACGTATTTTTTCTGATACTGCCAGCCGCAGGCGAAGGCCGCAGCCTGCACGACCATGGCGATGATGCAGATGATGACCAGCGAGGTCGGGGTGATGAGATGCAGGTAGCCGAGCGCACCGATACCGGGCAGGATTGGGAAAACGGTCGCGGCGAAGAAGAGCGAGAGGATCAGCACGGTGTAGCCTGCCATCGTGCGCAGGACCGTGCCCGGCAGGTTTTCAAACACCTTGAAAGAATTTAAATTGGCGATCGCGCACAGGAGCGCCATGCCCCAGATCACAAGCGCCGTGATCCAAAAGCCCTTGCGGAGATAGCGGCCGCCGGAAAAGGCCATCCAGATCCAAAACGTGCAGAAGATCAGCGTTAAGATCAAACCCCAGATCGAGGTATTCATACCGGCGGGATTGGCAAAAATCCTGTAGTGCAGGATACCAAAGATCGCAGAAAACGCACAGAGGAAGAGCGCCATGTCGAGGTCGGTCAACGCCTTGCTGATGCCGCCTTTGCGCTCTTTTTTGTCGTTGACCAGCGAAAACAGATTGAATTTCGGTTTTTGTTTCATCACCGATCTCCTTTCGACCAAAAAAATCCAGACAACTAAAAATTTCTATCTTCGTTTTTTCGGCGGCTTTGCTGCCGAAAAAACACCACTAAGACGAGCGTAAGCTCGTCCACGCGCCGAGAGGAGCCGACGAAATCGCAGATTTTGTCGGCGGGGATCAGCGCGTGAGAACCCCCGCCGCAGCGGCCCCGGTTTGGAAACGCAGTTTCCAAATCGCTAAAAGCTCGTCCACGCGCCGAGAGGAGCCGACGAAATCGTAGATTTTGTCGGCGGGGATCAGCGCGTGAGAACCCCCGCCGCAGCGGACCCGATTTGAAAACACAGTTTTCAAATCGATGCAATTTGATTTACCACCCAGACGATACCGATGCACAGCGGCTGGTGGACGAGGTAGACCCAGATCGTTTTGCGGCCGATCCATTCGAGCGGTTTCAGGCGCAGACGGTAGAACCATTGCGGAAAACGACCGGCGGCGATATAGGTGCCGAGCCACGTGCCGAACAGGTAGACGAAGATGTTCGGGAGGATCGGGAAATAATCGGACGAGAAAAATTCCGGCGAGCGGAAGCCGAACATCCAGAGCCACTCGACGTCGTAGGTGCGATCCGGGATCGTCCACGTGGCGACCGCACCGACCAGATAGACGATCGGCGCGACAAACGACGGCAGCAGCTTATCGAGCGATTTGCCGACCAGCGCGAAGAAAATCGCCGCAACGCCGAGGAAATGGAGAATTCCGAAACGGACCATCAACGATTGGTCGTAGAAATAGGTCACGGCGGTGACCGCCATGCCCGCAAGAAACATCAGGATCCCGCGTTTGAGGTTATTGCGCGAAAAGCGGCAGGAGATCCCGCTCATCAGGATAAACAGCGAGGCGAACAATACCTGCAGGAAATTGACCAGCGGCGCATACATCAGCGAGCTGCTGATGTAGCCGGATTGATAGAGGTCGAAGCACAGATGATAGACGACCATCAGAAGGATCGACAGACCGCGTGCGGCGTCGATCAGACCGACGCGCCCAACGCGCTTCTCTACCGGCTGCATAGCTTCCGCCATAGGTGATCCCCTCCCGTTAAACGTTGAAGCGGAACAGCACGACGTCGCCGTCGCGCATGACGTACTCCTTGCCTTCGCTTCTGACGAGGCCCTTTTCCTTGGCCGCGGCCAGCGAGCCGGAGGCGATCAGATCGTCAAAGGCGACGACTTCGGCGCGGATGAAGCCGCGTTCGAAATCGGAGTGAATAACACCGGCGGCCTGCGGCGCTTTGGTGCCCTTGCGGATCGTCCATGCGCGGACTTCGGGCTTGCCGGCGGTCAGGTACGAGATCAGACCGAGCAGATCGTAGGAGGCGGTGATCAGGCGGTCAAGGCCGCTCCGTTCAAGACCGAGCTCTTCCAAAAACATCAGCTTGTCTTCTTCTTCCATGCCCGCAAGCTCCGATTCGATCTGCGCGCAGACCGGGATGACACCCGCGCCATGGCTTTCGGCATAGGCACAGACGGCCTTATAGTGGGCGTTGGATTCGACGCCGCCGACGAAATCGGATTCGCTCATGTTCGCGGCGTACAGAACGCGCTTGCCCGAGAGCAGCGGCACTTCGGCGATGATCTCGGCTTCTTCGGGGCTGCAATCAAACCCGAGCGCGGGCTTGCCTTCGTTCAGACGCTCCAGAAGCGATTCGAAAAGTTCGGCAGCTTCGGCGTGCTTTTTGTCGCCCTTGGCGAGCTTCTTTTCCTTGTCGATACGGCGTTCGACGAGTTCGATATCCGAGAGGATCAGCTCGTAGGTGATCGTTTCGATGTCGCGGATGGGGTCGATCGTGCTGTCGACGTGGACGATATCGCTGTCTTCGAAGCAGCGCACGACGTGGACGATGCCGTCGACCTCACGGATATGCGAGAGGAAGCGGTTGCCGAGACCTTCACCCTTGGACGCACCGCGTACCAAACCGGCGATGTCGACGAATTCGACCACGGCGGGCGTGTACTTTTCGGGGTCGTACATCTTCGCCAACGCATCCAAACGCTGATCCGGCACCGAGACGATGCCCACGTTGGGATCGATCGTGCAGAACGGATAGTTGGCGGCTTCCGCCTTGCCGGCAGTCATGGCGTTAAAGAGTGTGCTTTTGCCCACGTTGGGGAGTCCGACGATACCAAGTTTCATATATATAATTCCTTCCGATCTATTTTCGTGCATGAATCGCTACATTATATTATACATCCGTACACGCTTTTTTTCAAGAACTTTTCGTAAACAGACGATGAAAATGCAAAAAGTTGTGCGTATTTTTTGATGCATAAATTTACATTTTGTGTATAAAGTGCTTGCAATCGAAGTTTTCTTGTGCTACAATATGATTACCACCCTGTTTCATTTGGGTAAGACTGAAGATTTATGCAGATTCGGCCGTACGCAATGACGTCGGCCGATCTTGATTTTTATGAAGAGGCACCGCCATGAACAAGAGAGACGAACACGCATCCGCCTTCCCGATCCTGTCTGCGATCGACTCGCCCGACGATATCAAGCGTCTGAGCCCGCAGGAGCTTCCGCGTCTCTGCAAGGAAACGCGGCGTTTTCTGCTGCAAACGCTGTCGAAAACCGGCGGACACGTCGCATCCAATTTGGGGGTCGTCGAGCTCACGACCGCTATCCACCGCTGTTTTGATACCGGCGCAAACGACCGCTTGGTCTTTGACGTCGGACACCAGTGCTACGCACACAAGCTCTATACCGGCCGCCGCAACGGCTTCGATTCGCTGCGCAAAAAAGACGGGCTTTCGGGGTTCCCCAAGCCTTCCGAGAGCAAACACGACGCATTCGTCGCCGGCCACGGATCGACCTCGGTCTCGGTCGCGCTCGGTCTCGCCCGCGCGCAATCACTGTTGCCGCCGGACAAGCGCGGCAAGGTAATCGCCGTGATCGGCGATGGGGCAATGGGCGGCGGCCTCGCCTACGAAGGGCTCAACGACGCCGGGGCATCCGGGTTGCCGGTGATCGTCGTTTTGAACGACAACGGCATGTCGATCGGGCAAAGCGTCGGCGCGGTCTCCAGAATGCTGACGAGGTTCCGCGTCAAGGAAGAATACCGCTCGGCCAAGCAGAAATACCACAGCTTCATGCGCGCAGTCCCCGGCGGCCAGCAGCTCAACCGCGTGTTTTCCGGCGTCAAAGACAGCATCAAACACTCGATCATTCCCTCTACATTTTTTGAAACCTTGGGCTTTGAATACATCGGACCTGTCGACGGCCACGACGTTTTTGAGCTCTGCCGTATTTTTGAAACCGCAAAAACCTTCAACGGCCCCGTGCTGATCCACGCGGTCACGCAAAAGGGCCACGGATATAAATATTCAGAGGGCAGCCCGGAGAGCTTCCACGGGGTCGACAGCTTCGATCTAGCCTCCGGCCGCTGCAAAAAAGGCAGCGGCGAAACGTTCAGCGCGGCCTTCGGCAAGGAGCTCTGCGAATTGGCCGAGGCAGACCCGAAGATTTGCGCGATCACGGCGGCGATGGGTTCCGGCGTTGGGCTTTCGGAGTTTTCCAAGCGGTTTCCCGACCGCTATTTTGACGTCGGAATTGCCGAAGAACACGCCGTAACGATGGCGGCAGGCATGGCCGCGGAAGGCTCAAAGCCGATCGTCGCGATTTATTCGACGTTTCTCCAGCGCGCCTACGACGAGATCCTGCACGACGTGGGCATCATGCATTTGCCCGTCGTTTTCTGCGTCGACCGCGCCGGTTTTGTCGGCGAGGACGGCGAGACACACCAAGGACTCTACGACCTCGCGATGCTCAAATCGATCCCCGGCATGGAGATTTTGATGCCTGCAAACACCGCCGAGCTGCGAACGATGCTCCGCTACGCCCTTTCGCGTACCGACGGTCCCACGGCGATCCGTTATCCGCGCGGACGTTCGGCTGATTTTTCCGCCGACACCGCCGCAGAACCGCTTGTGCTTTTGCGCAAGGGACGCGATCTCACCCTCGCTGCCGCCGGCCGTCTGATCGATACCGCCGTCAGCGCGGCCGAAACACTTGCCGCGCAGGGCGTTGACGCTGCGGTTTTAAAGCTCAACCACGTGCATCCGCTGCCGACCGACGAGATCTTCGCCGCGGTTTCCGGCGAGGTCATCGTTTTGGAAGAGTGTGCCGCGGCCGGTTCGATGGGCGTTACGCTGGCCGCATCCGCAGAACGGCGCGTGCACCGCATCAACTGCGGAGAACATTACGTCGCCCAGGGTTCGGTCGCCGAGCAATGCGCCGCCTGCGGGCTGGACGTCGATTCTATTGTAAAAACGGCGCTCTCCCTCGCCGCCAAAGCGCCGCAAAATATCTCGGTCGCCCCGGCAACGGAGATTGGGCTCGCAACGCTTTGGTCGCGAAATATCGAAAAGAATCCCGGCGATTCGCGTTGGATCCGCTGGAGAGACGAATATATCGCCGGCAATCAAACCGGCGCGATGCGCACCTTTGCCGTTTGTGTCGACGGTGACCCGGTCGGCGAAGGTACCCTGCTCTTTTCCCCCGACTGCTCGGCCATCGGCGGCCGCACGGTTCTCGCCGACGGCAAAACCGTCGCCAACCTCAACGCATTGCGCATCACGGGTAAGTACGAATGCCAAGGGCATATCTCCGCGCTCGTAAAGGAAATGGAAGCCTACGCAGCCCATGCGGGCTACAAAGCTTTGACGATCGGTGTTGCGGCCAAGGAGGCGCGCAATTTGGCGATCTATCTGCATTGGGGATACACGCACCTCGTGCATTCGGAGATCGAAGACGGCGAACTCGTTTTGTACTACGAAAAGGAACTGCGGTGAAACGTATGGAATGCAGCGGCAAACTTCGGAGCATGGCATCGATCTATCTTGTGCGCGGAGAGGAGATCCTCCTGCTCAACCGCAGTACAGGTGTTGCCGGAGGAACGTGGATCGCGGCGGCCGGCGGACATTTTGAGCCGGACGAGCTCTGTGATGCGCGCGCCTGTGCGCTCCGCGAACTGGAGGAGGAACTCGGCCTCACCGCCGACGATCTCAAAGACCTCGCCCTGCGCTACGTCACGCTGCGCCGCACAAAAGATGAGCTGCGGCAGAATTACTATTTTTTCGCCGAACTGACCGGCAGAGACCCGCAAAGCTCCACCGAAGGAACGCTCAGATGGTTTTCTTGCTCTGAGCTTCGCGCGTTGGAAATGCCGGTTACGGCAAAATTTATGTTGGAACACTATTTAGCCATCGGCCGCGAGAGCGGCAAAGTTTACGGCGGGGTCGCCGACGGCAAGGCCGTTCT
Source organism: Oscillospiraceae bacterium (assembly GCA_015067825.1). Lineage (GTDB taxonomy): Bacteria > Bacillota > Clostridia > Oscillospirales > QAMX01 > QAMX01. The sequence goes on along the minus strand of SVLQ01000007.1, from coordinate 58,246 downwards.
GTTCACGGAACTGCCGGCATTTTAGAAATGGAGGAAGCGGACATGCGGCTGGATCAGGCGATCTTTGCCAGAGGGCTGACCGACAGCCGAGGAAAAGCACAGCGGCTCGTGCGCGACGGATTTGTCACCGTGGATGGAAAACCGGTCACGAAGCCCGCGTTTGCGGTAGACGAAGCCGCCGAGATCTCCGTCGCCGAAAACGACGATTTCGTCGGACGCGGAGCCTACAAGCTGCAGGCTGCGCTGGATGCGTTTGCGATCGACCTTTCCGGCCGCGTTTGCCTCGACATTGGCGCATCGACCGGAGGGTTCACCGAGGTCATGCTCAGAAGAGGGGCAAAGTACGTTTACGCAGTTGACGTCGGCAGCGGCCAGCTCGCACAGCGGCTGTTGGCCGATGAGCGTGTCTGCAACATGGAAAAAACCGACGTGCGTACGCTCTCGCCAGGCGTTCTCCCGCTCACACCCGATTTTTGTTCGATCGACGTCTCGTTTATTTCGCTCAGCCTCGTACTCCCCTGTCTGAAACAGCTGAACAACGGGCAGTTCGTGGCGCTGATCAAACCGCAGTTCGAGGCCGGGCGCGCCGACGTCGGCAAAAACGGCATCGTCAAAAGTCCGGCGGCGCACGAACGCGTGCTGAAAAACGTCTGCGCGCTCATTGCCTCTCTCGGCCTCTCTCTCGCCGCGCTGATCGTCAGCCCGGTTCGCGGCGGCGACGGCAACATCGAATATTTAGCGTCGTTTTCTTCTGCACCGAACGATTATATCCCCGATATCCGCGCGATCGTGCGTTCGGCATTTGCCGCAAAATAACCGATGATATCCTTTGCCAGAAAGGATCTGACAATCGTATGAAATTATACATCCTCTCTAATCCCCTGCGCGATCAAAATTTTGAGGCCGCGCAGAAAACAGCCGCACTTTGTGCCGGATTCGGCGCCGAGGTGATCCTACCGCCCGGTGTCCCGCACCCGGAAGGTATTGACGGCATCACCTCCGCGCGCACGACCGTGCTCTCGGAGATCCGCCCCGACGCTGTAGTCGCGCTCGGCGGCGACGGTACGCTCCTGCGCATTTCGCACGAAGCTGCCACACTCGGCATCCCCATGATCGGCGTCAACTTCGGCACGGTCGGCTTTTTGACCGAGCTCGACCGCCAAGGGCTTGACCAGTTGGAAAAACTCGTCCGGGGCGATTACTCGATCGAAGAACGCATGATGCTCCACTGCACGCTTTACCGCGACCACGAGCCGATCTATTCGACCTACGCCTTAAACGACTGCATCATCGCCCGCGGCGAGACCCTCCGCACCGTCTCGCTCAAACTCTTTTCCGACGACAAGGAGATCAAATCGTTTTCCGGCGACGGTCTCATCGTCTCCACGCCGACCGGTTCGACTGCCTACTCGCTTTCCGCAGGCGGCCCGATCGTCGACCCGGAAGCCAGCGTTTTCGTCGTCACACCGGTCTGTGCCCACGCGCTGTACGCCAAATCGTTCGTCCTGAGCAGTTTCCGCACGATCCGTGTGGAATCCGAGCAGACCGACGGCAAGGCCGTGCGTATGTCGTGCGACGGCGTCGATTCGATCCCGCTTTATAACGGCGACTACGTCGTCATCGAACGCAGCAGTCTGACGACAAAGCTGATCAAGCTCACCAACAACGACTTTTTTGAACGACTGAACACCAAACTGTCGGAACGCTGATCCGACGATCAATACAGGACTCGGCAGAGCCCAGAAAATGGAGAACGATTATGAAGTTTCAACGCCACAATATGATCCTGAAACTGATCGAAGAGGAAGCGATCGAAACCCAAAAGGAGCTTTCGGACCGTCTGCTCGCGGCCGGCTTCAGCGTCACCCAAGCCACCGTTTCGCGCGATATCAAGGAACTGCGTTTGGTGAAGGTGCTCGACCATGACGACAAGTATAAGTACGCGGTCGCCGCCGCCGACGCCCCCGGCGAATTCGCCGCCCGCTTCCGTAACATCTTCCGCGAAAGCGTCGTGCGCATCGACTACGCCGGCCACATGGTCGTCGTCAAAACCCTGTCCGGCGTGGCAAGCGCCGCAACGGCCGCGATCGACAACATGAACCTGCCTAACATCGTCGGCAGCCTCGCCGGCGACGATACGATCTTCCTCGTTATGCGCGACGAAAAGCACGCGTACGAGCTCTGCAACGAGATCCAATCCATGCTGAAATAAGCAAAACTTGCCCGAAGTCAGGAGGAAGCGTTATGCTTGAGCTTCTTCACATTGAAAATATTGCCGTTGTCGCCCGCGCCGAGATCGCGTTTGGTCGCGGGCTGAACGTGCTGACCGGTGAAACCGGTGCCGGTAAGTCGATCATCATCGACGCAATCGGTGCGATCATGGGGGAACGCACCTCGCGCGATATTATCCGTACCGGTGAAAAGCAGGCCTTCGTTTCGGCCGTGTTTTCCGGTTGCGGCAGCGAGATCGACGCCGTACTCGAAGCGCTCGGTCTGCCCGCCACCGACGGCGGTACGCTGACGGTCGCCCGCAGAGTTTACGCTGACGGCCGCAATCTTTGCCACGTCAACGCCATGCCCGCTCCTTTGGCCGCGCTCAGAGAGCTGGGTCAGCTTCTCTGCAAAAGTCTCGGCCAGCACGACAGCCGTCTGTTGATGGACACGAGCGAGCATCTAAAGCTGCTCGACCGCTTTGCCGATACGGAAACCCTGATCGCAAATTATGCCGCCGAGCTCAAAACGCTCAAAGAGATCCGCCGCCAGCAGCGCGCTCTGCTGACCGACACCGACAGCATTGAGCGCAAGCGCGAGATCCTCGCCCACACCGTCAACGAACTGGAAGCCGCCAACATCACCCCCGGTGAAGACGAAACACTGCTCTCCCGCCGCAACGCCGCGCAGAATGCGGGAAAAACGGCCGCCGCCATCTCCGGTGCGATGCGTTCGTTGGCCGGATTCGACGGATCGGTCGCGGAGAGTGCGGAATCGGCCGCACGCGCGCTGATGCCGCTCTGCGGACAAGGCAACGCCAAGATCGACGAGATTTACGCCGCACTCAACGACGCCGCCGCCATCCTGCGCGATAATTCCGATGCGCTCGAGCTCGAACTCGACGCCTGCAGTTTTTCGGAACAGGAGCTCGACGAGATTGAATCGCGGCTGGCTTTTTTAAACGAAATGAAGCGCAAATACGGCGGTTCGCTCGATGCGGTCTGCACCACACTGGTCACCTCGCGCTTGGAGCTCGAACGCCTTTCGGAGACCGAAGAGCGTGCAGCCCACTTGGCCGCGGCCTACGCCGCGCAATACGCAAAAACCATGCGGCTTGCCACCGAGCTTTCCGAGAAGCGCAAAGCTGCCGCCGAAGTCTTTTCGGCGCGGATCTGCGAGGAGCTCGCTTACCTGATGATGGCCGGGTCGCGTTTTTCGGTGCATTTCACCGCGAAAGAACGCGATGGGCGCGTGATTTTGGGCGCCGACGGCATCGACAACGTCGAGTTTTATATTTCTGCCAACCGCGGCGAGCAGGAGCGCCCGCTCGCCAAAACCGCTTCGGGCGGTGAGCTTTCGCGCATTATGCTCGCGCTCCACACCGTGCAGACTGCCGACAACGCGCCGACCTACGTTTTCGACGAGATCGACGCCGGCATCAGCGGCGTTGCCGCTTCGCGCGTAGCCAAGCGTTTGGCTGGATTGGCGCGGTCGCACCAGATCCTCTGCGTGACGCATCTTTCGCAGCTTGCCGTCTTTGCCAACGCGCACTATCTGATCCGCAAGTCTGCCCAAGGCGAACGCACCGTCACCGAAGTCACTCCTCTTGATCTCCAAGGACGCATCGGCGAGATCGCCCGCATCAACGGCGGCGAAACCATCACCGAGGCCACCAAAGCAGCCGCAGCCGACCAGCTCGCGCAGGCTGAGGCCGAAAAGAACGCATAAAGCAAAAAAAATCAGGGCTGTAAAAAAAAGTCCAGACAACAACGAAGATTATCAGATTATCCTTCTCCGGTATCTCTGTGTTGAAGTGACTTTTTTTACAGCCTCTCTGTTTTTTCCTTGATTTTTGTCGAAAACAATGCTATAATGGTGTTGAAAATGAATAATGGGGGAATTTTCTATGTTTTGCTCAAAATGCGGCGCACAATGTGCGGACGGCATGGCTTTTTGTCAAAAATGCGGCAATCCGTTGACTCAAACTGCGGTTTCACCGCAACAACAGGCACCGCAACCGATGCAACCCGTGCAAATGCCGCAGCCATCAGCGCAGGCGGTACCGCTTGCCGGAGATATGCAGCAGCCCTACGCGCAACCCCAACAGCCCATGCAGCAACCGTACGGTATGCCGCAGCAGCCGATGTACTACGGCGCACCTGCCAAACAGCCGCTGAGCAAGGGTGTGCTCGCAGCACTCATCAGTGGCGGCGTGGTGATCGTGGCCTTGGTTGTGGTGCTTCTGATCGTCCTTTTGGGCGGCGATAATGGTGGTAGTAATAACAACCGCCAAGATGATGACGATCCGACCATCACCGAGACGACCAAAAAAACGAGCAAAACCGAAAAAACACAGAAAACGCAGAAGACCCAGAAAACGCAGCGGACCGAGCCCGACGCGCCCGTGCGCAGCAACGACTATGAAGACGTTGCTGAAGCCTTGATTGATTTCTTTGAAAATGGCGATGTTGACGCACTGTTTGACAATTTGCCGCAAGAGGCGATTGACTATATCGTCGAAGATAACGATTACTCCAACGCACGCGAATGGCGGGCAGACATCGAAGAAGAATTGGAGGCCATGGCCGAAGAAGTCTATATTGCGTGTGAAATTATCGATTATTGGGATGCCGAATCGGATATGAAAGCCGAGTATGTTGAGTTTTACGATGATGTTCTCGGTCTGGACGTCGATGAAGTGATCGTGGTACAAATTGAGGAGTACATGGAATTCTACGGCGGCGAATACGAGACGGAATACTACACCGATGAATTCTACCTCGTCAAAATCGACGGTATTTGGTATATCGAAGGCATTGAGTGGTTCTCCTGATTTGTTGACGGGGAAATTCAAACATCAAACGGGACTGCCGCGGAATTTGCGGCAGTCCCGTTCCTTATCAGAATTTTGCAAACGGTTGGTCGCCCCAGCCGTTTTTTTGTTTTTCAACGCCGAGCTCGATATCGATCGAAGCGAGCATCGTTTCCAGATCTTCGATGCGCTTGTCGTAGTCGACATGGCGCGTCGCCGCCTGCTCCATCTCGCGCAGACGTTCTTTCAGCGTCTGAACCTGTCCGGCTGCCTCGGCTGCGCGTTCGGCGAGGTGCTCGAGTGCGTTATCGATGCGGACGACCGCGCCGAGATCGGATCCGCCGATCGCAACGAAATACCGCCCGGCACCGCAGAGATAAACCCCGGTGTGCTCTTTGAGCATATGCGCCGGCAGCACGATCGTAAAGCCCTGATACGGCATCAGCGGGCGTTCTTCGGGGCGCATCTCGTTGTCGGCGAGTGCAGCGACGATCTGTGTGCCGAGTGCACGGCGGTCGATCCCTTCGGTAACCCGTTCGCGCTCAAAACGGGCGGCATCGAGCGCAATCTGGCCGGCCTCGGTTTCGGCGAGTGCGATTTTTTGTGGCAGCGACGCCTGCGCGGCGCGCAGTTCCGCTTCGTTTTCGGATTGGCGGCGGCGCAGCGTTTTGAGGCGGCTGATCTCGTTGCTGACCTCGACGCGTTCGCGGATCAGCGGATTGCCGACCGCCAGCGCCTTGACCTCGGCGTAGGAGAGAACAGCGTCGTCGAGGTCGCTGCCGCTGCGCTCGGTGACGGAATTGGTCAAAAGCTGGGCGATAAAGCGCTGCTTCGTCTCCAAAAGCTGCCACGAATAGGCGTCGAAGCTGCCGTCGGTGATGTAGCGGTAGATCTCGATTTTGGCGTTGGTATTCCCCTGCCGCAGAATACGGCCTTCGCGCTGCACCATATCAGATGGGCGCCAAGGGATATCAAGGTGGTGCAGGGCAAACAGCTTATCCTGCACGTTGACACCGAGGCCGAGCTTGAAGGTCGAGCCGATCAGCACGCGCACCTCACCGGCGTTCATTTGTGCAAACAGCGCATCGCGCCGTTTTTCGGTAGTTGCGTCGTGGATGTAGGCGATCTCATGGTCGGGAATATCAAGCAGAACGAGCAGCTGGCGCAACTCGTCGTAGAGATTGAACGCATCTTTGGGCGTTGAGGTGTCGCAGAAGATCAGCTGCGTCACATCGGGCCGATCGCGGTAGATGCGGCTGACGTTTTCGGCACAGGCAATTGCCTTGCAAGAAAGGTTCGGCGACGCATCGGGTTCGACCAGACGCAGATCCAGCGCGGCTTTGCGGCCATCGGTGGTGATTTTGAGCATGTTATCGATTTTGCGGTCGACCAGACCCGCGCGCACCTGCTCAGCGCGCTCAGCGATTTCGGCGATATATTTCGTCTGCTCCGGCGATTTTCGGAGCGCACAATCGATGTATCCCTCGAAAAACGGCAGACCGTTGTCGCGGTTGTTTTTGTGGAAATCGGCGACCTCGGCAAACATCGCTGCCAGCTCCGGCAGATTGTGGAACCGGGCAAAACGCGTTGCCAACCGGTAGCCGGAAGCATCGACGTCGATCTCAAAATTCGTCGTGAGCTCGCCGAACATACTGGCCCAGTTGTCGAAGGCGTCAAGATTCTGTTCTTTCAGTTCCTCGCGCTGCAAATACGACTGCATGACGAACATATCGGTCACGGAATTGGTGATCGGTGTGCCCGTGGCAAAGACGACACCGCGCCCGTTGCCGCGCTCCTGCACGCACATGACCTTTTCCATCATCTCCTGGCACTTGGGCGAACCGGTTTTGTTGATGCCGAGGACGTTGTCGGATTTGGTGTCGATCGGGATATTTTTGTAGTTATGAGCTTCGTCGAGAAAGAGCGTGTCGATGCCCAAGTCATCGAAGCAGATGCCCTTGGCACCGCGGCGGATCTCGTTTTCCAGCATCGTCGACTGATCTTCGAGCTTTTCGCGCACGCGCCGCAGCTTGGTCTGATCGCCGGTAGCGGCACCGCTGCGGTTTTCGCGCATTTTTCGCTCGGTTTCCTGCACCTCGCAGATCCGTTTTTGCACGCGGTCGTATTTGCAGCGCGCGGAAACGGGGATCATCTCGAGGCTCGAATAGCCGATGATGATCGCATCATAGTCGTCGTCGCGCATCGTCTGCAGCACAGCCTGACGCTTTGCGGGCACGAATTCGGCCGGTGAAACCACCAGCAGCCGCGCAGACGGGTACAGGAGGCGGAAATTCAGCGCCCACTGGCCGATGATGCTGTTGGGCACGGCGTAGAGATTTTTGCGGGAGATCCCCATGCGCCGCAGCTCCATGCCCGCAGCGGCCATGATGTAGGTCTTGCCCGCGCCGACATCGTGGGCAAGCAGCGTGTTTTTCGAAAGCAGGATGCGCGCGACCGCGTTTTTCTGGTAATCGTAGAGCGAAATGTCGGGGTTCATGCCCGGGAACTTGAGGAAATCGCCGCGGAACCGCCGCACCCGCACACCGCCGAACCGCTCGGAGAAAAGCGTTTCTATGCGGCTTTTGCGCGCTTCGTCGGCGAGAAGCCACGAACGGAACTTGGAAAGGATCAGTTTTTGCTTATCGGCCAGCGCGATCGTCTCTTCTTTGTTGATCACGCGCGACCGTCCGGAGAGTGTGGTCGGTGAACGGCGCTCATCGTAGACCTTCAGCGGTTTTAGGTTCAACGTGCGCTCGATGATCTCGACGGCGTTCATGCGCGCCGTACCGTAGACATGCGTCGCGCGGACGTTATACTGGTACGCCGAAACGTACGGCACGCGCCACTCGTGCGTGACCGAATTGTAGTAAACCCGGCTGCGCATGCCAAACATCCGCAGGCGTTCGCTGCCAAGCAGATCGTCGACGAAGGCATCGATCAGATCAGGCGGCAGCCACGGTGAGCCGAGCGTGACGTAGATCTCCTCGGCAGGAACCTGCGGCGGAATCACCTCGCGCAAGGCACGGAGGTTGGCGGAAAAGTAGCCGTTATATTTGCGGTCGGCTTCGCGCGCGATTTGCAGCTTGCGGATGACATTGCCCGAGAGATATTCCTCGGCAGTCTCGAACCCGCGGTAGAAACACTCATCCCACGTTTCGGGATTTTGAAAGACCGACCCCTTGAGGGCGGCAATGCAGTCTTTGATCGGTCGGCCGCAGGCGTGGGCGATGAATTCCATGTCGACCCGCCCCAGTTCGTAGAGCGAGAGCAACAGTGCATCGCCGGGAGAATTGGCGTGCGCGGCGGCAAAGCGCGGTTCGGCCGAAAACGCATTTTGATAGTCAGCGGGCAAATCCGCACGGGTGACCGCCTCGATGCGGGCGCGTTCGGCCGCTTCGGCGGCGGCACGGCGCTCGTCAGGGGTTGGGGCAGAAGCAGCCGGACGGCGGGCGGACTCGCTTTTTTTCTGCACCTTTTTGTACAGCGCGACCAGTTCTTCCCGCGTGATCGATTTGTCATTGACCAAAAGCTCGAGCAGATCTTCAAACAAACTCATCTGTTCGTTTTTGTCGGCCATACAGAAATCCCCTTTCTAAAAAAGATGTACATTCTATTATACCATACTTTTCCGTTTTCCGATACCCTCTTTCCCCTATTTTATCAAATATTCTGTCCCAAAAAACGGACAGCGGACCAAAGGACCCCAAAATCTGCCAAGATTTTAGAACTTTAGTGTATCAAATACGATTCGCTTGACAAGCCCCTCGGTTTATGGTATCTTATGCTTAGCGAAGAAAGCACCGTTTTTGGTGTTTGCACAAAGAATAAACGAAAGGTTGGAACCTACTTATGAAAAAACTGAGAGTTGCTCTGATCGGTAACGGCGGTATCTGCCGCGGCTGCCACGTTCCGCAGTACGTCAAAATGGCCGACACCGTCGAAGTGGTCGCGCTCTGCGACATCATCATCGAACGGTCGGAAAAGATCCGCGACGAGCACTTCCCCAACGCCGACGTTTACGAAAACTACCTCGACATCATCGCCCGCGACGACATCGACGCCGTTGATATCTGCACGCCGAACTATCTGCACTCGATCATCGCCGTCGCCGCGCTGAACTCCGGCAAGCACGTGTTCTGCGAAAAGCCCGACGCCGTGAGCGTGGAAGAGGTTTTGAAGATGCAGCGTGCGCAGGAAGAATCAGGCAAGGTCCTGATGGTCATGCGCAACAATCGCTACGTCAACACCTCGAGATACATGAAGAAATACATCGCCGACGGCAAGGCCGGCGAGCTCTACACCGGCCGCTGCGGCTGGATCCGTCGCCGCGGTATTCCGGGCAAGGGCGGTTGGTTTACGACAAAGGCACAGTCGGGCGGCGGTCCGCTGATCGACCTCGGCGTCCACATGATCGACCTGGCGATCTGGCTGATGGGCAATCCGCGCCCTGTCGCCGTCACCGGCTGCACCTACATGAAATTTGCCGACAACGACGGCGAATCCAACCATGCCAGAGCCGTTGACACGAGCGAACTCACCTACGACGTGGAAGACCTCGCCACCGGCTTCATCAAGTTCGACAACGGCGCTTCGCTGCAGATCGAATTTTCGTGGGCCTCGAACATCGCCAGAGAAAAGCGCTTTATCGAGCTGCGCGGCACCAAAGCCGGCTTCACTTGGGAAAACGGCGAACTTGAGATCTACGGCGAAGAAGGCGGCGTTCCGGCCGACATCATCCCGAAATTTGACAAGATCTATGGCGGCCACGGCGACAACCTCGCGCACTTCTACGACGTCATCGCCAACGGTACGGAAGCCGATTTCGTCCCGCAGCAGGGCGTTGACATGATCAAGATCCTTACGGCGATCTACAAATCGGCCGAAACCGGCAAGGAGATTCAGCTGTAACTTCCCCGGCATATACTGGATTGCCCGCGTTTTGCGGGCAGACAGCGCAAGATCAGGAGAGACAAAACCATGTTTGACCGTTTAAAAGCAGATATCGAGCGCATCCGCAGCGTTGACCCCGCGGCGCGCTCCAACCTCGAGATCCTGCTTTTGTATTCCGGGCTGCACGCGATCCGCAGCCACCGCCGCGCCAACTGGCTGCTCCGCCATAACTGTCCGTTTTTGGCGCGTGCGGTTTCGCAGTTTTCCAAATTCATGACCGGTATCGAGATCCACCCCGGTGCCTCTATCGGCGACGGCGTCTTCATCGACCACGGTTCGGGCGTTGTCATCGGTGAGACCACCGTGGTCGGCGACAACTGTGTGATCTACCAAGGCGCCACCCTCGGCGGCACGGGCAAGGAAACCGGCAAACGCCATCCAACCTTGGGCAAAAACGTCATGGTTGGCAGCGGCGCGCGCGTTTTGGGGCCGATCAACATCGGCGACAACGTCAAGATCGCGGCCAACGCCGTCGTTTTGATGGATCTGCCGCCGAATTCCACTGCCGTCGGCGTACCCGCACGCGTGGTCAAACGCGACGGCGTGCGCGTGGGCGACGACATGGTCGACCAAGTCCACATCCCCGACCCGGTCTCGCAGGAGCTTTGCCGCCTGCGTCTGAAGGTCGCAGAGCTGGAACGCCGGTTGGAGGAACAGGAGCAGAAAAACCAATAAATCCAACCCACAGGAGGTTTGCCGATGAAACTCTGCAAGAACTGCGGCGCGCAAAACGCCGATTCCCGCGCCTTTTGCATCGACTGCGGCAAGCAGCTCGGCAAACCGCTGACGGGAACCGAGGCAGAGATGGCGGAAGCCGCTTTGGACGAAGCCATTGAACGAAGTTACCAAAACAGCGACGAGCTGCGCGCCACAAACGCGGAAAAGATCTTCGGAATAGTGATCGCGCTCGCCTTCCTCGGTGCGTGCGTCGGATGTTTCCTCGCGCCCGAAAAGGCCCGCGTCTATTTTCTCGCGGCGGCGATCCCGGCACCGATCGTGGTGCTGACGGTTTTCGCCGGAAAGCTTTTGTGGCGTTGGGAGCGTTGGAAGCTCTCCTTCCGCTATGAAATCCCCAAGGATGAGATTTCTGTCCCGACCATGCATTTGGTCGGCCGCAAACTCGCGATCTGGGGGCTCGGTGTTTTGACGTTGGCGCTGCTCGCGTTCGCGCTGATGCAGATGCTGCCGGAATCCCCGCAAAACGTCTACCACATCGTCGACGGACAGCTCGTTCCCATCACGTAAAAAATCCCCGGAAGGACCTTTCCTTCCGGGGATCATTTTATGCTGTTTGGACCGTAAAATCGGCGGTTTTTGCGACATCAAACGCCGCAAAATAGCGGTTTTCCATTGGGATCCACGCGTCGCGGAACCGTTGCCACATCGCTTCGCCGTTGCGCGCGAGGATCCGCTCTTTCTGTGTTTCCGCGCTGATACAGCTGAAGGCGGTCAGATCGGTATAGATACCAAAGCGCGGATGGCGGCTATAGGAGCCCTCGACGATCGTCAGCGGCTTTTCTTCCACCGCGCGTTCGTGCGTGACCCGCATCACCGAGCAGTCGAACACGCCGTAGGTAACGGGCATCCCGTTCCGCAGCGGTTCGGCAACTTCGGCCGCAAAGCGGTCGTAGTCGATATTGCCGCCCGCTTCCGCCAAGCGTTCGGGCGTCCGCAGCGCCGGCGGCAGGAAAAAGTCGTCCATGTGGATCACCGCACCGTCAAACGCCTCGGCGATCAGAGCTGCCGCCGTCGTTTTGCCCGAGGCAGCCATCCCGTCGATCGCAACGCTTACCCGCTCGCCTCTGCGCAGACGCGCCTCGATTGCCGCCATCAGCGGCAGGAGCGGCACGTAGCGCGCATCGATCACGCGGTAGGCAGGATGATAGGTATCACGGTAGATCTCGCTGTGGCTGACCGCAGGGCAGCCCTGCGCGCGGTAATCGGCGAGATACGATTCCAACTCCGCCACCGAAAACGCAAACGCACCTTCGGTGCAGAGCGCAACGATGCAGCTGATCTTTTCTTCCAGCCCCGTCTGCGTCCCCCCTGCGCGGTTGGCCGATGCCACAAACACGCGGTTGACCAGCTCCGGCGAGAGCGCCCCAAACGCCGCAAGGTGAAGCCGAACCTTGCCGCCGCCGATCGGCTCGGCAAGCTGGCATGCGCACGGCGCGACCGCCGCCAGTTCCCGCTGCAGGAAAGCAAGGCTTTTTTGCGGGTCGGAGATCATGTGGCCGCCGCCGAATTCGCTTTGGTAAGCGAGCTTGACCGCATCGCGCGGTTGCATGTTCGGGTATTTTTGGCCGTGAGCAAGCAACGAGGCCTGGAAAGAACAATCAGACATTGGGCATCAGCTTCGCCTTTCGTAAAGCAATAACCACCATCGGCACCAAAATCAGGTGGCAGATAATACCGGGGATCGCATCGGTGAACGCACCGGCTAGGAACGCCGCAAAGGTAAACGTAGTATTCTGCAGACCGGCGATAAAATACCGCGCCAGCCCCCAGACCACGCGACCGGCGAGCATCGCCGTCACGAGCGAGACGTAGAGATACGGCATCTTTTTGGGCAGGAAACGGTACATCAGACCGGTCATCAGGCCGTAGACCGCCATTTCAAACGCCATCGGGATCGCGGCCATCATCGGCGGCATCACAAAGATCAGCGAGCGCATGATCGGCAGGATCGCGCCGACGGCAAGACCGTAGGGCCAGCCGCAGACAAAGCCGCAGATCAGCACGGGGATATGGAGCGGAGAAAGCATACTGCCGATCTCGGGGATCTGGCCGGTGAGGAACGGCAGCACTAAGCCGAGCGCCAGCAACACGGCGGCAAGCACAAGGCGGCGGAGATGGTTATTGGTTTTTTGTGTCATGGAAAAAGCCTCATTTCAAAAATCAGATTTCAGACCGCAGAAGGATAAAAAAAGACATCTGCCCGTCTGCAACGAGCCGATGCCTTCTGGCCGATCTGTGCAAAATGGTTTTCAAAAATTCCGGCTTCTGCCGAAAACAGCCGACTTCTGTCGAGCTGACAATATGATACCATGTTCGCGCACACTTGTCAAGGGTGCGGCGTTTTACAATGCTGAATTCTCGCGTTCCAAATTCAGCAAAATTGCTTTCGTACCGATCCCTCCGGCGTAGCCGACCGGTTTCCCGTTTGCACCGATCACGCGGTGGCACGGGACGATCAGAGGGATCGGGTTACGGTGATTGGCCATTCCCACCGCCCTTGCGGCTTTGGGACTGCCGACGCGCACGGCGAGCTCGCCGTAGCTGATCGTTTGGCCGTAGGGGATCTCGCGCAAGGCTGCCCAAACGCGCATGGAAAATTCGCTGCCGACCATGCGGATCGGCACGGAGAATTCCCGCAGAGTCCCGGAAAAATAGGCGCGGAGCTCCGCTTCTGCCGCGCGCAGGAGAGGCGTTTCCGCGTTTCGAGCGGCATCCGTTTCCGCGCCGAAGGCAAGCGCCGTAATCGCGCCGTCGGTTTCCGTCACCGTCAGCGCGCCGATGGGCGTATCGAAAAGAATTTTTTGTGGCATGACCGACCCCTCCCCGCAGGTTGATTAAACCACAAACTGCCGGATTTGTCAAGCTTGATTTTTCGGCGTGGGCATGGTATCATAGAATTACGGATTTTTGAGAAAGGGGCGTTTGCCGTGAAGCTAAAAATCGCCGTTTGCGACGATGACGCGTCGCAGCGCACATATCTTTTGCAAACCGTCGCATCATGGGTAAGCCGCAACCGTCACTTAGTCGCGTGCAGAGAATACGCCGATGCGCGCGCCTTCCTTTTTGATTACGCCGCAGAAAAAGATTTCGACATCCTGCTTTTGGACATCGAGATGCCAGGTATGAGCGGTATCGAGCTCGCAAAAACCGTGCGTAAAGAAAACGCCGCCGTGCAGATCGTATTTGTCACGGGGTATTACGAATACTTCAGCGACGGTTTTGACGTCTCCGCATTGCATTATCTGATCAAGCCTGTCTCGCAGGAAAAACTTTGGCCCGTGCTCGACCGCGCGGTTTCCAACCTCGCCTATCGCCAACGCACGGTCCTGCTCGCAACCACAGACGGCGACATCAAGATTCCCCTGGCGGATATTCTCTATGTTGAAGCGGAAAATATGCACATCGCCGTACACACCGTGCGCAAGACCTATCGCTCGCGCATAGGGCTCACGAAATTTGCCGAGCAGCTCGACGAAACATTTTACAAGGTCCATCGCTCGTTTGTCGTCGCGCTCAAATATATCAAAAAGATCACGCGAACAGAGGTCACGATGGCAAACGGCGACACAATCCCGCTCAGTCGCGGCACCTACGATGCCGTTCACACCGCTCTGATCAAATATCTGTGAGGTAGTGCCATGTTTTGGGACAAGTTGATTGCCAAAAGAGTCGCCGCATTCGAGAGCGAGCTTTTGCAGAAATACTACAGTGAAGTGGAAAATATGTACACCCAAATGCGCGGTTGGCGCCATGACTACCGCCACCACATTCAAACGATGAAGGTACATATGGCAAACGGCGACTACGGCGAGATCGACAAATATCTGGATATGCTCGACGACGATCTGACCAACGTCGAAACCGTGATCAAAACCGGCAACAAAATGGCGGATGCGATCTTAAACAGCAAGCTCTCGCTCGCGCGCAAACAGAACATCCGCGTGAAGGCAGAGGCGAAAATTCCCGTTTCGCTCACGGTCTCCGAGCTCGATCTCTGCATCGTCATCGGGAACCTCCTGGACAACGCGATCGACGCCTGCATGGAGTTGCCGGAGGCAGAGCGGTTGATCCGCTTGTACATGGAGATGAAGGGCAATTATCTCTACCTTGCGGTCACAAACACCGCCGCCGGCACGAAAAAGACGCATTTCAAAACCACCAAGGGCGACGGACACGGGCTTGGACTGACGCGAATCGACGCGATTATCAAAAAATACGGCGGATATCTCACGCGCGCCTCCGAGGACGGTGCGTTTTCCACAGAGGTCCTACTGCCACAATAAGCTTACCCTCTCAGTCAGCTGCGCTGACAGCTCCCCAAAGGGAGAGCCAAGGGGCAGGCAATCATCCCAAGGTGCAACTGGCATCAAATTTTCGACGTTTGGTATCAGATTGCACCTTTTTCTTTTCGCTTGTGCTATACTGTGCGTGAGGTGATCGGTATGAAAGAAACCACCAACATCAAGCAACGACGAAAATACACGCGGCGATCCTCGTTTGCTTGGGCAATCAAAAAGCAGTGGCGGTTGGATCGGCGCTTTGTGTTCCTCACGTTTGCGGCGATCCCTATCGCGGTCGGTCTGCCCCTTTTGGAATCGTATTTTTCCAAGCTGCTGATCGAACGCATCGGCGCGGGCGCACCCATGGCCAAGCTCGCCGCACTCGTGCTCGCATTCTTCGCGGTGTTTACGGCAATCCTTCTGCTGCAGAAGTATTTGGAAGCCTGCACAGGCGCACGGCACTATTATCCAACCGGAGTCTATCAAAACGAGCTGCACGAGTTTCGCAATCATACTGCTGATTACGAATTGACCGAAACGCAGGATTTTCAAAAAACATTTAACTATGCGTGGAACGATTCCAGCGGCGGCAGCTGCTCACTGGAATTTTTGTGGCAAGATCTTTCCAAGGCTCTGCGAGACGCCTTTGGAATCGTCACCTACGCCGCACTGCTATCGGCGCTGAACCCGATCCTCTTCGCAGTTGTTGCAGTCACGTCGGTCGTATCGTACTTCACCACGCGTTGGCAGGCAATCTACACCGAAAAGCACAAGCATCTTTGGGAAAAAGAAGAGCGCAAAGCGACGTACCTGAAACATCTCTCCCGACAGTTTCCCGAGGCCAAAGACATCAAACTCTATAACCTGCAGGGTTGGTTGGAAAACCTGATGCGTATTTATCAAGATCATCGCCTCTTTTGGGGAAAGCGCTGCAATCTTCGCGGTGTTTGGGCATCACTGGTGGCGGGGCTGATGACGCTGCTGCAAAACGGCATTGCCTATTTCGTTTTGATCGGACTTTTGCTTGACGGACAAATGGGCGTAGGCGACTTCGTGTTTTACTTCGGGCTGGTGGGCGGTATCGCCGGATTTTTACAGGGCATCATCGGCGATTTGGCAGAGCTCAACACCCGCGCGGAAAAGATCGACTACTACCGCGAACTCTATGACTATCCGATGCGCTTCAACCACGGCAAGGGCTGCGCGTTGCCGACGGGTGCGGTCACGGTGGAATTCAAAAACGTTTGGTATCGCTACGACGGCGCGGAGGACGACACGCTCAAGGGGATCGATCTGACGATCTCCGCAGGAGAAAGTCTCGCGCTCGTCGGGCTCAACGGCGCGGGCAAGACCACGCTGGTCAAGCTGCTCTGCGGGCTGTACACCCCGACTAAGGGCGAAATTCTCGTCGACGGCAAGCCGATCGCCGACTACAACATCGAAGAATATTATTCCCTGATTTCGGCGGTGTTTCAGGAAATAAAGGTGATCGCACTGACGATGTTCGAATTCGTCGCCAGCGCCGACCTCACCCGCTCGACCGCCCGAGACGACGCAGTCAAAGCCATGCAGGCGGCAGGAATCTACGAAAAGATCCGCTCTCTGCCCAACGGCATCGACACGCACCTGATGAAAGGCATCTACGACGACGGCGTGGATTTTTCGGGCGGCGAGCTGCAAAAGCTCATGTTGGCGCGCGCGATCTACAAAGACGGCGCGATCTTGGTGCTCGATGAACCAACCGCCGCCCTTGACCCGATTGCCGAGAACCGGCTGTACCAGCAATATCGCGCACAGACCGTCGGTAAAACCTCGGTCTATATCTCCCATCGCTTGGCTTCCACTCGTTTTTGCGACCGCATCGTGCTTCTGGAAAACGGCAAGATCACCGAAAGCGGCACGCATGACGAGCTGATGGCAAAAAACGGACAGTACGCCTATTTATTCGGTGTGCAGAGCAAATACTACAAGGAGGGCGAGATCGATGCGTAACGGCAAGATGCAGGCGACGTGGCGGGCGCTGAAGCAATACCACGGCTACAACAAAAAATACTTCCCGCTGCGCTTTCTCCAAATCGCATTTGAAGCGATTTCGCCGTATTTCAACCTGTGGATGTCGGCGGAGATCGTCACCGCCCTGTACGAAGGCAGAGACAAGCGGGCGATCCTCACTTTAGTCGTGATCACGCTGGTCGGCAATTTCGCAGTGCGCGTGCTGGAGGCGCTGCTCAATCGGACGGCACTGACGGCAAACCACATCCTGAAAAACAATGAAAACTTGGATTTCTACGCCAAGACCATGTCGCTCGACTACGACAAGCTGGAAAATCCCGAAATCCGCACGCTCCGTCGACGGATACAAGAAAACACCTACATCAACGGCTACGGCGTTTTTTGGATGAAGTGGCAGATTGAGCGTTTGATGAACGCGGCTGTCAACGTCGTATTTGCGGCGATACTGTTTGCGGAGATGCTCGCGCAGGTCGCAACAGTCCCCTTCCATTGGATGAGCACGGCGTTACTCGTAGGCTTGATTGCATCGCTCGTGCTGACGATTCTGTTGGGTGCGCGCTCCGCCAAAAAGATCGCCGCCTACAACGATGAGATCGGCAAGGCCATGCTGAAAGAGAATCAATACGCACAAGGGTACAACCCGAACGGCATGGACAACCGCATCTATCGTCAACAGGAAATCCTGAGCCGATTGGATGAGAAACTCAATCGCGAGCATCTGCAGTTGATTACCCAAGCATATCATAAGCAGTTTCACCTGCACATCCCGTGCGAGATCCTTTCCAAGCTGACCGAGGTTTCCTCCTACCTCATCATCTGCCTTTACTGCAGCCTGGGCGCCTTTGCGGTTGGCAGCGTGATCAAATACGTGGGGTATCTCGGCAGAGCCACGCAAAGCATCAGCAGTATTTTCCAAGCCATCTCCGAACTTAGGGCCAACAACCGCTTTTGTGAGACCTATTTGGAGTACTTCGACATTCCCAACGACATGTACCAAGGCTCGCTCGCGGTGGAAAAACGCAGCGACAAGCGCTTTGATATCGCGTTCAAAGACGTCAGTTTCCGCTACCCCGGCAGTGAGCAGTATGCGCTGCGCCACGTCAATCTCGATCTGAACGTCGGGGAACGGTTGGCGGTCGTGGGCATGAACGGCAGCGGCAAAACGACCTTTATCAAGCTGTTGTGCCGCCTGTACGACCCGACGGAGGGCGAGATCGTCATGAACGATTTCAACATCCGCAAGTACGACTACCGCCAATACCTCGATATTTTCTCCGTGGTCTTTCAGGACTACAAGTTACTTGCCGTACCGCTGGGCAACAACGTTGCTTCAGGCGCAAACTGGGACACGGAGAAGGCGGAGCGGCTTTTGCGCGAGGTCGGTTTCGGCGAGCGGTACGCAGAAATGCCCAAGGGACTGGAAACACCGCTCTACAAAAATTTTGACGAAGACGGCGTGCTCGTCTCCGGCGGCGAGGCACAAAAGATCGCGTTGGCGCGGGCACTCTACAAGGATGCGCCGTTTATCATCCTCGACGAGCCGACCGCCGCGCTTGACCCGCTCGCCGAGGCGGAGATCTACGCCAAATTCGACGCAATCGTCGGCGATAAGACCGCGATCTACATCAGCCATCGTCTGTCGTCCTGTCGGTTCTGTGATAAGATCGCCGTGTTTGATGAGGGCGAGATCGTGCAGATCGGCTCGCACGAGGAGCTTTTGCGCGATGAGAGCGGCAAATACTACGAGCTGTGGCACGCACAAGCCCAGTACTACACCTAAAATGCCAAACGGCAGACAGATTTTTGATCTGTCTGCCGTTTTCTTGGCCCTATTCTCCATCCCAACCAAACCGCGCCATATCGACACAGCCGTTGGGTTTGAATGCTACGCGTTCCTCTTCCAAAAGCGCGCGCTGCTCGCTCCAGCCCGGCGCGGTGCGGCCGGCGTGATTGACAACGCGGTGGCACGGAAAATCGCCGTAGCGCTCCGCACAGCTTAGAACCTTGCCCACCAGCCTCGCGTTTTTCTCGCGGCCGATCAGACGCGCGATCAGACCGTAGGACGCAACTTTTCCGGGCGGGATCTCGCTGACGACGGAGAGGATCTCGTAGACAAGGCGCGTATCCGCCACAGGCATAGGCACTTCCTCCTTTTCGGAACATGCAAGCCGTTAAGAATCAAGCATTATTTGTTGTTCTTCGCCGTATTGATAGAAGCAATCAGTATCTTCTTAACTTCCACGCAATGTTCTAAAACAATTTTATTCTCGGTATATTCACCCTCTAACAAAAGTTCCAACCAATATTCCCTATTCATTATAACTTATAACTTTCCAAAAATCGACCATACAAATAGTGAAGAATGAAAAGTTAAGAAGTAAAAATCGACATCCTTCTTACGAAGAATGTCGATTTTTGGTGCGGTCACCGGGACTTGAACCCGGATGGTAAAACCATACGCCCCTCAAACGTACGCGTCTGCCAGTTCCGCCATGACCGCATATTCAGTTCGTGTCGGTGGCGTTTCGCTCACGGACAAGAGATATTATACCGCATCCACCTCAATTTGTCAAGGCTTTTTTTCGCGTTCGCAGAAAAATTTTTCTTCTTTTTTCTTTGACCGAAAAACCTCTCCCGGATGACTCTTCGAAAAATTTTCTTTTCTTTCTGCCGCATACAGAATTGACAAATTGCCATTCTTGTTTTATAATAATGAGTGGTGTGTCAAACTAACACGATTCCGCCACTTTTGCAGCTGAATCGTGTTGCAATACGAAAGGATTGGTTTTTATGCGTATGACCGGTGTCACAGCCCGCGGCGTTATCATGCCCGTGTTCCGCGAAGGCGACCCGCTGGCCGAAATGATCTGCAACAACATTCTCGCCGCCTCTGCCGAGGAAAAATTCCCCATCGAAGACGGCGACATCGTCGGCGTGACCGAAGCCGTCGTTGCGCGCACCCAAGGCAACTACGCGACGACCGCACAGATCACCAAAGACACCCAGGCGAAGCTCGGCACCGACACGATCGGCCTTGTTTTCCCGATCATGAGCCGCAACCGTTTTGCCGTTTGTCTTTCGGCGTTTGCCAAAAGCTGCAAAAAACTGATCGTTCAGCTCTCCTACCCGGCGGACGAAGTCGGCAACCAGCTGATCGACCCCGACCTGCTCGATGAAAAGGGCGTTGACCCCTACACCGACAGCTTCACTGAAGAAGAATTCCGCAAGACCTTCGGCTCGACCGTCCACCGTTTCACCGGTGTTGACTACATCGAATACTACAAGAGCCTCGGCGACAACGTGGAGATCGTCCTCTCCAACGACCCCGCCTACATCCTGAACTACACCAAAAACGTCATCGGCTGCGACATTCATTCGCGCAAGCGCACCAAGCGCCGTCTGGCCGCCGCCGGTGCCGAACGCCTCTACTCGCTCGACGATATCCTCACCAGCTCCGTCGACGGCAGCGGCTACAACGAAGACTACGGTCTGCTCGGCTCCAACAAAGCCACCGAAGAAAAGGTCAAGCTCTTCCCGCGCGACACCGATTCGTTCGTCTCCGAGCTGCACGCCCGCCTCTTTGAAGCGACCGGCAAAAACGTCGAAGTCATGGTCTACGGTGACGGCGGCTTCAAGGATCCTGTCGGCGGCATCTGGGAATTCGCCGACCCGGTCGTTTCTCCGTCGCACACGCCGCGTCTCTCCGGCACGCCCAACGAGATCAAGATGAAGTACTTCGCCGACAACGACCTCAGCCATCTCTCCGGCAAAGAGCTGGAAGATGCGATGAAGGAAATGATCCGCGCCAAGGACAAAGATCTCGTCGGCAACATGAGCTCGGAAGGCACGACCCCGCGCCGTATCTCCGACCTCGTCGGCAGTCTCTGCGACTTGGTCAGCGGCAGCGGTGACCGCGGTACGCCCGTCGTCTACATCAAGGGCTACTTCACTAACTTCGCCACCAAGTAAATCAAAGCAACATGTTTCGCCCGTCTGTGAGCTTCACAGACGGGCGATTTTTTGTTATTCGGTTTTATCCAACCAGCGACAGAATCTGTTCTGCGCGTTCCGCCGACACTTGCGTCAGCGCGTAGGCAAAGCTTTCCGGATCGATCGCACGCAGATCGCGCAGGAGTTTGGCAAAATCTTCCTCAATTTCCGGGCACAGCTCCGTCGCGGCGTGCATTACGGCCACCGTGCGCAGAGCCTGCGAAAAGTGCTGTTCCCTGCCAATCCCCGGTACAACGGAATTTCCGTTCTGCCGCACAAATTGACAGGCAAAAGCATTCATCCGCAGCTGTGTGAGGTATTCATGGCAATATTCGATCCCTGCCGCATCCCGCATCTCTACCCAGCTGATCTTATCCGGATCGTTTAGGATCAACGCGTTGACACTCAGTACAAGCGCGTTATTCCCCACCGCATACGCCGGATAGACATATTTGTATGCGCACACACTCGGATCCGTCCCGCAGTAGCGATATCCCGGAAGTTCGGAATACGAATTGCTTTGATAGGAACCGGCAATTGGCAGCCAATACCCCTCTTCCAGCCTTTTCGCCCAAATTGTCCCCTCAAACAAAACGGTTTCCGCATCCTCGCCATCGCCACGCGTCATGTGCTCGGTTTCGCACAGATAGGCTGCAGCATCAGGGGAAATCGGCGTGCCTGCTGCGCGGAAAGAGAAAATACGAATCCCATGGTAGTCGAGCAGACTCTCACCGATCACTTCCGCCTCTAACACGGTAATATCGCGCAGAGCCTTGCAGGGGTCGTCCGCACCAGGTTCTTCTGCGTATTTTTCCCGCAGCAATGCCGTGACAACAGCAAGCGGCGTGTCGGCCGCAGAGAATACCGGTCTGGAAGCGTCATAGGTCGGTGTTCCCGTCCAGGCGTCGGTGAAGTACCACGCCGTTTCCTTTGGATCACAGCACAACGGATCACAACGCGGTGCATCTGCGGCGAACAAGGCTTCGTAGTCCACGCTTTTCGTCACCGTAATTTGCAATGCGGCACGTTTTGCGGTCACCACACCGTTTTCCACGAAGAGAAGGTCCAGATAGCAGAGATATTCCCCTGCTTCTGTCGGCCAAGTTCCCAAGGGACCGCCCGCGACCAGTTTTCCATCGGCGAAAAACCAGATTCGTTCGCCCTGCGGTTCTACCAGTGCGCCATGCTGTCCGCCGTATTGATATTGCAATCGCATCGGGTCATGGTAATACGACAGCTCCAGTGAGAGTCGCGGCGCATTTGCCGCCAGCTCTGCATCCATCGAAGACGGCGTAAAGGTCGCAGGATCGTAGTCTGCTACGTCGGCAACGTCGGGTTTCACGAGTTGTTTCCCGATGGAAACGTCCAGTGGACGTACCTCATAGGTCGGATAGCTGTTTTCTCCCCCGAAATTCGTCCCGCTCGTGTAAAAACGCAGTTCGTAACAGGTGGCCGCTTGCTGTGGTTCCGGCAAAACCTCGGGCATGGAAATGTTGCTCACTTCCAAGGAATACGTCTTCACCGCTTTATGCAGTTGCATAGAGATCCTGACGGTGTAATCACCCACAATTTCATAGTCGATGCCGGTGATCAACGGGCAGTAGCCGAAGGCAATCTCATCGACGAGGTTGACCGAAAAATCCGATATCGTCAAAATAAATACATGGGCTTCCGCATCATACGCGGTTTCAAGGTCAAGCTGCGATATCCCCGCACCAGTCGGAACCATCCCCGGCACAGCGTAGGTAAGGACGTTGATACCGTTATGGCAGGAAGATATGTCGACGAGCTGGTTGCGCGCAATCGGGCTTTCCGGATCAAAATCCATGTCGCCGGTGTAGTAGTCATTTTTGTCAAGCGGGCAACGATAGGTAGCAAGTTCATACCCTCTGGTATGGTTGCAGTCCAGAACCCCATCTTTGGGAAACTCTTTGACGGAAATAATCTGCGGGAAAAAGCCCAGCCCCAAATCCGGAAATCTTCCCAACAGGGTAACCGTGAGATCGTCCCGAATTTGGTACGCTTCAGCGTAAATTCCCAGATAGCGCGATTCAAATGTTGCAAAATCGTATTGCTCGATTTGTGTGATAATTCCGTCTCCGTTTCCGCTTCGCAAAATGAGCAGTTTGTCATCGTTGTATGCGTATTCTACCAACCACGGTTCACCATTCGCCTCTGCGGTTTGCAGCTCATAAAGCTTACGCTTGGCGACGGAATTTTCCGATGGCGTTGTAGCCACGGCGGTCGTCGCCACCGGTACAGTCGTTGCAGGAGACGTTTTTGCCGTCGTCTGCGGTTGAACGGTCGACGTCGGCGCAGTAGGGTCGGTCACTGCGGTCTGTGACGGTGTTGCCGCTCCGCCTGCGGAACAGGCGGCCAGCAAGGAAAACAGGAGAAAACATGCGGAAAAGAACAAAATCGTACGTTTTTTCATGGAAGACCACCTTTCTTTCGTTTCGCCCACAGGGAGAATGACTGCTTTCTGCCTACAGGATACCATATTTTGAGTTAAAAAACAACTACAATTCGGTTACAGTTTGGGAACAAAATGGTTACAAATCAACAGTAACAGAAGTAGGTCTCTCTCCACGCGTGGTCTTGACAAACGCCGCCTTCCTGCAAAAAAAGCCCGGCCGATGGACAAATCCATCGGCCGGGCTTTTAGGTCCTTTAGAACTGCACTTTGTCGAGTGCCTGTTTGATATCGGCGATCAGGTCTTCGGCCGATTCGATGCCGCAGGAGAAGCGGACGAGGTCCGGGCTGACGCCGGCGGCGGCGAGTTCTTCGTCGTTCATCTGGCGGTGGGTCGCACTGGCCGGATGCAGGCAGCAGCTGCGCGCATCGGCGACGTGGGTTTCGATGGCGGCGATCTTCAAGTGCTTCATGAATTCTTCGGCCGCTGCTCTGCCGCCCTTGACGCCGAAGCTGACAACGCCGCAAGTGCCGTTGGGCAGATACTTCTGCGCGAGGTCGTAGTACTTATCGCCTTCCAGACCCGGGTAGGTGACCCAGCTGATGCGGTCGTCGGCGGCGAGCGCCTTGGCGACGGCCAGACCGTTTTCGCAGTGGCGCTGCATGCGCACGTGCAGGCTCTCGAGGCCGAGGTTCAAGAGAAACGCGCTCTGCGGCGACTGGATGGAACCGAGGTCACGCATGAGCTGCGCGGTGGCTTTGGTGATGTAGGCGCCTTCCAGACCGAAGCGTTCGGTATAGGTCACGCCGTGGTAGCTTTCGTCGGGCGTGCAAAGGCAGGCAAACTTTTCGGGGTACTTCGTCCAGTCGAACTTGCCGGAATCGACGATGCAGCCACCGACCGCGCCGCCGTGGCCATCCATGTACTTCGTCGTCGAATGAGTGACGATATCGGCGCCCCATTCAAACGGACGACAGTTGACCGGGGTGGCGAAGGTGTTGTCGATGATCAGCGGCACGCCGTGGGCGTGGGCCGCTTTGGCAAATTTCTCGATATCGAGAACGGTGAGGGCGGGGTTGGCGATCGTTTCGCCGAAAACGGCTTTGGTCTCGGGACGGAAGGCCGCGTTGAGTTCTTCTTCGGTGCAGTCGGGCGAAACAAAGGTGAAGTCGATGCCCATGCGCTTCATCGTGACGGCAAAGAGGTTATAGGTGCCGCCGTAGATCGACGACGAGGACACGACGTGGTCGCCGGCGGAGGCGATGTTGAACACGGCAAAGAAGCTGGCCGCCTGACCCGACGAGGTCAGCATGGCCGCCGTACCGCCTTCGAGCTCGCAGATCTTAGCCGCGACGGTATCGCAGGTGGGGTTTTGCAGGCGGGAATAGAAATAGCCGCTGGCTTCCAGGTCAAACAGCTTGCCCATATCGCTGCTGGTAGCGTATTTGAAGGTCGTGCTCTGGATGATCGGGATCTGACGCGGTTCGCCGTTGCCGGGCGTATAGCCGCCCTGGACGCATTTGGTTTCGATATTCAAATTGCTCATGCTTATTTTCTCCTTTTTTCGTTCGCTATCGTCGCGCTTTTGGGGATAGACTAACCCGCGCGAATCCCGACAGCCGCATAAATCTAATGGTAGTATACTCCCCGAGAGCGATTCTGTCAAGCAAAACGCGCAAATTTTACGGTTTGGATCAGATTTCGTCGCCGTAGTAGCGGCGGATCAGTTCGGGGATGTCTTTGGCGACGGCAGTGTATTCGTCGGTCTCGTGATCCCATCGGCAGATCACCGATTCGTCGGCCTTGCCGTCCGCGCCGATGCGCCAGCCGTAGCAATCGCCGCAGCCGTTGTCGGCGAAGAAGATGTTGCGCCCGATCTCCGGGTAGACCTCTTCCAGATATTCCCGGTGGTTCTTGGCGGTTTCGATGATATCGTCGATCGATTTCAAAAGCCAGCGATCGCCGTTGCATTCTTTGAGCAGGGCTTTGAGCGGTTCGGGAAAACGCCAGCCAAGGGCGCGTTCGGCGCGGGCGATCTCGGCAGGGCTTGCCGGCGGCTGCAGCTTGGTCCACTTGCAGTCTTTGGCGCAGGATTCGATCAGTTCACGGTACATACAGATCCTCCTTTGGAAAAGCAAAAACCGACAGCAAACGTTACGTTGCTGTCGGCTCTTTTCGGAGTTACGCGAGTTTATTGTATTTCAGCGCAATTCTGCTCTTCTTGTGAGCGGCGTTGTTCTTGTGGATAACGCCCTTAGCAGCGGCTTTGTCGATCACTTTGACAGCAACCTTAACGGCAGCAGCGGCTTTCGCCTTATCACCGGAATCAATGGCCGCATCCGCTTTCTTCACGGCAGTCTTGAGCGAGGATTTCATCATACGGTTCTGCAGCGTCTTCACGCTCGTCACCAACACGCGCTTCTTCGCAGATTTAATGTTCGGCATTTCGAGACACCTCCTTGCGCCTAATTTGTCCTAATCACAGTAATTGTAATTATAACACAATTCGATTCAAAATGCAAGAGCCAAACCGATTTTTTTATCGGTCAAACGAAAATTATTTTATGAGTTCGCTGCCGAGGAGCATATCGCCCGACTTGATCCAGCCTGCCTTGCGCATTCCTTCACTCACGCCAAGGGCGATGATCGCCGGGAACACGAAGTGCATCAGAAGGATCGTGATCAGCGTATAGGCGATCCCCTCGCCGCCGGCGATCATCGATTCGTACGTCGCAAACTGCCCGACCAGACCGCTCGTACCCATGCCCGCGCCGACTTTCGTCGTCGTCATCTCGAAAACGACCGTTGAGAGCGGCCCCAGCACGGCGCTGGCCACGATCGCGGGCAGCCAGATCTGCGGACGGCGCACGATGTTGCCAACCTGCAGCATCGACGTGCCGAGGCCTTGGGAGATCAAACCGCCGAAGCCGTTTTCACGGTAGCTCGCCACCGCAAAGCCAACCATGTTCGCACAGCAGCCGACGCAAGCCGCACCGCCCGCCAGACCGGAAAGCCCGATGGAAACGGCGATGGCCGCGCTGGAGATCGGAGCCGTCAGGATCATGCCCATGACGACGGAAACAACAATGCCCATGGGAATCGGGTTGACGACGGTCATGCGGTTGATAAAATCGCCGATGGCCAGCATCGCTTCGCCGATATACGGCCCCGTGAATCCGCCGACGATACAGCCGGGAATCAGCGTGACCAGCGGGACGAGCACGATGTCGACCTTCGTGCGGCCGGCGAGCAGATTGCCGATCTCAGCGGCGATGACCGTGGCGATATAGGCGTTGAACGGGCCGCCACCGCCGGCGCTGTAAGCAAACGCACCGACGACGATACAAGAGAAGATGACCAGCGGCTTCGTCTTCATGCCGTAGGCGATCGCCGCACCGATGGCCGCACCGGTCACGGCTTTGGCCGCTGTGGCGTATTCGGCGAGGAACGAGAGATACGGGATCTTGGCCAGCAGGTCAATGATCGTGCCAATGATGAGCGAGGAAAAGAGACCGAGCGCCATCGCAGAGAGCGCATCGATGAAATAGCGGCGCGCAAGCTTGCCGATCACGCTGCCGGATTTTTTTCTTCCTGCCATAGAGGGCCTCCGTTTCTGAATATCATGCAGGACGGCAAAGGCGATTGCCCCTGCCGTCCCGGAAGGTTCTATTTTGCTTACGCTTTGACTTCGACCGTCCAGTCGTTTTCGTCGGCGATGCGGCCCCACTGGATGCCCGTGAGCGTATCGTACAGCCATTTGGAGACCGGGCCGATCTCACCGTTGTTGACGGTGATGACTTCGTCGTTGATCTTGAGTTCGCCGACCGGAGAGATGACGGCAGCCGTGCCGGTGCCGAAGATTTCTTCGAGCTTGCCGTTATGGGCAGCGTCTTCGAGTTCATGGACGGAGAGGCGGCGTTCGGTGACGTTGTAGCCGGCCTTGCGCAGCAGTTCGATCGAGGACTTGCGGGTGATGCCCGGAAGCACGCTGCCTTCGAGGGCCGGCGTGACGATCTCGCCGTCGATCTTGAAGAAGACGTTCATCGTGCCGACTTCTTCGATATATTCGCGGTGGACACCGTCGAGCCACAGAACCTGCGTATAGCCGGCTTCGTGCGCCTTGACCTGCGATTTGATCGAAGCCGCGTAGTTACCGCCGCACTTGGTGAAGCCCGTACCGCCCTTGACCGCGCGGACGTACTCGGTTTCGATGTAGATCTTGACCGGGTCGATGCCGGTGGGATAGTAGTTGCCGCTGGGAGACATGATGACCATGAAGTAGTAGTGGTTGGAAGCGCGCACGCCGAGGGCCGGATCGGTGGCGATCATGAACGGGCGGATATAGAGCGAGGCGCCGGCTTCTTCCGGAACCCAGTCGATATCGGCGGCGACGGCAGCCTTGATGCATTCGACCCACAGGTCTTCATCCATCTTCGGCATGCAGAGACGGTCGCAGGAGTTGTTCATGCGGCGGGCATTTTCATAGGGGCGGAAGAGCAGCGTTCTGCCGTCTTCGGTGCGGTAGGCCTTCATGCCTTCAAAAATTTCCTGACCGTAGTGGAACACCATCGCCGACGGATCGAGGGCGATCGGGGCATACGGGATGACACGGGCATCGTGCCAGCCTTTGCCTTCGGTGTATTCCATGATCAGCATATGGTCGGTAAAATATTTGCCAAAGCCGAGGGCGCCTTCGGGCTTGGCCTTGGGAGTCGCAGTGCGTTCAATCTTAATTTCCATCATTAAAACCTTCCTTTGTTTCGGTCCGGTTCTGCGCCTGTTTGGTGCTTTTGTGAGCCATTCCTGTAATACCTAATAATCATACCATTTTGTGCCGATTTTTGCAAGATGCAATCTCCCCAATTCTGGAAATTCTTTTGTTATTTTGTTTGGTATATCGCATTTGTTTTTCTCACAAACCGGTTTTTACGACCTCTCGACTGTCTTTTGTTAATTTTGTCAATAGCCTGCTGTATTTTTTTGGACTATAATATAATCTACAGAAACTAGAGGAGATAGTAATATGAAAAAGATCGTTTCGATTTCGTTGGCGATCGTTCTGCTGTTTTCGCTCTGTCTACCGGTCGCGGCAACACAGAGCACAGAAACAGTCGATATCACATACCGAAACATCAAAATCGTCATCAACGGTACAGAAATCACACCATGTGATGGCGCCGGAAATCCCGTTGAGCCATTCATCATGAACCGTTCCGGCAGAATCTATCTTCCGGTTCGTGCGGTGGCAAACGCACTCGGTCTTACCGTCGGCTGGGACAACGCAACCAATACGATCTCCCTAACCAGCAACGGTTCGGCCAACTACGGTACCGGCACACCGATCTCGAGTAACATGCAAAAGACGGAGCAGATCACTTACCGCGATATTCAGATCTTGCTTGACGGAGCGCCGCTTGTTACCGATTCTGAAGCGTTTATCATGAATTCCAGCGGAACCACTTATCTGCCTCTGCGTACAGTCGCCGAAGCGTTGGGCACAGACGTCGGCTGGGACAACGCGACTAACACCGCCATGCTGACCGCATCTTCGCCGCAGGAGCTGAACGCCGAAGAGATCTACGCAAAATGTTCGCCGGCAGTCTTCTATATCGAAGTCTACAACGCCGCCGGCAAAGCCACCGCCAGCGGCAGCGGCTTTTTCATCGACAGTCAAGGGACGGCCGTCACAAATTACCACGTAATCGAAGGTGCTTCCTCTGCCAAGATCCGGACTGCCGATACGCAGACGCAGTACGATGTCGTCGGAGTTTACGCTTACGACAAAGAGAACGACTGGGCCGTCCTCAAGATCGACGGCAGCGGTTTTTCCTATTTGAAGCAAGGGGCCGATTCCACCATCGTCGGTGGTGCAACCGTTTATGCACTCGGCAGCCCTGAGGGGCTGGACAATTCGATCTCGCAGGGGCTGATCTCCAATCCCAACCGCACAGTCAATGGTGTAGAATACATCCAGACCAGTGCGGCGATCTCGCACGGCAGCAGCGGCGGTGCGCTGATCAACAAGTACGGCGCAGTTATCGGCATCACGACAGCAACCATCACCGACGGTCAAAACTTGAACTTTGCTTTGCCGATCTCCATTATCAACGGCTACACCTGCGACAGCATAACACCGTTGGCAAATTTGCTGCCGAAGCCCGAAATCCCGACCGGGGCACAGGCAGAGGCGTTTGCAATCCTGAAAAAGTGGATTGCCCGCCATTACACGCATGTCTACACTGACAGCAATGATAAAGTTTATATAGAAACAATAGAAACCGAATCTGCGCTGATCGAATCCCGTTTTTCCTACAACACACAAGACAACAACATTGAAATCGACGTCATTTATATGCCGTATGATTCCAATTACTGCATCTATTATTCCCGGCTCTACCTCTCCGAAACAGATGTCACACACGACACTTATTTCCGGATTAAGAACAGATTTTTCGATACCACGCTGATCCAAGGCCGCCGTAGCATCCACGCTCCGACCTTCACAGAGGCCGACCCGACCGATTTTCACAGCTACACCGGAAAGTCCGAGTCCCGCACTTCGGCCCTCGAGCTTTCCAACAGAATGCTTAGACTGTCGCTGACCGATTTAGAGGCCATACTCCACGACTGCTCTGTAGCCTACGGCGGTTCCTATTCGATCGCCGACTTCGGCTTTACGAGTCTTGATTAAAACAAGCAAAAAATACCCGCACTCCGAATTGGAGTGCGGGTATTTTTTGGCAATTTACTTGTCTTCGTTCTTTTCGCGGAAGAGCCAGGTCAGACCGCGGATCGAACCGTAGAAAACGATCAGCGCCGCAAAAACGCTGGCGAGACCGTAGCCAGTGAGCACGAGGCCGGCAACAATGGGATCCATAAATCTTTCTCCTTCCGCAATTTACAGCATATTGGCGATAACCGGAGCGATCGAGAGAACGACGCCACCGGCGATGACCGAACCGATCTGGCCCGAAACGTTGGCGCTAACAGCGGGCATCAAGATGAAGTTGTAGGGGTCTTCTTCCTTGGCCATGCGTTGCACGATGCGCGACGCCATCGGGAACGCGGAGATGCCCGCGGCACCGATCATCGGGTTGATCTTCTTCTTGGTGAAGAGGTTGATGAACTTGGCGAAGAGAACGCCGCCGGCGGTATCGAAGACGAACGCGAGGAGACCGATGAGCATGATGATCAGGGTCTTGACCTGCAGGAATTCGCTGTAACGCATGGTGGCTCCGATGGTGATACCGAGAAGGATCGTGGTGACGTTGGCCAGTTCGTTCTGCGCGGCTTTGTTCAGACGTTCGACAACGCCGGACTCCTTGATAAGGTTACCGAACATCAGAAGGCCGATCAGCGGGGCGCTGAGCGGAGCGAGGACGGCGGCGACGATGGTAACGGCGACCGGGAAGACGATGAGGGCAACCTTCTTGACCTTAACGTCTTTGTATTCCATGCGGATCATGCGTTCTTTCTTCGTCGTCATCGCACGGATGACCGGCGGCTGAATGATCGGCACGAGCGCCATGTAGGAATACGCCGCAACCGTGATCGGGCCTAAGAGCGAAGGCGCAAGCTCGTTGGCGACGACGATGGACGTCGGGCCGTCGGCCGCACCGATGATGCCGATGGAGACCGCTTCGAGGAAGGTGAAGCCGATCGACGGGAAGAGCTCAGAAATGGCGATGACCGCGATGATCGTCAGGAAGATACCGAACTGCGCGGCGGCACCGAAGAATGCCATACGTGGGTTCTGGAACAACGGACGAAAGTCGGTCATGGCACCGATGCCGATAAAGATCAGGCACGGGAACAGCTCGGTGATGATACCGGAGTTGTAGAGGATCTGCAGGAGACCCGGTTCGCCGCCGTGCGACCAAACGATCTCGAGCGGCAGGTTGACGAGGATCGCGCCGAAGCCGATGGGCAGCAGGAGCGCGGGCTCGTAGTCTTTGGCGATGGCGAGGTAAATGAGGATACCGCCGATCGCCCACATGATCAGATACTGCCAGTGGAAGTTAAAAAAGCCGGACAGTAATTCTTTGAGTTCTTCCAAAAGTAATTCCCCCAATTTTTTCAATCTACTCTTATCATGGTATCATATTTTTTGTAAAAAGTCAACAACTTTCACACTCAGGCAGCTATTTTTTGTTTTTTCTCCGATTTGTTTTACATTTTTCTATTCCCTGTGTTTTTCTCCGTCCGCTTTGGCGGAATCTTCTGTTTTTCCATTCGTATTTCCGAACAGAATAAGATTTTACATTCCGTGTCATTATATCCAAAAATCATTTTGTTTATATGCAATTTCTGCCATTTTCCCATTTTTCTTATCTCAATTTTCTTTTTTCGGACAAACCGTATTTTATTGTCCGTTCAAAATTTCCGCCGTAAAAAAATCTACCGGATGCGCTGACATTCCCGGACGGATATGGTATAATAGTTCCATAAGAACTGCAAATTTATACCGCTTATCCCGCACAGCCAAAACAGTACAGAGAGGATGAATGCGTTTTGAAAAAATTGGACGACCGCCACTATAAAGACCTGCTTTATCGCGAGGAGCGCGTTAAGCACTATCTCGGTCTTTTGAGTGACCTGCGCTATCCGCTGACGGAAGAGCTCGTCGGTTGGAAACACACCTACGGAGATTTCAACGGGCCGCAAGCCGTTGACTACGACGATTCGGCTTGGACGGACTTTGGCAAGATGTCGCGGTTTGGCAGCGCGGACGAATACGGTTGGTTCCGCCGCACCGTTGTGATCCCCGCTGCGTTCGCCGGCCACCGTGTTGCCCTGAACATCAAATCGACACTTTTCGGCGACGACGATCCGTTTTCCCGTTGGACCCGCTCCAACCCCGGCTACATCTGCTACGTCAACGGCGAGCTCGTCGGCCATTTCGATCGTTTCCACAAAAGCATTCTGCTGACCAAAAAGGCCGAAGGCGGCGAGACCTACGTTATCGCGCTGAAATACTGGACCGAGCACGGCAATACCGATTTCTTCTGCCCGATCCTCCGCGCGATCGACCTCCTCACCGAGAGCCTTTACTATGACCTGCGCCTTCCCTACGAGCAGGCCAAGATGCTCGGGATGCAGGACGGTACGAAAATGCAGCTGATCGCCCCGCTTTCGGAAGCGATTACGATGATGGATCTGCGCGAGCCCTATTCGGAAAGCTACGTCACCTCCCTGACTGCGGCCCACAACTATCTTTGGGACAACTTCTACCGCGGCAAGTGGGCCGAAGCCGCTCCCGATGCCACCGTTTCGTGCATCGGCCACGCGCACATTGACGTCGCGTGGATGTGGAGAATGCGCCAGACGCGCGAAAAAACACTGCGTACGTTCTTAAACGCCCTTCATTATATTGATACCGACCCCAACTACACCTTCATCTCCTCGCAGGCCGCCCTCTATAACTTCGTCAAAGAGGACTACCCGGAGGTTTACGAGCGCATCAAAGCGGCGATCGCCGCCGGGCGCTGGGAGGTCGACGGCGGCATGTGGGTCGAAGCCGACTGCAACCTCACCAGCGGCGAAGGCTTTGTCCGCCAGTTCCTCTACGGCACGCGATTCTTCCGCGAAGAATTCGGCAAGGAATGCAAGATGCTGTGGCTGCCCGATGTCTTCGGTTACTCGGCTTCGCTGCCGCAGATCTTGAAACAGTTCGGGCTCGACTATTTCACAACAGCCAAGATCAATAACAACGAATACAACTGCATGCCGCACGACACCTTCACCTGGCAGGGCATCGACGGCAGCGAAGTCTTTACCCATCTGATCACCGGTGCCAAGATCGATTGGGTGCAGAACGGCGATTTCTCCACCGCATACAACACCGAGCTCTCGCCGACATGGATCGACGGCGCGTGGAAGCACTACCACGACAAAGAGCTGACCAACGAAGTCTTCCTGCCGATCGGCTGGGGCGACGGCGGCGGCGGCACGGCCGACT
Source organism: Oscillospiraceae bacterium (assembly GCA_015067825.1). GTDB lineage: Bacteria > Bacillota > Clostridia > Oscillospirales > QAMX01 > QAMX01. The sequence continues at coordinate 24,880 of SVLQ01000007.1, read as the reverse complement.
ACATGATGGAATTCGGCAAGCGCATGGAAAACGGTCTGCCCGGCGCGCCCAAGATCAGATGGGGCTTCGTCGGCGATTGGTTCGACAAATGGTCGAAGAAGCTTGAAGGCAACCGTCTGCTGCCCAAATGGGTCGGCGAACTCTATTTCGAGCTGCACCGCGGCACGTTGACCTCGATGGGCCGCATGAAGAAAAAGAACAGAAAGAGTGAACTGCTTTACCAGAAGGCCGAATGGCTCGCTTCGATGGATCGGCTGCTGGCCGACGGCGAATACCCAAAGGCGCAGCTTGACGACGGCTGGAAGATCGTGCTCACCAACCAGTTCCACGACATCCTGCCCGGCTCGTCGATCAAGCCGGTCTACGACGATGCCGACGCCGACTACGAAAAATCCTTCGCGATCGGCGGGCAGATCGCCGCGCAGGCTGCCGATTCGCTCACCGCGGCGGTCTCCGGCAAAGCCGGCGACATCGTCGTGTTCAACCCCACGGGATTTGACCGCAGCGACCTCGTCTGCGTGGATTCCGATGCGGCCGCCATCGCCGGTACGACCGTCCAGCGCACCGCCGACGGCAAGCTCTGCTTTGCCGCCGAGGTTCCCGCCAAGGGCTACGCCGTGTTCACACCGACCGACGCAACCTGCGAAGATGAAGACGATTACCCGACCGTTGACTTCGACGGCAGCGTGATTGAAAGCGACTTCTACCGCGTTTCGTTCGACGAACAAGGCTTCATCGTTTCGCTTTACGACAAGATGAACGACCGCGAAGTTCTGATGCCGGGCGAGCGCGCCAACCTGCTGCGCGCCTACGAAGATCTCCCGCTCCATAACGACGCGTGGGATATTAACGTCTTCTACAAAGAAAAATACGAGGATCTCGGTAACCTCGTTTCCTCCGAGCTTGCCGAAAACGGCCCGCTCTACGCCGTTTTGCGTCAGGTGCGTCGGTTCCACAACTCGACGGTCTCGCAGGACATCGTTTTCTACAAGCACTCGCCGCGCATCGATTTCCGTACCTCCGCCGATTGGAAGGAAAAGCACATTCTTCTCAAGGCGCACTTCCCCGTCGACGTCAACGCCACCAAGGCAAACTACGAGATCCAGTTTGGCCGTCTCGAGCGCAATACCCACGAAAATACGCCGTGGGATTTCGCCAAGTTTGAGGTCTGCGGCCACAAATGGGCCGATATTTCCGACAACGGCTACGGCCTTTCGCTCTTGAACGACTGCAAGTACGGCTACTCGGCGAGCGGCACCGATCTGGCGCTCTCGCTGATCAAATGTGCGACCGGCCCGAACGTCGACGCCGACCGCGAATTCCACGAATTCACCTATGCGATCCTGCCGCACGCCGGCAATCTGCGCGCCGCCGATACCGTGCGCGAGGGCTACGCACTCAACTGCCCGCTGGAAGCGCACGTCAAGATCACCGACGGCGGCAAGTTGGAGCCTTGTTTCGCGCTTGTTGCCGATGAAGCCGACAGCGGTATCGTCATCGACACGATCAAGGGCGCGGAAGACAGCGACAAGACGATCATCCGCCTCTACGAGCCGATGGGCGGCCGCGTCAAGGCCGCTCTGCGTTTCGGACGCCCCGTCGCACGCGTCTGCCGCACAAACCTCGCCGAGACCGACGACGGCGAATGTCTCGCATTCGATGCCAACGGCACGCTGCCGGTTTCGGCAAAGCCGTTTGAGATCGTCACGCTCAAGGTCGCTTTTGCAGAGATGGGAGAATAAGATATGGTAAATACAAATATTTCCGACCGTTACTTCCGGCTTGAACGCGCCAAAAAGATCATCGATACGATCCAAGGCTGCGAAACGCCCGAACGCGTTCCGGTGACCGGGTTAAAGATCTGCTTCGGCGATTTCCGCGGTCCCGAGCTCCCCGATTACGACATTTCCGCCTGGGAATCGCTTTCAAGCGGTCACGACACCTACGGCGGCAAGAACACGTACCTTTGGATCTGCGGCACGCTGACGATCCCCGAATCGTTTGCAGGCAAGGCAGTCAGACTGTACGTTTCGACCGCTGACTACGGTTGGGACGAATCGAACCCGAACTTTATCGTCTTCCTCGACGGAAAAATCACCTCGGCCTTTGACCGAAATCACGGTGAACTCCTGCTCACCCCCTGCGCAAAAGGCGGCGAGACCTTCTACCTCGCATGCAAGGGCTTTACGGCAATGCACGACTGCGCCTGCAAGTTTGTCGCCTCGCTCAGAACCTACGACCCCGCCATCACCAAGCTCTATTACGACATCAGCGTTCCGCTGGATATCTGCCAATTCCTCGACGACAACGCGCACGCAAAAAAGGAGATGGAATACCTCCTGAACGAGGCCGTCAACAAGATCGACCTCACTGAAATCGGTTCTCCCGCGTTCTACGCCTCGATCGCCGAGGCGCAGCGGTTTATGGACGAGGTCTTCTACGGCGACTTCAGCAAGCGCGAGCCCGACGTGTTCGTTCACGGGATCGGCCACACGCACCTCGACATCGCGTGGCTTTGGCCGATGCGCCAGACTCGCGAAAAAACGGCGCGTACCTTCGCCAACATGATGCGTTATATGGACGAATACCCCGAGTTCAAATTCATGTCGTCGCAGGCCTGCCTGTATAATTGGGTCAAAAACGATTATCCCGAGCTCTTTGAACGCATGAAACAGGCGGTCAAGGACGGCAGATGGGAAGTGGAAGGCGGCATGTGGGTCGAGGCAGACTGCAACCTCACCAGCGGCGAAGGCTTTGTCCGCCAGTTCCTCTACGGCAAGCGCTTCTTCCAGCGCGAATTCGGCGTTGACTGCAAGATTTTGTGGCTGCCCGACGTCTTTGGATACTCGGCCGCGCTGCCGCAGATTTTGAAAAAGAGCGGCATCGACAACTTCATGACCACCAAAATTTCGTGGAACAACCACGACAAGATCCCCTACGACACCTTCAACTGGCGCGGCATCGACGGCAGCGAAGTTTTTGCGCACTTCATCACCTGCGCCAGATTCCGTAACGCCCGTGACGGCAAGGCCAACACCACATACAATGCGTACCTCGACGCAAACCAAATGATGGGTGCGTGGGAACGGTTCCAGCACAAGGACATCTGCAACGAGGTACTCGCATCGATCGGTTACGGAGACGGCGGCGGCGGTACCTCCCGCGATATGCTCGAAAACGGCCGTCGTTTCGCCAAGAATATTCCCGGTGCTCCGTCGGTACACTGGGCATTTGCCGGTGAATACTTTGACGAGTGGCGCGAAAAGCTCAAGGACAACCGCTATCTGCCGAAGTGGGTCGGCGAGCTCTACCTCGAATTCCACCGCGGTACGCTGACCACGATGGCCGACAACAAGAAAAACAACCGTCTGAGCGAATTCCTCTACCAAAAGGCCGAGTTGTTCGCCTACATGGATCAGCTCTTCCTCGGCGGCAGCTATCCCAAAGAGATGTTCGACAAGAACTGGGAGCTGATCCTCACCAACCAGTTCCACGACATTCTGCCCGGCTCGTCGATCCGCGAGGTCTACGAGGACTCCGCCCGCGACTACGCGGTGATCCTCAGTGAAGGCGAACAGGCCGTTACCGCCGCGCTGACGGCGATGGCAGACGCCGTTTCCACCGAAGAAGAATCGGTCGTCTGCTTCAACGACACCGGCCTCTCCGAACGCAGCGACGTCTGCACCATCGACGGCGAGTACTGTGTGCTCGATGCCGCCAACCGTCCGCTGCCCGCGCAGATCGCCGACGGCAAAACGACCTTTGTCGCCGCCAACGTCCCGGCGAAGGGCTACACCACCTTCAAGCTGGCCGCGCCGATCGCATGCGAGGAGAAAACGGCAGTCTGGGACGGCAAGGTCTGCGAGACGCCGTTCTATACGCTGACCATAACCGACCACGGTGAGATCGCCTCGCTCGTGGCGAAAGAAACCGGCGTCGAATTCGTCGAAGACGGCAAAACGCTGAACCACCTCGTCGCCTACGTCGACCGTCCGTACACCTACGACGCGTGGGAGATCTCGCCCTACTACGTCGAGCAGGCCTACGAGCCCGAAACCGCCGCCGTCTGTACGCTCGTCGAAAACGGCCCGGTCAGCGCGAAGTTCCGCACCGTCCGCACCTACGGCAAGTCGACGATCACGCAGACGATCGTCGTCTACGCCGAGATCGCGCGCATCGATATCGAAAACGAGATCGATTGGCACGAAGACCACCTTCTCCTGCGTGCGCACTTCCCCACCACGATCCATGCGAGCCGCGCGGTCTACGATATCCAGTTTGGCAATATCGAACGCGAGACCAACGCCAACACCTCGTGGGAAGCCGCGAAGTTTGAGGTTTGCGCCCACAAATGGGCCGACCTCTCCGACGGCTCAGTCGGCCTCGCGCTGATGAACAACTGCAAGTACGGCCACCGCTGCCTCGAAAACGAGCTTTCCATCTCGCTGCTCCGCTCGCCGACGCATCCGAACCCGGTCGCCGACCGCGGTCACCACAGCTTCACCTATTCGCTCCTCGCGCACGAAGGGACCTTCGTCGAAGGCGGCGTCATCCGCGAGGGCTACCAGCTCAACCGTCCGCTCGACGGCCGCGTGACCGCTGCGCACACCGACGGCAAGCTGCCGAAGGCGATGTCGCTCGTTTCGATCGACTCCGAAAACGTCATCATCGGCGCGGTCAAACGCGCAGAAGACGACGGCGATCTGATCGTGCGTCTGAACGAAGAGGCGAACTACCGCAGTCACGTCACGCTGACGTTTGTTAGGGAGATCGAAGCCGCTTCGGTCGTTTCGCTGATGGAAGACAAGGTTTACACTGAACTCACGCCCGAAGGAAATACCCTGTCCCTCACCGTCCAGCCCTACGAAATCGTCACCTTGAAGGTAAAACTGAAGTAAGCGCTATAAAAGGGGCGTTTGCCGCACAAGTGCGACGAACGCCCCTTTTACTATTTTCTTACGATTCAAACGTAAACTTACGAATTTGGAAACCATTCTCCAAAGAGCAATACGCTTTGTAAACAGAACCATCTGCGGCAACAAATATCCCAGAGGTGTGTGCGTATCCCTCTATTCCGTAATCTGCGTGAATGGTAAAGGAATCAGGAATTCGTACCGTCTCGACTGTTCCATTCAGATTGTCAATCCGCATCAAGTACTGTGAGTCATCCATCGGCACTAACGTTCCGTCCTTTTGGTATAACACCGTCAGTTCAAAATATGCACGTCCCTTTGCATCCACTCCGAAAAATTGCATTTGTGGATCTTGACCGCCGCTATCCGCACCAAAACTTCCTTCATAACTGCAAAAACGATTGGATGCCAGTCGTTTTCCGTCTTCGGTTTCTGTGACAAGAATATGATTTTTCAATCCGTTGTCCACCATATAAATGTTGTTGCCATCTGCATCCTCAAAAACGTAAATGGAATCGCTCACAAACACCCCCTGCCGAACATCTTTCTCTACGGTACCGTCAGCACTGACACGACGCACGCGAACGGCATGATCGACGGTATCACCAATCATCAAGCCACCTTGCGGCGTACTGCGAAACGCCTGCGGATCCGTGCTCAATTCTCCGTTGAGTCGGTTCCACGCTTCGTCAATCAATTGGAGCGCGCCGTCGCGGAATTCGTAGACCTTATTTTCATAAAGTGCTGCCGCACACAATGTTTCTCCACGGAAAATCATTTTATAAAAAATACTTCCGTTTGTATAAACATCGGTCTTCTCCACCAAAACACCGTCTACATACTCGTAAAGATATGCCCATTGCTTTGTCGGATCGACATCATACACAAAAACATGTCCGTCGTCGCGCACCGTAAAGGCCTGACCGGCTGCATAGCGATTCATTTCTTCCACGTAATCGACGTGTAATCCATCACCGCTTCCGTCAATATCCAACGGGATTGTCACCAAAATTTCGCCTTCCAAAAACTCTGCTTCGGAGAAGGACGGAAACAACGTTTCTTGTTTTGCAATTTGCTCATCATCCGTAACAAGCTCTTCCTCGCGATGTGACGCAAAGAATATGGGCAATTTCCAATCGTTTGTTGCGAACGTAGTAACGACAGATATCGCAACGATTACAAATATTGACGCGATCACAATAATTTTTTTCTTCAAACTTATCCCTCCTTCAGAGCATACCAATTAATAATGTTTATTTTAATATTCACCCCCTATAATTCAAATTTCCCCGTTTGTTCTTACTTATATTCTATATTTTTTAATTTAATTGTCAATCGGTATTTTAAATAAATTCTTCTATCTTTTTTGTGCACTTTACAGATGCAACACATTACTTTTATTCTTATCAATGTCGCAAACCTCTAAATAATTGTTTCGTTGGCGGAAGGCTTTATTTACAGCCATTGACACAGAGGACGAGATTTGATAGAATGCGCTTAAGCACTCCAACAACATTCGGAAAGGTGGTTTCACAATGTTCAAGATCCATCATCCGCCCAAGGGCGAAGCAACCGTTGCCGATTTTCAGATCGCTATCAACGGAATTCCCACCGAGGCGTGGTTTTGCCGCGTTTCGGCTTACCCCTATAACACCCCGTGGCCGGGCTGTCAGCGCCCGCTCGACCAAACGGAGATCGCTTCGTTCGTGAGTTTTGAGGCCGATGAAGCCGTCACCGTCACGCTGACGTCGGCAAAGGATTTTTCCGAGGTCATCGTCCGTCCGCTCTCCAGAAAAATCGTGCCGCAGGTTTCGGGCCGCAAGATCGAATTTACCATCACCAAAATGGGACAGTACACGGTCGAGCTCGACGGATACCACTGTGCCCTGCATATTTTCGCCAACCCCGCGACCGATTTCGGCGTGGACAAAACCGCCCCCAACGTCACCTACCTCGCCCCCGGTATTCACGAGCTCGGCGACGTTGAGCTTACCGAAGGTCAAACACTCTTCATCGATGGCGGTGCGGTGCTTTACGGATCGGTGACGGCCATCCACAAAAATAACGTGCGCATCGTCGGTTACGGCGTGATCGACGGCAGCCGCGAGGTGCGCACCGATACGACCGGTTTGCTCGTCTATCACTATACCAAAGACCTGCGCGATGAAGCCACTCTGCGCGAAGCCCTTGCCGAGCAAGACGTTTTGAACGGTTGCGTGCGGTTGTATTCCTGCCGAAACAGCGAAGTTTCCGGTGTGATCCTGCGCGACAGTGCCAGTTTTGCCGCCATCATCGCCGACTGCGAATTCTGCGAATGCACGTGGGTGAAAACCATCGGTATGTGGCGCTACAATTCCGACGGCATTGATCTCTTCAACAGCCGCTATGTGCGCGTGGCCGATTGCTTCCTGCGCGATTTCGACGACTGCATGGTCATCAAGGGCATCAAGGGTTGGGACAAGGCCAACCAGCACCATATTCTCGTCGAGGGCTGTACGATCTGGTGCGATTGGGGCCGCGGCTTGGAGCTCGGTGCAGAGACCTGCGCGGATGAATACCACGACATTATCTGGATCGACTGCGACCTCATCCACGGCACGCATATCCACATCGACCTGCAAAACGGCGATCGCGCACACATCCACGATATGCTCGTCAAGAATATCCGCTGTGAATATTCGCCCAACGAGCCGTTCCCCGAGATCCAGCACGATATGTCCGTCAACGATTACGATCCGCACAAGTACCCGTGGCAGACCATCCTGATCGACTCGCCCATCTTCGACGGTCCGTGGTCGGAAGACCGTATCCTCGGCCAAACGAGCCGCGTGCGTTTTGAGGACATTCAAATTCTGGGGCACAAAAACGAAACGGTGCCCGAATGCCGTTTCCGCGGTGCGGCAGAAGGCCACGGCAACGAAGCCATCGTGATTGAAAACGTCAGCTTCCACGGCAGGCGCCTTGCCCCCGAAGAAATCATCGTTCAGAAGGGTGAATTTGATCGCAATATCCTTGTCCGCTGAAATACATCCATACGAAAGGCGCGGTTGTTTGGAAAACAACTGCGCCTTTTCGGTTTGGTTTCGGTCGATTTCCGTTGACAGAAACGGAAAAATTTGGTACAATACATATCGAAAAATGGCGCGCACGTAAAGCGGCGCCTTTTATTGTGAGGTAGGACATCATGTACGCAACGCTTCTTCTCCTGACGCTGCTCTTTTCGTGGCAGTCGCTCTTCTGCAAGCTCTTCTCGGATAACGCCAAGTGCAAAGACAAGGCCGCCATTCCGATCGTATTCACCATTTTGTACGGTGGATTCATCGCGGTCTCGACCTTCTGCATCGCCGGATTCCGCTTTGCCCCGTCGACCGAAACGCTTTTGCTGGGTGCGGCCAACGGCGTGATGCTCTTCCTCTACAATCTCTCGCTCATCAAAGCGAGCTCGCAGGGCTCCTACGCCTTTACGATGATCTCCGCCCTCTTCGGTGGCTGCTCGCTGCCGCTGATCACACAGGCCGTGCTTTGGGATGAGCGCCTGTCGCTCCTGCAGTGGATCGGTATTGCCGTGATGCTCGTTTCGTTCGTCGTCATCAACGGCGACTCGCTTTCGCTCAAGGGCTCGAAAAAATCGTTCTTCGCATGGTGCGCCTGCCTCTTTTTGGCCAACGGCTTCTACGGCTCGCTGATGGGTTCGCATCAGCAGATGCTGCCGGGCCTGGAACAGAAGGAAATGATCATCGTCACCTTCACCGTTGCTGCAGCAATCGCAATTTCTTATTTGGCGATCACGCAGAAAAAAGAAACGTTCAACTGCTTTAAGGTCGGCAAAAAAAGCGGAATTCACGGTGCGATCTGCGTGGTTGTCGCTTCGGCGGCGGCAAACCTGCTTCTCTACCTGCTTGCGAGCATGAGCGTTTCGATCGTCAACGTCGTCACCAACGGTGGGACGCTGCTGCTCTCCGTCGTATACGCGTTCATCCTCTTCCGCGAAAAACCGTCGTGGATGAAGGTCTGCGGCATGGTACTTTCGCTCGCCGGTATCGTTTTGCTCTCGCTGTAAAACGCAGACCTTATGGAACAGCTCATTGGTAATTATTCAAACACCGTCGTGTTTGAAACAGAAGTCTATCCAGGTGTATTTTGGGTTCCCGTCAACACGCTCGGAACATCCAGATATACAAACGCACAAATGGCCGAAATCGCTGTTTTATCTCCGTCTCATAAAAAGATACATATCCGCAATCTGTACGAAGCGATCCAATTGTTTCAGGTCTCTGGTTTCCAAGGCGTCTTCGACAACATAAACCATTGGATAGACGGAAAACTTTGGCAAGTACATAAGTCTCCGGAAGACGCAATCCTCTCAAACGAAGGGTGTTGTGCGACCGATACCAATTGGCTAGCCTATTTTATCCAAGATCACTATGACAAGGTCGGTAGCTTTTGCTATGCCAATGCAGACGGAAACGGGCACATTACAACTTATATCCGACACAACGACGATTGGTATTTTATCGACACGATGATGTGTCGAGCTGATTCACAGAGCTGTTTCGGTAAAGAAAACGGTTTGCTGCCAGAGCTTTTGTGTGCAGAATGGAGCGGTTTTTTATATAAGAGTAAAGAGCCAATTGATTTTTGCAAATACTGTATCAATAGGTTTCAAGCACATAATAGAGATGTTCCGTTTTGCTTCTATCTGCGAGAGACTCCTTTTGTTTCAGCTACCGGACTCTGCAAAAACGAGCAAGGTGTTACGTTTTATATTCCCAATCACGAAAAGCCGCGAATCGTTTGGCGTGACGTCGAGCCTTCCAAGAATGTTGTGTTCGTTGATTTGCCGAAATTTGATTGTATGTAAAGAAGTAAGCAGGATCTGTTTCAAACGTTTTGAAACAGATCCTGCTTGTTTATTCAACAAATGGGTTCATTGGAATATAGCGAATCTTCTAGCCATCGGCTTGGGTTGGCTTGAATATACGCCGCGATTTCACCGTAGTCCGTTTCATTTCGGACAATATGCTCATAGAATGACGTTTGAAACAGCTTGCCGATCGGTTTGTGTTTCTTACAGGCGTGCGTGGTCAGCGATTTATAGGTACAAACGATATCTGTGACCGTAGGGCGGGGGCTTGCTCCCGCCGCCTCGCCCGTTAAGCAAAGAAGTACGTGAATATGATTGGGCATGATCACATAATAATCAATTTTAACATGCGGATAGCGTTTGGGCAGAAGCCACAGCTGTACCTCTGCAATTTTACCGTATTCCGTCAGAAAAAGTCCGGCGGTCGAAGCCCCCGCCCTACGACCTTTGATAACAGACAGCGGCGATTTTGCGTGCAGATCGTGATAAAATACGCACCGGCAGTGCTGTAATCATAATGTGGCAAACGCGGGTGTTTTCGTTTGGGGTACGATTTTTCCATACAAACACCTCTAAACCAAGCTTGTAGGGCAGGGACTTACTCCGTTGTTTTACGATTATCGCACAAAGTCGACTTTCTCGACCGTGACTTCGCCGGTCTCATGGGTGATGCGCACGTCGCAGGAATCCTTGCCGTAGGTGAGGAAAGCGCCGGCGTAATGTTCGCGCTTGATCGAGGCTACGATCGTGGGGAATTTCATTTCCGTCAGCAGGTGTTCGTTATTGGGATAAACGGTAAACGCGCGGTGCGTATGGCCGGCAAGGAGAAAATCGACGCCGATCTCGTTCAACAGCTCCACCCATTCGCGGTAGATATCCTTTTCGATCCCGAACGGTTCGGGCATATCGAAGATAAACGGCACGTGGCAGATCGCAATGCGCTTTTCGTACCGCTTCCACTCGTCCGAAGCGGCCAGCGCGCGCAGCCACGCGGTCTCTTCGCGGCGGAACTGCTCGAAGCAGATCGTGCCGCCGTATTCCACGTGGTCGTCCCATTTGTCCTCGCCGCAGTCGAGGACGATTCCGAAGGTATCGGCAGTCCGGAAGGTGAAGTAGGTCTTGCCGTCCTGCGTTCCCATCAGCGAAGGCAGATAGGTGGCCATCGGGCCGCGCGTATCGTGGTTGCCGCGGGAATAGACCGTGGGCAGTTCGCCCTTGGCCGCTTCGCCGGAAATGCGCAGCGCGAGCCACAGATCTTCCTCGGTGGAATTATGGCTGGTGATATCGCCGCCGAGAACGAGCAGATCAAACGGTTCTTTGGCGGCCACCGTCATTGCCGCATCGTACAGCCCGTGCGTATCGGACAGATAGCAGATGCGCGTATCCGTTCCGGCGGGAACCGGCGTGAATGCATAGGTGCGGGATTCCGTCTCGCCGTGCTCCGGTCGATAGGGCAAGCGGTCGGACATTTGCTGGAAACAGACGGTATAGCTGCGGGCAGCATCGAGCGAGGCGCACGGCACGGTCACGCGGTGGACGCGGTCGTTCCAGCGGAGCACGCCGTTATTGGCATCGCAGAACTTTTCGCCGCCGATCTCCACCCACGCTTGACCGGTCGTTTCGGTCAAAAAGAGGATCTGATACGTTTGGCCGACCAGAAAGACGGTCGGATGTGTGATATAAGGCTGCATACGATTTCCTCCGTTTTCGTCATACTATTGCTTGCTGTTCCACGCATAATTCGTGATCTCCGTCGGTTCGCTGCCGCTTCGCAGCGACACGATCTCGCCCGCACAAACATCCGTTGCCTCACGGATATACGCGTCTGCCATTTCCTCGGTAAAGAAAAACACATCCGAGGCGGCTACGGGTACAAAATCGCGGCGATATTCCTCCAGATAGGCCGGGAGGTCGAACCGGAAACGCGCCTGCAGCGGTTCGTTTTCAAACCCATCCGGCACGCAAAGATTATTCTGCAGCCCGAACCTTGCGATCACGATCGGGTTCAGTCGGGCATAGTCACCGTGCAGACGCTGCGGGTTGCCGGGAATATGCGGATTCCAATGATGTTCGTCGTAGGCAAACCGGCGAAACACCGTATCCTGTACAATGTGGAGATAATAGCCGAGGTACAGATCGTCGGAGAGCATCGTCTCGCCGTATTCCTTCCGGAATCCCAAAAGGTCGCATTGTTTTTTGCCGTCCGGCCGAAACACCGTAAAATGGCTCACTGCCGCGGTTTGGGGCGTATTGGGAGCGTCGGGCAAAATGGTTCCGATGCGCAGCCGCAGCGGATCGGCAAACGGCAAGGTTTTCCGCAGGCATTCCGTGACCGCTAGGTGTAACGTTCTCGATGCCATCGGCTATTCTCCCTTCCGCAGCGATTTCAGCAGAGCGATCTCGCGGGCGTAGCCGTCGAGCTCGTTGGGCGTTTCCAGGCAGAACGGCAGATCGGCGAGGGCCGGATGGTTGATGAGCCTCGCCATCGCCTCCAGTCCGATCGTGCCTTCGCCGATGCGGGCGTGGCGGTCTTTGGCCCCGCGCGGATTGAGCGAATCGTTCAGATGGATCGCTTTCAGGCGCGAAAGACCGATCACGCGGTCAAATTCCTCCAAAACACCGTCGAGGTCGCCTACGATATCGTAGCCGCCGTCGTTGACGTGGCAGGTGTCCAGACAGACGCCGACCTTTTCGGACAAGACTGTGCCGTCAATGATCGCCGCCAGTTCTTCAAAGCGGCCGCCGACCTCGCTCCCCTTGCCCGCCATCGTCTCTAAAAGCACGATGGTCGACTGGTCTTTTCGCAAAACGGTATTTAAGACCTCGCAGATCTTGGCCACACCGATCTCGATCCCCTGTCCGACGTGGGAGCCGGGATGGAAGTTATAGTAGTTTCCGGGCACGAATTCCAGACGGGCGAGATCATCGGCCATCGTTTGGAAAGCAAATTCGCGGACGCGTGCGTCGGCCGCGCAGGGATTTAACGTATACGGTGCGTGGGCAACGAGCTTGCCAAAGCCGTGCTCCGCAGCCAGCGCGCAAAAAGCCGCCGCATCGGCCGGATCGACCGCTTTGGCCGTGCCGCCGCGGGGATTGCGCGTAAAAAACTGAAACGTCGTCGCGCCCAGTTCGAGCGCGGTCTCCCCCATTTTCCGGTATCCGCCGGAGGAGGAAAGATGACATCCGATTGAAAACATAGTTGGTTCCTCGCTTAAAAAATTGCCTTGCGGCAAAACGATTATAACATATTTTCCACCGGTTTGTAAATAGCCTGTGCACCGGCGGCGCACAGGCTATTTCGTCAGAGTATTTTTGTTTTCAGGATCAGATTTTTCGCATCTTTATACCCAAGTTTTCCGTAAAAATATTCGTGGTGTTCGTCGTTGACAGCCTGCAACTGCACGAGCATTGCCCCCTTTTCTTTCACGCGTGCTTCCAGTTCACACATCAACGCCGTGCCGATCCCGCAGTTTTGGCGGTCGGCAGCGACCACGATCTCGACGAGATCGTAGGCGAAGCAATCGTCGTACTGTTCGAAGTATCCCATCGCAAAAGCAACGAGCACATCCCCTTCCACGGCAGCCAATCCGTAGGCATCCATGCGGGTGACGACCTGTCGGATACGCCGCAGCGCTGTCGCTTCGGTCCACCCACCGTCTTCGCAGCCGTTATAGTAATCGAGATAGAGTTTTACCGCGTCCGGCAGATCGGCCGCCGTCAGTTCGCGAAATTGCATGTTTCTCACCTCCGCTTTCTATTCTACCACGCGGATTTCCGCAGCAGCAAGCCCCCAATTCGGTTATAACAAAACTTGCGCACATGCCTTGACAAAGCCGCAAAACCATAGTATCATAAATCCAGAGATTAAAAATGGAGGGCAACGCCATGATTTTATCCGACCGCACGATCCGCCAGATGCTAAACGACCGGGAGTTGACGATCACACCGCTGACCGAAGAGCAGATCCAACCCGCCAGCGTGGACGTGCGTTTGGGCAATACCTTCAGCATCGTCGAGGATTCACCGAGCGGCGTTATCACCCTCGGCAGCGAGATCCGTTACAAAACGATCGAGACCGACACCTACGTTTTGCTGCCCGGCCAGTTTGTTTTGGCCACGACGATGGAATACTTCGAGTTGCCCGACGATCTGACCGCATTCGTCGAAGGCCGCAGCTCACTCGGCCGCATGGGGCTCTTCATCCAAAACGCCGGTTGGGTCGATCCGGGCTTCAAGGGTGAGATCACGTTGGAGCTTTTCAACGCCAACCGTTGCGCCATCGAGCTCAAAAGCGGTCGCCGCGTTGGTCAGCTGGTTTTCGCCAAGATGGATACCCCGGCGGACAAGCCCTACGACGGAAAATATCAAGGACAGCGGGGCGCGACCGGCTCGCGCGTGTTCCTCGATGCCGACAAAGCCGCGCTTTGATTTTCAACACAAAAAACCACGCAAAAAGCTCACAAGAGCTTTATGCGTGGTTTTTTTATTTAGTAGTGGAATTTTTTCTGTTTGAGTCCGAGGAAGAAAAGACCGGTCAGAACTGCCATCACCTCGGCCACGACGATGGAGATCCAGATGCCGTCGAGTTCCCAAAAAAGCGGCAGCAGCAATACCGCAGCGATCTGGAAAACGAGCGTGCGCAAAAACGAGATGATCGCCGAGGTCAGACCGTCGTTTAGGGCAGTGAAAAAGCCGGAGAAGAAGATCGCGAACCCGGCAAACAAAAACGACAGCGCAAAAATACGAAAACCCTCGACCGTCATTTGGAGAAGCACGGCATCGTAGCCGACGAAGATCTCCGCCAAAGGTAAGGCCAGCAAGAGCGAAAGCCCCAACATGCCCACCGCACACACCGAAATGATCGCAAAGCTTTTTCGCAGCAGGCCGCGCAGCTCGGTATGATTCTGTGCGCCGTAGTGGTAGCCGATGATCGGCGCGGTGCCGATCGAATAGCCGATAAAGACGGCGATAAAAATCATGTTGACGTACATCATAACACCGTAGGCCGCAACGCCGTTTTCGCCCGCGTACTTCAGAAGCTGGACGTTGTAGAGCATGCCGACCAGCGACATTGAGATATTGCTCATCAGCTCCGACGAGCCGTTGGTGCAGGTTTTCATCAGCGCGCGGCCATCGAAATGCAGACGCCCCAGCCGCAGAAGGCTGGAATTTTTGCGGGCAAAGTAGAACACCGGAACGATCCCGCCGACGACCTGGCTGAGCGCCGTCGCTGCAGCCGCACCGACGATCCCGCTGGGCAGCAGCCCGACCAGAACCGCATCGAGTACCATATTCGTCACGCCGGCAGCCACGGTCACAAACAGGCCGAGCTGCGGTTTTTCGGCGGTGATGAAAAAGCTTTGGAATTCCATTTGCAGGATAAAGGCAGGATTTGCGAGCAGGATGATGCGCCCGTAGGTCACGCAGTTTTCCAGCAGCGCCCCCTCCGCACCAAGCCACGCGGCGATCGGCCGCAGAAAGACGATTCCCACGGCAGAGATCGCGACACCGACGCCGATCGAAACGTAGATAAGCATCGAGAAAATGCGGTTGGCTTTTTCACGGTCGCCTTCGCCCATCGTTTTGGCGACGAGCGCGCTGCCGCCCGTGCCGAACATAAAGCCGACCGCGCCCAGCATCATCAAAAACGGCATGATGAAGTTGACGGCGGTAAACTCGACCTGTCCGGCAAAGTTGGAGACGAAAAACCCGTCGACCACGCCGTAGATCGAGGTAAAGATCATCATCACGATTGACGGCAGGGTGAATTTGAGCAGTTTTTTCACGGTGAAATGATCGGAAAGACGGATTCTCATTGCGCCCTCCCAAACCATTTTTCGGCGTACGCGGCGATAACCGGGGCGAGTTCTTTGATCTGCCATCCGGTCGTATTGACCATGAGCTCGTAGGCATCGCGCTGGCCCCACGAGGATGCGGAGAGCAGCTCGCGCGTTTTGGCGCGGTTTTTGTCAATACGGCGCATTTGGCGGAGAAGCTCTTTTTCGGTGAGGCTCTCCCCTGCGGTAGCGCGGTCAAGGCATCTTTGAAGTTTGGCCGATTCTTCCGCGCAGACAAAGAGGCGCAGCGGGTTGTGCTCCGCAAGCAGAACGTCGGCGTTGCGGCCGACGATCACGGCATTGTGGCCGCGTGCGGCGATCGCCTCGACGATCTGTTTCTGCGTAAGCAGCAGTTCGACCGCGTTTCCGTTGACGGACGACGCCGAAAGCGAACGGCGGAAGGTCAGCGGAATGTTCTTCCAGCCACCGCCCTGCAGCGCGTCTTCCACATATTTCTCGTCCATCCCCTTTTGCTGCGCGATGGACAAAATGATCTCGCGGTCGTAGTAATCCCAGCCGAGGATATCGGCAAGACGTTTGCCGAGTTCGCGGCCGCCGCTGCCGAATTCACGACTGATGGTAATCAGTTGCATCGTTTTCGTTCCTTTTCTCAATACGGGTTAGAGGATGCCATCTCCCACGCTTGGACGCTGCGGAACTCCGCTCCGTCGGCCATGGCGGTCGCGCCGACGGCTGCGGCCGGATCGGACGGATAGACGTGGCGGCTGATCGCCTGGCGGTCGTTGGCAAACACTTCGATGACGGAATGGTCGACGAAGATATCAAGCTTTAAGGTCTCATTTTCGGCAAGAGTAAACGGTGCGGCCTCTTTGCGGTGGATGCGTTTTCCCTCTTCGCCGTTGGCGGTCGCATCGAACACGAGCTTATGCTCGGCGGCATCGTAGTAGATCTCCATGCGATTGCCGCCACCGACGCGCACGGCAAAGCCGGCTTTGGCGGCAGATTTGAGGTCGATCTCGGCCTGCAGGCGGAACTGCGCGCCGTTTTTGACCGGCAGATCGGTTTCGCCGTTGACCGTGCCGACGGCAAAGATCTGGGCATTATGCTGCAGGCGCGAAAGCTCTTCTGCCGGGGCTTGGCGCAGCTCTCCGTTTTCGAGCCACAAAACGCGCGGCAGCGTGAAGGTACCGGTCCAGCCGAATCGTTTGTACTCGTCGTCGCGCTTATGGCGCAGCCAGAACCAGATCAGATGGCGATTTTTACCGTCGAGCATCGCCTCGGGCGCAAAGCAGGTATCGTCGACCCACGAGAAACGGCCGTGGGCTTCGGGACGGAAGGTCTCGCCGTCGAGTTCGCCGACGTAGTACTGGCCGCCCTTGTTGTGGGCGATAAAGGTCTGCAGATGCTTGCCCGTGGGCTTGCCGCCCGCAGGTGCGTCGAAGATCGGCAGCAGCGTCGGGCACATGTCGTCCTCGGTCGCATCCGGCCAATCCTCACCAAGGTGTTCGTTTTTGTAGAAGCGGTGGACGTACTCCCAGTTTTTGAGATCTTTGGAGCGGAAAAGATCGGTCCAGTCACCCTTGTATTCCTCCGGTGAATCCTCACTGCGGCCGTAGGCGTTCAGAACGCAGAGGTTGCCGGCCTCGAAGTAGTACCAGCCGTCCTGTTTCCAGATATTACTCGGGTCGGCGCAAGAAATGTGTTTCACTTCGCCGTCGATCTCCAGATCGACCGTCCCCCACTCCGCTTTGCTGCCGTTGACGGCGATCGGACGGATGCGCTGCCAATCGGTATACGGCGGTTTGGCGTACGCGATATCAATGCCGCCGTTGTCGCTGCCGTCGGCCGCGGCAAATTTCCAGAACGTCAAGTAGGCCGTGCCGTCGTCGTCGACGAAGGCGCCGCCGCTGAAGCAGCCGTTATCGCCGTCGATCGGGGTCAGAGCGTCGCCGAGGCTCGTCCAATGGAGCAGATCGACGGAGACGAGATGATGCCAGCTGAATTTTCCGGGGGCACAGGCGTAGAGAAACATCAGGTGATATTTTCCGTCGGCAAAAAATGCGCCGTTGGGGTCACCGGGATCGTTATCGGAATGCGGCGAAACGAGATGATACTTCGGGCGGTGCGGATCGGCGAGGAGCCGATCGATATAATCGCGGACAGTCTGCGAAATTTCGTACACAAAAACCATTCCTTTCTGAAGCCGGACACGGCTCATGGCTATATTATACGAAAAAGATTGGACGATTGCAAGTTTTGAGCGCAAAGAAACGCCGCCGGACGAAGTTGTCCGGCGGCTAACCTTATTCTTTTTCGTATTCCACGACCACAGATCCGCGTTTCTGCGCGATCTCCACGCGTAAACCGGAAGCGAGCTCGCTGCCCGGCAGGCGGAGATGCGTCTGCGCATACTGTTCGTCGGTGATCGTCACCGCGTAGGTCGCGGCCGGATCGATCGCACGCAGGCAAAGCGGCTTTTCGCGTTCCTCGCAGTCTTTGCGGCGGAAGGCGTAGACCACACCCTGTTCGCCGAGCGAAAGCTGGTAGGCACACCAAACGTCTTCGCGCAAGGTCGGCTCGGTCAGCGGATAGAAATCACCATCCCAATAATGGGCAAGGCGTTTCACCTCGGCAACCGCTTGTTTTGCGGCGGCAAAGTCGAAATTCGGATTTAAAACGTCGAAGTTGCAGGCAAGGCCTTGCGTTGCTGTCGAGCGCATGGCGTACGCTTCGTAGCTCCAGGTCGCGCAGGAATGGAACGGCAGATATTCGCTCAGCGTCAAGATCTGGTTGGTGCTCCATTCGTTTACGCGGCGTTCTTCCGTTTCCGGAAAACAGCCCGTATCGCTGCGCCACAGCGACACCGAGCGCTGCATCAGGCCCAAATCGAGACGGCGCCCACCGCCAGAGCAGTTATCGATCATCAAGCCCGGATTTTGCGCGAGGAGCGCATCCCACAGGCGGTAGAGACCGTTGACGTGTTTGATCTCGTGGATACCGCGGCGGTCAGGTTCGTCGTTGTCGCGCCAGTAGTCAAGCGGATTGAAGTTGAAATCCTGACGATAGACGTCGATGCCGTTTTCGACGATCATATTCTGCAGCGTTTGCGTAAGCCACGCATGCGCGGCTTCGTTGCCAAGGTCGTAGAGACGGTTTTCGGAGTCCCAATTCCGCGAAAGGAGCTTTTCCGCCTGCGGATAGAGATCGCTGCCTTCGTGGACGCGTTCCGGCTCAAACCACAAAACAAATCGCATACCGTGCGCATGGGCATAATCGGAAACCTTTTTCAGCCCATTGGGGAAGCCCTCGGCAAAGCGGTAGTTGCCGACACCGTTGGGGAACCCCTCAGCAAACCACGCGGCGTCGAGCCAAAGCGTATCGATGCCGTCAAGCTTCTGCGCGGCGTCGACCATCGCGATCTGTCCTTCTTCCGAAGCCCACCACAACGAACCGTCGGAGCCGTCGAGCTTTTGGAAATAGCGGTCGAAGCACTGGATCGAGATCGGCATGGAAAACTGCTCGCCGAGCATCGCTTTCGGTGAAAGATATTCTCTCAGCGTTTCGCGCAGATTGCGGCGCGCTGCGGCCATATCGTTCCCGGCGACCACGAGCACGGTCGGCAGCTCGACCGATTCGCCCGGTTGCAGATAAAAATGCGCATCGCACAAGCCGATCCGCAGCGAAATACCGCCGTCCGTCGGCGTCAGTTCGCGGTACCACTGCCCCGTCCAGCCGATGCCGAAGCAAAGCGCACCATCGCCGTCGTCGAGCTCGAAGTACGGAAATCCGGTCGTATCCGACGAGCGGCCGTCCCTCGGCTCTTCGTGGTAGGGTTCGGTGACGGTAAATTCTTTCGGCAAAAAGCTCTCCGCTCCGCAGCTATCGCCGTGGAGCGTATGGTAAGAGACCGCTGCAGCGGTTTCAAAATTAACCGCTAGCGTGCAGGGATCGTCGATGATCGGCGAGTTTTCACCGCTTTTGTTGGTCAGCGTCAGCGCAAGAAGCTGCGCCTCGCCAAAGGCGCGCACCGATAAAACGGCCGAAACACCGCCCAGATCGGTTTCTCCAACCGAAAGAGTCCGGCAGATTCCGCCGATCGTGACAGATGCCGTTGGTTGATGCAAATGCATACCATACACCTCACAAAGCTTTTTTAACAGTATAACATGGAATAAAAAGAGTGTCTACCTAAAAAATCGCCAAATTCTATGCAAAACGCGTCAATCCGTTATCGGCTTGCGGGCAACTACCGTGTCCATTGCGTGTTTGTGCGCGATCCCGGAGGATTCGCAGTCGAAGATGACTTCCTTGCAGGTTTCAAACTGCCAATCGTGCAGCATCGTAAACAGCTCGCCGCTTTTCCAGAGCCAGGCCGTCTCTTTTTCCGGCGGCGGGAGAAGAAACGGTTTGGCAACGAATACGTTCATCGCCGCCAGCCCACCCTCGGCGGTATGATTTTTGTACGATTCAAATACCTCGCCGCGCAGCTCCGGCCGCAGATAATGCAGCGCACCGCTGGAATAAAGGATATCAAACGTCCCGGTCGGGCGGTAGTCGTTTATGTCGGCACGGAAAACATCGACCGAAACACCGGCCTGCTCGGCAAGGCGTTTTGTTTTTTCCACACCGGAGAGGGCCAGATCGAACGCGCTGACGCGATAGCCGAGCCGCGCAAGAAATACGGCATCCTTACCCTCGCCGCAGCCGATATCGAGCACACGCAGCGGCCGCACCGGCGGACAGAACCGTACGATCTCCAGACAGAGCGCCGACGGTATCGTACCCCAATAATACTCGTCGGTATCGTACCACGTTTGATACGGCGTTTTGGCAGAGACATCGTGCGGATAGCCGGCGAGCGCATCGACGCTCGTCTGCATGATCGCCGCGGTCTGCGCTTGTGCGATCCAATACTGAAGTCTGAGAAGCACGATATCGTATACCGTCTCATACTTGATAAAATGGATCGAGCACCTATCCTTGCCGTACTCGCTGTACTGCGTACAAGTGAACAACCTTCGTTCCTTGTATCTTTCCGTGGGGAGATTGTGCATATAGCGAAGTCCCCATCCGCAATCCGCACATTTGAGAAGTCCTGCGAAT
This sequence comes from Oscillospiraceae bacterium, assembly GCA_015067825.1. Taxonomy (GTDB): domain Bacteria; phylum Bacillota; class Clostridia; order Oscillospirales; family QAMX01; genus QAMX01. Next base: position 4,202 of record SVLQ01000007.1, on the reverse strand, counting down.
ATCTGCATTTTTCCTTGCTTGTTCGGACGCTTTCGGCTTTGGATGTGTGCTTGTACCTGCTCCCATAATTCCATCGAAATGATTGGTTCGTGGGTGTTCTCGATCTTGAACCATTCCTCTTGCATTTTGCGAATCTTCTCCGTCGTTTGCGGTGTTTTGCTTACGGATAACAACGTAATCGCCTTCGTTTACTCCCGCATCGATCATAGAGTCACCCTTTGCGATCAACACGAAGAACTCTCCCGTGCCGACTAAGCTTTCGGGGAGACGGATATACTCGATGACTTCCTCTGTTTCTTCTTCACCCTCGCCGCAACGAACGTAACCGAGTACAGGCGCGGATGCGTGACGCGATTCCAAATCGATACGCTTGGTAGAGATCGACTTGCGACCGTTGTATTCAAGCTCGCCGCTTTCTTTGAGCGAGAGCAGATAACGATACACGGTTGCCAAAGCAATTCCCGTTCCCTCCGCGATGGTTCTCACGGCAGGAATCTCGTTATATTCGTTGTAATACTCATCGATGAAATCAAGTATCACACTCTTTTTCGATTCGTCTTTTCTTCGCATAACGCCTCCGAGAAACATAATGTTTCAGTATGCAAAGTTATTATATCACATAAATTTTTCCTTGTTAAGAGGTTAGTGAAAATATTTGTTTCAGTATGCAAAGTGAATATTTAAGCTAAAGAGGTTCCGCATTTTTGCAGAACCTCTTTTTACGTTACTTATATATTTCCCAAAATTTTTTCGTCGCAGCCTCGTACTTCTCTTGCTCTACGTAGTAGCTCTCTCCGTGGATAGCGCCGGGGACGATCAACAGCTCTTTAGGAGCGTTGCAGGCTTTATAATTTTCATACGTCATTCTTACGGGAACAAATTTATCATCTGTGCCGTGAATGAACAGGATCGGAATCTGCGTTTTCTGCATTGCCGTGATCGTAGTGATGTTCTTAGAATTTGTATTGATCTTCTTTTGGCAAATGCGGTCGATCATCAGTCCGCGCAGACCATAGGAAAGCTTCATATTATCCTTGACCACGTAACGCCATTCATCGTAAGCAGAGGTAAAGCCGCAATCGGCAATCACGCCTTTGACGTTTTCGGGCAGTTCGAGTCCCGCCGTCATTAGAACAGTAGACGCTCCCATCGATACGCCTGCAAGGTAAACGGAATATTTCTGTTCGGTGCGCTCGTTCACCCAATATATCCAATCAAGGCAATCGTAACGCTCCATATATCCAAAGGTCATATACTCGCCCTCGCTGTTATTCTGTGCTCTTTGCTCGGCAAACAGAATACTACACCCCTCGTTATGCCAAAAGTCAGCAATCATTCCGAAGTCCATATACCACGCTGAACGCCATCCGTGCATTGCTACGATCACGCGCTTTGCGTTCTCACAGGGATACCAATGACCGACAAGGCGGAGTCCGTCTCGGTTTCTGATTTCAACTTCCTCGATATCTTTCTCAAGAAGTGCTTTTCCACTTTGATTGATACACTCTTGAAAAGCCTTTACGCGATCGCCTTGTGTCAGCTTGGGTCTTTGCTTTTCAAGCGATTTTGGCATATCGCGCTCAATTGCGAATTTTACCAATCCCTTGGTAATCAAATGTGAAACAGCTACGCCTACAGTTACTCCTGCGACAGCAATACCCGTTCCAATCAATACACCCTTTTTGCTCAATTTTTTTATACTCCTTTCCTTTACATCCGCTCCTTTGCGGCGGACAGCATCAATTTAATTCTGTTTAGTTGGTTTACCTCACTTGCTCCGGGATCGTAGTCCACGGCAACGATATTTGCCTGCGGATAGGTTTCACGGAGCTTTTTGATCACACCCTTGCCAACCACGTGATTGGGCAGACAGGCAAAGGGCTGAATACAGACGATATTCGGCGTTCCGTGCGTGATAAGCTCTACCATCTCACCTGTCAAGAACCATCCCTCGCCGTACTGATTTCCAAGCGACAGAATGGGCTTTGTCATTTCGGCAATTTCTTCGATCGGCGCAGGAACGTCAAATCGTTTGCTCTTTTTCAATGCGTCAATAGCAGGCTTTCTCAGGTCTGCAATGATACGAAGAACAAAATTGGATGCAACTACGTTTTTTCTTGATCTTCCGTAGTATTTCCGTTTATATCGAGCATTGTACATACTGTAATTGACGAAGTCGATAAAATCGGGGACAACAACCTCTGCGCCCTCTCTTTCAAGAAGCTCTACAAGGTGATTATTGGCAAGCGGCATATATTTTACAAGTATCTCACCAACAATACCGACACGCGGCTTTTTCATATTCTCGTTGATAGGAAGCGCATCAAAGCTCTGCACGATCGTGTTGCACATTTTTCGATAGCTTGTCTTGTCGTTCTTATCGGTCAAGGACGAAATACAGCTCTTAATGAGTTTATCTCTCAGCTCGTTTGCAGAACCTTTGGTCAGCTCGTAAGGTCTGACTCTGTAAAGGCAACGCATAATAAGGTCGCCGTAAAGGAGTGCGTATACGGCATCCTTCACCATATTGAAGTTTATTTGAAATCCCTCGTTCTTCTCGATGCCGCCCATACTCAGCGAGATCACGGGAATATGCGAATATCCCGCTTTGTCAAGGGCTCGGCGGATAAGTCCCACGTAATTGGAGGCACGGCAACAGCCGCCCGTTTGCGTCATAAACATAGCGAGCTTGTCAGTATCGTACCGTCCCGACGTGACTGCTTCCATAAACTGACCGACAATGGTGATCGACGGAAAACAAGCGTCATTATTGACGTATTTCAGCCCTGTATCTATTGCCTTGCGGTTATCGTTTTTCAGTATTTCAAGATTATATCCGTACTTGTGAAATACAGGCTCGATAATATCAAAGTGGATCGGAAGCATTTGAGGTGCGAGAATGGTATAGTTCTCGTCCTTCATCTTCTGCGTGTATTCGGTGCGGTGGTATGCTGTTGGCTTAGGCTCTGCTTTGATATTTTGCTTACGGCGCATCCGCATAGCCGATATCAAGCTGCGAATACGAATACGCACAGCGCCGAGATTGTTTACCTCGTCGATCTTCAGAACTGTATAAAGCTTATTGCTTCCTTCAAGTATCTCATTTACCTGATCGGTAGTGACCGCATCCAGACCGCAGCCGAAGGAATTGAGCTGTATCAGCTCCATATCATCACGCTTTCGCACAAATTCTGCGGCGGCATAAAGCCTTGAATGGTACACCCATTGGTCAAGCACACGCAAAGGTCTTTCAGGAGAAATATCTACGGGCAAACTATCCTCCGTAAATACGGTAAAACCGTAGGATGCGATCAGCTCGGGAATGCCGTGGTTGATCTCGGGATCAATATGGTATGGACGACCTGCAAGGACGATGCCGTTGCCACCGTTCATTTGCATATCGGAAAGCAACCTTTTTCCTTCCGCACGAATATCAAATCTTGCTCTCTGTTGCTCCTGCCAAGCGGCAAGCACAGCGGCTCTGACCTCTTTTTCGGGAATATTCCATTCCTCTCGGCAAATGGTAACCAATCGGTCAGCGGCGATCTTTTCCGAGGTGAATGCCATAAACGGACGGACGAGACGAACATCCCCGCGCGTGATGGCTTCCACGTTATTTTTGAGATTTTCAGCATAGGACACAACGATAGGACAGTTATATTGGTTCTGCGCCGTGGTGATCTCCTTATGCTCGTAGTAGATGCACGGGTGGAATATGGTTTTGATTCCTTGCGCGATCAGCCATTCCACGTGACCGTGGGACAGCTTTGCCGGATAGCACTCCGATTCGGACGGGATCGACTCCATACCAAGCTCGTATATTTTTCTGCTTGACCAAGGAGAAAGCACGACACGGAAGCCAAGCTCACGGAAAAAGGTCGCCCAGAATGGATAGTTTTCGTACATATTCAGCACTCTCGGAATACCGATCACACCACGGGGCGCATCCTTTTCGTCAAGCGGTTCATAGTCGAACATACGCTTGCGCTTGTATTCCATCATATTCGGAGCTTTCTTTCTGCCGCCGACATTGCCGATTCCTTTCTCGCAACGGTTGCCGGTGATGTGACTCTGCCCGTTTGAGAAGCGATTGACGGTAAGCATACAGTTGTTGGAGCATCCGCCGCAACGTCTGCTTGTTGCCGTATAGGTCAGCTCTGCTATTTCATCAAGAGAGAGCATTTCTGTGGGTTTGCCGTGGT
>SVLQ01000006.1 GCA_015067825.1 Oscillospiraceae bacterium | reverse complement strand
GTAACATATCCAATGATCTGATGCAGATAACAGCTAACCCACTGATTGATCTGATCGTGCAAGTGTTTCGGAACGAAGTTTTCAAAATTATTGTGCACAGTTACGATCCACTCCGCAAGGAGATCATTGAGCTTTTCATCGGTCATCTCAAACAGTGAAACAAATTTTCCAAACTGCTCTGCGGTAAAGTGCGGGAAGTTTAAGCTAAAGCCTGCCTCTGACTTTATAAGCAGATTTGTTTCGATAAGATGTGCGGCATCTTCTTCGGAAAGAGCTTCTTTGGACACAACACCGTTTACGCTGTTCTGTGGGATGCCGTTTGCACACATCCAACGCATTCCTTTGTTATGGTAAATGCTGTAATCAAAATATTTACTGACCCAATAGTAATAGATATGCGACGGGACTTTGTACTCGCTACCACTATCGCCTCTTGCAACATTGCATCCGGAATCATACTCTGCACAGCTTTCCGATTCATCGACCGTTTCTTCTACGATAAACCAACCATAACCGCCATCCTTTCTCGGAGGATACGGACCGTTTTCCAGATTTAAGCGTTTGTTTTTTACGTCCCTAATTTTTCGTCTGAGCAGATATGGAACGATGATGTAACCAAGTCTACTTATGCCGAAATCATTGCCGTAAAAATCAATCGTGCTGATTTTATCTTCCGCTTCTTTCAAGATTGTTTCAAATTTATCCGCAAGCATACTGATTACCGATGCTGAAACATCTTCAGTCTGCTTTCTGTCTTTCAAACGAAAGATAATAAAATTGGTTACGTATTTGTTACCCACCTTACAGATAGCATCCCCATATTCAAGTCGGGGGAGTTCGTCCTCTACATACATTGTAGGAATACCCGTACTAATACTGATTTCCTCTACTGTCAAAGGCTTTTCATAAGCTGCGAGGCAGATAGCACGGGAAATCTGTGTATGAAGATATGCGTCGGAATCCATATTACCGTTACAAGTTCCGGTATTCCAATTAATTCTCTGATAGACCTTATCCATTTTATTTTCTCCTATCCTATCTCTGATTTTTTGGCGACCTACGTTCAGCCGCCATTTGATTGTGGTTTCGGGGAGATAATACTTTTTTGCAAGACTTTTGATTGACAATTCGCCAATATAGTAGTCCAAAAAAATATTTTTGTACTCGGAAGATAACGTGTGCAAATAGCGAAACACCGTTTCATATTGCTCCTGTGTGTTGTCCTCATCGACATCGGAATAATCAGCAATGTCAAAAAGTTCGTCTTCGCATGACAATACGATTTGATTTTTATTCCGATTGTCAATAAACCGGGCATAGCGGTTATGAGCAATTCGCCAAACCCAAGCATCAAACGATTCGATTTCATATTTGTTCATTCCATCAAGAATATGACAAATGATCTCACTCGCAAGATCCTCGGCATCGCAGCGGTTGGATAAACGCTTATAACAGAAACGAAATATCGGTTCGATGTACGGGATAATTTTGTTCTCGTCCAAGTTTTTCTCCTCCTTTCTTTCGAGATGCAATCATGATTACACCCTTATAGTGCATCAAAATCAGTTTGGATAGGTGATTTTATAAAAATCATACCATAAATTTGTGAGTTATTCAACAGGAAAGCATTTGTGTCTACAAATGCAGTGCTTGTCAAGAAAAAAGGACAGAGATTGCATTTGCTTTCTCTATCCTTTTTCCTGTCGGTAGATAACGTATTTTATTAAATTTCAAAAACCGTCCTTAAGAACACGCCGCTTAGGCGTCTCTTTTTTTATGGCTTTTTTACGACCGGGCCCGCACTGATCGAAACTCTGTGACGATTTCATCGTAAAAGCGGCTGCGAAGTGAAAAATACGGCGCTCTGTTTTCTCTGCCGTAGTGGACTGCATTGGTGAGCAGGATTCCCCAAAGTCCGGTCTCGCAATCGACGCAAAGGCTTGTGCCGGTAAAACCCGTGTGTCCGTAGCTTCCGCGCGGCAAACGCTGTCCCATCGGAAACGGCTGATCACCCTTCAACAAAAATCCGAGCCCTCTGACCTCTGCTTTGCCCGGCGTGTGGTCGCGCACGGCGAGGTCAAACGTTTGGGCCGAGAGATACGCTTCGCCGCTGCGGGCGATTCCTCTTGCCGAACACATTCCCGCAAACGCAATCATATCGTCGAGCGTGGCGAACACTCCGGCATTTCCCGAAACGCCGCCGAGGAAAGATGCGTTCTCATCGTGTACGTGTCCCGTTGCCCATTGGCCTGTGCTTGTGCAATACTCTGTTGCGGCCACCGGCACGCTTGCGCCGGGATTGTACAGGGCCGTGTGCATACCGAGCGGCGCGAAAACGTACTTGCTTGCCAAACGGTTGAGCGGTTCGCCGCCGACTTGTTCCAAAATCCGCTGCAGCACGATATATCCCATGCAGGAATAATGAACCTCCGCACCGGTCTTGCAGACGCGGTCCGCGTGCAAAATGCAGTGAACGGGATCGCAGTTTCGGTATGCGGGTGCGTACAGCGGGATCCCCGGCGGCAGCCCTGTCGTGTGGGTCAAAAGATGGCGGAGCTCACAATCACCGTAGTTCCCCGGATTGCCAAAAAAAGCATCGATACGGTCGCTGCACGAGATCACGCCGTTTTCCAGGAATTTCAGCGCAACCATCGTCGTCGTTAGCTTGGAGAGCGATGCGAGGTCAAAACGCGTGTCTTCCGTGAGGGAGAGGGGGATCGGATTTTCCTGCCGCAACCCGAAAAACTGCCGCGCAAGCACCTTGTGCCCGATGCCGATCGCGACCGCAGCCCCGGGGTAAGCGCTACCGATACCTGTATGGACCAGCTGCAACGCACCTTCAAACATAAACCCACCTCTTCTGACCACAAATGCGAAATCGTCTATTTTTTAGGAATTCGAAAAATCGCCGTAGAACAGCCGATCGGCCTTTTGGGCAATTTTGGAAAGCAGTACGTTGCAGCGTGTGACCGAAAACAGTGCCGAGCGCGCCAACCCCAGTACCGCGCAAACCGCATAAATACCAATCGCACCGGCTAAAACCAACGGAAGCGTCCACCAGATTGCCAAATTGTTGACCCATGCGAACGCACCGGCCAGCAACATGTCGAACACAAAAATATGGCTGTGGATGATGTACACGTCGAACGCTACCATACCCAGTTTTTGCAGCAACCGTGTTCCGCGCGCAATATGCAGATTTTTCAGCAAGAGGAATGCGCAGATGCTCATCCCCAAGGTCAGCGGCGAGGTATACGCGACGAAATAGCGGTAATTTGCACCGAGAACCGTTTTCACAAAGAAATTTCCGCCCAAAAGCACACCGGTAATACCGACAAAAGCGAGCAGCAAATAGCGTTTGCGAAGCTGCGCGGTATCGATTTTACTGCGCTTCAGATAGGCACCAAGCACATAGAGGCAGAGCAGCCAAACAAACGAATATCCTTGCTTGAACCGGAAGAAATCCACCGTCAGCAGAGTCGGCAGAACGGAAAACAGCCCAACCGACATCATGCACAGCGCTCGGTGCTGTTTTTCGGAAATTGCCAGTAGCATTTTGTTCAGGTACGGCTGCAAAAACAGGATCGGGAGATAGCAGGTGATGTACCAATACCGGTCTGCCATTGCCGGAACAATACCTTTCAGCAAGGCCCGCCAATTCAGAATCTTTTCCGGCTCCAGCACGGCAAAACACGCTGTTGCCAGCGCCGAAAAAAACAACACCGTGGCGATCAACTCCAACGCGCGATATATCGTAGCTTTTTTGCTGCTGATACCAAAATAGCCCGACATCAGCGCAAAAACATCCACCGAGCACAGTGCACAGATGTACAAAATCTCTACAAGCCAGTAACGCACGGTGTATTCGCCGTTGACTATCCGCTGTGCGCCGCCCTGTCCGATGATGTGCAGCACCACAATCCCGAGCATGGCAAGAATTCTGCACAGATCTAATCCGGCATTTCTCTCTTTCATGAAGTTTCCCTCCATCCAAATTTACAGTCCGGGGTTTACGGTTGATTTGAAAACTGCGCAGCATATTGGGATATGCCGCGCAGTTTTCATAGGGTCAAAGTTCCGGTTCCATCGTAAAAAAATTGCCCGGCTTATTCCACGGCCGTGAAGTAAACCGTCAGGCTTTCGCCGTCGTCGGCGGAGAGGCCGGAAAGCACGAGGCCCGCGTTCATCAGCGCCGCGCCGGAGAGGATCTCGCCGGTCATTTCGTTTTTGTAGTAGCGCTGCGGGTCGAGGCCGCGCAGCTTTGCGATCACGATGCCGCACACCTCGCAGTGGAAGGTTACCATCGTGACCATCGCGCGGTCTTTTTCAGGCGAAACGATCTCCCAAATCGCGCGGTGTTTGTTTTCAAACGGCGAAACCAGGCGGTAAAGATCGCCCCTGCGGACGAGATCGTAGGTGTCGTGGTATTCTTTGATCTGCTCTTTGACGATCGCTACCTCTTCGGCGGTCAGCTTGCGCGGGTCGAGCTCGTAGCCGAAGGTACCCCACATGGCCACGCTGCCGCGCGTCTCAAAGCCCGTGCGCCGACAGGCAGAAACGTGGGCGCTCATGCACGAGGCCGGGTAGGCGAGGGATGTGCCGAACTGGATGTAAAGGCGGTCGATGGGGTCGGTGTTGTCGCTCGTCCAGATCTGCGGCGAGTAGCAGAGCATCGCCGGATCAAAGCGGCCGCCGCCGCCCGAGCAGTTTTCGAAGAGGATGTCGGGGAAAGTGGTGACGAGGCGGTTCATCAGGTCGTAGGTGCCGAGGATGAAGCGGTGGAAAAATTCCTTCTGGCGTTCCGGCGGCAGAATCGCCGAACCGGCGTCGGAAATGTTGCGGTTGAAGTCCCATTTGACGTAGTCGATCTTGTGCTTGGAGAGCACGTCGTACATCTGCTGCCAAATGTTCTCGCGCACGTCCTTGCGCGAGACGTCCAGAACGTACTGATGGCGGCCGATCATCGGTTCGCGGCCGGCAACGTGCACGCACCAGTCGGGATGCGCACGGAAAAGCTCGGAGTCGGGCGAGATCATCTCCGGCTCGTACCAAATGCCGAATTTCAGCCCCTCTGCGTTGACCTGCTCGATCAGCGGGGCGAGCCCGCCGGGCAGCTTGTCGGTGTTGACAAACCAGTCGCCGAGCGAGTTGGTGTCGTCGTTGCGCTTGCCAAACCAGCCGTCGTCCATAACGAGCATCTCAATGCCCATCTCCTTGGCGGCCTTGGCGAAGGCGACCAGCTTATCGGTGTCGAAATCAAAATACGCGGCTTCCCAGCTGTTGATCAGCAGCGGGCGCTTGGCGTACTGCCACTTGCCGCGGATCAGGTGGGTGTTATAGAAGCGGTGGAAGACACGGCTCATCTCGCCCATACCGCCGTCGGTGTAGACCATCACGGCTTCCGGCGTGTCAAAGGCCTCGCCCGGGGCGAGCTTCCAACCGAAATCGGTGGGGTTGATGCCGAGGAGCACGCGCGAAGTGCCGTTGAAGTCGCATTCAACGAGGGCCGAGAAGTTGCCGGAGTAGACGAGGTTGAAGCCGTAAACGCTGCCGTGCTCTTCCGTGCTGCCGCATTCGGCCAGCGCGATGAAGGGGTTCTGCGCGTGGCTCGAGACGCCGCGCTTGCTCTCCACGCCCTGCACGCCGTGGGCGAGCGGACGGCGCTCGATGTGGCGCTCTTTGGCGTGGCGGCCGTAGAGCGAGACCAGCTCGTAGTCCATCGTCGGCAGATCAACGCACATGCTGAAAACGCGTTCGATGTCAAAGGTCTTGTCCGAGGCGTTTTCTACGCGCACGCGCCGCGTCATCACGCCGGCGTCGGCAAACACGGTGTAGTAAAGCGTGACCTTCGCGCCGGTCACGGCGTCGATAGCGTAGAGCTCGAGCGTTTCGGCGTCGCCGTCGACGGCGTAGGACGAGGGCTGGTTGGGGATCTCTTCCTTACCCGTGTAGATCTTGTGGCCGGTGTAGCGGATGTCGGTCACGCTGTCGCCGCTCGCATTGCGGATCGCAAGGGCGGAGATGCGGAAGTCGGCCGCGCCGTTGCAGCCGTATTCGATCGGCGCGGTGTCGGGTGTGAAGCCGTGCTCGCCGATGACGGGGTTTGCGAGGCTGAACGAGGCGTTGGGGTAACGCTTTTCGCGCTTGGCAAGGTAGGTGTCCGGAATCGGCGCACCGTAGTAGAGGTTCAGGATGTAATTTTCGTCGTAGATCTTGATGATGTAGCTGGAATTTTTCGTATCGAGCTTAAACGTGCGGTGCGTGCTGTCGTAAATGATCGCCATATTTTCCTCCTGATAATCGAGTTGAAAACCGCGTTTTCAACTCGGGGGTCTATACCTGTATTATAGCATAAACGGCGCCATATTGCATTAGGTACACCAAAGTTTTATTGGTCATTTCGCGGATATGGTTTTTTCTCGTTGGTTAAACCTGCCAAATAGTCCATGCTAGTGTTTAGTACTAAGGCAATGCGTTTGCATTGTTCAAAAGTGAAATAACGCTTTCCACTTTCAATTTTTGAATAATCACTCTGATCAATTCCGGTTAACAGTTGCATCTGAATTTGGGTGAGATGTCGTTCTTTGCGAAGGTCTCTTAATCGGCTCATAATAATTACCTCCATATAATATTATGGCATATTGACCTATTGACTTTAGGGTGAAATTGACCTATAATATATGTACATATACACAAATCAATAGAGGAGGTCTATTATGGCGGTGAAAGATTATTTCGGAAAGTGTGGGGCTTGTAAGTTTTGTGATTTAAGCTCAGGATCAACATTTTGCTATACGACAAAATTTGATTGTACGCGGTTCCGCCAAAGTGTAAAAGCTGATGAAAATGGTTGTAATAAGTTTGAACCCGCGCCAGGACGCACGAACGAGATAATAGCGAAATACGATAAATGAGAGGAGATATTTATGTTAGGAGTGGTTCTTGCAGCTCTTGGGGTAATATTGGTATTCGTTGGTATTTATAAAAATAAGGAATTGAGAGAACAGGAAAATAAAAAACCAGCATCTGTAAGCAGTATTATGCATTTTCTGCATGCATATCAAGGGTTATGTAGAACACATAGTATTTCCGATAGTGGAGCGAATATCGAGTGGTACCGTAACGATATTGGGTACTTAATAAGGATTGAAACAACCATTTATCAAATTGACCATGAGGATGCTTCTGTTACGATAGAAGCGCTTCGTGATCGCATAAAGCTTGCGGGACAAGTAGCGGAACAAGGAATAAGGAATGCAGAGGCTGCTTATAACGCGAATGCCGAGGCAAGAAACCGTGAATTGTTGAATTTTTTTGGAATCAACTCAATGCAGGGATGTTTTTGGGATATCGATGACTGTGAATATGTTGATGGACGATATTTGTATTTTAAAGCAGAAAGTGTTGTGTTTTCCCAACTGCAACAGGGACTTCGAGAGAGTTTGGACGAAATAAAAGCAAGGGTAACGGAACTCTATGAAAACGTGAAGGTAGAAGAAAACCGTACTTGTATCGTGATTCGATTTTTGTGATTTTAAGAAAGATAAAATGACAGATACGGTAATATATACCGTATCTGTCATTTTTTGTTGACGATAGTATTTATTTGTGATATAATCGCGGTAAGAGAGGTGAAGCCTGTGACCGATTGTGAAAACGCCATGCGCGCCTTCGGCATCGACCCTGCCTCCGCGCAGATCCTCACGCAAAAGGCGGGGATCACGGTGGCGCGGGCGACGGTGGACGGAAAAAGCGTGATCTGCAAGCATTTTGCCTCGCACGAAGACCGCCGCGAGATCGAAAATTACCGCCTGCTCGCCGACCTCGGCGTGCCGACGATCCGCGTGCTCGGCACGCGTGCCGATGCGCTGCTACTCGAGGATATTGCCGAAAGCTCGGTTTGGCGCATGGGTGAGGAATCGGACATGGACGATCCGGCCGTTGCCGCCGCGTTGGCGGCGTGGTACCGTGCGCTGCATCGGAAGGGTGCGGCGTACGTGAAAACCGCAGGAGCGGGCTTATACGACGAATCCGACTGCTTCACGCGGGAGAATCTGACGGCCATCGCCGCCAAAACCGCCACGCAGGATGCCGATACCTGGCAACTCCTCACGGAGCATTTCGACGCGATCGCGCGAAAATTGCGCCAAACGCCGCGCACGCTCACCTATAACGATTTTTACCATACGAATCTGGTCGTCTCCCGCGACGGTGAGCGGGCGATGATGTTTGATTATAACCTTTTGGGCAAGGGCTACGCGTACGCCGACCTCCGCAACGTCACCTCGTCGCTTGCGCCGCGGGCAGCCGCAGCGTTTTTGGCGGCGTACGGCGCGTTTGATCCCGCCGAGGCCGCTTTGGACGACGTCGTCAGCCCGATCGTCACCCTGCATTATGCCTGCCGGCGCGAGCATTTTCCCAACTGGGCACGATCCTCGCTGGAGTCCGTCCGCACCGATCTGCCCGCCAAAATCCGCGCCCTGCTCGCGCGATAGACTGTGGAAAGGAAGGTCTCTTATGCCGAAACTTGTCTGTTACGATCAGTTCCGCTCCGATCTTTACCGCGTGGGCATCGACTACGCCGCCGAACACGCCGTGGCGCTGGGCTTTGATGCGGTCGAATGTCTCGATACTTGCGGTGCGGCTCTGCCGCTGTATGCGCATCCCGAGGCCGCACGCTTTGCCGAAGTGCTCGCGCGCAACGGGCTGAGTGTTGCTTGCTATTCCGTCGCAGCCGATCTGTTCCCGCGGACGGAGGCTGTGGTGGAAGAGCTGAAGCGCCACGCGCGCTTTGCCGCCGAGCTCGGCTCGCCCCTTTTTCACCATACGCTCCAAAGCCCATTGGAAAAAACGCCCGATGCACCCTCGTTTGACGAGGTATTGCCGGTCGTGCTCGAATCCGCCGTCGAAGTCGCGCAAGTGTGCGGCGAGCTCGGCGTGACCGCGCTGTACGAGCCGCAGGGGCTGTATTTTAACGGTACGGAAAATCTGACGCGCTTTTTTGCGGCGATTTCCGCGCAGGTCGAAAACGTCGGCATTTGCGCCGATTTCGGCAACCCACTCTTTGTCGGGGCAGAGCCGAAGGACGTGATCACTTGCCTCGCGCAGGTTGTGCGCCACGTGCACGTCAAGGACTATCTGCGCACGGCCGCGCCGCAAAAGGATGTCGATGGCTTCAGCCTTGTCGATGGGCACTGGCTCTACGATGCCGTTCCCGGCGACGGTGTGGTCGATGCGCCCGAGTGCCTGCGGATTTTGCGAGAGAGCGGGTATAGCGGTGCGCTGGCGTTTGAGATGAGCGGCAGCGACGAAATGCTCCGGGAAGCGATCAAGCGCGTGAAAAAATGGTGGAATTGTTACCCGGCATAATGCGTAAATAATAGAAAAGGTCTGCCGCACAGATTTCTGTGCGGCAGACCTTTATTGTTGTCGTTACGGCAGATCAATCCAGCAGGCAAGAGGCGTGTTGTCGTCGGCTTCGGGAATATGCAAAAATCCCTTTTTGCAGAGTGCTTCTTTGAAATACACCCCCGCGAGGAACCCGATCCATACCTCGGAAAATCCTTGGGCATAATCGCGCAGATGCTCGGGCAGTGTAGCAACGACTGTGCGCGTCAGGTTCTTGCGCAACTCTGCGCAGAGCGGTTCCAGCGTTTTCAACAGTTTGGCATTAAGCTCGGCGAATATCGCGCGGCTCTTGGCTGTTTTGATGGGGATATTACACAAAAGCCGGTCACTCTGCCGCACCAAATACCCCTGTTCGATCAGTTCGGCGTAGAGCTCACGATCCGCCTCGTCGAGCTTTCCGCGGGCGACGTTTACCAGCGCCTGAGCCTTTTTGACGGAAAACAACTCGTTTTGGCGATGGTACGCTCCCAAAACACCCACATCACAGGGACAAACTGTCGCACCGTCAACCTGTACCGGTGTCGTGCCGCAGGCCCAAGGTGAACCTGCTGCGGCGATGGCATAGATGTAGGCGTTGGTGCCGAAGGCCGGGAGATACGGGCCGTCTTCAGGCTCAAGCCGCATGCCGAACGCACGCACATTCCATGCGAAATACCATGCCCACTGCGTTGGTGTGGCGTCAACAGCAAAGACGCCGCTCGCCTTCATCTTTGGCAAAACGGATTCATACTCTGCCAATACCGTCGGCAAATACGCCTCATACAGTGCTTCAAATTGGGCGCGCACCTGTGCTACTGCGTTTTCTGTCAGAATATGAAAATTCGTGCGGTATTTGTCCTTGACCGGCGAAATCATCAGATCAGCATCCAGCAGGAACTGTAGTTCCTCTTCTATGTATACCGCAGGCACTCCTGTTTCCAACGAAATCGCGTCGATTGTTTTGGCCTGATCGCGGCAGATAATAGCAATCTGGCATGGCAGCTTGCGCCGGAACAGATCGTATTCGCTGATGAGAGAATAGCCTGTGCTGTTTTTATAAATCGAAAATTTAGATGGACGGAAACTTTTTTCACCAATGGAATTCATGTCCATAGCCTCCTTTAGCTTTTGCTTGCCTGCCCGCAGATAGAATTTGACCATTCCTTCCGACAAGTTTAAAACTTGTGCTGTCTCGCGGATAGATCGTTCCTCATAGTAAAAGCAGACGAGTACCTGACGGTAATTTTTTGCGAGGCGGGAGAGCGCGAGGCGCAACGTTGCGGTTTCTTCAGTGAAAATAGCAGAGTCTTCCACATTTTGCTCGTCATACAGGAGGTTCGAAAGTGAGCTGCTTTCATCATCGAGCGAAAGCGGTGTGATTTTGCCGCGCCAATGCTTGAGCGTATTGTGCGCAATACTCCAAAGATAACCGTCGAAGTTTTCGCGAATACCGCCGCGTTCGATCGCCTGTACCGCGCGAAACGTGATCTCCTGCGCCAACTCCTCCGCCTCGTGAAAATTACCGATTCTATGAATTGAGAAAGCAAGAAACGCCGGCAAAAACTGTTCGGTCAGGCGTTTTAACTGTTCGTTTTTTGTCATGCGGTTCTTCCTCCTCGGTTGTTGTAAGCGGCTTACATGAATATAGTGTGGAGAAGCGGCAAAAAGATAAAGCTTTGGACAGAAAAAATTGGACTTGGTCCGAGTTAAATAAAAACAGGGACTGTAAAAGGTCCCTGTTTTTGTGTTTTAAAAAGCTATTCCGCGTTACGGGAGTAGAGCCAGACGCCGACGGCGCCGATGGCGAAGGTCAGCACGCACGCCGGGATCTCCCAACCGGACGGCACGTGCGGCAGGCTGCGGATGATCTCGAGGATCGAGCCGAACATAAAGCCGATGATCGCAAAATACGTCGGTCCCGGGAAGCGCTGCATCGTTTTTTCGAGGATCTTGGTCGTCAGCAGAACGCCGGCGACAAGGCCGAGGCCGAGCGGCGCGAGGAAGGCGATGTCGAGCGAGGAGAGCGCGGCGAGGAAGGGGTCGTAGATCGAGAACACGAGCATCATGTACGAAAAGCTGATGCCCGGCAGAACGAGTGCGACAGCCAGCGGGATGCCAAGGACGAAGAGCGTGGCGAACCCGGCCAGCGAGTGCGCATCGAAGGCAAACAGCGATTCCGGCAGCTGCGAGATGCCGAAAATGCAGGCAAAGCCGACGATCAGCCACAGAAGCGACGTGAGTTTAAAGCCATCGCGCGATTTTTTGACCAACAGCGGGAAGCTGCCGGAGGTCGCACCGATGAAAAGGAGCAGCATCGGCACTTCCCAAAGTTCCACGAGCTTTAAAAGGAGCTTCGAGAAGCCCAAAAGGCCGATCACGCCGCCGACGGCGAGCACGGCGAGGAAGATGATGTTTTTCTTGACGTCTTTGAAAAACGAGGCGACCGCGGCGACCAGCCGGTCGTAGACGCCGAGGATGATCGCGGTCGTGCCGCCGGAAACACCGGGGATGAGCATGGCCGCGCCGATGATAATGCCGCTGATGAAGTTGCGCAGGTGGGTCTGGACGAATTGTTTCATAGCTGTCGCTTCCGTTTCTCCGCTGATGCGGTTTTTTTCGGTTGGGTGAATCAAATACCGCGCGGCTGCCATATATTAAACCGTGCGGCGGATTTTTCTCGTTTCCATGATATGTGCCCGCCGCACGCTTATGCCGAGGGCGGAGGGAACGCGATGAACGGATCGGAGTTTTTACATATGCTGGCGCAAACGCCGCTTTTGGCGGTGGCGGCCGTGCTGGTGGTCGGGGTACTCGTTGTCAACGGCGCGACCGATGCGCCCAACGCGATCGCCTCGGCAGTTGCCGCGCGGGCGATCCGCCCGAGAGCGGCGGTGGCGATGGCGGCGGGATGCGATCTGCTTGGCGTGCTGGCCGGTACGCTCGCGAACGCCGCCGTGGCCGAAACGGTGGCGGCGTTGGCCGATTTCGGCGGCCATGCGCGCGTTGCGCTGGCCGGGCTGTGCGCGGGAATGGCAGCGGTCGTTTTGTGGGCGGCAGCTGCGTGGGTGTTCGGCATCCCCACCAGCGAGAGCCACGCGCTTTTGGCCGGCTTGAGCGGGGCGGCAATCGCCGTTGGCGGAGGGACGGAGGCACTCAACGCGGCGGCCTGGGGTAAGGTTTTGTTTGGGCTGCCGTTTTCGCTGGCTGCCGGACTTTTCGGAGGCGGTCTGGCGGCAATGGGCGTGCGCTGCGTTTTTTTCGGCCGCGACCGCCGGCAGAGCGCACGGGTGATGCGTCGGCTGCAGATCGCGGGCAGTGCGGCGATGGCCTTTGCCCACGGTGCGCAGGACGGGCAAAAGTTTATCGGGGTGCTTTGGCTGGCGTTTTCATTGGCGGGGGCGGTCGGCGCGGTGCCGATCCCGCCGTGGCTGGCCGTGGGTGCGGCAATGCTGATGGCGCTGGGCACGTCCGTGGGCGGCAAACGCATCATCAAAACGGTCGGCATGCGCATGGCCGCGCCTTTACCGTATGAGGCGTTTTCTGCCGATGCCGCCGCGGCAGCCGTGCTACTCGGTGCGTCGGCGTGCGGTCTGCCCGTGAGCACGACGCACGTCAAAACGGCGGCAATGATGGGCGCGGCGGCCACAAACCGGCTGCGGGCGGTCAACTGGAAGGTCGCCGCCGAGATGCTTTGGGCGTGGGTACTGACGTTCCCGGGCTGCGGCGCGGCCGGATATCTGGCGGCGCGGCTGTTTTTACGGTTCTTGTAAAGAAAGGAGACCGATCTTGCGAAAAAACGAACCCAACGATTTTGCGCTGCTGGCCGAACAGGCGGCATTGATCGTGCAATCGGCCGAAGCGCTGCAGGCAGAGGGTAAAGACTTGCGGGAAGCGATGCGCGCGCTGCACCGGCGGCTGTTGACGCGGTTGGAGCGCGAATTCGTACCGCCGATGGAGCGGCGCGATCTCGCCGACCTCGGCGGCAAACTCTTCGCGCTCGGCGAGGCGTGTGCGGTGGCTTGTGCGACCCTATGCGAAACGCCAAAGCTTGCCTTGTCCGAGGGGATGCGCGCAATTTCAAGGATCCTCGCGGAGTTGGCACGGCAGCTTGCGGAGCTGATCGGCCTGCTGCCGCAGTTTCAGAAGTCGCCGCGTTTCCGCTCCCTGATCGCCGGGCTGTTTGCGCAAACGGCCAAAGCCGACGAGCTGTGCGCCAAAGAGATCGGCGCACTCGCGACCGCGGGGTTGGCGGCGGGCACGACGATCGCACGCTACGCGGCGATCTCGCGGCTGCGCGCGGCGGTGCAAGCGTTTGCCTCCGCGGCAGAGGCTGTCGCGGAGGCAGCGGTCAATAACGGGTAAGATTTATTCCAGCGTCGTCTGCACGATGCCGTTGTCTTCGGGCTTCACGATCGCGCCGGCAGCGGGGATCGTGCGGGCGCGGTACCGCGAGCGGTTCTGGATCGCCGTTTGGTCGGCGAGAGCGAGGCGCACAACGGTCTGCTTGGGCTTGATCGTCATCGCCTTAACGCCCTGGGTGTCGCGGGTCGGCTTGGGCATCAGCAGCGCCGACGAGAACACGACGGCGCGGTCGGCCGACGAGTAGAGCGCGAGCTCGGCGTCTTCGGTGAGATGGAGCATGCCGACGAGCGGCGATTTGTCGCTGTAGGCGTTGATGAGCTTTTTGCGGTTGGTCTTGGTCGCGTAGCTCTCAAAAATTACGCGGGCGCATTTGCCGTCGGCGTAGGCGAAGATCAGGCTGCCGGGGTAGGTACCTTTGGGCGCGACCGCCATGCCGCAGACCGCCTCGTCCGCATCCATCGAAAGGTGCTGCGGGAGATAGGTGCCGAGCACGCTGGCCTTCGTTTCGGCCATTTCGTCGCACTTGACCTTGTAGACCTGCTGCTTACTGGTGAAGAACAGCAGCTCGTCGGCGTTGGAGCCTTCGCCGGTGAAGGTGAGCTCGTCGCCTTCCTTGAACTTCTGCTCGCCGCTCATGCGAAGCGACTGCGGCGTGATCTTCTTGAAGTAGCCGTCGCGCGAGAGGAAGTAGTGGACGGGGTAGTCCTCGACCGCATCCTCTTCTTCGTCTGCGGTCTCGACTTCCGCGGCGTAAACGAGGCGCGTCTTTCTTGGAACGCCGTACTTTTTGATGACGTCCTTGAGCTCGGAGACGATGATCCCGCGCAGCTTTTTCTTGCTCGCAAGCGTTTCTTCGGCGTCGGCGATCTCGGCCTCCAACGCTTCGATCTCTTCCAGGCGCGAGAGGATGTAGGCCTTGTTGATGTTTCTGAGCTTGATCTCGGCGATGAATTCCGCCTGTGTTTCGTCGATGCCGAACCCGATCATCAGGTTGGGGACGACGAGCGCATCCTCTTCGGTGCCGCGGATGATGGCGATGGCCTTGTCGATATCCAGAAGGATCTTGGAGAGACCTTTCAAGAGGTGCAGACGCGCCTTCATCTTCTGCAGGCGGTGGTAGACCGTGCGGCGGATGCATTCGGTGCGCCACGCCGTCCACTCCTCCAAGATTTCGCGCACGCCGAGGACGCGCGGCGTACCGGCGATGAGGACGTTGAAATTGCAGGAGAAGCTGTCGCACATGGGCGTGAGCTTCATCAGCCGCGCCATCAGTTTTTCGGGGTCGACGCCGCGCTTGAGGTCGATCGTCAGCTTCAAACCTTCTTTGTCGGTTTCGTCGCGCATGTCGGCGATCTCTTTGATCTTGCCGGCCTTGATCAGTTCGGCGACCTTGTCGACGATCGCTTCGATCGTCGTCGAGTAGGGGATCTCGGTGATCTCAATGCAGTTGGCCTTGGGATCGTGCTTCCAGACCGAACGCACGCGCACGCTGCCGCGGCCGGTGCGGTAGATCTCGTCGAGTGCGGCGCGGTCGTAGATCAGCTCGCCGCCCGAGGGGAAATCGGGCGCTTTGAGCGTTTCTAAAAGATCGGCTTCGGGGTCTTTGATCAGCGCGATCGCCGTTTCGCAGACCTCGGTGAGGTTGAAGCCGCAGATGTTGCTCGTCATGCCGACGGCAACGCCGAGATTTGAGCTGACGAGAATGTTGGGGAAGGTCGTCGGCAGCAGTGCCGGCTCCTTCATGGTATTGTCGTAGTTGTCGATGAATTCGACGGCGTCGGCGTCGATGTTTTTAAAGATCTCCGCGCAGATCGGCTCAAGCTTGACCTCGGTGTAGCGCGAGGCGGCGTAGGCCATGTCGCGGGAGTAGGCTTTACCGAAGTTGCCCTTGGAATCGACGAACGGGTGCAAAAGCGCCTCGCAGCCGCGCGCCAAACGCACCATCGTTTCGTAGATGGCGCCGTCGCCGTGCGGGTTTAGGCGCATCGTCGCGCCGACAACGTTGGCCGATTTCGTGCGCGCACCGGTCATCAGCCCCATTTTGTACATCGTGTACAGGAGCTTTCGGTGCGAGGGCTTAAAGCCGTCGATCTCGGGCAGGGCGCGGGAGACGATGATGCTCATCGCGTAGGGCATGAAGTTGGTTTCCAGCGTTTGGGTGATCGGGACGGGCACAGCCGGCTTAGGCGGCAGCTCGACCGCGCGGACTTCTTTTTTCTTGGCCATGTTCTCCCTCCCTTACGAAATATCGGCGAGCTCGAGGTATGCCGAGCCGTTGGTGGCGATGAAGTCTTTTCTGCCCTGCAGGTTGTCGCCGAGCAGCAGGTCGAACATCGCCGTGGTCATTTCGCTCGCCTCCGGCGTGACCTGCACGAGGCGGCGCGTCGCCGGCGACATCGTGGTCTCCCACATCATTTCCGGCTCGTTTTCACCGAGACCTTTGGAGCGCTGGATCGTAAATTTCTTGCCGTCGAGCTTCTCCAAAATTTCGGCTTTTTCGCGGTCGTCGTAGGCAAAATACGTCTTATCCTTGCAGGTGATCTCGTAAAGCGGCGTTTCGGCGATGTAAACGTAGCCCTCATTGATCAGCGTGGGCATCAGGCGGTAGATCATCGTTAAGATCAGCGTACGGATATGGAAACCGTCGACGTCGGCATCGGTGCAGATGATGACCTTGCTCCAACGGAGCGAGGCGAGGTCGAACGCGCCGAGATCCTTCGCCTTCGTGGGGATCTCCACGCCGCAGCCGAGGACTTTTAAGAGGTTCGTGATGATCTCGCTCTTAAAGATCTTGGCGGGCTCGGACTTTAAGCAGTTCAAAATCTTACCGCGGACGGGCATGATCGCCTGGAATTCGGCGTCGCGGCCGAGCTTGACCGAACCGAGAGCGGAATCGCCCTCGACGATGTAGAGCTCTCTCTTGGAGGCGTCACGGCTGCGGCAGTCGACGAATTTTTCCACGCGGCTGGTGATATCAAGGTTCGAGTTGAGCTTTTTGCGCGTGTTCTGCCGCGCAGCCTCGGCCGATTCGCGGATCTGCTTGTTTCTGAGCACCTGCTCGGCGATCTTGTCGGCGTCGGTTTTGTTTTCGATGAAGTAAACTTCCAAGGTAGAACGCAAAAAGTCAGTCATCGCGTCCTGGATAAATTTGTTGGTGATCGCCTTTTTCGTCTGGTTTTCGTAGGAGGTCACGGTCGAGAACGAGTTGGTGACCAGCACAAGACTGTCGGCGACGTCGTTGAAGGTGATCTTCGAGGCGCCCTTGGGGTACTTGTTGTTCTGCTTCAGGTACGTGTCGATTGCCGAAACAAACGCGCTGCGCACGGCCTTGTCGGGGGCGCCGCCGTGTTCGAGCCACGAGGAGTTATGGAAGAAGGTGATCGACGGATCAGAGCGCGCCATGCAGAACGCCGCCGACATCTGCACCTTGTATTCCGGGCGGTCGGCGCGGTCGCGTCCCTTGCGTTCTGTCTGGGCGAAGTAAACGCCGGTGATCGCGTTTTCGCCGGCGAGCTCCTCCACAAACCCGGTCACGCCGGTCTCGTAGAGGAATTCAAACGTCTCGAATTTGCCGTTTTCCAGCTCGTTTTTCAGAACGAATTTGACCCCGGCGTTGACCGCGGCCTGTTTTTTTAAGGTATCAACGTAGTATTCGAGCGAAATATCGATGTCGGTGAAGACCTCAAGGTCCGGGCGCCAACGGTGGATCGTGCCGTTTTTCTTCTTGCCGGCCGGTTCTTTGATCAGCTTGCCCTCGGCTTTGGTGACGTTAAAGCCTTTTTTGAAGTGGATCGTGTACTGAAAGCCGTCGTAGCAGCTGATGACGTCCATGTATTCGGCGGTGTACTGCGTGGCGCACGAGCCAAGGCCGTTGAGACCGAGCGAAAAATCGTAGTTTTCGCCGGCGTTGGTGTTGTATTTGCCGCCCGCGTAGAGCTCGCAGTAAACGAGATCCCAGTTGTAGCGCTTTTCTACGGGGTTCCAGTCCACGGGGCAGCCGCGGCCATTGTCCTCGACCTCGATCGAGTGGTCACGGAAGCGCGTCACCGTGATCTGCTTGCCGTAGCCCTGGCGCGCTTCGTCGACGGAGTTGGAGAGGATCTCAAAAAAACAGTGCTGACAGCCTTCAATGCCGTCAGAACCGAAAATAACCGCCGGGCGCTTGCGCACACGGTCGGGGCCTTTGAGTTGTTTGATACTTTCGTTGCCGTAGCCTGCCGATTGTTTGGCCGCCATGTCATTTCACCTTTCTGATCTGCTTGTTTTCTTAGAGCGGAAAAATGCGGAAAATAAAGTTTTTCACCTATTTAGTATACTATATTTTTTGTTCTGTGTCAACCTTTGCCGGTTTTGACGATTTTTGACGGGCAAAGGAACCGCGCGAGGGTCAGCCGTTTTCGGTGTAAAAACAGTCCTCGCGCCATCTCGCCGGATTGGTTTCGATGTAGTCTTGGATTTTTGCATATTCCGCCGCATTGCGCACGACCCGGTCGTGGAAGGAACGCTGCCAGACACTTTCACTTGGACATAATTTGTGGATCTCTTTGGAAACCTGCATTTTAAAATATCCAATAGCTTTTGAAATGGTAGACCGCGGCGGTAGGGGCGATTCACGAATCGCCCGTTCCTTTGCGTTCTGCTCGATTGACACCAATAAATGCACATGGTTGGGCATGATTACATATTGGATTGTTGAAAAACCAAATCGATCTGCCGTTTGCCGAATCATTTGCTCTACGATTTTACCGTATTCCGTCAGGCGAAGAGCGGGCGATTCGTGAATCGCCCCTACGGCAACGTGGGAGAATAGGTGGCGTTTGTCCTGCGTACAGATCGTCACGAAATACGCGCCCGGGCTGCTGTAATCGAAATCTTTGAGACGGTTTGGTTTGCGGATCGGGAGATTCATCCCTACACCCCAAACAATTCCTTTGCGTTATCTGCGAGGATGCGTTTGGCGATGTAGCAGGCGTAGGAGAAGGTCGCTGCGCCGTCGGCGATCATGTCGGCAAGTGCGCGGGCGAGGGTGTGCTCCATCGCGAAAAGTGCGCCGACGCTGTCCTCGGGCATCCATGTGTCGCAGCCCCACGTCAGGCGGTGGGTATCGGCGACTTCAAGGGCGGTGATGAGGTAATTCTTCGCCGTGTGGGTGGAGAGGTAGGGGATCCAGCAGGTGTCGGAGTAGACGTTCGGTGCGGCCAGCAGGAGCGCGTAGGTGTCGTCGACCCAGGGGAATCCGCCGTGGAGCAGGTGGAACTTCGTCTGCGGATGGCTTTGGATCAAGCTCAAAAGGCCGATCGGGTTGGTCTTCTCGTACTGGCCGCTGCCGGTGTGGATCTGCAGCGGCAGGCCGAGATCGGCGGCGATCGCGGCGAGCTCATGCATGACGACGTCGCCGAAGGCGATGACATCGGCGGGGGTGGCGTCGGGGTTATTGAGCGCTCTTTCGGCGAGGGCGAGATCGGTGTTTTGGAATTCGATCGGCCGTTCGTAGGCGATGGCGACCTTCAACGCAATGCAGCCGCCGGCCTTTTTGGCGGCGATCGCCGCGCGCATCTCGTCGAGATACTGGCGCATCGTGGTCACTTCGCGCGAGAAGAGCGACCGCGCGAAAAATCCGTTGGGCTCGGGCTTGTCGGCGAGCCAACCGGAGAAGAAACAGTCGCAGCGGAAGCTGGGGCGGAAGAGCGCGGGATGGCCGAGGTCATCGCCGGGGTGCGGCTGGCGCTCGTTGATCACGGTGTCGAAGCGGCAGTGTTCCGTCATCAGCCGCAGATGGTGTTCGGGATCTTTGTACGCTTCGGTGACGATTTTGTCAAGCGCCTCGACCGTATCCGGGCGCACCGGCAGACCGTAGATCTTTTCCAGCGCGACCAAAAGCCAGCGGAAAAAACTGTTGGTGCCGTTTTTCAAAAGGTAGGTGCGCCATGCCTCGCGGTCGTCAAACTGCGGCGGGCGTTCGGCCCAGTTGACATAGCTGTGCTCGAGGACGTAACGGAGCCCGATCCCCGCGTAGTCTTCATCGTTCAGGTGGTGGTTGTGCGTGGAAACAAGGCGGAGAGAACGGATGTAGGCAAGCAAATCGGCGTAGCGGTCGGCCATGGGGCATACTCCTTTCGATTCTTACGAATGAGGGCTGTTGCGGTCCGCAACAGCCCTTTGGGTTCGGTCGTGTTACAGGCGGATGATGCGCACACCCTGCGGCGTGTCTTCGATCATGATGCCTTTTTCTTTCAGTTCGTTGCGGATGCGGTCGGCTTCAGCGTAGTTTTTGGCCTTTTTCGCCGCCTTGCGCGCTTCGATCTGTGCGTTGACGTATTCGGCGAGTTCGGGTTCCAGATCGCCGCCCATCGCCTTTTTCTGCTCCTCGCGGGCCTTTTCGGCCTTGGCGAGCAGATCGAGCGAGAGCACGCGGTCGTATTCGCCGACGAGTGCGAGCTTGGTCGCGTCACTGGCCTTCGATTTCAGCACGTCGTAGAGCGCGGTGACGGCCAGAGAGGTGTTGATATCGTTGTTCAAGGCGTCAACAAAGCCCTTGCGCAGCTCTGCTGCGGCCGCCTCGTCGACCTCGCCCTTGGCCGGGTCGAGCTGTGCGATGCGCGCGATGAGCTTCTGGTAGGCGCCGGCGGCGTTGTCGAGGTTCTCGTAGGAGAACATCAGCGACTTTCTGTAATGCGACTGCAGGCAGAAGAAACGGTAGGCGAGCGGGTCGTACCCCTTGGATTCCAGCAGCGAAACGGTGAGGAATTCGCCCGAGGACTTCGCCATCTTACCGGTGTTGGTGTTCAAGTGGCGGACATGGAACCAGAAATTGCACCATTTGTGGCCGACATAGGCTTCCGACTGGGCGATTTCGTTGGTGTGGTGGGGGAATGCGTTGTCGATGCCGCCGCAATGGATGTCGAGTGTTTCGCCGCAATGCTTCAGGCTGATTGCCGAGCATTCAATGTGCCAGCCCGGATATCCCGTGCCCCACGGCGATTCCCATTTGAGTGCCTGGTCTTCAAATTTCGACTTCGTGAACCAAAGGACGAAGTCGTTTTTGTTGCGCTTGTTGCCGTCTTCCTCAACGCCCTCGCGCACGCCGACCGCAAGGTCTTCGGCGTCGTGGTCGTTGAAAACGTAGTAGCGTTCGAGCTTGGAGGTATCAAAGTAAACGTTGCCGCCGGCGAGGTAGGCGTAGCCTTTTTCCAACAGGCCGGAAACCAGCGTGATATATTCGTCGATGCAGTTGGTCGCCGGTTCCACGACGTCGGGGCGCTTGATGTTGAGCTTGTCGCAGTCGGCAAAGAAGGCGTCGGTGTAGAATTTGGCGATCTCCATCACGCTCTTTTGTTCGCGGCGCGCACCCTTGAGCATCTTGTCTTCGCCGGTGTCGGCGTCGGAGGCGAGATGGCCGACGTCGGTGATGTTCATCACGCGCTTGACGTCGTAGTTAAAATAGCGGAGCGCCTTTTCGAGAACGTCCTCCATGATGTAGGTGCGGAGGTTGCCGATGTGGGCGTAGTGGTAAACGGTGGGACCGCAGGTGTACATGCTGACCTTGCCGGCCTCGTTGGTATAGAAGGGCTCACGCGTATGCGTGGCGGAATTGTAAAGCAAAAGCTCGGACATAAGGGGTAACTCCTTTACTATTATCGATCGAAAACAGAGTTTTCGATCGGGATTTTCGCGCGCTAATCGCCGCATGCCAAAATCGCAGATTTTGCCGGCTCCTCTCCGCGCGCGGACGAGCTGACGCTCGTCTGGGAGGAGTTTTTTCGGTGGCGAAGCCGCCGGAAAAACGGATAAAACTTGATATTGCGATCGTTTACTTTTTGAGGTTTTTCAGCGACAGACCGTGCATACAGTAGTCGATGCCCGACCAAAGCGTGACGGCGGCAGTCAGCCAGAAGAGGATGTCGCAGATCAGCGTATAGTAATCGTCGAGGAAGGTGATGCCGATGTAGGAGATCAGCGGCAGGCAGAGCGCGACCAAAATGACGACGATCTGCAGAACCGTCTTCAGCTTGCCCGAGAACGCCGCACCGACGACCTTGCCGCCGGAAGCGACGACGACGCGGATCGAGGTGATCGCCAGCTCGCGCGCGAGGATGATAAGCAGCGCGACCGGGTGCATCAGACCCGAAGCGGTGAACATGACGAAGGCCGAAAACGTCAGCAGCTTGTCGGCAAGCGGGTCGAGGATCTTGCCGAGGTCGGTGATCTGGTTGTATTTACGAGCGATCACGCCGTCGAGACGGTCAGTGATCGAGGCGATCGCGAAGATCAGCGCGGCCAAAAACAGCGCGAGAATGCCGTCCAGCGACATACAAAGCACGAAAAACGGGATCAGTGCCAAACGCACGAGCGTCAGAATATTCGCAAGAGTCATGGAATCTTCGCTCCTTCCTTAAAAGTTGGTCACGGCGTGGCCGACCGGCTCGCCGTCGATGAGTTCGTCGATCGTCACGCGGCAGATCATACCGTCGCTGACTTTGCCTTTTTCGGCGGTGAAGAACACCTTTCCGTCGATATCGGGCGAATCGGCAAACGTGCGGCCGAACCAAACTTCCGAGAGTCTGTCGTAGCCTTCGCAGAGAACGTCGAGCGTCTGTCCGACCAGCCCCTCGTTGTAGGCGTCCATGATCTCGTTCTGCAGCATCATCACGAGTTCGGCGCGGCGGGCCTTTTCGTCGTCGTCGACCTGATCGTCGAGCTCAGCGGCAACCGTGCCCTCCTGCGGCGAGAAGGCGAACACGCCGGCGCGTTCGATGCGCGCCTCGCGCAGGTAGGTGCAAAGATCTTCAAAATCATCGACCGTTTCGCCGGGGAATCCGACGATCAGGCTCGTACGCAGCACGAGCCCCGGCAGCTTTTCGCGCAGCTTCGCCAGAAGCTCGGTCGCGTATTCGCCGGTATAGTGGCGGTTCATCGCCGAAAGGATCGGCGTTTTGACGTGCTGGATGGGGATGTCGAGGTAGCGGAGGATCTTTTCGTTGGCGGCGATCGTTTCGATCAGCTCGTCGGTAATACCGTCGGGGTTGGCGTAGTGCAGGCGCACCCAGCGGACGGATTCGATCGCGCAGATCTTCTGCAGCAGTTCGGCGAGCATCGGCTTGCCGCAAAGGTCAATGCCGTATTTGGTGATGTCCTGCGCGACGATGATGAGCTCGACCGCGCCTTCGGCGGCCAGATGTTCGCATTCGGCCAAAATATCTTCTTCCTTGCGCGAGCGCAGCGAACCGCGGATCGAGGGGATCGTGCAGTAGGAGCAGCGGTTGTCGCAGCCTTCGGCGATCTTGACGTAGGCGGTGTAGGGCGGCATACAGGGGATGCGGCCGACCTCGGCCACGGGCGCGTCCTTTTCGCCGAAGATCAGCGGCTTTTCGCCGTTCATTGCCGCTTCCAGCGCAGCAACGATCTGCGTATGCGCGCTGCAGCCGAGCACGGCGTCGATCTCGGGCATTTCGGTGTAGAGCTGCTCGCGGTAGCGCTCGGAGAGACAGCCCGTGACGACGATCGTCTTCAAGCGGCTTTCCTTTTCACTCTTGATCTGACAGAGCTCCAAAATATTCTCGATCGCCTCGGATTTGGCGTCGTCAATGAAGCCGCAGGTGTTGACCACAACGGCGTCCGCTTCGTCCATGTCCGTGACGAGGTTGTAGCCGGCCTCGTCCAGCAGGAAAAGCATCTGCTCGCTGTCGACCAGGTTCTTGCAGCAGCCAAGAGAAACTAATCCGACGTTCTTACTCATAGGTTTGGGTTCCATCCTTTCGGAAAACATCAATATCATCGATCGGCCGTTGGGCCGGGATCAGCAAGGTTATTCGTCAAAGTCCTCGCCGCGCGTGTAGCGGCGGAGGGCTGCGCGGATCTCGCCGGGTGCAAAGCCCTTGCCGGCGAGGTAGCGATAGGTTTTTTCGGTCAGCGCCCGGTCGGGGATCGCGCCCTTCAGACGGGCACGGATCAGCTCGTCGAGCGCGTCGGACGCGCCCGGCAAAGCCTCGGCGGCGTCCATGGCGGTTTCGCGGTCGATCCCGCGGCGGTTGAGCTCGAAAAGCAGCGCTTTTTTTGATTGATTTTTGGCGGCGGCGCGCTCGACCAGCGCGGCGGCGTAGGCCGCATCGTCGAGAAATCCGTATTCCTTGAGTTTCTCGACAGCCTCGCCGATCTCTTCGTCGGTGTATCCGCGATCGGCGAGACGGCCGCGCAGCTCGGATTCCGAGTACATCCGCCGGCCCAGAATGGCCGCACCTGCCTCGTCTGCGCGCACACCGCCGTGGGCGCGCAGCGTGTCGATTGTTTTTTCGTCGAGTGTTTGGCCTGTTTTCAGTCCGAGCTCGGCGGCGATCTCTTTGGTCAAGCGCAAATATGTACCGTCGCTCAGCGACAGCAAAATGCGCCCGCCGCGTTTGGCGGGCTTGATATTCAGAATCTCAGCCATCGTTTTGGCTCCGTTTTTATACGCCGAACAGTCGGACGGGGGATCCCCGTCCGACTGAGGCTGTTTTATTCTTCAAAATCTTCGACCAAAACCGGTGCGGCGGCAGGCTCGCTCTTTTTGGATGCGGCCTTTGTCTCGGCGGCTTTGGGTTCGGCTTCTCTCTTGGCGTTGGCCTTCTGGCGTTTTTCGGCCATTCTGCGGTGGATCTCCTCTTCCAGCCCCTTGGCAATGTCGGGGTTATTTTTGAGGAAGATCTTGGCGTTGTCCTTGCCCTGACCGAGACGCATCTCGCCCATGTTGAACCAGGAACCGCTCTTCTGCACCAGGTCGAGCTTGACGCCGATGTCGATCAGTTCGCCTTCCTTCGAGATGCCCTGCCCGAACATGAGGTCGAATTCGGCTTCCTTGAACGGCGGCGCGACCTTGTTCTTGGCGATCTTGACCTTAACGTGGTTGCCGACGACTTCCGAGCCGACCTTCAGGCTTTCAACGCGGCGGACGTCCATACGCACGGAGGCGTAGAACTTCAGCGCGCGGCCGCCGGTAGTGGTTTCGGGGTTGCCGTACATGACGCCGATCTTCTCGCGCAGCTGGTTGATGAAGATGGCGGCGGTGTTGGAGCGCGAGACCGGGCCGGCGAGCTTGCGCATCGCCTGCGACATCTGTCTCGCCAAAACGCCGACGTAGGCATCGCCCATGTTGCCGTCGATCTCGCTTTTGGGCGTGAGGGCGGCGACCGAGTCGACGACGATGACGTCGAGCGCGCCGGAGTTGATCAGCGCTTCGGTGATCTGCAGGGCGTGCTCGCCGCAGTCGGGCTGGGCGACCAAAAGGCTGTCGATGTCAACGCCGAGAGCCTTGGCGTATTCGGGGTCGAGAGCGTGCTCGGCGTCAATGAACGCCGCTTCGCCGCCGCGCTTCTGCGCTTCGGCAATGATGTGGAGGGCGACGGTCGTCTTACCGGACGATTCCGGCCCGTAGATCTCAATAATTCGGCCGCGGGGCACACCGCCGATGCCGAGGGCGAGGTCCAGCGACAAAGAGCCTGTGGGGATGCAGTCCACGTTCATCACAGAGTTGTCGCCGAGGCGCATAACGCTGCCTTTGCCGAACGTCTTTTCAATTTGGGTCAGAGCGGTTTCCAATGCCTTTTTCTTATCTGTGCTCATTTCGATCCTCCATAGCTCTATGGTATTGCATATATTTCCACATTTATATTTTACTATATTTCCCGCAAAAAAGCAACAGCAGCGCGAAATTTTGCCGTCGTTCCCACGGGATTTTTGCCTCACGGACAGCCGCCGCCGGCCGTAACGGCTTCCCTGTCCTTGGGTATATGATACCATACCTGCTGTCCCATAAACTGGACAGTGATGTGCGGTGTAGGGCGGGGCTTGCTCCCGCCCTACACCGGTGCTCCCGACAAAAAAAGGCTGCCGTATTCGTACGGCAGCCTTTTGGCATCTGATCAGTGGTCGTGCCAGCGGGAGGAATTGGGATCGCGGTAGAAAATGTGGCTCTCTTTGCCGCCGCGGGCGAGGTAGGCGGCGTAGAGCTCGGCTTTGCGCTCGGGCGTATAGGTGTAGCCCCAGAGCTGTTGGATCTTTTCAAAGTCCTCGAAGGTCTCGTCGGGGTAGACCTCGAAATGCGTGTAGGGCAGATCGGCGCCGACGGTGCCGTTGGAGGAGATGTAGACCTCACGCGCGTGGCGCAAAATCGTTTCGTTGGCCTCTTTTTCCTTGATGAGGTCGAGATCGTAGAAGATCTGCGTGTTGGAGAAGAGCGCGGCCTTGCCGCGGGCGAGATCGTAGAAACGCGCCGAACAGCCGTGGTGGCCGTGGTGCGCGACCTGCAAAATGTCGCAGGCGAGTCCCTCGCCGTAGCGGCGCTCGCAGATGTCGCTCTGGTCATCGCTGGCATCGCCGCAGAAGAGCACCTTCGTGCCCTCGGCCTCCATCATCAGCATGGTGGTCGTGTTGTTGAAATCGGAATTTTCGGTGGGGAATACGTCTTCGTGCGTGCAGAGCACGGTGAAATGCAGATTGCGCACGGCAAAGTGCTGGCCGGTGTGCAGCTTGATCTTCGGCAGCTCCGGCAGCTCGGCGAGCTGCTTGGCGAGGTTGAAGGCCATCATGCTGTTGCCGCGCTTACCCCAACCGGCACCGGCGGGCGGGAACGGATCGGGGAAATTATAGTAGAGCGCTTCCAGCTCGCAGTCGTCCATGTTGTAGCGCAAAAAGTCGGAAAATTTGCTCACGTGGTCGGTGTGGGCGTGGGTCAGGAACCATCCGGCGATGCGGATCTTCTCGCCGGCAGGCGTGCGCTCACGCATGAAGCGGTGGATGCGGTCGTTGTCGTTGACCTGGAAGTAGTGGCCGCTGTCAATGACGAAAAAGCTGCCGTCGCAGCAGCGGAGGATGAAGCACATCCCGCAGTCGATCAGCGTGTGGTCGACCTCGTGCTGCCAGATCGTTGTCTGCGCGGTGCGCTCGCAGGGGTCATCCAACTTGTAGGGCGCGGTGTAGGGGTCGGCGATCACGCGCAGCTCGTCCTCAAAGCGGTCAATGACGATGGTCAGGCCGTCTTTGCGGAGCGTGGCAAAGCTCGACGTGTCAAGTTCGCTGCGTTCGACAAGCGCGTATCCGGCGGCGGTCAGCGCGTCGATATAGGCGTCGGCGGCGGACTTATTTGCATCGGTGTAAAGCAGCATTTCCGCACCGTCGCCGCAGGGATAGACGGTCGGCGCACCCGTGAGAGCGGGCAGGGGGAGGTTCGTAAACAGATCGGCCATAACAGATCCACCTCAGTTTCATCAAATCAAGCCACTAAGCTTTTGTCCATTATATCACGCGAAAAAGCACGCGTCAAGGGTAAAAAAAGCTCCCGACCACAGATCGGGAGCTTTGGAATTTGCACAGGTTACGCCTCGACGTTGTCGTCGATTTCGTCCCAGGATTTTGCGGCGGCGGCTTCGGCTCTCGCTTTGGCCGATTTGCGGCTGACCGCCTTGACGATAATACCCGCGACCAAAACCAGCGCCGAAACGAGCCAACCGGCGACGCATTCCGCCCAGATTGCGTAACCGTAGGAACCGCCCTCGGCGTAAGTCATCATCATCTTCACAAAGTTGAAGAGGAAGAGGAACGAAAGTACGAGCGGGGCGACAAAACGGATCGAGCAGTTGAGCCACCAGTACGGCATGCCGCCTCTTTTGGTGTTGAGGTTGACTTCCTTATGCACCTTGCGCACGTCGAAGAACCAACCGATCGCCACGCATTCCATAACGCCGATGACGAGCAGGTTGACGTAGTTGCACCAGTTGTCGACAATGTCCAGCCACGCAAGACCCGCACGGGTGATAAAGAGGATCGAGATCAGACCGGCGACGAGGCAGACGCGGAAGGTCATCTTCCGTTTTTCCACGCCGAACTTGTCGGCCAGCGCCGTGGAAACGCCTTCGATGATGGAGAAGGCCGAGTCGATGGCCAGCGTGCAGAGCATCAGGTAGAAGATGCAGGCGAAGATGTTGTTGACCAGCGGGATCGAGGTCAGCGACGCAAATGCCGTCGGGTAGACAATAAAGGCGGTGGCGATGCCGGAAGCGGTGATGCTGTCCTGCAGACCGGTGCCGTACATCGTGGTGAACATGACGATGCCGGCGAGCACGCTGATGAGCATATCGGCGACGGCGATGACCGCACAGTCGGCCACGATGTTGGTATCACGCTTTAAGAACGAACCGTAGGCGAACATGATCGCCATCATGATCGACAGACTGTAAAATACCTGCCCGAACGCGTCGACCCAAAGGGTGATATCCTTGAGCGCGGAGAAATCGGGGACGAAAAACACCTTCAAGCCTTCCACGGCACCCGGGAGCAAAAAGCCGCGCACTGCCAAAATCAGCAGCAAAACAACCGGCGCGGCGACGGTGAAGTTGACGACCTTGCTCACGCCGGAAACGCCGTTGCGGATGCAAAGGTAGATCAGGCCCCACGCGACGACCAGCGCGATGATCATCCACCAGGGGATCGAGTAGCCGGAGGTCGTCCAAGTGGTCTGAATGACCTGGTCGGAGAAGACCTTGGAGGCGCCGACCGTGTCGGTACCGATCCAAAACGCGCCGACGACCATTGCGAGCACCCATGCGAAGACTGCGGCGTAGTAACAGGCGATGACGAAGGCGTTGGCGGTTGCAGCCCAGCCGATGCCCTCGGCTTTTTTGTGGATCGCGCGCATCGAGCCCGGTGCACCCAAACGCGTTTTGCGGCCGATGGCGACCTCGGTCATCAAAAGCGGCACACCGACGACGAGCATGGCGATGACGTACACGAGCAGAAACGCGCCGCCGCCGTGTTTGGAGACAAGCCCCGGAAAGCGCCACGCGTTACCCAAACCAACGGCCGAACCGATCGCCGCGAGGATAAAGCTGGTTCTGCCGGTCCATTTTTCTCTTGCCATAATTCCCAACCTTTCTGTGTATTTGAACTTCTCATATCATAACACAATTTGTTTGCTGATGCAAGCTTTTTTTCATTGCGCTAAAGCGGTGGTGAGGTGCACGGGCATCGGAGATCTGCAGGGAACGGCCTGTGTGCCGTTCCGCTTGTTCCGACCTCCACGCAGAAAAAAATTTTTCTCGGCGGAGAAATTTGCAAAAAAAACTGTTGACAAATGTAACCAGCCTGTGTATAATGAGGTTACAGATGTAAACAACCGACCGACAGGAGGTGTAGATATGCATACGGAAGGAATTGGCCTGACGGAGGCCGAATGGCAAGTGATGGAAGTTTTATGGGAGCGCGCACCGCTCAGCGGCCGCGAAATGAGCGAGATCATGGCCAAACGCATGGGCTGGAACCGCAGCACAACGCTGACGATGCTGCGCCGCATGGAGGCCAAGGGTGCGGTAGCTGCCGACATGGGCGAGCCCAAGCAGTTCCGCCCCAAAATTGCCCGCGAGGATGCCGCCCTGCGCGAAACCGAAAGCTTTCTCGATCGGGTTTACCACGGCAGCGTGCGCATGATGGTCAGCGCCATGACCGAAAAACAGGCCTTGTCCAAAACCGAGATCGACGAGCTTTACGCGATGCTCCGGGAGTTGGAGGAGGGGAATAACCGTGATTGAATGGATCATTTCTGCAACCGTGCTGCTCGCCGTGTTGCTGCTGCTGCGGCTCTGCCTGAAAGGGCGGATCGGCCTGCGCTTGCAGTACGCGCTGTGGCTGCTGGCCGCCGTGCGTTTGCTGGTGCCGTTCTCGCTGGGAACGAGCCGTCTGAGCGTGATGAACCCGGTCGAGCACTCCGATTTTTACCGCGCGGCGGTCGCCACCGAGGCGACGACTGCACCGAATTCGTCGGCACCGACCGTCGTTGAACCCGACGTTCCGCCCATTCTGCCGTCGACGGGAACTGCGCCGGCCGCACCTGTCCGACCTATTGAACCGATCACGCCGGTCACCCCGGTTACCCCGGTTTTCCCTGCCGATCCGCAGCCCGAACCGGAAGAATCCCTGTGGGTGCGCTTTGGCCGCATTGCCAAAATCGTCTGGATGGTCGGCGGAGCGGGTATGCTGCTCGCGCTGGCGGCGGTGAATCTGCATCTTGCCGCGCGCCTCAAGCGCAGCCGCACACCCCTGCAAACCGATTCGTCGCTGCCGGTCTGGCAGAGTAACGCCGTGCAGACACCGTGTTTGTTTGGGCTGTGGCGGCCGACGATCTACGTTACCGCCGAGACTGCCGCCGACGAGACCGTGCTGCACCATTGCCTCCGCCACGAGGAAACGCATTACCGTCACGGCGACCATTTGTGGGCGGTGGTGCGCGCGCTGTGTCTGGCGATCCATTGGTACAATCCGCTTGTTTGGCTGGCGGCGTTCTGCTCCAAAACCGACGCTGAGCTCGCCTGCGACGAAGCGACGATCCGCACCCTCGGCGAATCCGAACGCGCGGCGTACGGCCGCACGCTGCTTGCGCTGACGGCGGCAGCGCGTCCGCCGGTTTTGGCCGTGGCCACGACGATGACCGACGGCAAACGCATCAAAGAGCGCATCAAGCTGATCGTCAAGAAGCCCAAAACCGCCGTACTGACCCTGATTGCCGTCATCGTCATCGCCGCGGTTGCCGTCGGCTGCACCTATACGGGTGCGGGCGGCGAAGAGACCTCGTCCGAGGATGACGATCCGGCGCTCACGGCGACCGCCTCCGTCCTCACGACGGCGACCACCCCGCCGACGTCCGATCCGCCGCCGGCGACCACGACCGTGCCGCAGACGCCGGATTACCTCTATTACGACGTGTCTGCCGTTCCCGGCGTTTATCGCCTGTATGCCCAGACTGCGGCAGATCCCGACGAAGCGGTCTACGAGGCCGCCGAGGTTTTGGTGGGCGAAATGTTCGATGCGATGAAGCAAAGCGCCCCGTCGCGCTCGTTTGTGCTGACGGAGTACAAAGACGTGGAGCTCCGCCTCCACCATTCGTCCGAAGTGCTCGACCGCACGCAGGATTGGGGCATTGCCGCCGATTCCGCGCTCGTAAACGACGATGTTTGGCTCGTCTACGTCGATGCGGCGTTTCGGTTCGAGGGGCTCTACGGCGCAATCGGCAAACCGATCGACGACCGCTGGTGGACCGCGCTGCACCAAGGCAGCGCCACACCGATGATCCTGCTGAAAACCGAGGATTCTTACCAGCTCTGGTGGGCAAATGCGTACGCGGAGGGGTATCCCAAAGAGGTTTCGGCGCACTTGTTCGACGAGAGTTTTACCGAATTGCTACCGGTCGATCCGAGTTGGACACCGTCAGCCGCGCTGAAGCATACGCTGGAGCACGGCGGAGATACGCCGGTTGTGCTGTTTTTTGGTGAAAATCAAGCGCGTGCTGCCGAAATTGCCTACGACGAACAGGTTGGAACGCTGCTGGAACGCTATTCGTGGACGGCGATCGAGCGTCCGGCAAGCGATCCTGCGGGCATTCGCATAGAAGTGCTCACGCGCGACGGCATGGAAGCCTTTGTTATCTATGACACCG
Source organism: Oscillospiraceae bacterium (assembly GCA_015067825.1). Classification (GTDB taxonomy): domain Bacteria; phylum Bacillota; class Clostridia; order Oscillospirales; family QAMX01; genus QAMX01. The sequence goes on along the minus strand of SVLQ01000006.1, from coordinate 120,943 downwards.
TACCGACGATCATCCGCCACGTGGATCTCAACAATCTTGAACGGCCGTTGACCTATTGGCAGCAGCGCGGCGCCGGCGTTCCGATTGCACTCATGCTGCGCTATGCGCTGTTTGGAGAGGTGGGAGAACGTACACCGGAAAGCGCGCTGGAGGAAATGGCTCGCGCATCGGATGTTTCGTACGTCACTTTGCGTGCTGGCGCAGAATCCTCGCTGGCGTTGATCGCGGAAAAAGCAGATGGTACGATTTTGTACTATTTGCAGCAGTATTCTTGGACAGAAGGCGGTGACTGCCCTGTTGACGAAGCTGCATATTACTTGACGATCGCTTCCGGCGACGGTCGCCGTTCGCTGACAATGTGGGATGAAACCGACAAATCGTATTTGCACTATACCGACGGCATTATCAGCCGTTCTTGGATGGCGGCTCCGCGCGATGAATATCGACAGTTTGCCGCGGATATTCGCAAAACGGTATATGATCCGTTGGTTTCCGGTGCGACAAATACACAACAAAATGGACCGCTGACGGAACAGAGTGCCCACGCACTTCTGGCTGCCCGCGATGCGGCTGCCGAGCTGATCGCGCTGTATCCGGCCGGAAGTGTTGATTATCTGCTTTATTGCCTCTCCGATGGGCGTGTGCGTGTCGATGCGTATAGCGGTCAGACCGGCGAACCGATCGAAACAGATATTCTGACGAATCGCGGCTATGGCGACCGCGTGATCTGCGCCTACGATGCGGTTGATGCGGAAGTCAGCTATTGGTATACGCTGTCTTTGTATGTGAGTGAGATCGTGGATGGCGAACTCCTGTATCCGGAGGTGCTCCGCTTGCAAGAGCGCGACGGTGCAATCGTGTTGAGCGTTTCCAACGCCGAACGCGAGACCTTGCCGCTCGGATTCCACACGGTTGCGCTCGGCCACGCATGGGCAACGCCGGAGCTTCGGGAGTGCCGCGTAGGTCTCGACGGTGTTTCGCTCGCGCTGGCAGCGCCGGGGGATGTGAATATCGAAGGCAACGAGTGCTTCCCGTGGACGGCCTTTGCCTATGATGCGGAGAAACACACGCTGACTGTGACGATGAAGAACACGATCCTACTCCCTGACCTGCAGATTCCGCAAGAAAGCAATCCGCTCGTCGCCAACGTGGAGCTCCGTGCGATAGCAAACGGTGTGGAACTTTGCATTGTACTGAGGGAAGGTGCTTTCTCCTATGTTCCCAATCTGCGAACGGTCTTTTCCGGTGCCGGAGCAGACGGCAACCTCGGTATCATCGAGATCTCAATTTTACAAGGTGGATCGACTACGGTCAAATCGATCGCATATTGAATCAATGAGGGGCAGATTTCGCCGGAAATCTGCCCCTCGCCGTTTCTTTTTGTTGACAAAATACCCTTCGTATGGTATCGTATCATCAAATAGCAGACCAAAGGAGGGCGAAATCATGTCCGAATTCCCCAACGTCGTAGCAGTACCGGGCGGCAAAGAAGTGCAGACCATGTGCTTCATGACCGACAAACCGTTTGTGCGCAAGAATTTTATTGATCTGCGCCTGTTGGCGGACGACAAGACCGTGCTCAAAAATCCCCATAAGGGCTGGTTCTGGCACTATATCGACAACGGCTACGGCCGCGGAAACTACCGCGCCAACCACGACCCGAGCGACGATCTGGCCGATTTTCCCGGCCTGAACCACCTTTATCTGCGCTTCGACTGGGGCGACGTGGAGAAAGAGGAAGGCGTTTACGACTTTTCGTATCTCGACGAGATCATGGCGCTTTGGGGGCCGCGCGGCTATCGCTTCTCGCTGCGCGTTTGCTCGTTCGAGGGCGATCCCAATCTCAACCACGCCACGCCCGCATACGTCTACCAAAAGGGCGCACGCGGCTACCGCTTGCCCTCCGGAGCGCTGCAGCCCGATTACGGCGATCCTGTTTTCCTCGCCTGTCTGGAAAAATTCATGCAGGTCTTTGGCGCGCGCTACAACGGCGATCCCCGCATCGAATGCATCGACGTGGGTACCATGGGCACGTGGGGCGAGGGCCACACGGCAGGCGACGGCGACGGTGTGATTTACCCCACGTGGGTGACCAAAAAGCACTTCGACCTGCACGCCAAGTACTTCCCCGACACGCCCGTACTCTGCAACGACGACCATATGTGCAGCCGCATCGCCCACGGGCAGGACGAGGTGCAGGAGATTCTGGACTATGCCTACGAGCGGGGCTTCGGCATCCAGGACGACTCGGTGTGCTGCAATTACTACACGCAGGTCAACGATTACGACACGCTGCGCGCGCCGTGGGCGTTCGACAAGCTCGCCGCCAATGCGCCCGCCTCGATCGAAATGGAGCATTATAGCTACGTCCGCGCGCACGCCGACCATTTCCGCGACGGTCTGACGGCCATCGAAGCCTTCAAGCGCACGCACGCCACCTTTGCAGGCTTCCACGGCTACCCGCGCGAGTGGCTGAAAAACGAATATTATCTGACCGAATACTGCGCCAACCGCCTCGGATACTGGTATTTTATCACGGGAGCGGCCGTTCCGGCGCTGCAGCGCTCGGTGTACAACATCGTTACGCTGGACGTGGAAAACCGCGGCTGGGCGCGCATACCGCAAGTTCGATCTGAAGATCCGGCTGCGCGGCAAAGACGGGAATACCTACGTCCTCGATACCGACACAGATAACCGCACGTGGCTTTCCGGCGAAGCGCGCACGCTTTCGCTGCGCCTCGATTGCCGCGCGGTGCCGGCGGGCGAATACGAGCTGGCGGTCGGCATGTTCGAAGGCGAAAGACCGATCCTGCTGGCGCTCAAACAGGAGATCTTCGACGGTGCGTTCTATACGATCGCCAAAGACGTAACGGTGTATTAAAGAAAACAGGGAGGTGAAAAACCATCTCCCTGTTTTTGTGATTTTGTTGACAGAAAACATAGAAAAACGGCAGATTCTTTTCAGAATCTGCCGTTTTTCGTGGTCGGAGTGTCGGGACTTGAACCCGAGGCCTCTTGGTCCCGAACCAAGCGCGATACCAAACTTCGCCACACCCCGAGATTAAGGTACCCGAAGCGTTCGCTTCAAGCACCTTAATATGATACACTATTTTCTTCGTTTTGTCAAGCCCTAATTTGCGAAAAACGAAAAGTTTTTTCTTGCTCTGCCCGAGGTCGGCTTCAGATCACCGTTGCTTTTTGGATCGCCGCGACCATTGCGTCAAGGCTGATCTCGGCGGAGAGGTAGGCCGAAGCCTCGACCGTCAGCGCAATGCCGTCCTCCGTGTTTTCGACCGGCAGAACGTCTTTCCCGAGATCGCGTTCGTACTTGGCGCCGGAAAGAGGGATCTTCACTTGTGCAGAGCCGCTATTGTGCCAGACGAGCGCGTAGGATCTGCCGCGCCGTTCAAAAACGTAGGCCCAAAGGTTTGCCCCGCCCGAGAACGCACCCTCAACCGGGAAATACGGCACGAGCTCGTAGTTGCCCTCCTCGTTGATCAGCAGGGTATGCTCGGCACCGCCCTTGCGGAGCTGTTCCTTTTGCTCCGCAGAGAAAAGCTTGAGCGCCCGCGCGTGCTCCCAACGGCGCAGAACCTCCAGAATATCTCCGATTCTGGGATGCTCGGCGAAACAATTGAGCGACGCCATCATCGAAATGCGGGAATCCCAGCCGAAGGCGCGGCTGGTGCCGTACTCGTAGATGTCGCGCCGGGTATCCGTGCGGAACGCCCACCAGCCAAAGTCCAGCCGGGAGAAATCCTGCGCCATCAGCGGCGCTTCGGCCAGCGGGTGGCGATCCAACATTTCCTTGAACTCGTCGGTTGCAAATACGTCAAAGGCGTTTGCACCGTTGAGGTGGTGCCAGTTGAAGTGCGCCTTGGCCGCACCTTCGCACATAATCGGCGTCGATCCCAGCTTTTTCAGCACGCGGTACTGCGCGTTCGGCACGTGGTATTCGTACGGCGCAATGGCTCCTTCGGAGCCGTCGAAATAAATAAATTCAAATCCGCAGTCGTAAACCTTTGCGATCTCCTGGCCGATCTCGTCCTGCAGGTCGGAATTTTGGCCGACGTAAATGGTGGAAGCGCCGTATTCGCTGACGTCCATGATCGCGCCGATATCACCGCGGCCGTGGGCGGTGACGGTGGTATTCCAATAGCCGCGGCGGATGCCGTAAAAGCGATAAGGCGGTTCGGTTGTAAAGCCTTCGTAGGTGACGAGCTCGCCGCCGATGCGCATAACGCGGCGATCGGGGTGCATGGGCGCATTATGGGGATTTTCGCAGACGTAAATATCCTCGCTCTCGAGCCCGATCGGCGCGGCAAGCGAATAATTTCCGATGGTGCTGAGTCTGCCGTCGCAAACCGGCGTGACGTACTTGGTGTATTTCCCGATGTGCGTGTGCAGGAAATGGAAACCGGGGATGAGCCCTGCCGCCTTGATTTTTTGCAGCGTCTCCCGCAGCTCCTCGTATCCGCCCGGGAAGCGCTCGCTGATGGAATAGTCGCCGCAGGTACCGTAGCCGGCCTTGGGGCACATACATTCATAATACAGCAGCATGAATTGGAAACCGCCCATTTTGGCGTATTTCAAGTGCTCGTCGAGGTTTTCGGGACAAAGGTCGAGCGTCCAGTAGACAGAGCGGTTCAAAAGGGGATTTTTGCGGCTTTCCACGCCAAGCGGGAGTCCGAGATCGCGTTCTAACGAATCGACCGCATGCAAAAACGGTTCCTCGCCGCCGCTGACGATCAGGGCCGCCGACGTTCCCTTCAACTGCACTTCTTTTTTGGCGGTCGCGGTGAGCACGCGGTAGTTCCGGTGTTTTTCGGAATCGATCATCGCCTCGGGATTGGCCGCCAGCACGCAAACACTCGCCGCATCGTCCCACACGGCGTTGATCCATTGGCCGAAGTTTGCGCGGTGTCGGACAGGCAGCTGCAGCAGACGGAACTCCTCGACCGGCGGGAGATCCATGCACATGTAGTCCGGATAAAACTCGGCCGGCACGATAAAGCCCTCGAGCGTAAACGTCATGTACTCGTCCCGGACCTCGAACGAAACAACCGCCTGGTAAGGCACGATCTCAAAGTCGACGAGGATCCGGTTGCCTTCAACGGCGATTTTGCTCGCCTGAAACGCGGTGCGCTTATTCATGTAGATGAGCTTGATCTCGTTATTAAAGGGCCGCAACTGCGTGACGGAAAACAACGGGATCTCTTCATCCTGCATCAAAAGCTCTTCGCCGCTGGGCTTGTAGACAAGGCTTTCGGCAATGGCGTTTTCCCCAACGGTCAAACAAAAATTTTTATTTTCAAACGTAAATTTTTTCATGTTCGCTCCTTTGGAAATGCGCGTAGCTTGCGAAATAGAAGAATAAGGCGCCGGAAGGATAGACTTCAAGCGCCTTATGGATGGTATGGTTGAAACGGGGATGACTATTCGCCCGTCCCCAAAAACGCTTTGGTCTTCGGGTCGAGGATCACGGTCATCTCTCCGCCGTCGATCTGTTCCAGCACGGCGCAGAGCGCGTACTTTCCGCGGCAGTATTCCGCCGGGAAAGGCGCGTTGGCGACGTCCTTGAAAACGAGTGCGGCCTCGGAGATCGCGTTTGGCGTGAGCTGCGCCTTCTGTTCGGCGGTCAGTCCGTCCTCCAGCCGTTCGAGGTAGGTGTCGCGGAAGGTGATCGCACGGACGTATTCCGCATAGTAGACCCATCCGCCAAGCAGCTCACTCTGCACGCGGCAGATATTGTAACCGTCCGCACCCAGATCCTCTGCTGCCGCCGGGATCGAAGCGCCTTTTGCGATCGCGACGAATGCACCGGGTTTGTCCTCTAAAACAAACCAAATCGTGTCGATATCGCAGCGGAGATCGATACATTCACTCGGCATAGCGCCCAAGAGAATACACTCGCTCGACAGTGCGCCCGATGTGACCGGCGCGGCTGAAGCGATGCATTCGTCGTAGGCGGTGTCGAAGATGCTGCGGTTCGTATCGAGAATGCGCAGCGCGTCGGTGTCGGAGACACCGACGGCTTCGCTGAGCTTCGTGTCGTAGATGCACTGATCGAGATCGACGTCGCGCGCGCCGAGCAGGCCGACGGCAACCGCGGTGATCACGATCAATGCGATGGGCACAGCCCAAACCCATTTATTCATATCAGTTGAACTTCGGCAGCCAATCGCCGTGGGCTTCGATCAGATCGTCGACCATGCTGTAGATCTGGTCGATCGAGAGCTCGCCGCCGGTGTGCGGATCGAGCATCGCGGCGTGGTAGATGTGTTCCTTCTTGCGGGTCATGCCGGCTTCGATCGTCAAAAGCTGGACGTTGATGTTGGTCATGTTCATCGCAGCGCACTGCACCGGCAGTTTGCCGACGTGGCAGGGCTGGATGCCCGAAGCGTCGATCAGGCACGGAACTTCGACGCAGGCGTCGGCCGGCAGGTTGTCGATCAGACCGGTATTGAGGACGTTGCCGCCGATCTTGATCGGCTTATTCGTCACCTGCGCCTCGATGATCATCGAGGCGTACTCGTGCGAACGGGTGTGGGTGAGGTTGGCGTCTTTGGTCAGCTCTTCGCGCAGGGTCTCCCAACGTTTGATCTGTTCGACGCAGCGGCGCGGATATTCATCCAGCGGGATCGCGAAGCGGTCGATCAGTTCGGGGTATTTCTCGCGGATGAACCACGGGCAGTATTCGGAGTTGTGCTCGCTCGATTCAGTGATGTAGTAGCCGATGCGGTGCATCAGTTCGCGGCGGACGCGGTCTTCGCCGGCGTCGGTGCCGATCTCGGCGGAGCGGCGGCGGATCTCGGGGTAGAGGTCAACGCCCTTGTCGTCGTGGATCTCAAGGAGCCACGCCTGATGGTTGATACCGGCGATCTTCCACTGGTAGCGGTCGTTGTATTCCATGCCGAGCTGGTGTAGCAGATCCTTCGCGCAGCCCTGCACGCTGTGGCAGAGACCGATCGACTTGATCGGCGAGGTGCGCTGGATGTAGCCGGTGAGCATGGCCATCGGGTTGGTGTAGTTGATGAAGAGGGCGTTGGGGCAGACCGCTTCCATATCGCGGAGGAAGCCGTCAAGCACCGGGTAGGTGCGCAGCGCGCGCATGATGCCGCCGATGCCGAGCGTGTCGGCGATGGTCTGGCGCAGGCCGTATTTCTTGGGGATCTCGAAGTCAGTGATCGTGCAGGGATCGTAGCCGCCGACCTGAATGGCGTTGATGACGTAGTCGGCACCGGCCAGCGCTTCGCGGCGGTTTTCAACGCCGAGGTAGGTCTTAATGACCGCGCGGTTTTCGTTGATGTTCTTGTTGATCGTCGAGAGCATCATGAAGCTTTCTTCCAGACGCTTCGGGTCGATATCGTAGAGGGCAATGTCGCATTTCTGGATATCGGGCGTGCACATGATGTCGCCGAGCACGTTTTTGGAGAAAACGGTGCTGCCGGCGCCCATAAACGTTACTTTCATGGTTGGTATCTCCTTTTTTGCGTTTTTGTGCTTGACCGAACGAAAACGGTGTTTCCGGTCGGTTTTGATAATTGATTCCCGCGGAGAGGTGCTCCGCGGGAATCAGAAGATCCTGAAGTTACAGCGAGGCGATGTAGGCGCGCGCTTCGTTGACCATCTTTTCAACGGCGTGGAGGCGGGCGGCGGTGGCCGGGCTCATTTCCGGAGCGTTGCCGGTGCGGCGCAGGTAAGTGCTCATCGGAGCGCCGTAGCAGTTGACGTGGTATTTCGCGCTGGCCGGATACTGTGCACCGGTTTCGCCGATCGTCATGATGTAGTTGGCGATCTTGTCAGCGGCTTCCGGATTCTTGTCGTGGTTGACGCACAGCCACTGGTAGAGGTCCGGGTGGAAGTTGCCCATGATGCCGCAGAAGCCGGCGGCGCCGTCCTTCAGCGACTGATAGAGAAGGACGGAGTTGGCGTTGTAGATGCCAAACGGGCTGCCTTCGGCGGCGCGGATCTTGGAGGCGATGATATCGGGATCGCAGGAGGTCTCCTTGAGGAAGACGAAACGGCCGGTATCGGCGCAGAAACGGATGATCTTTTCGCTGAGGTTGCGGTTGAACTGGCCCGGTTTTTCATAGAAGCCGAGCGGCATATCCTTGTTTTCGATAGCGTCCATCATCTTTTTGATGTTTTCGATGTATTCGTCTTCGGTTTCGCCGTGCAGGTTGAGCTGGCTGACGATCAGGCAGAGCGCGTCGATGCCGGTGTTGGCCATGGCGTTGAGCTCTTCAACCTGGTCTTCCCATTCGTTGCTGATGTGGCCGGAGGCGACGATCACGAGGTTGCCCTTGTGCTCCGCGATGAATTTCGCGAGGCTGACGCGTTCTTCCAGCGAGAGCATTTCGGTTTCCGAAGAAGCACACAGCGCGAGAACACCGGAGCAGCCGAGCTTTTCGTACCAGCGCAGCAGGCCCTCAACGGCCGGGTAGTCGATCGCACCGTCAGTCGTAAACGGCGTGATCATTGCGGGATAAGCACCTCTGGGTAAAGCGTTCATAATCATACGTTCCTTTCTGTTTTGAAAGTGATCTATTTTTACGGGTGGCCGCAGGGTCATTCCGTATAGAACTCGTTGGAATAGAATTCGGGGTCGCAGGTGAGGTTCAGCCCCAGCTTGCGCAGGGCGTTGGCGTCGCCGGCGGAGAGCATGACCGTCGAATGGGCGTCGCAGCCGGCGAGGTCGGTGAGCTTGCTCATGGCAAGCTCGACCATCGGGTTGGTCGCCGCGCAGATGCTCATGGCGATCAGGATCTCGGAAACGCTCATGCGTGCAGGCGAGGAGTGAAGGATGTCGCGCTTGGTGTGCAGGATCGGCTCTAAAACGAGCGGCGAGAGCAGGTGCAGCTTGTCGGCCATGCCCGCGAGCAGTTTCACGGCGTTGATCAGCGCGCTGGCCGGTGCGGTCATCAGCTCGGACATGCGCCCAGTGACGATGCGGCCGTCGTGGAGCTGGATCGCCGTTGCCGGTGCGCCGCAGGCCTCCGCCTTTTGGCGTGCCGGATGCACGACCAGACGGTCGTCGGCCTTGATGCCGAGCTGCTGCATGATGAACTCGATGTTGCCCGGAACCTGCTTGTCGGCAAGCCCCTGACGGCAGTCGCAGAACGACTTGTAGTACCGGCGCAGAACCTCCTGCCGCGAGGCTTCGCGGCAAACCTCATCGTCGGAGATGGCAAACCCCGCCATGTTGACGCCCATATCCGTGGGCGAGTGGTAGATCTCTTCACCGAGGATGCGGTTTAAGATCGTCCGCACGATGGGGAAGACCTCGATGTCGCGGTTGTAGTTGACCGTCGTCACGCCGTAGGCTTCGAGGTGGTAGGGGTCGATCATGTTGACGTCGTTTAAGTCGGCCGTCGCCGCTTCGTAGGCGAGGTTGACCGGGTGCTTGAGCGGCAGATTCCAGATCGGGAAGGTCTCGAACTTGGCGTAGCCCGCCTTCACCCCGCGCACGTTTTCGTGGTAGAGCTGACTCAAGCAGGTCGCCAGCTTGCCGCAACTGGGGCCGGGGGCGGTGACGACGACGAGCGGCTTGGTCGTTTCGATGTAGGGGTTCGCGCCGTAGCCTTCGGGGCTGAGGATCGTTTCGACGTCGGTCGGATAACCCTTGGTCAGGCGGTGGATGTAGCTGCGGATGCCGAGGTTTTCCAGCTTTTTCTTGAAGATCATCGCCGAGGGCTGGTCGGCGTACTGCGTGATGACCACGGAGTTGATCGAGATGCCCATGCGGGTTAGATTGTCGATTAAGCGAAGCGTGTCTTGGTCGTAGGTGATGCCGAAGTCGGCACGCACTTTGTTCTTTTCGATCGCGCCCGCGCTCACGCACATGATGATCTCGGCAATGTCGGAGAGCTCGCGCAGGAGCTTGACCTTGCCGTTTACGTCAAAGCCCGGCAGAACGCGGGCTGCGTGAAAGTCGTCGAACAGCTTGCCGCCGAACTCGAGATAGAGCTTACTGCCAAAGCGGTTGATCCGCTCCTTGATGTGCTCTGTCTGCATCTGGATGTACTTTGTGTTGTCAAAGCCGCAAGTCATAGTTCTGTCCTTCTTCTTTCTTGAGATTCTCTATTGGTTCAGCGGATCTGGCCGCTGCCGTAGACGATGTATTTGACGCTGGTGAGCGCGGCGAGCCCCATCGGGCCGCGCGCATGCAGTTTTTGAGTGGAGATGCCGATCTCCGCGCCTTCTCCGAACTCGTTGCCGTCGGTAAAACGTGTCGAAGCGTTGACGTAGACGGCCGCAGAGTCGATCTCGTTCAAGAATCGCTGGGCGGCGGCGTAGTCTTTGGTTACGATCGCTTCGCTGTGGTGGGTGCTGAAGCGGTTGATGTGGGCGATCGCCTCGTCGATCCCACTGACGACCTTAACGGACATTGCGTAATCGAGAAATTCCGTCGCGTAGTCTTCCTCCGTTGCCTCGCGGACGGAGTCGCCGAGGATGGCGCGCGTTTTTTCGCAGCCGCAGAGCGCGACGTTTTTCTCCGCAAGCTTTTCTGCGACCTTCGGGAGCAGCGCTTCAGCCGCCGCTTCGTCGACGAGTAAGCTTTCGGCCGCATTGCAGACCGAGGGGCGCGAGGTCTTGGCGTTATAAACGATCGAAACCGCCATCTCCGGATCGGCAGAGGCTTCGAGATAAACGTGGCAGTTGCCGGTGCCCGTTTCGATCACGGGGACCGACGAATTTTCGACGACGGCCTTGATCAGCCCGGCGCCGCCACGCGGGATCAGCACGTCGAGTACACCGCGCCCACGCATCATGGCGTTGGCACCTTCGCGCGTGGTGTCGTTCAGGAGATTGACGCAATCTGCGGGCATCCCGACCGAAATGAGCGCTTCGCGCATGATCGCAGTCAGCTCAAGGTTGCTCTTCAGCGCTTCGCGGCCGCCGCGCAGAATGCAGGCGTTGCCGGATTTTAAGCACAAAACGGCTGCGTCAACGGTGACGTTGGGACGCGATTCGAAAATGATGCCTACGACGCCGAGCGGAACGCGCTTTTTGCCGACGACCAGTCCGTTGGGGCGCGTCGTCATCGAAAGGACTTCGCCGGTCGGATCGTTGAGTGCGATGACCTCGTCAACGCCGTCGGCGATGGCGGCAATGCGCGCTTCGGTCAAGCGCAGCCGGTCGACCATGACGGGCTTGATGCCGTTTTCTTCGGCGGCGGCAATATCCGCGGCGTTGGCCGCCAGGATCCGCGCAGTGCTTGCGCGCAGGGCGGCCGAAATCGCCGCCAAGGCTCTATTCTTTTCGGTTTGTCCGGCCGCGGCGAGATAGGCCGCAGCCGACCGCGCTGCCGCGCCGATCGCCTGAAAATCCATAAAAACCTCCAAGGGTCAAAAAACTAAGGCATAAATAAGGTGAAAATCCAATCCGTTTTTTCGGCGGCTTTGCTGCCGAAAAAACACCTTCAAGACGAGCTGCGCTCGTCCACGCGCCGAAAGGAGCCGACGGAATCGCAGATTTTGTCGGCGGGGATAAGCGCGTGAAAGATCGGTTAGCCCGATTTGAAAACGCTGTTTTCAAATCGCTTTAAATCTTGTTCCGTAAGCCGCACCCGCGCAGATCTCGGCCAGATGCTGCGGATAACGGCCGTCGGTGATGACCATGTCGATCCCCTGCGCCAAAAGCAGCTCGGCTGCCATCAGCTTCGAACGCATACCGCCCGTGCCGACGCCCGAACCGGCTCCGCCGGCCAAAGCGCGCAGCTTGTCGTCAATCTCGTAAACCACGGGGATCAGGCGTGCGTCGGGATTTTTGTGCGGATCGCTGTCGTAGAGCCCGTCGATGTCGGAGCAGTTGATGACCAGATCCGCTTGACAGAGCAGCGCGACGTAGGCCGAAAGACGATCGTTGTCGCCAAAGGTGGTGAGGCTTTCGAGCTCGTAGGTCGAGATCGAGTCGTTTTCGTTGACAACGGGGATCACGCCCAGTTCCAAAAGCCGCGCAAAGGTATTTGCGGCGTGCTCGCGGTGCGTTTCGTTGTCAATCACGTCCTTGGTCAGCAGGATCTGCCCCACGCTCTGGCCGTATTCGCTGAGCATCTTGTCGTAAATGTGCATCAGCGCACATTGCCCGACCGCCGCGACGGCCTGCTTGGTCTGTGTATCCTTGGGGCGCTCGGTCAGTCCGAGGTGCGCCATGCCCGCGGCGACTGCGCCGGAGGTGACGAGCACGACGTCGATCCCGCTGTTTCTGAGATCGGCAAGCGCCGTGGTCAGCTCGCCGATGCGTTTTAAATTCAGCTTGCCCGTGGGGTAGGTCAGGGTCGAGGAGCCGACCTTAACGACTACTCTGCGGACGGAAAGGGGAGTTTCCATAATGACAAATCCTTTTCCGGGAGTTTGCGGTGCGCTTCGGTGACGGGGATACCGTTCGCGAAGGCACAGTCGTAGAAGCAGTTGCGGTCGAAAACCGGCGGCGAAACCACCGGCTCGTCGCGCGAACCGTCGTGGAGCACAATGTAGGTGTCGTCGATCTGCCCGGATTTTTCACCGAGGACGATCACACGTCCACCGCGTTTGTAGTAGTCCTCGCAGGCGATCTGGTAACCGCCGGCGCGGCCGTACGCCAGCATGATGCCGTACATATAGCCGTGGAACGAGTTTGTGTGGTCGTGGCCGGCAAAAATGCCGCGGAAGTCGCCGAGACGGTACATCAGCGCAAATAAACCGGAGTTCAGCGTGGGGCGCCATGTTTTTTCCCAGCGGCCGCCAACCGTGCCGTCAAACATCCACAGCTCGTCGTATTCCGGCAGCGGAACGTGGTTGAAGGCGATCGCCGGCACGCTGCCAAACTCGGCTTGCGCGGCCTTCTGCGTTTTCTCGATCCACTTGAGCTGGGTCGGCCAGGTGTACCATTCGCGGGTTTCTTTGTGTCCGTCGGGATAGGGGAAGGGAAACTGCGACGAATGGCAGTCGATGCTGTAAAGGAGCCACGCGGTCTTGTCGTTGTCGCTCGCGAGGACCGGCACGGCGTAGTTGCCTGTGCCCATGTTGGGATCGCCGCATTCGAAAAGCGAAAGCGGGTATTTTTCAAGATGGTCACCGATGGCCTGCGGACGGTTGGTGTGGGCGTCGCTTTCGTGGTTGCCGAAGGTCATCGTGTAGGGCGTGTTGTGCTTCTCCAGAATGGCGTTGATCTCGTCCCAGATGCGGCAGATGTGGCCGTTGGAGCCGTCGGTGGAGATGTCGCCGGTGAAGGCCACGAGATCGGGCTTTTCGGCGGCAACGAGCGTGTCGATCAAGTCGAGGGCAGTCATGTTGCGGCCGGAGAGCGAACCGGTCAGCGTGCCGATGTGGAGGTCGGTGAGCTGCAGGATCTTAAACGTGCCGTCGGCACGGAAACGAAGAGTCGGTTTTTTGATCGATTCCATCATTCGTCATCCTCCAAAGGGCCGTAACTGCCGGGCGCGCCGTACATGTAGTAATCAAAACGCTTGAACATCGGCGGATGGTATTCGCCTTTTTCCACCGTGCCGTCTTCGAGCGAAACGTAGGTCTCGGCGATCTTGCCGGAGGCTTCGTCGAGAACGATCACGCGTCCGCCGCGCGGGAAGTAGTCCTTTTTCGGCTCGCTGCCGTCGGTCGGCTGACGGAGCGCATCGCTGTGGTCGGCGTGGTCTTTCGGCCACAGACACCACGGATAGTTGCCGCTGCAGCGGCCGTAGCCCAGCGTGATGCCCATCATTTCGCCGACGAAGCTGTTGGTGTGGTCGTGGCCGGAGAATACACCGCGGAAATCGGTCAGGCGGTAGAGGAGCGCGAAAAGGCCGGAGTTGATCGGTGCGCGGCAGACCATTTCGCTGTGGGCGCCGTAAACGCCGTCAAACATCCAAAGATAGTCAAATTCCGGCAGCGGATTGTGGTGGAAGAGCACGGCGGGCACGCTGCCGTAGGCAGCGCGGTGCGCGTTGTGCGTGGCTTCGATCCACTCGAGCTGTTCGGGCCAGGTGTACTGTTCGCTGGTAAAGCTCGTGCCGTCGGGACGGTAGGTGCGGAAAGTGCAGGAGTGGCTGTCGAGCGAGTAAAGGAAGAACGCCGGTGCGTCGCCCTTGCTCGCGAGAACCGGGACGGAATAGTTACCGACGCCCATGGCCGGATCACCGGCCTCAAAGATCGCGCCGGGCAGCGACTTTAAAACCTCGGCCAAAAGGAACTGGCGGCCGCCTTTGCCGTCGCTTTCGTGGTTGCCGTAGGTCACGGTGTAGGGGATGCCGCGTTTGGTAAGCAGCTCGTCGAGCTTGCCCCAAACGCGCGTGAGATGGTCTTTGTCATCGGAGCAGAAGATGTCGCCGGTGAAGGCGACCATATCGGGCTGCTCACGGTCGACCAAAGTTTCCATCAGGGCGATGGCGGGGTCGTTTAAGCTGTCCTCATGGTGGATATGCATGTCGGTGAGCTGCAGGATCTTGAACGATCCGTCAGCACGAAAACGCAGCGTCGGTTTGGTCATGGTCAGTTGCCTCTCATTTTCTTCAGATCGCGGTAGTTGATGAGCTTGATGCCGCACGCTTCGATGTGCTGACGCGTGGCGGGATCACCAAAAAGCCGGTACTCCCAAATGCGGCGGAAGGGGACGGAGGTCGTGTTTCTGAGCTCGTCGCAGTCGACCGACGGGTGGATGTAGGTCTCAACAAACCCGTCGGGGCAGTTGCGGAAGCGCTCGAGCATATATTCGCGGAAGTTTTCGTAGCTTTCGGATTGCGGGCCGTTCCAGCTGTGCTCCCAGAGATGGTCGAGCACGGGCACACCGTAGCTGTCGGCGACGGCCTTCATCGCCATCATCAGGCTCGCAAGGCGTTCGTCGACCTGCGTGCCGATGATCGTTTCGGTCTTTTCGCTGACGGTGGGCAGACGGAACGGATAGCCGTATTTGGCACAGACCTTGAACATCGTCGGCAGGAAGCACTGCATGCCTTCCAGACCGTAGATCGCGCCCATGTGGTTGTCGCAGTGCGACGGCTCGAATCCGAATTTGCGGGCAAATTCGATCTGGGCGATCATTTCTTCCTCAACGTCGGCTTCCTTGGCGTTTCTCTCGAAATCGTCGCAGTGGAAATGCATGTAGCCGCGGTGATCGCGCAGGCTCGGGCATGGCGAGGCGGAAACCGGCCGCCAGCAGTATTTCGTCCATTCGCTGGTGAAGGTGATGTGAACGCCGATGGCGTATTCTGGGTGCTCTTTGGCGAAGCGGAGCGCTTCGGGAGCCCAGCCGCAGGGCGTCATGATCGTGGCCGAGGTGATGCCGCCCTTGGCAAAGAGATCCATCGTCGCGGCGTTTGCCGCATGGCACATGCCGAAATCGTCGGCGTTGATGATCAGATATTTATCCATGTGAGAGTCCCTTTCAAGAGCGGAACCGTCAGAGATCAGAAGCTTCTCATTCTCTTCAGATCGCGGTAGTCAATGAGCTGGATGCCGCAGGCTTCGATGTGCTTGCGGGTGGCCGGGTCGGCAAACAGGCGGTATTCCCAGATGCGGCGGAAGCCGAGCGAGGTGGTGTTGTTCAGTTCGTCGCAGTCGGCCGAGGGGTGGATGTAGGTTTCAACGAAGCCGTCGGGGCAGTTGTGGAAACGTTCGAGCATGTAGTCGCGGAAGTTTTCGTAGCTTTCGGACTGCGGGCCTTTCCAGCTGTGCTCCCAAAGGTGGTCGAGCACGGCGACGTGATTCTGGTCGGCGATGTTTTTCATCGACTGCATTAGCGTCATAACGGCTTTCTGCACTTCGGGTTCGGCGGCGGATTCAGAATGGTAATTGACGGCGGGCAGGCGGAACGGATAGCCGTACTTTCCGCAGACCTTAAACATCTGCGGCAGGAAGCAATGGACACCGCAGAGGCCGTAGATCGAGCCCATATGGTTATCGCAGTGCGACGGCTCAAAGCCGAAGCTGCGGGCAAATTCGATTTGAGCAATCATTTCCGCTTCGACTTCTTCTTCGGTGGCGTTTTTCTCCACACCGATACAGTCGGAATGCATATAGCCGTACTCGTCGCGCAGGCTCGGGCAGGCAGAAGCGGAAACGGGGCGCCAACGGTATTTCGACCATTCGCTGGTGAAGGTGATGTGAACACCGATGGCAAATTCAGGGTGCGCTTTGGCATAGCGGATGGCTTCGGGAGCCCAGCCGCAGGGAGTCATGATGGTGGCAGAGGTGATACCGCCCTTTTCCAGAAGATCGAAGGTGGCGACGTTGGCCGCATGGCACATGCCGAAATCGTCGGCGTTGATGATCAAATACTTATCCATTGTTTAACTCCTTTTCTGTATCGGCCGCCGGTACTCAGCGGCATTTTGGATGGCGAACAGGGAGGGAGATTTTTGGGATATCGGATCCCCGGGAAATCCCCGGGGATCCGGAGCTGGAAAACTTGGCTTAGGCGATGACTTCGCCTTCCTTGACGCCGCCGATGGCGTTGGCTTCGTCGACATCGATGTGCATGGCGGTGGCGAAATTCTTGTTGACGCGGCAAACGACTTCGTCGAAGATGAGCGCGCGGTCGCCCTTGACGGCAACCTTGACGATCTGCTTGTCTTTCAGGCCGTTGGCTTCGGCGTCTGCGGGGGTGAGGTGGATATGGCGTTTGGCGGCGATAACGCCTTCTTCGAGCTCGACCGTGCCGGCCGGGCCTTCGATGGTGATCTTGCCGCTGCCAGCGACGTCACCGCTTTCGCGGACGGGTGCTTCGACGCCGAGCGAACGGGCGTCGGTCAGCGAGATCTCAACCTGCGAAGCCGGACGTTCCGGGCCAAGAACGGCGACGTTATCCATGCGGCCGCGGGTACCGACGAGAGAAACGCGTTCGTTGGAGAGGAACTGGCCGGGCTGGCTGAGTTCACGTTTGGCGGTCAGGACGGCGCCTTCACCGAAGAGCTTTTCCATGTCGGCCTTCGAGAGGTGGACGTGACGGGCGCTGGTTTCGACGAGAACAGTAAACATTGTATATCACTCCATATATAAATTATTTTTCACCTTATAGGATACCACAAACCGCCCTCGATTGCAAGGCAAAAAATGCAGAATCCGCGGTGAAAATGCGGCCGAACTTTGTCACATCCCTTCCAACGGAAATTTTGCCGCCGATGGTGTCGGCAAGTGGCGAAAAAATGTGTTTTCCGGCGGCCGATCCCTTTACAATTCGTAGTATTTATTCTATAATATTACTATCGGATATTTTCGGCATCGGAAGCTTCCGGTGGCGTATCCGCAGGGAAAGGGGCGGCAAACCATGCGTTTTGCGCGAAGTTTGGCAAAATTACGCAAAGATAAGAAGGTCAGCCAACGGACGGCCGCGGCGGCGCTGGGTGTGTCGCAGGCTCTGCTTTCGCATTACGAAAACGGCCTTCGGGAGCCGGGGCTGGAATTTCTCGTCAACGCCGGCAAATACTATGGCTGCAGCGTCGACCGCCTGCTCGGGCTGGAGCCGCTCCCGGCCGAGACCCTGCCGGTTTCGGCGGTGGCTGCGGCGAAAGCCGTGACCGAATTTGCCGCCGCTCAGGACGAGGTGCTCGGCGAGCTGGCCGAGGACTATCTGCTGCTGGCGGCCTACCGTCTGATGCAGCTGATCGTCGGCGAAAACGCGGGAGCACTGATCGCCTCCGATGCGGCTCTGACCGCCGACGAACTGGCGATCTGTGCGGCCGGACAAGCCGGCAGAGCACCGACGACGGCGATGGCACAGCTGGAAGAAAAAATGGCGGAGCGCCTGCGCGCAAAGCGATAAGCGAAAGGAACAGATATGGACGAAAAGAAACGCATTCTGATCGTCGAGGACGACGCGGCGATCTCCGATATCGTTGTTTACAACCTGATGAAAGAGGGCTTCGAGGCACTGGCCGCTTACGACGGCGAGACCGGTCTTTCGATGGCGCTCAACGATGCCCCTGATCTGATCCTTTTGGATCTGATGCTGCCGGGCATCAACGGCTTCGAGATCTGCCGCCGCGTGCGCGAGGTCTCCGACGTCCCGATCCTGATGCTTACCGCCCGCGAAGGCGAAGACGATAAGGTCGAGGGGCTTGAGCTCGGCGCCGACGACTATATCACCAAACCGTTTTTGATGCGCGAGCTCATTTCGCGCGTGCGGGCGAATCTTCGTCGCAGCACGGGTGCGCTCGTGCCGGCAGCTTCTGCGAAGACCGCGCGCGAGATCGCCGTCGATGAAAAGAGCAAGACGGTCAGCGTCTGCGGCAAATCGCTCGATGTCAGCGCGCGCGAATACGAGCTGCTGCGCTACCTGACCTCTTCGCCCGACACCGTTTTCACCCGCGAGGATATCCTCCGCAGCGTCTACGGCTACGAGTACGACGGCGGTACGCGCATCGTCGACGTCGCCGTGCGTCGCCTGCGCGAAAAACTGGAGGAATGCGCCGAGGGAGCTGGGCGTTTTATCGCCACCCGCCACGGCGTGGGCTACTACTACGACCCGCAGGGCAAATAACGCAGCCCCCGAACGCGGCGGAATCCGCGATTTTCTGTTTGAATCGGAGGAGGGAGCGCAGTGACGCGATCTCTGCAAGTAAAGCTGGTCATGATCTTGGTCTTACTGATCGTGACCGTTATGACTGTTATCGGGATTTACCTGCTCAACAGCGTCGGTACGTACTACGAAGACCGTTTCTACGAGGAAATGGGTGACGTATTCACCGGCGATTTTCTCGACGTGTTCCGCGACGTATCCTCGGGTGAGGATGGGTTGACGCGCGCCGAGGAATATATTCTCGCGCATTCTTCGCAGCTCGGTCTCAACCAAAGCCGCACGTTTGCGCTTTTGGATGCGCGCACGGGTGCCTATCTGACCGGCAGCGATGCCGACAGCGCGGTGGAGAAAACCAACAACGTGCTGGCGGCCCTCGCGGGCAATGTCGGCATGGAAACGGCAGCGGCGACCGGCTTTTTCGACATTGCCGTGCCGGTTACCTACAGCGACGGCGGCTATATCATCTACATAAAAGACAACAAAGAGAGCGTTTCGGAATTGCAGCAGATGCTCCTGTCGGCTGTGCTGCAGGCCTTGCTGTTCGGCTTGGCCATCGCCGTGCTGCTTTCGGTGATGCTGGCCAAGACGATCTCGCGCCCGATCGAAAACCTGACCCGAAGTGCCAAGCTCGTCGCCGCCGGTGACTTTACCAGCAAACCTCCGGCCTATTCTACCGACGAAATCGGTGTCCTCACCCAAACGTTCAACGATATGTCTCAGGCGCTTGAGGATACGCTGGGGGCCGTGGCCAACGAGCGCAACAAGCTGTCGGCCGTTTTCGAACACATGACCGACGGCATCGTTGCCCTTTCCCGCCGGGGAGAGCTGCTCCACATCAACGCCGCCGCCCAAACGCTGCTTGCGCCGAAAACCGATGCGGTTTCCGACTACGCCGCGCTGGGCGCACCGCTGACACTGGAGGAAGTGCTGGCGATCGAAAGCGGTGCGGCCGAAGAGCGCATCGCCAAGGTCAACGGCCGCGACCTGCGCTTTTTCTACACGCCGTTTGGCAGCGAAGAACACGAAGGCGGCGTGATCGTCGTCATCTACGATATCACCGAGCAGGAACGTCTGAATACCGCTCGCCGTGAATTCGTCGCCGATATCTCCCACGAATTGCGCACGCCGCTGACCAATGTCCGCAGCTACGCTGAAACGATCCTCTCCGACGACGAAATGCCGCCGGCACTGCGTGCGCGCTTCATGCAGGTCATTCTGAACGAGACCGACCGCATGACGCGTCTGGTCCGCGACCTGCTGACGATCTCCAAGCTCGACTACGGCCGCATGGACTGGCATCTGAATACCTTCGTCCCCGACGAGCTGATCCGCAACATCGTCGATGCCTCCAATCTCGAAGCAAAAAAACGCGACCAGACCCTCAGTCTGTCGATCGAAGGGCCTCTGCCGCCGATCTCCGCCGACTACGACCGGCTTGGGCAGGTCTACATGAACGTCATCACCAATGCGATCAAGTACACGCCCAACGGAGGCAAGATCCGTGTCACCGCTCGCACTGTCGACGGCGGCGCGGAGATTACCGTTGCCGACAACGGCATGGGTATTCCCAAGAACGATCTGCCGCACATCTTCGACCGCTTCTACCGCGTCGACAAAGCGCGTTCGCGCGAGAGCGGCGGTTCGGGACTCGGCCTTGCCATCGCCAAAGAATTTATCCAGAATCTAAAGGGTACGATCCGCATCGAAAGCGAACAAAACGAGGGCACAACGGTGGCGATTTGGCTGCCGGAAGCTGCCGATGAGGGTGCGGTTGTATGAAAAATAAGGTGCAAAACGCCGTGATCGCGCTGCTTTCAGCCACGGCGATCCTGTTGTTTGTGCTGACTGCCGTGAGTGAACGCGGATTGTTCTTTTCGCCTGCATCGACCGACGGGACGCAAAATGAGAGCGGCAGCACGGGGCCGCTGATGCCCGTTGCGGCTGTGCTCAACGACGGTGATTGCTCGCTGCTCGGCAAAAACCGTCTCCTTACGCCGTATTTTGAGGTGGTGCGGCCGATTTTGGTCGAATTGCTCGGCTCGGCCAACGCGCCGGCACAGGTGGATCCCGCGCGCTGGGTCGCTGCCCTAAACGGTAAGGGGGTTCTGCTTGACTACGGAGCGGTACTGCCCGTGGCCGTCATCGGCGGCAGCGAGGAAGGCCCGCTGACCGAATTGTATGCCGACAGCCTGCTGATTACCCTGACCAAAGAGCTGGCCGAGCTCTATCTCTACGCCGACGGCGTCTGTTATATGTCCACGACCGCGTTGAAAACGGCTGACCTGGAGCCGCGTCTGCTCGGCAGCGAAGGCGAAGCCGTTGTCTACGCCTGCACGTTGGGCAAAACCGGTACCGCTCTCACGCCGCATTCCGCCGTGCCGATTGCCGCACAAGCAGCCGGTGTGCTGACGCGCACACCGCTCTGCGACGAAAACGGCAGCTACGAGCGCGAACGGCAGATGATTCTGCTGGAGGCGTTCGGATTTGACAGCTATACTGCGCGCAGCTATGCCGACGCATCGTCGGGGCGCGTATTTTTGGCCGAAGGCGGCACATTGCGCGCCGGTGGCGATGGTTCTCTCACCTTTGTCGCAGCCGATGAAGCGGCGGTGGCGGCCATGCTCGGCGATTCTGCCGCGTGCGTCGACCGCGCATCGGCGATCCTCGCCGACTGCATTGCCGGTCTGACCAATGTTCCGCGCTATGTCCTGAGCGCAGTCGAGACCCAAGGGGACCGCACGATCGCATCGTTCGACGCGTGGTACGACGGTGTGGTTCTGGTCGCAACCAACGGCTCACGTACGGCCGCGCGGTTTGTGTTTCAGGGTGATCTGCTGGTACAGGCCGAGGTTGCGTTGTTTGCGGTCTCCGTCAGCGAAACGGATGCGGCCGCACCGCAGCTCAATCCGCAGGCGCTGCTTGCGGGTCTGACCGGCGACGGCAGCAGCGGACGGCTGAGTTGGGCATATCTCGAACGCGGCAATGTCTGGCAGGCCGCGTTCTGTGTGTTGCCGGTCGTGCGCGGCGGAAACGGAGCGGATATCCATGGATAAAGCCAAAATCAAAACGATTGTCATTTTGCTGCTGGCGGTGATCAATCTCGCTCTCGCTGTCAACCTGATCTACTCGCGCTATACCGAATCGGTGATTCCGCAGCAAACCATCGACAACACGCTTGCATTCCTCGAACGGTGTGGCATCTGGATCGAAGACAGCGCGATCCCGTACCGCACACAAACCGTCCGTGTGCAAACGCTCGCGCGCGATCCCAAGGCCGAAGCGGCAATTGCTGCGGCTTTTCTGGGCGAAACGGTCAAAAGTGAGCAGGGCGGCGGCATCGATGTCTATACGGGTGTGGCCGGCGAAGCGGTGTTCCGCCGCGGCGGCCTCGTCAACATCGTCCTGCAAAATCAGCCCCAACCCGCAAGCGCCGACGAAGCCGGTGCTGCGGCCAAAGCTCTTTTGGAGCGCGCCGATATTTTGCCCTCGGACTACGGCATGGTCGTTGAAACCGGGACTGCGGTCACGGTGCGTTTTGTCTGCGAAATCAACGGTCTGCGACTTAGAAATGTCGATTTGTCGGTTTCCTACGCCGACGGAACGGCCACGATCGTGGGATGTGTGTTCGTCGGTGAGCCGGAACGCGGTGAGGCGGTTTCGCGGCAGCTGACGGCGATCCTCGCCGATTTCGGCGCCTATGCTGCGGAATACGAGTTGGATGTGAGCCTGATCGTTGCGGCCGAGGCGGCCTATTACCACACGGTAGAAGACGACGGTGGTATCCGTCTGATTCCGGCGGTCTATATCAAAACCGACGGCGGCGATTATGTTATGAGCGGGCTGGACGGTTCGATTTTGAGCGGAAGTTAGAAATGCGATTTGGAAACTACGTTTCCAAATCGGGCTAACCGATCGAAAACTTTGTTTTCGATCGATCTCTCACGCGCTGATCCCCGCCGACAAAATCTGTGATTTCGTCGGCTCCTTTCGGCGCGTGGGCGAGCTTTTAGCGATTTGGAAACTGCGTTTCCAAATCGGGCCCGCTGCGGCGGGGGTTCTTTCACGCGCTGATCCCCGCCGACAAAATCTGCGATTTTGTCGGCTCCTTTCGGCGCGTGGACGGTCTTGCGACCGTCTTGAAGGAGTTTTTTCGGCAGCAAAGCCGCCGAAAAAACGGAACGGATTGGATGATAGTTTTTATTGGCGGAAGAAAGGATTAACGATGGAGAAGATTTTGTTTGCCAGCGACCTTGACGGCACTTTGCTGAACGATAGTGCGGCGGTCGCGCCAGAATATGCGCAGATCTTAAACGATCTGACCGACCGCGGCTGCTTGTTTACGATCGCGACTGCGCGCGGCCCGGCCGGTGCGCACCATGCGATCGGCCCGTCGGGTGTGCGGCTGAGTGCTCCGGCGGTTTGCTTGAACGGTGCGCTGTTGTGGGATATGGCGGAGCCGCACGCGGTGCGGTGGTTCCCGGTCGAACGCGCTGCCGCTGCTGCGGTGGTCGCGCTCTTTCTGGAGAGCGACGTTTTCATGCGGATGTTCGTCGTCGCCGATGGAGGCGAGACGATGGTGACCTATTACCGCGACGACGTCGCCGTCGACGGGCCGATGACCCGCTACCTCCGCGCGACCGACCAGCCGCATCTGCCGGTGCGTCCGATGTCCGAATACGACGGCAGCGGCGACGTGATCGAGTTCTCCTGCCTTGCCCACGAGTCAAAGCTCGATCCGATCTACGAAAAAATGAAGCAGATCGACGGTTTGAAGATCGTTTACTACGGCGATACCTACCGCGACGGCTATAAATTTCTCGAATGCGGTGCGGCCAACGGCGGCAAAGGCGTCGGCGCGAAGGCGGCGCAGGCGCTGGTCGGTGCCGATAAGCTCTACGTCTTCGGCGACAATTTCAACGACCGCCCGATGTACGAAGTGGCCGACAAGAGCTTCGCGCCCAATACGGCCGAGCCGGAGATGCAGCGCATTGCCTCCCACGTCATCCCCTCGCACAACGAGGGCGGCGTGATCCGCACGATCCGCGATATCTTCGAAGGGAGATTTCAGGCATGAACGAAGCGTGTGCGGCGATCCTTGCCAAGCGCTTCGGCGCCGATTCGCTGATGGCGCTGGCGACGGTGGATGAAACGGGCAATCCGTGGGTGCGGACGATCGATGCGATCTTCGTCGGCGACAGCTTCTATACGATCACGCACGGCAGCTCGCACAAAATGGAGCATCTCCGCCGCGATCCGCGGGCGGCGATCAGCGGCGACTGGTTTTCCGGCCACGCGCTCTGCGCGAGTCTGGGCCACGTCGCGGCCGAGGAAAACCGCGAAATGGCCGATCGGCTGCGCGCTGCGTTTGCGGCGTGGTACGATAACGGCCACACCGACGAATCCGATCCGCAAACGGTCATCCTGCGGATCCGTCTGACCGATGGCATCCTCTACGATCACGGCACGCGATACGTCTTTTGAATGAGAAACCCCGGCTGTTATTTGCGTAACAGCCGGGGTTTTTACGATATGCGGCGACCGAAACTGCGGAAGGGCACGGAGACTCTCCCCTACAGTCGCACGGTTCTCTTTTATTCGTCTTCTTCTTTTTTTAGGCAATCGGCCGGAATGGGGACCGATTCGTGCCAGACGTCGGTGACACCGTCTTTGGTTACCTTCAGCACGGTTCCGCCGTTGAGCAGCTCGTTGTAGTAGCAACCGAGACCGGTCTTCAGACCGTAGATCAGCTTGACGCCGCGGTATTGGATCACGGTGCTATTGACATGGTCGTGGCCGCAGACGACGTGGCGGGTCGAGCCGAGCTCGCAGATCAGATCCATCATGCCTTCGTCGGCGGGATAGCTGCAAATGCCCTCGTACATGACGCCGTAGGAGTCGGTGTAGCCTTCGTTCCAACAAGCGTGGCCGTAGCTCTCTTCGGGCTTGATCGCCTTTAAGTCGAACCCTTCGCGGAAAGCGGCGGCAGCCGCTTCGCGGTAGGCGTAGATCGGGATGTGCAGGACGATCGCGCTGTCGTTGCAGCCGTCGGCCTTCAGCGCGTTGACCTGTTCGCGGTACCAGTCGAGCTGGATCGGGTCGAGCTTCGCCCATTCGCTGGTATCTTCGCCCTTTTCGTTGACCCACGGCGAGTGGTCGTGCGAGTCGATCATGAAAACGCCGGTCACGGGCTTGCCGTCTTCTTCGATGCGGATAACGTAGTTGCCGTTGCCCATCGCCGGATCGCCCTTTTCGTAAACGCAGTTTGCGTACGAGAGGTAGAGGTCGGCGACGTAGTTCACTTCGTCGGGGCCGCCCTGGTTGTCGTGGTTGCCCCAAACCGGCGCCCACGGAATGCCGTAGCTGTCGATGAGGTCGGCAAATTTCTGGTAGGAAACGCGCTGGCCCGCCCACGCGATGTCACCGCTGACGGTGATCAAGCCGGGCTTGACGCGTTCGATCAGCTCGTTCAGCGTGGTTTCGATGGTATGGCGGTAGCGGTATTTATCCCATTCTTCGTCGTCGAGCTGCGGGTCGGTCAGGTTGAGGATCAGGAAGTCGCGGTCGGGTTGTTTTTTCAGTGTGATCATATGTAACTCCGTTTCTGGTTCGATTGAAAAACTATGCTGATCGCCGCTGCGGTCAGAGAATGGATCTGCCTTCCCATTCGGGGGCGTTTTCGCCGCCGAGGAGCTTCATAACCGTCGGGGCGATATCTTTGATCGTCAGGTTTTCTACGGTCTGACCCGCTGCAAACGGCTCGCCGCAGAAGAATACCGGGATCGTCATGTCTTCCGCACAGTCGCTGCCGTGGGAGCGGTTGTGGCCGCCGTGGTCGGCGGTGAGGATCACGGCGAAGTCTTCGGGCAGCGCCTTGACCAGATCTTCGACCATACCGATCGTCCCGCGCACCGAGCGCATGTATTCTTCGCTCATCCAGCCGTTGTCGTGGCCGGCGCCGTCGCACCAACCGAGGTAGAGGAAGGTGAAGTCGGGCGCATCGTCGGAGCAGAGCAGCGCCTTGGCGCGGTCGCAGAGGTAGGCGTTGGCGCGTTCGTAGCCGTAAATGCGGCCGGAGAAAAATTCGGCGTTTCGGATGTTCGAGCCGGGACGGGCGAGATCGCGGATCTCCTCCCAATTATAAAAAATCGCGCTCGTTTTGCCGGCCAGCTTGACCTGTTCGCAGATGCCGTTGATCGGGCGCACCTGCGGCGTGTAGGTGTTTGTGGTCACGCCGTGGCGGTCGGGATCAACGCTGTGGAACAGCGACATATGGCACGGCAGCGTCACCGACGGCATCACCGTTTGCGCGTCGAGCGCGTAGGTTCCCTTTTGTTTCAGTTCTTCGATAAACGGGATCCCGGTCAGACTGTCCGGGCGCATCCCGTCCGACAAAATCAGCAAAACTTTCATCGGTTCTCCTCCTGTCGCAATGCTTTTCTCCATTATACCCCGCTGCAGTCGGAAAGTCAATCGGAAAAATAAAAAAGTCAACAAAAGTGTTTTGTTGAAAAAAAAGTGTATTTGCAAAAAAAAGTTGCAGAAATATGGAAGAAATGGTATAATTACATTAGAAAACTGCGGCTAACAGAAAATGATGAAACGGAGGCGATTTCAAGTGTTTGGAACGAAGCTTTTTCGGATCATTCTGCTGCTGCTTACGTTTGTATGCGTTGGGACCGCCTGTGGTCGCGGAGAAGAAGTGTCGTCTGAAACGACGACGGAAACGGTTACAGCGGTACATACGACTGTGCAGACCGAGCAATCCGTGTCGTATTCCGTGCAAACCACCTCGGTGCAAACGACCTCTGTCCCACCACAAACCGCATTGTCAGTTCCTGCACAATCCGAACCGCAAATTATAGCCGATGGGTTTTCCGCGGCGGTACTGTCACTGCCGCAGGGATACCGCCTGCACGCAAGTGCGGATATCGCAAACAAGCCCTACCGCACGGCCGAGGGCAGTCTTGTGCTATCGGTCAAACGCGCTAACGAAGCGGAAAAGCTGATTTGGCTCGACAGCCGCAGCGGAGAGGTACTTGGCGAAATCTCGGTGGATTCCCGCCTGCACGGTGTGGAAAACGGCGTGGTCATCTCATCCGGGATCGCTTCCTACGGTCACCCCTTAGGTATCCGCGTGAAGAGCTACGGCTATCTGATCGTCCTGACGGGCGGATATATCGCCGTCGACCACGATTTCCAACCGTTCCGCACGGTGTATTTTGCGGAATTGCCGTGGTTTGACTGGGAGTGGACGAATCTGGGTGGCAACACCGGCGATCTCTACGACGTCAGCGAGGATTTTCGCTATTTGCTTTCTTTTGATATGAATCAATATCTCATCGACATGGAAAGCGGCAAGGAAATTCTTGCCCAGCGCAGCGCATTCGACCGTGTGATCGACCTGACCGGCGTGGGAACGCTGCGGATTTTTCGCCATACGCTGACCGCCGACAACGTTCTGTGGGCGGTTGCCGAACTGAACGGTATCTACGGTGCGTTCCGCTATGGACTGGATTCGCGGGAATACGCCTTTTGGCCGCTTCCGGAGCCGTCGGATACGGCCGGTACGCCGTATCCGGTGATTTCGCAGCAAGTTCCTGATGAATTTGTCGCGCTGATCAAAATGGAGGCCGGTAACCGCAACCAAACGGATGTCCCGCCGCCGGGAATGCACCTTGCGCGTGTGATCGACTACATCGGCGATATGTTGATCGCCGCTACCGATGACGGAGAAACTGTTTTTTGTAATCCCCAAACCGACACCGTTCGTTCTGTTTTGGGCAAGCTGATCGCTGTTTCCGCCGACGGTGCGGCCGTAGTCCAGACGGATGGTAAATTACTGCTTTGTACGCCAATTTCATAAACCGTAAACGAAAAAAATCGCCCCGTGTGCACTAAGCACACGGGGCGATCAAGCTTATTTCACTTATTTCGTGAGGTTGGCTTCGAGGCGATCGAGTTCGTCGGCGAGTTCCTTCGGGAGGTGCGTGCCGAATTTGGCATACAGTTCCTTGATGCTCGCAACGTCTTCGAGCCAGTAGGACGGTTCAACCTTGAGGATTTCGCGCAGAGCGTCGATATCCATCTTCTTGTCGCCTTCGATGGTGTAATCGAGGCCTTCGAGGTTGATGTCTTCAGCCTTCGGGACGTAACCGATGGCGGTTTCGTCGGCGCCGACGGAGCCTTCGCAGCGCTTCAGGATCCATTCAAGGACGCGGAAGTTGTCGCCGAAGCCCGGCCACATGAACTTGCCGTTTTCGTTGAGACGGAACCAGTTGACGTTGAACACCTTCGGCGGGTTGGTCAGCTTCTTGCCCATGTCGAGCCAGTGCTGCCAGTAGTCGCCCATGTTGTAGCCGCAGAACGGGAGCATGGCCATCGGGTCACGACGGACAACGCCGACCGCGCCGGAAGCAGCGGCAGTGGTTTCGGAAGCCATGATCGAGCCAACGAAGACACCGTGGTTCCAGTCGCGGGACTGGTAGACCAGCGGAGCGCACTTGGCGCGGCGGCCGCCGAAGACGATGGCGGACAGCGGAACGCCGGCAGGATCTTCCCACTTCGGGGAGATGCAGGGGCAGTTCGCGGCCGGAGCGGTGAAGCGGGAGTTCGGATGCGCGCCCTTGACGCCGGATTCCGGATCCCACGGATTGCCCTTCCAGTCGTCGCAGCCCTTCGGCGGGTTCTTATCGAGACCTTCCCACCACACCGTGCCGTCGTTCTGGTTGTAGACGACGTTGGTGAAGATGGTGCCCTTGCGGGTGGAGGCGAGGGCGTTGGGGTTGGACTTTTCGTTGGTGCCCGGGGCGACGCCGAAGAAGCCGGCTTCCGGGTTGACGGCGCTCAGGCCGCCGTTTTCGTTGATGCGCAGCCAGGCGATATCGTCACCGACACACCAGACCTTGTAGCCTTTTTCGAGGTATTCCTTCGGCGGGATCAGCATGGCAAGGTTGGTCTTGCCGCAGGCAGACGGGAACGCCGCGGAGATATACTTGGTTTCGCCGTTGGGCTGTTCGATGCCGAGGATGAGCATATGCTCGGCCATCCAGCCTTCTTTCCAGCCCTGGTACGAAGCGATACGCAGCGCGAAGCACTTCTTGCCCAGCAGGACGTTGCCGCCGTAGCCGGAGTTGCAGGACCAGATCGTGTTGTCCTGCGGGAACTGCAGGATGTAACGCTTTTCTTCGTCGATGTCGCACTTGGCGTGCAGACCGTGCACGAAGTCTTCGCTGTCGCCCAGCATATCGAGGACGGCTTTACCCGTGCGGGTCATGATGCGCATGTTGAGAACGACGTAGATCGAGTCGGTCAGTTCGATACCGACTTTGGCAAACGGAGAGCCGATCGCGCCCATGGAGAAGGGGATAACGTACATGGTGCGGCCCTTCATCGAGCCCTTGAAGATCTCGGAAGCCATCGCGTAAGCTTCGGCCGGATCCATCCAGTTGTTGGTCGGGCCCGCGAGTTCCTTGGTCGGGGCGCAGATAAAGGTGCGGCCTTCAACGCGAGCAACGTCGTTGACTGCGGTGCGGTGGTAGTAGCAGCCGGGGAGTTTTTCCTGGTTGAGTTTGATCATTTCGCCCGTCGCAACAGCCTGTGCGCGGAGGGCTTCCGCCTGTTCTTCGCTGCCGTCGATCCAGACGATGTTGTCCGGCGTGGTCATAGCGGCCATCTCGTCGATCCAGTTCAGAACGGCTTTGTTGGTGGTCAGTGCCATGTTTATGAACTCCTTTCGGTACATAAAAATCAGCTTGTCTGCTCAAAGGCCATCCTCTGAGCATTGCTTTACATATTATATCTTATTTTTACCGTTTATGCAACTATTATTTTGTTAACAAATTGATTTTTTTGTGTGGCTTGTTTGTGTTATTTGCTGCACGGCCTGCGCGAGCGCCATCCCTTCGGCAACCGTCAGGCTCTCGCCGCGGCGGGCGGTGTCGATCCCGGCAGTCTGCGCGGCTTGGGCCAGCGTTTCGGCCGGCAAAAGCGCTTTCAAGCAGTTGGCGATCGTTTTTCTGCGCATCGCAAACACGGCGTCGGCGATCTTTAAAAACCATGCCTCCTCCGCTTCCTCCAAGCGCTTCACAGGCGTGAGCCGCACGACCGCGCTCTCAACGCCCGGCTGCGGCGAAAACGCCGAGCGGGGAACGGTGAAGACGAGCTTGGTCTCGGCGTAGTAGTTACAGAGCAGCGAAAAGAGGCACCATTGCTCCGACCCCGGCGCGGCGACGATCTTGTCAGCCGCCTCCTTCTGGATCATCACGGTGATCCGCTCGAAGAGGTGCGAGGAGAGCAGGAGCAGGATCGTTTTGGTCGTGATATAATAAGGAAGGTTTGCTGTCACGCAGCGGTGCGGATTTGTGTCGCCGGCAAAGAGTGCGGCCAGATCGGTCTTTAAAACGTCGCCTTCGCAAACCGTGACGTTATCAAACTCCGCGAGCGTTTTTTCCAGCACCGGGAAAAGCGAACGGTCGAGCTCGAGGGCAACCACGCGTCCGGCGCGCTCGGCGAGCGCGGCCGTCATCGCCCCAAAGCCGGGGCCGATCTCCAAAACGGTGGTCTCTTTGTCGGCCAACCCCGCATCGGCGATGCGCGCAGCCGTCTGCGGCGAGACGAGAAAATTCTGCCCCAGACTTTTGGTAAAACGGAATCCGAACTCCTCGCAGAGCGCCTTAACCCCCTGCACGCTGCAATATTCCATTCTGTTCCTCGCCCCTTTCCCGCATACTTCCCAGTTTAACTTTATTATATCACAGAAATCCGCACCCGTCGAGAGGCTGCCGGCGGATATTTTTTCTTTTTTGCGCCGTTTGCTCTTCCGAAACGGAGGGGATTTGTGCTATAATATAAATTGTATTGGTATGAACACCGCAGACACGCTCGTCTGCGATCGGAATAAGGATGATTTTTTTGCACGATACGATCTATCTCGATAACGCCGCCACGACTGCGGTCAGCCCGGCGGCCAAAGAAGCCTTCTGCGCGGCCTGCGAATGCTTCGGCAACCCCTCCTCGCTCCACGATCTCGGCTTCTCCGCCGAGCGCCTCGTCGCCGATTCCCGCGAGGCCGTCGCCGCTTCGATCGGTGCCGAGCGCGGCGAGCTGATCTTCACGCCCGGCGGTACCTACGCCGATAATTTCGCCATCCTCGGTGCGGCCAAACGGTACGCCCGCCGCGGCGGACATATCATCACCTCGGCGATCGAACACCCTGCCGTTTTGGAAACCGTGCGCTCGCTCGAAAAAGAGGGCTTCTCGGCGACCTATCTCGCGCCCGACGCCTCCGGCCATATCTCGGCCGAGCAGGTCGCGCGCGCCGTCCGCGACGACACGATTTTGGTCTCGCTGATGCTCGTCAACAACGAATTGGGTACTCTGCAACCGGTCAAAGAGGCGTGCCGCGCGGTCAAACGCATCCGCCCGGAGATCCTCTTCCACACCGACGCCGTGCAGGCCTATAAAAAGATCCCGGTGAACGTGCGGACGCTGGGCGTCGACCTGCTCTCGCTGAGCGGGCACAAAGTCCACGCGCCCAAGGGCATCGGCGCCCTGTACGTCAAGAAAGGCGTGCGCCTGCTGCCAACGGTCTACGGCGGCGGCCAGGAGCACGGCCTCGCCCCCGGTACCGAGCCGACCCCGCTGATCGCTTCGCTGGCGGCTGCGGCCAAAGCCCCGGTCGAAGAGGCGAAGCTCAACGAGCTCCGGGAGTACGCGCTTGCGCGGCTGGCGGCGGTTTGCCCGCGCGCCGAGATCGTCTCGCCCGGTGAGGCCGGCGGCATTTTCGCCCTGACCGTGCGCGGTCTGCGCGGCGAGACCGTGATGCACGCGCTGACGCAGCGCGGGATCTATATCTCGACCGGATCCGCCTGCGGCAAGGGTAAGCCGAGCCACGTGTTCGGTTCGCTGCCGCTGGAACGCGATGCGCTCGCCGGTGTGATGCGCGTTTCCGTCGACGCTGCGACCACGACCGCAGACCTCGATCGCTTTGCGGCGACTCTCGCCGAAGTGATCGAAGAACTCCGCCCAAAGAAGAACTGACCGAAAGGATTTGGATAACATGAACACAGTCTACAACGAAATGATCCTCTTAAAATGCGGCGAAATGGTGCTTAAGGGTCTGAACCGCCGTGTGTTTGAGGAGCAGCTTCTGAAAAACGTCCGCTACCGCCTGGCCCGCATCGGCAAATTCTCCGTGCGCGCCATGCAGTCGACGGTCTATATCCGCCCCGAAGGCGAGAGCAATACGCCCGAAGTCGTCGACGTCGCCGTCGAAGCGATGCAGCAGGTCTACGGTGTGGTCGCCGTCTGCCGCACCGCCGAATGCGAAAAAGACATGGCGCAGATCTTAGACCTTGTGCCGAAATATTGCGCCGACGCGCTCGAATCGGCGCGCACCTTTAAGTGCGAGGTGCGCCGCAGCGACAAGCATTTTCCGCTGACCTCGCCGGAGATCGCGATGGAAGCGGGCGGTGCGATCCTCGATGCGTTCCCGCACCTTTCCGTCTCGCTCGACCATCCCGAACTCGTCGTCTACGTCGAGATCCGCGACCGCGCCGCCTATATCCACGCCGGCAAGCTGCCGGGTGCGGGCGGCCTGCCCGTCGGCGTCGGCGGCAAGGGTCTCCTTCTGCTCTCCGGCGGCATCGACAGCCCCGTCGCCGGACATATGATGGCCAAGCGCGGCGTCGAGCTGACCGCCGTGCATTTCGAAAGCCCTCCGTATACCTCGATGCGTGCGCGCCAGAAGGTGCTCGACCTCGCCGCGCAGATGAGCCGCCGCTGCGGCCGCTTCAAGCTCTACGTCGTCAACACCGCGAAGATCATGGAAGAGATCCGCGATAACTGCCCCGAAGATCTCTTTACGCTGATTTTGCGCCGCTTCATGATGCGCATTTCCGTCGCCGTCGCCGAAAAAGAAGCGTGCGGCGCGGTCATCACCGGCGAAAGCCTCGGCCAGGTCGCCTCGCAGACGATGCAGGCGCTCGCCGTCACCAACGCCGTCTGCGACCGTCTGATCTTCCGCCCGCTGATCGGCATGGACAAAGAGGAGATCATCCGCGTTGCCCGCGAAACGGGTACCTTCGAGATCTCCACGCTGCCCTACGAAGACTGCTGCACGGTCTTTACGCCCAAACACCCCAAAACCAAACCGCGCATGCAGCAACTGCTCGATGCCGAAGAAGCCCTCGACGTCGAAGCGCTGACTGCGGCCGCGCTCTCCGCCGCCGAGATCCTTCAGATCCGCGCGTAAGAAAACCCGAAAAGAAAGCTGTGTGAAGCAAAATGGCTGCTGAGATCATTTCCGTCGGTACCGAGCTGCTGCTCGGCGAGATCGCCAATACCGACGCGCAGTATATTTCCGAGTGCCTCTCCGAACTCGGGATCGACCTCTATTACCATACGGTCGTCGGCGACAACGTCGGCCGCCTGACCGACGTTCTGCGCCTGGCCAAATCGCGCTCCGACCTCATTATCACCACCGGCGGTCTGGGGCCGACCTACGACGACCTCACCAAAGAGGTCATCTGCCAAACTTTGGGGCTTGAGCTCGAGCTCCACGAGCCCTCGCTCGAACGGATGCGCCGCTTCTTTGCCGATTTGGGCAAGGAGATGACCGATAATAACCTCAAACAGGCCTATCTGCCCAAGGGCT
Source organism: Oscillospiraceae bacterium (assembly GCA_015067825.1). GTDB lineage: Bacteria > Bacillota > Clostridia > Oscillospirales > QAMX01 > QAMX01. The sequence goes on along the minus strand of SVLQ01000006.1, from coordinate 87,795 downwards.
GCACCGTGTTCGATAACGATTGGGGCACGGCGCCCGGCTGCGCGGCCGAATCCGACGGCGTGACCGTGCTGATGCTGCCGGGGCCGCCCAGAGAATGCCGCCCGATGATGCGGGAATGCGCGATGCCCTATCTGCGCAACCGTTCGGAAAAAGTGATCGTTTCGTCGAACGTGCGCATTTTCGGCATGGGCGAATCGGCGGTCGAGGCGATCCTGCGTGAGAAAATGGAACACGCCGAAAACCCGACGATCGCGCCTTACTGCAAAGAGGGCGAAGTGATGCTGCGCGTGACCGCCGCTGCCAAAACCGCTGCCGAGGCCCACGCGATGCTGCCGCCGGTCACCGATGAGCTCTGCGCGATCCTCGGCGACGTCGTCTACGGCGTCGACGTCGATTCGCTGGAATCGTGCGTGGTTTCACTGCTCAGAGAGAAGGGCCTGACTATGGCGACGGCCGAATCCTGCACGGGCGGCTTGGTGGCCAAACGCATCACCGACGTTGCCGGAAGCTCGGATGTTTTCCTCGGCGGTGTCGTCAGCTACGCAAACGAAGTCAAACGCGACGTTCTGGATGTCCCCGAACGCCTGCTCAAAACCTACGGCGCCGTCAGCCGTCCGGTCGCCGCCTATATGGCGCGCGGCGCGGCCAAACTGACGGGGGCCGACGTCGCCGTCAGCCTGACCGGGATCGCCGGGCCCGGCGGCGGCAGCGCCGAAAAACCGGTCGGTCTCGTCTACGTCGGGCTCTGCCTGCGCGGCGCGACCTACGTCAAAGAACTGCACCTCGGCGGAAAAACCCGCGACCGCGCCTACGTCCGTACGCTTGCGGCCGGCCACGCGCTGTCGATGGTGCAAAAGGCCATCCGCAACGCCTGAGGAGGAACCGATGGAACAGAAGAAAATCTACCGCTATGAAATGCACGTCCACAGCAGCGAAGTCAGTGACTGTGCAAAATCGCCTGCCGCCGAGATGGTGCGCGCCTTTGCCGCCGCGGGCTACGATGGATTTGTGCTCACCGATCACTCCGTGCGCGGCAACTGCTGGATGCCCCGTGAGATGCCGTGGGCAGAGAGCATCGGCTATTACCGCGATGCCTATCTGCGCGCCAAAGAGGCGGGCGATGCGATCGGCTTTACCGTGCTTTTCGGCTGGGAGCACCACTACGCTTCTGGCAAATGGGAAAAAGTCTACGGCCACGGCAAGGAAGTTCTGACCTACGGCATTACGCCGGAATTTCTGATCGCGCACCCCGAGATCGGCGACTGCTCGCTGGAAGAGTACGTGGCGCTGGTGCATTCCGTCGGCGGTTTCGTCGCCCACGCGCATCCCTACCGCGCGCGGCGCTATATTGATATGAGCATTCCGCCCGTGTTGGCGGGGCTCGACGGCGTGGAGATCTACAACGCGTCCAATAGCCCCGAAGAAAACCTGTCTGCCTATCGGAAAGCGCGTGAGCTTGGCCTGAGTTTGGTCTCCGGCTCCGATTCGCACCGCACCGACATCAATATCGGCCTTTCCGGTCTCGCCTTCGACCGCCCGATCACAACCAACGACGAGCTGGTCGCCGCACTCCGGGCGAAAATCGGCCGCCCGATCATCGGCGGAAAGATCGCCGAGACCGACGACATGATCGTCCCCATGATCGCGGAGGCGTAGAGATGGACTTTGAAACGCTGATCTCCGAACGGTACTCCGTGCGAAATTTCCGGCCGGAACATCTGCCGCAGAATGTGATCGAAAAGATCCTGCAGGCCGGCCACAAAGCGCCGACAGGCTGTAACTATCAGCCGCAGCGGATCTTGGTGCTGAACTCCGACGAGTCGATCGCCAAGCTGCGCACCTGCACGAAATGCCATTTCGGTGCGCCGACGGCTATGCTCGTCTGCCACGATAAAACCGAAAGCTGGACCCGACCGTACGACGGTGCCAAGTCTGCTCCGGTGGATGCCGTGATCGTCACGACGTATCTGATGCTTGCCGCCCAAAACGAGGGCGTCGGCAGCTGCTGGGTCATGCACTTCGACCCGGCGGCGATGCGGAAAACGTTTGCGATCCCCGAAACCGTGGAGCCTACGGCGCTTTTGGTGATGGGCTATCCGTCTGCGGATGCCAAACCGCTCGCGCTACACTTCCAAAACCGCCCGATCGAAGAAACCGTGCGCTGCGAACACTTTTAACAACAAAAAACCGACAGCGTAGAGCGTTTTCTCTACGCTGTCGGTTTGTATTTTGAAAGGTTGGAAAGAAATCTCCGGCCGGATAGAATAGAAAAAAGCACTTGCGATTGCAAGTGCTTTTTTCTGGTGCGGATGACGGGACTTGAACCCACATGAACTTGCATTCACTAGAACCTGAATCTAGCGCGTCTGCCAATTCCGCCACATCCGCATATGAAATTCGTTCGACGCTATCGAACAACAGAAATTATACCATAAGCCAAAACCTTTGTCAAGCGCCTTTTTGAAAAAAGATGTTCTTTTTTCAAAATCAGACGGGACTTTTCCTGTGGGTTCAAGTCCCGTCTGATGCGATCGGTCAGGCGAGGATCAAATGCAGGCTTTTGCGCGGCGACAGCGTCAGGGAAAAACGGTCGCCGCTGCAGGGTGTGATCGTGCCCTCTTCGGCATCGAGCACGGCGGAAACGGGATGGTGGAGCGTGGTCGAAACGGTCTCTTCGCCTTCGTTTGCGCAGAAAACGACGTCGGCGCCGTGTTTTCGCACGCGTGAGATGCGCAAGTCCGGAGCGGGATCGAACGCGAGCACCGTCTGACTGTGCGTGCGCACGGCTTGGGCAAACGCTGCCTCGGTAAGATCGGCGAAACGGAGCACGGTGCCGCCAACTGCGGCAAAGCGGGAGAGGAATGCCTCTGTCTCTGCCGGGAGTGCACCGTCAGCGATGATCACGCGGTAGCGCTGTGCGGCGATCGTGCAGGCGCCGTCGGCAAGCAAGCAGCCGGACAGCAGATCGGCTTCGAGGTAGTTGAACTCAATTTGATGCTCAAAAAGCACTTTCGCCGCCCAATAAGGGAGATCATCGCGCACGCAGAGGATCGCAACGTCGGTAACGTTGACGCTGTCGGTGTTGATCGCCGAACAGCGCTTGACGTAGTCGGAAACGGTTTTGTATCTGTCCCAGAACTCCGAACGCGTGCCGACCTCTGGCGGTCGCTCGTTTTTGCGCTCGCCGCGGACGGAATAGTAGAAAGCGTGTGGGATGACGAGGTTGCATCCGCGCACAAAGAGCCAGTCGAGGTACCATTTCATGTCCTCGTAGGTGAACTTGAACGGATCGTCGATATGGCCGCAGCAACCGAAGCATTCGTTCCCGTTGCGCCGTTTTTGGGCGTGACGCGCGCTGTCGGAAGCGCATTTGCCCATCGTGCTGTGGCCGCCGACGAGGGCGGAAGGTTCGCCGGGGGCGACGTAGCGCCAAACGATATCCTGGCAGGGGATATCGAACTCTTTGAGCAGGCCGATATCGGTGCTGCCGCCGGGATGGCCGAGGAAAGCGATCTCATGTGCGCGGCACCATGCGGCGATCTGGCCGTAGTACCCCGCACGCAGACGGTCGTAGACGAGGTGATCGTAGATCTCGCGCACCTCTTTGGCGCGCGGAAGCTCTGCCTGGGTAAAGAGGTAGGCGAGCTCTTCGAGTGTGACGCCGCGCGCTGCCAGTTCCTCGGCGAAATCGTGCGTCCAGGGGAGTGCGCCTTTTTTGGCGCCTCTGCCGCGCAGCGACGGTTCGTCGGTGAAGATGCCGATGACCGTTTTGCCAAAGGTGTCGCCGAGGGCGCGGTAGTAGCGCTCGTGCGTCAGCTCGATGAATTTCGCCACCGCCGCAGGGTTCAAAAGGTCTGCCGCCGGCGGTGCGCCGGGCTGGCCGTCATCTTCGCCGAAATGGACGCCGCGGATCGTGCCGCCGGTCGGGCCGGTGGTCAGGAATCGGACCGCGCCGTCTGCGGTGACGGTCGTGAGAACGGTCTCGCCGTCCATTCGCTCCTCGCGCAAAAAGAGCCCTTGCGCGGTAAACTCCGGATTTTTGCGCACGACCTCGCCGTGGCACGAGCCGGAGGGGTACATCGCTTCGTCGTAGAGGATGACCCGCATGCCGGTGCGCGCGGCCTCGTCGACGGCGAAGCGGACGCAAGTGAGCCAACGCTCGCCCATGTAGGGGATGCTTTCCGGCAGCCCGAGCCGCGGATGGATCACGAAGCCGTCCACGCCCTTGGCGCGGAATTCCGCCATCTGTGCGGCGATCTCGGTCTCGTCGAGCTCGTCGTTCCAAAACCAAAACGGCATCGGCGAAAACTCGGCCGACGGGTGGAGAAATTCATCCAATAAGTGCTCTGACATAGCAGATCCCCTCCTTTTATGCTTTCGACAGTATTATACGATAAAATACCGGTAAAAACAAGCACAGCCGCACCGGTTTTGGTGCGGCTGTGCGGATTTTTAGAAAAAACTACGGCTGGATCGTCAGGTGGATGTCACCGCTGGTGGTGCGGACGCAGCAGAGGCCGCCGTTGGGATCGGGCGAGGGGAGCGAGATCGAGCCGGAGTTGGAGCGGGCGTCGTAGTATTTCGGCGAGCAAAGGCTGCCGTGAACGTCGCCGCTGGTAGATTCGAGCGCGAGCTCGCCGCCGTCGGCGCGCGTGAGGGAAATGTCGCCGCTGGTGGTCGCGGCAGAAAGCCTGCCGTCGGCGATCACGTCGGAGAGTTCGATGTCTCCGCTCGAAGCCTGTGCCGAAACCGAGCCGGCGCGCACGGAGCGCAGGCTTTGTTCGCCGCTGGTCGTGGAAGAATCGACGGAGCTGCCCGTGATTTCGCTCAAAGTAACGTCACCGCTGGTGCTCTTGCAGGAGACGGCACCGTCTGCCTGCACGTTTTCGGCAGCCAGATCGCCGCTGGTCGTTTTGGCGGCCAGCGAGGTGGGGGTCAGATTTCTGAGCAAAAGATCGCCGCTCGTAGCCTTCGCGGAAATTTGTCCGCCGGCGTTTTCAATGGTCAGGTCGCCGCTGGAGGTGACTGCGGTCAGCCCACGAGCGGCCGCAAAGCTTTCGATATCGCCGCTGGAGGTCTCCAGCAACGTCTCGCCGAACGTGAGTCCGGCCGCAACTCCGATATCGCCGGAGCTTGCGCGCACGGTCAGCGCGGCGTATTCCGCTGCAGGCAGCGCAAGGGTCATGCGCGGGCCTGTATCGATACCAATCGACCAAATGCGCTCGGTCTCGCACGTGATGCGCAGAACGCCGTTTTCCACGCGCACGGCAAAGCGGTGATCCTCGTTTTCGCGGGTCGTCAGCCGCGCCGCACCGTCGGTCGAGAGTTGGATCGAAACGTCGGCACTGCTGACGGAGATCTCGATTGCAGAAAACGCGGACTCGATTGGATACTGCTTTGTTTCATACTCGGCGACAAACGGACGCCAAAGCCGTGAAAAATCGAAGCCACACAGCCATGCGGCAATGCAGGCGACAAGTAGCGTTCCCGAAACGATCGCACCGATCAAACCAAGCATCTTTCTCTTCTCCTTTTTCATCCTGAAGTCATCCCTTCGTGTTTGCTGACAAAATTATCGCACAAAACGCAGCCAAAATCCACCAACCGCACTTTCCAAGGCCGCAACTATCGGTTGCACCGGGAAAAATCAGGCGCGGCGGAGCGCTTTCAGAATCGCGCCGGGCTTGGGCCGCGTGCCGTAGAGGAGCACGCCGATGCGGTAGATCTTGGCGGCGAGCACGCCGACGCCGACCACCGATCCGGCGAGGATCAGAACGGAAAGGGCGATCTCCCAAGCGGGCACTGTGCTCATCGCGATGCGCGTGAACATCGCCATCGGCGCGGTGAAGGGGATGAAGGAGCAGACTTTTACAAGCGTGGTATCGACGCTGCCGGAAGCCATCGAGAAAATGACGACGAAAAATCCGGCGATAAACAGCATCGTGATCGGCATGACCGCCGTGTTGATGTCCTCAAGCTTGGAGACGGTCGAACCGACCGCGCCGTAGAGGAAGGCGTAGATGAAAAATCCGAGGACGAAGAAGAGGAGCATGTAGCCCACCAGATCAAGGGGAATGTTGAAGAACGATGCCATCATGCCGTCCTCGCCCCAATAGGCGCGGTTGGCGTGGAAGCAGAGGAGCGACGAGCCGAAGATCACGACCAGTTGCACGAGCCCGGCCAGACACGATGCGATCACCTTGCCGAACATCATGCTTACGGGGTCGGCGCTTGTGACGAGAAGCTCCATCGCCCGCGAGCTCTTTTCGGTGGCGACGTTGCTCGCGACCATCTGTCCGTAGAGCAAGATCACCATGTACAGCGCGAAGATCATGATGTACGTGTAGAAAAAGTTCTGCATCTGGTCTTTGCCGAGCATAACGGTCTCGTGTGCGACCGGTGCGGAGAGCACGGTCTGTATCGTCGCTGCGCTCATGCCGTGCGCGGTCATCTCCTGCGTTTGGTAGAGCGTGCGGAGCACCTCGTCGGCGATGGCGGTGTTGGCGTCGTACATCGAGAGGTTGTTGACAAAATAGGTGTAGGAGGTCAGCGAATCGAAGCAAAACGCGCATTCGGCCTCGCCGGCAACGATCTGTGCTTCGATTTCTGCGCGGTCGTTTGCGGCGAGGCGCACGTCGTAGTCGGGGAATGCGGCGGCAAACGAAGCCTCAATCGGCATAGCGATCGATTCGTCAGCGGAGACGAGCATGACGGAGCGGGTGCTGTCGGTGGCGGGAGTGTCGGAACCGATGGCCTCGGTCAGCCGAGGGAAGAACATCACGACGGCGATCGCGATCACGGCAAACAACGTGATCCCCACGAAGACCTTGTTGGTCATGTAATTTTTTAATTCAAACCGCACAATCTTGCGAAATTGGCGCATGACTATCCCTCCTTTCAAACTCTTTCGCCCGCGTATTCAACGAAGATATCGTTGAGCGAGGGCTCAAAGACCTTCACCTCGTCGATGTCGAACGCGGCGTTCAGACGGCCGATGGTTTCCTGCTTTTGTTCGGGCGCATCGAGCGTGAGGAGAAGTTCGCTGCCGCGGATTTCCGCGCGGTTCCCGAAGGCTTCGGCGATCGCCGGCAGCTGCGGAGAGCGCACGACGAGGCGGTTGCGCGGATAACTGCGCTTGATCTCGCCGAGCTCCCCGCTCAAAACGACCTGACCGTCGTTTAAGATGGCGATCGAATCACAGAATTCTTCAATGTAGTTCATCTGGTGGCTCGAGAACAAAACGATCTTGCCCTTTGCGATCTCCCCGCGCACAACGTCCTTCAAAAGCAGGGCGTTGACCGGGTCGAGCCCGGAAAACGGCTCGTCGAGGATAATGATCTCGGGGTCGTGGGCGAGGGCGGTCACGAGCTGGATCTTTTGCTGGTTGCCCTTTGAGAGCGTGTCGAGCCGCTTGTTGCGGTATTCGCTCATCTCTAAACGGTCGAGCCAGTAGTCGGCAGCACGGATTGCCTCGGCGCGGCGCATCCCTTTCAGCTCGGCGAAGTAGACGAGCTGGTCGATGATCTTTTTCTTGGGGTAAAGCCCGCGCTCCTCCGGCAGGTAGCCAAAGTGCACGGTGCGGTAGTCGATCGGTTTGCCGTCGAAGCGGATCTCACCGGCGTCGGCGGGAAAAACGTTCATTAAAATGCGGATCGTAGTCGTTTTGCCCGCACCGTTGCGGCCGAGCAGGCCAAACGCCTTGCCGCCTTCGGCGCAGAGCGAGATCCCTTTCAAAACGTGCTTGGCGCCGAAGCTTTTTTCGATCGCCGAGAGTTCAAGTTTCATAGGCTGTTCCTTCTTTTTGGAGAGTATACTTATAGTATAGTCAAATCGCGGAAAATTGCAAGAGCGGAAAAATACTTTCGTGCCGCAAGCATACTTGCGCGGAACAAAAAAGCGTGATATAATACCAATGAAAATAAAATCGAAACGAGAGGTAGCCTATGAAAACTTTGAATTGGCAACTGAACGGTGTTCCCGCCTATACCGACGGCGTGCTGTTTGACGAGCTCTTTACGGTCGGCGGCGGCCTGTACGACGAATCGTTTGAATCGACATCGCTGATGCATCTGGTCAACGACACGTCCGCGACTGCCTTCCTCGCCTACTGCGGCGAACTCGAAGCGGCGGGCTTTACCGGCGGTTTTTCCCGCGATACCGCCTACGGCAACTTCCGTGAATATATCAAGGGCGAAACGCTCGTCTACGCCTACTTTATGAAGCGCGCCGGTCAGGCCCGCATCATCCTCGATACCGCTTCCTCCACCTACGCCGAATACGTCGGTGAAGCCGAGGAACCGGGCACCCGTGAGGATACCGAACTGATGCAGTTCGGCCTCTTCCAGGGCGATCCCCCGGTGCGCGACCGGGTTTCCACCTGCGGTATGCTCTACGTCGTGCGTATGCACAACAATAAGCTCTTCGTCGTCGACGGCGGTGAAGATGCCCAGTGCACCGACGAAGCGTTTGCCGAACTGCTGGCCCGCCTGCGCGAACTCACCGGAACCTCCGACGGTGAGCAAATGACGATTGCCTGTTGGTTCTGCACCCATGCCCACAACGACCATATGGATTTCTTCATTAACTTTATGGCTTGCCACGGCGACGTCTTGAAGGTTGAGCGTGTGCTCTATAACTTCCCGCACATGGAATACCTCGATATCGCGCCGGAACATTACGAACGCTTTATCAACCATTATTGGAACGACCGCATGCAGCGCCTCAGAACCTACTGCAAGGGTGCGCGCTACATGAAAGCGCATACCGGTCAGGTTTTCCACTTCGATAACCTTACCGTTGAGGTGTTGGACACGCAGGAAGATATGATCTACGAGCAGACGGAAAACGGCGCGCATCTCCGCGGCCTGAACACGACGTCAACGGTCGTAAAGCTTGCGTTCGATGGCAGCACCTGCCTGCTCTTAGGCGATGCCGACGAGATCAACGGCGACGTTCTGGTTCGTTATTATGCTCCCGAGGCGCTCTCCGCGACGTATCTGCAGGCGGCACATCACCTTGCCAACCGCAACGAAAATATCTATTCCTATGCCCGCGCCGAAACCGTTCTGATCCCGCAAAGCCGCCTGCGTACGCACAAGGTGCGCCGCGAGCACTATGCCGTTCTCTGCAAGTATTACGATCGCGACCGCTTCTATCTCGCTGCCGACTACACCGTGGTTTTCCGCGTGAAAAACGGCGAAGAAGAGGTCACCTATCACCAACTGCAGGGTGGTCCCTTCAACCCGGAAAAAGACTCGCATAACCTTGCACGCCTGGTTTCGGCGTACGAATTCGAATAATCAAAATACGATAACAGGAGGCGGGAGCATTCTGAACCGGAATGCTCCCGCCTCTTTTGTTTACACACGCGTTGGCGGTATGATGCTCACGCCAAACGGTATCCTACCGATTTTCCACAACTTCCAAGATCTTGCCGTCGCGCATGCGCATGACAATGTCGGCCTGATCGGCGATCTCGCGGTCATGGGTGACGACGATCACGCAGTAATTCTGCTCGTGCGCAAGCTCTGCGAGGATCTTGACGATCATATCGCTGTTTTCGCTGTCGAGGTTGCCCGTCGGCTCGTCGGCAAGGAGAATCTTCGTCTCCATCGCCAGTGCCCGCGCAATCGAAACGCGCTGCTGCTGCCCGCCCGACATCGTCGCCGGGAAACGTTTGAAGTACGTCTCATCCAACCCGACGAGCCGGAGCTTTTCTTCGGCGATTCTGCGGCTCTCCTTGGCAGGAACGTTCTTCAGCCGCAAACACAGCGCGACATTTTCCACCGAGGTCAAAAACGGCAGCAAATTGTAATCCTGATACACCTGCGAAACGAGCTCGGTGCGCCATTTTTTCGCATTCAACTGTGCGATATCTTCGCCGTCGAGCAGGATTTTCCCTTCGCCGGGGCGGTCGAGCCCCGCGAGCAGCGACAGCAAGGTCGTTTTGCCGCAGCCCGAACGGCCGACGATTGCATAGAGCTTGCCGGGGATGAAGCTTGCGCTCACATCGTCGAGCGCGGGCGTGGCTTTGGCGGTATACGAATAACTCACGTTGCAAATTTCCAGTTGTTTCATCGTCGCTTACTCCTTCCGTTTGATGCGCTTGATCAGCTTGACCTGCGAGAGACAAATCGCTGCCAACAGCGTTCCCGCCAAGGTCAGCGCGGCGAGTATGGCCGTCGCCGTCAGGTTTGGCGGCGCGGCGGCAAAGGCGAAATATCCGATCCCGCCGACAATGACCGAGAGCAGAACCAGCATCGCATATTCCAAAACACCGGTCAACAGCACAGCTCCGCGGCCAAATCCGAGCCCCGCCAAAATCGCCAGCTCGTGCCGCCGCCGCACAGTCAGAACCGATCCGATCGTGACGGCGACAATCGCCGTCAGCGTGTAGAGAAAGGGGATCAGCTTGGAAAGCGTCTGCACATTTTCTTCCATCGGAGTCGATGCCCGCAGGAAAAGCGCATCCTGTACCCGGAGCGCGAGACGGGGCGAGTTGCCCGCAGAGCTGCTATCGAACAGCGTAGCGGCATCGAGATAGATTTTAAACGCCGCTTCCTTGAATTCTTCCAACGCATCGGGCTCGTTGAACTCAAAATAGAGCCCGTGCGCGTAGGGTTCACGCGTGTCCGATTGGGTGATGACGTGCGCCGCGCTTGCCCACGAACCGTAAATGTCGCAGCTACTGTCATTGGTAATCGTACCGATGATGGTAAATTCGTAATCGATCTCTTCGCGATCCAAGGTCGGCGCAAAGGGGCGCGTCGACTTGAGCCGAACGGTCAGCTTGTCGCCCAAGTTTTTTTGCAGCAGAGCAAGCATCTTCTCGCCGACCACGCAAACCGCCTTGGTTTGGGCAAAGCTTTCGGCAGAATAGCCGTCGAGATATTGGATGGTCAGCGTGCTTTGATTGCGCATTGCCGGGATAGCGAGAGGATGATTCATACCGTAAAAGCGCGGACGCTCGGCCCTCAGCTGCTCTGTGATTTCCGAATCCTCGACGCCGATGCCGACCAGACCGATTTGCGTGTAGACGCGCAGATTTTGCACGTAGGGTGTAATTAATCCGTCGGGGGCCATAAAGTCGTTGAGCTGTTTTTGCGTGATGTTCAGGCCGTCCTCGCGCCCAGCCGAGCTCGTCATCGTGACGGTGATCGGCGTGTTTTTCTTGAGCGCGGTGAGCTCAAGCCGGGTGGCGGTCAGGCTGTCTGCTGCCGCCGACAGAGAGATGAGCAGTGCGGCGAAGATGAGCACGACGATCACGCTCTGTTTCCAGAACCGCCGCAGCCGCAGGAATGCATAGCTGACGTATAACATCTCGTTCCACCTCCTAATCCTGTTCTTTCTTGCGCATCAGAATGCGCACCGAACCCGTTTTGGCGGCGCAAACGGTCACCGCGGCGGCCAAAACCGCCAGCTGGCTTGCCGCAACGGCGACGAGCACACCGCCGGTCGCAACCGTATCGCTCACGGCGGCAACGCTTTCGACCGCTTCCGTGGTGACGTCGGCGAGGGCATTGACCGCCGACGAAACCGTCTGCATCAGCGCACTGCCGACAATCCATGCGCCCAGTGCCGCTGCCACGCACAGCACGATGCCAAATACCGCCTGTGCGGCAAATACCGCGCGGTGATCGGCACCGAAGGCCTGCATGACCGCCGCGGTCTTTTTGTTGTCGCGGTTGAAATATTGCAGGAAGAGCACGACGATGACGACCCAAACGACGGCCGCGAGGCCGAAGAGGATCAGCGCGTACATCACGGTGTTGTCAATCGTCGCTTTTGCCGCGCGGTAACCCTGATCGTCGAGCACGAAGTAATCGCGGTAGGGGTGGTTCAAAAGCTCTTCTTCCAAAAGGTCGACGTCCTCTTTTTCCACAAGCCATGCGTAGTCGCGGTTGGGCTTGCCGGTCATGGGCATAGGGCTGTAGAACCAATCGCCGTCGAAGCTCAGCGGCGGTATCAACATCTCGGGGAGATCGACCGCGTTGGCGGGGACGAAGATCGTGTTCCAATGGATGTCATCGTCGCCGATTCCCCAGCCGGGGATGTTATAGATGCCGACAACGGTGAAGTCTTCAGCAACAAGCACGTTTTCGAAGTCGGTATTGCTCTGTGCCCATTCATAAGTCGCCGGGCGAAAATCACGGTTGTTGACGATAAATCTGCGGAGATACCCTGTGGCAAACAGCTCAGCAGAAATCGTGTCTCCCACCTGCAGTCCGTTTGCCTCGGCAACTGCCGTGCTCACAAGGCAGACCTTTGCACCGCTTGTGTATTCCTCCTTGGTGATACTGCGCCCGTCGATGACTTGGCTGGCGCCGCTCATAAAGGTCGGCAGACTATTGACGTTGTCGGTCGTCAGAACAGAAAATTCTGTTATGCGTTTCGCCGAGGTTTCGATCACTTTCTGCCACGGAAGGCCTTCTTCCGTCGTCAAAAATTCCTCCACACTCATGTCGCCCAAACGCGCGACACAAGCGTACCGCGCACCGGCATATTCCGCAAAATCAAGAGATCCCGAGCTGTACCTATGAGCAGAAGGCATGGTATTGAGAAGCAGTACGGCCGGATTGCTGCCGTCGTGCGTAAAAGCGGCCAAACCGCTCTCGCCATAGTAATAGTTCATGTCGCCGATGGTTCCCCGGAACAAAAAACGTTCGCCAACCTCGGGCCATTCGTCGATCAGACCGATCGACATGTACGCATAGGTATATTCCGGCATTTTCAACTGGGGATGCTGGGAAAGTATGGTTTCTGTGCGGAAAACAAAGTATGCATGATCCGCTACCGATAACCAGTCGGCACCTTCCGGAACGACGGTATTAGGGCCAACGTAGACGCATTCGGCGCTGAAAACGCATTCCAAAAGGTCGCCGTCGATGTGCGAATCTGCGGCTTCCGGCTCCAAAGTAGATGTCAGCGTAGGCGTCAGTCTGTCGACAAGCGCAGCGTAATGGCGGCGGTCATCGGCGGTGGCATAGCACAGACGATTGCCGGCTTCGACGAGCTCGTACGAAAACTTGGTGTAGTCTTGTTCTGATTTTGGGGCCGACCGGTGTGCCGCAACCGCAGGGCCGAGTCCGCTGTTGAGGCGGAGCACGTCAAGGTCGATCGACACGCTGATCGTGTAGGCGTCAGCAGCCTCGGCGGTCTTTACCGCCGCTGTGTAAAGTAACCCACTGCCCATGCAGAGCATGGTTCCCGCAAGGGTCAAAAGCAGCACGAACATCAGCGGCTGTGCCAAACGGCGTGTGAGTTTTTTGCCCCAACAAGCGAACACCGCGCGGTACGAAGGCTTGCCGACGTGCAAAAAGATTTGCTTTGCAGCCACGTTGCTCGCTTTTTTACGGAACGCGCGGACGAGGAACACGCAGAGAACGACCGCTCCGATTGCCCACGCACCGAGTAGCACCCAACGCATCCAATCTGCCGTTCCGGTTGTAACACGGTAACGCTCGCCGTTGATCAACAGCGCTTCTCGTTCACTCTCGGTCAAATCTGCGAGAAAATGCTCGGCCTCGTCTGCCTCGGCGTAAAATGCTGTCAGCGCACCGGGCAGGCGCGCGAGGTTTCCGCCGGCGATACTCGCCTGCGGCCAATCGGCCAGTGCGGAGGGGGAAACGAAGATCGTGTCGAGCGGAAATGCGTATTCGTCGACCTGGCGGTCGACCTGAGGCGTGTGGATGTCGTCGCTATATTGAAATATCTGGCCGAATGTGGATGGAATATAGGCATCTTCCGGATAATATTCAAGGATCTCGGGAGCTTTGTAGATGCGGAAGTTTTTGGGGTCCTCTGCCGCGAGCAGAAACTCGGTTTCGTAGTTGTAGATGCCTGTGATTGTATAGGTTTGCTCGTGCGTTTCGCCGTCAGCCGCAACGCTCCATTTTTCCATCAGCGTGCCGTCGGAGGTGTCCCACAAAATCTCCGCGGGCGAAACGGCAAGCGAAAGCGTATCGCCAACAGCCAGCCCGTGCGCTTCGGCGAAAGTGCTGCTGACCACGCAGCCCGTTCCGTCGGCAAAATAATTGCCCGCGCAGAGCGAAAAAGCCTGTGCGGGCATAGCGGTAGTGACGAGGGTATAGGACGTTTCTTCGCCGTCGATTTCAGCGGCGTAGGCGCGGCGATCGTCGCGCGTCAGGGTCGGTTCGGCGGCAAGCTGCGCCACCGTGGCAGCCCATTCCGCGTTGGCAGCGGCGTAGGCATCTTCCAATTGGCGGGTGGCCGCCATGATGTTGGCGGTTTCTTCTTCGGTGGGCTTGTCGTACCATAACAGCTGGGCGAGGAACTCGTCCTGCTTTGCGGTGAACAAACCGGCATCCTGCTGGAAGGTAAACCAGTCGGGTGAAAGCATGGCAGTGCCGTCGAGTTTAGCCGTTTCGGGCGAAAACGCACGCAGGCAAAGATATCCGCCGCCTACGAGGTACAGCGCTGCTAAAAGAAACCACAAAGTTCGGACAAGGGTCGTGTGATGGTTTGTCATACGATACTCCTAACGCCACAGTATTTTTTGTCATTTATCAAACACATATGAATACAATTTCGAATTAGCAAAAACTTAGTACAAGAACACGGTAGTGGAATTGCTTGGATTACATGATGTTGTTCACAGTATTATGGGCTGTTATTCGTAGATCGTATTCATAAAATCGGAGGTAGAAAATGAACACGACAGTTTATTGGAATCAGTTTGTTGGAGCCGGCATGTAACATTCACAATAACCGAGATAACAAAGGGAACACGGATAGTCGTCATGCGGTTCTGTGCGAACAAGCGTTTTTTCTTCGTCTGTTACATAGTCGCAGACATTGCATTCCTTATGAATGTGTCTATAATACCCATGTGTCTCAGTGTCGATGACACGGTAGAAATAGTAAATCCGGGTGTGCAGTCTGTCATCACATTCGGGACAAGCGGGTCTATACGGACTAACAGAATCTTCCATTGTAGCGAAAACGGCGAAACTACCAAACAGTGTGAGCAAGCAGAGGAAAATGCTGAGCATACGAATTTTTTTCATTGTTCAAACACTCCTTTTTGTGTATGACAATTACCACCACCGCGTTCCGCAAAAAAAATTATAACAAATATATTTTTAAATGTCGATAAGAATTGAGTGTTTAGCGCACGAATTTTGATATATTTCTGGCTGCATTAAAAATAAGGTATTTGGATAACACCCATAATGTTTTTGCAGCCAAACCAAAGAATGTGGTTCGTACATCATACCTGAAGATAGCAAAACTAAAGTCGTAAACTCGACTGCCGATATAGTGTTTTGGGTTTCATCTATATAACGAGCAAAGGGCGCGTTTTGTCACAAAAAAATCCGAAAAAAGTTTATGGTGCTTTGGTTTGCTGCGCAAGTTCAGTATAGCATAGAAATAGGATGATGTCAACAAAAAATCCGCACAGACCGAAGTCTGTGCGGACAGCATATCTCTACGGCAACTTTTTGCCGCATTCGTTGCAGAATTCAAATGCCGCATCGACTTTTGCGCCGCACCATGGACAGAATTTGCTCTTTTTTGCCGGTGCCGCAGAAGTCTGCTTTTGTGCGCCGAACCGCTCGTTCAGGGGGTCGGGTTCTTCGGTCGAATCGACGATATCGAACGAAGAATAGCGTTCTTCCGAGGTGGCGTTTTTGAAATGGAAAACGGCCTGCACGATTGCAACGACAACGAACACCACGCCAAACAGCGCAAACAGTCCGCCGCCCATGCCGGCCGCCGCGACCGTCCAGATCACGCCGAAAACGCCGATGGCAATGCTCATCACACCGCCCATCATCGAAGGGCCACGGCCCGGTTTGATATGCTTCATAAGGTTCTCCTTCTTTCTCCGGAGGTTGTGGGTTCGGTATTATGATACCACAAAGTTCTGTCGGCGTCAATCGAATTGCGGTTGACGGCTGCCGCACCTTGTGGTATACTGACAGCAAAGATCCACCAAGGAGGCGCATTTGGATGAAGATCATTGCCCACCGCAGCGGCCCGGCAGTCTACCCCGGCCAGACGATCCTTTCGGCGCGTCAGGCGCGTGCGTACGCCGAGCTGATCGAGATCGACACGCGTTTTACCGCCGACGACACCATCGTGATCAGCCACGACCGCACCGCCGAGCGCGTATTTGGCGATCCGCGCGCGATTGCCGAGCTGACGGCTGTTGAGTTTTTAGCACTGCGCCACTGCGCCGATCCGGCTTTTTGTTCGCACACGCTCGCCGATTTTCTGTGCGCAGACGTCGGGCCGATCCTGATCCACGTCAAGGAGGGCGGGGTGCGCATCGACGCGCTGATGTCAGCGCTTCGGGCGCACGATGCACTCAAAACGTCGGTGATGGGCGTGCAGCAGGCGGCCGATGCCGTGCGCGTCAAGGAGCTTTCGCCGGAGACCGAGGTCCTCGCATTCATGCCGCGGTTGGAATATCTGCCCGAATTCCTCGCCGGTCCGGCCGATAACATCCGCCTTTGGGAGGGCTGGGTGACGGAGGAGCTCGTTGCGGCGATCCATGCGGCGGGAAAACGCGTTTGGATCATGTCGCGGAACGATGCCTGTGGAGGCGGCGGCTATACCACGGCCGAAAACCTGCGGCTTTGGCGCAAAATGGGCATCGACGGCGTGCTCGTCAACGATCCTGCCGCAGCGCGCGCCGCACTTTCCTGAAACCGAAATCAAAAAAGCTGCCGCAAGGAAAACCCTTGCGGCAGCTTTTGCGTTTGAAGTTCATTGCTTTGTGCGGAATTCTTTCAGATATTTGTAGATCTTGCGTGTGGCGTAGGAAGAAAATGCCAAAAAGATCCCGGCGGCAAGAATATACATGATCGGACTCCGGTAGTGGTCGCCGACCCAAACGAGTCCGCCGCAGACCGCAAGCATCGCGGCGATCACAGCCACACCCAGAAGGATGCGCCAAATCCACGGCGTTTTTTGGGCATCCTTTCCGTGTTTGCCGTCGAGGACGATATCCAGACAGCCCTTGACCAACTCATCCAACACGGTTTTCGCCTTCTTTCTTTCCGTGCGTTCGCATGAATGCGGTCACCGCACAAACGAGGACCGCGATCCCCGTCAGCAAAAGCAGCAGCACGAAAACGCCGTTCCAGCCGCGCGCATCGGCCAGCAGTCCGAGCAGAACCGAGCTCAGCGTGCTGCCGATGTAGCAAAACGAGTTTAAGAGCCCGGCGGTAAAGCCGGAATCGAGTCGGTCGCGCCACGCAAGCGGCACCATGCTGGTGATCACGTTATTGACCGCCGACACCGCGCACACCGTGAGGGCAAAGCCGCCGAGCGTCAAAATCCAGCCGCCGTAGTTGATGAGCAGGAAGAGTGCGCCCGTGGCGACGAACGCGATCGCAAAAAACAAGCCGCAGAGCGAAACGTGGTTTTTGATCCACTTCGATGCGCGCACCGAGAAGAACGCGCCGGACACGGCGATCAGCGGCAGCGTCAGCGTCAAAATGATCGAAAGGGCTTTCGGCAGCGAATACATCGAGAAGAGGATGTCGGGCGTCCAGGTGGTCAGACCATCCTTGATAAAGTTTGTAAAGATCGCCAGCAGCAAGAGGATTGCCAGTTCAAAGAGGAAGACCGGTGTAAGGCGCACTTTTTTGCCGGATTCGGTTTCTTTGGCGTGCCGCTGTCCCTCGCCTTTGGCAACGCCGCGCGGGAGAGCGGTAAACCACACGGCAGCGACGGCGAGCAGGATCGCCGCGCTGACGTAGAAGGCCCAACGCCACGAAGCCACCGTGATCGCAAGGGCGGTCATGCCGTAGGAAAGAGCCGTACCGAGGGCAGCGGTTGTGCTCATCACCAAAATTGCGCGCTTGAGCATATTTCCGGGCAGCGAAACGCCGAGTGTATGGATCAGCGTGCTCCAAAGGACCGACTGCGCGAGGCCGTTACAAAGCCAGATATACTTCATCACCGCGACACCACCGGCAAATGTCATCGCCACGTTGAGTGCGGCAGAGACCGTCAGCGCCGCGGCAATGGCAATGCGCGGGTTATAACGCCGCGAGAGAAACCCGTTGATCAGCTGGCCCGCGCCGTAGGCGAAGAAGAAAAACGAGGCGACCAGTCCGGCGGCGGCTTTGGTCGTGCCGAAGCTATCGATGATCTCCACGAGCGAGGCGCTGAAGTTTAAGCGGCCGAGGTAGGCGGTCGTGTAGGCAAGCCAGCAGAGAACGATCAGGCGCTTGCCGTTTTTTTCCGAAAGATAGGTCTCCAAGGGTGGTCACCAGCCTTTAGGCGTAAAAATGGAAACGGGCTGCCCTCTTTTTGGAGGGCAGCCCGGTCAGTGCGTTGGTTTGGCAGGGCTTACAGCAGAACTTCCTTGCCGGTGCGGGCGGATTCGTAGATGGCGTTGATGATGCGGACGGCCTTGGCGGCTTCGACCGGCGTGACGAACGGATCGCGGTCTTCGCGGACGGCGTCAATCATGTCGTGGACCATGAAGTCATGGCCGCGGACGATCGTGGCATCGGCGGCGGCGATCGTGCCGTCGTTTTTGCCGTATTTGGCGAGCATTTCTTCGCGTTCTTCCTTCATGTTTTCGCCTTCGATCTTCCATTCAACGAGCTTGTTACCGTCGACGTGGATCGAGCCCTTCGTACCGGTCAGCTGGATGTCGGTACCGAAGCCCGGGTACGCAGCCGTGGTGGAAACAAAGGTGCAGATCGCGCCGCTCTTGAACTTGACGACGGAGGTCGTGAAGTCTTCGGTTTCGATGTTGTGGTTGACGATGCGCATATCCGAACGGACAGAAACGACGTCGCCGAGGAGCCACTGCATGAGGTCGACGGTGTGAACGGCCTGGTTCATCAGCGAACCGCCGCCATCCATCGCCCAAGTGCCGCGCCAGCCGCCGCTTTCGAGGAAGTATTCGTCGGAGCGGTACCAGTTCACGCGGAAGAAGCCCGTGTAGATTTCGCCGAGACGGCCTTCTTCAACGGCCTTCTTGACGGGTTCCATAACGGCGTTGCGGCGGTTCTGGAAGACGCCGCCAACCTTCAGGCCGCATTCTTCGGCGACACGGCCGATCTCGAGGATCTTATCCACGACGATGTCCATCGGCTTTTCGCTGAGGACGTGTTTGCCGGCGCGGAGAGCCTGGATCGCCATATCGGCGTGCATGGCGCTGGGGGTACAGACGGAAACGATATCGATTTCCGGATCCTTGAGCATTTCAGCGTAGTCCGTATACTGCTTGACGCCGGGGCACTTCGCAGCCTGTTTGGCCAGACGTTCTTCGCGCAGGTCGCAGATGGCGACGAGTTTCGCGCCTTTGGCGCTCAGAGCGCCGTCAACGTGCGCATGGCCGACGCCCAGACCGACGACGGCATAACCGATAGTTTTTTCCATAGTGTTCAAACATCCTTTCCAAATTTGTGCAACTCGGTGGTATTTGCAAACGGAGCGATCGACACTCGCCCCGTAAAGGTACAGAGGCTTTCTTTACGCTTCGACCGCGATCTCTGCGGGCGTGGCGTAGTCGGCGTACATCGCGCCGATGGCGGCGGTTTCGGTGTCGCCGTTGTGGAAGACCACGCGGTAGGCAAACGTCATCGCTTCGCCTGCGGCGATCTGCTTTGCGCCGCCGCGGTAGAAGTTGTTGACCGCCATCAGGCCGTAGTCGCGGGCATGCCAGTAGGTTGGGAACTGATCGTTTTCGGGATTGTCGAACATCGCCACACCGCAGACTCGGCCTTCGGTCACGCCGTAGTAATCGACCCAAGGCGCTTTTTTCATCCAGATCTCATCTTCGTTGATGCCGCCGACACCGTTTTTCATCGTGCCGGTGTTGTTGACCTTCAGCGGTTCGGCCATGCGGACGGCCAGCGGGCCGGCTTCTTTGGTCGAGCCCAGCGTGACGTCGCCGTAGGCGGCCGTCAGCGTGATCGTAACGTCGACGACGGTGGTCGCCGCATCGGTGGCGTAGAGCTTGTAGCTCGTCGTTTCGTCGAGCAGCGGATCGCCGCCGTGGCTGGTCCATTGGTTTTTGACGGTAAACGCCGCAAACGTGCTGCCCGAGAAGAGATCCGTGATCTCCCGGTTGCGGATATAGCCGTGGCGGTCCTGCGGTTCGTTCCAGGTGTCAACACCGTTGACGTCGCCGTGCGAGACCCAAAGCGAACGGTGATGCGGGTGCTCTTTGATCTCGAAATCAAGGCGGGTGATGTCGGCGCCGTAGCGGTCGGTGAACGGACCCATGTAGGGCTTGGCGAGGTCGGTGCCGGTGTAGTATTCGGTGACGAATGCGCCGTTGTCGGCGATGGTCACGCCGCGGTCGGTGACTTCGGCGGTCATGCGCGGAGCGGTGTCGGCCGCTTCGACGGCAAAGGTCATCGTTTCGTTGGCACCGAGGTAATCGAGCACGAAGCAGAGCTCGGCGGCTTCGCCGCAAGCCTGTACCGAAGCGGGGATCTTCGCGCCCTTTTCGGGCACGAGCAGATAGTTACCGGCCGGAAGCGTCGGCTCGGTCAAAGTGACCGTGCAGATCGCGTTTTTCCGAACGTGCGGCCCGGCAGAAACGGTGATGGTCATCGTGGATCCCTTCCTTTCGGTCGGTCAATTATTTGAGCAGGTTCTTGATGTTATCGCAGGAGGTCTTGCAGATGTCCCAAACGTCGCGGTTGAATTCTTCGTGTTCGACGATGATGTACTTGCAGGGCGAACGCTTGATCGCGTTCGTCGCCGAGACCCAGTCGACTTCGCCTTCGCAGATTGCGACGTCGCGGCGCTTGTAGTTTTCGTCAAAGAGCGTGTCTTTGTAGTGGACGGTGGTGATGCGGTCGTTGTAACGGTTGAGCCATTCGGTCGGGTTTTCGCGGGCGGCGTAGCAGTGGCCGATGTCGAGCTGCATTTTCAGCTGTTTGGTGCTGTCGAAGATAAAGCGCTCGCCGCAGGAGGTCGCAGCCGGTTCAAATTCGTGGCAGTGGTTGTGGTAGGAAAGGTTGATGCCCTTTTTCGCCAGTTCAACAGCGGCCTCTTCCATGATTTCGGCGAACGCGAGATAGCCGGCCTTGGTGTGGCGGTAGTATTCCCACGGAATGCCCGGCACGCAGCATTCGGTTGCGCCAAACACTTCCAGTTCTTCGCAGAGCGCCGGCAGAACGTCTTCGTCGTTCACGCGTTCCAGACCGATGTGCATCGAAACCGCTTTCAGATCGGCTTCTTTGAGGAGGTTATTGAAGGTCACAACGTCCAGACCGGCATAACCGGCGGTTTCCACACAGGTGTAACCGCATTCGCGAGCCTTCGCGAGCGTCGATTTGATCTCGTCGACGTTGTGCATATAGTTGCGGACAGAATAAAGCTGAATGCCAATTTCCATAATAATATCCACCTTTTCTTTCGATATCAATGAGGGTTGCGGGCGGCAAAACACCGCGCATTTCCGGAGGGGTATGCGTTGAGTATAGTTTAACACAGAACCGCAATGATTGCAAGCAATCGCCCCGAATTTAGCGAAAAAAATCGGTGAAGACCGCGTCTCTGCAGCGCTTCCCAAAGTGCTGTTTCCAGTACGCCATGTGCGCAATAGCTGCCGAAAAACTCAGTTTGCTCGGCAATATGCTTGGGAACGCAGCTGCTTTCCGTGCAAGGGAAAAAGGCGGTCTCTTGCAAAAAGTCGGAATTTACAGTATAATATTCGCATAGCAGATATGATACTACTGGTCAAGGATTCAGACGAAAACGGAGGCGTTTTGATGGCGAAAGGAAATTTGCTGAAAGGATACTTCGGTTTATTCACCCATTATCTCTACGGTGTTCACGGCAACACCGATTGGATCGGCAACACGAACGCGCTCGATATTCCTGCAATAGCTGCGCGCATTGCCGAAACCGGTGCGTCGTACTACTGTATCACGATGATGCAAGGGACTCGCCATATGCTTGCCCCCAACGCCACCTACGATAAAATTGCCGGAACGGTACCCGGTGAGGCCTGCGCTCTGCGCGATATCCCGCTGGAGCTGGGAACGGAGCTAAAAAAATACGGGATTGACCTCTACCTGTATTATACCGGCGACGGTCCGCACAAAGACAAAACAATCGCGCCGCGCTTTGATATCCCAGAGGACCGCCACGACGGTATGGGGCGTGCCTTCGTCGAAAAATGGGCGGATGTTCTGCGCGAATACAGTCTGCGCTACGGCGACCTGGTCAAGGGCTGGTGGATCGATGGCTGCTACGACTATTTCGGCTACGATAATGAGTTGCTTTCACTCTACGAATCGGCGATCAAAGCTGGCAATCCCGACGCTATGGTCGCATTGAACGGCGGCGTGGCAGAGCACGGTATCGCCAAATACTACCAAAACGAAGACTTTACCTGCGGTGAACGTGTGGACTTCGATTTCGTGCCCGAAGTCGGTATGATCGATGGATCGCAGGCACATATGTTGATCCCACTCGGTCTGCCGCCTGAAGGCGACAACAACTGGAATTCCTGGTGTATGCCCGGCGTCAAGCACGACGCGGCCTATCTCGCCGACTATATGCGACGTCTCAGGAATGTTGGCTGTGCGCTGACAATCGACGTCGTGATCTATCCCGACGGGGTCTTTGACCCTGTGCAGATCGAAACGCTGCGCAAGGTCTCAGCGATCCTTGCCGCCAACACATAAGGGGAAAACGATGGAAGAAATCGGAAAACAAATCGGATACGAGGCCGAAATTTGCGGCAAGCGGTTGTTTGTCTGCTCGGATGCCGCGCTTTTTTCGCCGCGCGGGCTGGACGCGGGCACGGCGGCGATGCTCGCCCACATCGAGATCGCACCCGGCATGAAGATCTTGGACCTCGGCTGCGGCACCGGCGTGGTCGGCACCTACGCGGCCATGTGCGGCGCGGAGGCGTGGCTCGCCGACGTCGATCCGGCGGCCGTGGAAACGGCGAAGAAGACGCTCGCGGCCAACGGCGTGAGCGGCACGGTCTGCCTTTCGGACGGATTTCAGGCGATCGATGCGGCGGGGTTCGACCTCATCCTCTCCAATCCGCCGTACCACACCGATTTTGCCGTCGCCAAGCACTTTATCGAAAAGGGCTTCAACCGCCTCAAGCTGGGCGGCAGGCTCGTGATGGTCGTCAAGCGCGAGCTTTGGTACAAAAATAAGCTCGAGGCGATTTTCGGCGGTGTGCGTGTCGCGCACGAAGCGGGATACGCGATTTTAGCGGCCGAGCGGCGGCAGCTGCAATACGCGGCCAAGAAAAAGAAATCAAAATAAAAAAACCACACCTCCCGACGGTATATTTGCCGCAAGCGCGGAAATAATAGCGTCAGGAGGTGTATTTTCTTGAACAATCAGCAAAAACCGGGCGAGCAGAGCGGTTCCAAGGGTGAGCTCACGCTGCGCCGCGCGGGAAAATTTATTTTGGGAAAGGGCTTTTACATAGTCCTGCTCCTGTGCCTTGCGGCGATCGGAGTATCCGGCTATGTGATCTTTTCTCTCAGCAATCAGTCTTCCGTCCCCGAGATCCCGGAGATCCCCGATCTCGGACTTTCCACCACCGTACCGTACTCGGGCGTTGCGCTGGCGACCAGACCGCCGAAAACGACTGCCGAGGCCGGCGAGGTCAACGGCCAGACGGTGATCCCCAACGTGACCGCAGCTCCGTCGACCGAACCGCCGGCAACATCCAAGCCGCCGATGACGGTGGCAAAGGTCTTTTATATGCGTCCGCTCGCCGGCGAGGTGATCCGCGGGTACTCCGATTCGATCCCCGTCTACAACCCGACGATGGACGATTGGCGCGTGCACACCGGGCTCGATATCGCCGCGGCTGCGGGTGAGGCGGTGTGCGCGGTGGCGCCGGGCACGGTCAGCGCGGTCTACAAGGATTATTTTGCCGGTCTGACCGTAGAGATTTTGCACCTCGACGGCCTGACCTCGGTCTACTGCGGTCTGGCCGAGGGGCTGGACGTTACGATCGGCGATTCCGTCACCGCCGGAACGGTCATCGGCTGCGTCGGCGAGACGGCGATCTTTGAATCGCTCGACGGCCCGCACCTGCATTTTGAGATGCGCAAGAGCGGCAGCGCCGTCGACCCCAGCTACTATCTGCCCGGCGAATAGGGCGGCGGGCAACGGTGTGAACTTTCTGCAAACATTTGCGCCGGGCTCTTGTGTTGCAGGCGAAAATAGTGTAGAATAGAGCTACGATCAGCGATGGAGGACAACGGCTATGGAAGAAAACCGCGCGGAAGTTAAATTGAATCTTTTCACCAAGCTCAAGGCGTACTGCGCGCGTCTCGGCTATTGGCTGTGGCTGGCGCTCGCCTCCGTGGGCACGCTGGCGATCATCGTCTACGCGCTGTTTATCAAGACCTCGCTGATGTAAGCGCTGATCCGTCAATGGAATTTGTCAAAGCAAGGGGCTGCTGCAGGTTTGGAAAACCTACAGCAGCCCCTTTTATATTTTTGCAAGTGTTTAGTGAATAAGTGCGCGGTCGATGTGCGATATCAGACAGTCCATGCTGTAGCTGATTAGCGCATCACCCCAAGAGTTGTAGTTTTCCTCGTAGTAGTAGTTTTTTTCCCGCGTGTGAGAAACGACGACGTTATATTGAGCATCCCATTCCCACAAATCCGTCTCAAGGACTTCCCTGCCGGTCCAATAGTCGATTTCAGGTGCCGATTCATAATATACGTCATCAAAACTATACGAAATTTCATCAAAGAAATCCGTACATTCCATATAACCCGAGTCATTGGTTCCCTTGAAATACACTCTGGTCAAAACTCGTTCCTCGCCGCCGGCTTTCAGCCAATGAACCTCCGGAAGGAAAGAAGTGGATCGGTCAGTCTCCAAGCTATAGCCTACATCTCCGATCGTGTAAAGCTCTGTCTCGTCTTCCCATGAATTGACCGCCATGTATACTTTAGCCCGAAACCAACCGTAGCCGTCATACTCATAGGGTGGGAGTTCAAGCTTACTGTTTCTGCCGTCTAAAGCGTAGCCATCCGTCACCATTTTATCATGGTTCACAGTCAAACAAACCAGTATATCGCCCGGGCGCAAATTAAGCTCCGGCAGAAATTCTCTATACTTATAAAGGGTAAATGCAAAAACAGTTATTCCATCCCACCACGTATTGATAAAAGCATTGTAATTTTCGTCGGTAATACCGTAGATTTCCGCTTGCGGATATTTTGAAACCAATTGTTCATAGATATCTCCGAATGCTTCCGGTATTACGTTGACGGCAGAAGGATGCTCCTGCGAGTAGTCGGTATCTAAAAAATTACACGCAATCACAACTCTCTGGTCAAATTCCAACTCGAGCTCCACTTTTCCGGGCTTGGCGGCAATCGGGTAATAATCACCGGTGACACGTTCGTTGTATTTTGTATCCAGCCAGTTTTGACCCGCAGGTAACCAGAATACGGCATAGCCGAATTCATCCGTCCATTTCATTTCCGAGCGACCGTCGGGGTACTGCGCGAAAACCTCTGCGCCGTAGATCTCACCGTATTTGCTGGTGACCTTCACCTCCGTGCGGTAACGGCGGTAGGGGCATTCGCCGAGGCCAAAACGCGGAGCGGCGCGGCCGTCAGGGCCGAGAGAGACGTAGAAATCGTTGATCGGCACGGTGACCTCCACCAGCGTTGCGCCAACGTTGATCGGCGTGCTCATCGGGAATGCGACCGTAACATCATAGGCGATCTCGCCGAACGCGCTAAATTCGCCGTCGAAACAGATGCCGCAGTCGTGACAGGAATCGGCAAATTCGTCCCACGGTTCAAACGGAGCGTACTCCGCTTCGGCTTTCAGACCGACCAGCGCCGAAAGCTCGGCTTCAAAAACGCCGCGGCAAAGCGACAAGCCGACTGCCACCTTGGCGCCAATCTTGGCTTCCGCCTGGAAATTGACGAAATCGGCATCCACATTTTTACGGATCACGCGGTCAACGTCGTCCGCCGCGACGTCACCGCCCGCGACGGAAATTTCGGCACCGTTGACCGAGGTTTGCTGATAAGACAGCTTCCCGCCGACGCTGCCGCTGATCGACGCATAGGCGTTCAGACTGACGGGAACGGTCAGAAGCGGAATTTGCGTGGGGATATGGAATTTTCCCACAGGTTTGTCGTATTCCCAGCCGCCTTGGATCGCCAGCTCCGCTTCAAACGCCGTCGTGGTCTGCACCGTGGCGACCGACGTCAGCATTGTGCCGCCGCGATACTCCACCGACACATTGACCGTTTCGATCGTCATGGAAATGGAGCCTTCGACCTTCGCCCGATCGGCTTCCACGGAAATGCCGAGCGAGATGGTGTGATCCGGCGGGATCCGCTTGGGTTCACCCTTTGAGAACGGACCGGCGGCCAGATTCATCGCGCGGGGCGCACGGTCGGACGCAAGGCTCGGATCAATTGCCTTTTCTTCTATGATTGCACCCTCGGCGAGCTCATCGACCACGATGGTTTCCGGAGCGTAAGTCGCCTCGATCTCGATCGTTTCGAACAGATCGGCGAGCGTCGGCTGCACGCCGTAGACGGTAACGGAGTCGCCGTTTTTCTCGATCTCGCGGACGACGATCGCAAGCGCCTCGCCGCTATCGGGCAGAATGCCGCAGAAAACGTCGCCCTCGCGCATCATGCTCAGGACGAGATCGGCGTTTTCAAACGTATAGACGAAGTTTTCGTCGTCGGCCGAGACGAGCACGTTGGTATCTTCGTCCATTCGGATCTCTTTGAGATCCTCGGCGTAAACGACCTCGTAGGTGCCGGTTTCGTCTTCAATTTCGACGACACCGTCTTGCGGGATCAGGGCAACCGCGTCGGTTTTCGCCGGGCGTTCGGGCGATTCCGGCAGATCGGTCTCGGCCGGTTCGTTGCTGCCGCAGCCGGCAAGACAGAAGAGCATTAGCAGCAAAGCGAGCAAAAACGTGCGATTTTTCATGGGTATTTCTCCTTTGCATTTTTGGAGAGGGAGTTTCGAGTTTGTTGAAACGGGATGGTAGGCGGAGCGTCTGTTGGAATCCCTCCGGCTTTTGCCTGCGGCAAAACCCACCTCCCTTTACAAGGGAGGCTCGGGCGGTTAGCTCATGTCGGTGGAAAGGCTTTACCGTGCGGCGATGGGAACGATAGATTCCAAGGCCCCCCTTGTAAAGGGGGCTGGCTTCCGCGATTGCGCAAGCGAGCGCGGAAGACTGGGGGATTCCTGCTACGGGTGGAGAGACTTTACCGTGCGGCGCTGGAGCACGGGGTGTCTTTTTTTCGAGAAAGATTTTTCGCTTGCAAAGATCCATCGTACGATTTTTTCGTTACAACGGCAGATCCAACGCGTAGCCCGCGGCGATCCCGATGACGGCAGAAACGCAGATGATGAGGATCGGGTGCACCTTTTTGAAGGCCGCAACGGCCATCACGGCACAGATCGCCAGCGAGATCCAGAACGGCGCGCCCGAAAACACGGCGGTATCCCAACCTGCGGGGAAGAAAACCGTCACGCCGACGGAGACGACGGCGGCGGCGATCAGGCCGATGGCGGCCGGTTTCAGACCGGACATACAACCCTTGACGATGCGGTTGGTCTTGAATTTTTCAAAGCACTTGGCGACGATGAGGATGATCACAAACGACGGCATGACCACACCCAGCGTGGCGCAGACGCTGCCCAGAACGCCGCCCATCTCCGCGCCGACGTAGGTCGCCATATTGATCGCAAACGGCCCGGGCGTCGATTCGCTGACGGCGATGAAGTTGACGATCGCTTCCTGCGCGATCCAGCCCTTGGCCTCGACCTCGGCCTGGATCAGCGGCAGCATCGCATAGCCGCCGCCAAAGGTGAAGGCACCGATTTTGAAGAAGGTCAGAAACAGCTCGAGAAAAATCACTTGTCCTTCCTCCTCTCGCTAATCAGCGATGCGGTCAGACCCACGACCGCGCTGGCGGCAATGATGATCAGAACGTTCAGGTCGATGATCGCGCTCAAAACAAACGCACAGGCGACGATCGCGTACGAAACGACCTTCTTCGGGCACTTTTTGAACATCGTCCACAGCGCTTTCAGAAGAAGCGCGAGAACGCCGGCACGGATGCCAAAAAACGCGTATCGAACGGGCTTCAGATCGGAGAAATCGCGCAGCAGAACGGCGATCAGCGAGATGATGATAAACGAGGGGAGCACAACGCCCAACGTGGCGCACGCACTGCCCAAAACGCCGCCGACGCGGAAACCGACGAAGGTGGCCGAATTGATGGCGATGGGGCCGGGCGTCGACTCGGCGATGGCGAGGATCTCTAAAATATCGTCGTCGGAGATCCAGCCGTGCTTCTCAACGGTCTCGCGCTGGATCAGCGGGATCATCGCGTAACCGCCGCCGAAGGTAAAGGCGCCGATCCGGAAAAAAGTTGTAAACAGCTGCCAGAGCCGTTTGGGTGATTTCATGCTTGGGTTCCTCCTTCTTTTGTATAGAGATCGCTGAGTTTTTTGGCTTCCTCGCCGGCAAGCGCGACGAGGCGGTCGGGGCCGATCACACGGGCATCCGTGCCGAACTGGAACAGCCAGCCCCAGAACGCCGGGCTGACGATCACGTCGGCGGCGATAGCAAACCAGCCGTCGGCGCATTGCTCGATGGCGACGTCGCGGCCGAACCGGTCGAGCACCGCCCCGATCAGATGCGGCGCAAAGGCGATGCGTGCGAGCAGCTTTTCGCCGCCGAACATCGAAAACAGGCCTTGCGTGTGCGTTTCCACGGCAAACTTCGCGCGGTGCGGATCTTCGGCGAGTTCCTCGCCCAGCTCGACCGACTCCATACGGTCGACGCGGAAATTGGTGATCGAGTCGTAGCGCGGGTAATAGGCGATCATGTAGTAGTTATCGTCGTCCCAACAGAGCGCGTAGGGAACGGCCGTATAGATTTCGCCGCCGCGGCGGTATTGTTTTTCCTTTTTTGTGGTATACTCAAAGTACTTGAAGGTCACCGCGCGTTTCGCACCGATCGCGTCGTGGATGCGGTCGATGTTATAATAGATGAATTTGTTGCCGTGCTTGCGGCGGTTCAGCAGATAGATCTGGCGGTTGATGCGCCCGGCGGTATGGCTGCTTGCCAGCGAGGTGATCTTACCGATCAGCTCGGCCGATTTCTGCTCGGTGATAAACTTGCTCGATGCAACCGCGCTGGCCAAAAGTTGCAGCTCCGGCACCGAAAACGTGCGCTCGCCGATAAAGTAGCGCGTCGTCGTCCCGCGGACAACGCCGAGATCCACGCCGAATTCCTCCAGCGCCTCTAAATCGGAATAAATGCTTTTGCGTTCGGCGGCAATCCCGTACTCGCGGAGGCGGTCGATCAGATCCTTGATCGAGAGCGGATGATCCTCGTCGCTTTCGGTCAGAAGGATCTTGTGGAGATACATGAGCTTGAGTTTTTGACCCGAAACCTTCGGCATATCGTTTCCCTCCGATCCGAATAAAATCATATGTATTTCCGTTTTTTCGGCGGCTTTGCTGCCGAAAAAACTCCACCAAGACGAACGAAGTTCGTCCACGCGCCGAAAGGAGCCGACGAAATCGCAGATTTTGTCGGCGGGGATCAGCGCGTGAGAAACCCCGCCGTAGCGGGCCCGATTTGGAAACGCAGTTTCCAAATCGATAAGGCTTTGCTGCCGAAAAAACTCCACCAAGACGAACGAAGTTCGTCCACGCGCCGAAAGGAGCCGACGAAATCGCAGATTTTGTCGGCGGGGATAAGCGCGTGAGAAACCCCGCCGCAGCGGGCCCGATTTGGAAACGCAGTTTCCAAATCGATAAAAGCTCGTCCACGCGCCGATAAGGACGCGGGGATAAGCGCGTGAGAAAACCCCGCCGCAGCGGGTCCGATTTGGAAACGCAGTTTCCAAATCGACCGATACTATCATTATAGGTGTTTTTGCCCGGATTTGTCAAGTATCCGCCGGGAATCGACTTGACAAATTGCCAAAAAAAGGATACACTAAAGATAAGCAAACCAATGCTTTGAACAAACGAAAAGGAGTGTTTTATCCATGGAACTGAAAGGTTCGAGAACCGAAGCCAACCTGATGGCTGCATTTGCCGGCGAATCGCAGGCGAGAAACAAGTACACCTACTACGCTTCCAAGGCCAAAAAAGACGGCTACGAGCAGATCGCCGCGCTCTTCCTCGAAACGGCCGAAAACGAAAAAGAGCACGCCAAGATTTGGTTCAAGCTCCTGCACGGCGGTGAGATCGGCACCACGACCGATAACCTCGCCGACGCCGCTGCCGGCGAAAACTACGAATGGACCGATATGTACGCGACGTTTGCCAAGGAAGCGCGCGAAGAAGGCTTCACCAAGATCGCCGCTCTGTTTGAAAGCGTGGCCAAGATCGAAAAAGAGCACGAAGAACGCTACAGAAAGCTGCTTGCCAACCTTGAAGACGGCCTCGTTTTCTCCCGCGAGGGCGATACGATCTGGCAGTGCCGCAACTGCGGTCACATCGTCGTCGGCAAAAAGGCCCCCGAAGTGTGCGCGGTTTGTGCGCATCCGAAGGCCTATTTCATGATCAAAGCCGAAAACTACTAAAAAGACGGAACGAAAATCAGCCGTTGGCTTTGCCAACGGCTGATTTTTTTTGTGTTTCTTTAGGCAAAGAGCGTTTTGTTGGGGCGTTCGCCCATTTCGAGGACGAGCTCGCCGCCTTCCATGAGATCGGCGTGGGTGAAGCGCGGAGCGGTGAGCGCTTTGCCGTTCATCGCCGCCGACTGGATGTATTTGGCCTTGCCGGAAGCGCCTTCGGCGACGATCGCGAAGGTCTTGCCGTTGGGCAGCGTGAGCTCGACCTTGTCGAAGATCGGGCTGCCCAGCTCGTATTCGGCGCTGGCCGGGTTGAACGGGTAGAAGCCCATCGCCGAGAAGACGAGGAACGCGCTCATTGCGCCGCCGTCTTCGTCGCCGCAGATGCCGAGCGGCGAATCGGTGAACCAAAGGTGGATCAGCTCGTGGATCTTGCGCTGGGTCTTGTAGGCCTGGCCGCAGAAGTTGTAGAGGTAGGGGATGTGGAAGCTCGGTTCGTTGCCCATGCAGAACTGTCCCATCAGACCGGTCGCGTCGGGGTACTGTGCCAAAAACCGCGATTTCAGCCCGTCGTACTGCTCGACAAAGAGGTTATCGAGCTTCGCGGCAAACGCCTCCTCGCCGCCCATCATTTCAATCATGCCGTAGGGGTCGTGGTGCGCGGCGAAATTATAGATGTAGGCGTTGTTTTCGGCGAAGTATTTGCGTCCGCCGTTGCCGCCGCAGTATTTGGGGTTGTAGACCTTCGTGAAGGTGCCGTCGGCCTTGCGCGGATGCACGAAGCCGATCTCGGCGTCGTAGACGTTTTGGTAGTTTTTGGAGCGGGCGCGGAAGTAGGCCTCGTCCTCGGTTTTGCCGAGCGCCTTCGCCAACTCTGCCACGCACCAGTCGTCGTAGGAGTGCTCGATCGTCACGGCGACGGACTGGCGGTTCTCCGAACGGTGGATGCGCGTGCAGGTTTCGGGTTCGTCCTCTTCAAGGGCGGGGAAGAAGCCGTTA
The DNA here is from genome assembly GCA_015067825.1 of Oscillospiraceae bacterium. Classification (GTDB taxonomy): domain Bacteria; phylum Bacillota; class Clostridia; order Oscillospirales; family QAMX01; genus QAMX01. Next base: position 56,268 of record SVLQ01000006.1, on the reverse strand, counting down.
TCGTAGTAGCACTGCGTCAGATCTTCCGCTTCGCCGTCGACCCAAGGCAGCATCGTGCGCTTGGTGGCGTTTTTATAAGCGGCTTCGTAGGCGAGTGCGGGGTCGATGTCGATCCCCTTGGCGATCGCTTCGGCGAGGATCGAAACGCTGTGGTGGCCGAGCATACAGGGGATATTGCCGTAAAGATGCGGGAAGCGCGGCAGCCAGCCGCTGTCCTCGTACATCCTGAGGTAGGAGCGCAGCGCGTTTTTGTGGGTCTCGGGCTCCAGAAGCAGCTGCAGCGGATACATCGCGCGGTAGGTGTCCCAGATGCCGTCGTCGCAGAGGTAGGCTTCGCCGCCGTCGTCGTGGATCTTGCCGTCGAAACCGAAGTATTTGCCGCCGACGCTGTAGTTGTGCATGCGCGAAGTCGCGCGGTAGATCGCCGTGTAGAAAACGCGTTTTTCGGCCTCGGTGCCGCCGGTCACGCGGACCTTGCCCAAAACCTCGTTCCACGCCGCCTTGCTTTCTTCCGCGATCGTCTCAAAATCCTTGCCCGCGCAGTCGGCGGCGTAGGATTCGTCGCAGCTTTCCATGCCAAGCGCGGAGAGGCAGAAGGGGATGGCGACGCTGCGGTCGGCGAAATCGGCAACGACGATGGAGAGCGGATCGTCATCGTAGTAGGGGTGGTCTTCGGTGGCGGGGATATCGGCGAGGCGCGTCACCTTCGTGGCGGCCGAGAGGTCAAACATCGTCCACAGCGGGCCGAAGGGGCCGCCGGCGGGTTTGACGTAGAGACGGCCGTTTTCGTAACGGGCTTCGCCGCAGTCGAGCATATAAAACGCCACTCTGGCCGGTTTGCCGGCGGGAAAGGTGAATTCAAAGCGGCCGTAGTTTTTGCTGGCGGTATGGCGCGATTCAATGTCGGCCGATTCCAGCCACACGCTGTAGAAATGCGGATGCGCTTCTTCAAGATCGTGATCGAAGGTCGCGGCGGTGTTGTCGAGATTCGGATCTTCTTCCGTGACCGTGGGCATAACGGCCGCCGTGCCGACGGTGAAGCCGAAGATCTTGTCGGAATTGTAACGGTCCTTCATGCCGGGGCGGTAGAGCGGGGCGACAACGGCAGCGCCGTGCGGCGACTGGACGTTGGGATAGGTCGCCTGCAGCAGATGGCCGACCGTGCCGATGTTGGGGTTGACGTATTTCGTGTAGTCGGTAGTGTGCATCAAACAAACCTCCAATGACGTTGTAAATATCGAAAAATACGGGAACTCAGATCTCGCGGCGGCCTTCCAGCGCGCGCAGGAGCGTGACTTCGTCGGCGAATTCGAGGTGCCCGCCGACGGGGATGCCGTAGGCAAGGCGCGTCACTTTGATCCCCAGCGGGCGCAGCAGACCGGAAATGTACATCGCCGTGGTCTCGCCGGTGGTGTCGGGATCGGTCGCCATGATGACTTCGCGGATGCCGCCGGCGCGGACGCGCGCCAGAAGCTCTTTGATCTTGATGTCCTCGGGGCCGATCTGGTTTAAGGGCGAGATCACGCCGTGCAGAACGTGGTAGGTGCCTTTGTATTCTTTGGTGCGCTCGATGGCGGCGACGTCGGTCGGCGATTCGACCACGCAGACGAGGGAATGGTCACGCGTGTCGGAGGCGCACAGCGAGCAAACTTCGCGGTCGGTGAGATTCTGACACACCTTGCACTGAAAGATCGTGTGCTTGACGTCCATGATCGCCTGGGCAAAACCCTCGGCGGTTGCGTCGTCCATGCCCATCACGTGGAACGCAAGGCGCTGGGCACTCTTGCGACCGATGCCGGGCAGGCGCTGGAAGTATTCGATCAACCGCTCAACCGGGGCGGCAAACGGGGTGTTGGGCATGATCCTCTCTCCTTTTCACGGCCCGCACTCAGCGGATACCGGCGATATCGGGGTTGGAGGCGGCAAATTGCATCAGCTCGTCAAATCCGTCGGAGCTTCCGCCGTCAAAGGGGGCGTCGGATGCGGTGGGATCGCTCTTCTCGGCCGAAACGCGGTGCGGTCTGCCGAGCACGGCGAGCGTTTCGGTGACGGCGTCGAGGGTGGCGCGGCGCGAAACGATGTCCATGGTCATGTCGTCGGGGGCGCGCAGGATGAGCTTGCCGCCGCCGGCAACGAATTCGCAGGTCTTGATGTAGGAATAGTTCATGCGGTCAAGGCGGTCGCGCAGAGCCGAAAGCAGCTCATCGCGGAAGTCGATCGGCTGCAGTCCGCTTACCTGCGGAGCTGTCGGTGCGGCGGGGACGGCCTTGGGCGCTTCTTTGGGCGCTTCCGCGGATGCTGCCGGAGCAGCAGCGGGAACGGATTCGCTCGGTGCGGCAGGGGCATCGCCGGGGGCTGCCGCGACGAAGTTGCCGGTGGCCAGGCGCGTTTCGATTGCCGAAATGCGTGCGGCAAGGGCTGCGGGATCGCCGCCGAGGCTGGGGCGGCAGAGCCCCAAAAGCGCCATCTCCACGTCAATGCGGCGGTTGGGGCTGCGGTTCAAAAGCAGGAGCGCATCGCGCAGGAGCTTGACCGAAAAGAGCAGACGCTCGGGCGTGTACATCGGGAGCAGGCGGTTCAGATCGTCGGCGGTGTAGCCGCTGCCGATCAGCAGATCGGTGTCGCTCGTTTTGCGGATCAGCAGATCGCGGTAGAGCGCCATCAAGCGGTCGGCGAAACCGGTCGGCTCAACGCCGTTTTCGTACTGCGCGGTAAAGAGTGCGAGCACGCTTTTTGCATTGCCGGCGGCGATCTGTGCCGCGCAATCGAGGAGCGCCTCGGCGGTCACGAGCCCCAGCGCCTTGGAAACCCCGGCGCTGTCGAGCGTGGTCACACCGCCGGAGAGGGCGGATGCCTGCTCGAGAAGGCTCAGGGCGTTGCGCATCGCGCCGTCGGACATATGCGCGATCGTCAGTGCGCCGCTGTCGACGAGCGGGATCTTTTCTTCGCCGGCGACCTTCATCAGGCGCTTGGCGATGTCGCGGCGTTCAATACGGCGGAATTCAAAGCGCTGACAGCGCGAAAGGATCGTTGCGGGGATCTTGTGCAGCTCGGTGGATGCGAGCACGAACATGACGTGTGCCGGCGGCTCTTCGAGGATTTTTAGGAGGGCGTTGAACGCGCTCTGCGAGAGCATGTGCACTTCGTCCATGATGTAGACCTTTTTCGCCAGCTCCGATGGCGCGTAAACGGCTTCGTCGCGGAGGTCGCGGATGCTGTCGACACCCGTGTAGGTGGCGGCGTCGAGCTCAAAAACGTCGGTCGCGCTGCCGTCGTTGATGCTGCGGCAGGCCTCACATTCGTTGCAGGGGTCGCCGCCGTTGACCGGAGAGAGGCAGTTGGCCGCCTTTGCGAGAATACGCGCACAGGTCGTTTTGCCCGTGCCGCGCGGCCCGCAGAAGAGGTACGCGTGCGACAGACGGCGGTTGGCGGCCTGGTTCTTGAGCGTGCGGGTGATGTGCTCCTGACCGATGACATCTTCAAATCGCATCGGACGCCATTTGTTGTACAGTGCGAGACCCATCGGTGATCCTCCTTCGGCATTTCCTTTTTACGGAAAGTGTGGTATAATATAGAAAAGTTGGTTTCTTCCCGCAAAACTTGTTTTGTGGGGGAATTTACGGGGTATTAAAAAAGCACGAGAGACATTGTGCAGCCCTGTAACCTGCTGGCTGCGGCACACTGCGAATCCCACTTAATGCTGCTCGGTTCCCCGCCTGACATGGTTCGCGGGTCGCCGTTGCGCAGGGCAGAATCGCAGGGCTGCACAATATCACCCATGCTGTTCTTAATTATACCATACCGCGACGCAAATTGCAAGAGCGAAATTTGCAAAAAGGAGAGATTTTCCCATGGCAACCTGGACTTCTCAAGCCGGCGAGACCTTTGCCGTCAGCGACGAAATGGCTCTCTGCCTCACCAATCTGCAAAAGCGCGGCTTCGTCACGCGCTACTACCCGACGGTATCGGCGGCGCGCGCGGCGATGCTCGCCGAGATCCGCCCGGAAGAAGTCGTCGGCATCGGCGGCTCGAAGACGATCGACGAGCTCGACGTTTTTGATGCGCTCGTCGAACGCGGCAATTCCGTCCTTTGGCACTGGAGAGCCGACGAAGCTGAGGGCGACGTGCGCCCGCAGGCGCTGCTTTCCGACTGCTACCTCTGCAGCGCCAATGCGCTGATGGATTCGGGCGAGCTCGTCTCCATCGACGGCCGCGGCAACCGCGTGGCGGCGATGTTCTACGGCCCGACGCGCTGCATCATCGTCTGCGGCCAAAATAAGCTCGTCACCGGCGGCTACGACGCGGCGATTGAACGCATCAAAACCGTCGCCTGCCCCCAAAATGCCCGCCGCCTGAACATGAAAACGCCCTGTGCCAAGACTGACCGCTGCTACGAATGCGCCGCCGATCTGCGGATGTGCCGCGTGACCGTGCGCTATTCCTACCCGATGGGCGGCCGCGAGACCCACGTTTGGGTCGTCGGCGAAGACATGGGGTATTAAGGTGCTGGCCATGGAAGAGATCAAACGAGTACTTTCTGCGCTGCCGTTCTGGCCGAGCCTTTCGGAATCCGAACGCGAGCTTTTGATCGGCGGCGCGATCATAGAGGACTACCCGAAAAAAAGCGTCGTTTGCAACAGTGCCAACGCCTGTCTGGGGCTGTCGGTCGTGCTCGCAGGCGAGATGCGCGTCTGCATTTTGTCCGAAGAGGGGCGGGAAGTCACGCTTTGCCGCCTGCATCCGGGTGATACCTGCGTTTTGTCGGCTGTGTGCGTGATCCACGAGATCACCTTCGAGAGCCTGCTGATTGCCCAGACCGACTGCCGCATCCTGTCGATTTTGCCGGGCGTATTCAAACGGCTGATCGATCAGAATATCCATATCCGCTGCTTCACCTACGAAAAAGCGACGATGCGCTTTTCCGACGCCATGTGGACGATGCAGCAGATCCTGTTCCACGGCTTCGACCGCCGTTTGGCCGCATTTTTACTCTCGGAGGCCGATCGGCTGGGAAAAAACGAGCTGCGCATGACCCACGAGGATATCGCGCGCTACATTTCCTCTGCCCGCGAGGTCGTTGCGCGGATGCTCAAGCGATTTGCCGAGGACGGGCTTTTGCGCGTGAACCGCGGCAGCATCGTGCTCATCGACCGGAAAGGGCTGGAACTTTTGCTCTGAGACAACGTAAAACGTGACTCAGTCACAGTATTTTTGCCCGATTTGTGGTATCCTATTATCAAAGCACAGAACACGCAAACAACTGTGAATTTGATTGAATTTCGTTCTGTCCGGCGGCAAAGCCGCCGGACAGAACACCCCGGAGGTGGATCTCCATGCAATATCTGATCACGTTTCTCGAAGGCCTGATCTCCTTCATCTCTCCGTGCATGCTGCCGATGCTGCCGATGTACGTCTCGTATTTTGCCGGCAACGCCGACCAAAAACAAAAAACGGTTTGGCGTGCGCTGGCATTTGTCGTGGGCTTCACGGCGGTGTTTCTCCTTCTCGGACTTGCCGGCGGCACGATCGGACGGCTGCTGGTCGGACATCAGACGGTTGTGAACATCGTCTGCGGCGCGATCGTGATTCTTTTTGGTCTCTCGTACCTCGGCCTGTTTTCGTTGCCGTTTTTCCGCGGCATGGGCGCAGGCCGATCGGTTTCGGGCATTCTCTCGGCGTTTCTCTTCGGCGTGATCTACTCCGTCAGCCTAACGCCGTGCGTGGGCGCGTTCCTCGGTTCGGCGCTGATGCTGGCGTCGTCGTCGGGAAGTGCGGTCAAGGGGATGCTTCTGCTGCTCGCGTATTCGGCGGGGCTGGGAATTCCGTTTTTTGCCTCGGCGCTGCTGATCGAGCGGCTGAACGGCGTGTTTGCATGGATCAAGCGCCACTACCGCGTGATCAACGTCGTCTCCGGTGTATTCCTGATCGTCGTCGGTCTGGCGATGGCAACCGGTATGCTGCACCGCCTGCTAGCGGTTGTGTGATAAGGAGGGACAAGCTTTGAATCAAAAAACGAAATATTTGCTGGCTGCGGTCGCCGTTCTCGTCGTGCTTGTGGCCGCATATCTTGCCTACGATCTGCTCGCCGACAACTATACGCCCGACACTGACCTCTCTGTTACCACTGCGGCCACAACCGTACCGCCCGGTACCGGTCAGACTACGCCGCCGACGCAGACCACTCCACAGACCACCGCCGTCAAGGCGTGGGACTTCACGGTCTACGACCGTGACGGCAACCCGGTCAAGCTCTCCGACTTCTTCGGCAAGCCGACAGTCGTGAATTTCTGGGCGAGCTGGTGCGGACCTTGTAAATCGGAAATGCCGACGTTCGAGCGCGCCTACCAAACCTATGGGGAAGAGGTCTCGTTTGTGATGGTCGACCTTATCGACGGTGCATGGGAAACGCAGGCCGACGCCGAAGAATTCCTCTCCGGCCAAAACTACACCTTCCCGGTCTATTTCGATAACAACCAGTACGCCGCGCAGGCTTACGGCATCTACTCGATCCCGGCAACGCTCTTTATCCGTGCCGATGGCACGGTCTACACCGCCTACCGCGGTGCGCTCTCGGAACAAACGCTTTTTGGCGTGATAGAAACGATGATAGGAGAATCTGCCCAATGAAAGTCATACTCAATCCCGATGCCGAGGTTGTCGCCACCGTCAAAGCCGGACTGGAGCGCACGGGCGGCTACTGCCCCTGCCGCATGGAACGCACCGAAGAAAACCGCTGTATGTGCGAGGAGTTCCGCGCACAGATCAAAGATCCCGATTTCGAAGGATTTTGCCACTGTTTTTTATATTATAAGGAAAAATAAACCTGAATTTACCGATCGATAAAAGGAGAAAAATTATGGAACTGCAGATCACGAAAGCCAATTACGAACAGGAAGTTTTGAAGTCCGACGTCCCGGTGCTGCTCGATTTCTGGGCGACGTGGTGCGGCCCGTGCAAAATGATCGCGCCCATCGTTGCCGAGATCGCCGAAGAATACGCCGGCAAGCTCAAGGTCGGCAAGGTCAACGTCGATGACGAGATCGAACTCGCCCGCGAGTTCAAGATCGCCAGCATCCCCACGCTGGTGCTGATCAAAGACGGCAAGGTCGCCGCCACCTCGGTCGGCTACCGCCCGAAGTCCGAGATCGTCGCTTTGCTGTAAAACGGAAAACGGCTCGCAGGTGCGGCAGAATTCTGCCGCGCCTGCGAGCCGGTTTCATCGTCATCCAAAGCCCCTTCTGACGAGGGGAGCCTGGGAGCGAAAAAACAGACCTGTGAATCTTCACAGGTCTGTTTTTATATCGGTTACTGTATCGCCGCGTCGATCTCCGCGCGCGTGGGGCAGGAGACGGCCGCGCCTTTGCGCTGAACGGCGAGGGAGGCGGCAAGGGATGCGCGCCGCACGGCTTCGACCTCGTCGAGCCCCTCGGCGAGTGCGACGGCCAGAACGCCGTTGAAGCAGTCGCCGGCGCCGGTCGTGTCGATCGCCTCGACTGCGATCGTCGGAATGTGCACGCGTTTTCCCTCGCGCACGAGCACAGCTCCGGCCGCGCCCAGCGTGATCACCGCGCAGCCGACACCGAGCGTGAGGAGCTTTTCGCCCGCGCAGAAAGCGTCGTCGATTGAACGGATCGCGATCCCGGTGTAGAATTCGGCTTCGGTCTCGTTGGGCGTGAAGTAATCGGCGCAGGCAAAGAGCTGCGGGGGCAGGGGCGCGGCGGGCGCGGGGTTTAGGATGCAGAGCTTGCCGGCGCGCTTGGCGGCTTCGGCGGCTGCGAGAGAGGCCTCCGGGGCGATTTCCAACTGCAAAACGAGTGCATCGGCCTCGGCGATCGCCGTTTCCGCCGCCAAAATATCGTCCGCGCCGATTTTGGCGTTGGCGCCGGAGGCGACGACGATGCGGTTTTCGCCCGTGTGGGTGTCGACGATGATCGTTGCCGTGCCGGTCGCGCAGTTTGGCACGCGCCAAACCTGATCGGTCGTGATCCCCTCGGTGCGGTAGTGCGCGAGCAGAACCTCGGCCAAAGAATCGTCGCCGACCTTGGTGATCATCGTCACCTCGCTGCCGGCGCGGCGGGCGGCCGTGGCCTGGTTGGTGCCTTTGCCGCCAATGCTCATCTGAAATTCGTCACCCAAAACGGTCTCGCCGGCGCGGGGCACGACGGACGTGAAGACGGTGAGGTCGACGTTGGCGCTGCCGACCACGGTGACACGGGCAGATCGCTCCATAAAAAACACTCCTTTCGGATCGGGAATTCTCTGCTACGATTATAGCCGATTTCCGCGCAATTGTCAAACCTGTTGACAGATCCGCCGCTTTTTGGTACAATCAAACCGAACACTCCAAAGGATGCCTTATCATCCGGAAAGGACCGACGCCATGACATCGTTTGCCGAATTGGCTGCCTCGCGTGAGAGCTGCCGCAATTTCTCCGACCGCCCCGTAACGGCCGATCAACTGAAAGCCTTGATCGAAACCGCCGCCATCGCGCCGTCGGCGTGCAACGCCCAGCCGTGGCAGTTCTACGCCGTTTCCTCGCCCGATCGGACCGCTGCCGTCGCCAAAGCCACGCAGGGGATGGGCATGAACAAATTTACCGACCGCGCACCGGCCTTTATCGTGGTCGCCGAGGCCGAATCCAATCTGACCGCCCGCCTCGGCGCCAAGCTCAAGGATCAGCAGTTTTCGCAGATCGATATCGGCATTGCCACCGCGCATCTCTGCCTGCAGGCGACCGATCTGGGGCTCTCGACCTGCATCCTCGGCTGGTTCAACGAGGCCAAGCTCAAAGAGCTGCTCGCGATCCCTGCGGAGCGGCGCGTGCGGCTTGTGATCGCCGTCGGCTACGCCGCGAGTGACGCGCTGCGCCCCAAAACGCGCAAGCCCCACGAGGATATCGCCCGTTACCTGTAATCAATATACCCGACCGCCTTTGCCGATATTGCGGCAAAGGCGGTTTTTGCTGCACGCTGTTTGCCCCGCGGCCGTATACTGAAAGCGGGGAGGTGTCAACGTGCAAACGAATCAAACAGGCGAGCCGGTCACGCTGGATCGGCTCCCGACCGATATTTCCGCCGTCGTGACCGCTGTCGATAGGGCCGCAGCGCACAGCCGACGGCTTTTGGATCTTGGACTGACGGAGGGGACGCGCGTCTGCGCGGTGTTAGCTGCACCGGGCGGCGATCCGCGTGCGTATCTCTGGCGCGGCACGCTTATCGCGCTCCGCAACCGCGATGCCCGCGCCGTTTCCGTGCGGTTGGCGGCGGAAGGGGATGTGCCGTGACGAGATCCGTACACACCGCACCGCGTGCGGAAACTTTTCGTATTTGTCTGGCCGGAAATCCCAACGTGGGGAAAAGTACGGTCTTTAACGCCCTCACCGGCCTCCATCAGCACACGGGCAACTGGCCGGGCAAAACGGTGGAATCGGCCGAGGGCAGTTTTGTCAGCCGCAACGGCTGGCGCTTTGCCGTGACCGATCTTCCGGGAACGTATTCGCTGCTTGCCGATTCGCCCGAAGAAGCGGTCGCGCGCGACTATCTCTGCACGGCCGAGCCCGATGCGGTTGTCGTCGTCGCTGATGCGACTGCGTTGGAGCGAAGCCTGCATCTTTGCCTGCAGATCTGTGAGGGTTGCGAGCGCGTCGTTTTGTGTGTGAATTTGCTCGATGAGGCGCAAAAACGCGGCATCCGCCTGTCCTTGCCGGCCCTGTCGCAAAAACTGGGCATCCCCGTCGTCGGCACGTCGGCGCGCAGCAGGAAGGGACTCAGAGAGCTGGTCGAAACGCTGGAGGCGGTCTGCTGCCGCCGCAGCCCGGCTGCGCCAAAGCTTCCGTCCTATCCGGATGCGGTCGAACGGGAGCTTGCCGCGTCATCGCTCCCAAGGCTTCAGGCGCTCTGCTCGCTTTCGGCGGAGCTGGGGACGGAGATCGCCGCAACCGTGACGGCTGCGGCGCACGATGCGGCAGCGGCGGCAACGGTAGCCGCCGGGAAACCGCGTGGTCTGCGCTTCGACCGGATCCTTATGCGGCGCGGTGTGGGCTTGGCGGCGATGGCGGCCTTGTTGGCGGCGGTATTATGGCTGACGATCGCCGGGGCGAATGCGCCGTCGGTGTGGCTGGCGCGGGCGTTTGCCGCGCTCGATCCGCCGCTGCGGACGCTGCTGGAATCCATCGGGCTGCCTCCGTTTTGGCAGGGGCTGATCGCCGACGGCGTTTTCGCGACGGCCGCGCAGGTCGTTGCCGTGATGCTGCCGCCGATGGCGATCTTTTTTCCGCTCTTTACGCTTCTGGAGGATGCCGGACTTCTGCCGCGGATCGCTTTCCTGGCCGATCGGACGCTTGCCCGCGCCGGCGGCCACGGCAAACAGGCGCTCACGATGTGCATGGGGCTCGGCTGCAGCGCCTGCGGCGTGATCGGCTGCCGCATCATCGAAGCGCCCAAGGAGCGGGCGATCGCCGTGGTCACCAATTCGCTGATGCCCTGCAACGGGAAGTTTCCGGCGCTGATCGCGCTCTGCGCGCTCCTGTCAGGCGGGCAAAACAGTTTGCTTGCCGCACTTTTGCTGCTCGCGCTCCTCATGCTCGCCGTTGGGATAACGCTGCTTGTTTCCAAGGTGCTTTCATCGACGCTTCTGCGCGGCGCACCTTCGCGCTTCATGCTCGAACTGCCGCCCTACCGCCGCCCGCAGATCGGACGGGTGCTGGTGCGGTCGATTTGCTCGCGCACGCTGTTGGTGCTGGGGCGGGCGGTCTCCGTGGCCGCGCCGGCGGGTGCGGTGCTTTGGCTGCTGGAAAACGTGACGGTCGGCGGCGAGAGCCTCGTTTTGCTGGCTGCACGGAGCTTCGACGGCGTTGCTGCGGTCTTCGGGCTGAGCGGGTCCATGCTGCTCGCGTGCCTGCTTGCGTTTCCGGCAAATGAACTGTTTCTCGCAAATTTCCTCGCGATCGAAGCGCTCATGGGGAATTCCGGCGACTTAGCGGCCGTGTTTGCCGCCAACGGATGGGGAAGTGCGGCGGTCGTATGTGCGCTGCTGCTCGTTTTGTTCCACGCGCCGTGCGGTACGACGGTCTGGACGATCGCCAAAGAAACGCGCAGCGCACGCCTGACCGCGCTTGCCGTCGCCTTGCCGACCGCGTTGGGGCTTGCGCTTGGTCTGGCGGCCAATCTGATTTTTTAAAGCGAAAAAAGGCGGATTTTTCCGCGGCTAAAACGGAAAAATCCGCGCCATACTAAAGGCGAAGCGCGGAAAAATGCGCGGAAACCAAAACAGAAACGGATGAGAACATGGCGTTTATCAAAGGTATGGTCGTCGGGGTCGTCACCGGTGCGCTGGCCGGCGTGGTGATGATGCCAAAGCCCAAGCGAAGATGTGCGCACATGCGCAAAAGCGCGGACAAAGCGGCGCGCAGCATCGGCGAACTCGTCGACAGCATCATTTCGGTGATCGTCTGACGATCGCGGCAGCAGCGGAGCTGACCTGAAAAAAAGGTCGGCTCCGTTGCTTTTTTATGCGGCGAGGCCCCCGTTTTCTTGACTTTTTCCGGTAAGTGTGTTATATTATTATGCAGAAAAGTATCGCCGAAAATGTATCGACCGGCGCCTTGAACGAGGTTTCGTTTTTATGTCGTTTTTCAATCGTTTCCGCACACCGCGTGCGTCCGCCGCTCCGTCCGGCCCGGTGGACTATTGCCTCTGCTTCCTCGGGAATCCCGGTGCGAAGTACGACGGCACGCGTCACAACGCCGGATTCATGGCGGGCGATATCGTCGCCGAGACCCTTGGCGTCAAGATCAGCCGCCTGAAGTTCAAAGGTACCTACACCGAAGCCGAGCATGCCGGCAAGCGCATCGTGCTCTTAAAGCCGCAGACCTACATGAACGCCAGTGGCGAAAGCGCGCGCGAAGCGCTCGCGTGGTTCAAGCTTCCGCCGGAGAAGCTGATCGTCGTCTGCGACGATCTGGAGCTGCCTTGCGGCAAGATCCGCGTGCGTGCCAAGGGCAGCGCCGGCGGCCACAACGGCCTCAAAAGCATCATCCGCGAGATCGGCTCCGATGCGTTTCCGCGCGTCAAGATCGGCGTCGACCGCCCCAAAAATCCGGAGTACCAGGTCATCGACTACGTGCTCGGTAAATTCACCGCCGACGAGGCCAAACCCGTGGCCGGCGCGATCAAAAATGCCGCTGCCGCCGCGCTGGAGATCGTCGCGACCTCAACCGAGACCGCTGCCGGCAAGTTCAACGGCCTCATCGCCCAATAGCATAACGAATGAAACGGCGCATCGCGCGCCGATGAAGAAAAGGAGCTGCAACCATGTCCGAAGTCAAAACCGGTAAGGTGATGATCCTCGATCACCCGCTGATCCAGCACAAAATTTCCATTCTCCGCAACAAAGATACCGGCGTCAAGGAATTCCGCGAACTCGTCGGAGAGATCGCGACCCTGACCGCCTATGAAGCGACCCGTCACCTCTCAGTCGAAGAAACTACGATCGAAACGCCCATCTGCGAGGCGAAGGTCAAGGTCCTCTCGGGCAAGAAGCTCGCGCTCGTTCCGATCCTGCGCGCCGGCCTCGGCATGGTCGACGGCATCCTCTCGCTGATCCCCGCCGCCAAAGTCGGCCACATCGGTCTCTACCGCGACCACGAAACGCTGAAGCCCGTCAAATACTACTGCAAGCTGCCCTCGGACATCCACGAACGCGAAGTGTTCGTGCTTGACCCGATGCTCGCCACCGGCGGTTCGGCCGTCGCTGCCATCCAGTTCATCAAAGACGAAGGCGCCAAAAAGATCACGCTGATGAACACCATCGCCGCCCCCGAAGGTATTGCCGCCGTGCAGGCTGCCCATCCGGACGTCGACATCTACTGCGCCGCGCTCGACGAATGTCTCAACGAAAACGGCTATATCGTCCCCGGTCTCGGCGATGCCGGCGACCGTATTTTCGGCACGAAATAAAGCCCGGATCCCTGCTGCTGTCGGCCCGTGCAGGGCCGGCAGCGGTTCTCTTTTTTTCTTCCCGCCCGCCGTACCCGAAGTGGTGCGGCTTTGTTCCCGGCACTGTTTCCGGCAAGGAGTCTCTACCCATGAAATGGCTGCAAAAAATCATGTACGGCCGCTACGGCAGCGACCATCTCACCCTCGCGCTGATCGCACTCAGCGCAATTCTCACCATTGCCGCGATGTTCTTCGACGTTCCGGCGGCGCTCATTTTGCAGATTCTCTCGTATCTGCCGATTGTTTGGGCGTTTTGGCGGATGTGGAGTAAAAATATTTCCCGCCGCTATGCCGAAAACCAGAAGTTTCTCGCGATCTGGCACAAGCTGACGGGCGGATGGAAACGCCGTCGCGCCCAGCGCAAGGACAAAACGCACCACTATTTTAAATGTAAAAAATGCGGCGCGACGCTGCGCATCCCTAAGGGAGTCGGCAACGTCGTCATCACCTGCCCGCGCTGCGGCGCCAAAGCCGAAGGCAAAGCGTAGGGAAACCGCCGACGTATCAAGTATCAGGAGGTAAACACATGGATCTTCGCTTTAAAAACGGTAAATTCGTGATTCTGCAGGTCTCTGACGCGCAGGATATGCAGGTCGTCCGCAAGACGATGTTTCATATGCTCGACGTCGCCTACGATACGATCCTTCCCGACCTCGTTGTCTTAACGGGCGATAACATTCTCGGCAACCACCTCTGCGACGGCCGCTACCGCAACAATGTCTTCCCCAGCCGTGAGGCGCAGGAAAAGAATATGCGCAAGGCGATCCACCACCTCGTCCACCCGATCGCCAAGCGCGGCATTCCCTTTGCCATGGTCTACGGCAACCACGACGACATGAACCCGATGACCAAAGAAGAACAGGCCGAAATGTACCGTGCGTACCCGGGCTGTGTCGGTCTCGACGGCGATGAATCCGGCGACGTCGACACCTACAACGTGCCGATCTACTCCGAAGACGGCAGCCGCGTTGCCTTCAACCTGTGGCTGGTGGACACCGCGTGGACCGACAAAGAGACCGGCGAAGGCCACGACGGCATCAAGCCCGAGGCGTTTGCCTGGTACAAAAAGACGAGCAAAGCCCTTGCGGCCGCAAACGGCGGCAAGCCGGTTCCGTCGCTCTGGTTCCAGCATATCCCGCCCTACGAGCAGGGACAGATCTCCGAACCCTGCGAAGAAGATGCGCCGGGCGCGTTCCGCGGCCGTCCGCTCGAACCGGGCGATCCCGACGTGAAGTACTACTTCCGCCTCAAGGACGACGTCGAATTCCTCGACGGCGAGATCATCGGCCGTCCCTGCGGCTTCCGCGAAGACATCGGCCAGCTTGAGGCCCTCAAGGAGTGCGGCGACGTCAAGGCGGTCGTCTCCGGCCATATCCACACCCATTGCTTCGACGTTGTCCACAACGGCATGCGCTACATCCAAACACCGGGTGCGTCCTTCCGCTGCTTCGGCAACCACCGCCGCGGCGTGCGCGTCTTCATCATCGACGAAGCCACCGGCGAATTCAAAACCTATACCTATAGCTATACCGACCTCTGCGGCGACGGCCCGATCGCGCGCTTCCGTTACTTCTGGGACGTCGACGAATGCGAAGCCAAGAAAAAAGCACTTCTGACCAAGCTCGGCATTGCCGCCGGCACGGTCGCGGCGACTGCGGTTGCGCTGGCCGGCATCGGAACGGCCAAAAAGCGTGGCAAAAAATGAGCCTGCCGCCGCTGAAGTTCCATGACGGAAAATTCACGGTCCTGCACGTCACCGACATTCAGGATATGCACTATATCCGCCGGGCGATGTTCCGCTTTTTAGACGCGGCTTACGACCATTTTAAGCCGGATCTCGTGATTCTCGCCGGCGATAATATCCTCGGCAACCACATCTGCGATTCCCGCATTCCCCACGGCCCGCCGGTCACCGATCCGGCCAAGGAGCTGCGCGCAGTCAAAAAAGCGATTGATTATCTCGTCGCGCCGATCGCCGCCCGCGACATTCCCTTTGCGGTGGTGTTCGGCAACCACGACGATACGCCGCACTTCACCAAAGAAGACATGGCGGAGATCTACCGCTCCTATCCCGGCTGCTACGGGCTGGGCGGCGAAGCGGAAACGGGCGACGCCGATACCGACGTCGTGACGATCTTTTCCTCCGACGGTGCGCATGCGGCCTACAACCTGTGGCTCGTCAACTCCGTGCGCCATCTGCCCGACGGATCGTCGGAAGAATTCGTTTCCGAGCGCGCTGTCCGATGGTACGAAAAAACGAGCCGCGCCTTTACCGCCGCAAACGGCGGCAAGCCAGTGCCCGCGCTGTGGTTCCAGCATATCCCGCTGCCGGAGACGCGCAGTGTGATCGCGGAGTGCGACCCCGGCGACCGTGCCGCGGTCAAGGGGCCGGACGGCAAATGGTATCGCCTGCGCCGCGGCAAGGGCATCATGAACCGCTATCCGCGGATGTGCGTGCGCTCGAGCGGCGAATTTGAGGCGATGAAGGCCTGCGGCGACGTCAAAGCCGTCGTCACCGGCCACGACCACATCAACCACTTTTCCACCCGCATCGACGGCATCGACCTGATCCTCACGCCGTGCGTGTCGCTGCGGTGCAATTCCAACCGCACGCGCGGTGTGCGCACGTTCATCCTCGACGAACGCCTCGGCAACTACGAAACGCAGTTCTATTCTTATCAGGATCTGCTCGGCACGTCGATGCGCACGGAGCTCCCGTATCTCATCCAGGCCGACGGCCTTAAAAGGGAACGCATCACGCTTGCCTGCGGCGCGGCCGCGGCGGCCTGCGTGCTCATCGGCGGTGCGATTGCCGCCTGCAAGGCGCTGAAACGCTGAAATTTATTGAAAATTCGGGGCGAATGCCCAAACGATCAACGGAGGAACCCGCATGAATAACATCAAAATCGTCGCCGACTCCTGCTGCGACCTGACGGCTGAGCTGGTTGCAAAGCATGATATCGCTGTGCTGCCCCTCTACGTCGCACTGGGCGATACCTTCTACAGAGACGGCGTCGACGTGACCCCCAAGGATATCTACGACTACTTCGACAAAACGCAGCAGACGCCCAAGACCTCAGCCGCCAACGCCGCCGACTTCGCCGATTTCTTCCGCCCCTTCGCCGAAGCCGGTCAGAACATCATCTACATCGGCATCGGCCTCAGCCTTTCCTGCACGGTGACGAATGCGCGTCTGGCCGCCGAAGAGTTCGACAACGTGAAGATCGCCTGCATCGACTCCAAAAACCTCTCCACCGGCATTGGTCTGCTCGTGCTGCGCGCGGCCGAGATGGTTGAAGAAGGCAAGAGCTTTGAAGAGATCGTCTCCACGATCGAAACCCTGACCGATTATTCCCGCGCCAGCTTCATCCTCGAGCGCCTCGAGTACCTCCACCGCGGCGGCCGCTGCTCGCTCCTGACGGCAGTCGGTGCGGCGATGCTGAGCATCAAGCCCGAGATCGCCGTGCGCAACGGCACGATGGCCAACCGCTCGAAGTTCCGCGGCTCGATGGTCTCCTGCGCGAAGAAATACGTCGATAGCCTGATGGCCAACCGCGACCAGATTGACCCGCGCCGGGCCTTCGTTACCTACACGGTCGACACCGATCCCGCGATCGTCGCTGCCGTGTACGATGCGGCAGCCGCCACCGGCCACTTTGAGGAGATCCTGCAGTCCAACGCCGGCAGCGTCATCACCAGCCATTGCGGCAAAAATACGATCGGTCTGCTGTTCCTCGATAAGCTCCCCGAATAAGCTCACTCCCAAAGACCGTGACCGCCAATGCGGCCACGGTCTTTACCGCTTGTAACAGGAGGTTTAGACGTTGGAAATTGTCGCCTTTGTGATCGCGTTTATGCTGTTTTCTGCGCTGGCACCGATGTCGGCGTCGAAGAAACGCGGCGAAACGCAAAAAATCCTCGCCAAAATGCTCCTTGACGCACAATTTGTCACGAATACGGTCATCGACGTCGGCGAGATGAGCCTGTACCTCGACCGCCTGAACCGCAAGTTTTTCCTGCGCAAAACGCGCACCGACCTCGTGATCGACATCCTTTCGCTCGACGATGTGACGGGCGTGCAGGTGCTCGACGACGGCACGCGCATTTTTGCTGCTTCGAGCGGTCGCATCCAGACCGACCTGCTCTTTTCCGGTGATGCACCGGAACTGCTCAAAAAAAGCAGCAGCTGCGAGGCGCTGCAGGTCATGGTCTACTTCCAAAACAGCTATTCGCCTGATCTTGTAATCCCCGTTGTCGCCGAGCCGATCTCGCGCCGCTTTTTTGCCTACCGCGAGGCGCTCTCCACGGCCAAACGGCTGGTCGAGGTCTTTGCCGATGGCTGCGGCGTGACGATCCTCCACTGAAAGGAGCACTGATGAAAATCCTTGTTCTCTCCGATACCCACGGCGATACCGCCGTGATTGAGCTACTGCTTGCGCGCGAAAAGCCGGACGCACTTATCCATCTCGGCGATTGCAGCGGAGATGTGCAGTACGCGCTGATTTGCTGTGATCCCGCCCTTTGCGAGGGGGTCAAGCTCTTCCAAGTGTGCGGCAACTGCGACGGCTACACGCAATTGCCAGCCGAGCTGGAGGCGGAAATCGGCGGCAAACGCTTTTTTCTGCTCCATGGCCACACGCGTGACGTGAAAAACGGCGATGCCGCCCTGCTTTCCGCCGCCCGCGCACGGGAAGCAGAGATCATCCTCTATGGCCACACGCATGTGGCAAGAAACGAAGAAAAAGACGGCGTGCGGATCGTCAATCCCGGCAGCGCCCGTAGGCGGACGGTATTTGGCCGCAACGCGACCTACGCGGTTCTTGAGGTTCAAGGCGAAACCGTTACCGCGGAAATCAAACCTGTTTTGTAGAAAAAGAGCCTGAAGCATCCGGAAAACGGAGCTTCAGGCTCTTTTTATGGATTCTTGGCGTTTTCGATTTTTTTGCGCGTCCACGCGTTCAACGCGTCTTTGAGTGCACGGGTGTAGGGGAAAGCATCGGCCTCGCGCTCGCCGTAAGCGAGCTGCAGATCGTACTCCAAAGGCAGCCACGAGGCGATATCGCTCTCGTTGTGCTGCATGACCGCTTCGAACTTATCGAGTGCGCGGAAAAGCCGCGCTTCGTCCGTCTGCTGCGCGTCGATCTCGTCGAAGATCGCACATAGCTCGGTGCCGTTCGGCGCGGGCAGTGTGGCAAAGAGCGCACGCACGGCCTCGCCTTCGGTCTGTTCGTCGGCCTTGGTCTTCTCAAAGGTGGGGATGTCCCCGGTGATCGCCTCGCCCAGATCGTGCGTCAGGCACATCAAGATCACGCGGTCGATATCGACCGTGGGGAATTCATCGCGCACGAGCCAAGCCATCAGCGCGAGCCGCCAGCAGTGCTCAGCCACGCTTTCGCGGCGGCCGCTCGTTGTATCGCAGTGGCGCGTGTTGCACTTTAAGCGTTCGGCCACCGAAAGGAACGAAAAGAGGGAGGAAATATCCATCTGCGCCTACTTCTCCAGCGACCAGCGCGTAAAGAGCAGCGAGGGCTTTTCCTGCGGCTTGTATTTTTGGTAGTAAACGGTGAAGATCGAACCGTCGGCCAGCTCAACCGAACAGGGGTAACCGAGGTCGTCGTCGTTGGCGTCGTCGCGGAGGACGTATTCGTCCGTCCAAGTCTGACCGCCGTCGTAGCTGACCGCAGCGCGCTGGCCAAAGGGGGCGGTGCGGCGGCCGAACACGCAGACGAGCGCTCCGGAGCTGTGCAGCAGCAGGTGCGGTGGTGAGCCGACGAATCCGGTCGGCGCGAGCGGTGCCCACGTTTTGCCGCCGTCGGTGCTGCGGGTGGTAAAGACGGTGAAGGAGGCATCCGGATGGCCCTGCGCGCGGATCGCGCAGAAGATTGTGCCGTCGGGCAGTTCGATCGCGTGGGGCTCGTGGAAGTTGTTGGCGACGAAGCCTGCGGGGATGGCGATCTCGCCGATGCGCGACCACGTGTAGCCCTCGTCGCGGCTTTCGTAGACGGCGACGGCGCCCGGCACTTCTTCCCGCGAGTACATCTGCTTGCCCACGTAAACGAGGCGGTCGTCGGCGAGGCGACAAGGGCCGTGTGGCGAGGAGACGGGGATGCGGATCGTGGGGCTCCACGTGAGGCCGCCGTCGTCGCTGCGCTTGATGAACGATCCGCCCAGCTGCGGCTGATCGCGGAAGGGCTGCCATGAGGCCAGCGTGCCGAGGACGACGGGTGCTTCCTCAACGGAAGAGTCGTTCTTCATCCAGTCGGCGTATTGGCCGAGGTAGACGTCGGCCGGGTGGATAAACCACGTCACCAGCAGCTTTTTCTCGCCCAGCCAAAGGATGCCTGCGTCGCGGTCGTCCAGCGGCGTGTCGTTGACGATGATCGGCGCCGACCACGTCGCGCCTTGATCGCGGCTGATCCAGAGCATAGTCTTGCCGAAGGGGCAGACGTGCAGGCAGCGGCCGCCGGAGCAGACCACGTAGAGAACGCCGTCGGCGTCGATGCAGACCGACGGCCAGCCGTGGTAGGTGAACATACCGGTGGTCTCGCGGTGGATAATACCGTGTGTGCAGTTGGGTTCCAGGAGTGCCATAAGGGATACCTCCGTTTGCAGTTTTCGGTTTTTATTTGACAAAAATGGCGGTTTGCGGTACAATGATAACAAGCTTATTTGCGCTTGGGGATGATCTCCAGCCAGTAGCCGTCGGGGTCGGAAATGAAGTAAATGCCCATGCCCGGGTTCTCGTAGCAGATGCAGCCCATCTCCGCGTGCAGCGCGTGCGATGCGGCGTAATCGTCGGTGACGAAGGCGAGGTGCATTTCGTTGTCGCCGAGGTCGTAGCCGTCTTTTTCCCAGTCGCGGAGCCACGTCAGCTCCAGCAGAAATCCGGTCGCGCCGTCGCCGAGGTAAACGATGGTGAAGCTGCCGTCGGCGGCGTTGGAACGGCGAACTTCCTTCAGGCCGAGGGCCCGGTCGTAAAACTTGAGCGAGGCGTCGAGGTCTTTGACGTTGAAGTTATAGTGCGCGAACGTGTGCTGCATAAGATCCGTCCTCTCCGTTGGTTTGATCGCCCGTTTTGCGGGCAAATTGATTATATCATATCTATATTCAAATGTCCAAACCTTTTTTATCGCGGTGCGTTTTTTGTGAAAGTGAGGAACAGAAGATGAAAAACGAAGTGTACGAAAAAGTGATGCGCTGTGTGGCGGCGATCCGCGAAAAGACCGATTTTGTGCCGCGGGCGGCGCTGATTTTAGGCTCCGGGCTCGGCGATTTCGCCGATTCGCTCGAGGCGAAGGCGGTCATCGACTACGGCGAGATCGACGGATTCCCCACCTCAACGGTCGAGGGTCACCGCGGCAGATTTATCTTCGCCGATATCGGCGGTGTGCCGACGGTCGTGATGCAGGGGCGAGTGCACTACTACGAGGGCTACGCGATGACCGACGTCGTGCTGCCGATCCGCGTGATGCGCCTGCTCGGTGCCCAAAACCTGCTCATCACCAACGCGTCGGGCGGTATCAACGAGAACTTTGACGTCGGCGACTTCATGTTGATCACCGGTCAGGTTTCGCTGTTTGTGCCGTCGCCGCTGATCGGGCCCAATATCGACGAATTCGGCCCGCGCTTCCCGGATATGAGCAGCATCTACTGCGAGCCGCTGCGCGCGCTCGTGCGCGATGCCGCCGCCAAAAACGGCATCCCCCTGCGCGAGGGCACCTACGCCCAGCTCACCGGCCCGCAGTACGAATCGCCGCAGGAGATCCAAATGCTCGGTCGCCTCGGCATCGACGCCGTCGGCATGAGCACGGCGGTCGAGGCGATCGCCGCCAACCACATGGGCATGAAGATCTGCGGCATTAGCTGCATCTCCAACAAAGCAGCCGGCCTCTCCAAGCAGCCGCTGACGCATGAAGAGGTCAAGGAGACCACCACCCGCAAGGCGATCCAGTTTGCCGCGTTGGTCAGAGATACGATCGCGGCGATGTAGAAAAATGAACGAAAAAAACCGATGCAGTTTTTTAAAACTGCATCGGTTTTTTTGTTGGTGGATTACTTCAGCGAACCGCCGGCGAGGATCGTGTCGATGTTTTCCGTGACCGCACGCAGGAAGGTGATGTTCGCGCAGAAGTTGGATTCGCCCGGGACGGTATCTTCACCGAGGCAGACGATATACTGGCGGCTGGTGGCTTTGAAGAAGCGGACAAGCTGGGTGTAGCCGCTCTTGTAGGTGACGCGGAAGGAATACGACGGCGTCGATTCGATCGCTTCGCCGGCCATCAGGTCATCGTACTGGATCGAGATGATGCTGGTGTAGAGGCGGCGGGCGTTGTCTTCGCCGACGGCTTTGCCGTTCAGCGCGGCGACGAACGTGCCGGTGCCGGCGGTAGCGTCGACCGTGTCGTCGATGACCAGTTCATACTCGCCGTTGGGCAATACCATGTCGATCTTGGCGACGTTCTTGATGTCGTGCAGCCAGACGAGGTTGCTGCGCAGGTCGGTCGGGGTCAGCAACGGGAAATCGGTTTCGCCGGTGGCATAGTAGACACTATCGATACCGTCAACGCGGATGTAGACGATACCCGAACCGTCCGCGCCGAAATGAAGCGTCGTCGTTTTGCCATCAGCGGTTTCGAGCGAGACCGTCGTGGCGTGTTCGTCATCGAGCAGGTACTTCGTAAGGTCTTCCGGGTTGTCCTCCACGACTTCCATGATCATCAGCGAGGTCAGCTGATCGAGGAGCTTTTCGGCGACGACCGTGTCACTGACATACGCGACGTACGGTTCCTGCATCGTGAACGTGGTGTAGAGGATTTCACCTTCCTTGTCCGTCGTGAACGATTCGTTGTGCGTCATCACGATCGGTTCGGCACCCGGCGTCGTCAAAGTGATGGTCTTGAGGTTATCGTAGTAGGTGCCGAACGAAGGCAGAATGTCAAGCGCGCGGTAACGCGTCGCACCGGAGATCCAGGTGTTGGCGTTGAGCGAGGAGATCAGGTAGACCTCGGGGCGGTCGGCGAGCTTGGCGTAGTAGGCACCGGCGAGGTTGTTGTAGTTACCGACGAGCAGCGTGACCGGCACGAGCGTCGGATCTTCGGCCGCGAGCGTTTCAAACGGGTTGGCCGTGACCTTCACCGCGTGCTCCTCGTCCAGACCAAACTGGGCGAGGTCATCGGTCGATTCGTAGACGAGTTCGATCGCTTCCAGCTTCATCAGGCGGTTAAACGCATCGTCCATCAGCGACTGACTGTAATCGAAGTGGTCGTAAATGCCGTTGTCCTGATAGAGGTAGACGACCGTGCTGTCCGCCTGCGGGAGCTTGCCGATGACGTAGCGGTAGCCGTTCATCAGCGTTTCGGGGTATTCGACCAGAACGGTGAACATTTTGTCGTGCGGCTGGTTTAAGATATAGAGCTTGTCGTCTTCCTCTTCTTCCTTCGGAAGCAGAGATTCCACGACAAAGTAAGAGACCGCTAAGATCGCGACAATTAAAATGCCAAAGATCAGCGTTTTCAGTTGCTTTTTCATTAGCGATTCTTCCTCCTGTACCAAACGACAATACCCATGATGATGATCACGGCCGGGATCGCGCAGAGCAGAACGAGCATGACCGACAGGTCGTTACCGATGACTTCCAGTTCCGGATCGGTGAAGCGCTTGCTCTTGATATCGAGCGTGGTGACGCCGGGGTTGAACTCGTTGATGATATTGGTCAGGAAGCGCATGTTGCCGTAGCTGTCGCTTTCCATGATCGAAGCTTCGAACATATACGGCGTCGAGATGAAGAGTAGGTTCGAAGAGACGGTCTTGTTGTTGACGATCTGCGAATAGGTCGTCAGGATCGCACTCGAGAACGGACCGACTTCATCACCTTCCGCCTGTTCGTACGATTCGATGGTCGCGTTGTCTTCCTTGACTTTCGCGTAGGACGACGGCGAGGTCTGGAGCAGTTCGGTGACCGAGTAGAGGTCGGAGGAGATCGGAACGATCGTCATCGGCTTGGAATACGGCGCGATGACGTATTTCATGGTGCCGAAGCCGGCGGTGAGGTTGTGGTCGGTGGCGGTGGCAACGGTCGCAACATTGACGTAGTTGCCGCCAACGCGGTACTGGCTGTCGCAGACGAGCGAGTTGTCGAACTCAACGCCCCATTCGCGGAAGAGGAGTTCGAGGTTGGTCAGCTTCGGCGCATCGGCACCGGCGATGAAGATAAAGTCGCGGTAGGTTTTGAAGTATTTTTCGAGCTTCAGGATTTCCGATTCGGTGTAGTCGGTGGTCGGGCAGCATTCGATGAGCACAGAGACTTCGTCAGGGATCTCGTCGGTCATCAGGTTGAGCGAGATGACGTTGTAGTTGGCTTCATAGAATTTCTGAGCGAGGTTGTTGCCGCCGACACTGGAGTGACCGGTCAGAATCGCAGCCGTGGGCGGGTTTTCAACGTCCATGTAGAGGATCGAGTTGGAGAGACGACGTTCGATCGAAACACCGACAGCCGAGGTCTGGGTCGAATCGTACCAGTAGTAGAGGTCGGTAAGCGACAGCGCACGGTACTTTTCGCCGCTTTCGATGACGATCGAGCCGTTGGAGATCTCGACGATCGATTCATACTTGTGGACGAAGCCCGGGTTACGGACCGGGTCAACGTAGTTGACGGTGACCT
Organism: Oscillospiraceae bacterium; assembly: GCA_015067825.1. Classification (GTDB taxonomy): domain Bacteria; phylum Bacillota; class Clostridia; order Oscillospirales; family QAMX01; genus QAMX01. The sequence continues at coordinate 32,612 of SVLQ01000006.1, read as the reverse complement.
TGCCGCCCGAATGCACTTCGTAACCGTACATAATTTCGGCCATTTCGTTGCCGTAGGTCATGGAGCGGAAGTTTTCTTCGGTCATGAAGACATGGAGCGTGACTTCTTTGTCCAGTTCTTCGAGCATGTCGATGGTCGCATCGCTCAGTTCAAAGCGCTGTTCACTGGTCATGTCGAACTTGAGACCGTATTTGTCGGTGACGATGCCGACAAGGACGTTGCCGAGGATGACGGCGGTGACGAGCAGGAGCGACATCACGGTCGCGAGCGAGCCGTACTTCAGGCGCTGTTTTTTGAGCTTGAAGTTGAATTTCGAGAATTTCGCGCGCAGCGAGCCTTCGGCAGCTTTGGCCGGGGCAGCCTTTTTGGTGATCTTGGTTTCCGGTTTTTTGGCGGCGGCGTTCTTGACCGGCGCCTTGTAGGTTCTCTTATCAGGCGTTTTGTTGTTCATGTGTCCGTCCTCCTTACCTTAAGCGTAACGCTTTTTGTCGAGCATACGGATCGTCAGATAGATGAAGACGGCCGCAACGCTGATGTAGTAGATGATGTCGGACAGATCAAACAGACCGTAGGTAAAGCTCGAATAACGGCTGAAGACGGAGAGCCAGCTGACAACGGTTTTGACCGCGACAATTTCAATGTTGGCGACGAGCAGGTCGACCAGCCACAGACCGATCAGAACGGTCCAGGTGACGAGCGCGCTGACGAGCTGGTTTTCGGTGAAGCTGGAGATGAAGAGACCGATGGCGATGAAGGCGCTGGCGGCAAAGAAGATCGCCACGTAGTTGCCGAAGATCGCCCACGGTTCGGAAACGCTGTAGGCGGCGAGGATGAGCGGGATCATGAAGGTGCCGAGCAACGAGATGACGAAAACGCTCATCGCGGCGAGGTACTTGCCGAGGACGATATCGGTCATGCGGATCGGAACGGTGAAGAGGAGCTGGTCGGTCTTCATCTTCTTTTCTTCGCTCAGAAGACGCATCGTCAGGATCGGGGCGAGGAACGCCAGACCGATCAGCAGGAGATAGAAGATCGGCTTGACGTTGGAGGAGCTGGTTTCAACGTTCAAGAAGTAGAAGCAGAGGTTCATGATGAGGATCAGGATGCCGCTGAACACGTATCCGATCGGGGTGGTATAAAAGGCGCGCAGATCGCGTTTGTACACTGCAAACATAGATTGTCTTTCCTTCCTTTCTGACCCGCTTACTTGCCGGCCTGTTCGGCGGTGAGCTTGATGAAGATGTCTTCCAGCGAGGCCGAGACCGGGCTGAACATCAGAATCGGGCAGCCCGCGTTGGCCAGTGTGTTGAACACGGTTTTGCGGATGTCGATCTGACTCTTGGGCTCGAGGATAAAGTCGCAGGTTTCGGGTTCGATGTTGCCTTCAAAGATCACGCGTTCCATTTCCGGAATGCGCGCGAGCAACGGCTGCACCTTTTCAACGCTGCCGGCCACGCGGATCTGCATCTTGCGGTCGATGTCAACGTAGCGCGAGAGGTTGGCCGGGGTATCGTTGGCGATGATCTCGCCGTGGTTGATGACCAGAACGCGCTCGCAGATCGCCTGCACTTCGGGCAGAATGTGGCTGGAGAGGATGACGGTGCGCTTTTTGCCGAGATCCTTGATGACATTGCGGATTTCGATGATCTGGATCGGGTCGAGGCCGACGGTGGGCTCGTCCAGAATCAGAACTTCGGGGTTGCCGATCAGCGCCTGCGCGAGGCCGACGCGCTGTTTGTAACCCTTGGAAAGGTTGCGGATCATGCGCTTGTAAACGTGGGTGATGCCGGTGAGCTCGCACATATCGTCGATGTGCTGCTTGCGGCCGTCCTTGACGCCCTTGAGATCGCAGATGAAATCAAGGTATTCGTTGACGGTCATGTCCATATAGAGCGGGGGCTGCTCGGGCAGATAACCGATGTGGCGTTTGGCGTTGATCGGGTCCTCGAGAATGTCCACGCCGTTGATTTTCGCGGAACCGGAGGTGGCGGAGAGGTAACCCGTCAGGACGTTCATCGTCGTCGACTTACCGGCGCCGTTGGGCCCGAGGAAACCGACGAGTTCGCCGTCGTTGATGGTAAACGAGATGTCGTTGACGGCTTTCTTATCGCCGTAGTGCTTGACCAAATTTGTGACTTCAATCATAAAAGTGCTGCTTCCTTCCTCTCATGAATGCGCAAAGCGTCATGTTCATTATAACATTTCTGATGAACGATATATGTCCGTTTTGTAAATGAAAAGAATATGAATCGTTACAGATCTTCCAGCGCGAGGGCGATATGCAGGTCGGTGAGCTGTTTTTCGTCGACGGTGTCGGGCGAGTTCATCATCAGTTCGGCAGCATTCTGCATCTTCGGGAAGGCGATGACGTCGCGGATGTTGTCGCGGCCGGCCATCAGCATACAGATGCGGTCGAGGCCGAACGCCAAACCGCCGTGCGGCGGAGCGCCGTAGCGGAAGGCTTCGATCAGGTGGCCGAAACGCTCTTTCTGCACTTCTTCCGAGAGGCCGAGCGCGTCGAACATCTTTGCCTGCAGCTCGCTGGAATGGATACGGATGGAGCCGCCGCCGAGTTCAAAGCCGTTCAAGACCATGTCGTAGGCCTTTGCCTTGACGGAAGCCGGATCGGTCGTGAGCTTATCGATGTCTTCGTCGAGCGGGGCGGTGAAGGGATGGTGCATCGCCACGAAGCGATCTTCTTCTTCCGAGTACTCAAACATCGGGAATTCAACGACCCAAAGGAGCTTGACGTCGTCCTTGTCGATCACGCCGGTTCTGCGCGCACATTCGCAGCGGAGCGCACCCAGCGCATCGAACACGACGCGGTTTTTCGCGTCGGCAACGATGAGGACGATGTCGCCGTCGACCGCTTCCATCGTCGAGAGGATCGCCGAAACGGTCTCCGCGGAGACGAATTTTTCAAACGACGCCTTCACGCCGCCGTCGGTGAGACGGATCCAGGCGAGACCGCCGGCGCGGTAGGTCTTGACGAAGTTGGTCAGCGCGTCGATATCCTTGCGGCTGATCTTGGCGGAACCGCCGTCGATCTTGATCGCGCGGACGCTGCCGCCGTTTTTGACGGCGTTTTCGAAAACGCCGAAGCCGCAGGCAGAAACGACGTCGCTCAGGTTGCGGATCTCGTAGCCGAAGCGGAGGTCGGGCTTGTCGGAACCGAAGCGGTCCATCGCCTCGGCGTAGGTCAGACGCGGCAGCGGGAGCTGGATCTCCTTGCCGAGGATCTCTTTGTAGAGGTGGGCGATGTAGCGTTCGTTGACTTCAATGACGTCTTCCATTTCCACGAAGCTCATCTCCAAGTCGACCTGGGTGAACTCGGGCTGGCGGTCAACGCGCAGGTCTTCGTCGCGCATGCAGCGGGTGATCTGGAAGTAACGGTCAAAGCCCGCGAGCATCAAAAGCTGCTTGTACTGCTGCGGCGACTGCGGCAGGGCGTAGAACTTGCCGGGGTGGACGCGGCTGGGCACGAGGTAGTCGCGCGCGCCTTCCGGCGTCGATTTAGTCAGGATCGGGGTTTCGATCTCGTAGAAGCCTTCGTTGTCGAAGAAACGGCGGGTCGCCTGAGCGATGCGGTGGCGCATGGCGATCACGCGCTGCATATCCGGACGGCGCAGGTCGAGGTAGCGGTACTGCATGCGCAGCACTTCGTTGACGTCGCTGTTTTCAACGATCTCAAACGGCGGCGTATCGGCCTTGGAGAAGACCTGCAGCGAGCTGGCGATGACTTCGATCATGCCGGTTTCCATCTTGGGGTTTTTGGCGGAGTCGTCGCGTTCGGCAACGGTGCCCTTGATGCAGACGGTGTATTCGCTGCGGAGGGTGAAGGCCTGTGCGGCGAGCTCGGCGTTGGTTTCGCGGTTGAAAACGCACTGGATGATGCCGCTGCGGTCGCGGAGGGTGATGAAGATCAGCGCACCGAGGTCTCTTCTGCGCTGGACCCAGCCGCAAAGCGTGACGGCCTTGCCGGCGTCGGCCAGCGAAAGCTCGCCGCAGCGGTGGGTACGATGGAATGTTTTTTCTGCCATGGAACTCTCTTCCTCTCTGTATTCAGATCGAGCCTACCGTGCCGACAAAACGGCACCGATGGCTTCGGCGGTCAGCGCGACCGGGCTTGCCTCGCCCGTGCGCATATTTTTCAGGGTTGCGGTATTTTCAGCGAGTTCGTTGTCGCCGATGGTGAGCGAGAAGTTGGCGCCGAGTTTATCGGCGTATTTCATTTGTGCCTTCAGCGAACGGCCGGTGACGTCGCGCTCGGCGGCAAATCCGGCTCTTCTGAGGGCGGTGACGAGCTGCGCGGTCTTTTCGGCCGCGGACGAACCCATAGCGGCGACGAAAATGTCGGGGCCTTTGGCCGCCGGAAGTGCGATGCCGCTTTCGGCCAGAACCATCAACAAACGTTCCAGGCCGCAGCCGAAGCCGAGACCGGGCAGAGCCGGACCGCCGAGCTGTTCGACCAGACGGTCGTATCGGCCACCGCCGCAAACGGTCGACTGTGCGCCGATGTTGGTGGCGACGAATTCGAAAACGGTCTTGGTGTAGTAGTCGAGGCCGCGGACGATGCGCGGATCGATTTTGTAGGTGATGCCGAGCAGGTCGAGCTCACGCTTGAGGGCTTCAAAATGCGTGTGGCATTCGTCGCAGAGGTAATCGAGCGTGACCGGCGCGTTTGCGGCGGTCTCACCGCAATGTTGCTCTTTGCAGTCGAGCAGACGGAGCGGGTTGCGCTCCATGCGATCCAAGCAGAGCGGGCAGAGCTCGCCCTTGTAGGCGCCGAAGTATTCGCGCAGCGCTTCGTGGTAGCGCTTGCGGCAAACGGGGCAGCCGATGGAGTTGATCGAAACGGTCAGCGATTCGATGCCCAAGCGGCGCAGGAAGGTGTCGGCCAACGCGATGACCTCGGCGTCGGCGGCGGCACCGGCGGCACCGAACATCTCCACGCCGAATTGATGGTGCTCGCGCAGACGGCCGGCCTGCGGTTTTTCATAGCGGAAAACCGGCGCGATGTAGTAGACCTTCAGCGGCAGCGTGCCGGCGTAGAGGCCATTTTCGATGACGCTGCGCACGACCGAGGCCGTACCTTCGGGGCGAAGGGTGATCGAGCGGCCGCCCTTGTCTTCGAAGGTGTACATTTCCTTCTGAACGATGTCGGTGGTGTCGCCGACGCCGCGCAGGAAGAGCTCGGTGTGCTCAAATGCGGGGAAACGGATCTCCGAGAAGCCGAAATCGGCGGCACAGCCGCGGAGAACGCTTTCAAGGTACTGCCAGTCGTGGCTGGCAGAGGGCAGAACGTCTTTGGTTCCCTTGGGGATGCTGATACGAGTCATGGGGTAATATCCTTTCTCCGCCGCAAAAAAACGGGCGGATGTGAGTTTGCTTATCGCGAGCGGCAGGCGAGTGCGCGCTTGAGCTTGGAGTCGGCGAGCGGAACAAGGCCGTAGGTCTTGGCGAGGTCGGCGCAGATGGCGATCATCGTTTCCGCGCTGCCGCGCTTAAGCTCCGCCTCGAATTCGGCGAAGGGCTTAGCGGGGTCGTGATTGAAAATGCCGGTGTCGACGGAGAACGCGATCTCCGTTTCGCCAAAGACGGCGTGGCGTTCGATTCGTGTGAAGGTGACCGCGGCGGTCAACTGAAGATTGGGCGCGGCCTTGCGCAGCAGATCGGCGTAAGCCGGAGCCAGCGCACAGATCTTGGGCAGTGCCTCGGAAAGCGAGGTAGCTTCGACCTCGAATTCGCCGCGCACGGAAAGCCCGGAGGCGTCGGACGGGGCAGACTGCGTTTTCAGGGTGACAACACCGCGCTCGTTTTCGGCGCGGAAACGAAGGCCGCACCGGGCGGCAAAGAGGATCTCGTCGGCGGTGTCGTAGTATTCGGAGCGCATACGGATGGTTTGTTCGGTGCTGCCGGCGGCGATGGCGGGATCGCGGAACGCGGCCATCAAAACGCCCGGATCGGGATGCGTGAGCTTGATCTCAATTTCCGGCACCGGACATTCCTCCTTATAATGGATGCACGATTTTCTACTTTCTGCGGTTGATCGCGCGGGCCAACAGAAGCCCGAATTCATACAAAAGCGCGATCAAAACGGCAGGTATCACCGTTTGCGGCAGATACCGGAAGCCGACGGTCTCCAGAGAAAGCATTTTGTTGACGAAATCCACGCGCAGCGCGGCAAAAGCGGCAATGGCGAAGAGCGCCACCAACCAAATCATCGGTCGGTTTTTGCGCTCGATGAGGGAAAACAGCGAATTGCCCCAAGAATACGAGACAGCCGCGGAACAAAGCGAGACCATCAGCAACGTTAAAAACGCAGCGGCTGCGGCGGCGGGAATCCCGGCCACAGAGACCGGAGAGAGCGTTGCGTAGAGATGGGCGGCAAACAATGCGCCAAACACGGCGGTGAAAACCTGCCAGGCGAGGTAGAGCCGCGCTACCGGCTTTTTGCGGACGGTTTTGCGGGCGGGCTTGTCGCCAAGACCGGCGAGCGGTTTGGCGGCGGTCGGGATCGAGGCGGAGCGTCCGGCAATCAGCAGCACAAACAGCAGCGGCAGGAATGCGCAGAGAAACACGGCCAACGGCACGGAAAACGGCGGGATCGTCGTGCCCCACGCGGCCAGAAATACAAACAACGCTGCCATCAGCGGTACAGAAACGGCAAAGGTCATCGCACGTACGGCGGCATCGCATGCGCCGCGCACGGTGCGGAAAATTTCGGCGACGTCGGTGATTTTGCAGTGACGGACGGTATAATCGGCCGCAACGCGCTCCGAAGGCGAAGAAATGGTGATATCCGCGCCGACAAACAAACCGTCGGCCGGGTCTTCCGATGCGGCAGCCAAAACGCCATCGCGTTCCGCAAGTGCGGCGACCAGAGAGGAGCGCTGTTCTGTTGGCATTTCCGCGGCAATGCGGGCTCGCGGGAGCGCGCGTTCCAGGCTTTCCGGCCGGAAGTTTGCAATGCGCGTGCCGGTGAGGATACGGCTGGCGTCGGAGGTGATCCCAAGGGATGAGGCGCGGTAGAACGCGCAGCTTTCCTGCTCACGGCTGACGTAAACGATGTTGACGCCGTTTTTGCGCAACGTGGTGACGGCGGAATCCGCACCGGCGACCGGGGCGGAGGTGACGAAGAGATACCCGATGAAGGTCAGCGTATCATCGGCGTTGACCTCGGTGAGGGCGATGGCCTGACGGCCCATTTCGTAAATATTCTGCAAAACCGTCCCCAAACGTTTGGCGTCGGAGGCTTCGGCGGGACGCGCGATATTTTTGTCGAGGATATGCGACACCTGCGGCAGCAAAACTTCGGGCTTGCCGGTGCGGTAAACGGTGCGGCGGCCGTCTGCAAAGGCGAGGTTGGCGCAAATGTACCCGGTTTCCGGGTCGTAGGGGGTGAAGATCGCCGAGGGCGGCGTCAGAAGTTCGCGGTGTTCCATCGGCGTTGTGCGCATACCGCGCAGCAAAACATCCATCAAAGACTGGCGGAATCCGTAGGCCGAGGCGAGCGAACCGTCGTCGCAGTGGCAAAATCCAAGCACGAGCGGGAGATAATCGTCGAAATTGAGGTCGGTTACCGGGTGCAGCATGCCGTTGGCGTAGAAGCCGCGGAGCTCGGCGCTGCGCGAACCGTAGAAAAGCGATTGGTCGGCGAGCAGTGTGCGCACGCGCGCCAAACGTGCAATGCTCAGCGTGTCGTTGACGGCGATGTCCTTTTTGCGCAGCGATTCAAACACGGTGTAGGCGGCAAACGGTGCGGCGATGGAAACGCCGGAGACAAACGCCGTGGACAGGCATGCGAGCAGTGTGGTGAACGGAGACGCGGTCGATTTCGCATAGAACGCAAACACCAGCGCGGCAGCCGCGGCGAGAACCACCGGCAGAATTCGCAGAACCGGCGAAAGATAGAGCGCATTGGCGGATTTCGGCGGCAAAAACATCTGGAATTCCAGCGTTGTCAATGTCGAATGCGTGATCTGCAGCCGTGAAGCGAGCATGCGTTCGGCCACCGTCTGGGTCAGAACGATCAAAACCCAAAGCACACCGACAAACAGCGATGCCGCCACCGAACCCTGCAGATAGAGCATCAGCGCAGAAGCAAACAAAAAGAGCAAAACAACAAGCCTGCCGGCTTTCATCAGCAGGATCCCGTGTTTTGCAAGATCAAATTCACTGCGGCTGCTGCCGGAGGGCGCATTGGCTGCGGCAGAGAGCTCGTCGGCGAGGAGTTCTTCCTCGTGGGCGGTCGGTTGAGCGTCATTCACGGAGGGGAGTCACCACCTGTGGTCAGTTTTTGGCCGGGCTGCTGTTACAGACCGGAAACGGCGACGTTTTCGATGCCGTTGGCGGAAAACTCCGCCATGTATGCGTCGATTTTGCGGGCGAGCAGATCGCTGTCAACGCCGTCAACGTCGCGGTCTTTCAGATCGCGGCGCGCCAGTTCTTCGGCCAAAATACCGTAAAAAACCATATCTTCGTAGTCAAGGATCGCTTCGTGGATGCCGCCGTCGACATATTTTGCCGAAGGCACCGACTCGGCACCCTCCACGAGCTGGTCAAGCCCGCAGGTGCGGCAGTGGGCAAAAACGGCGCTTTCCACCTGATCGTATTCGCCGATGCGGTCGTCGCCGCGAATGGAGTTGATCACCCAGTTGCCGGCATAAACGAGGTCAAGCAGCAAACGGAATTCTCTGCTTGTGAGTTGGAGCTTCATCATGTGTAACCTTTTCGGCCGCAGTGCGCGGCCCCTTTATTTCGTTGAACTTCAGTATGCGCGCGAGAGCGAACAGACGCGCCCGAGGATCGTGCAGTTTGTGCCGTCGATGGGGTCGTAGTCGGGGTTTTCGGGCATCAGCCAAATGGCCTCGCCGTCAACCGACAGGCGCTTGACGGTCGCTTCGCCGTCGATCATAGCGATGACGATCTCGCCGTTTCTTGCGGTCGACTGTTTGCGGACAATCACGACGTCGCCGTCCAAAATCCCGGCGTTGATCATCGAGTTGCCGGTCACGTTGAGGGCGAAGAAATCGCCGGTCTCTTCGGTATTGTAGCAGATGTAGCCGGTCACGTCCTCAAAAGCGAGAATCGGGCTGCCGGCAGTCACGCGGCCGATCACCGGAACGCGCGCGTAACTCTGGGAGTTGGTCAGCGTGATTGTGCGCATTTTGCGCGAGTCTTTATTAATGTAACCGAGCTCCTGCAAACGGTTCAGATAGCTGTGCACGGAAGACGGCGACTGCAAATTGACACCCTTGCAGATCTCGCGCACCGAGGGCGGCAGGCCGTTGGCGCGGATGGTCGATTCGACAAATTCGTAGACTTCCTTGATTTTGCCTTTCAGCGGTTGCATATTGTCACCTCAAAATGGTTTTGCCAAAACAAACGGATTCACCTGCAAATGCAGATGATACCTCAAATTTTATTATACCACAAAAATCTCTGTGAAACAATAGTTCTCTCTGTAAAACAGCAAAAAATGCGACATTTTTTCCGGCCGTGCGCGTGTCTAAACGTCACTTTCCGCGGCCAAAGCCTCCGGCCGGGCCGATTTCTCCGTATTCAGCGGATTCCAGCGCCCGCGCAGGTAGTTGATGAGAAACAGAACAAACAGCAGCAGATTGTGCGCGATCATGCACGCCCACGCACCGACGAGACCGAATGCAAAGATCTGCGTGCAGATAAACGTGCCGACGATGCGCACGCCCCACATGCCGATAATGTTGTAGACGAAGGGCTTTACCGTCTGCCCGACGCCGAACATCATGCCTTCCAGAACGATCGATACGCCAAAAAACGGCTCCGAAACGGCGACCATGCGCAAAACGATCGCGCCGAGGGTGATAACCTCAGTGCTCCTGGAGAAAATGCGAATCATGTTCGGCGCAAACGCGAACAAAAGTCCGCCCGAAACGATCATCAAAAGAACCTCGATCCAGAGAATCAGCCGCGCCAGATCCTGCATTCGCTGGCGGTCACGCGCGCCGAGCGCGTTGCCGGCGAGGGTCGCCGATGCCGTCTGCATGCCGTAGCCGGGGATGTAGAAGGCCGATTCGACGGTGTTGGCGATGGTGTGGGCGGCGGTCGAGATCTCGCCCAGCGAGTTGATCATCGCCGCAAACGCGACGTAGCCAAGGGAGGTGCCGAAGCGCTGGAACATATTTGGCAGTGCCACGCGTAGGCACGGGCGCAGGACCGACCAGTCGGGGCGGAATGAATAGCCGCGCGGCGAGATCACCGGGTGACGGAAGAAAACGATCGTGATACAAACGCCGCCGAGCAGGAAGGCAGCCGCGCTGGCAACGGCCGCACCGGTCACGCCCCAACCGGCACCGGGCATCGTCATCGAAAACCCGAACACCGAGATCTTGCGCGTGGGATAGATGAGGAAGAAGTTTAAGATGACGTTGACCACGTTGACGAGGATACCGGCGCGCATCGGCGTTTTGGTGTCGCCGGCGGCGCGCAGGAGTGTACCGAAAATGATCGTGGCGGCGCGCGCGAGCATCGGCGTGTAGAGGATGAAGAAGTAACGCGAGGAGAGCGCCTGCAGCGAAGGATCGACCTGCATCCACACCGGTACGAGACCGCTCAGCGAGAGCGCAAGGATCGTAAACAGCGAGCCGGAGATCAAAACGGCCAAAACTGCCTGCGACGAAGCGCGCGCGGCGAGCTTTTTGTCGCCCGCACCGCACGCCTGCGCGACGTACGAGAGAAACCCGACGCCCAAGGCCGAAATCGTGCTGCCCAAAAGCCAGTTGACCGTGGTGGTCGCGCCGACGGCGGCAGTCGCGTCGGTGCCGAGCGAGCCGACCATCGCCGTATCGATGTACTGTACGGCGGTCTGCATCAGTTGTTCCAGCATCGTCGGCCACGCGAGTGCAAAAACAGTGGGCAAAAGTCCCCACTGGATGGAGTGTTTCAGTTTGCTTTTTAGCATGTCAATCCCTCAAAAGAAGTTTTCGGAAAAAACACCGGATCTGTGACGATCCGGTGAGAAACGGTGTATGGACAGAACCTATTATACCATGTCGCGTGCGAAAAAACAATCCTTTTGTCGCAAAAGTGCAATTCACTGTTCGGAACGCTCTTCGCAGTATGCGTAGAAATGGTGAACCAGGCTTTCGTAGCCGAGGGCTTTGATATCTTCGTAGCGGAAGTTGTAGGCAGATTTGGTGTTGCGGCCGGTTGCGAGCGTGCGGATGCAGCTTTGGGCGTAGTGGTCGATGATGCGCAGCGAATCGGCGGTGTTGATCAGCGGGAAGTACCAGTGCGTCCACGTCAGATCGTTGACGACCGGATTTTCAAACAGCTTTCTGTGAAATGCCCGCACAAACGCCTTGGCTGCCTGCACGCCGGTGACATTCTTTTTGGCCTGCCACCGTGCGAGGGCGCGGCGCTTACGGCGCATTTTGGCCTTCAGCTTCTCCACCGAAACCGGCGAAACGTCGATCACACCGTGCGTGTAGCAAATGCCGAGATATGTCCAAGGTTCGCCCGGTGCGCTGTACTCCTCCTTGTCCGGATTGATCGCAAGCCCGGCTTCGGCCAAATGCGCCCGCAGCGCGGCGATGTGGTGCTCCAACGCTTCGGCGGAATCGGCAAAGAGGATGATGTCGTCGGAATAGCGCGCGTAGCGCACACCGGCATCGGCAAATTTGCGGTCGAGATCGGCGAGGTAGAGGTTGGCCAAAAACGGCGAGATCGGCGTACCGGCCATGATCCCTTTGTCCTCTTCGATGAGGCTGCCTTTTTCCAGCACGGTGCGGCTGGTCAGCAGTGCGGTGAGGAATCGGCAGGTTTCGGGTGCATCGGCCAGAGCCGCAGAGAGTATTGGCAGCAACCGTTCTATGGGCACGGAGTTGAAATAGTTGCTGATGTCGACTTTGTATGCCCACATTTTCCCGATGTTTTTGCTGTAGGTCAGCGTTCGAACCGCCTCACGCACACCGTGGGCAGAGCGGAACGAATAGAGATTGTCGGCGAAGAGATGGTCGTAGCGGCGCTGCAGCAAAAAGCCCAACAGCTTCAAAACGCGGTTATAGTCGGGCGGATAGATGTAGACAATACGCTTTTTCTCCGATCCCTTTTTGCCGATCGCGCTCTTCCTCGGCGGCGGAAACACCTCGCCGGCCATCATCGATTCCACGATCGGGCGGTAGGCCTCGTCGGCGAGGAAGGTTTCCATCGCGGCTTGTTCGCTCTGCGGCAGATGGCCGTGTTCGCTTTTGTGCGCCAAAAGTGCCTGCCAGCAATCCGGATTTAAGAGCTGAGAGAGAAGTACCATAGCGTTCTCCTGAAAAAAGAAAAAACAGAGGGAAAATGCGTTAAAGCGCCATACGCATCGTATGGCGTTACCGGACCGTACACAAACCGACTGCCTGCAAAGTCGGAAAAAGGTCTGTGCTGGGCCCCTCACAGGCGCAATGCGTTTCCCTCTGTTTTTTGCAATTTGAGATGGGCCGATCAGGCCAGAGCTTGGCGGATGCGGCTGACCACGAAGTCGACCTTGTTGCGGAATTCCATGAAGAAGCGAACACTGCGATAGCCCTTGTAGGCGTAAATCTCGCTGCGAATTTCACCGGCAAACGGATCTTCACGTTTGGTGCTTGCAATCACCAAAAGAGCGGGCTTGCCGTTCTTGGAGAGCAGCCACGAACAGGTCTGCTTCCAGTTGGGATCCTGCGGACCTTTGCTGATCGCGTAATCGGCGAAATTCCGGCGCAAAAGCTCTTCAAAATACTGCTCTTCCGTGCCGCCGTATTCGTAGAGATCGTTGGCCGCCGCATTCGTTTGGGGCATACCGGTGATCGTTTTGATGGTGCGCTTGATGGGTTCTTTGGAGTAGTAGGAAAGTGTCAGCGTGACGGTCTGACCGACCTTGGGATCGGCCGGAACGCAGGTGAGCACGCGCGCCTTCTGCGTGGTATCGTTGAGGAAAACGTTGGCGTTGGGCGCGATTGTGCCGGCGAGCACGGTGCCTTTCAGCTTGCCGTGGGCTGTCGAGTTGACCTGCATGCGGAACTGTTTGTAGCCCTCCGGGACAACCGACGGCTTCTGCACTTCGGTGGGTTCAACCTCGACGTATTCCACTTCGGTGTACTCCGCATCCGTGGATTCCACTTCCGTATACTCGACTTCCGTGTATTCGACCTCGGTGTACTCCGCATCCGTGTAGTCGTCTGCGTCGATCTGGGTGAATTCAACGTCGAAAATTTCTTCATCCTTCGGCGGCTGAACGTCCGACGCAATGAGTTTGTCGCCGATTTGGAAATCGGTGCCGTCCAGCGTGCAGTCGACGCCCGCCAGCAACAGTCCGACCGTTTCGCCGGTCTGCGCGGTTTGGCAGACCTTTTTGTCGACTTCAACAGCCTTTACCTCGCACAGTTTTCCGTTCGCCGTCTGCACAAAGTTACCGCTGCAGATCGAGCCGATGATTTTACCCGAAACAACGACGCCGACGCCGGAAATCGGAAACACGCTGTCAACCGGCATCCAAAACGGCGGATTCTTCGGCAGAGGCGGTTCAACAACGGATTCCGGCTCAACGACAGGTTTTACCGGCTCGACCACGGGTTTTACCGGCTCGACCACGGGCTTTACCGGTTCGACCACGGGTTTTACCGGTTCGACCACGGGTTTTACCGGTTCGACCACGGGTTTTACCGGTTCAACGATGGGTTTTACCGGTTCAACGATGGGTTTCGGCGGTTCAACAACCGGTTTTACCGGCTGGACACCGCTCTTTTTGGCCTGCATCTTGGCGCGCAGATCCTCCAACGTGTAGGTCACACCGCAGAGCGCGCAGCGCCCCTTCCCGCCTTCGCAGATTTTGATCTCGCCGAAGCAGAGGTCGCAGCCCAAACCGGTTTTGGGCGGTTCGGTCGGCCAAATGTGGGGTGCCGACGGCGGATCGCCGCGGCCGGTGAAACTGTCGGCGATCGCTTTTTCCTGCTCCAGCTTTTCCTGCAGGCGCGCAAACGAGTGCTCCATGCCGCAGTCGGCACAACGTGCGCCGAGACCGTGCGGCAGCATCTGCAGTTCACCGGAGCAGAGGTCGCATTGGATGGACAGAATGGGCATAAATCTTCCTCCTGAAAATATGAATATGTCAACCCGCGAAAACGTTCCGACGGGTCTTTTCACTCGGTGGGAATATACATGCATTATATCATAAATTCGCAGCAGAATCAATTATTTTACACCGATAATGCCGATGAAATGAAAAGCGATACGCAGCGGGATTGCTGCGTATCGCTTTTTGAAAACTATTTATCGCACCGGTTTGCAGACGATCGACCAGTCGTTCAGGTTGCCTTCAACGCATTTGAGCTCGCAGATGCCGTCACGGACGGTGACGACGGCGAGGGCATCGGGCAGCACGAGCGGCAGCGTGATATCCTTGGCGATCGGGTTGAGGCGAACGTTGCGGTTTTCGGCATCGACGAAGAGGCCGAGGGCGGCGTTCAGCGTCGTCCACGAGGACATCGGGCGCGTGTAGTGGTGGCCGCATTCCCAGTGATCCCACAGCGCACCGAAGCTCGCCTGGTTATCGTAGATGGACTGCACGCCCATATCGGCGAGGTCGCGGCGGCCGACCGCCATCGCCATCGCCGCCATCAGGTAGCCGATACCCGTCCAAACGGCTTCGGCCTGGCAGTTCTCGTAGGTTGCAAGGCTGGTCGACTTGCCTTCGGGGCAGGTGGCGTTGACGAGGCCGGCTTCATGATCGAAGTTTTCGGCGTAGATCACTTCCAGTACCGCGCGCACGCGTTCGTCGGGCAGATTGCCGCCGATCCCCATCATGCGCAGGAACCATTCGCCGTCGAGCTGATCGGTCATCAGCGATTCGTCGGTTTGGGTGTCGTCGCGCCAGAGGTTATAGTAGCTGCCGTTCCAAAGCAGCGTTTCCAGCGAGGCCTTGCCTTTTTCCAGCGTTTCGGCCCACGCCTTCGCACGCGCATCGTCGCCGACGCGGCGGGCGATCATGACGGCCGCTTTCAGCGCCGCCAGCCACAAAACGGAGATGTAGGTCGGCGTGCCCGAGAAGTTCCAGGCATCGTAGGTGTTGCGTTTGGTGCCGGTATCGGGCAGACCGTCGCCGTTCTGGTCGAGCTCAGCGATCGAATCCATCGCCCGTGTGACGTGCGGCCAGAGGTCGGTGAGATACGCCTTGTCGCCGGTGAAGAGATAGTCGCGCAGAACCATCAGCACAAACTGCGGGTTCATATCGACGCGGTCAAAGCCATTGTCGACGTGCTCGAGGTCGGGTGTGAAGAAGTGGTGGACACGGCCGTCTTCCCGCTGGAAGGCCGCACCCATCTTCATCTGCTTTTTCTGCAGATCCGGGAAGAGCGCGAGCAGGCCGAAGGAGGCGTGGTAGGTGATGTCGGTCGTGTGGAAACCGCAATAGCTGAGGCCTTCCCACAGGCCGAACTTGCCGTCTTTTAAGTACCAAGAGCCCTTGACGATCGTTTCCAGCTGCGACGACCACGCTTCGGGATACACTTCGGGCAGATCGGTCGTAAATAGCAGATCGGTGAGTGCGGCGGCACGGTCGAAGACCGACGGATTTTCGACGAGGAATTTGTTGGAGGCAGCGGCGTTTTCGTAGAGGTTTTCGTAGTAGTGGCCGAGCACCTTGCCGTCGGGATTTCTGTGGAACGGGAAATGCCACGAAAGCACGAAGCGCACCTTGGCCGATTCGCCCGGGGCAAGCGTGACTTCGTTTGCCAGCGCGCTGGCGCCAAAGGCCGAGCCCTTGAGGTTGCTGACCTGCTCCGCGAGGTGCGGGATCATCGTTTCTTTTTCTTCGCGGGTCGAGGGGAAGTCGGGGTAGGTGTGGCGGATGTGTTCGAGCACCGAAGCTCCCCACGGAAGTGCCGTGTATTCGGCGATGATGCGGTCGAGCGCTTCGTCGGTCAGGTCTTCCGGATAGAGCGGCAGCGGACGCGGTTTTTTGCCCACGGTGCTGTTGGGCAGGCGGCCACTTTCGCGGAAGTCGAAGAGGATCGATTCCTGCGTGACGCCGTAGACCGGCGACCAGGTGATATATTCGCGCAGGTAACGGTCGTATTCGCCGACGACGTAGGTCGATTCGCCGTCACCGCTGACGGTGAAGCAGAGGTTGCCGTAGTTGGCGGGGAATTGATAGCCGCGCGGCCATTCTTCCGGCTCGAGGGATTTGGAAAACACGCCGACGGCGTTGCCGAACCGCACGAGTTCGTTTTCCATGCCGTATTCGCGGTCGGCAAATTCCGGAATGAGCGTGCCGAGCAAGCTCACGGTCTGTTCTTTGTCGGAGGTGTTTTCCACCGTGAATTCGAGGTAGAAGCCCGGCGTGGCGGCGATATCGGACTGGTGCGGCACGAACGGCGAGACCGCGCGCAAATGCAGCTTGCAGGGCAGGCCGCGGTCGATATAATCAAGATCGCAGACCGGGAACTTGCCATCGTATTCGATGCGCTCGACCGGCTTGTTCCAGCCGAACATACGGTAGGTAAAATCTTCGGGGTCGGTCTTCATGCCGAGCTTACGGATGATCGGCTTGCCGTCGGCCGTCTTCGTCCGAATCCAGAACGACAATGCGCCGACACCGCTCTCACTGTCGTCATTATCCGGGGCACGGCTGACCGACGCCCAAGATTTAGGATTGGCGACCTGCCAATAGTGGAATTCACCGTCGGGCAGAAGCTCAACCGAACCGGTGCCAATGCCGCCGAGGGCAACGCCGCTGTTGGAAGGCTTCGTCATTGTGATCTTTGCCATAAGAAACTCCTTTTCAAAGTCAGAGGGATGATATGGAGGGATGTATGATTTCTTTCTTTATTATACCATATTTCTTTTCCAATAGCAAACACCCGGATCGCTTATCCCTTTTAACCCAGCATGCCGGTTTCGGCATATTAAAAAAGCCTTTCGCCGAAATGACGGAAGTATGTATAGGAAAAGGCACCATAGGATTCTTGAACTCCCATGGTGCCGCAGTCCTTTCAAACAGTTCGATAAATTGGAATTTATCTCTCAGCATCTATCAACACCGCTCTGCACGGTGAACCGTCTGCCCCCGCCAAATTCAACGGAGCCGCATTTAAGAAATATACCCCCTCGGCCACCTTTGCCAAACGAATCCCCTCAAGCAAGATAACATCTGCAGACAATAGTGCAAGATGCACCGCCATTGGCGCATTTTGTGGTCCGACCGACTGATGCTCGTTTCCGAGAAGTAAGATATTGGAAGATGCGAATACCTTTGCCGCCTCTAATGATACCTCGACATCTCCTTTTATCAGAATTCTCTTTGCTGCTTCCGTATTATGTTGTTCTGCTTTTTTGATGATTCTTGCGGCATCCTTTTCGGTAACAACCCCACGATGCTCTGCTACGTAAGCCATTCCGATAAATGCATCCAAAGACATCTCATCCACGGTTTTTCCGCCTTGAATAAAATGATGCGGTGCATCTATATGTGTGCCGTTGTGTACACACATACGAAATGCCGTCAAATTATATACTTCGCCATTTTCTATCGATTTGAGCGCTTTTTTCTCCGGCTTAGGGTCGCCGGGATAGACTTGGCAACCGTAAACTTCTTGAGAAATATCGTAGATTTTCATTCCTTATTCTCCATCAAATTCCGCTTTACCGTTCAGCCGATCCTTTTCAACGATCAGCAAAAATACCGGAGTTCCGTCCGGGTACGAGATTCAGAGGCACAAAAGCAGCGTCGCCGCCAGACCGCTGGCCAGACCAAGCCACTGGCGCGGTGCGAGCTTCTCGCGAAAGAAGATCACGGAGGCAACCGTGATCAGCACCAAGCCGCCGCCGTTGACGATCGGGAAGAAGACGGCGCTTGCGACCACACCGGAGAGATAGAGGTTGATCAGGTTATTGAGCGCGATCCCGATCCCGCCGGCAGCAAACAGAACGACCAACACCCAAACTGCCGTTTTTCGGTCGAGAACCGGCGTTTTTTCGCCCTTACCGAGTCGCAGAATCGCCAGATTGACCGAAGAAAACACAAACGAGCAGAGGAACGCGATCACTAAAAACATCGTCAGTTCTTCGCGGTGGGCCGAGCTTTGGTGGATCTTTTGCATCAAGCCGACACCGCCGCAGCAGCAGAGGCAGACGAGGCAGACCAAAAACCAGCGCAGCGTTTTCTTTTTTTGCTCGCCGCTCTCTTTGGAAACCGACAGAACCAGACACACAAGCATCAGCACAATGCCGAAGATCTGCGTGGCGCGGATGGTTTCGTCGAAAAAGAGTGCGCCGGAGAGCGCGGTGATGACCGTTGACATCGAGACGATGACGGAGGTATACGACCACGGGCCAAGGCTGAGCGCGGCCGAATTGGTCACCTGCTGCAGCGCGGTGATCACGCCGAAGATCAGCGCGGTCACGAGCGTATAGACCGACATCCGAAAATCGCCGCCGGACAGAGAAAGCAGCGTTACGCCGCAGACCAGACTGGAGACCGCGTTGAACAAATGATAGCCCGCCATCGACGAAGAGACCGACTTGCTGTAATAGGTGCGGACGAGCCCGCCCAATAAATTTGCCGCCATCGAAACGGCAAACAATACGACGATCGGGATGTTTTCCATAGAAAAGCCTCGTTTTCAAAAGTTTTGCGCCGGGGGGACTTTACAACTTGCATCGGACGCGATATAATTATACAGCACGGATTTGCATAAAAACACGCAAATTACGCCACAAAATATGCAATTCAACGCATCAGGAGTCGATGCCTATGGATTACACCCCGAAACTCCGCGAGATCCTGCCCGCCGCCACGCTTTTTTCGGACGTGCGCTTCTCCGACGACCTCACCATCGCCGCCGAACACGTCGGCGACGACTCGCACATCCACAGTTGCTGCGAGATCTATCTGAACTTAAGCGGCGACGTCTCGTTTTTGGTCGAGAGCAACGTCTACCCGGTAGAGCCCGGCGACGTCATCATCACCAAGCCCAACGAATTCCACCATTGTATCTACCACAGCGACAGCGTCCACGCGCACTATTGCCTGTGGCTGGCCGCCGACCACCCGCTCCTGCCGCTGCTCTCGTTTTTCTACGACCGCAAAAACGGCGAGATGAACCGCATCTCCATGCGTCCGGCCGACAAACAGCAGCTCGCCGCCGCATTTGAAACGCTGTGGCAGGCCAAGCGCAGCGGAAGCCTCGGCGAGGCGCGCGGGCTTTCGGCCGTCTTTGCGGTGCTCGATATTCTTCAGACCCACCGGTTCGACACCGGTGAAGCACAGAAGCTCCCGCGCGACCTGTTGGCGATCGTCTCGTTCCTCGACACCCACTATTCCGGCGATTGCTCGATGGCCGAGCTCGAACGCCGTTTTTTCACCAGCCGCAGCACCCTAAACCGCCGGTTCCGCACCCACCTAAACACCTCGCCCGCAAAATACGTGGAGACGCGCCGTCTGGCCGCCGCCAAGATGATGCTTGAGCAAGGTGCATCCGTGCAGGAAACGTGCGCGGCATGCGGTTTTTCCGATTATTCGCATTTTATCGCTCTCTTCAAACGCAAATTCGGCACAACACCGTTCCAATACGCCAAAACCTACCGCTAAAAACACCGATTTGGAGCCGGAGTTTCCAAATCGCAATATGGAGGAGAAATCTATGCCAAACATCGTCGTTGAAGGCCACCGCGGCTACGCCGCTGCCTACCCGGAAAATACCCTGCTCTCGTTCGCTTCGGCCATCGATCTCGGCGTCGACGCCATCGAATTCGACGTCTGGCTGACCGCCGACAAGGTGCCCGTTTTGATCCACGACGGCAACTGCCACCGTACCTGCGGCGTCGACGTCCACGTCAGCGATCTGACCCTCGCCGAAGTGCGCGCGCTCTCGGCGCACTACCCCGACAAGTTCGGCGATCGGTTTTTGGGGCAGGCCGTCGGCATCCCCACGCTCGAAGACCTCCTCAAGCTCTGCTGCGAAAAACGCCCAACCATCAAGCTCGGCGTCGAGATCAAGCAGTACACCGAGGAAACCGTCGACCTCACCGTCGCCCTCTTGAAGCAGTACGGCTTTTTCGACGACTGCTGGTTCTACGCCTTCCATGCCGGCATCATCCGCTACATCAAGGAGACCTACAACGGCCGTACGATGGGCTATCCCGACTTCCAGATGCGTGAATTCGTCCCCGGCAGTTACGATTTCTACGAAGAATTGGGGTTGAACATGAAGCTCGTGCACTCCGAACTGCTGCCGTTTTATATGGCTAAAGGTTGGCCCGTGCATATGTACTGCGCGGATACCGAGGAAGACGTCCGCTTCTGCATTGACCACGGCGCTGCGCTGATCACCGCCAACGATCCCGTACCGCTGATGAAAGTGCTCGGCAGGCTCTAGGGGAGAGATCGCGCATGAAAAAGACGGCAGTTCTTCTCGCTTTGCTCCTTATCTGCGCGGCTTTGTTTGGCGGTTGCGCCACGCCCGACCCGCTCATCGTCTGCTCGTTTGGCGGGGAGCACGATTTCTTCACGGTTTCCAACGGCGTATTCGGCCTCTGCTCCACCGACGACGTGTTTTACGGCGGTATTTTGACACCGAAAGAAGAGGTATTCTCCGATATCACCGCCTATTCCGCGACGTTTTTTGTCTGGGACGGCGACAAGCAGCATACGATTCTTTCGATGCACGCCGAGGATACGACCGGAACGCCGATCGCCGTCGGCGGCGATCTCGGCAAGGTGATCACCGATCAGCTGCTTTGCGAGGAGGATGCCGACGCGGCCGCGCTTTTGAAAAACGGTCTCTTTTTCGAGCTGACCGTCACCGACCGGACCGGCGCTTCCGCGGTTTATCTGCTGGAAATGCGCGTAACGGAAGTCACGGAAACCGTACGGCCGTAAAACGGATGTATTCTTTGAAAAAAGCGCAAAAATATCTTGCTTTTTTACGCACGCTGTGCTATAATACCACTTAATGTAAAACCCGTGAGGGAGTAGCGAGCGCACGTTTGGTGCGTAGCAAGTCAACATACTGGCCCTCGGCCTGGCTTGTTTTCAATCGCGAGACTCATGTATCACTTTCGCAAGCGATGCAGGAGTCGGTCTGTCTGTTCGGCCCCGCGCACGGCTTGCGGCTGTGCGCGGGGATTTTTTGTTTGGAAACGAGGGTGTTTTTCATGGATTGGGGATTCCGCTTTTTCTTGAACAGTATACTGCTCGGCATCGGTCTGGCGATGGATGCGTTTTCGGTCTCGCTTGCCAACGGCATGAACGAACCGAAGATGAAGCTGCCGCGCATGGGTTTGATCGCGGGAACGTTTGCGTTCTTCCAGTTTTTTATGCCGGCGGTCGGCTGGATCTGCGTCCATACGATCGCACAGCATTTTCAAGCGTTTGAAAAATTCATCCCCTGGATCGCGCTCATACTGCTCGCGTTCATCGGCGGAAAAATGCTCGTTGAAGGCATCCAAAACAAGGATTCGTGCGCCGAAAAGCCGGCGGTTGGGTTCGCCGCTCTGCTGGTGCAGGGCGTGGCCACCGCGATCGACGCGCTCTCCGTCGGGTTTACGATCGCCGATTACGATTGGCTGATGGCGCTCGTTTGCTGCCTGCTGATTGCCGTCGTCACCTTCTTTATCTGCGCTGGCGGACTCGTGATCGGCAAAAAAGCCGGTACCTGCCTTGCGGGCAAGGCCTCGATCCTCGGCGGCGTGATCTTAATTGCCATCGGTCTGGAGATCTGGCTGCAGGGAATTCTGTAACACCGAAAATTTGTTTGACAAAGCCACGGTTTCGTGCTATACTGGTAACGGTCGATGACCGAATTTAACACAAGGAGTGTGATTTTTATGACAAGCTTATATGGATCGGATGTCACAAAAATCACGCATTTCGGCTGAGTTTCCCGTCAATTTCAGGCCTGTGCATCCGATATGGGGTGCACAGGCCTTTTTCTATGCAGATCTGCGCACCCGCACGGGTGCTTTTTTCATCTTCGCGGAGAGCATTCCCATATAGGCCACAGCGAAAGATTTGAAAACGAGAGAAGGAATGCTATGAACCGCCTCAAACACACGCTGCTTGCCCTGCCCGAAAAGACCGAAACCTTCGGGCCGATCTACGAAGGGACACTCCGCGTGCGCCCCGCCGAATGTTTCGGCAAGGATTGCACCGGCTGCCGATCCGATCCCTGCCACGTTTTTACCGACGACGAGCCGACCTATTACCACGACGGCGTTGGCTACACGCTTTCCGCCACCCATAAGCTCGCCAAGGATCGCCCGACCGTTGTGATCGCGATCCCAGCCGACCGTCTGCTCGGTCATCCCGCCGCCGACAGCCCCGCCGCACACCTTGCCGCCGAGATCGCCGCAGCCGAAGCCGCCGCAAAAAAGCGCCGCGAAGCGAACCTGCCGATTACTGAAACACATCTCGCCACGCCGCTTACAATCGCGGCTGCCGACCACGCGCTGCGCGCGCTTGGCCCCGTGATCGACGCGCTCAACGCCCCGCTTTATAACCGCAAACGCACCGACGCCGAAAACGGAAAATACGTTCTTGATGAGCCCGGCAGCATCGTTTGCCTGCGAAACTCCGCGTATTTCGCGTTTGCGCAGCCGAAATGGTACCAAAACTTAACCGGAACAAACGTGCAGGAGCTGCCGGATATGCCGCCGCCCGCGGTCTGCCTGTGCATTCGCATGCAGGTGCAGCTGCCGTTCCACAAGCTCAGGCAATCGGTACGGATGCTCTGCCGCGACCTGCCCTACGCCGTTTCTGCGTGGCTCGCTGATTTCGACCGCGCCGCGCTGAGCGCTGCCCTCGCGCTCAGCGAAACGCAGCAGAAGATCCGCGTTTGGCTCGCCCAAAGCGACTGCTGCGCGTTCCTCGCCGACGGCAGCATTTTGCCGCGACAGAGCGGAACCGAGCGGCCAATGGCCGATGCCCTGCCGTTTGTCTCCACACCAGCCGACGCCGTGACGGTGGCCGGCGTGCGAGGGATGGGCATCCGCCGCGGCGTGACCGTGATCACCGGCGGTGGATACTCGGGCAAATCGACCGTGCTCGACGCGATTTCCGCAGGTGTTTACGACCACGTATTGGGCGACGGGCGTGAGCTTTGCCTGACCGATCCGAGCGGCGTGACGATCGCCGCCGAGGACGGCAGGAGTGTGAAAAACCTCAATATTTCGCCGTTTTTGAAGTGGCTGCCCACGGGTGATGCGCGTGATTTTTCCACGGCGCACGCATCGGGCTCGACCTCGCAGGCCGCCAACATTATGGAAGCACTCGACGCAAATAGCACGCTTTTGCTGATCGACGAAGACAAAAGCGCGACCAACTTCATGATCCGCGATGACCGCATGAAAGCGCTGATCGCCAGAGAGCCGATCACGCCGTTCACCGACCGCGTGCGTGAGCTCGCCGCGCGCGGCGTTTCGACGATTTTGGTCATCGGCGGCAGCGGCGAATACCTCGCCGTGGCTGACCGCGTATACCGCATGGACGAATTCGTGATCCGCGACGTCACCGCCGAGGCGCACGATTTGTGCGGCGGACTGTCGATTCCCGAGCCGCCGCCCGCCGATTGGTCGCAGCACCGCTGCCTGCGCGCCGAGGGTTTCACCTCGTTTCCAGAGGGGGCTTCGAGCGAGGTTTTGGCCGTTGATCCGCTGGGATTTTTGCGCATCGGCGACGAAGCGGTCGATCTGCGCGGGATGAGCGGTCTCGCGCTGTCCATGCAGACCGAGGCCTTGGCGTTTTTCCTGCGCGCGCTGATGCGGCAGAACCCGAACGCCGAGATCGACCTCGCAAGTGCGGTCGACGCGCTGCTCGCGCGGATCGTCCGCGAAGGGCTCGACACGGTTTGGTCGAGCTATTTCACAACGTGCGGACGGTTTCTCGCGCTGCCGCGGCGGCAGGAAGTGCTCGCGGCAGTCGCGCGGATGCGGCACGTGCAGTTCGCGCCGACCGTAACGAGCGAAAAAACAGCGGAGGAAGCGCGCGCCGAACGGCTGGCGCGGTGGATGCGCGGCGAGAACGTGTAGCAAAAGGAGCGGGAGGCTGATAGCCTCTCCTACGGTAATGCGATAACGCCGGGACACCGACGATCTACCTCGCTGTGCGATTTTTCTTTTACGAAAACAAACACACGCCAAACGCATTGACAACGCGTTTGGCGTGTGTTATCCTTAATAATGCAATCAGTAGTGCCGAGGATTCCGAATTTCAATTCCGTTTTTTCGGTGGCTCCGCCGCCGAAAAAACTCCTTCAAGACGGTCGCCAGACCGTCCACGCGCCGAGAGGAGCCGACGAAATCGCAGATTTTGTCGGCGGGGATACGCGCGTGAGAGATCGATCGAAAACACAGTTTTCGATCGGTTAGCCCGATTTGGAAACGCAGTTTCCAAATCGATTCTATATCTTTTGCAGATATTCCGCCACGTCGAAGGGTTCGACCGGCGTATCTTTGCGCAGATAGAGCGGGTGGTGCGGATGTCCCTTGACCGAGTGTTTGCCCGCCGACAACCATTGCGCGCCAAATTCCGCGCCGATCGCGAGCATATCCTTCACGCAATCCTTCAGATACGCGCGTTTTTCGATGATCGCGCCCCACGCCGCCCAAACGGCGGGAGCCTCGCCGCTGCGCTCCAGCACCCAGCGGAACGCGCGCATATTCTCAGCGTGCAGCGCGACGTTGCATTCCTTGTCCATGTCGTCCGGACGGGTCGCGCGCTGGGCGTAGACGTTGAACATCACAAACGAGTCGAATCCGTTGGCTAAGGCAATGCGTTCGACCGATTTGAGCGTATTGTCGAGGTGATCGGGCTCGGCGGTCGACGGGTTGATGCCGATGGTGATCAGCGGGTGGGAACCTGCCGTGCCGAGGATATAACGGTATTCGGAATAGAAATTGGGAATATAAAGCCATTTTTCGCGGTCGTACTGTGCGCTTTCGGCGCGCGGCACAAGCGCATCGGCAAACGTCAGGATCGTCAGTTCCTGCGTTGAAGCGGTCGGAATATGCATAAGCCCCTCCGGAATCGTTGGATTGCTACCATTATACCATATTTGCCGTTTTTTGCAAACACTTTGCCGAAAACGGCGTTTTTTTCGTAATTAGGTTGTTGGAAGTCGTCCCGCAGCCAACTCCGCAGCAAATATCTCTGACAATCCCCTCTTTTTCGACAAAATCAGCGCTTCGCCCTTGAAATCGGTCAAACGATGTGATATACTTTTTATATACGCAAAAGCCGCCGTTTTGTTTCCGGCGGCTTGATCTTTAAGATGAGGGAGATGCGCCGATGGCACATTACCACGTTTTATACAATCCGCTCGCCGGCAACGGCCGCGGCAAAACCGACGTGAAAAAGTTGGAAACGCTGCTCGCCGGCAACGAGCTCAGCTTTTACGACATCACCGCAGTCGGGCTTTCGGGCGAATTCTTCGCCGGGATTCCCGCAGACGAGCGCATCCTCGTCGCCGGCGGCGACGGCACGCTGAGCCGCTTTGCCGACGCGATCGCCGAGCTCGATCTGCCGCACGAGATCTACTTTTTCGGCTGCGGTTCCGGCAACGATTTTCTGCACGATGTCGGCCGCAAGCGCGGCGGCGACCCCTTCTGCGTCAACGATTACCTGAAAAATCTGCCCGCGATCGTCATCGACGGCAAGGCCCACCGCTTCATCAACGGCACGGGCGCGGGCATCGACGGCTACTGCTGTGCCGAGGTCAACCGCCGCCACGTCGAGACCGGCAAGGACGTCAGCTACAAGCTGGTCGCCGTGCAGGGACTGCTCTACGGCTATGCGCCGGGCAAGGCCACGATCACCGTGGACGGCAAGACGCATATTTTTGAGGATATGTGGATGGCGCCGGCGATGCAGGGCCGCTACTTTGGCGGCGGCGTTATGGCCGCGCCGACGCAGGAACGGTTGAACGAAGACGGCACGGTTTCGGTGATGGTCATGCGCTGCAGATCGCGTTCGCGGGCACTGACGCTGCTGCCCTCGGTCATTGCCGGGAAGCACCTGAAGCTCACCAAACACGTCACCGTTCTCACCGGCCACCGCTTTGAGATCGAGTTCGACCGCACCATGCATATGCAGATTGACGGCGAGACCCATCCGGACCTGCAGCGCTACCAGATCCGCACGGCCAAGGCCCTCGCCGAGGACCGCGCGGCCAAAGAAGCCGTTTTGACCAGATAACTGATTTCGCCCAAGCCGCACGGCTTGGGCGATTTTTTCACCCGCTACCAGAGCGCAGAAATTGTCGGGAAGGTACGCAAGATTTATGGTATCCTATTGCCAGAGAGGGAGGGAAACGACATGAACTGGATCATCGGAATGCAAAAGGCGATCGACTACATCGAAGAACATCTCACCGAAGAGATCGACTACGACGAGGTCGCCAGAGAGAGTTTTTCGTCAAGCTTTCATTTTCAGCGCGTCTTCAGCATCCTTGTCGGCTTTACCGTAGGCGAATACATCCGGAACCGCCGTTTGAGTCTTGCCGGCGCGGAGCTTGCGGCCGAGGGAAGCAGAGTGATTGACGTCGCGCTGAAATACGGCTACGAAAGTCCGGACAGCTTTGCCAAAGCGTTCCAAAAATTCCACGGCATCCTGCCGTCTGCCGCGCGCACAGGCGGCACGCTGCGGTCGTTTTCCCGCCTCTCGCTCAAAATTTCTTTGGAAGGCGGTACCAGTATGAACTACCGAATCGAAGACAAGCCGGCCATGACCCTCACGGGTTACCGCCGCCGCTTCAGCGGCGATGCGGCCGACCGACAGGAACAGGTGAGCGATTTCTACATCACCACCCGCGCAAACCAATACCTGCTGCAAGGCTATTCCGGCGACATCGCTACCAGCTACAACGTCCTCACCGATTTCGCCGACGATGGCTACGATTTCTACATCGCCGTGCGGCTCGACCCGTGGTGCCTCGAGCACATCGAGGAAGAGCTCGGCGAAGATGCCAAACGCTTTGAAACCATCGTAATTCCGCCCCAGCGCTACCTCGTTTGCGAGACGGAGCGCTCAAACCATCCCACGCAGGAAGTACCGGAGCTGCGCAAGCAGGCGGTCAGCCAGTGGCTGCCCTCGTCGGGATACGAGCTTTCGGATGCGCCTGAAATCGCCGTACACCACTGGTTTTACGAGCACGAAAACGAAAAAGTCAACAACTCGCGCTACATCGAGCTGTGGCTTCCGCTCAAAAAAGCGGACTAACTGCGAAAAAAACGCGGCAAGGCAGACGCCTTGCCGCGTTTTTTAAATACCGTTTTAGTCCATTGAGACCGCGCCGCTGCGAACGGCCTCGAAGTCTTCTTCGATCTCTTTGGAGGGCGCTTTCGACAGGAGCGAAAACACCACGATGAAGATCGCCGAAACGATGAAGGCCGGGAGCAGCTCGTAGATGGCGAACACGCCGCCGAGCTTGCTGATAACGAGCTTCCAGAGGAAGACCATGCCCGCACCGCTGACCATACCGGCAATCGCACCGGCTTTGGTCGTGCGCTTCCAGAAGAGCGAGAAGAGCATCAGCGGGCCGAAGGTCGCGCCGAAGCCCGCCCACGCGAAGGAAACGATTTGGAAGATAACGCTGTCTTCGTCGAGGGCGATGGTGACGCCGATCAGCGCCAGCACCAGGAGCGTGATGCGCGAGACAAGCATGACCTGCTTGTCGGTCGCGTTTTTCTTGCAGATGCCCTGGAAAATATTTTTAGAGAACGCCGAGGCGGCGATCAGCAGATAGGAGTCGGACGAGCTGATGGTGGCCGCAAGGATGCCGGCCATGACGAAGCCGGCGAGAATCGCGGGCAGCGAGCTGTTGGCGAGGGTGATGAAGATGTTTTCCGCACCCGATTTGGTCAGATGTTCCGTCGGGAAGAGCTGACGGCCCAAGATGCCGATGAAGACGGCGACGCCGAGCGAGATCACGACCCAAACCATGGCGATACGGCGCGAACGCTTCAATTCGCCTTCTTTGCGGATGGCCATGAAGCGCAACAGAACCTGCGGCATGCCGAAGTAGCCGAGACCCCAAGCCATCATGGAGCAGACCGACAGGATGCCGTAGTTGGCGGCCGGGCCGAAGACCGGCATGCCGGCTTCGACGATCTGCTGGCCGCTTTCATTCAGCACCGGCGAAGCCAGGCCAAAGAATTCGAGGAAGCCGGGGATCTGTTTGGCGTTATCGATCACGTCGCCGATACCGCCGGCACTCACGACGCCGAGGATGACGATGACCGTGAGGGCGACGATCATGACGATCGCCTGCATGAAGTCGGAAATACTTTCGGCGAGGAAGCCGCCGAGGAGTGTATAGAGCAGAACGAAGATCGCACCGACAATCAGCATCGAGGTGTACGACGTGCCAAAGAGTGTGGAGAAGAGCTTACCGCAGGTGACGAAGCAGCTGGCCGCATAGACCGTGAAGAACACCAGAATAAACGCGGCGGCAACGAACATGATCGTCTTTTTCTTTTCTCTGAAGCGGTTGGAGAAGAACTCCGGCAGCGTGATAGAGTTGTTGACACGCACGCTGTAACGGCGCAGACGCTTGGAAACGATCAGCCAGTTCAGATACGTACCGACTGCGAGACCAAAAGCCGTCCAGAAGGCATCGGCCAAGCCGCACCAGTAGGCGACGCCGGGCAGACCCATCAGCAGCCAGCCGCTCATATCCGAAGCCTCGGCACTCATCGCCGTGACCCACGGGCCGAGAGAACGGCCGCCGAGGAAGTATTCTTCCGAGTTTTTGTTGGCGCGCTTGGCGTAAAATACGCCGATCAAAATGACCGCCGCCATGTAGATAGCCATAGAGATCAGGATCTGTACGGTATCCGTCATGTGATATTCCTCCTTATTCGATACACACGCCGCCGTGCGGCGTTTTCTCTTTTCTGATATGTCGTATAGTTTACCACACCATTGCGATAAAGTCAACCGTTTTCCGGCGATCATCCGCGATTTTTGTTTTAAAAAAAGCAAATCAGCACGGCTATCGGCAAAAAAGAAGCCGTCTGGTCAAGAATTTCTCCTTGCCGGACGGTTTCTGTCTATTCCCTCGGGCCGATCTGCAGTTCTTCGGCGTGCGCCTTCATCGCCGCAATGCAGATCTCGGCGACGTCTTTGACTTCCATCCCGAGCATCTCGCAGCCCTTGCGGATCACTTCGCGGTCGCATTTGGCAGCAAATTTTTTATCCTTAAACTTTTTCATAAAGCTGGCGGTCTCCATATCGGTGATTCCCAGCGGGCGCATCCGCGCGGCGGCCTGAATGATGCCGGTGAGCTCATCGACGGTAAAGAGCGAGCGTTCCAGCGGCGAGAGCGGTTCAACGTCGTTGCAGTGGCCGTAACCGTGGGCGAGGATCGCTCGCACCTCTTCGGCGGTCAGACCGGCGGCAAGGAGCGGTTCTTCGGTGTGCTGCAGGTGCTCGGTTGGAAACTGCTCGTAGTCGTAGTCGTGCAGGTAGCCGATGGCCTCCCAGTGCGCTTTGTCGGCGCCGAAATGCTCCGCCAGCCCACCCATCGCAACGGAAACGTTTTTGGCATGGAGAAAGAGGTGGTCTTCGGTGGTCGTTGTTTCTAAAAGCGCCTGCGCGCGTTCCATTGTCAGCATATTGTGTTGCTCCTTATACAGTATATATGGATGATTTGAGGGTGATGGGGAAATGCAAAGACCGCGTTTTTCTTTCGGTGAAGAGGGATAAGAACAAAAGAAACGACAATCTTCTGCCGAAAATTGTCGTTTCTGTTTGGTCGAAGTGCGGGGACTCGAACCCCGGGCCTCCTGCTCCCAAATGGTAAAAAACACCTGATTTATATACCTTTCCGGTTATTTCTAACCCTTTCTGATCAAAACCACATCCTCTTTGGCGCTTTTGTTTCCGTTGTCTCCGCCTGTTATGGTCCTGGAAGTGGGATGATATGTGGTCAAAACAATCGCGCAGCCGTTGCGTTCTCCAGCAGCTCGAAGTTGTTTATGCTTTCTATATCAAAATTTGATCCGCAGTAGACAAAGAATAAGTTCCAGTTGAAACAGAGACTGTATGTGAACAGCAAGGGAAACTGTGCAGAGTATCCGTAAAAACGTAGAAATACGCAAAATTTCCGAAAGTGTATATTGACTTATAATGTTGGCTATGATATAATAGGATCGACGAAAATGAGTAAATACGCAAAATTTCCGAAAGAGGTGCGACTGTGATAGAGCGAAAAAAATATCTCGAAAGATTGATTGCTAAGAAAGAAAATGGTTTGGTAAAGGTTATTACCGGCATTAGAAGATGCGGTAAATCTTATTTGTTGTTCAACATTTATAAAGACTATCTTAAGTCCATCGGCGTAGAAGACGAGTGTATCATCTGTCTTGCACTCGATGATGACGAGAATATCAAGTGCCGTAACCCTCTTGAACTTGGCAAGTATATCCGCAGCTTAACTGTAGATGAAAGCAAAACGTATTATGTGTTTCTCGATGAGATTCAAAAGGTTGTTACCATTCAAAACCCCTATGTGGAAGGTGTCGAGGATAAGATCGGCTTTGTGGACGTTGTGCTCGGACTGATGAAACACGAAAACATTGACGTATACGTGACCGGAAGTAACTCGAAAATGTTATCCTCAGACATTCTCACCGAATTCCGTGGACGCGGTGACGAGATCCGTGTGAATCCTCTTTCTTTTGAAGAGTTCTATCATGCGTACGAAGGCGATAAGCGTGATGCTTGGCAAGAGTATTATACCTACGGTGGTCTGCCTCTTGTGATGAAGAAAAAAGGACACGAGGAAAAAGCGAAATACCTGGAATCTTTGTTTGGTAAAATTTATATTGGGGATATCATAGAACGAAACAAGATTTTGCACGATAAATCCGTTCTTGACGACCTTTTGAATATCATTTCTTCTTCGGTAGGATCACTTACTAACGCAAGCAAGATATCCAAAACATTTAAAAGCGAAAGACAAGTAAGCATAAGCGATGAAACCGTCAGCAGATATCTGGACTTCTTCATTGATGCATTTATGATATATAAAGCCGAACGGTATGATGTTAAAGGCAGGAAATATATTGGATCTCCGCTTAAATATTATTTCAGCGACGTAGGCCTGCGCAACGCGAGACTTAATTTCCGTCAGCAAGAAGAGAATCATATTATGGAAAACATCATTTATAATGAGCTTTGTAACCGCGATTTTAGCGTAGATGTTGGCGTGGTTGAGTACTGTTATAAAGATGAAAATAAAAAGAGCAAACGCTCACAGTTAGAAATAGACTTTGTGGCTAACAAAGGAAGTAAAAAGTATTATATTCAGTCCGCACTTACCGTGAGCGAGGAAGAAAAACGCAAGCAGGAAGTCAGATCTCTCAACCGTGTAGGTGACTCCTTTAAAAAGATCGTAGTAGTAAAAGATAACATTATTCCGTGGCACGACGATGACGGCATTCTCTATATCGGTACTGAGCAATTTCTTCTTGATGAAACTGCTATGGATATGTAATGAAGATATGTTAAAACGCAAATCAAAAAAGTGGGTAGAGTTTACAAATGATTTATTATGCCACAAAAGAAACGTTACAACGCTATAAGCTGAAGACTCCGGAACAATTCGAATCAGAGGTGGCTCCGTTCGTTCGAGCAGTCGTAAATCGGGAACGCGGAAATCGATTGTTTGAATGGGGCTGTAAGCTGTTTTACTTCGATAGAAGAAAGTGCTTGCAAATTATGCACTTTGAAACGAAACTGGTCATTTTTCTGGTGGATTTGAAAGTAAAGGATCTTGAATGTGTGGGGGATGCGGTTGCGCATTACCTACTGGATCTGTATGCCGGGGATTCGGATATGGAGCAAGCATTAAAGAACTACTTTGCCGCCGCTCCTCTGGTGTGTTTTGACCGGATAACGGATAAAAGCATTATTGCCAGCTTGAACGGAGTACAGTCGCGTTGGGCATGGGATGGGTACCGTTTTTACGACTATATTAAGGATGGTATTTTACATACCAGAAAAATCAACCGAGAAGTCAATGAAATGCCTCAGACGAGAAAGATAAACGGCAAAGAGGAATGGTTATTTCCTTATGACCTGTTTGCGCAAACCATCAAGAAACATTTTGGAGAATCATACGAGTCTTAATAGAGCAAAGTGTC
The DNA here is from genome assembly GCA_015067825.1 of Oscillospiraceae bacterium. Lineage (GTDB taxonomy): Bacteria > Bacillota > Clostridia > Oscillospirales > QAMX01 > QAMX01. Next base: position 470 of record SVLQ01000006.1, on the reverse strand, counting down.
GATAATATTGACAGTAATTTAGGCTGGAAAATGAAGTGGACTAACCGTGGTCAAACGGTGATTTGACGGTAGGTTCGAACAGAATCCAAGCTACCATAAATCCGCATAAAATAAGGATTATTCCTGAATTCGAACTCGTCAAAATTCTACGTTTTTCGACACTGTCCCAAATGATAAAAAACACCTGATTTATAGACGTTTCTGGTTATTCCTAACCCTTTCTGCTCAAAATCACATCCTCTTTGGTGCTTTTATTTCCGTTGTGTCAGTATGTTCCGGTTGCAGATGTGGGATAAACTGTGGTCAAAAAACAACCTCGCAGTCGTTGAATTTTCTCAACACTGGTGGTTGTTTTTTCTTTCTATATCAAAATTTGATCCGCAGTAGACAAAGAAGAAATGTTTTTTCATCGCAACCTGTACGTAGACAGCAAGCAAAACACGGTAGCAATTTTGCAAAGTGTAGAAATA
>SVLQ01000018.1 GCA_015067825.1 Oscillospiraceae bacterium | reverse complement strand
AACCGCTGAAACCGCACAAGTCAAATTTTATCGGATTAAATTTCAGTTCACTTGTTTTTCTCATAGTATCCATACCTCGTTTTAATTCTTTTTTGGCTTCAAACAAGTGCCACTTGACCGTGCCGAGCGGAATATCCAAATCCCGCGCAATGTCGGCTTGCTTACGGTTCTCGAAATAGTAGGCAATCACGATCTTGCGTTGGAGCTTTGAAAGATATGCGATTTCACTCTGTAATCTGCAAACGGTATCGGCACTATCGGCGTCCTCCAAAATAGAGTCGGGGTCTGCAAGAGTGTCTGCGAACTCATCAATGGATACGCCCATAACGCTTTTGGCCGAATCCCGATAATAATTGCTGAGCGCATTATGAGAAATCGTCCAAATAAATTTGCTGACGTCGCCGATATCGTCTTTGGCCAAGAGCGCGCGAAACGCCTTTAGCACGATATCCTGTGCCAGATCTTCCGCATCGTGTGCGTTTCGGCACCGCTTTAGCGCGAAACCGAATATGGGCTTGAGATATTCCGTTATGATTTTTTCAGCATCTTGTCTGTTCACTTGTTTGTACCTCGTTGAAAGCTTTCACCCATATAGACACGGATTTGGAAAAAAGGTTGGAACTTTTTTAGTATATCATATAATTGGGGATCCGTCTACAAAAAGCGTTTGTGCCTATCAAAAAAAAGACAGAGAATGCAAAGCATTCTCTGTCTTTTTTGGCAGGTAGCTTGGTTTTTAGGACTCAATCACTTTTTGTGTCAGACGCGCAGTTCGTCCGTCGCGTACCACGGGAAGTCGCAGAGCGGGTGCTCGCGGACGACCTCGGAAATCAGGCGGCCTTGGTAGCCGTTTTCGTAAAGCAGGCGGGCGGGATCTAAGATCCGCGCTTCAAAATCGGGGCGGAAACGAGTATAGTCTTCGTAGAAATACTGTTCGTGCATGAGGATGGAAACGAATCCGCCGCGCGTGGGGCTGGCGATCGTTTCGGCGATTTCGGCGAGGTTTCCTTCGTTCGTGCCCTCGTTGATCACGGTGTCGATGCGGCCGAAGAACAGGTCGTTGTCGCGGTCGTACCAAAAATCGCGCTCGTAAACGTGCTCAACGAGCGTCTTCGGCGCGTGATAGGCGACCATATACCCCGAATCCGGCGTGAAGTACCCGGTCAACGCCCGGTATCCCATTTCGCGCATCGCCCGCACGGCGGTTTCGTTGGCTGCGCCGAAGTGGAGCGTGGTCACTCCGCTCAAAACCTCGGGGCCGGCAAAGCGCAGGATCTCGCGGTTGACGCGAATGCAGTCGCGGGTGATCTCCTCGGCCGTGGCGTTTTCGTAGGGGGCGGAGGGGAGCTCGTTTTGGGAGTGGAACGAGAGCTTGAGCCAATCGGCGTTGGCGCGGAACTCCTCCTTGAATTTGTCGGTCATCATCGAAAGGTCGAAATCGGGGCGGTCGCTTGCGAAGCAGCGCTTGGCTTCGCCGCGGAATTCGTAGAAAAGGTTGATATGCACCTTTGCCCCGTAGAGATCGTGCGCCTTTTTGTAGACCGCGAGATAGGGGTTCTCAAAAATCGAAGCGTATTCGTCCTTGTGCGCGGTGATATCGGCGAGGAAGAGGATGTTATCGTCGGAGGAAATGCGGTAGCCTTTCACCGAAGCGGGCAGGTAATAAACGGCGATGTGGCATTCGTCGCCGGCCGTTTCGTCGGTTGCCGTCAGCGTGGTGCGGCGTCCGATGATCTCCACGGGCGCGGTGTAATACCCGTCTTCGTACGCGGCCTCCGCGCCGCAGATCGTCACCTTATGTCCTTTCGGTGCGGCGACCTTAGCGAGTATCTGCACGAATCCGCGCGGGGAGAGGCCGTCGCGTTCGTTCACGCAGTCGCCGTCGATCGGGAACACAAAGCGGATAGGGGAGCTTGCGTTAAAATAGTCGATCATATCAAAATCCCTCCGAAAAGGCCGGTTGGCACAGTGTTTGATAGTATTATATACCATTCCCGCTGGCTTGTAAACAGGAGATCCTGCATGCTTTTTCTTGCGCGGCCGGTATCGGTGTGGTATAATACAAACAGAAGCAGCAATATTACCGCAAAACTGGAAAAGAAGCGGGAGGAAAAACCGATGAGACTTTCTGTCAACGAACGCAGCTACAGCCGCCGATCCGACGGCTCCCGCCGCACCCGGCGCGAAACGCTGGAGCTGGCGAAAGCCGGCGGATTCGACACCGTTGATTTCGGCCTGTCATCGATGGAGCGCGATCATGACGATACCGGAGATCACCGCGCGTGGATTTTTGCCCAGCGTGAGATCTGCGACCGCCTTGGGCTGAAGGTGAATCAAACGCACGCGCCGTTTTTCGAGGGGCGGCCGATGCCCGAAGGCTTCCGCGAACGCCTGCTTGAATGCGTCGAGGACAGCGCGATTCTGGGTGCGGACTGCATGGTCGTCCATGCCGATACGTGGTACGAAGCCGATTACGTCCAATGGGATTACCCGAAGGTCGTACAAGCGGTCTACGAGGTCTATGCGCCGGTGGTCGAACTGGCGGCCAAACGAGGCGTGAAGCTCGCGATGGAAACCCTGCACGAGTGGCTTGGCGGGCTATACCATCGGATGCGCCTGTGTTCGCAGATCGAGGAACTGGATGAGATCGTCGGCCGTTTTCCGTCCGACTTGGTCGGTGTTTGCTGGGATTTTGGCCATGCGGCTATGGTCTATAAGGCCGATCAGTTCAAGGTGATGCGGCGGCTGCAAAGCAAGATCATCGCCACCCACGTCCACGATAACTATATCCGCCACGATGACCATGCCATGCCCTATCAAGGCAGCATCTGCTGGGACGAGGGAATGCGGACGCTGGCCGAGCTCGGGTATGCCGGCGATCTGACGCTCGAAGTCAATTCCGGCGCGCTGCCCGATGGGCTACTTTTGCCGTCGGCCCGCTATGCCCGCGAAGTGATCGGCGATCTGGCTGCCAGGTTTGGCGCGTATCGGAAATAATGGGAGAAAAGAGCTGCCAAAAGATATATTTGGCGGCTCTTTTTGTATTTTTAGGCGAGCGTGAAAAAAATATCATGTTTTTTGGCGGGAAACCTGTGGTCTTTTGCCGCGGAGTATGATACAATGAAACCAATGAATTCTGTTTGCTCGGCAGGGGGATTTACGATGCAGGGTCAATTGTATACGCTGCGGGACGGCTGGCAGATCGCCGCCGACCCGGAGAATAGCGGAAAACGCAGCGGCTGGGAAAATGCCGTACCCAATAGTGCTGTCGAAGCGACGGTACCCTCGATCATCCAACAGTTTTTGCCGGAATACCACGGCGTTGCGTGGTATTGGTGCAGCTTTGCGCCCAATCTTGCAGTCGGGCCGACCGAGCGGGTGTGGCTGCGCTTTGGCGGCGTGGATTATAAGGCGGAGGTCTGGCTGAACGGGACGCGGCTCGGAGAATACGAGGGCGGCGAAACGCCGTTTTCGTTCGACGTTACCCGATCCGTGCGGCTCGGGGGTGAAAATCTGCTTGCCGTGCGCGTGATCAACCCCACCGAAACCGCTGTCGACGGACTGAACCTCATCAATACGCCCCACAGAAATAAGGTCATTCAAAAAAGTGCCGGCAGTAATCTGAACCACGGCGGCATCTGGTACGACGTTTCGCTTGTCGTTTTGCCGATGGCCTACCTTGACGACGTGTTCCTCACCGGCGATATCCGTTCCGGTGCGCTGACCGCAGAGCTCTCGCTTGCTTCTTTGGCAGAGCTTTCCATAGAAGCCGAGCTGCAGATCCGCGTTTCCGAGAAAAACGATGCGTCCGATTTTATCGTCGGCTATGAAGAAAAAATCTGTATCCTCCCGGGACAAGAAACGCGCACCCTCACCGTGACCGTGCCAAACCACCAACTGTGGAGCGTCGACGATCCGCATCTCTACCTGGTTGAGGTGCGGTTGACGAGCGCACTCGGCGAGCACTCACGCACGCTGACGTTCGGATTTCGTGAATTTTTGGTCAAGGACGGCTTTTTCTACCTGAACGGTAAAAAACTGCTGATCAAATCGGCGCATTCCGGCAACGCGTTTCCGATCGGGCAGATGTTTCCGGTGCGCCCCGACCACGTGCGGAAGGACTTTATCTATGCGAAGGCCGCGGGCTTTAATATGCTGCGGGCGATCGCGGGTCTTTTCCGACCGGAGCAGCTGGAGATCGCCGACGAGATCGGTCTGCTCATCTACGAAGAATGCTTGGCGGCGTGGTGCCTCGGTTATTCGCACTGCGAGACCTGGCGCAACGACGAAGAATTTGCGCGGGTGGAGGCCGCCCACCCGAATATGCCGGTCGGCGACGAGGCGGTAATGCTGGCGCGGTGGGAACACGCGAATCGCGCGATGATCCGCCGTGACCGCAACCATGCGAGCGTGGTCGTTTGGGGCCTTTTAAACGAAACGCTCGAAAACAGCGTGTTCCGCACGGCGGTCAGCTTTCTGCCAAAGGCGCGGCAGCTCGATCCTTCGCGCCTGATCCTTCTCAACAGCGGCCGCTTCGACCGCGATTATTCGATCGGCTCGGCCAGCAATCCGGGCGGCTTTGTCTGGGAAAACGTCTGGGGTTCCGACGGCGGCAGCATTGAAGATGCCGGTTCCTGTGCCGGTGACGCCCACGATTATCCGCAGGCACCGATGGATCGCGACTCGATCAACCGTTTCCGCACAATGGGCAGCCAAACCGGCAGACCGGTTTTCCTCAGCGAATTCGGCATCGGCGGACTTTTCCACGTGATTGAAGAGTGGAAGCATTTTAAACAATACGGCCTGCGCGAAGACCTGGAAGACTGCAGTTGGGTCGCCGCGCAGAGCGAAAGCTTGACGCGCGACTGGGCACGGCTGGGGCTGGCGCGCGTGTTCCCGTTTGCGGAAATGATGCTCGCCGAAAGCCGCCGCCAAAACGCCGATGAGCGCAAGCGCAATTTCGATATCGTCCGCGCGAACCCCAATTTTTCCGGCTATTCGCTGACGGGGCTGTTGGATCACGGTATGTGCGGGGAGGGGCTTTGGTCGTATTTCCGCCGCTGGAAACCGGAAATGTTCGATGCGGTCTCCGAGGGGTGGGCGCCGCTGCGCTTCTGCCTGTTTGCCGAACCGCATGTCACGCGCGCGACTGGTTTCGAGATCGAAGCGGTGCTCGCAAGCGACGGCGTTTTGCCGTCGGGAACGTATACCGCCGACTTTGCGATCGTCGGCGAGATCGGCGTGGTCGAAACGTTTAGCGAATCGTTTGCGCTCGATGCGTCGAAGTTTGCCGTGCCGATCATGCGCCGGACGCTGGCGCTCGACGTTCCGGCAGGGAAGTATCGGCTCGTCGCATCCCTGCGCGAAGGCGCGCCGATGGCCAACGAAACGTCCTTTATCCTCTCCGACCCGGCCGATCTGCCGCGGCTCGACGGTGTTTCCGTATCGGCGGTCGGCCTTGACGCCGACGTACTCGAGCTGCTTCAGCGCTTGGGTGCGGAGGTTTCGGCGGAGGCGTCTTCCGGTCTGATCCTCGTCGGTTCGGCCGATGCGGAGACGATCCGCAGCTTGCTTGCCGCGGCCGAAGTGGGCGCAACGGTGGTATTTTTGGATGCCGAGGTGTTTCTGGATGCCGAAAAACTGGCGCTCCTCGCGCCCGTTGCCGAACATCTGGAACTGAATCGAAGCGAGATGTGGGACTGGCTCTACCACAAAGAATTCGTACTCGCCGACCGCGAGGTGTTTGCGGGGCTTGGCAGCGGACTGTTGGAGCTGCCGCGCTTCGGCGAGGTCTTTCCGCACCCGGCGTTCCGCACGCCGACCACGCCTTCGCGCGTGATCTGTCCCGGGTTCCAGACCGGTTACTATGCGGTGCCCGGTGCGTACGCTTTGTTCCACGCGCTGGCCGGATTCAGCCTGGGGCGGGGTGAAGTCGTGCTCAACAGTTTTGCGATCTGCGACCATCTCTCGCATCCCGCTGCCGCCAGACTTCTTGCCAACCTGATCGGCGTGCTCGCGCCAAAGAAGAAAGGAGACGTCCAATGACCGATTATCCGCTGCTTTGCCGCCAACTTTCCGCGCTGCTGGAAGATGTGCCGCACAAAATTGCCAACCTCGCCAACGCCTCGGCCCTGCTCTGGAGCGAGCTTTCCGACCTGAACTGGGCGGGGTTCTACCTGACCGAAGGCGAAACGCTCGTCCTCGGGCCGTTCCAGGGGAAGCCTGCCTGCGTGGAGATCCCGTTTGGCAAAGGCGTCTGCGGGACGGCGGCGGCAAGTCGCCAAACCGTGCGCGTGGAAAACGTCCACGAATTTCCCGGCCATATCGCCTGCGATTGCGCGTCCAACTCCGAGATCGTCGTGCCGATCGTCGTCGGCGGTGCAGTCGTCGGCGTGCTGGATATCGACAGCCCGCAGTTTGGCCGGTTTACCGCCGAAGATCAGGCGGGGCTGGAAGCGTTTGCGGCGATCTTGGCCGAAACGGTATTTGCATAACGAGCTCCCAACCGGCACTCTGCGGACTGCCGGTTGACTTTATATCTCCCGCTGCATCAAAATCTCGCTTTGGTAAGTGCCATCCTTCAAACGGAAGGCCTTCGGCCGCTCACCGATCACGCGGAACCCATATTTCTCGTAAAGCCGCCGTCCGCGCTCGTTTCCGGCGATGTGCTCGAGCTGCAAAATCGTCGTGCCGTGTTTACGTGCCGCGGGAATCAGCTCGTCGAACATCGCCGAACCGATGCCCAAGCTCCAGCATTTACGGCGGATCGAGATCCCAATCGACGCGCGATGCCGGGTTTTGATGCCGCGATGACAGCGGAATTCACAGTTGCCGACAACCTCGCCGTCGAGATAACAGGCGATTGCCAAAGCGTCGGGGGCTTCCCGCAGGTCCCTGATCCATGCCTCTTCGCGTTCAATCGGCATATCCCATTCTTCCGGGCATCGCGCCAAAAAATCGGTCTCACGGCTGCAGGTTTGAATGAGGTCCAGCATCTTTTCGCCGTCGCCGACCTCCGGTGTTTTCAAAACGGCTGTGCGGCCGTCCTTTAATGTGATCGTTTTTGCTTCTAAAATCATGGTAATTCATCCTTTTCTTTGCAACCGCCGAGGTTTTCGGCGGTTTTCTGTTTGATATAGCGCTTCGTCCATGGGCAAACCGCAACGCAAATACCGCAGCTGCCAACGGTCACGCCCATTTCTTTGCCGCGTTCGATCACCGTTTGCTTGCAGGCGTACGGGTCGATCAGCTCGTCTCTGTCCGTTCCGATGTGCCAGTCCCGACCGCTGATCGCTCTCCCCGGGCAGGCGTCCGCACACGCGCGGCAATTTCCGCAAAGCGAGTGGGCAATTGGTTCGTTGGGGATAAGAGGCAGATCGGTCAAGACCCCGTGCAAACGCACCGCGCTGCCATATTCCCGCGTGACCAGCAAAGACGATTTGCCGATCCAACCGAGCCCAGCGCGGGTGGCGAGCGTTTTAAAGGGGAGGGGTGTGCGGTAATCGTCACTCTGGCGGTTGCGGGCGAGAGAATAGGCGCGGAACCCTTTGGCCAAGATCGCTTCCTCCAACGCATAGCCGATTTCCTTCAGCCGTTGGTTCAGCGCGCGGTATTCGCGGTAGTATGCCTCGCTTGCATTCCCCGTGTTTGGAAAGACCGCCAGTGCAATGGCAAAACAGATGCCGTAAGGAAGCCCCTGCCGCTGCATCGGATCCAACTCCTGCAGATCGGCAACGCCCCAAAGCGAGATTTGATGCCCGGAGAGGAAGTCAGAAAGAAACGCGTGATAGGCGTCCATTCTGTCACGCTTTCTCGATCGCAAAATGCGATCGGATCATCTCCGCGACCGTTTCCGGCGGCAGGTCGGTGTTGTCGATCTTATAGTAATTCGCAAACGGCAGTTCCTCGCCGTCGTAGGAATTCAGACGGTATTTCGCGCTCGTCGCTTTCATTTCGGCGTCGCTCGCTTCCAAATCGCGCTTCGATTCCTTGTGGAGCAGGCGGTTTTCACTTTTGTTGCGGACACGGCGTACGTCGAAATCGGCACAGAGCTCGACCACGCAGCAGTTTGCGCCGTTTTTGGAAAACTGAGCGATGAGCCGCTGCAGATATTCCAGATCCGACGGCAGGTCGAACGCGAGCATGAACGTGAAGATCAGCCCCGGAAAATCGCCCTCGGCGAATAGATCAAATACCTTTTGACGGATCGCGCCGTTGAGCTCGTTGAAGGCCTTGCTCTCGGTGCTGCGCGAAAAAAGCTTGCGCGCGAGCTCGATCGACATATGGTTGTGGAAGAGCCGCAGCCCTGTGGTTTTGGCCAGCTCCTGCCCGACTGTCATTTTGCCGACGGCGTGCGGCCCTACGATGATGACGAGTGTTTTTGCCATTCTGAATCCTCCTCTTTTTCGGCCGTCCATACGAGGTATCCGCTCGTAAACGGCAGGTGTGTATATTTTTTCGTCCCTGTATGCCGAAATCCGTTTTCGACGTACCAGCTTTTCAGGATTTCGCTTTCCTCGATGATGCTGAGCTCGATCTGGCGGCCGCCCAAAGCTATGACCAAATTTTTTGCGAAGCGGAGCATCTTCTGCCCAAATCCTTGGTGCCGGGCGTGGGGCAGGACGGCGAGGTGGTTTAGCTCCCACGTTACGTCATTGCGCCGCGAAAGTGTAAAACAACCGGCCAAAGCCGTGCCGGCGTAAAGCCCGAACATCAGCCGCCCATCGGCAAAACGAGCCTGCAGGTCGTGGAGCGTGAGAAAACTCGTGTGTTTGGGGCAGTTTTCGCGCGTGAGGCCAAAATCTGCGGCGACGGTTTGAAAGCTCTCGCAGATCACGGCGTGGGCCGCCGGCAGATCTTCGCGCGAGAGCGGGCGAATTTGCGGTTCCATATGGTTCTCCTCCTTTGGAATATATACATCATAAACAATTGCAAAATAAAACAAACTCCGTTTTTTCGGCGGCTTTGCTGCCGAAAAAACACCACTAATACGAACAAAGTGAGTCCGCGCGCGGAGGGGAGCAGACGAAATCGCAGATTTTGTCTGCGGGGATCGGCGCGTAAAAATCCCCGCCGTGCGGGCCCGATTTGGAAACACAGTTTCCAAATCGATGAAAAGCGATATAAAAAACGGTGCAGGTCGGGATCCTTCGACCTGCACCGTTTCGTATCCGTAGCGCCGCGGAGCTATTTTCCGCTCCCAAAATCCGGGTACGACAATGCAAGCCCGACAGCGGTAAGAAGAACCGCAGTGCCGCGCATGGTAGTAATCGTATTCAGATTGCAAGCAACCGAAAACACCATTGTCGTACGTCCTTTCAAAAATTTTGATTAGTATACCACCGAACTGCGCTGTTGTCAAGCCTTTTTTGAAAAAAATCTGTCCGCAAGTGTTTTTTTTGATATTAGTTCTGCGTAAGTCAGCTTTGCCTTGACATCTTATTTACAATTTGTTATGATTATAGAGACTTCCCGGAAAAATGAAAACAGGAGGGTCCATATGAAACTGATTCCCTATGTCAATATCAAAATGGGTACGAAATCGCTGCCGCGCCGTTCCAACGGCAACACCCTGCCCTTAACGCAGATCCCCTTCGGCATGGCTGCCTTCTGCATCCAAACTGAAAACCGCGGCGGCTGGTTTTACCATCCGGAACATGAATTTGCCGAGGGCGTGCGCCTGACACACGAGCCGAGCCCGTGGATCAACGACTACGGCACTTTCCTGATGACGCCGCAGAACGACGTCGTCGGCAACGACGGCAACGGCGCGTGGTCGGGTTACCGCATCGAAGATTCGATCCAGCGCCCCGACTATCTGAAGCTGACCTTCCTCCGCTCCAACTGCACGTTCGAACTGACGCCTGTCGAGCGCGGTGCGGCGATCCGCCTCGCCTTCCACGACGATCGTCGGTCCTTCCTCTCGTTCCTGCCGGTCAAGGGGAACTATACCTACCGCTTTGATGCCGAGACCGCGACCCTCTACGGCACGACCGACGGCCATTCGGGCGATATCTCCGTCGGCTTCAAGATGTACTTTGCCGTTCGCTTCCTCGGCGGCGTGACCGATCCCGACCGCACCTATACCGTCGGTGAAAACGACAAAGCCTGCATCCACGTGGCGCTTGCTTCCCGCAACATCGAAGCGCGTATCGGTATTTCCTATATCAGCGAAGAAATGGCCGTGGCGGTTATTGACCGCGAGTGCGGTGCGCTTTCGTTTGACACGCTGCGCGGTCTGGCAGAAACGAACTGGGAAGAAAAGCTCCACCGCATCGAGATCGAAACCGACGACGAAGAGCAGATGCGCACGTTCTATTCCTGCCTCTACCGTCCCTTCCTGTTCCCGCACAAGGCCTACGAGCTCGACGCCCAAGGCACCCCCGTCCACTATTCGCCCTTCGACGGCCAGACCCGTCCGGGCGTCAGATATACCGACAACGGCTTCTGGGATACCTACCGCACGGTCTATCCGCTCTATACGCTGATCGCGCGCGAGGAGTTTGCCGAGATGGTCGAGGGCTTCGTCAACGACTACCTCGAATGCGGCTGGCTGCCGCGCTGGCCGTCGATCGGTGAATGCGGCTGTATGCCCAGCACGTTGATCGACGCCGTGATCGCCGAAGCCGCCGTCAACGGCATCGGCAAGCGCGAGGTGCTGGAAAATGCGCTCAAGGGCATGATCCACCACGCCAACAACGAATCGAAAGACTGGCGCTACGGCCGCAACGGTGCCAAGGAATTCGTTGAATACGGCTATATGCTCCGCGAAAAACACCGTGATTCCGTCAACTTAACGCAGGATTCCGCCTATGGTGACTGGTGTATCGCCACCGTGGCGAAGGTCTTGGGTCACGACGAACTCGTCGAGGAATATATGGCGCGTTCGAAGTACTACAAAAACGTTTTCGATCCCGAAAGCGGCTTCATGCGCGGCCGCGACAAAGACGGCAACAAAGCGGAGTTCTTCGACCCGACGACGTGGGGTGGGGAATACACCGAGGGCTCGGCGTGGCAGAATTCGTTTGCCGTACCGCACGACGTCGAGGGGCTGGCCGAGCTCTTCGGCGGCAAGGATGCCCTGATCCAAAAGCTTGACGAGTTGTTTGCTACGCCGCCGAAGTACCGCGTCTTCGGTTACAATAACGAGATCCACGAGATGACGGAAATGGCTCTGGTCGATTTCGGCCAGATGGCGATCTCCAACCAACCGTCCTTCCACCTGCCGTTTTTGTATTCCGCGCTCGGTGCGCAGGAAAAGACCGACTACTGGGTGCAGAAGCTAGCCGAAGAGGCGTTCTCTTCCGCCGACGACGGCTATCCCGGCGACGAAGACAACGGAACGACCTCGGCGTGGTATATCTTCGCCACGCTCGGCTTCTATCGACTCTGCCCGGGCAAGACCGAGTGGATCCCGTGCCGACGCCTGGTCAAATCGGCGAAGATCATGGGCAAGGAAATCTGAACAAAATACTGAAAAACGGTGCTGCCTGTGCTTCAGGCGGCACCGTTTCTTTTTGCGGAAATGATTGAGGAAATACAGAAAATATGGTACAATAATGGGGATAAACGAAAGAAGGTGCCGAAACGATGCAACGCCAGTCCCGCGTGATGGCCGTGTGCGGAATGATGACCGCGCTCGGCGTTGTTCTGATGCTTTTGGGGCACGTTTTGGGGCTGGGACTCTACGCCGCACCGATGCTTGTCGGGCTGGCGCTGGTACCGATCGGCAACCGATACGGACGGAAGTACCACGTCCTGATGTGGCTGGCGATCGGTATTTTGAGCGCACTGATCGGGGTCAATGCAGAGCAAACGCTGTTTTTTGCGCTGTTCTTTGGCCTGTATCCGATTTTGCGTCCGTTTTTTATGCGCCTGCCGAAGCTGCTGCGCGTGATCGCAAAGCTGGGATATTGCAATGCGGTGGCGATCGCTATTGAGTTGTTGGTGCTCTATGTGATCGCACCGGAGGCGATCGGTCTGCCGCTGCTCTTGCTGCTGCTGGCGTTGGGAAATCTGCTGTTTTTCTGCTTTGATTTTGTGATCCCGTACACCGAACTGCTGCTCCGGAATCTGCAAAAGCGGATCCGACGGCTGCTTTCGTGACCCGACGGCGACCGTTTCATTGACAAACAAAACCGTTTGTGCTACCATAGACGCGCCTGATGACTTTGTAGGGAGGCGGTCCTTGTGATCCTGGAAACCAAACTGCAGCTCGGTGCGGCCGCACCGTTTTCGCTGGTGCATCTGAGTGATACCCATTTGGCGCACCCCGACGGCGGAGATCTTGCCGAGATCCCGGAGAAAGTGCGTCTGTCCGATCCGACGATCCCGACGCCGGCCGAACGGCTTGCGCGGGCGGTGCAGCTCTCCCGGGAACACAGCGCGCAGATCGTGCACACCGGCGATCTGACCGATTTTGTGTCGGCGGCCAATCTGGAGCACGCCAAGCGGTTTGTCAGCGAAACCGGATGTTTTGTCGCCGCGGGCAACCACGAATTCCGCGGATATCAGGATCACTCGTTCGAAGATGCGGCGTACCGCAGTCGGAGCGAAGCGATGGTGCAGAAGGCCTTTGCCAACAACATCCGCATGGATTCCAAGGTGATCAACGGTGTCAATCTGGTCGCGCTGGACGACAGTTACTATCAGATCGACGAAGCGCAGCGCGCTTTTCTCAAAGAGCAAGTGCGGAAGGGGCTGCCGATCATCCTTTTGGTGCACGCTCCGATCTACGAGCCGGAGCTGTTCGATACGCTGATGTACCACCGTGACCGTTTGGGGCTGAAGGTGCTGGCGGAGGCGTGTACCTATATGATCGGTGTTCCGGAAGAAAAAATGGTCGACTATGCGCCTAATCGCGTGCTCCAGCAACGCTCCGATGCGGCGACGATGGAAACCTTGGAATGGATCCGCCGTGAGCCGCTCTTCCGCGCGGTACTCGCCGGACATATCCACTGCAACTGCGAATGCCGGCTGAGTGCAAGCTTGCCGCAGTATGTGATCTCGAAAAACGACCTGCGTTTGGTCCATGTCTGTTAAGAAAGAAAAGGTTGGGGAAAACGTGAAAATCAGTGAAAAAGCCAAACACGCCATCATGATCGGTACGCTTTGTTCCGTTGCGTACCTCGGTGTCTACGTCGCGCGCAACATCCTCGGTGTCGTCACGCCGGCGATGATCGAAAGCGGCGGTTTTACGGAAAAATCGATGGGTACGATCTCGTCGACCTATTTTGTCTTTTATGCAATCGGTCAGCTTATCAACGGTATGATCGGCGACCGCGTGAAAACGCGTTACATGATCAGCTTCGGCCTGCTGCTTGCCGGTGTGAGCAATCTGGTATTCTCGCAGGTTGCGGGCGTTTCGGCGATCGCGCCGATCGTCTACGGCATGACCGGTTTCTTCCTGGCGATGATCTACGGCCCGATGACGAAAGTCGTCGCCGAAAACACCGAACCGATCTACGCGACGCGCTGCAGCCTCGGCTATACCTTTGCCTCGTTCATCGGCTCGCCCGCTGCGGGCATTCTGGCGACCTTTATGGTCTGGCAGAGCGTGTTTGCCTTCAGCGGTGCCGTTCTGTGCGTGATGGCAACGGTGGCGTTCTGCGTGTTTCTGCTGTTTGAAAAGCGCGGCATCATCCGCTACGGCCAGTACAAATTTGAAAAAAAAGCGGATACCGGCAAGGCCGGCGGCTCGCTGCGCCAGCGCCTGCAGGTTCTGATCAAGCACCGGATCATCAAGTTCTCGCTGATCTCCGTTTTAACGGGTATCGTCCGTACGTCCGTTATCTATTGGCTCTCGACCTATATTTCCCAAGCCCTCGGTTTCTCGCCGAAAACGGCCGCCGGCATCTTTACCGCCGCTACGCTCGTCATCGCCACCACGACCTTTATCTCCGTTTTTGTCTACGAGCGCCTGCACCGCAACATGGATAAAACGATTTTGGTGATGTTTTCTTCTGCGGTCTGCTTTTTTACGCTCGTGTACTTCGTCAAAGTGCCCGTGCTCAACATTATCTTTATGATCCTTGCGATCATGTCCTCCAACGGTGCGGCGACGATGCTCTGGAGCCGCTATTGCCCGAGCCTGCGCGATACGGGCATGGTTTCCAGTGTCACCGGCTACCTCGATTTCATGAGCTATATTGCCGCGGCGGTTGCGAATCTCGTGTTTGCCAACGCCGTTTCCGCGATCGGCTGGAACAACCTGATCCTCGTCTGGCTGGGGCTGATGGTCGTCGGCGTGATCATTGCGCTGCCGTACCAGAAGCTGCGCAGAAAAGATAAAAAGGCATAAATCTGCACCGAGAGGGTGTTTTAGATGTATCTCTCCGAAACCTTGCAGACGCCCGTGACCGCGCGATACGATGTGATCGTCGTCGGTGGCGGTGTTGCCGGAATTGCTGCGGCGCTGGCCGCTGCCCGCAACGGGAAACGCACCATGCTTCTGGAGCGCCAGTATCTGCTCGGCGGGCTGGCAACGGCCGGGGTTATCACGATCTATCTGCCTCTTTGCGACGGCATGGGCCGGCAGGTGTCGTTTGGCTTGGCGGAAGAGCTTCTGCGTTTGTCGATCACCGATGGGGCAGAAGCGCGCTATCCGCATAACTGGTTGGAGCCGGGCGGCTCGCGCACCGAAAACGACCGTCGTTTTGAAGTGCAGTTCAATCCTCATTTGTTCGCGATCCGGGCCGAAGAGCTGCTTTTGAAAAGCGGCGTTGCGATCTCCTACGGCACCTATGTAACTTCTCTCAAGCGGGAAGGCAACCGTGTGACGCATCTGATCACCGAAAGCAAATCCGGCCGCGAGGCGTTTGCTGTTGGCTCGGTCGTCGATGCGACCGGCGATGCCGACGTGGCGGCGTTGGCGGACGTACCGACTGTGTCGTATGCGCCGGGGAACTTTATCGCCGGATGGTATTATTCCGCCGGGGAAGAAGGGTATCGGCTGCGTGCGGTCGGCAGCTCTAACCGCGATGCCGATGGCGATGTCGGAGCCCGTCTGTTGGGGCTTTCACGCGAGGAAGGTTCGGAATTTACGGTGCGTTCACATGCGGCGACCTTGCGCCACGTTCTTGCCCAGCGCGAAACCGATCCGACCTGCTGGCCTGTGACGATGGCGACCGTGCCGCAACTGCGGATGACGCGCCGTATCGCCGGCGCCTATACGCTCGATCTTGCCGAATCCCACCGCTTTTTTGTCGATTCGATCGGCCTTGTGTCCGACTGGCGCAAGCGTGGCCCGGTCTACGAGGTACCGTTTGGCACACTCTGCCATCCGTCGGTACAAAATCTCATCTGTGCCGGCCGCTGCACTTCCGTGACCGACGAGATGTGGGACGTCATGCGCGTGATCCCCTGCTGCGCGGTGACCGGCGAAGCCGCCGGAACGGCCGCGGCCATGAGCGACGATTTGACCGCGCTTCCCATCGAGCAGCTCCAAAAAACGCTGCAGGCACAAGGTGTTGTGCTGCACGAATGCGATTTGTAAGGAACAGAAAGGACTCGTGACTATGTTGCAGGCGAAATGGATCACATATCCCGCTGCGGTCGACCGCAGCCAATTTGTCAACAAAAACCCGTGGGAGTACCGCTGGGATGCGAGCGACCAACGTGCTCCGGTCGATGATTGCGGCGGTGTGGCTTTGTTTCGGACACGCTTTTTGGCGGAAGATCTGAAAAGTGCGCGCGTGACAGCCACCGCGATGGGCGTGTTCGATCTTTGGTGCAACGGAAAACGCGTGGGCCATAAGGACGCGTCCGGCGAGACTGTTTACGATGAACTCAAGCCCGGCTGGAGCGAATACTCCAAGCGTGTGCTTTCCTATTCCTACGATCTTACGCCGTATCTTAAAGACGGCGGCAATATTCTGTTGGCGGTGGTTGCACCGGGGTGGTACAACGGCCGTATCAACGTCGGCACCTACGGCGAGACCCATGTCGCTTTCCGCGCCGAGATCGCGCTCGAAGACCGCCGCGGCAACCGCACGATCGGCACCGATGCCTTGTGGGATGCTTCGTGGGGCGGCTGCGTGCGCGCATCAGACATTTGGGACGGCGAGATCTGCGATGCCCGTGAGCCCGATTTTTCGCGGCTGTCGCTCGGTGATGGCGGTTTGGAATGGGGAAAGGCGATCGAAGAAGAACGCGCAATTACCGTTTCGCCGCACGTCGGCCCGACGGTCAAGGTGCGCAAGCATCTGACGCGTTCGCCCGAAACGATCACCATTTATAACGGAACCGAGGACAACGGCACCGAATACGGCAGGATCCGCACGGTGAAGACCTTGGAACGTACGGCGGCGTTTGCGCTGAAAACCGGCGAAACTGCCGTGGTCGATCTCGGCCAGAATATGGTCGGCTGGCCGAAGTTCACCGTCAAGGGTGCGGCCAGTACGGCCGTGCTGGTGCGCTTTGGCGAAATGCTCAACGACAGCGGTGCGGTTTCACGCGGGAACGACGGTCCGGAAAGTTCGATCTATTCGATCAACTACCGCGTCGCCAAATCCAAACTGCATTATATCTTAAACGGCAGTGCTTCGGGCGAGACCTGCTGCCCTAAATTTACGTTCTTCGGCTTCCGCTATCTGGAACTCACCGCCACCGCCGATGTCGAGATCTCCGATCTCTGCGGTATTGTGGTCGGTTCGGATACGCGCGAAACCGGCCGCATCGAAACCTCGCACAAAGACGTCAACCGTCTGATCTCCAATATCCTTTGGGGACAGCGCGGCAACTATCTCTCGGTGCCGACCGACTGTCCGCAACGCGACGAGCGCCTTGGCTGGACCGGCGATACGCAGGCCTTCTGCGGTACGGCGGCCTATAACGCCGACGTCTACGGCTTCTTTCGCAAATGGCTCTGCGACGCGCGTGACGCCCAAAACGAAGACGGTGTCTATCCCGACGTCATCCCGCATCTGCGTGTGATCACTTGGGGGGCGGCGGCATGGGCCGATGCCGGCATCATCGTGCCGTACACGATGTGGAAAATGTACGGCAAGACCGAGATCGTCGAAGAACACTTTGATTCGATGGAGCGCTACATGGCGTGGATCGCCTCCCGTGACGAGCTCGGCGCTCATGCGACCTACGGCGACTGGCTTGCCTACGAGGATACGGACAAAAAGTACGTCTCCGCTGCCTACTATGTGCAGAACGCGCGCTATATGGCGCTGATGGCCGACGCCATCGGAAAACCGGAGCGGGCGGCGCACTACCGCGAGCTCTGCGCGCGCATTACCGAACGGTTCCGCGCGGAGTGGTGCGATGCAAGCGGCGTTCTTAAGCCCGAAGCGCAGACGCAAACGGGCTACCTGCTTGCGCTGAAGAACGAACTGCTGCCGGTCGAAAACCGCGCGGCAGCTCTGGCTGCGCTGAAGCAGAAGATCCTCGATAACGGCTGCAAGCTCTCGACCGGCTTTGTCGGCTCGTGCATTCTCTGCGAGGTGCTGGCGGAATTCGGCGAAAACGACCTCGCCTATTCGCTCCTGCTGCAAACGGAAGATCCCTCCTGGCTCTACAGCGTCCACCAAGGTGCGACCACGATCTGGGAGCGTTGGAATTCCTATACGCTTGCCCGGGGCTTTGGCGATGCGGGCATGAACTCGTTTAACCACTACGCCTACGGTGCAGTGGCCGAATGGATGTACCGCCACCTTGCCGGCATCGAAACGACGGTGGAGGCGCCCGGCTTTGCCGCACCGATTCTCCAGCCGAAGCCCGATACGCGCGCCGAAGCCGAAATCCCTGCGGGGCAGGAGCGTATCACCTGGGTCAAGGCGTCGTTCGATTCACCGCACGGCTTGATCACCTCGGCGTGGGATACGCGTGAGGACTTTATCTATGAGGCGACCGTCCCGGTGGCAGCAACGCTTTACTTGCCGATTTTGACCGAAAAACCGACGTTTACCCAAAACGGCACCGAAAAACGCTTCGATGCCTACGAAAAAACACCCGACGGAAAGGCGATTGTCATCGCCCTCAATGCTGGCAGTTACCGATTCACCGAATAGAAAACGAGCCGCTTCCGTTCTTTCGGAAGCGGCTCGAATGTTTTTCAGAGCAACGCGGCGACCAAAACGCCGCTTAAAACGATGCCGGCGCACATCAGCTTGTAGGCGATGTGTTTTTCTTTGAAAACGAGCCATCCGGTCAAAACCGTGACGATGACCGACGACTGTTTGATGACGGTCATGATCGTCACTTCGCTGGCCGGATCGGCATTGGCGAGGAACAAAAGCCGATCGCCGACGACGAGAGAAACGCTCATCAACGGGATCCAGTAGTTCGTTTTCAGCGATTTGAGCGAGATCTTTTCTCTGCGGATGAGCAGGATCGCGCCGTAGATCGCCGTCATGAACAGCATGAACCAAAATTGCAGCTGCGAAGCCTCCATGTGCTGCATCAGCACCTTATCGAGCGTGCCGGAGACGGCGTTGAAAAAGCAGTTCAAAATCGCCGCGAGCAAAACGATGGCCGTCATGCCCTTGACCTCGGTGTTGCGCTTCAGGTTTGCCAAGCAAAGCCCCGTAACGACCAAAGCCATGCCGACGATCTTCGGCCAGGTCAGGCTTTCGCCGAGGGCGAAGACGCCGAGCAGCGTAGAGAAGACCATGCGCGAAAGATCCATGATCCCGTATAAGCTGACCGAGATCTGTTTCAGCGCCGCGAATGCGCACAGCCACGCCGTACAGACGACGGCGGCCTTCAGAAAGGCACAGAAGATAAAAAACGGAGCGAGCGCAAAGGCATTTTGCGAAAACGGAAGCGTGAGCACGAGGCCGATCAGGGTGTAAAAAAACAAGATCTCGGTCGAGCTGCTCCGCTTTAAAGCCGCTTTTTTCATGCCTTCGCGCGTGCCTTTGAGAAGAGCATAGATCAGGATGAATAACATCCAAAGGTGTTCCATGGTAAAAAAACCTCGCAGAATTGTTTGACAGGGTGTCTGCCAAACACATATTATACGCCAAATTTCGCCAAAATGCAAGGGAGAATGATCGTTTGCAGACCTAATATCAGTTGAAAAAACGGTCGGTTTATGATATAATTATTAGGTTGCGATTATTTTTGAAACATGAGGAAGACCAATATGATAAGCATGAAAAAACTGTTCGCCCCGACGGATATGACCGTGGGCAAGCCCTGGAAGGGGATCCTGCTGTTTACGGTTCCGATGCTCATCGGCAACATCGCCCAGCAGCTCTACGCGACCGTCGACAGCATCGTCGTCGGCAAATACATCGGCGACAACGCGCTCTCCGCCGTCGGCAGCTCCGGTCCGATCCTGAATATGCTGCTCGTTCTGTTCATCGGCATCTCCACGGGTACCAACATCATGGTCTCGCAGTATTTCGGCGCGAAAAACCGCGACGGCCTCTCCTACACGATTGGTAACAGCATTACCGCCACCGCGATCGCCTGCTTGATCCTGATCGGCGTGTGCACGCCGCTGATTCGCCCCGTGCTGGAAATGCTCAACACGCCGACCGATATCATCAACGCCGCATGGGACCCCGACTACACGATCCTCGACGGCTGTACCGACTATCTGACGATCTCGCTCGTCGGCGGTGTCGGCATGGCGTTCTATAACATCCTCAGCGGTATCCTGCGCGGTCTCGGCGATTCTGTCTCGTCGCTCTTGTTCCTGCTCGTGGCCACCGTCATCAATATTGCGCTTGACCTTCTCTTTGTTGCCGCACTCGGCATGGGTGTTGCCGGTGTTGCGTGGGCGACCATCATTGCCCAGATCGTTTCCGCCTCGCTCTGTATGATCAAAATTGCAAGAATGCGCGAGCATTTCGACTTCGGCAAAAAATACCTCAAGCCCGTCGGCGCCTATATCAAAACGATCATCCGCCTCGGTCTGCCTTCGGGTCTGACGCAGGCGATCTTCTCCTCGGCGATGATCGTCGTTCAGTCGCTGACCAACCAGTTTGGCGCGCAGTTCATCGCCGCCAACGTCGTCATCATGCGCGTCGACGGTTTTGCGATGATGCCGAACTTCTCCTTCGGCACGGCGCTCACCTCGTATTCCGGCCAGAACGTCGGTGCGGGTCTCTATGACCGTGTAACCAAGGGTGCCAAGCAGGGCACGTGGATCGCGGTCGCTTGCTCGACGTTTATCACGCTCCTGATCTTAGTCTTCGGCAAGGGCCTGATGAGCATCTTCACCGATACCGCCGACCTCGTCGACCTGAGCTACCGCCTGATGATGATCCTCGCGGTCGGCTACATCGCCGTCGCCGTCACGCAGAGCCTTTCGGGCATCATGCGCGGCGCGGGCGATACGATGACGCCGATGTGGATCTCGCTGATCACCACGGTTGCCATCCGCGTACCGATCGCCTACGGCATCTCCTACCTCACCCGCACGCCCGAACTGCCCTTCGGCCGCTGCGAATGCATCCAGATCTCGCTGCTCGCCTCGTGGGTCATCGGCGCGGTGCTGACCGCGATCTTCTACGCCCGCGGCAAGTGGAAGACCAAAGCGATCCAACAGTAAATGCAAAAGGCCCTTCGGAAAAAGTTTTCCGGAGGGCTTTTCTTTTCCCGGAAACTGTGGTACAATGGAAAAAACATTCGGATAAAAGGATGGCTTAGCTGTGGAAAATAAAGATATTCTCGAACTCGTATTCATCCGCCACGCCGAAACGCAGTACGATCTGATCGAAGACCGCGACAACTGCGACGGCAACCTGACGCCGCGCGGCGAGGAACAGTGCCGCGAACTCGGCCAAAAGCTCAAAGACGTCGAGATCGATGCTTACCTGACGAGCTCGCTGATCCGTGCGTTCAAAACGGCGGCGGGGGTCGCCAACGCCAAGCCCGAAAAGCCGCTGCTGGAGATCTGCCCCGAGCTGATCGAATGCGGCTGCACGGAGGGGTATTACGGTTGCAGTGAAGAATATCTGCGCCGCATTTATCCCAACGCTAAAATGTGCGACACGAACTTCTACGGCTCGGCGCAGTACGATTTCGACTGCAGCACCAAAGAAGCCAACGATATCCGCGCGCAGAAGGTGATGGAGTATATCAAAAGCCGTTTCACCTTCGGTCAGCGCGTGGCGATCTTTGCCCACCACGGTATACTCGAACACCTGATCGCCACCGCCCTCGGCGTTACGCCCCACGTTTTCCGTTTTTCGCTCGCAAATATCTCGCAGACGACGGTTCTCTATACCCGCGACGGTCACTGCATCCTCCGCGATGTCAATAAGTAATGAAAAATCCCGCCGGATCGTATTGATTCGGCGGATTTTTGCGCATAGATACGCTCTATACGGCAAATACTGTCAGCAAGAATCCGAAAAAGGAGTGCTGTCTATGTTCAAACACGAAAAAATACTTTTCCATCCGGTCGGCGTCGAGCGCGCCAATCCGCAGTACGCCGTGTTGCTCCAGGAGCAGCTCGGCGGCGGCAATGGCGAGCTGAAAGCAGCCATGCAGTACCTTTCCCAAAGCTTCCGCATCAAAGATCCCGAAATCAAAGATCTTTTCATGGATATTGCCGCCGAAGAGCTCGGGCACATGGAGATGGTGGCGCAGACGATCAACCTCCTTAACGGTCATGTGGTCGATGCCGATGCCGTGCCGGCAGGCGAGATCCAGACCCATGTGCAGCTCGGACTCAATCCCGGTCTCATCAACTCCTCGGGCTATTCGTGGACGGCGGATTACGTTACGGTTACGGGTGATCTGTGTGCCGACCTGCTTTCCAATATCGCCTCCGAACAGCGCGCAAAGGTAGTCTACGAATACCTTTATCGCCAGATCAATGACAAAAAAGTGCGCGAAACGATTGATTTTCTCCTGAATCGCGAGGAAGCGCACAATCAAATGTTCCGCGACGCCTTCAATAAAGTGCAAAACTGCGGTTCCAACTGCGATTTCGGCACAACAAAGGCGGCAAAGATGTATTTCTCGCTCTCCGATCCCGGTCCCAACACCTTTGCCAATACCGATACCAAACCGCCGCAGTTTGTGTGAGTGCAACGTGTGCGCCGCAGCGGCGCACGCTACATAGTGTTTTGATTCGATTATTTATCAAAGTTTTGTTTTTTTCTTGACAAACCCTCGGATCTTTGTTATACTAATCTTACGGAACAGGGGGAGACACCCATTACAAAAAACGGAGTCCGTCAGTTTACGGCAAGGGGGAGACACCCATCGAAAAAAACGTGTATGTTGTAGACGAACAGGGAAATGAATATGAAGCGACCTACCCCAAACGGGCGAAAGGTCTTGTGAAAAAAGGCAGGGCACGCTTCATAGCAGAAAACAAAATATGCCTTGCGTGCCCTCCGGATCAAATTTTGGAGGAACAAACGATGGAAAACACGAATACCGTTACCGTGAAAGAAATTTTCGATCAGATCGTGGCACTGCAGAAGGATATGATTGGCAACAGCGGAGCTGCACTCTATCGCATGGGGGACGTCTTGAGTTCCGTCTTTGGCGATAATACGAACGTTGCGGAGTGCGAAAATCTTGAAGATATCGTGAATACCGTCTGTCATCCATTTTCATTACGCGAGCAGACTTACCAGCAGATGCTCGATCTGTATGAGAAAATGTACAACGACTGCAAAAACGGCGCTCAGTAAATCCAACAAACCAAAAGCCCGCGGAAAATTCCGCGGGCTTTTTCTTGTGAAAACGTTCTCTCCTAAGGCTCCCTTGGACAGCGGGACGTGCGAAGCGCGTACTGCGGGGAGCTGGCGCGAAGCGTCTGAGGGAGCGAAGCTGTGCACCGGCACTGAGAATCGGCATACATTGCTCTGAACGTATGTCCTTATAGCGAAAGCATTTTTCGCATGATCGCGATTCCGTCTTTTCTCGCAACTTCCACAAAGCCTGCTTTTTGGTAAAGCCGCACAGAGCCTTGATAATCAAAGACACTACCGGTGAGTTTTGCATAGCCTTCTGCCGCTGCATAGCCTTTCGCTTTTGCATCACAACAAACATGTTCAATCAGTGCTGATGCGATCCCTTTTCCGCGATATTCCGGGGCGATCTCAAAGCATACGATTGAAACCGTTTTCCCGCAAATGTGTTCCTTGGCAAACGGTGGAACAAATCCGGCATAACTGTCCATGTCCGCCGCATTGCACCAACCGATGGCCTGTGTTCTGTCGTACGCCAAATATCCTTGGATGATCCCTCTGCCCAACATATCGACCGCATACTTGCGGAGCGTTTCTTTTACGCCGAAAATCGGAAATTCAGACACCATTTTCCGGATGGTAGCTTGATCTTGATTGGGAGACGTACAGTAACATGGGCCGTTCGGGTTATTGTCTGTGAAGGCGCGATTGTCAAAAAAATCGAGATAATCTGCATTTCGCTCGGCGGTCAAGGGATAAATGACGATGTGTTCCATTGTTGTCCTCCTAACGATACGGATATGCCAATATTATACCAAAGGCGTTTGCGCCGTGCAACACCGGTCTTGACCTTTCCGCCAAAATTTAGTATCATATATCTATCCCTCATCACGCACAAAGGAGCACACTATGAAAAAACTGACCTTCGGCACGCCGGAAGCTCTCACACCGACGAAATTTTGCGCCGGACTTGCCTATACTGAAACCGAAATCTCCTACCCGACCGAAGAAATCGAATTTTATGAAAACGCGCGCGGATGCGTGCTGCGGCTGCCGCTGGGCGAAAGCGAGCATCTCTACGGCCTTGGCCTCCAGCTCAAGGCGTTTGATCTGCGCGGAGAAAAGATCGTGCTGCGCCCCAACGCCGACCCGATCGCGATCACCGGAGACTCCCATGCGCCCGTACCGTTTTTCGTGAGCACGGCCGGCTACGGCATCTACGTCGATACCGCCCGCCACGCCGAATTCTACCTCGGCTCTTCTAATCTGCGCACTGCGGAGTCGGCTGCCGACGAACAGCAGACCCTTTCTACCTCGACTGCCGAGCTCTACGCGCACCGCAAAGCCGAGCGCTCCAACATCAGCATCCAGATCCCGGCGGCCAAGGGCGTGGATCTCTATATCATCGAAGGCGAAACGATCGGCGAGATCGTCGCGCAGTACAATATGTTCTCCGGCGGAGGCTGCGACGCTCCCGACTGGGCACTTTCGGCGATCTACCGCTGCAATACCGGATGGGATGCCGGACAGGTCCTCAAAACGGCCGAACACTTCAAGCGCGAGGGCTTTGCCGTCGGCACGATCGGTCTGGAACCGGGCTGGCAGACGCGCAGCTATTCCTGCTCCTACGTTTGGGGCGAGCGCTTCCCCGATCCCGCCGCTTTTGCCGCGCAGCTGCGCGACATGGGCTACCATATCAACGTCTGGCAGCACGCCTTCGTTCACCCGGAATCGCCGATCCACGACGAGCTCAAACCATACAGCGGAAACTACACCGTGTGGAAGGGACTTGTGCCGGATTTCGCCATGCCGGAGGCGCGGGCGATTTTTGCCAAGCAGCAGAAAACGCTCGTCGACATCGGCGTCGACGGCTTCAAGCTCGACGAATGCGACTCCTCCGACTATACCGGCGGCTGGTCGTTCCCGTGTCTGGCGGAGTTCCCCTCGGGGCTCGACGGCGAACAGTACCATTCTATGTTCGGCCAGCTCTATGCGCGCTCTATCCTCGAAGCGCTCGGCGAAAATCCCACGCTTTCCGAGGTGCGCAATATGGGCGCGCTCGCCGCACCGTACCCGTTCGTTCTTTACAGCGATCTCTATGCCCATAAGGATTTCATCCGCGGCTGCTGTACTGCGGGCTTTTCCGGCCTGCTCTGGACGCCCGAAGTGCGCGATGCCAGGACGAAGGAAGAGTTCATCCGCCGCCTGCAGTCCAACGTGTTTTCCGTGCAATGCCTCGTCAACGCGTGGTACTGCGACGATATCCCGTGGCGCGAACACGGCTGCGAAGCCGAGGTCAAGGCGCTGCTCGCTCTGCGCGAAACGCTGGTGCCGATGCTGTCGGCGGCGTTTGCGAAGTACAAAGCGACCGGTGTTCCGCCGGTGCGTGCACTCGTCTGCGACTATACCGCCGACCCCGAAACCTACGCGATCGACGACGAATACCTCTTCTGCGACGATCTGCTGGTCGCGCCGATCGCAGCCGGCGAGCGTGGCCGCGACGTTTATCTGCCCGAAGGCAACTGGCGCGATTGGTTCACGAAGGAACCTGTCGCGAACGGAAAATTCCACGTCGAGACCGAAGGCATCCCTGTCTACGAAAGATACTGAATGACAGCTAAAAAGCCGGGAAAAGGGGGCGATACCGTGCGGGAGATCGTATTCCGAAACGCGAGCGAACGGGATATTTCGTTTGTTGGCGAAACCTACGAGCTGAACAAAGAAAAACTGCATGGGGTAACGAGGAATCGTGACGATTGGAAACGGCTTCTTGAGAATCCGGACGTCGCGTACTACATCGTGGAAACGGTCGAACCTGTCGCTTGGTTCAGCGTGGAGACGGAGACGGACGTTCTTTGGTTGGCGATGCTTCAGATCCATCCGAAGTTTCAGCGGCAAGGCTTTGGAAAACGGGTGCTCTCGTTCGTGGAATTCTTGGCGAAAACGAACGGGATCGGAACGGTAGGGATCCACACGACGGAAGATAATATCCCGGCCCAAGCCTTGTATCGATCCGCCGGATATGAGGTCTCGGAATTTGGCAAATGTACGACCGCAGACGGTGCGGAACGCATGGGATATACTTTCTTGAAAACCGTATAGCAAGGCTCTTTTTCCTCGGACAAGAAAAGGAAGAAAACACCCCTAACCTATGATTTCAGTCGTAGGTTAGGGGTGTCGTTTTGTATGCAGCTATGCTATTCCGTGATCCAGATGATCTCCGAACCGACATATTTTACCGTCGCGGTCACGCCGCCGTCCATCAGCTCTGCACCGGTGGCGGAGTAGTTGGCTTCGGGGTGATCCTCGAAGATAAGGTGGTAGGTGGTGTTGCGTTCGAGTCCGCGCAACTGCACGGTGACGGAATCGCCCGCTTCTTCCGAGGGCTTGAAGAGGAAAACGGCACCTTTGATCGCGTTTTCGCTGTCGGGATCGGCGTACATCACGCCGTCCCAATGCACGCCGTCGGGGCGCGGCAGGATGTGGTAAAGCTCGCCGTCGCGCACGAGCGGGCGGATCTTTTGGGTGTACATCATACCGTATTCTTCATAGTAGGCGCGGTCGATCGTCCCGGTCCACGACGAGAACATCGGCACACCGAGCATCAACGTGCGGTAGCCCATATCCATCATCGCGTCGGTAAAATCGTAGCCGTCGTCGGCTGCATCGGCAGAGATTTTCGGGTGGAAAATACCGTTGGCGCTCGGATTGAAGTTGTCACTGTTGCACGGCAACTGCAGCTGTGCCGGGTGGATCACGTAGGAACTGTCGTAGAAGGTCGTGCGCATGCTCAGATAGTTGGCGGCGTCGTCGCAGTTGATGACGACGGCTTTGGTCGCGGTGAAGAGATCCTTCATCGACCCACCGCTCGAGCAGCTTTCATAACGGAAACCGGGGACGGCGGCGTAGAGGTGGTCGACGAGTTCGGAAAAACCGACCGTGCACCAGTACATCACATCCGACCCCATGGGATCGTGGCGGTTTTCCCGGGAAGAGCTCATGCAGATCGGCTCGAAGTCGCTGCGCCATGTGGTCACGTTGTTTTCGGTGAAGAACGCCGCCAACGCACCTTTCAGGTATTCGACGCATTCTGCGTTCCCGAGATCGGCCGAAAGGCCCATGCCGTCGGCCACCCGGCGGTCCGAGAACCAGTCGGGATTGGTCAGGGAATTGAACGGTCCGAATTCGTCGGTGGGATTGCCGTCGGCACCGAGGGTGTCGTGGAGCAGGAGGTAGACCGTCCAGCTCAGACCTTTCTCGGCAGCGAGCTCGCCGAACTCCGCCATCGTCCCCAAACCGTAACCGCCGAGAACGCCGAGATAGTCTGTGTTTCTGAGCTGCCACGAGCCCTCCAACGATTTCCAGCCCTCCAAAGCGTCGTTAGACCACCAACCGTAGTCCCATTTGATCGCTTCGATCCCGGCCGGAACGTCGAGCCCAAGCTGCATGTCCATCTGCGTTTGCGGCTCGGTTTCGCTTGCGCGTAAGGTCTTCGGCGCTTTGCACGCAAAAAACCACGCCTTAAATTCATTGCTGCCGCTCTCCAGATCGCCCTCATACGCGCCGATATAGACGTTGGGGAAGGTGAAGCTTTCGCCGGCAGGGACGATCGTTGTGAATTTGCGGCCGCGGGAGACGATGTTGTCCATGTCAACGGCCAACCGCAAGCCGCCGTCGATACTGCACGCGGTGACGCGTCCGGCCGACCACTCCAACGCCGCGTATGCACCGTGAGTGGCCATGTCGAGGTAGATCATCGGCAGATAGCCGCTGGAGTTAAAGTTCTGCGAGGTGCTCACCCATGCAGCTTCGTCGGTTTGGTCGGTCACGGGGATGCGGTAGATACCCGATCCGCGAAAACGCTGGCCGTCGTGGTGGGTGTAACCTTCGGCCATGCCGCTTTCCTTCTTGATCATGACCAGTTCGGCGGTGTTGCCGGGGACCAGCGTGACCGAGGCAAATTCAGCCGGGTCGATGCGGACATCGGTGTCGTTTTTGTTTGTGAGAACGGTTTGGAACTCAAACGGCCCGGCGTGATCCAAATAAGCGCGGCAGCTCACCGAAAGCGAGAGCCCTAAGGCCTCGTCTTTGAATTGGTAATCCGCAATCTCTGTGCTCGGCATACCGATCATTGCGGCAGCGCGCATCCGCGCAACGCCGACGAAGCTCCACTCCGGCTCTGTTGCCACGCCGTCGACCGTGGCGGTCTGCGGCAACGCAAAGACCGAATTTTCCACGATCCGGTTCTCTCCCTGTTTTGCTCCGAGCGAGGTGATGATGAGCTCGTTGCCGCGCACCGCAAGGCCGATGGCATCGCGCTTGTTCGTCAACGTGATCTCCGAACCGTCGGCGTAGGGGACTTCGATCGGTTCGCTCGTTGCCGGTGGTGTCGTGGTCGGGGCGGTGGATGCGGAGGTCGATGACGCGGTAGACTCCGGTGTTGTCATGGTGGTCTCTCCTTTCGGGGAAGAACAGGCGGTGATCAGTGTGGCGGTTGTGAGAAGTAAGGCGAGAATCGGCTTTTTTCTGCGGCGCATACGATCACTCCTTCGCTTTTTATTCTCCGACGAAAGCGCCGACCTCACGCAACCGTGTACGGATCTTCTGCGCATCGGCATCGGCAACCGAAACGCCGTCTTCCTTGGCGATCGCCGCGGCGATACCGGCGGCTTCACCCGTGCACGAGCAGATCGGCATGATGCGCACGGAAGCCTGCGCTTCGTGGGTGGCACCGATGCAGCGGCCTGCGACCAGCAGGTTGTCGAGGTCTTTGGGCAGCAACGAACGGTAGGGGATCGTGTAGTAAACGCCGGCGGGGAAATAGTAGTGGCTGGTGCCGGAGCCGTCGGGCGAATGGATGTCGATATCGTAGTTGCCGGCGGCGATCGCGTCGTCGAATTTGACGGCGTCTTTGAGTTCTTCCTGCGTCAGAACGTGGCGGGCCTCGATCATACGGCTCTCGCGCACACCGATCTCCGGTGCGGTCATCACGAGGTCGGCGTTTTTGAAGGCCTCGAAATTTTCCTTCAGGAAGTTGACGAGCTCGACAACTTGTTCTCTTGCCTCCGCCTCGGCGCGCGAACGGTCAAACGGGTCGGTGGGGTTCAGCTTGACGATGCGCGTGGTGTTGAAATGGAGCATATTCTCGATGCGCGTTTTGAAAATCAAGACATCTTCACGCGGATTTTTAATCTTGCCTTCGGCCTGATACTGTTGGTAGAGATCATCGATCGCACTGTGATCGAGCTTTTCCACGTCGACGTTGATCATGCGGAAGCAAAGTGTCATCGGCTGGCAGAGCGAATCGGACGTGCGGCCGAGCTGATAGGGGCTGTCGGCCATTGCTGTCAGCGTAGCGTCGCCGGTGGCATCGACATAGGTGTCGGCCGCGAAGGTATAAATACCGCCCACTGTGGCGAAACTGACCGATTTCAGCGCACGGCCGTCGCGTTCGACCCCGCAAAGCGTGGCGTGGAACAAAACCGTCACGCCGGCTTCGGCCATTTTGCGGTCGAAAAGCACCTTCATCGTCTCTTCGTGGAACTTTCCGCCCTCACCGGAAAATCCGTAGATTGCATCTTCGTTCAGCGCTTCATGAATCTCACGGAAAATACCGTCGGAAAGCCAAAGCACACGGCAATCGCCGCCTTTGTAGATGCGGGTCTTGAAAGGCATATAGGGGTTGACGAGTGCCATCGTCGCTGAACCGCCGAGCGAACCCGTTGCTTCCGCAAGCAAAACCTTCAGCCCTTGACGGGCTGCTGCGAGAGCTGCCGAACAGCCGGCCTGCCCGCCGCCGACAACGATCAAATCAAAACGATCCATAAATTGTTCCTCCTTGCACTTCTTCTGGAGCTGACATCATTGTACCATATATTTGACCGGAAAACAATGCAAAACGGACTAAAAAACAAGATAAAACGGTCGGTACAGAACTCTGTACCGACCGTCGAATTATTTTGCGATCGCTTCGCAGATCAGTCTGCCGCATTCGCTGCAGCCGATCTTTTGGCATCCTTCGGCCATGATGTCTGCCGTGCGATATCCTGCGTCGAGCACGGCAGAAACCGCAGCTTCGATGCAATCGGCCTCGGCGGCCATATCAAAGCTGAACCGCAGCATCATTGCCGCAGCTAAAATCGTGCCGATGGGGTTGGCGGTGTCGGTGCCGGCGATATCGGGCGCGGAGCCGTGGATCGGCTCGTAGAGTCCGCAGCTCGTCTGCCCAAGGCTGGAGGAGGGGATCATGCCGATCGAACCGGTGATCATTGAAGCTTCATCGGAGAGGATGTCACCGAACATGTTTTCCGTGACGATGACGTCGAACTGCGAGGGATCTTTGACGATCTGCATCGCGCAGTTGTCGACGAGCATATCCGTCAGCGTAACGTCCGGGTATTCCTCCGCCAAACGGTGCATTACGGTTTTCCACAAACGGCTGGAATCGAGCACGTTGCTCTTCTCGACCGAGCAAAGCTGCTTTCTTCTCTTGCGCGCCGTCTCAAAACCGATGCGCCCGATGCGCTCGATCTCGGATTCGCTGTAAGTGAGCACGTCGATGGCGGTCTTTTGGCCGTCGGTTTCTTCGGTTTTGTGCTCACCGAAGTAGATGCCGCCGATCAACTCTCTGACGATGATGAAGTCGATGCCTTTGTCGACGATGCTTTTCTTCAGCGGCGAGGCGTCGGCGAGCTGCGGCCAGATCTTGGCGGGACGGTTGTTGCTGTAAACGCCCATCCCCGCACGCAGCGCGAGCAAGCCTTTTTCCGGGCGAAGATGGCCCGGCATCGAATTCCATTTGTTGCCGCCGACCGCACCCAAAAGCACGCTGTCGGAATCCAGACACTTTTGCAGCTCGGAGGCCGGGAGTGGCTCGCCGTATTTGTCGATGGCGCATCCGCCCATGTCAACGTCGGTGTAAGCAAACGTGTGGCCGAAGCGGTCGGCAACGCGATCGAGCACGGCGATCGCCTCACGGACGATCTCAGGGCCGATGCCGTCGCCGCGAATAACAGCAATGTTTTTCGTCATGCTTCTGTTCCTCCGTTTTCTCTGAGCGATGCGAGCAGGCCGCCGCAGCGGATGATATTCTGGATGAACGGCGGGAACGGCTGGGCGCGGTAGGTCTTACCGGTGGTCAAGTTTTTGATCTCGCCGGTGTCGAAATCAACGGCAATTTGATCGTTGGCGCTGATCTCGTCGACCGCTTCCGGGCATTCCAGGATCGGCAGACCGATGTTGATCGCGTTTCGATAGAAAATGCGGGCAAAGCTCTTGGCGATGACGCAGCCCGTGCCGCAGGTTTTGATCACGAGCGGCGCGTGCTCACGCGAAGAGCCGCAACCGAAGTTCCAGCCGGCAACGATGACGTCGCCCGGAACGACTGCTTTGACAAAATCCTTGTCGATGTCTTCCATGCAGTGCTGCGCGAGCTCGGCGGCGTTGGGCGTATTCAGATAACGCGCGGGGATGATGACGTCGGTGTCGACGTTATCGCCGTAACGAAAAACTTTTCCTTGGGTATTCATCGGTCAGTCCTCCTTCGGTGCGGTAATGTAGCCGGTCAGCGCGCTGGCGGCGGCGGTGGCGGGAGAGGCGAGGTAGACTTCGCTGTCAACGTGGCCCATGCGGCCGACGAAGTTGCGGTTGGTCGTGGCAACGCAACGCTCGCCGGCAGCCAAAATGCCCATGTAGCCGCCGAGACACGGGCCGCAGGTCGGTGTCGAAACGACGGCGCCGGCGTCCATAAAGGCCGTGACGTAGCCGCGCTCCACGCATTCGCGCATGATCTGCATCGTCGCGGGGATGATGATGCAGCGCACGCCGTCGGCGACCTTTTGTCCTTTGAGGATCTTGTAGGCGGTTTCCATATCCTCCATGCGGCCGTTGGTGCAGCTGCCGATAACGACCTGGTCGATCTTGATATCGGAAAGCTCGGCGGCGGGGCGTGTGTTCTCCGGCAGGTGCGGGCAACTCACGGTCGGCGTGATCGCCGAGAGGTCGATGGTGATCGTTTTTTCGTATTCAGCGTCTTCGTCGGCGGCGAAGACGATCGGTTCGCGTTCGCAGCGCCCCTGCATATAGGCTTTCGTCACGTCGTCGACCGGGAAGATACCGTTTTTGGCACCGGCTTCGATCGCCATGTTGCAGATGCAGAGACGGTCGTCCATCGAGAGCGAGGCGATGCCGTCGCCGACGAATTCCATACTCTTGTAAAGCGCACCGTCCACGCCGATCATGCCGATGATCGTCAAAATCACGTCTTTGCCGCTGCAGTTTTTCGGCAGCTTCCCCGTGAGTTCAAACCGGATCGCCGAGGGGACTTTGAACCACGACATTCCCGTGGCCATGCCGGCGGCCATATCCGTGCTGCCGACACCGGTGGAGAATGCACCGAGCGCACCGTAGGTACAGGTGTGGCTATCGGCGCCGATGATGCAGTCGCCTGCGGTGACAACACCCTGTTCCGGCAAAAGTGCGTGTTCGATGCCCATTTTGCCGACGTCGTAGAAGTGGCTCACGCAATGGCTGCAGGCAAATTCTCTGCACTGCTTGGACTGCTCGGCGGCTTTGATGTCCTTGTTGGGCACAAAGTGGTCGAGCACGATGGCAACTCTGTCTTTGTCAAATACCGAATCAAATCCGGCTTTTTTGAATTCGTTGATCGCCACGGGCGTGGTGATGTCGTTGCCGAGGACGATGTCGAGCTTCGCGTTGATCAGCTGCCCGGCGACAACGTGGTCGAGTCCCGCGTGGGCGGCGAGGATCTTCTGCGTCATTGTCATTCCCATGATCCAAACACTCCTTTAATTCATATGGTTGAACGCACTCAAAAGTGCGTTGGCACTGGCGTGGATAATGTCGGTGTCCGTGCCCACACCCCAGCACATCGGGCCGGTCTCGGGCTGGATGCCGATGTAGGCGGCAGCCACGCTGTCCGATCCCTTTTCATGCAGGCTGTGCTCGGTGTAGACCTGCAGCTTGTAGCTCTTGCCGGTGAACTCCTTGAGCGCATTGCTGATGGCGTCGAGCGTACCGTTGCCGTCGGCGGTGATCGTCGAGGTTTGACCGTCCCGAGCAAACGTGATCTCCGTTTTCACGACGCTTTTCTTGCGCGAGAAGTGCATTTCGGTGATGCTGATCGGGTCGTTGTGGCGGAAATAGTGGTTTTTGAAGATCTCAATGACCTCGGCGGGCTTGAGCTCCTTGTGCTGGCGGTCGGAGATCCCTTTGCAGATGTAGCTGAAGTGTTCGCGCATGGCAGGCGGCAGGATGTAGCCGTAGGTCTGCTCGAGCAGGTAGGCGATGCCGCCCTTGCCGCTCTGGGAGTTGACGCGGATGACGTCGGCGTCGTAGGTGCGGTTGATGTCGTGCGGGTCGATCGGGATGTACGGCACGCTCCACTCGTGCAGGTCTTTTTCCTCACGGAACTTCATGCCCTTGGCGATGGCGTCCTGATGGCTGCCGGAGAAGGCGGCGAAAACCAACGCACCGGCGTAGGGCGAACGCTCGTAAACGTGCATCCGCGTGCACTTTTCGTACTTCTCTACCAGTTTCGGCATATCCGAGAGATCAAGTTTCGGGTCCACGCCGTGCGAGTACATATTCATGGCCAGCGTGACGATGTCGACGTTGCCGGTGCGTTCGCCGTTTCCGAAGAGCGTACCTTCCACGCGGTCGGCACCTGCCAGGAGCGCAAGCTCCGTGTCGGCAACGCCGGTGCCGCGGTCGTTGTGGGGGTGGAGCGAAAGCGTGACGTGTTCGCGGTATTTGAGGTTTTCGCTCATGAATTCGACCTGGCTGGCGTAGATGTGCGGCAGGCTCATTTCCACCGTGACCGGCAGGTTGATGATGACGTTGTTTTCTGCCGACGGCTCCAAAACGTCGAGCACGGCGTTGCAGACCTCCAACGCGTATTCCGGCTCGGTGCCGGTAAAGCTTTCGGGCGAGTATTCAAAGCGGAAATTTCCTTCGTATTCGCCGGCGAGCTGCTTGACGAGCCGTGCACCGTCGACGGCGATCTGCTTGATCTCTTCCTTTGATTTGCGGAAGACCTGTTCGCGCTGCGCAACGCTGACGGAATTATAAAAATGGATGATCGCGCTCGGCGCACCCTTGCACGCCTCAAAGGTCTTGCGGATGATGTGCTCGCGGCACTGCGTGAGCACCTGCACGGTGACGTCGGCGGGGATCATATCGTTGTCGATCAGCGTGCGCAGGAATTCGTATTCGGTATCGCTGGCGGCGGGGAACCCGACTTCGATCTCCTTGAAGCCGACGTCCAGAAGTACCTGATAATATTCGAGTTTTTCGTCCAGGCTCATCGGGATCACGAGGCTCTGGTTGCCGTCTCGCATATCCACGCTACACCAGACAGGCGCTTTTTCGATGTGGTCTTTGGCAGCCCATTTGTTGTATTGCTTAGCGACGGGGTAGTATCCCACGCTGTATTTACTGGCGTCCATCATATCTGTTTTCTCCTTTATTTCTCTGCAATGACTTCGATCTCAACGAGCGCGTTTTTCGGCAACGTCCGTACCGCTACGCAGGAACGCGCCGGTTTTTCGGTGAAATACGATGCATAAACCTCGTTGAATGCGGCAAAATCGGCCATATCCTGCAGGAAACAAGTTGTTTTGATCGCCTTTTGCAGGCTTGTGCCGGCAGCTTCGAGCACGGCGGCGAGATTTTTGCAGACCTGCTCGGTCTGGGCGCGGATCCCCTCGGCGGTAATCGTTCCGGAGGCGGGATCGATCGGGATCTGGCCGGAGGTGAAAACGAGATTGCCGGCGACGATCGCCTGCGAGTAGGGGCCGATGGCGGCAGGGGCGTTTTCGGTGTGGATCGGATACATGAAAAAACTCCTTCTTTCGTCGGCGGATACAAAAAACACCCGCCTCAAATTTCTTTGAGACGGGTGTTACAAAACACTCGCGGTACCACTCAAATTGCAGCAAATGGAGCTGCCACTCTTCGGGATCCAGCAATCCCTATGCCTTTACGCAGCAATCACGGGCAACCCTACGGAAAATCCCTCAGGCCACCGGCTCGGAAGTGAGAGGTCATCGGAAACAGCTCTGTCGGTTCGCACCATCCACCGACTCTCTGAAAACGCTGCGGTCCCAACCGTCTTCGTCACAGCCTTTTTAAATTGCTTTGTATTATAGCACTGCTTTTGCAAATTGTCAAGTCTTTTTTTTCTTTTTATCGGCGGATATCGGGCAACCGGGCGGTGAGGTAGCGGTAGAAGTCTGATACGGGGCGCAAATTCTCTTTTCCGCGGCAGATACCGATGACGAGTGTTCTTTGAAAAACCGGGGCAGCGATCGGGAGTAGGACGATTTTGTCGGAGTCCGGTACACCCCAGGAGAACTCCGGCCAAAACCCGATCCCGGCATTGGCGGCGATAATATTTTTGACCGCAACGGGCGAGTCCGACTCAAACGTTGTGTGCGGAGAAAACCCGACAGCCGCGCAGCAGGCGTCGCAGACCGTGCGGAATCTGCGGGAACCTGCAAGCTGTACGAAGCATTCCTCCTGCATATCGTGGAGATCGACGGCGCTGCGGGCGGCGTAGGCGGAGCTGCGCGGAACCGCGAGGTAGATCTTCTCGGTCACCGTACAGCAAGTGTCGAAGGATGGTACTTTCACCGATCCCGGTACGTTTGTGGTCACGATAATATCGCAATCGGCGGATTCTTCGTTTTGCAGCAGTTGAAAAACCGCATCGGCGTTCTGCTGCTGGTAACAAATGACCGCATCCGTGACAAAGGTGGAAGCCGCGAGCACGTTCAGCCGGATCTTGCGCTGCGATTCTGCCCGGAAATCTTCCAGGTCGGCAGCCAAACCGTCGAGCTTGGGGACGATCTCGTCCAATCGTTTTTTCAGGTGCTGTCCAAACTCTGTCAGGCGAATATTGCGTCCGACCTTGTAAAAAAGCGGTGTTCCGCACTCTTTTTCCAAAAGCTTGATCATTTTGGTCAGCGCAGGCTGCGAAATATGCAGGGATTGCGCCGCTTTCGTGATATGTTCATACTGTGCGACCCGATAAAAATACTCCAGCTTCAGATAGTCCATGGATCCCTCTTTGTGAAAAAGATAACTTTAAGATATGGTTTTTGGTATTATTATATATTTTACATATTCATTTGTCAAGAGTATACTATAAGCAAAAGAAAGAGGTGTTTACGATGGAACGAATTCTGGAATGTCTGATGTTGGTCTGTTTTGGCCTATCGTGGCCGATCTCGGTCTACAAAAGTTATACGTCGCGGTCTACGAAAGGAAAAAGCGTGTACTTCACCGTTGCGATCCTGCTGGGATATCTCTGCGGGATCGCTGCGAAGATCATCGGCGGCGATATCAGCTTTGTGCTGATTCTCTACGGACTGAACTTCGCAGTCGTCAGCGTTGATTTTATGCTGTATTTTCGCAACCGGCGGTGCGAACGCTGAATACTACGGTAAAAGGGAATCTCTCTTGCACAATCGGCAGGGGAGATTCTCTTTTATTTTTTGCGGAAATTTCGCGAGATCGGCTCGGAAAAGCCGCGGTTGCCTCGGTTTGGAAGCCAGGCCTGTTGAGGCTGTAAAAAAATGAAAAAATAGTGTTTTATTTTCGTAAGCACTAAAATAGAAGAAAAAGCGAATAACAGAAAAAAGAAATACTTTTTGATACTAACAAACGGAAAAATGGACTCGCAGCCGCATTCATGGCACAAAATTAGGGTTGACAGGAAAACGCATATCTGCTATACTAATCATTAGTTAACTAATAATCCAAGGAGGAGACAAGGATGAACGAAGAAAAGAAAGTTTGCTGCGCTTGTTCCGTTGAACACCTGACCCCCTCGATGCTGATCAACGACGTACATCGTCTGACCAGCGCAAAGATCCGCCGCGAAAGCGAGCGCTCGGGCCTGCGTCAGGGATACCGCCGCATCATGTTCCACCTCTCACACGGTGACGACGGTGGCACGCAGCAGGATCTCGTCCGCCACACCAAACTGAGCGCTCCGACGGTCAGCGTTTCGCTCGCCCGCATGGAAGCCGAAGGCTTGGTGCGCCGCCGTCCCGATGAAAATGACCTCCGCGTGATCCGCGTATCTCTGACGGAAAAGGGAAAACAACTGAACCAAAGAATGCAGGAGATCTTCCGCGAGATCGAAGACGATATCGGCGGCGAGCTGACCGAAGAAGAAATGACCGAGCTGAAAGGCATCCTGCTCAAAATCCGCAATCGTCTGATCGAAAGGACCTCCGCAAGCGATGAAAAAGATTCTTAAGTACCTCAAGCCTTACTGGTTCGTCGCGCTCTTGGCGCCGCTGTTTATGATCGGCGAAGTGCTCGGCGACCTGATGCAACCGAAGCTGATGAGCAAGATCGTCGATGACGGCGTGCTCTCTGGCAGCATGGACGTGATTTTAAAAACCGGTCTGACCATGATCCTACTCGTTGTTGCCGGCGGTATCTGCGGCGTGATGTGCACGGCGTGTTCGGTCAAGGCGGCGCAGAGCTTCGGCAGCGATCTGCGCTGTGCGGCATTCCGCCGCGTGATGGAGATGTCGCTGCAGCAGACCGACCGCTTTACGACCGGCTCGCTCGTCACGCGCCTAACCAACGACATCACGATGACCGAACACTTCGTCTCGATGGCGCTTCGCATGTTCGTGCGTTCGACCTTCAGCTTTATCGGCGGTATTGCGATGATGCTCACGCTCGACGTCAGCTTTGCGCTCGTGCTTGCCTGTGCGCTGCCGCTGGAAGTGCTCGTCATGGTCATCATGCTCAAAAAAGCGTACCCGATGTTCCGCATCGTGCAGAAAAAGCTCGATAAGGTCAACTCCGTCATGCAGGAAAACGTCACCGGGGCGCGCATGGTCAAGGCCTACGTCCGCGAAGAATTCGAGACCGAGCGCTTTGAAAACGCCAACGGCGACCTCTGCGAGACCAACTACCGCGTTTCTCGCCTGCTCGCGCTGATCAGTCCGCTGATGATGGTCTTTATGAACATCGGCGTCATCGCCGTCATCCTGATCGGCGGCTATCAGGTCGAAGCCCGTGCGATCAACGTCGGCGACGTCATGGCCGCTATCACCTATATCGTACAGGTACTCAACTCGCTTCTGGCCGTCGGCATGATCTTCCAGATGATCTCCCGCGCCTCTGCCTCCGCCAACCGCATCGCCGAAGTGCTCGATACGACGCCGGCGATCGTCTCCGGTTCCGAACAGCCGGAAGGCAAGGGTGAAGTCTGCTTTGAAAACGTTTCGTTTGCCTATCCCAATGCGCAGGGCGATCCGGTGCTACGCGAGGTCTCGTTCACGGTGCAGCCCGGTGAATTCGTCGCGGTTCTGGGTGCGACCGGCAGCGGCAAGACCTCGCTCGTCAACCTGATCCCGCGCTTTTATGACGTGACCGACGGTGCAGTGTACGTCGACGGAGAAGACGTGCGCGCTCTCGAAACCGAAGCTCTGCGCGCCAAGATCGGCTGCGTGCTCCAAAAGAGCGAGCTCTTCTCCGGCTCCGTCACCGAGAATATCCGCTGGGGTAAGGAAGACGCCACGCAGGAAGAAGTCGTCGCTGCGGCCAAGATCGCCCAAGCCGATGAATTTGTCAGCAAATTGCCCGAAGGCTACGATACGATCATCGGCGAAAAGGGTGCGTCGCTCTCCGGCGGACAAAAACAGCGCCTTTCGATCGCCCGTGCGCTCGTGCGCAAGCCCGATATCCTGATCTTTGACGACAGCACCTCCGCGCTCGACCTCGGTACCGAGGCGCGCCTGCAGGCGGCCCTGCGCGAAAATCTCCGCGGCACCACCGTGATTATGATCGCCCAGCGCATTGCCAGCGTGCGCAACGCCGACCGTATCCTCGTTCTGGAAAACGGCGTGATTGCCGCCGAAGGCAAGCACGAAGAACTCCTCGAAACGAGCGAGCTCTACCGCGACATTTTCGCGTCGCAGCAGCACAACACGGAGGTGAAGTAAGATGGCGGAAAAGAAACGCGAACAAGCACCTCAGCAGACTGTGCAAATGCGTCCCGGCGGCAGAGGCCCCGGCGGCCCCGGCAGAGGCCCGGCTATGCGCGAAAAGCCCAAGGACGGCAAGAAAACGCTGAAACGTCTTCTCAGCTACATCGGCAGCAGCAAGTATCTGCTGATCGGTTTGCTTGCGGTCATGCTGGTGACCACCGTGCTCACGCTGGCGGCCCCCGCGCTGCAGGCGACCGCGATCGACGCGATCACCATTTTGCCCGAAGACTGGTCCAATCTCGCAGTCCATATCAACAAATCCCTGCTCGTCAAAACCCTGATCGCCATCGCTGCGGTCTATCTGCTCTCGTCGCTCTCGATGCTTCTGCAAGGGATCCTGGCGGCAAAGCTGACGAAATCCACGGTCATGAAGCTGCGCGGCGATCTGTTTGCCCGCATCGAGCATCTGCCCCTGCGCTACATCGACACGCACAAGCACGGCGATATCATGAGCCGTATGACCAACGACGTCGAAAATATTTCCAACACCGTTTCGTCGTCGATCGCCTCGCTCTTCTCCGGCGCACTGACGCTGATCGGTACGATTTCGATCATGCTCTGGTACAGCCCGATCATGACGCTGGTGGCGATGGTCACCGTTCCGTTTACGCTGTTGTTCGGCACGAAAGTCGGCGGTAAAATGCGCAAGCTTTTCTCCAAACAGCAGGCGATCCTTGGCCGTCTGAACGGCCACGTGGAAGAAATGGTCACCGGCCACAAAACCGTCACGGCTTACGGCCGCGATAAACGTGCGATCGAAGAATTCACCGAACTGAGCGAAGAGATGAAGAAAACGAGCATCCGTGCGCAGGTTTTCGGCGGAACGATGGGCCCTGTGATGAACTTCCTGGGCAACACCGGATTCTTGCTGATCGCCGCTGTCGGTGGTTACCTTGCGCTCGAAGGCTCGATCAGCGTCGGTGTGATCCAGGCCTTCCTGATCTACGCCCGCCAGTTCACCCGCCCGATCAACGAACTTGCCAACCAATACGCCCAGATCCAGACCGCCATGGCCGGTGCCGAGCGTGTGTTTGCGATCATGGATGAACCGAGCGAACCCAACTTTGGCAAGCTCTATCCCGAATCGATCCGCGGTGAGATCGAACTCAAAGACGTCGTTTTCTCCTACGTTCCCGGCAAACAGGTGCTCAAGGGCCTTGATCTGAGCGTCAGCCCCGGCCAAAAGATCGCCATCGTCGGCGCGACGGGGGCTGGTAAAACCACGATCGTCAACCTGCTCACGCGCTTCTATGATATCGATTCCGGCGAGATCCTGCTCGACGGCATGGAGCTCCGCGATATCGAACGCGATACGCTGCGCAAAAATATCGCCATCGTTCTGCAGGATACGGTGCTCTTCTCCGATACCATCGCCTACAACATCCGCTACGGCCGACTCGATGCCACCGATGAAGAGGTGCGTGCGGCGGCGAAGATGGCAAACGCCGACAGCTTTATTTCGCGTTTGCCCAACGGCTACGACACCGAGCTCTCCGAATCCGGCAGCAACCTTTCGGGCGGTCAGCGCCAGCTGATCTCGATTGCCCGCGCCGTTCTCGCCGACCCGAAGATCCTGATTCTCGACGAAGCGACCAGCTCGGTCGATACCCGCACGGAAATGCATATCCAGAACGCGATGGTCGCGCTGATGAAAAACCGCACCAGCTTGATCATTGCCCACCGCCTCTCGACCATCCGTGATGCCGACAAGATCGTCGTCATCGAAGACGGTGTGGTTGCCGAAGCGGGCAGCCACGACGAACTGCTGGCCAAAGAAGGCGCTTACTACCGCCTCTACCAAAAGCAGTATGCCGGTATTGCTACCTGATCGGCTTGTAAAGTAAAAAAGGAGTACGAGTAAATTTATACTCGTACTCCTTTTTCGCTTTGTGAGCGTTTATGGACGCACTTTAAGAGAAAAAGCGGGGCAGGGAAGCTTGTTTCCGTTGTAAAGTTCGGGTGCGACGTTGACGGCAAAGCAGTAGTTCACGTGGCTGGTATCGGCGTCCTCGGAAACGGCGACAGCGACTTTGTTCCTGGAAATGATGGTCGCTTCTACGTCCCGTTTGTTTTCGTACGAACCGAGCGAGAAACCGTTCACTTTGAGTCCGATGCCTGCTTCGACATCCTGTCCACAGACGGTAAGCCCTGTTCCGACGTCTGCAAACTCGATCACGATTTCCTTTTTATCCTCTGTAAACGATGCGCAAATCGGGCTCGGCGAAACCGCATCGGCAAGATCGCCGATCCCGTACTCTTTTGCCAACGCAAGCTTGGCAAGTCTTTGGGCGAGATCGCGCTTGCGGGGAGAGTGCGCCCAATCGTATCCTTCCACGATGCCAAGATCCATGTCAACCGTTAAGGTCATATCGGAAATCAAAGAAAGCGCGTCAAACTGCTTGATGCGGACAATATCCAACGCCGGAAAGTATTTCAGGCAATTCTCGCCATACTCCGAAAGCTGTACGTTATAGATCGGAAAATTCTGGCCGAACCGCGCACGCTCATCGTCAAAAAACGCTTTGAGGTCGGTGTCGTACTGGTTTGCGCAGGAAAACCAGCACCCTTCGCTCTCGCCCTGAAAGAAGATTTGGGCCTTGAAGGCCAGCGGAAGGATCGGGTTCACAAGCGTGTCGAAGCAGCCGCCGATCCGTGTGTTGGCACCTGTGGTATATCCGAGCGGGGTGGCCAGTTCGGTGGGCATCAGTTCTCTGAGGCACACGCCTCCCGCCGCCATCATTACCAGACCGAGCGGAACGTCGATGTGTTTGGTGAGTTCCCGCGCAAAATACCAGCCAACCGCAGAGAAACTGAGTGAGTTTTCCTCGTTGGGAAGGTTCCATGTCCAATTCGGGTCGATGATATCGGTGTGTCTGCTGCTATCTTCCTTGCCGAGCATCATAGCACTCCAACCATTCTGGTAGAAAAGTCGGAAATTGTCGCGTTCGTCGAACGTGACGTCAGGCGTTAGCGGCATGCAGTGTACAAGGTTCAATTCAGCATTGGACTGACCGCCGATGATCCAAACGTCGCCGATCAAAATATCGTCCAAAGTGACGGCGTGTTCGAACGCATCGTAAATAACCATTTTTTGCGGTGTGGAAGTGGAAAGATGCGGGGAAAACGTGAGCTCCCAACGGTTGTCGCCGCCAACGGTAGTCTTTACGGTTTCGCCCATAAAAGAACCGGTCACCTCAGAACCGATCTGAAGTGAAAAGCCCCATATCTTGATCGGTTTTTCTCTCTGAAGCACCATGTGCGATGCGAATAGTCCCGAAAGCTTGAATGCGGGGCCGGTGTATTGTTTTACGGTGTTTTGATGAGCCGACGCGACCTCTCCGCCGATATTGGGCAGCGCTACACCTGACGACATGAACGGATCCCTCCCACTTGACTCGATAAAGCGATGACATTTGCATTATAGCATAATATTTCTTGCAGTTCAATGAAAAAGGCGTAAGAGAATATGATTTTTGCGGAAAAATATAAAATGGTGTGCCTGCAGTTTTTGCAGACACACCGAAAGTAATTCTCGCTATTCTGCGGGGTCAAAGATCGTGCTGCCGATGAAGCGCAGGCTGTCCTCCGTGGGGCTATAGTAGTAGGCGGTCACAGCCATGCCGTCGGGACGGACAATCATCCGCGGGTAGCCGAGGTCGGCGCATTCGGAGTCGCGGCGGAGATTTGGGGTTCGAACCTACGTGCCCAGAGGGCAAACGGTTTTCAAGAAGTCTACCAAAGAATACCGTTTCAACTTAGTTCGGTGCAGTTCAGGCTAAAACAATTCCGGAAAATCCTTATTCCACAAGGCTTTTCGGGACTGTTTGGAACCGATATGAATTAAAACGAATTGATCGGAATCGATACAGACCCCTCGTTTTTTGAGCAATTTTTTGCACTTTGGAGAGAATTTGGAGAGAATTTGCGAGAGAAGAATTGCAACTGCAGTACATCGAGATTTTTCTTTTTTTGGAGAGAATTTTTCACGATTTAGGAGAGAACTTTTTATGCGTTACGATTTAGACGAAATTCAACGCTTGCCGGACGTCTTTTCCTTGGCAGACCTTTGCCGCGCCTGCCATTTGAGCCATTTGGATGCGCGGTACTATCTCAAAAGCGGACTCATTCCCTATGAGACAACCGGCAAGAAAACGCGGTGTTACCTGGTCAAAAAAACCGCCCTGCTGAGAGCCATTGAAGACTACAGTGAAAATCCCGAGAAATACAAAATCCCGGGAATTTGGAGAGAAAAACAACACTTAAACGGAATCCGCAAAAGCCCCATCATATACCTCCCAACGCAGGATCTTGCGTCGGACGTAGCGGTCGAATATTACCAAAATAAGCTTGCCGATGCCTCCGAGCTGATCTGTGTTGCCGACCTTGTGCGCGTCACGGGATACCGCCCGCCAACCATCACGCGGTGGTGCAAGCAAAAGAAGCTCATTGCCCACGCGAAAACCAACCGCCTATGGATCGCAAAGGCAGACGCCATAAGGTTTTTGACCTCGTTTACCTACAACGATATCAACGTAAAATCGCCCCAACATATTGCCGACATCAGAGCGATTTACGACCTGATACATACGACGAAGGAGGGCGAAAAATGATATACGATCTGAACGAAATTGCCAATCTTCCCGACACATTCTCCCTTGAGGATTTACGTGTGGTTTGTCACATCAGTAAACGAACCGCAAGATACTACCTACGAGCCGGTCTGATTCCTTGTGAGATCAGCGATAAGAAGACACACTGCTATACAATCAGGAAACAAGATCTGCTGGAAGCGCTCAAGGACTACCAAAAGCAGCCCTGCAAATTTGCCATCCCAAAGGCACTCAACGATGAAAAGCGGCAGCGGCAAGAGGCGCTGAAAATGATGGTGGAACAGCGGATACTCTCCATCAACTGTCTGCC
Source organism: Oscillospiraceae bacterium (assembly GCA_015067825.1). Taxonomy (GTDB): domain Bacteria; phylum Bacillota; class Clostridia; order Oscillospirales; family QAMX01; genus QAMX01. Next base: position 1,384 of record SVLQ01000018.1, on the reverse strand, counting down.
AGAAAAAGACCTCAAATCCACCACACTCAAAAAATATTATCAAAAAAGATTGGAGAATTGCCGTGATATGCTGAACCCGCCGGACATCGAAGCATTGACAGGATATCCCCGAAAGGTAGTCCGCCGCTGGTGCGTGGAAGACAAACTCCATTGCATTATGCTTGACTCTCGCATTTGGGTGAAAAAGAAGGACATGCTTACGTTTCTCTGCTCCGCAGAGTACAACAGCACTATGCGCAAATCACAGACACATCTTGACGATATTCACGAGATCTACAGAAAGATTCACAGAGGAGGCTAAAAATGATGAAGGATAGAATGATACAGAACGGAATCGAATACGAGCGCAGAGGTGAGCAATATTATCCCCTGCTTGACCTTGGCGAACAGACAACCTATGAGATCGGCAAGTACGGCAAACTGCACCTTGCGTTTATGAAACAGCACCGCAGAGGTACATACACCACCCTGTTGACCGAAAACCGCTTGAATGAGCATCTCCACCGCATCGACGAGCAGGCGCACGAACAGATTGACTTACATATTGCTCAGATGGCAAAGCGAATGGGCGTGACCGAGGACCTCAAAGCCTCCGACCCGATGCACTGGGTGCAGATGATGAATAACATAAAGACAAGCGCCGAGGAAATCGTTCTGAAGGAGGTCGTGTATAGATGAACTCTATGATTCAAGAACTTTGGCACGGCAACATTATCCCCCAAGAGGATAGCCGAACCAACTCCAAGGAGATGAAAGAACTGCTCGGATATATGTCACGGCACCACGAGGACCTCGAGAAAAGCTTCACCGATGAGCAGAAGGAGATCTTCGAAAAGTTCCACGATTGCTGGAGCGAGTATATGAGCCTTGGCGAGGCTGCTATCTTTGAGTATGCGTTCAAGCTTGGCGCGAGGCTCATGGTAGAAGCTATGCGCGAGGACTAAGCAAAATAACCCCTTGGTCTGGGCACACTGTGCCCAGACCGCTTTGCTTTGATTTCAAGTGGCGAAATTCGCCACTTGCTCTTGGTGCGGGTCTCTGCGATCCGCACCATTTTCGTTTTCAAGTTATCAAAAAGATAACTTGATTTCATGTGCTCATTTTGCTCACTTGATCGTCAATGTAACGTGGGCTGGGTCGCGGAGACCCACCCCAAAATCAATGGGTCAAAATGGACCATTGATTTTCCATCGGAACAATGCATTCAATAAATATTTACATTGTTCCGAATATAGTTCCGAATAATGTTCTTGACAATGTTCCGATAATATGATATAATGTATCCGTAAAATTATACTTGGAGGAATATCCATGCATAAAATGATGAGCACGAAAGAGGCGGCAAGTCTCTGGGGAATCAGTGATAGACAAGTAAGTAAGCTCT
>SVLQ01000017.1 GCA_015067825.1 Oscillospiraceae bacterium | reverse complement strand
GCTTGATGCAAACTATTCTCGAGGTCATTGAAAATAGGGACTGGCACCAGAACCCTTTGCAAGCTACGGGTTCCATTGGTTGTCCTTATTATAACTCACTCCCATCCCCTGCACGATGCCGCCGGTGCGGGCGAGCAGAGCGGGATCGGTGACGCGGAGAACGAAGTTTTTCGTTTCGCGCGTCAGTTCGATCTCGGTGATCTCGACCGCAAAGCGCTCCACGCGGTCGCCGCTGACGTTGGCGAGGATCTCGGCCGCGCCCCTTCGGACCTCATCGGGCTCGGCCACCGGGATCGCCGCGGCCGACAGGAGTTCGGGGTACAGATCGTTGCACCCGATTTTTCCATAGAGGCCGGTGTCGAGATTTTCGCCGAGCTCGCCGGCTTCGGCGGTCAGGTCGAAGTGGCCGACGAGCTCACCCGGCTTGCCGGCCGCACCGCGCCTGATCTCCGTGATCACCGCCGGGATCAGCGCACCCGCGTCGATCGGCACCAAAACGCCGGTCTCCGATTCGCAAATGCCGTGGCCGAGCGCACCGAACGTGCCGCTGGCGGGATCGTAGAACGTGATCGTGCCGATGCCGGCGAGACTATCGCGGACGAGTGCGCCGATGCGCGCAACGCCGGAAGAATCACGCACGGGTGCGACGCGGCAGAAAATCGTTTTGCCGCCGCGCAAAACCGTCAGCTCGGCTTCGCCCTGAGAGGTCGCCAGTGCATTGGCCAGCGCATCGGCCGTTTTGATTGTTTGGCCGTTGCAGCGGGTGATGATATCGCCCGGCTGCAATCCGGCGCGCCGGGCCGGACTGTCGTAGCCATCGGGCGTGCGGAGCTCGGAGAAATCGGTGACGATTACGCCATCGGCGTAGAGTTTGATGCCCGCCGTGCGCCCGATCGGCACGAGCTCGTCCGCCTCGAGCGCGGCGGCAGGCAGAACAAGCGGTGCGACCAGCAGCAGGACCGCCAGCGCACGGACAAGAAAGGATTTTACAGTTGGTTTCACATAAGCCCTCCCACGGAAAACCGCGCTGAATTTGCAAAAATCGGCGCGATTTCCGAAATTTTGGTTGTTTGCGCGCAAACTTCGCGCTCAAACAGTATGTGTTTTGCGCGGCGGTTTCATAATGTTTTTGCGGGTGCTCAATCTTTGGCGCGGTTTCCTGAAAAAAATCGCCTGTAAAAAACGGAAAAAGGCAAAAAAACAGATTGCAAATTTGGCGAAAAAATATTATAATCATTATATCACCAAAAACAATACAATACTCCCACAATCATAAGGAGACGGTGTTATGACGATTTTTGAAGAAATTGCCCAGACTTTGCAAAAAGGCAGAGCCAAGCTCGTGGCCGAGCTTGTTACCAAAGCTCTCGAAAGCGGCGAACAGGCGAAAGATATTTTGGAAAAAGGCCTGCTGGCGGGTATGAACGTCATCGGTGAAAAATTCCAGAAAAATGAAGTGTTTGTCCCCGAAGTTCTGATCGCGGCGCGCGCGATGGACGCCGGCGTGAAAGTTTTGAAGCCCCACCTCGTCGCCGAAGGCGTGGAACCGATCGGCCGCGTTTGCATCGGCACCGTCGAAGGCGACCTGCACGACATCGGCAAAAACCTTGTGCGCATGATGCTCGAAGGCAAAGGCATTGAAGTGATCGACCTCGGCGTCGACGTTTCGGCCGAGCGCTTTGTGCAGACGGCGATCGACGAAAACTGCGGCATCATCTGCTGCTCCGCGCTGCTGACGACCACGATGGGCGTTATGAAAGAGGTCGTTGAAAAGGCGATCGAAAAAGGCGTTCGCGACAAGATCAAGATCATGGTCGGCGGCGCCCCGATCACCCAGAGCTTCTGCGACTCGATCGGTGCCGACGTTTATACCTCCGACGCCGCCTCGGCTGCCGACGCCGCCGAAGCGATCCTCAAAGCCGGCAAATAAACAAGTTTTCCATGCAGACCCGCCGGCGCGTATCCGGCGGGTCTCGCTTTTTTTCAGCTTACAGAACAGGAGTTACTTATGAATCAGACCAAACCCCATCGCGGATCCACCCCCAACCCCGACCACATCATGCTCTCCATCTGCGGCGACGCCAAAACGACGATGGCCGTTACCTGGCGCACCGACTGCTCGGTCGCAAACGGCTGGATCGAGCTGCGCCCGGAATGGGGCGGTGAAAAGGACAAATTCCGCGTTGAGGCGATCACGCGTTATTTCAAAAGCGACATCGACGAGAGCAACCTCCACACCGCCAAGCCCACCGGTCTCACACCCGGCACGCGCTATTTCTACACCGTCGGCGACGACACGCACAGAAGCGAGGAATACTCGCTGCAGACCGAGCCGGAAAACCTCACGCACTTCAGCTTCATCGTGATCGCTGACGAGCAGAATTCCGACCCCTTTGCCGCGCCCGAATACCGCCCCGTGCGCAATCTGCTTGAGCTTGCGCTTTCGCGCTGTCCGGATGCCAAATTCATCGTCACGCTGGGCGACAACGTGGATAACGGCGAAAACGAGCTGCAATGGAACGGCCTGTTCCACGGTATGAAGGGCATCGTTGAGCACATTCCCTTCATGCTCGGCACCGGCAACCACGAAAACCGCGGTTTCCGCGTTTACACCGAGGAGAACTGCTCCGGCAAATACTACCTCGCCCACGCCGACACCTTCGACCACCAGTTCAAAGAGGCGTATCCGCAGAACGGTCCCAAGGGCTATGAGACCGAAAACTTCTCGTTTGACTACGGCGATCTGCACTTCTTCATGCTCGGCGTCAACGCCTTTGAGGAAATCGGCGAATGGCTGCAGGGCGATCTGGCCGCGACCGACAAGACCTGGAAGCTCGGTGCCTTCCATTACCCCGTCTTCCCGATCATGCCCGAGGGTCTGAGCGGCATGATGTACGGCAAGATCCCCGACGCGCTCGACTCCGGCAAGGCCGACGTGCTGTTTGCCGGCCACGAGCATTCGCTCGCCCGCTCCTACCCCATCCGCAACTACGAAATGTTCGACCGTCCGTCCGAAGGCACGATCCACTACATCCTCGGCAACAGCGGCGACAACGGATTTGCCTCCAACACAGGCAAGGTCTGGCACTACAATTTCTACCCGCAGGAAGAGCGCAACAGCATGTACGCACAGGTCGACGTCACGCCGACGCGCCTGACCGTTACCTCGTACCTCGACGACGGCCGCACCGTCGACCGCTTCACGATCGACAAAACGCGCGACGAGCTCGATCCGCCGCTGGCCGCGCCGATCTACTTCCATACCCACATGGCCTACAAGGGAAATTTGATGGAGCTGGCCGCGCGCAACATTTACGCCCGACCCACCGGCGATACGGTTTTCGTGCCGTTTGCCGTGGTCGCGCAGGGCATCGGCGCGGAAGTCGTTAAGGAGCCGGGCCGCGTGACGATCGACCTCTACGGCACGCGTGTGGTATTTGAAGAAGGCTGCGCCGAAGCGACGAAAAACGGCGAGCCCTTCGCCCTCTCCGCCCCGACCTTCCTCGGCGACCGCGGCGAGATCTACGTCGACGCCAACGACGTCGCCGCCATCTGGGATCTCCAATGGCGCTACGCCAAGCGCAACAACATCATCGACTTCGACTACATCGAAGAAGATTTCCCCTGCTGCATGCAGCCGCCCAAGGATACGACCGGCTTCGTCGGCTTTAAGCGCCGCTTCGCGCCCGGCGAAAATCAGCCGCTGCCGCAGACCGAACAGCCGCAGGCGTAACCAAATCACCCGACAGAAGGAGACGCGATATGCTGACGATTTCCGTATATTCTTTTTCCGAGGCCGCAAGCTTTGCCGCCTCGGAGCTCAAGAAATACCTGCGCATGATGATGCCGCGCGTCGGAAACGTGCGCATCCTGCCCAACAACGACGAAACCGCCTCGTTCCGCCTCGGACTGATGACCGATTTCGGGCTGGATTGCTCTGATGCGGCCGATTTGAGGCTCGATGACGTCGTTTACGTGAGCTGTGACGAAAACGGCGGCGTAATCGCCGGCTCCAACCCCGGCGCGCTCGTGATCGCCGTGTACCGCTACTTAAAATTCTGCGGTTGCCGCTGGGTCTTCCCCGGGCTCGACGGAGAGCGCATTCCGCGCCTGGAATCGCTGCCGGCCGTTTCGTACCGCAAGATGGCCGATCACCGCTACCGCGGCCAGTGCAACGAGGGTGCGGAGTCGCAGCGGTGCATGATGGAAACGATCGAGCTCACGCCGAAGCTCGCGATGAACAGCTACATGCTCGAATTCGACATTCCAACGGCCTATTATCACTGGTACTACAACCACATCAACAACACCGTCCGCACGCCCGAGCCGATTAGCGCCGACACGATCCTGCGCTGGAAGCGCCTCTGCGAAACCGAGATCGAGCGCCGCGGGCTCTCCTTCCACGACATGGGCCACGGCTGGACGGCCGAATCCTTCGGCATTTCCAGTAAGGATATCTGGGAACCGGATGAAGAAGCCTACGTCCCGCCGGAATCGGTGCAGTATCTGGCACTCGTCAAGGGCAAGCGCGCGCTCTACCGCGGTGTCGCGCTCAACACCAACAGTTGCTTCTCGAACCCCGAGGCGCGCGCGAAGATCGCCTCCTACGTCGCCGATTACGCCGAAAAGCAGAACAACGTCGACTTCCTGCACATCTGGCTGGCCGACGACACCCACAACCACTGCGAATGCGAGCTCTGCCGCACGCGCCGCGTTTCCGACTGGTATGTGATGCTGCTCAACGAGATCGATGCGGAGCTGACGCGCAGAGAGCTTGCGACCAAGCTCGTGTTCATCGCCTACACCGACACGATGTGGCCACCGGAAACCGAACGCATTGCCAACCCCAAGCGCTTCACGATGCTCTTCGCGCCCATCCACCGCACCTACTGCGAGACCTACGAAGAACCTGCCGACGAAGCGGCGATCAAGCCCTACGTCCTGAACGACAATTCCTACCCGCGAAACATGGCCGAATGCATGGGGTATCTGGCGGCGTGGAAACGTGTTTGGGACGGCGACGCCTTCTGCTACGAATACCACTTCTGGCAGCAGCAGTTTTTGGACGTTGGCGGCATGTACCACGCGCGTCTGCTCTACGACGATATCCGCGGACTCCGCCGCCATGGGCTGGACGGCATCATCGAAGACGGTTCGCAGCGCAGCTACTTCCCCAGCGGCTTCTCGTGGTACGTTTACGGCGAGACGCTGTTTGATTCCTCTAAGAGCTTTGAGGAGCTGACGGAAGAGTATTTCTCCGCCGCCTACGGCAGCGACTGGCGCATCGTCGTCGATTGGCTGCAGTCGGTCTCGGATCAGCTCGACCTCGCCTACGTTTCGGGCAACCGCAAATTCCCGCAGCCCGACGGCAGCGTGGCAGCCTACGTTTCGGAGGAATACGCGCAGCGCGCCGAGGCGATCCTCGCCCGCGCCGAAGCCTTCGGCGAGATCATCGACGACCATATCCGCGCCGACGAGCGCTGCGAAAGTGCGGCATGGCAGCTTTTGGGGCTCCACCGAGAATTCCTAATGCTTCTCTGCCCGGTGATCGCTGCCCGTGCGCGGAACGATCTCGACACCGCCAAAGAAGCGTTTACAAAAATGCAGAACGAGCTTTCGGCCAAGGAGGTCGCGTTTGAGGCCTGCTTCGACGAATATTCCTGCATCAAATCGCTCAACCGCCTCCACTGGTAATCCAAACCGCTCTGCCGCAAAGAAAGCGGCAGGGCGGTTTCTTTCGGTTTTCTTTCAGAGCCCGGAAGCTTCTTGTTTTCCTTTGGCGGTTGTGCTATACTGTTAGACAGAAACATGGATTTGGAGAAGAACTATGGAGCTCATCGACAAAATCTGCACGGTGATTCTAAGCATCTCCGCCGCGCTGACATTTTATAAAATTCTGTATAAAGTGATTGGTTTCTGCGCGCGCGCCAAGCGCTATCCCAAAACCGACAAGCGTTTTCGCTACGGCGTGCTGATCGCCGCCCGAAATGAAGCGGCCGTCGTTGGCAACCTGATTGACAGTATTCTTGCCCAAACCTATCCGCGCGAATTGGTGACGGTTTTTGTCGTCGCCGACAACTGCACCGACGAGACCGCTGCGATCTGCCGTGCGCACGGCGCTGTTGTGTATGAGCGGCACGATCCGGCTAAGGCGCGCAAGGGCTGGGCGATGCAGTTTCTGACCGAGCAGATCGCGCGGGACTACGGCTCAGATGCGTTCGACGGATTTTTTGTGTTCGACGCCGACAATCTGCTCGCGCCCGACTTCATCGAACGCATGAACGAGGCCTTTGCCGCCGGACATCGCGTGGTCACTTCCTACCGGAATACCAAAAACTTCGACACCAATTTCATCTCCGCCGCCTATGGCATCCATTTCTACCACAATTCGATGGCCTGCCACCGTCCGCGCTCCGTCCTCGGCCTTGGCACGCACCTGACCGGCACTGGCTATCTCTTTGATGCCAAGCTCATCGCCGACGGCTGGCACTATACGAACCTCACCGAAGACGATGAGCTGAGCAGCTCGCTGGCGGCAAAGGGCATTTTCGTCGGCTACTGCGAGGCCGCCGAATTCTACGATGAACAGCCCGTCGATTTCGGCACGGTGCTGCGCCAGCGCACGCGCTGGGCGCGCGGCCGCATCGTCAACTTCTTCAAAAACGGCATGGCCGTCGGCGCGGGTATCTTCCGCCATAAGAGCTTCACCTGCTATGATCTCTTTTTCCATTATTTTCCCTACGGTCTCTTTACTTGGCTCGTCGGCATCATCTATCCGCTTGTGAGCTTTGTCTATGGTTTCTTCACACCGGGGACCGAGGACTATTCGCATATGCTTTTGAATATCGGCCTGCTTTTGGGCTCGAAGTATTTTCCCTCGCTCCTCTACGGCATCCTGACGGTGATCCGCGAGCACAAGCACATCCGCTGTGGCGCGGTCAAAACGATCCTCTATACCTTCCTCTACCCGTGGTTTACGCTCATCAGCGTTTATATCTACATCGTTGCGGTGTTCGTCAACGTCCGCTGGACGCCGATCGTCCACAACGACAACCGCACAATTACCGATCTGCACACCCGAAAGGACGGTGAAACCCCGTGATCTTTCTCATCACCGGCGCATCCCATACCGGCAAAACGCTGCTTGCCCAGCGCCTGCTGGAGAAAAAGAACGTACCGTATCTTTCCATCGACCATCTGAAAATGGGCCTCATCCGCTCGCATCAAACCGATCTGACGCCGATGGACGATGAAGAACTGACGGCGTATCTGTGGCCGATCGTGCGGGAAATGATCAAAACGGCGGTCGAAAACCGCCAGAACCTGATCGTCGAGGGTTGCTACATTCCCGAAGGTTGGGAAGAAGATTTCGCAGAAGAGTACCTGCGCGAGATCCGCTATGTCTGCCTTGTGATGACGCGGCGCTATATCGAAACGCATTTCGCCGAGATCTGCGCCTACGGCAGCGCGATCGAAGCGCGGCTGTGTGACGATCTGAGCATGGAAGAAGCCATTGCCGACAACGCGCGCTACGAAGCGATGTGTGCGGCGCGCGGCTATCGCTGCGTGCGGATCGACACAGAATACAGCGTCGATGCAGCGCTGTTTGAAGAATAGACCGAAAGGGGATAGGGAACATGATGCAGATAACGTTTGGAGAAAACGGCACACTGACCTTGGTGCAAAACGGAAAAACGCTGGTCTCGGATTCGCCCGTGGGGCTTCTGCTGGCGGAAAACACGCTGTATGCGCCGCAAACTGCTGTATTTGCGGCTGGACAGCTGAAACTGTCGTATGAGATGTGCGAGGTGACGCTTGCGGTCAAATTCCGCGCCAACGGCAGCTGCCGTCTGGAGGTCACTGAGATCCCGGAATCGGCGGACGGATTCGTGTTTGGCCCATGGCGGTGTGCAGAGGCGCAGAGCTTTGGCGAAGAGCTGGGTGCGGCGTGGTTTGCCGATGAATCGGTGGTCTGTATCCAGTCGCTGAATCCCAAGACCGTCGGTGGGCATGAGATCTATTCCTCCGGCGGACGTGTGCTTCGGCCGGTAAACCGCACGGATTATCCCGATCCCTGTATCAAGGCAGCCGGAAAAGCCGCCGATGGCCGCGGCGTTTTGCTGCAATGCACCGCGCGCAATATGAGCCGCGAGGAACGGTATGACTTTGAAGGCATGCAAAATGCGCTGGTCGCGCCGGTTCCGGGCGAAGACGGGCAGATCAGCGGCGCGGCGGTGGTTTTGACGGCGGCGGAGAGCGCGGACGGGCTGCTCGCCGATATTTCCGCGCTGGAACTGGAAGAAGGGCTGCCGCATCCGACGATCGACGGCGAGTGGGCAAAAACCTCGCCGAAGGCCAAAGAACCGTATCTGGTGATCTCGACCGATATCCCGCGGGACGAGCAGCTGCGCATGGCTGCGCGCGCGGGTGTGCGTTCGATCTACTATGGAGATCCGTTTGCCTCGTGGGGACATTTTGAGATCAACCGCCGCGATTATCCGGGCGGCGAGGAAGAATTCTGCGCGTTTATCGCCGATGCGAAATCGCACGGGGTCGACGTGGGCTTCCATACGCTCTCTAATTTTATCCAGCCGCAGGACGCCTACGTAACGCCTGTCCCGCACCCGGAACTGCTGGTGATGGATACCACCGAACTGTGCAAACCGATCGGCGCGGAAGATACGGAGCTGTACGTCGCTCACGCCAACAATTTTGCCAAGCTCTCGCCGCTGCAGATCATCCGCATCGGCGACGAACTGATCTGCTACGATCGCTTTGATGCCGAGCGCCTGTGTCTGTGCGGCTGCCGCCGCGGAATGTTCGGCACGAAGGCTGCCGCGTACGCCGCCGGTACGGCGGTGCTTCGCCTGTGGGATCACGGCTACAGAACGCTGTTTCCCACACTTTCGCTGCAGGGGACGATGGCCGATCGGATCGGCGATGTGATCGCTATGGCGAACGTTCGCCGTATGAGCTTCGACGGCTTGGAAGGCTGCAAATATACGGGTCGGGGCGAATACGCCTGCTCAGAGTACGTCCGGCGGGTGTTTGCGCGGACGGGATCGGAGCTTTTGTGCGACGCCAGCATTCCCTCGCACTATCGCTGGCACGCCCACTCCTATTTCAACTGGGGCGAACCGCACTACGAGCACATCCGCCGCGGCGGTATGTACAACTACCGCGCCAAAAACCAACTGTATTTTCAGCGAAATCTGCTTCCGGGGATGCTGGGCTGGTACACCCTTTGGCCGCAGACCGGCCGCTACGAAGCGACAACGCCGGAAAACATGGAATTCATCCTCTCGCGCATGGTCGCGTTCGATGCCGGAATGTGCCTGACGATCGACAGTCGGGAGCACGGCATGACGGATGCGTACTTGGATCTGATGCGGATGTGGTGCGAATTTATCCGCGAGGTCGACGTGCCCGAAACCCTCCGCCGACGGATGCAGGCAGAGCACAGCGATTGGCATCTGGAAAAAACAGACGGCGGCTGGGTGCTGAGCGAGCGGACGGTCGTGTGCCAGAGCCTGCCGTATAACGATCGCGCGATCGTGACCGAATCCGGCACGGCGGGGTATCAGATCAACCAAAAACAGGTTGCAAACGGCGTGTATCACCAAACGGTCCTCGTCATGGATGTCTCGTCGCCCAACCCCGAGGAGATCCCGTTTGTCACCGAATCGTTCTGCTGCCGCATTCGCGTGGGTACGGCGCTGGATAAAGGCTCGCTTTCGGGACTCGCGTTCTATACCGGCTGGCATGGGCTGGAGAAACTGCTCAGCTTCCCGGTCGAGGCAGAGGCGGGCGATTACCTCGTCTACGAGGGTGGCCTTACGCTGAAGCACTACGACGGCAATTTCCACCTCAAGGAAACGATCGGCGGCGAGGGCAGCGAGCTCATCATGGACGGCTCGAACATCTACGGTCTGACCATCCACTATACGACCGAAGGCGACGATATGGACGTTACCATCACCACCTGCCGAACCAAAGAACGCTTTACATTCTGAACCAAATAACGCGCCCCGAACGATTTTGGGATCGTTCGGGGCGTTTTTTAGTCTAAAAGCTGCAAAATTTCCGGGAAGGGTTCGAGCGAGCGGCGCAGGATACCGTGGATCTGCGCGATGGCGATCCCGTAGTTGGTGATCGGCACGCCCGCGTCAACGGCCGCCCGAATGCGCGAACGCATTTCGCGTTCGTTGAGCATACAGCCGCCGCAATGGACGATGAGGGCGACCTGCGAGAGATCTTCGGGGAATTCGCCGCCGGAGGTGAAGACGAAGTTGAGTTCCTTGCCCGTGTACTTCCGGATCCACGCGGGCAGCTTGACCGTGCCGATGTCGCCGCATTGGCGGTGGTGCGTGCAGCCCTCGGAGATCAGCACGGTGTCGCCGTCTTTTAGCCGGTCGAGCTGTGCCGCACCGGCAACGGCGCGGGCGAGATCGCCCTTGTAGCGGGCGAAGAGGATCGAAAACGACGTCAAAACCAAGCTTTCGGGCACGATCTTGGCCACCTTGCCGAAGGCCTGCGAGTCGGTGATGACGAGCTTGGGGGCTTTGCCGAGCGCGGCAATAGTGGCGGCGAGCTCGGTATCCTTGGCGACGACGGCGGCAGCGCCGGCGTCTAAAATATCGCGGATCGTCTGTTGCTGCGGCAAGATCAGGCGTCCCTTCGGCGCCGATTCGTCGATCGGCGTGCAGAGGACGACGAGGTCGTTTGGCGCGAGCAGATCGGCGACGAGCTTGCGTGGGTTTTCTTCGGCGCGGCCGAGGAGTGCGATGCGTTCCTTGAGCTCGTGGATGCCCGCACCGGTGGCCGCCGAAGCGGCGAACGCGCCATCGGGGGCGGAAAATCCGTCGAGGTCGCTTTTGTTGTAAACGACGACGTGCGGGATCTCTTTCTGCGCAAATTTTTCCAGCAGCTTGCGGTCGAGGTCAGAGAGCCCGACCGTGCCGTCGACGACGAGTACGGCCACGTCGGTTTTGTTCAGGGTCTGCAGCGCGCGCTTTACGCGCATCTCGCCGAGCAGCCCTTCGTCGTCGAGCCCCGGCGTGTCGATGATGACCACGGGTCCCAACGGCAGAAGCTCCATCGCCTTCTGTACAGGGTCGGTCGTCGTCCCCTTTACGTCGGAGACGAGCGAAAGCGCCTGACCGGTCACGGCGTTGACGATGCTCGATTTACCGGCGTTGCGCATCCCGAAAAAGCCGATATGCGGCCGTTCGGCAGTTGGACGGTCATTCAATCCCATATTGACCTCCTTTTACTCAAACTGTAATTATGATATCATCTAATCTGTTTTTTCGGTGGCTTTGCCGCCGAAAAAACACCACCAAGGCGAACAAAGTTCGCCCACGCGCCGAAAGGAGCCGACGAAATCGCAGATTTTGTCGGCGGGGATCAGCGCGTGAAACCCCGCCGCAGCGGGCACCGATTTGGAAACGAAGTTTCCAAATCGATAAGGCTTTGCTGCCGAAAAAACACCATCAAGACGGTCGCAAGACCGTCCACGCGCCGAGGGGAGCGGACGAAAATCGCAGATTTTGTCGGCGGGGATCAGCGCGTGAGAGAACCCCGCCGCAGCGGGCACCGATTTGGAAACGCAGTTTCCAAATCGATCTCTCAAAACCGGAAGTCGCGGCGGTTGGAATTCTTGATCGCTTCAATGTTATCCTCGGCGATCTTGCGCACCTTTTCCTTGGGGATGCGGTTGAGCTCGCGCTCGATCAGTTTGTAGCCGATCTTTTTCGTTTCTTCGCTCGCGTAGTCGGCGAGGTATTCCGAAAGCGTCATCAAGGCGTTCGGGTGGCAGCAGTTCAAAATCTGGCCGGACTTGCAAAGGCTCATGAATCGGTCACCCGTACGGCCTTCGCGGTAGCAGGCCGTGCAGAACGACGGAATATGGTCGAGCTCCATCAGCCAGCGGACGACTTCGTCCAGCGTGCGCTGGTCGGAAACGTCGAACTGCTCGGAGTCGTGCGGGCGTTCTTCCTCGGTGTAGCCGCCGACGGACGTGCGCGAGGCACCGCTGATCTGCGAAACGCCGCGGTTCAGAACTCTGCCTCGGAGCTCTTCGCTTTCGCGGGTGGAGATAATGATACCCGTGTAGGGGACGGCGATGCGGATGCAGGCCACGATCTTTTCAAAGAGGTCGTCGGAAATACCGTTGTCGAACACCGACGGGTCGATGTCGTCGGCGCGTTTGATGCGCGGCACGCTGATCGTGTGCGGGCCGACACCGTGGACGGCTTCAAGATGTTCGGCGTGCATCATCAGACCGGCAAATTCGTACTGGTAAAGCTCCAGCCCGAAGAGAACGCCCAGACCGACGTCGTCGATGCCGCCTTCCATCGCGCGGTCCATCGCTTCGGTGTGGTAGTCGTAGTCGTGCTTGGGGCCCGTCGGGTGCAGCTTCAGGTAGCTTTCTTTGTGGTAGGTCTCCTGGAAGAGAATGTAGGTGCCGATGCCCGCGTCGCGGAGCTTGCGGTAGTTTTCCACGGTGGTGGCGGCGATGTTGACGTTGACGCGGCGGATTGCACCGTTTTTGTGCTTGATCGAGTAGATGGTGTCGATGCATTCGAGAATGTATTCGATCGGGTTGTTCACGGGGTCTTCGCCGGCTTCGATGGCCAGACGCTTGTGGCCCATGTCCTGCAGCGCGATAACCTCGGCGCGCACTTCTTCCTGCGTGAGCTTTTTGCGGCAGATGTGCTTGTTTTTATAGTGGTAGGGGCAGTAAACACAGCCGTTGACGCAATAGTTGGAGAGGTAGAGCGGGGCAAACATGACGATGCGGTTGCCGTAGAAGGCAAGCTTGATCTCTTCGGCCAGCTTGTACATCTCTTCGATCTTTTCGGGGATGTCGCAGGCGAGCAGAACCGAAGCTTCGCGGTGGGTGAGACCGGCGCAGGTTGTGCCTTCGGCGGTCTTCTTCGGGCGGGCTTTTTCAAGGATCGCGTCGATCAGTTCGACGTTGCGTTTGTTTTCCTCGGCGTAGCGGATCGTCTCACGGATCTCACCGTCGTGGATAAATTCTTCGGCTTTCAGCGATTTCGGGTTGTAGTTTGCCATTTTTTCGTTCCTTTCTTGCGGTCAGATCGCGCTTCCCGGTCAGATAATGTTTATTCGTTGATTCTTTGAATATCTCCGCGGGCAGAGACGATCTCGTAGCCGATGGCGGCCATGCGCGCCTTCAGATCGGCAAGATTTTGTGCGGCCTCTGCGCCGGTGGTGAGCTTGTTGTTGTAGAGGGTGTAGTTTTCTTTGGCTTTCTGCGGCGAGAGGTTTGGCATCACGACGTTTGCACCGGCGAGGATGCCCTGTTCCCGTCCATTGGGGCTGATCGAGCCGAGCGCGGTGGTCGCCGGCAGCAGTAAGTCGGGCTTAACAAGCCGCAAAAGCGAGAGCAGAAAGATTGTTTCGTCCACCGTGCCGGCGGGGCGGTCGGCAAACGGCGTATCCTTGTGCGGAATGAACGGGCCGATGCCGCACATATCGGGGCGGAAGGTCTCGACGAATTTCAGATCCTTGGCCAAAAGTTCCGTCGTCTGGTACGGCGAGCCGACCATAAATCCGCAGCCGACCTGAAATCCGAGCGCCTTCAGATCCGTCAGACAGCGCATCCTGTTCTCCCACGACATTTCCTTCGGATGCAGCATTTCGTAGTGGGCTTTGTCGGCGGTCTCGTGGCGCAGAAGGTAACGGTCGGCGCCGGCATTGCGCATCGCGCGGTAGGCTTCCGTCGGGTATTCGCCGAGCGAAAGCGTAACGGCGCAGTCGGGGAACTCACGCTTGATCGCTTCAACGGTGCGGCAGACCTCGTCAACGGCGATGGTGCCGCCTTCGCCGCCCTGCATAACGAAGGTGCGGAACCCGAGCGGGTAACCTTCGCGGCAACAGGCGAGGATCTCGTCGGTGCTCAGGCGGTAGCGGCTGCAGTTTTTGTTGGAGCGGCGGATGCCGCAGTAAAGACAGTCGTTTTTGCAGACGTTGCCGATCTCAATCAGTCCGCGGATGAAAACGGTGTTCCCGTAGATCGCGCGGCGCACTCGGTCGGCTTTCTTGGCGGCCGCAGCGGCGAGCTCGGGCGAACGGCCGGCGATCAGCACGGCGTATTCTTCGGTTGTCAGCGAGCGGGTTGCTTCCAGACGGTCGAGAAGTTCAAACAGAGGATTATTCATGGTCGGTCACGTTAGAGTAAGCAGTCTTGACGCTGATCCCGGGCAGATTGCCGATCTTGCCCGAAAGGGCGGAGATCACGTTCTGCGGGGCGTCGATGGCGATGGAGACGATGTTGATGCTGCGCGCGCGATAGGGAATGCCCATGCGGCCGATGATGTATTCGCCGAATTCGTGCAGCAGGGCGTTGAGACGTTCAACGGAATCGGGATCTTCGACGATAATGCCCATAACGGCAACGCGCTTTTCCATAGCTTGTCTCCTCCTAAATTGAAAATACAACCTGATCCGTTTTGTCGGTGGCGATCAGCGCGTGAGAGATCGATCGAAAACGGAGTTTTCGATCGGTTAGCCCGATTTGAAAACATCGTTTTCAAATCGAACAAAAAAATTCTGCGGCTGCACCGACAAAAGGGTACAGCCGCAGAAAATATGATCCAAAAGATGCGCAGCCGCCCCTTTCCCGCAGAATCCGCAAACGGAAACTTTGGCGTCAGGATGCAGAAGATTGTTTCTGAGTGCATTATACCATGCCGGAAACACAAAATCAAGACACAAATCGTGGAAAACAGAATTTTTCAGTAAAATGTTGAAAAAAACGACGGTTTTTGATATAATAGATGTATCGAAAACGAAAGCCCGCAGCCGGGCATGATTTTTTTGAAAACAGGAGTGTCTGACGCATGAAAAGTGACCTTCAAATTGCTCGTGAAGCGAATATTGCACCGATTGATAAAATTGCTGAAAAAGCCGGTTTTCTGCCGGATGAGCTCGTTCCTTACGGAAAATATAAAGCAAAAATCGATAATTCTGCCTATACCCGTCTGGCTGACCGCCCCGACGGTAAACTGATTTTGGTGACGGCCGTCAACCCGACTCCCGCGGGTGAAGGCAAAACGACGACGGCGGTCGGTCTGGCCGATGCGATGTCGATGATCGGCTGCAACACGATGCTTACGCTGCGCGAGCCCTCGCTTGGCCCGGTGTTCGGTGTTAAGGGCGGTGCGGCCGGCGGCGGCTATGCGCAGGTCGTGCCGATGGAGGATATCAACCTCCACTTCACCGGCGACCTCCACGCGATCACCGCGGCCAATAACCTCCTCTGCGCGCTGCTTGATAACCATATCTTTCAGGGAAACGCTTTGAATATCGACAAAGAACGCGTGGTCTTCTCGCGCGTGCTCGATATGAACGACCGCGCTCTGCGCTCGATCAACGTCGGCTTGGGCGGCGAGAAAAACGGCGTGCCGCGCCCCGATAGCTTCATGATCACCGTCGCCAGCGAAGTGATGGCGATCCTCTGCCTGGCGAAGGATCTCGCCGATTTGAAAGCCCGCCTCGGCAAGATCATCGTCGCCTATACCGTCGACGGCAAGCCCGTCACCGCCCGCGATCTGCACGCCGACGGCTCGATGGCCGTGCTCCTCAAGGATGCGATCAACCCCAACCTCGTCCAGACGCTGGGCCATACGCCCTGCCTGATGCACGGCGGCCCCTTCGCCAACATCGCTCACGGCTGCAACTCCGTCCGTGCGACGCGCCTTGCGCTCAAGGCCGCCGACTACGTCGTGACCGAAGCCGGCTTCGGCGCCGACCTCGGCGCGGAAAAATTCATGGATATCAAGTGCCGCCTGGCCGGCCTCTCGCCCGATGCGGTCGTGCTGGTCGCCTCGGTGCGCGCGCTCAAGTATAACGGCGGCGTTGCCCGCGAAGACCTCAAGATCCCCAATGCCGACGCGCTGAAGGCGGGGCTGCCGAATCTGGCCGCCCACGTCGAAAATATGAAGCGCTTCGGCGTGCCGGTGTTGGTCGCGATCAACCGTTTCGACACCGACAGCGACGAAGAACTTGCCGTTATCGCTTCTGCCTGCGCCGAGATGGGTGCGAAGTGCGCGCTCAACGAGGTCTTCCTCAAGGGTGGCGAAGGCGGCATCGAAATGGCGAAGGCGCTGACGCAGATGATCGCCGACGAACCGGCAGCCTACCATCCGCTCTATGCCTCCGAGCTCTCGCTGACCGAAAAGATCGAATGCGTCGCCAAAAACATCTACGGCGCGGCCGACGTCGAATACAGCGACGAAGCGAAGGCCAAGCTCGCCGATGCCGAAGCCTCCGGCTACGGCAATATGCCCATCTGCGTGGCCAAAACGCAGTATTCGCTCTCGGACGATGCGACCAAGCTCTGCCGTCCGACCGGATTCACGCTCCACGTCCGCAATATCCGCGTCTGCGCGGGTGCGGGCTTCGTCGTGATCCTGACGGGCAACATCCTGACGATGCCGGGCCTCTCGAAAGAACCCGCCGCCAACCGCATCGATATCGACGAAGCCGGCGAGATCGTCGGTCTGTTCTGATCGTTTGTAACGGGGTACGATCCACGCGTTTATAAAAAAAGGAGGAGCGGATGAATTATATCGGAATTTCGCACAGCCCGCAGGAAACCGAAGAGATCGGCAGCAAACTGGCCGAATCCTGCGGCGGCCGCGTGATCGCGCTGGTTGGCGATCTCGGTGCGGGCAAAACTGCACTCATCCGCGGCATCGCCCGTGCGCTCGGCTACGAGGGCAACGTGACGAGCCCGACCTTTGCGATCGTCAACGATTACCGCGCGGGCGGCCGAACCGTTTTATATCATATGGATATCTACCGCCTCGATGCCGACGGTCTCGACGACATCGGCTGGGAGGATTATCTGGCAGCCGGTGTGCCGATCGCGGTCGAGTGGGCGGAAAACGCCGAAGAACTGATGCCGGCCGATGCGATCCGCGTGCATATCAGCGGCAGCGGTGAAGAACCGCGCATGATTTCTGTCAACATTCCATAATATACGACTGATTTTCACCGCAAAACGCTGTTTTGCGGTGAAAATATCTTCCACGCCGCATTTTGCGGTACGTACTACCTGAAACCCTGGAGGGGAGCACATTGAATATTCTTGCATTCGAAACCTCGGCCAAGCCGGTTTCGGTCGCGCTGCTGACCGGAGACGGCTGTGTTGTTGCCGCGGAATTTGAAAATGCTGGCCTGACCCACAGCGTGACGCTGATGCCGATGGCCGAGCGCGTGCTGCGCGCGGCGGGGCTCACCGTGGCCGACATCGACTGTTTTGCCGTGGCCGCCGGGCCCGGTTCGTTCACCGGCCTGCGGATCGGCGCGGGTACGGTCAAGGGACTCGCGTGGGCGGCGGAAAAACCGTGTGCCGCGGTCTCAACCTTACTGGCGATGGCCGAGCTGCATCCGGGCTTTGACGGGATCGTCTGCTGCGCGATGGATGCCCGCCGTTCGCAGGTTTATACGGCGTGCTTTGATACCGCCGACGGCACGGTGAACCGTCTTTCACCCGATGCCGCGCTCAGCCTTGCCGAACTGGCCGAGCAGCTGCAGGCGTTTGCGCGGCCGATCCTTCTGGTCGGCGACGGTGCGGCTTTGGCGGCAGAGTATCTGGCCGAGCATGCCTCTGAGCTTTCCGTGACCGTCCCGGAGGGCGAAGAACGCTTTCAACGCGCCGACGGCGTGGCTCTGGCAGCGTGGCGCGCGCAGTCGGGCGGTGCAGCCGACGGTGTTGCCATCACGGATGCCAATGGGCTCACGCTGAACTATCTGCGCCTTGCGCAGGCCGAACGCGAAAAACGCGAGCGCGAAGCCAAGCTGGCGGCCGAAAAAGGGGACGGGAACCATGCGTGAGATCACGCTCAATGCCAACGACGCGGGCAAACGCCTCGACCGTTTTCTCGCGAACTACCTGCCCCATCTGCCGCCGTCGCTGGTGGCCAAGCTGATCCGCAAAAAATACTTCCGCGTCAACGGCGTGCGCGTCCACGATGCCGCCCTGCGGCTGGAGGCGGGCGACGTGCTGGCGATGTACCTCTCCGACGAGCTCTTAAAGCCCGCGACCGGAACGGAGGTCTACCGCTTCCACGACGGTGCACTGGAAGGGATTGTCTACGAGGACGAAAATCTGCTGATCGTCGACAAAAAGCCCGGGCTCGTCGTCCACGAGGATGAATCGCAGAGTCCGGACACGCTGATCGCACGGATCCTTGCCTATCTGAACCAAAAGGGCGAGTGGGATCCCGCCGACGAGCATTCGTTTGCGCCCGCGCTCTGCAACCGCATCGACCGCAACACGGGCGGGCTGGTGATCGCGGCCAAAAACGCCGCCGCCCTGCGCGATATGAACGCCATCATTAAAAACAGGGAAGTCAAAAAAAGCTATCTCTGCCTGGTCACGCGTGCGCCGAAGCCGCCGGCCGGTCGCATTGAAAGCTACCTTTTAAAAGATGAAGCCAAAAAGCTCGTCACCTCGCACAAAACGCCCGTAAGGGGCGCGAAATACGCCGCTACGACCTACCGCACGATCAAAACGCTGGCAAACGGCCTCACGCTCGTCGAATGCGGGCTGGAGACCGGCCGCACCCATCAGATCCGCGTGCAGATGGCGTCGATCGGCTCACCTTTGGCGGGGGATACGAAGTATGGGAAAAGCGACGGCGTTTCCGGCGGACAGGCGCTGTACGCCTACCGGCTGGACTTTTCACTGCTGAAAAACGGCGGATCGCTTTCGTACCTGAAAGACCGCGTGATCGCCGCCCCGACCGTCACTTTGGCGGGAATTTCCGTCGATACGGCAGGGTTGTAGACGAAAACGGCGGAAATCAGAGGAAACGGGAGGATATGCAAGCATACCCGAGAAAACCCGTTTGAAAGACGGGATATTTTGGACTCGCCGCGGATAACCAAAAATTTTTCGCGAAATTTGCGAAAATCCTTGACATTTTGTCGAATTAGGATTATAGTATATATCGCGCATTATATGCGGAAATGATCAAACTGTGAATTGGGGGATGATACATGAAAAAGGAACTGATTCGCCTGACCGACATCGTCATGAGCTATGACGGTGAGGAGGTGTTGAAATCGGTTAATCTTGCCGTTCACGACAAGGAGTTTGTTACGCTGCTCGGTCCCTCCGGCTGCGGCAAAACAACAACACTGAGAATTATCGGCGGTTTTGAAACGCCTGACAAGGGCGACGTGTACTTTGAAGGCCAGCGCATCAACGACGTTCCGGCCTACAAGCGCAAGGTCAATACCGTCTTTCAGCGATACGCGCTGTTCCCGCATCTGAACGTGTTTGAAAACGTGGCGTTTGGTCTGCGTCTGCAGAAGCTGCCCGAACAGGAGATCCGCACCCGAGTGATGGAAATGCTCGAGCTGGTCAATCTCCGCGGGTTCGAACGCCGCACGAGCACGACGCTTTCCGGCGGTCAGCAGCAGCGTGTTGCCATTGCGCGCGCTCTGGTGTGCCGTCCGCGTCTTCTGCTGCTGGACGAACCGCTTGGGGCGCTTGATTTGCGTTTGCGCAAAGATATGCAGGCCGAGCTGAAGCGCATTCAGCAGCAGCTCGAGATCACCTTCGTCTACGTCACGCACGATCAGGAAGAAGCACTTGCGATGAGCGACCGCGTCGTCGTCATGGACAAGGGCGTCATCCAGCAGATCGGCACGCCGGAAGACATCTACAACGAACCCGAAAACGCCTTCGTCGCCGACTTTATCGGCGAATCGAACATCATCGACGGCGTGATGATCGACGACTACGTCGTCGAATTCTGCGGCCGCCGTTTCCAGTGCGTCGACAAGGGCTTCGGGCGCAACACGCCCGTTGACGTCGTGATCCGTCCCGAGGATATCGATATCATCCCCTACGAAAGCGGCCACATCAAGGGCACGGTCGTTTCCGCGACCTTCAAGGGCGTACACTACGAGTTCATCATCGACGTCGATGGCTTCAAGTGGCTGATCCAGTCGACCGACTACCAGAGCGTTGGCTCGGCGGTGGCGTTCGTCATCAACCCCGAAGATATTCATATCATGAAAAAGAGCGAATACTCCGGCGTTTTCGGCGACTATTCGTCGTTCAGCGATGAATACGACGAGGATGGCCGTGCGGCGGAGGAAGACCATGAAGACTAAGCTGTTCGCCGCACCGTATATCGTCTGGATGGCGATCTTCATTCTCGTTCCGCTCGGCGCCTGCGCCTACTACGCCTTTACCGATCCCAACACGGGCTCTTTTACGTTTGCTAACATCAAAGCGATCGAAACCTACCTGCCAACGTTCATCGATTCCCTTTGGCTGGCGGCGATCGCCGCGGCGATCTGCCTCGTGCTTGCCTATCCGGTCGCCTATACGATCGCACAAGCCAGACCGAGCCGTCAGCGCGTGCTGATGCTGCTGGTGATGCTGCCGATGTGCATGAGCTTTCTGCTGCGCACGCTGGCGTTGGTCGCGATCATGGAAGATACCGGTATCATCAACCAACTGCTTTCGAAGATCGGCCTCGGCCCGGTCACGCTGATGCGCACGCCGGCCGCCGTCGTCTTCGGTATGGTTTATAACTATCTGCCGTATATGATTATGCCGCTCTACAGCGTTATGGTCAAAATTAACCCCTCCGTCATCGAGGCTGCACAGGATCTCGGCTGCAGCAGCGTGAAGGTTTTGACGCGCGTCATGCTGCCGCTCAGCTTGCCGGGCATCGTCTCGGGGATCACGATGGTCTTTGTTCCCGCCGTCAGCACGTTCTATATCTCTAAAAAGCTCGGCGGCACGGGCACGGCGATGATCGGTGACATCATCGAAAGCCAGTTCAAGTCCACCTATAACCTGAACGTCGGCGCGGCGATGTCGCTGGTGCTGATGATCCTGATCTTCATCTGCATGGGGATCATGAACAAGTTTACCGACAGTGACGACGTGAGTCTGTACTGATCGCTGTTCCGCCAATGCGCGGAGAGAGGAGGATGCTCGCTTTGAAGAAAGCCTCCACGGTCATTACCGTGATCATTTTTGTAATTCTGTACGCGCCGATGCTGCTTCTGATCGCTGCCTCTTTCAACAGCGGCAAAGACCTTTCGGTCTTTGAGGGCTTCACGCTCTACCAGTACGCCGAGCTGATGCGCGATGAAAATCTTTTGCGCCTTTTGGCCAACTCGCTGATCATCGCGGTGATCTCGTCGGTGGTCGCCACCGTCCTTGGTACGATGGCTGCCGTCGGCATCAACCGCATGGGCAAGCGCGCCCGCAGCGCGGTCTTGACGGTGACGAATATCCCCATGACCAACCCCGATATCGTAACCGGTATCTCGCTGTGCCTGCTCTTTACGTTTGTCGGCCAGATGCTGAAGATGGACAGCGTCCTCGGCTTCGGAACGCTGCTGATCGCGCATATCACCTTCAACCTGCCCTACGTCATTCTTTCGGTGCTGCCGAAATTCCGGCAGTTAAACCCCAACATCAACGAGGCCGCCCTCGACCTCGGCTGCACCCCGGCGCAGTCCTTCTTTAAGGTCATTCTGCCGGAGATCATGCCGGGCATCTTCTCGGGCATGATGATGGCGTTTACGATGAGTCTCGATGACTTTGTCATTTCCTATTTCGTCTACGGTCCGGCGTACCGCACGCTGCCGGTCGAGATCTACAGCTACACCAAAAAGCCGATGCCGCCCAAGATCTACGCGTTGTTTACCGTCATCTTCATGGCGGTGCTCGTCGTGATGATCGTGATGAACGTGGTGCAGGCGCGCGACGATAAACGCCGCGAAAAAGTCAAATAATTGATTCAGATCCGCTTTGCGGCTGAGAATAAACGTGAAAACACGGAAACAAGGAAGGTAGAAACAAACAGAAATGAAAAAGTTGCTCTCTTTGCTGATGATCGCCCTCATGCTCGCGATGCCTTTTACGGCGTTTGCCGACGGTGACGGAGCGGTTCCTCTCACGGGTGAAGTAGTCTACGTGTACAACTGGAATATGTACATTGCCGACGGCTCGGAGGGGTCGATCAACGTGAACGAAGAGTTCACACGCCGTACGGGTATCAAAGTCGTTTACGATATTTATGATACCAACGAAATTCTTTACACCAAGCTCAAAACGGGCGGCGCCAACTACGACGTGATTATTCCGTCGGACTATATGATCGGCAAGCTGATTGAAGAGGATATGCTCGCGGAAATCAACTACGAAAATATTCCCAACTATCAGTACATTGACGAGCAGTTTAAGAATCAAGCCTATGATCCCGACAACAAGTATTCCGTGCCCTATACCTGGGGCAATGTCGGTATCATTTATAACACCAAATATGTCACTAAACCGGTCACCAGCTGGTCGGTTTTGTGGGACGAAGAATATGCGGGAAAAATCCTGCAGTTCGACAACAGCCGCGATGCGTTTGCCGTGGCTGAGCTTCTGTTGGGTTACAGCCTAAATACGACCGATGAAGCACAGCTGAATGCTGCGGCCGAAAAGCTCGCCGAGCAGAAACCCTTGGTGCAGGAGTACATCATGGACCAGGTTTTCTCCAAGATGGAGCATGAAGAGGCGTGGCTTGCGCCGTACTATGCCGGCGATTACCTGACGATGGCGGAAAACAATGAGAATCTCGCGTTCTGTTTCCCTGAAGAGGGCTTTAATATGTTTATCGATGCGATGTGCATTCCGAAGAACGCGCAGAACAAGGAAGCCGCCGAAAAGTATATCAACTTTATCTGCAGCCCCGAAATTATGGCCGCCAACCTCGAATTCCTCGGTTATTCCGCGCCCTCTCAGGCAGCCAAGGAACTGATGGACCCCGAAACGACGAGTAGCGAAGTTGCTTATCCGTCGGCCGAAACGCTTTCCCGCGGTCAGGCGTTCAACAACCTGCCCACCGAAACGGTACAGACAATGAACGACCTGTTCAACAACGTCAAAGCCTCGGATAGTGGCTGGAGCCTGTATATCATGATCGCGGTAATTGTTGTGGTCATTGCTATTGGTGTTGCCGCCTATCTCCGCAAGAAAAAACGAAATAACTACTAAACCCAAAACGCCCGGACAGAATTCCTGTCCGGGCGTTTTTTTGAAGATTACTGGATGTTCAGTTCGTCCACCGGGCGCACCGGGAAGTGGCCGTAGCGGAAGGTTTCGCGGTTGACCGGGCACGCCCACTTGGCGGCATTGATCAGCACCTTCTGCACGTCGGGGTGGTGGTAGATCGGGAAGGATTCGTGGCCGGGCTTGAAGTAGAAGATACGGCCGTTACCGCGCTTGAAGCAGCAGCCGCTGCGGAAAACTTCACCGCCGGTGAACCAGCTGATGAACACGAGTTCGTCGGGTTCGGGGATGATGAAGTGCTCGCCGTAGGTTTCTTCGTGCGGGATGACGATGTGGTCTCCCAAGCCTTCGACGATCGGATGGTTCGGGCTCGTGACCCACATGATCTCCGTGTCGTTGGATTCGCGCCATTTCAAGCAGTCGGAATTCGTGCCCATCAGCTTGCGGAAAATCTTCGAGGCGTGGCCGGAGTGCAGGACGACCAGACCCATGCCCTGCATGACGCGGTCGTAGACCTTCTGCACGATGGCATCGTCGACTTTTTCGTGGCGCATGTGGCCCCACCAGAAGAGCACGTCGGTCTCTGCCAAAACTTCGTCGGTCAGACCGTGCTCGGGCATTTCGAGCGTGGCGGTCTTTACGTCGTAGCCGGCTTCGGTGAGGAATTTTGCAATGCAGGCGTGCATACCGTCGGGATAGATCGCGCGGACGCGTTCGTCGGTCTTTTCGTGTACAAATTCGTTCCAAACCGTAATTTTCATGTTCTTTTCCCCTTATTTTAAAATTTCGGTGAGCGGTTTTAAAGGTCTGCGTTCGTCGGCAGCAGACGGATCGTCTGCACGCCGCGCGGCGGCAGCTTGAACTCTAAGATCTTGCCGTTGAACATCATCGGTGTCTTGTGGCGCTCGGTCAGGTCGCAGGCGTATGCACCCTTGGGCTTGACGCGGAAGGCAATGCGGCAGTCGGTCTCGGTCGGCAGGGTGTTATACACGCGGAGCACTGTGCCGGCGCCGTCCTCGGCGGGCTTGACCGCCGACAGGCAAACGCCGTCGCCCTCAACGCGGCAGAGCGCCCCGGTCAGCGGCAGCGCCAGCTCGGGCTGCGGACGGCCGGTCGGCACGCTGACGGCGGCACACGGGTGTGCAAAATGCGCCGAGATCCGCGAGCAAACGTCGTAGCTCGGTGCGCTGACGGCGGCGATGCCGAGGCGGAAATGGTGGATGCCGAATTCCGGATACGGATCGGGGTCGGTCGAGGCGCGCAGGAGCGTGACGGTCAGTTCGTCGGGCTGGTTGCGGAAACCGTACTTGCTGTCGGAAACGAGCATGACCGACGGCAGCAGTTGGTCGTGCTTGCCCTCGTTTTTCGCCATCGTAAAGGTGCGGCACGGCACGTCGTGCGCGAGCGGGCCGCGCTCGGTGATGCCCATC
This sequence comes from Oscillospiraceae bacterium, assembly GCA_015067825.1. GTDB lineage: Bacteria > Bacillota > Clostridia > Oscillospirales > QAMX01 > QAMX01. The sequence goes on along the minus strand of SVLQ01000017.1, from coordinate 20,690 downwards.
GGGATGTCGTTGATGAATTTCGCGGCGCTGTAACCGATCGGCACAGCGAACGCGAGCTGCGGCGTGGTATCTTGGGAGCCGATCTCGTGGAAGTCGGCGGTGACGTCGAATTCCAGCACCGGCGAATGCGCCGCAAGGCGAACGGTGACCTTGAGCGTGGAGGAACGGTAAGCGACGGCGTAGGTGATCGACTGCACGAGCCCGCCGGTGGCGACGTTTTCTACGCGCACGGGGTTGGTGGTGTTGATGTCGGTGATCTGCATCGCGTTGCCGACGCGCCACGAGGTCATGCCGTTGACGGTGTCTTCGTCGACGATGCGGAAGGAGGCGCTCGGACGGTCGAGCAGCTCTTTGCCCGTGGCCAGATCGGTCAGCGAAACGCAACGCATCGAGCTGCGCTCAAAGACTGCGCGGATACAGTCGTTTTCGAGGGTGAGTGGGCCGTCGTTGAAATCGTCAACGCGCGTGAGGCGAAGATCCTTGAAGCCCATGGTGATCTTCGGCTCGGTCTCCTCGACCACGTAGGTCGCGTAGCCCAGCGCCGAGATCTCGGCGTCAACGGCAACCTTGGTGTAGCGGTGGCCCCAGTAGTGCTTGCCCTGCTCCAAAACCTGCGAAACCGTGCGGTCGCCGCCGGCTTTGCGGGCGGCCAACCGGCCGACGTCGCCGGGCCAGTCCCAGATCGTGATCTCAACGGGGCCGCGCCAAGGGTACATCGTGGTGTTGAAGAGCGTGAAAACGCGGGTCTTGCCGCGGCCGCGGTCGGCCTTCGGCAGCGCAAAGTGTGCGGCTTCGTCGGTCGTGTAGCCAACGCCGCCGCCTTCGGAGACCGAAAGACGGTCGTCGTCAACAGAAAGCGACGAGAGGTCGATCTGCTCGGCGATCGTGCGCATCGCGTAGTTGGCGTTGGTGGTCGCCGCCGCCAGACTCTGCTGGAACCCGGCGAGCGCATATTCGCGCGTTTCGATCATGCCGCTGCCGGGGAGAATGTCGTGGAAGTGGTTGAAGAGGACGTGCTCCCAAGCGCCCGCAAACGACTTGGAAAGGTTCAGACCACCGGCGGCGTGCGCCATCGTGGCGAGCATTTCCGATTCGTAAAGGCGGTCTTCGCCGATGCGGTTTGCCATCTTGATCCGCGACTGCGAGGTGTAGCAGCCGGTAAAGAGGAAGTTCTGTTCGCCGACAAGGACGGGATAGTTGTTTTCGGGGCGGTCGATCGCGCGGAAGAATTCGCCGAAGGTGCCGAAGCGGATCGTCGGCATGACCGGCCAACTCATCATGTCGATGGCGCGTTCGATATCGCGGCGGGTGGGGCCGCCGCCGTGGTCGCCGACACCGTAGACCTGCAGAACGCAGTCAACGCCGTAGGTCGTGCAGAATTCCGGCACCAGATCGACCATGTTGGGCTCGATCGTGTCGTTGTACCAGGTTGGTTCGCGGAAAACGAGCAGCTCCGCGCCCGATTCGCTGCGCCAACGGTAGATGGTGTGTTCGACCTCGCCGCGGCAATGGTAGTAGTACTTAACGCCGCCGGCCGCACAGATCTCCGGCAGGTTGGCGGAGTGACCGAAGGTATCGGGCTCGAAATCGATGTTTAAGCTGTCGGCATCGATCTGCAAAAGCTCAGAGAGGTAGCGCTTGGTGTTCAAGATATGGCGCGCGAGCGATTCGCCCGAGGGCATATTTTTGTCCGGCTCGACCCAAGTCGAGGCTGTAACTTCCCAGCGCCCTTCGGCAATGCGCTGGCGGATCTCATCGAGCATCCACGGCGCGTAGTCTTCGATGATCTTGTAAACCGAAGCCTGCGACTGGGCGAAGGTGAATTCCGGGTATTCGCGCATCAGATCGAGCATCGTGCGGAAGGTGTCGACGGTGACGGCGGCAGTCTCCTGGAAGCCCCACATCCAGTTCATGTCGATGTGGGCGTGGCCGACGCAGAGCATCGTGTACTTTTTGGCGGCCTCCGAGAGCGGAGCCAGCAGCTTTTCGGCGAACTGCGCGGCCGCATCGGTGATCACGCCGTCGGCCTCGATCGAGGCGAGCAGAGCGTCGAGCACGTGGCCGATCTCGCGCTCATAGCGGCTTCCTTCGGTTTCGGAGAGCTTTACGGCGTAGAGGAGCTGGGCGGCGATACGGCTTGCCCAGTAGCTTTTGCCGTAATGGGCGTATACCGCGTGGAATTTTTCGGCAAACGTCATCGAAAGTTCCTCCCTGTATTTTGATATTTTTCGGGCTACTTTTCCGCAGTGCTGTGCGGTCTCAATCGATTACAAAAAACGGTACAGCTCCTCAAGCGATCGGATCTCGTAGGTTGGGGAATGGGGCGAGGTATTCGCTTTCCCGGCGGGATTATACCAGCAGGTGTCGATCCCGGCGATAGAGCCGCCGGCGATATCGGAAGAAAGCGAATCGCCGACGATCAGCATCTCTTCGCGCCCAAATTCCGGGATCTCGGCCAAAACGCGGTCAAAAAACGCGAGCTCGGGCTTGGCGGCGCCGATCTCCTCGGAAATAAAGATCTTTTCAAAACATTCCGTCACCGGACATTTGGCAAAACGACGGTGCTGAACCGGGGCCGTGCCGTTGGTGACGATGTAGAGTTTTGCCCCGCGCGCGCAGAGCCCGCGGCAAATTTCTTCGGCACCGTCAAACAAAAACGATCCTTCGCCCAAACAGCGCATATAGGTTTGGTTGAATGCGACGGCATCCAGCGCAAACGAAAACTCCGCGGCTAACTTTACGAAGCGCTCAATGAGCAGCTTCTCCCGGGTGACCTCGCCGCGCTCCAGCTGCTTCCAAAGATCGTCGTTGATTTTATGGTAGCGCGCGTGGATCTCCGGTGTGCAGGCGATTCCGTGCTCGGCCAAGGCATTTTTCAGCCCTTCGGCCTCGGCTTTTTTGAAGTCGAAGAGCGTTTCGTCGGCGTCCATCAAAAACACAGGGTAAGTTTTCATGCGTCGACTCCGTTCTGCAGGCGTTTTAAGAAAATTTCCAGAATCAAAGTGGCGGCGACGGCGTCAACGGTATCCTTGCGTTTCTGGCGGAAGACGCCGTTTTCGCTCAGGATGCGGTGAGCGTCGACGGTCGTGCGGCGCTCGTCGATGAAGGTCACGGTGACTCCTGCGCGGTCGGCGAGCATTTCGCCGAAGCGGCGGCATTTGTCGCCCTGCGGCCCGATCGTGCCGTCCATATTCACGGGCATTCCTACGGCAACCTCGGTGACCTGCCGCTCTTTGAGCAAAACGGTGATCTTTTCGACGAGGTGCAAAACGTCTTTTTCGGTGATGACGAGCGATTCGCCCGCACCTGCGCGCAGCAGATCGGAAAATGCTACGCCCGTGCGCGTGCGGCCGTAATCGATGGCGCAGACCCGCGTCATTTTGTCACCTCGCCCAAAACGCCGCAAAGCGCCGCGCCGGCGCTGGTGGCAAATTCGGCGTGGCGCGGGATCAAAAACTTCACGCCGTACAAAACTTCCAGCTTGTCAAAAATCTCTCTGGCGTAGGAGACCTCCGTCAGCGTGCCGATGAGCACGATCTTTTCGGTGCGCTCGAGCCGCGCGGCCAAAACCGCGGTGACGCCGATCGCCTGGAATACCAGATTGAAAATGCCCATGGCGATGTCGCCGGGGGCGGCGAGATCGGAGATGCGCCCGAAGTTCGAGGCGGTCGTGCCGGCCGGCAGCGTGGGGATCTGCGCGGTCGTCAGATCGTCGACGGCGAGGTCGACGTGCTCGAGCTTGCCGCCGTTGGCGGTGGCGATCAGCGAGTTGAAATCGCGGATGTTGAGCATGCGGTTGGAGAGCCCCAGCAGCGTGCCGCCGCCGACGCCCGTGCCGAGAATGTGCTCGGCGTGGTCGCCTTCGGCCGCAACGAGTGCCGTGCCCGTGCCCATGCTGACGATAACGGCGTGCTCGAGCCCGGAGAGAAAGAGCCCGCCGCGGCCGATCGCGCGGAATTCGTCGACGCGGATCGCCGGGATGCCGTAGATCTGTTCGTCGATCGCCGCCGAGCCGACGCCCGTGACCATAATGCGGTCTACCATCGACAGCGTGATCTTGTTATCGTCCAAAAAACGGCCGAATGCGCCGAAGATCGACGCTTTCGGGTCGCTTGCTTTTACCATCAGCGGGCTGACCATGCGCCCGTTTTCCATGCCGACGATCTTGGTGGTCGAACCGCCGACGTCGATGCCGATGACAATACCCATATCGAAAACCCTCCGTGGTGTTGGTGTGCAAAAAGTGCGTGATCACATATACTGATACAAGTATATTATAGCCGATTCTTCCGCACTGTGCAAGTATCATTTATCGGCGGAAGGAATGGAAAGGGTGCGTTTTTTGAAAATACGAGCCTACGACCGCGCTGCTGCGGTGGCGTACGCCCACCGCTGGGCGTACGGCCGGAATCCGCGTTACTACGATTTTGAAAACATCGGCGGCGACTGCACGAATTTTGCCTCGCAGGTGTTGTTTGCCGGCAGCGGCGTGCAGAATCATACGCCGCAGACCGGGTGGTACTACCATACCGTTTCCGACCGCGCACCGGCGTGGACGGGCGTAAAGTTTTTGGCGGAATTTCTCCTGCAAAACAAGGGCGTCGGGCCGTTTGCAGCGGTACAGCCGCTGCAAACGGCAGAACCCGGCGATCTGATCCGGCTGCAAACGGTCGGGCATGCGTCGTTTCACCATATGCCCGTCGTCGTCGCCGTCGGCTCACCACCGACGGTGGAGAATATCCTCGTGGCTGCCCACTCTGCCGACTGCGACAACCGTCCGCTCGTTGCGTGGCCGATCCGTCGCGCCGAACTGCTGCATATCCTCGGTGTGCGGCAGCCGTAGCCCAAATGAAAAACGCCCGCCAAGGATTTTTCCTTGGCGGGCGGTATGTGCTTACGCTTGTTCAAACAATTGCCGGCAGGCGTAGCTGCCGTCGGCGCAGATCGAAAAGATCATCGCGGAATTGCTGTTTTCTCCCATGACCATTGCGGGCAGCGTGACGTAGTCGATGCCTGCAAGCGCGGTGAATGCACCGCCGTGGCAGTGTCCCTGCACCACGAGCTTGACCTTTCCGCTCGCTTCCAAAATCGCGCGGGTCTCCGCTGCGTTCATTACGACGTGCGGATCCATGCGGTCCTCGCGCGTGCGCGGATCGAGGTTGGCGTGGGTGAGGATCACGGCCGGTTCGGGATTTTTGAGTTCGGCCTCCAGCCAGCGGAGCTGGTCGGAGTTGATCCACGTTTTGTTCCACGGCGGAAGTGTCTCGCTGTCGCCGTCGAAGTTCGTATTCAGAACGACAAACCGCACCCCGCGGAAGACAAACGCATAGTAACCGCGCTCGTCCGGCCAACCGCAGAAGGCAGCAAGGGTTTGGCGGTCGACGGCGGCGAGATCGTGGTTGCCCGGAACGTAGTAAGTTTGGCGTCCGGCCGTGCCGATCAGCGCGGTGATCGTTTTGAGCGCGGGTATCAGATCGCGGTCATCGTCGCAGAGGTCGATGAAGTCGCCGAGGCAGACGTTGAAATCGGTCTGCGCGGCGGCGAACTGCTCCTGTGCGGCGGCGATGCGGTCAGGCGCTTGGCGGTACCAGCGGCCGATACGGACGTCGCGGTCGGCGTAATGCGGATCGGCGAAAGCGCCGAATGTGATTACGGGTTCCATCGGTTTATCGCGAGATGTTGTAGAAGTGGACGATGTTCATGTCCTCGGGCATATCGAGGCCATGCGAGCCGCAGTTGCCGTCGATCTCGTGGCAACCGTGGTCGGGCAGGAAGGCCGTAACGTATTTGCGGCCGGCCCAGCACTTGGCGGCAGCTTCCGAGAGCTTCTTGAAGGCGGCGACGTTATGGCGGAGCGCATCGAGCGAGACTTCGGCTTCCGGGCCGTTTTTGTGCATCGTGCCGTCGAAGTTGCCGTTGTAGACGACGATGAGGTCGTATTCGTCTTTTTCCAGGAGTTCCAGCGCCTTGGCGTTGCATTCGTCGGGCGTATCGTAGATGAAGTAATCCATCTTGCGCTCGAGGAAGATCATGGAAATGCTGTCGCCGTCCGTCGAGACGATGGCGGGCTTCTTGCCGGCGGCAATCAGCGCGTCGAAGATCGTTTCAACGGTCAGGACAGGCTTGGTGTAGCGCTTGATGCCGTGAACGTCGGGGACAACGCCCGAGTACATCGAGGCGAAGCAGACCGGCGTGACCGAGGGCATGACCGAGCGCACCGGCAGCGTCAACTGCGAGGAGAGCATCACGTCTTCAAAAAGTGCGGTATATTTCTGGTAGAGCCAGAGCGCGATGGCGTCGGGATTGTAGCAGAGCACGCGTTCAACCGGACCGCCGGCAGCTTTCAGAACCGTGGAGATCGGTTCGTCGGCGGCAGCGGGTGCGGGAATGCCGAGCAGCGAGGCGATCGTACCGCAGGTTTGGGTAATGCGGATGGAGTTAGCAACGTCACAGTCACACATAAAAAACGCTCCTTTATAGTTGTTTTGTGGAAGGGATTATGCAAAACAAGCGGAACGGCGTGCCGTTCCGCTTGTCGGTATGCAATCGGACTTACAGATAGGCCTTGGCGTTGGCCGGCAGATCGGCTTCGTCGACGCTGATGGTGATCGTGAAGTTGATGCCGGTCTTTTCCGCGAATTTGCCGAGCTTGTCGAAGAAAACAGAGGCTTCTTCGGCGTTTTCGCTGCCCGTGATCTTGTAAAGGCTGTCAATGAAGACCGCAGAGATATCGTAGTTCTGGGAATAAAGGCCGCAGAGGAAGCCGTAGAAGCCTTCGAATCCGCTGATGCCGTAATCCACCGTGTCGATCAGGCGGCACTGATGGCTGATATCGTAAGTGAGCTTCGGGGACTGCTCAATGCAGAGCACGCTGCCCTGTTCGTTCTGAACGGTTTCGTTGACCATCTGAATGAGCTGCTTTGTCTTACCGAAGCCTTTCAAACCGACGATGCATTTTATCATGTGGAATCTCCCCCTAAAAATATTTCTAACCCGGGGCGGTGGGTCCGCAACAGGTGTCGGATACTTCCGCAACATTATTATATCATAATCCCCCCGTTGGAATCAATAAGAATTCGTAAATTTTATGTGTGAAATTTCAGTAGACTAATCTTTTCGGAAAAAACGCTTCGGACGTGTTTGGCTTTGCGGAAAAAAAGATCCAAAACGAAAAAATCGCTCGGCGTTTGAAAAAAAGCCGAGCGATTTTGCGTGAAAATTTTATTTCCCCGTTGCCGAACGGGCCGCGAGAGCCGCGTAAGCGAGCGATCCGCCGTAGAGATCGAGTGCGCTGCCGATCGTATAATCGACGGCTCCGCCGGAACTTTCGGCAAAGGCATCGAGGTCGGCGATCGTGGCGATGCCGCCGGCGTAGGTAACGGGTTTGCCGTTTTTGGCGTAGGTGGCAAGGAGCGCGGCGAGCGCGAGATCGGGTCCTGCTTTGCGCCCTTCGACCGAAACCGCGTGGATCAGAAACTCATCGCACCAAGGTTCGAGCCGTGCGAGCATAGCCGGAGTGACCTCCGTGTCGGTCACGGTCTTCCAACGGTTTGCCGCTACGCGGTATCCGTTTGCCGTGGGCACGCAGCTCAGATCCAAAACGAGGTGTGCCGCACCGATGGCCTCAGAGATCTCGGCGATCGCATCGAGCGAAAGGGAACCGTCGCGGAAGGCCGCCGAAGTGACGATGACGTGCGACGCGCCCAAAGCGAGGAAATCCGCCGCGTTATTCGCACGGATACCGCCGCCGATCTGCAGACCGCCGGGATATGCCGCCAACGCTTCCGCAGCCGCCGCTTCACAGCCCTTGCCGAGCATGATCACGTGCCCGCCGGAGAGCCCGTCGGCGGCAAACAGGCGGGCGTAGTCGCCGGCCGAACGCTCGGAGACGAAGTTCTCGGCGACGCTGCCGCTTTCCAGGGTTGCACCGACGATCTGCTTGACTTTGCCGTCGTGCAGATCGATACAGGGGCGGAATCTCATTTTTCGATGTACTTGGCGATGATGTCCATCAGCGCCGCTTCATCGTTGGCGGCCGGAGCCGGAACGTTCGGCGTCAGCGACCAAACTTCTTCGCCGGAGATCGTGCTGCCCGATTCGACCGGAACGAGCTGGCCGAGGCTTTCGATTTCGAGGAAGTTGGGGTTCGTGTAGGTTTCAAAGTTGCAGCCGTCATCGGGGTAGGCGAGGTCGGCCGACCAGGCAAAGCGCTTGACGAAGAGGTCGCCGTTGCAGAGGTATGCCGAGAACTTGCGCTCGTTGGAGGTGCCGATCTTGAACGGATGGTTGACGGTCGGATCCTGGCGCAGCGTGATCAGCGTTTTGCCCCAGTAGACGCGTTCGTCGTTCATTTCGCAGTACGGCCACAGCGACATTCTGCGGTTGTGGAGCAGAACGGTGTCGCGCAGGGTCTGCGGCACGACTTCCATGCCGTTCTGGCACATGACCGAGATCTGCCAGATGCCCATCGTCTGCGGCTTGTCGGCGAGGTTCTTGACCTCCGCGCGCACGGCGACTTCGGACGAATCCTCGGAGACCGTGACGATCATGCGCTCGGCGACCTGCAGGGTCTCCTGCACGGGCGGGATGAAGGTAAAGACGTTGCCGTCGACTTCGTAGGTGATGGGATCGTTGTCGGGGTTATAGGTGTTGGGCTTGACTTCCGGGGTCAGCCAAATGCGGTGTCCGCCGTAGGGACGCCAGTAGGCGCCGGGGTAGAAAACTTCGTCAAAATCCGCGCCTTTTTCAACGAGCTTGGCGTCGATGTCTTCGTGCATAACGTTCGCGCCGCCAACGGTGGAGTAGCGGATGATGCGCGGGCCGACGTCGAGCGTGACGTAGAGCTCGATCACGCCATTTTCGATCGCGAGCACGCGGCCGAAGGTTTTATAGGTCATTTCGCGGTATGTAACAGCCATGGTTCATTTCCTCCCAGATCTGTAATGATTCGTTTCCTACATTATACCATACCCGCGCGCCCAACACAAGCGCGCAAGACGGCGAAATTTACAAAACGGCACAGATTGGCGTCGGGTTTTGGCCAATCGTATATTGCCTTTTTTCAGAGAATGTGATATGATAAGTATTGGTGGAAATTTTACTTTTTTCGATCTTTGGCCGCGGTACGGCCATTCCTGCCGGCGCAAACCGACAGGATTCAAAGGAATGCGAACTATGAACGAACAACCTCAAACGATCCGGAAAAAAATCGCCGATCGGATCGGTACCTGCGTGCGCGAAAAGCCGTTTCTCGCGTGTGTAATCGCAGCGGTAACCCTCAACCTTATCGTCGAGATCTTAAGCCGCCATTCGCCCGTTGACGCGGTGGTACATCTCTTCACCAAGCCACTGTCGTTTCTCTGCAATACGCTGATCATCCTGCTGACCTTAACGGTTTCGCTCTTTTTCAAACGGCGCGTATTTGTGATGGCGGCGGTTTCTGCGCTATGGACGCTTTTGGGGATCGCCAACGCGGTGATCCTGATCTTCCGTACAACACCGCTGAATCCCGTCGACTTTCAGATCATGCAGACGGCGGTACAGGTCGTCAACTATTATCTCGATGCGATCCACTTCGTGCTGATTGGTCTGCTGCTGGCAACCATTGTCGGCGCAAGTATCCTCCTGTGGCGCAAAGCGCCCAAATTTCGCCCGAACTTGACCAAAACGATGCCGGTATTTGTGGCGGTGCTGGTCGTGACCTATGTTTCCAGCAGCATTGCCGTCAAAACGACAGCGGCCGACGGCGGATTTACCAATTTGGTCGACGCCTACGACCGCTATGGGTTTGCCTTCTGCTTTGCGCAGGGCATCTTCAACGAGGGTATCGACGAGCCTGAAGACTATTCGCCGGAATTGGTCGCATCTGTGACCAATCAACTGCAATCCAAGCCCGATACGCCGCAGAATGCGGATTTGCCAAACATTATCTTTGTGCAGCTCGAATCGTTTTTCGACCCACAGACGCTTGCGGGCGTGGCGTTTTCCCACAACCCGTTGCCGACGTATACGGCTCTGCGCGAGGCCTGTCCTTCCGGCGAACTGATCGTTCCTACGGTCGGTGCCGGCACGGTCAACACGGAGTTTGAAGTGTTGACGGGCATGTCGCTGAAGTTTTTCGGCACAGGGGAGTATCCGTACAAGACGATCCTCAAAGAAGTCGCCTGCGAGAGCGTGGCGCGGGATCTGAAAAAACTCGGCTACTCCACCACCGCGATGCACAATAACGACGGCCTTTTCTACCAGCGCTACGAGGTCTTCCCGCAGTTCGGCTTCGATCGCTACATCAGCGTGGAATATATGAAAAACGTCGAGTACAACCCGATCGGTTGGCCGCGCGATGCCGTCCTCACCGACGAGATCATGTCCGTGCTCGGCCAGACAGCTGTCCGTGATTTCGTCTATGCGATTTCGGTGCAGGGGCACGGCAAGTACGAGACCGATCCGGCGCTCAAAGAAGGCGATTTCACCGCCTACGGCATCGAAGATCCCGACCAGCGGGCACAAATGGAGTACTACGCCGGCCAGCTTGCCCAGACCGATGCATTCATCGCCGAACTGGTTGATGCGCTCAATACCTCGGGCGAGCCCTATGTGCTTGTGCTGTTTGGCGACCATTTGCCGACGCTGGAGCAGGTCAATGTCGAACAGCTCACCACCCACGATCTCTACAAAACCGAATATGTCATCTGCACCAACATCGCTCTGGCGTTTGAAGAACAGCCGCTGACAGCCTATCAGCTCTCGGCGAAGGTGTTGGAAACACTCGGCTATCCCGGCAGCCCGATGATGAGCCTGCACCGCTCGCCGCTGACGAAGGATTCCGAGATCTACCTGAACGCTATGCACGTTTTGCAGTACGATCTCCTCTACGGTGAGCGCTACGCAGCCGGAGGCATTCCGGCAAAGACGTCGGAGATGCAGATGGGGCTGTTCCAAGCGAAGATCACAGGTGTGGACTGGGACGAAGAAACCGAGCGTATGACCGTCACCGGCAAGTATTTCACGCCCTTTGCCAAGATTGCGGTCAACGGCGAGGTTTACGAGACGGAATTTGTCAGCGAGACCGAGATTTTTGCCGAAGGGGTTTCGGTGGAACGCAACGATGAGATCACCGTGGTGTTCGCCGGCGACGATCTGGTGGTGCTCTCGGAGACGGAAGTGGTCGTTTATTGATCGGTTTCAAAAAATATTTACATTCGATTAACGCTCCGGTTACCCACCGACGGAGAATTTGCGGTATCCTTTATGGTGGCAATCCGGAGTTCAGGCGCAGATTGTGCCAAACAAACGAGAAGGGGGAACTCTCTTGATTCAGGTAGAACACTTGACCAAGACCTATAACGGCCGCGTGAACGCGGTCGACGATCTGAGCTTCACGATCGACAAGGGTCAGATCTACGGCTTCCTCGGGCCCAACGGCGCGGGCAAGTCGACGACGATGAACATCATCACCGGCTACATTTCCGCAACGTCTGGCTCGGTGACCGTCAACGGCTACGACGTTTTTCAGAACCCAAAAGCGGCCAAACGCTGCATCGGCTATCTGCCCGAACAGCCGCCGCTTTATACCGAGCTCACGCCGCGCGAATATCTCAAGATTGCCGCCGGCCTCAAGGGCGTGCCGAAGGCCGAGCGCAAGGCGCAGATCGAAGAGATCATGGAGCTGACGGGTATCTCCGGCGTCGCCGACCGCCTGATCCGCCATCTCTCCAAGGGTTACAAGCAGCGCGTCGGCCTCGCGCAGGCGATGATCGGCTACCCCGAAGTGCTGATCCTCGACGAACCGACGGTTGGTCTCGACCCCAAGCAGATCATTGAAATGCGCGATCTGATCCGCAGCCTCCGCGACCGCCACACGGTCATTCTCTCCAGCCATATCCTCTCCGAGGTCAGCGCCGTCTGCGATACGGTCATGATTATCTCCAAGGGCAAGCTCGTCGCCTCCGATACGCCCGAAAACCTCAGCCGCCGTATGGAAGAACAAAGTGTGCTGTTGCTGACGGTGCGCGGCGAACAGGCACGCGTTGCTGCTGCGCTCGATGTCTTCAAGGATCGCGCCGAGATCAACTACGCCGCTTCCGAGCACGAAGAAAACGCCACCGACGTCTATGTCGAATCGGCGGAAAACACCGACCTGCGCGAAGAAATTTTCTTCCGCCTGGCCGATGCCCGTTTGCCGCTTTTGTCGATGAACCGTTCGGAAATGACGCTGGAAGATGTCTTCCTCGAACTTACCGAAGATACCTACAGCGATTCGTCTTCTGCCGCTGCTGACGCCGACGCGGAAGAATACGAGATCGAATTTGAAGACGACGAAGAAACGGAAGAAGAGGGAGAGGAGGAAGAAGAATGCTGACGATCTACAAAAAAGAGCTCAAACAGCTCTTTACGGGCATGATTGGCTTTATTTTCATCGCATTTGTGCTGCTGTTTGCGGGCATTTACCTGAGTGCCAACAACCTCCGCGGCTATTACCCGAATGTCGAGTCGATCTTCAGCCCGGTGAGCTTTATCTTCCTGCTGATGATCCCCGTGCTCACAATGCGCTCGATGGCCGAAGAAACGCGCCAGAAAACCGACCAGATGCTCTTCACTGCGCCGGTTTCGATGGGCGAGATCATCATGGGCAAGTTCTTTGCGATGGTCACGGTCTTTTTCGTGGCGATTGCGGTCATCTGCACCTACCCGCTGATCCTCTCGCAGTTTGGCAAAATCAACTACATCGGCGCCTACGGTGCGATCCTTGCGTTTTTCCTCTTCGGCTCGATGCTGATCGCCGTCGGTCTCTTCATTTCCTCGCTGACCGAAAGCCAGATCATCGCTGCCGTTGTCTGCCTCGGCGTTTTGCTGATTGTCTATTTCATGAGCGGACTGGTTTCGCTCTTGAGCACCAGTGCGATTGCCGCAGCGGTCATCATGACGGTGCTGGTCGCGCTGATCACGCTGCTTGTCAAGAACATGACGGGCAATGCGGCTGCCGCCTATATCGCCGGCGCCTGCCTCGAAGGCGCGCTGCTGATCCTTTTGGCGCTGAGCCCCGAACTCCTCAAGAGCGGTCTGGCGGCGCTGCTGAATGCGCTGGCAGCCTTCGACCGGCTCAATAATTTCGCCTACAACGGTCTCTTCGACTGGACCGCCGTTGTCTACTACCTCTCCGGCACCGGTCTGTTCTGCTTCCTGGCAGCTCAGGCACTTGAGAAAAGGCGGTGGAACTGATGAATAAGAACAACAATATGCGCGGCCTGCGCGCCGGTGGCTACTCGATCCTGCTCTCCGTGATCGTCATAGCCGTCGTCGTCGTGCTCAACCTGCTGGTCGCCAAACTTCCGTCCGATCTCACCAAGCCGGAAACCGCCGGCATCAAGCTCTACGACTTCGACGAACAGACCCGCCGTGTGGCCGAATCGGTCGACGAGAGTGTCACGATCTACGTTTGGGCCGCGAAAGCCGATGCCGACGAGACGATTGCCGAATTTCTCTCGCGCTACGCCGCGCTGAATGCGAAGATCACCGTCAAGTACATGGATCCCGCGCTGTACCCGACCTTCCCGGATCGCTATATCGAAGCAGAGGATGAACTCGTTTCGAATAGCCTCGTGATCGAAAGTGCCAAGCGCTTCCGCGTGGTTCCCCTCAACGATATCTACACCTACTCGATGAGCACGGAAGAGTTGCAGTACTACTACTATATGTACGGCACGCTGCCGAGCCCGGACGTGTTCGACGCGGAAAACGCGATCACCACCGCGATGGACTACGTGACGACCAATGTTTTGCCGAAGGTCTACCAGCTGACCGGCCACGGCGAGACCTCACTCGGCTCGAAGCTGCTTTCCCAGCTCGATGCCGAGAACTTCGATGTCAGCGATCTCGCACTCCTAACCGAAGAAGCCGTGCCCTTTGACTGCGATCTGCTTGTCATCGGTGCGCCCACGCAGGATCTCTCCGACGAAGAGCTGGAAATGATCCTCACTTACATCGAAAACGGCGGCGACGTGCTGCTCTTCACGCAGTACACCATTGTCGGCCTCGATAATTTTGACACGCTCTGCGCCGCCTACGGTATGCGTGCGGAAGCGGGCCTTGTCTGCGAAACCGCGCAGGCGATCAACTATCCCTACTACCTGATTGCCAATATCGAACTCCACACGATCACCGATCCGCTGCTGAATGCCGGCAGCTATGTGATCACGCCGCTTGCCCACGGCATTTGCGAGCTGGAAGCCCACCGCGATACCGTCAAGGTGGCGCCGCTCCTGAGCTCGACCGACGATTCGTATATCAAATCGTTGGAATTCTTGGCCAATCCCGACGCCGATGCCACTTGGGAACCGACGGATGCCGACGCCAAGGGTCCCTTCATGATCGCTGCCACCGCTTCGGAAACGATCGACGGCAGAACCGGCAGCCTCACGTGGATCTCGGCCGCTGCGCTGATGACCGATGACATCGTATCGGTCTACGGCAACCTCGACTTCGTGATGAACACGATCGGCAACTTCTGCGACAAAGAGAGCACGATCAGCGTTCGCTCGGTCAGCCTCGGCATCGAACCGCTGGTCGTCAGCGAATCCGAAGCCAACTTCTGGTCGATCACGATGATGATCGGCGTTCCGGTCGTGACGGTTCTGATCGGCTTTGTGCTCTGGCTCAGAAGGAGAAAACGCTGATGAAACGCCCGCTGAAACTGATTCTCGCGCTCGTCGTCCTCGTCGCGCTGATCGGCGGCTACTTTTTGGTGACGGAGCTGACCAAAGAGGAAACGCCGGAAGCCGGAAGTGCCGGATCGATCCTCGATACGCCGTTTCTCTCGCTGGAAGGCACGATCCTGAAAATCGATTATACCTACGCCGGCGAGCAGATCTCGCTTGCCAAGGGTGCCGACGGCTGGCAGTATGCCGCCGATCCGTCGTTCCCGCTCTCGGCCGATGCGCTTTCGACGATTGAAACGGTGCTGAAAAACATCGAGGTTCTCCGCACGATCCTGCCCGAAGAAACCGATTCAGAGCTCTTCGGCCTCACCGATCCGCAGCTGACGGTGTCGGTGCTGACCGACGCCGGCTCCGTGCGCTATGCCGTCGGGATGTATAACAAGTCGTTTAACGGCTATTATCTGCAAAAAGACGGCGACCCGATGACCTATTTGGTAGCCGCCGAAATGCCCGCAGCGCTCTCCAACAGCCTCTACGCGATCGCCGAGGTCGATGCCTACCCGCAGATCATGAGCACCAACGCGACCGCCCTGTCGATCCGCATGGATGGCGCGGTGCGCGAGCTTTCGTTTATCGAAGGCGGCTCGGATGCGACCTACGCCGATGCGATCGAATGGTTCGATACCACCGACGGCGGCATGATCCCTGCCCGCGAAACGGCGGTCACCGTGCTTGCGGCCGAGGTCACGGGCCTCACCTACGGCTCGTGCATCGACTACGCGGTGAGCGAGAGCGAGTGGGCATCCTACGGCTTTGACGCGCCGTATCTGGAAGTGGAACTCGATTACTACTACTACACCGGCGCAACGCTCGATAAGCCGGAAATCGCGACCTTTACGCTCACGGTGGGCAATACGGCCGGCGCAGGTGAACGCTATCTCACCTGGAGCGGCACGAAAATGGCCTACACGGTGGCGGAGGATGCGCTGGAAGCGATCATTGCCGGCCTCACCGACGATCTGACGCCGTTCGAGGTCTGTGCGGTGTCGGTCGATTCGATCCGCTCTGCCAAGGTCTCCGTCGGCGACAAGTCGACGATCATCGGCAGAGAAGTCAAGGAAGTCTCGACCATCGACGCTGCCACCGGCGAAACCGTGACGGAGCTGACCGAGGTGTATACCGTTGACGGCGAACTGTCGTCGGATGCGTCGCTGGCGGCGTTCTTCGAAACGCTGACGACAATGCAGCGCGAAGCGGCGGCCGATCCGTCGGCGATGAGCGACGAGGTCTACATGACCGTCGAGCTCTCGCGCAGTACCGATGCGTTTGCCGAGCTGACCGTAACCTTCTACGTCCACGACGCCAACTTCTGCCGCGTGGCCATCGGCGATTCCGCCGATGCGCTCGTCTCCGTGCGCACGGTCGAAGCGCTGGCAGCCGTGATCCCGGAATAACCGCAAAAATCCCGCTCTCTGTAAAATGCAGAGAGCGGGTAAATTTTATCGGAAATCGAGGAGGCTTTGTCTGTGAAGATTGAAAAGATCCGCCTTGCGGTCGGCCTGGAGCGCCCGGTCCGCATTGCCCACCTGACCGATATCCACCTCTGTCTCGCCGACGAGCGCGATGCCCATCTGATCGACCATGCGAAGGAACGCGCGCAGGTTTTTTACGAAGAGGCGGCTTGCCCGCCGAAGACGCCATCGGAGTATTTCCGCGAGGCGATGGCCTACGCCGAAGAAGCCTGCGATCTCTCCGTGATCACGGGCGACGTGCTCGATTTTGTCAGCCACAAAAACCGCGAGGAAGCCGAATCGATCCTCCACGGCAAAAACTATCTCTTCACCGCCGGCAACCACGAATTCTGCCCGCGGGTCGGCGTGCCCGATTCGTTTGCGCGCAAGGCCGATCTCTTCGGCGAGATCCAGTCCTCGTTTGCGGGCGATATGTTTTTCGAATCCCGCGTGGTCGGCGGCGTCAACTTGGTTACGATCGACAACAGCTATTATAACTATTCCGCCCTGCAGATCAAACTGCTCGAACGCGAGATCGAAAAGGGCCTGCCCATCGTCCTCTTTTCCCACGTCCCGCTCTCCGAACCGATCTTAAAGCTCGAACGCCACCACAAAGACCTCGGCCCCGACGCCTATATGATGGAGCAGAACCGGAAGATGTACGCCCTGATCGCCTCGACCGATCGGATCGTCGCCTCGTTTGCCGGCCATTGGCACGGCTTTGCCGCGCTGACCATGCCGTGGGGCCTGCGCGAATACGTCACCCCAGGTCTGTTCAAAGGCGCGTTCACCGAAATCGAACTCGTTTAGCAAAAGAAAAGCTGATGGATACCTGCCGCGAAGCAAAGGCGTACGGACGATTTGTTCGTGCGCCTTTTACACACCTTGCCCGGCAAGGTAGAGTGTTTATCGGGCAGTAAAACGACCTCTCCCTATGGGAGAGGTGGCCGAGCGCAGCGAGGACGGAGAGGGTTGAATATATACCCTCTCACCCGCTTCGCGGGAGCTATCCCCGAGGGGGAGCTTTTTGCGTACGCACCTCAAAAGTCTATCCGCTTTTCCTGACATAATCAAAAATATATGATATAATGATAAAAACTTTAGCAATCAACCGAATCAAATCTGAACTCTACGACTTATGGATGAAAGCTTTCAAAGAGGTCTCGAAATGAAAAATGAAATAACAAAACATGTAGAGTATCTGTTTGCTCTTGCCCTTAAGAAGTGCGGCGATGTAAACGATGCCGAAGATCTAACGCAAGAAACACTTCTTGCAGCGTTTCAGTATGCGAATCGCGGCGAAACGGTTTCCAATATGAAATATTGGTTAACATCCATTCTTTCAAACAAGTGGAACGATATGTTACGAAAAAAATACCGTTTACCACTTGTTAGTGTGGATGTTATTCCGGATGTTGAAGATTATGAAGATATCAACGATGTTGATAGACCGACAGCGGAACAAATTCGACGTGAAGTGGCATATTTGGCGAAGTTGCAAAGAGAAGTGATCGTAAAACATTATCTTGAAGGAAAAAAAGTTCAAGATATAGCCGACGAGTTAGGTGTTCCGAAAGGCACGGTATTATCACGCCTATCTTCGGGAAGGGAACGGATGCGGAAAGGGTTTGATTCTATGGAACAGTATGAAAAGAATAGTTATGTTCCCGAGCGCCTTGAGGTAACCTGCTCCGGGAACCCCGGATTTCATGAGGAACCTTGGTCACTTGTTAGCGATGATCTGATGAAACAAAATATATTGATTATTGCGTACGAGAAACCCGTAACAGCGGTAGAAATTGCAAAAGCGCTTGGAATCCCAACACCTTATGTTGAAAATGCGGTTGAAGATCTTGTTAAGTGCGAGCTGATGGTACGAAACGGAAACAAGGTGGTTACCGATTTTTTGATTTCTACACCTGCGGAAAATTCGTCTAAACTTGATATTCAACTTGATTTTGCAGATCAGCAGTATGGAGCGGTATGGAATTTGATCACCGAATTGTTTTCGGATATAGATTCTTTGAGTTGGTTTGACCGGCTGCCTGATAAAGCGCAGATTGATCTTAAATACTACGCTATGATCGATGTTCTTGGAAGAGGACAATTTCACGCGATCGACAGAATTGTGAGTACAAACGAAATTTATCCCGAAAGACCGGATGGCGGCAGATGGATCGCGCAAGGCACTCGTTACGATATGGATTTTAAGTGGGAAAACGAACCTTCTTCAAAATATTTTTTTGGTGGAGAAAGACGAGCAAATTGGGACAATTTCTTTAGTAGTAAATCAGTAGAGCTTCGTGTTTACGACACGCAACCCGATTTGAACAAGTACGAGCACGGCCCTGTGGAAATCCACGATGACAATCTAAGTAAGTTGCTGTATATTCTTTATAAGGATATTCCGTTCAAATATACGGGATTTAACTTGAGATATTTGGAGGATCTTCCTCACCTTGCTTCGTGCGGCGTGTTGCGTTATGAAAACGATAAACCCCAAGTGGCAATTCCGGTACTTAGCAAAAAGGAATTTTCTGAATTGTTCAAGATCAGTGTATCCTATATGGTGAAATTAGGAGATTTAATCGAAAATCCATTGCGCGAGATTTTCCCGCAGTTGAAGTCAGAAATTCCCGAGCATCTTGAAGGAAAAATTGCTGAGTTCAGAAAATATGTATTCTATGCGTTCCCGATGGCTATTGTAAAAAGAGCAATTTCGAATCGTGATTTTATTCTCGACAGTCAGCAAAAAGCAATACCGATGGTATTGGTTATAGAAGAACCTGAAAATGTAGTGAAGTAAAGCTACCGCTGAGAGTGACCATTGCGGTCACTCTCAGCGGTAGTTCTTTTATAAAGATATAGTCCAATAAAAGGGAGGCTTTGCTTTATACGATGCCGAAGTCCGTCAATTTTCTTAACAAGCGCTGCTCTTAATGAAGGGCAACGAATCCGTTACACACAATTATTCAAGATAGGGTATTTCTCTATTGCCACAATAGTATGAAAATATTTCGGGTTTTTCAATAATCTCTCGAGCAAAAATCAGTAAAGCGATAAATGAGGGAGTAGGGCTAAAATGATATACGGTTTGTATCTCATCGTCCATTTCGATTTGTGTGGAGTATACCATTTTGTATTTCTTTAGCTTACTCAACACCTCTCCTGCTTTTTCATCGCTGATTCCTAATTTTTTGATCAATAGTGCAGAGGTAAAAGCTTTTTTGTGATCACGCTTGTTTAGATAGACGCAAGCATTCCAAAAATCCAGATCGGAAAAATCCTTGAAAAATAAAGGATAATCAATTCCATTAAAGTATGCATTGTCCGTGCTTTTGGGGTCGGGAACGATCAAAAAATACTGCGAACGGTTGGCAATTCCCATTCGGGTAAATCCATCATTTTGCATGATTGAAGAATAGTGCTGTGCGTCCGCGCTGATTTCTTGTTCATATTCTTTTTCATAATCTTCAATACTGTATTTTATTATGTTGTCACTATGGGGCATAAGTGATCTTTCCATATCCCAACAATAATTGAAAACTAGTTTAAAGCGTTCGTCACGCGGAGTATCGCAGATACTTTTCATCAACGCAGATCTTAAGCCGCTGTAGTCTGTAATATTTCGTCCAAATAAGGAATCTATAGAAACAGCAAAGAAATCCGCGATTTTGGGTAAAAGCTCAGTATCAGGAACTCCACCGTTTTCCCATTTGGAGACGGCTTGCGTACTTACACCAACGTAATTTGCAAGATCCTCTTGTTTGATTCCTTTTTCCTTGCGCATAGATGCAATCTGTCTTCCTATCATTTCAATACTCATGGATTTTCTCCTTTTGAAATATTTGAAAGCGGCTTTCGTTGTATATAGTATATCACAAATGACAGTTGATTTCTATGGAGGCAGTATTGATGAAAACAAATGGGAGTTGATTGAGAGAGGCAAATACTTTAGTAAGCACTGCTTTTGTGTCCACAAAAAGCTCGGTTATTTAATCGCATTACCATTCTCTAAATATTTGTAGTTGGAACTTTCTCGATAAAATTGGTTTGTAGTTACGTTTGAATTATATTATTTTCAGAGGAAAAAATACAATGACGCATTGGTTTAATTTTTTGTTTTTATCCAACTTTTGGCTGGATAAAAACCAAAAGGCGTACCTGCGATAAAGCAGGTACGCCATTTGAATTATTCAGCTATTTTCCCAAACTTGATCACCCAACTAAGCGAACGTAACACTGTTTTGGATACACAATCTCCATATTCGTTATTGTGTTTTTGTGCTTTTGAAGGTATAATTATCTCAACGGTTCCGGAATATAAAGGTATAAGGAGTATTATATATGACAATAGGAAAAAATATTGCAGATTTAAGAAAAAATAGCGGAATAACGCAGGAACAACTTGCCGAGACGCTTGGTGTGTCTTCTCAAACGATTTCCAAGTGGGAAAACGAAATAACAATGCCCGACATTATGCTTCTCCCCGTGATTGCAGGCTATTTTGATATCACAGTTGATG
>SVLQ01000023.1 GCA_015067825.1 Oscillospiraceae bacterium | reverse complement strand
GGAAACACTTTCTACGATTGCTTTTATATGTTTTCATGTTAGAATTTGATGCAAAACAAGAATATTTGTTATTTAGTGTAATAAAATATATTCTCCCTAAAATCGTTGTGTATCTGAGGAAACACAACTATGAAGAAGTTTGCGAAACTTCTCGCGATGGTTCTGGCCGTCTCGATGGTTCTGACGATGTTCGTCGGCGCTGTTGATTACAAAGACGCTGACTCCATCAGCAAGGACAAAGCTGCTGCCGTTGAAGCCGTTTATAACTACGGCGTCATGCAGGGCAACGAAAAGGGCGAATTCAACCCGCAGGGCAAGCTGACCCGCGATGAAATGGCCAAGATCATGTACGCTCTGACCAAAGAAGGCCTTTTGACCGATGAAAACCAAAAGGCCGAAAACGCGAAGTACGCCTCGCTTGTTGGTATGTTCACCGACTATGCCAACGACACCGACAACGAACTCCCGGGCTGGAGCAAGGGCTATGTTGGCTATGCTTATGCCGCAGACATTTTTGTCGGCGATGGAAACAATGCGTTCAACCCGCTGAACACCCTGATGTACGCCGATGCGGCGATCGTTTTGCTCCGTGCTCTCGAGCTGGAAGGCACGTACGATGACCCGGCTGATGATACCACTGTCCGCGTTCCGGAATATACCGGTTCCATGTGGTATGAAAACGCCGTGAAAGATGCGGTTCTCGAAGGTCTGTTTACCGGCCTCGACATCAGAGAATACAGAGACGCTATCTCCCGCGAAGATGTCGCCGTCATGATCGCCAATGCAATCGCGAAGCAGTATGACGAAACGACCAAGACCCACTCGAAGTTCACCCTTTCCACGATCAAAACCGGCGTTGTTACCGGCGTGGAAGAAATCGAAAAAGTCAATTACTTCGTGATGAATGGCGTCAAGGGCGCCAAGGCCTACAAAGTTGGCGATCTCAAGCTGGCTGACTACATCGGCAAGGAAGTTTCTTGGTCTGAAGAAAGCAAGAGCATTTCTGACCTGACCGTTCTGACGAAGGCTTCTGCCACTGTTAAGCTGGGCGACATCAAGCTCGACAGCAAGGGCGAAAAGCTCTCCATCGGCGAAATCGAACTCAAATACGCCGACGTTAAGGATGCGGATGCTTACCTCTTCATTGAAACCGAAAAAGAACTGACCAAGATGTCCGACGTCAAAACTCTGGTCGCGGCTGCTACGGCTGATTCTACGCCGAAGTGGCAGGAAGTCACCGTTGTTCTTAACACTGGCTCGATCTCCGTCTTTGACGCTGGTGTTAAGTTTGTCGAGTTCGACGAAGACTGTGTCGACATCACCCCCGAATACAAAGATAAAGCTTGGGTCTTCAACTACACCTATAAGTTCGAAGGCAAAGACTACTCTATCACCAAAGAAATGAGCGAAATCGAAGACGGTACGTACCTCGCGGTCAAGGTTATTGACGGCGCGGTCGAAATCGTCGGCTATCCGGAAGTCATTTCCATGGAAAAAGTCGCTGTTACCGACACTAAGGCCGGTAAGGTTTACAAAGTGAACGGCGAAACCGTTGCACTTTACGACGCGTTCAACACGCTCACGGCTGCTCCGCTGTATGACGCTCAGGGTCAGAAGACCTACAAGGATCCGGCCGACGCCAAAGAGTACACTGTTTCTGTTGTTGTTTACAACGGCATGATCATCAAGTATGTCGCTGAAGAAGTTAAGCCGGCTCCGGCTGAGAAACCGGTTTACGGTATCGTCGTTGACTGGGCAATCAATCCGGCCACGATCAAGGATAAAGACAAGAAGGACGTCAATGTCAACCTCGTTTCTGTCGCTATCGTTGTTGACGGTGTTACCAAGACCATCAAGGTCGTTGATACCGATGCCTACGTCCCGGCTACTGGCGTCTTCCAGATTACCGCAGATGCCACCAACTACGACAAGGCTGAAGAAATCATGGTTCTGACCGCGGCCGAAAGTGGCACGCCGGCTCTCATCACCGAATACAAGGTCTCCGACGACGGCAAAAAGGTCACCTTCAAGACCGGTACGGAATACAAGGATCAGGAAATCGGCAAGGACTTCACGTTCGTCGATATGAGTGGCAACAACTACACCGCTGCTGACCTCTCTATTGATGATAAATACGGTATCGTCACCATCGGCGGTAGATATGCTGACGAAGATTCCGTCCTCCTCGTTCGTCTTGGCGTGAAAGACGGCAGCGAGACCCTCCTGGTTATCTTCGATGATAACGAAAAGGTGGAAGACAGATTCGGTGTTTACGGCAAACTGAACTAATTCGTTTGCAGGTTTTCTAACTGAACTTAACGAGTCCGCCCCGTGGATTTCTCCACGGGGCGGGATTTTTTTGTCTGTGCGCCAACTTTGCAGGTATCCTTGTGCAAAAGGTTGTGGTGCTGTTCGGTATATCGTGTGGCGCTTGGTACGACGGAACGGCACACAGGCCGTTCCCTACGATTTAGTAAGGCCGTTGCATCTGTGTGGTAGGGGCGATTCACGAATCGCCCGTCTTATCCGACCATCCCAAAGCGCTGTAGGGGAGGGCCTCTGAGCCCTCCCGCAGTACACCCCACGGCCGTAAGGTTTCTCCACCCACGAGAGGCGGCGGGAGCAAGCCCCCGCCCTACGGCTTGTTGGTTATCGCATGGCTGTAGGGGACGGGTTTCCCGTCCCGAGGCGCACTCCGACGCACAGGCCACCGCGCAAAATATGCCCCGCCTGCTTTAGACAGGCGGGGCATACGCATTACTTCCGGTCGAACGACGGATTGAACGCGTAGTAATTTTTGCAATCGAGGCGATCGGTGACGTCTCGCAAGGCTTCGCCAAAGCGCTGGAAATGCACGACTTCGCGTTCGCGCAAGAAGCGGATCGGGTCGCGGACGTCGGGATCGTCGGCGAGGCGCAGGATATTGTCGTAGGTCGTGCGCGCCTTCTGTTCGGCGGCGAGGTTTTCGCTGAGGTCGGTGATCGGGTCGCCGGTCGACTGTAGCGTTGCCGCCGAGAACGGCATCCCGCTCGCTGCCTGCGGGTAGATGCCGGTGGTATGGTCGACGAAATAGGTGTCGAACCCGCTCTTTTTGATCTCGTCGATCGAGAGGTTGCGCGTCAGCTGGTAGAGGATCGCCGAGATGATCTCCATGTGCGCGAGTTCCTCCGTGCCGATATCGGTGAGCAGGCCTTTGGCTTTGTCCGTCGGCATCGCGTAGCGCTGCGAGAGGTACCGCAGCGCCGCGCCGAGCTCGCCGTCGGGGCCGCCGAGCTGGCTGATGATGACTTTTGCCATCGCCGCCGACGGATTTTTGATCTTGACCGGGTACTCCAGTTTTTTCTCATATGCCCACATATCGCCTTACACCTTGCCTTCCCACGGCCACGGGCCGTCGATCCAATCCCAGCGCTCGTCGCCGGTCTGCCCGGTGAGCGTAAGCGGGCCGAATTTTTGCGTGTATTCCGCTTTGGCGGCCTTCAGCGCCGCCTGATGCTTGCGGAAATATGCCAGCGCCTGCCGGCAGTCGGGATGCGTGTCGAGGTACAGCCCGGCGTCGATCACGGCGAAGTTCAGCGCACGGATGCGCTGCAGGAGCTTCTGCTGTTCGTTCATCTCGCCCAGCTCCCTTCCCCGACAAACGGCTTATCCAGCGACGGAAAGATCGTTCCGCGCGCAAGGCCGGTTTCGGCGTCGTAGGGCGTCTCCCAGACCTGCACCGGGACGTAGAGCATCGCCACGGTCATCGCCGGGCAGCTCGTCGGCACGTTGGGATTGCCCGGATGCGGGTGCATGCTCGCAGTCGCAACGGCGTCCAGTTTCGTTTCGTCCAATCTTTTCTCCCCTTTTCTTTTCTGCGCCCTGTGGGGCGCTCAGTTCTATCGTATGCAGGCGCGCGAAAAATGGTGAATCGGTGAAAAAGACTTGTAAACAGGGCGGAAATGTAGTAAAATAGAGGCAGAAATTACTCCTCAAAACTTCAAGAAAGATCGGAGAATGACCATGAAAAAACGTCTGCTCCTCGCCGCGGCCGCGCTGTGCGCGGCTCTTGCGCTGACCGCCTGCGGCAATAAACAGCTTTTCGACACCACCTACACCTTCAACCGCGCGATCCTGACGCTGCCGGACGGCACCGTGATTTCCGGCGACGTGGAAAGCTGGACGGATTTTGCCGACGGCGACCAGATTCAGGTCGTCATCGACGGCACGACCTACCTCGTCCACTCCTCGGCGATCGTGCTGATCGCCGACGGCGAATAAACGGAGGCGGAAGATGAGCAAGGTCGGAAAATCTGTTCTTTGGATCACACGGACGGCGATGATGCTCGCTGTTTTGGTTGCCGTGCAGTACCTCACGCGCGGACTGGGCCAGCTCGTGACCGGCTCGGCGGTCAACTTCGTTTTGGTGGCGACGGCGCTTTTGTGCGGGATGTCGTCGGGCGCGATCGTCGCGGTCGTCTCGCCGTTTCTCGCGAAGCTCCTTGGCATCGGGCCGCTGTGGGAGCTGATCCCGCTGATCGCTCTGGCAAATCTGGCGATCAGCTCGATCTTCGCCTCGGTCCTTGGCCGCGCGCGCAAGCTCGCCGGCACGGAGAAATATGCCATGTGGATCTCGGCGATCGTCGCCGGGGCGGTGGCGAAGTATTTTGTTTTGTACCTCGGCATTGTCAAGATCGTTCTGCCGCTGATGACGGGTCTGGCGGACGTGCAGAAAACAAAGCTGTCGGCGATGTTCTCGACGACGCAGCTCATCACCGCGCTGATCGGCGGCGTGATCGCGATGCTCGCGGTCGAACCGATCCGCGAAGCGCTCAAAAAAAGCCGTGTGCGCGAATAAACAGGAGGAACTTATGACGAATCTTGTTTTCAGCTTCGACAGCGAAGATTTTACTAGCAGCTACGCCGCCGACGGTATCCTGGAAGCCGCCGAGATCCTGCGCGAGGAAGGCATACGCGGCTGCTTCTGCATGGTTGGGCTGCTCGCGCGCCAGCTGGTCGCGTGGGGTCGCTACGACGTTTTGGAAGCGCTCAAGCACCACGAGATCGACTTCCATACCTACGGCCATACGCTGCACCCGACAATCTGCGAATACACCGACACCGAGGATTTTGCCACCGCCTACGCCGAAGTGATGCGGCAGGAGAGCGAGGGCATCGCCCTCGTCAAGGCCGCAACCGGCGTTGGCCGCGTTTATGCGGCCGTGCCGCCCGGTGACGACAAATCCTACGCCGCGATGTACGCCTATGCCGACATGGGTCTGCCCTGCTACGCCGATACCTTCGCCGATCACCCCGACGGCCGCGGCGTCTTCTTCTGCAACCTGCTCCACTTCGGCTACGTCCGCTCGTGGGAGCACATCTGCCGGAATCACCTTTCCGCCGACCGCGCGTTTTTCGATGAGCTCGCCGCGCGCAAGACGGCGGTCATCTACAACCATCCCAACCGCCTGCGCTACGACGATTTCTGGGATTCCGTCAACTACCGCGGCGGCAACCACTACCCCTTCGGGCAGTGGAAAGAAGCGCCGCGCACCGATTTGGAGACCGTGAAGGCCAACGCCGCCGAGATCCGAGCGCTCGTTAAGAACCTCAAGGCCGACGGCCGCTTCACCTTCAAGACCTACGCCGAGCTGGCTGCCGAGCGCAGCGGTGCGCGTATTCTGAAGCCTACCGATATCCCGGCGATCCGTGCTTCTCTCAATGAGAATTTCTACCCGCTGACCGCGCCGGTTTCGCTGTCGATCTCCGACGTTTTCGCCGCCGCTCTCGCATTTTTGCGCGGCGACCAGGCATTTGCCGCCGGTCGGGTCTACGGCTTCCTCGATACGCCCTATGCGATCACCGCACCCGTCACCGTTTCGGCCGCAGACGTGCGCACGGCGGCCGCCGCGATCGATCCGCAGACCTTCCTGCCCGCGCAGATCGCCGTCGGCGACACGCTGCTCGGCCCCGCCGATTTCCTCTACGCGATGCTGGACGTCCTGTGCGGCGCGGAAACGGTCACGCTTTCGCCGCGCGCGCAGAACATCGACCTCTCCGATTTCCCGTTGGTCGAGAATCCGCCGATCCTCGCCTGGTCGGTGCATCCGCCGGAATTCACCGCCAAATGGCATCTGAAGCGCTTCCCGCTGCAGGCGTGGACCATGCGCTGGTAAGAAAATCGCAAAGCAGCCGCACCGATTTGGCAGCACCAAACAAGAAACCATAGCCCGTTCAAACGCCGATTTGGCGCATCTCTTCGTTCCGTTTGCGGGACAAGCCACCAAGGATTGCCCCGCAAACAAGCCTCGATCTGCACCAAAGCTGCTGTTTGACCGGCGTAAAACGATCCGCCCATCAAGAAATGCCTTGATGGGCGGATTCTATATTTTCTTGTCCGGTACTGCCTTTTGGTGCGGCTGCTTTTTTTAGGCGGATTTCGACCGATACATCAACCACGCGGCCGTAGGGGACGGGTTTCTCGTCCTGTCATATCCGTTGTCGTTGCTGTTACCCACACTTCTGTAGGGAACGGCCTGTGTGCCGTTCCGAAACGTAATCCGCGCCGATCGGTCAACGTCGACCGTCTCTGTTCCACAATGACAGTGCCAGTTGCCGGGCACCTACCGCGAGGCGCGCGACCGCATCAGCTGCGGTTGGATTGGCAATTCCCCAAACTCACCTTACGAGCATCAATATTCCCCAAGAATGCTTCATGTTTTTCGCTGTTTCCCGGCGGTGCATGGTCCAAACGGCAATAACGATTTTTTTGATTTTCAGAACTTTTCGGCACATGTTTTGCGGTCAGTACTATTGCATGTAAAAAGCCCAAGATTTCCCCCAAACCGTTGTGTATCTGAGGAAACACAATGAAGAAGTTTGCGAAACTTCTCGCGATGGTTCTGGCCGTCTCGATGGTTCTGACGATGTTCGTCGGCGCCGTTGATTACACGGATACCAAGGACGTCACGAA
>SVLQ01000005.1 GCA_015067825.1 Oscillospiraceae bacterium | reverse complement strand
GTTTCCGTTTCAAACGTCAGGCGGTATGTATCGTTGATATGTCCCTGTACGATCGGCTTTGCTTCGATCAGCTTGCCCTCCACGGCAAATTCCGCGACGATCGCCGCGATTTTCTCCGTTGCCATCTTTTTTCACTCCATCTGTTTTCTTTATCGCTTGCCAATTATGGCGGTTCATTCTTGAATATACTTCGGCATTATTATTATACCTATATAATATCATACCATATTGCGCCGAAAAGTCAATGCGTTTCGACTCTTTTTCCGATTATTTATTTTTTATTTACAAACATTTTTCACCCCAGAGCGGTCAACATTGATGAACTGTTGTTCCACAATAGCGTACTAAAGCAAACAGCGGAGAGGGATCTTCCCCTTCTCCGCTGTGCTGTGTCCGTTATCGGCAGAACACGTGGCCGCCGATTGTGAGAACCACCGGACGCGAAAGCATGAATTTGTTGGAGGTTTTGGCCGGGTTGTAGTAATAAATGCAACCATAGGTCGGATCATAGCCGTTGTAGGCCTCGACGGCCGCGCGTCGGCAGCTGGCGGGAATCGAAGTCGAGGCGTACTGCCCGTCATCGAGTGCCGAAAACGCCCCAGACTGAAACAGCACCCCTGCGATCGAATTCGGAAACGACGCGTGTTCCACGCGGTTCATCACGACCGCACCGATCGCCACTTGACCGAGATACGGTTCCCCCCTGCCTTCGGCGGCAATCATCCGCGCGAGCATGTTGATGTCGTTTTGGTAGGAAGCGGAGCCGGACGATGCCGGTGCGGCCATCCCCAACGCGGCATAGGTTTCGCGGCCGACCACACCATCGACGGCGAGGCCGTTTTTGCGTTGGAATGATTTGACAGCCGCCGTCGTCTGCGGGCCGAAGATTCCGTCGACCTCGCCGCTGTAGTATCCCCAAGCCTTTAGTTTTTGCTGTACGGTTTTCACTTCGTTGCCGCGGCTGCCCTCGCGCAAGGCCGCCGCAACCGGAAGCGCGCAAACGCACATCAGGGTTGCCGCCAACAGCGTGAGCAGCGTTATGCGAAAGAATCTGCTGTGTTTCATGCGATCTACCTGCCTCTTTTTCTCAGTTTACAGGTAGTTTTTTCAATTTCTGATGATTTTATACCAAGAATCAGTCAGTCGGGAACGCGGATTCGTCGCCGCCGACGGTCGGTTCGACGTTTTGCGTCATCACCGGCGTTTCGGTGGTCACGGCAGGTGTCGTCGCCGCCGGTGTTTTGGCCGCGCTTTCATCGGCAGGCATCAGCAGCGTATGCATGAAGCCGTCCATTTTCGCCGAGCAGATGTCGCCGCCGATCAGGCGATCGCCTTTGACCAGCAGCGTGGCGCGCACATGGTTCTCACCGCTCGGATGGTTGACAACGAGATACGTATAGCGCATGACGGTTTCGCCCTTATGGGCAGCAAGATCCAGCCCCTGTTCCTTTTGCAGCTCGTTGTAGCGCGCGTAGACATCGGAAAACTCATTCGGAATCCGCACTTCGCGGGTCTCTTCGGGCTGCATGGCAACCTCCCAGCCGAGATCGGTCAGCAGCGCGAGCCGGTCTTCGTTGGTCGCAAGACGGCATTTTTGCAGAAGCTTCAATTCGGCCGCGCGCGGATCTTCTGTTTCGTCACCGCCGCCGAGGATAAAGACCAGTGCCAAAATCGCCGCAACCACACCGACGAGGATCATCGCCAGTTTCTTTTTGTTCATTTTCGCGGAATAAATAAACATCCCTGTTTCCCTCCGGTTTCAAGTCTTGCTAAAGCCTATGAGAGAAACAGCAGAAAAATGACCGTCTGCAGAGCTTGCAGACGGTCATTGTTTATTTTTTTGCATTGCGGATGCGCTGGGAAAGGGTTGGGGGCGCATCGTCGGCTTCGTCTTTGGGGAACCCGTGGCGCAGGGCGATAAAGTCGCGGACGATGAAGATGTCCGGCAGGATCAGATAGGTCACCATCAGCACCCAGCAGATCGCGTTAAAGACCTCAAGATGCTCAAAAAACTCCGGCGAAACCATCATAACGCTCAAAACGAGCACCGCAAGCAGCAAAATCGGCGAGAGCAGCGAAATGATCGAGGTCGGCTTTTTGTAGATCCGCAGACCCTTGTTGATCGCCCACATCAGAATCAGGGCGACAAAGTCGACGAGCAGGGCGATGATCATGCGTGAAGAAACGGCATCAGACGCCGATTCGCCGAAGAAATAGGTGATGATGCCAAAGACGGAAACACCCAGCGCGACCACCTTGGTCAGCGCCAGCAGACAGAACATGACAAAGCCGAAAATATACAGCTGCGATTTTTTCATAGAGAGAGCCTCTTTTCGCGTTTTTGCACCGCTACTGCGGCATACTGCTGTTATTATACCAAAGATCCGCCGCCGATTCAAGCTCTCACCCGCAAAATTCGCAGCAGGAGAAAAAACTTTTGATTTCGTCCCACTTTTTCGCGCTGTTCTCTTGAATTTCGGCGCGGTCTCTGTTAGAATAAACACAGAGAAAAACGCCGCGGGCGAAACGGAGCAATGCTATGCTGTTTCAGTCGAAAAAGAAAAAAGCCGAAGCCGAACGCGAGCGCATCGCCGCGCTCTGCGCCAAAGATCTGCAGTACGTCACCCTCCGCGACTGCGCCGAAAACACCGAGGTCGTCATCGGAAAAAGCGGATACATCAACTTTTCCGAGGATCGGATCATGATCCTCTGCGACGGCAAGCTCGTGTTTTCCAAGCCGGTCAGCGAACTGACAGCCGGCGAGCTGCTCTCCAAAAACGGTTCGACCTTTACCTACACCGACAACGAAACCGGCAAGCGCATGACCGTCGTCGCCTATTACAGCTACTACCGAAAGTAATTTTCTGCGGTTTCCCGCGGAACAAAGAAAAAAGGAGAGTTTACTATGCTGAACATTGCGCTTCTCAGCCGTTGGCATCCGCACGCCACGGGATATGGCAGAGATTTCGCCAACCACCCCGACTGCCGCGTCACCGTTCTTTGGGACGAAGTTCCCGACCGCGGGATCGAATGGGCCAAAGAGCTTGGCTGCGACTTTGAGCCGGATTACGACAAGCTGCTCGCCCGCGACGACGTCGACGCGATCTGCTGCACCGCGCCGACCAGCATGCACAAAGATATGTTCATCAAAGCCGCCCGCGCCGGCAAGCACATCTTCACCGAGAAGGTTTTGGCCGCAACCAAGGCCGAGGCCGAAGAAGTGCGCGACGTCGTGAACGAAACGGGCATCAAATTCGTCATCTCCTTCCCCTTCCGTACCTCCGGTTGGGTTCTCTACGCCAAAGAACTGATTGAAAAAGGCCTGCTCGGCAAGCCCAACTATATGCGCATCAGAAACTGCCACAACGGTATCTCCGGCGGTTGGCTGCCGGAATACTTCACCGACCCCGTCACCTGCGGCGGCGGCGCGATGATGGACCTCGGCGCGCATCCGATGTACCTTGCGTCGTACCTCGGCGGCAAGCCGGCGCGCATCACCTCGCTCTACAACAAGCTCTACGACACGCCGGTCGACGACAACTGCGTTTCGATCATCGAATTTGAAAACAAGATCCTTGCCGTCTCGGAAACCGGCTTTGTTACCAATTCCTCGCCGTTCTCCTTCGAGCTTTCGGGCACGGAAGGTACCTTCCTCTACGGCGGCACCGACGGCTGTAAGGTCAAGTCCGACCACCTCGGCGGCGACATGGCCGGCTGCTGGTTCACGCCGAAGCTCCCCAAGGGACTCCCCTCGGCGATCAATCAGTTCGTCGATGCGGTTCTGCGCGACGGCGAGATCATCTTCGACATCAACGATGCCGTTGCCCTCTCCGAACTGATGGACGGTGCGTACCGCTCCTACCACCAGGGCAAAACGATCGAATTCAGCGAAATCTAAGCTTCTCAAAGCAAAAACCGGCGCGAACTCAAAAGAATTCGCGCCGGTTTTGTATATAAAAAAGGTGTCGGAAAAATCCGACACCTTTTTGAGTCTTAGAACTTCGGAACTTCGCCGGCGATGACTTTTTCCGTATCCTTGTCGAACAGGTGGATGCGGCTGACGTCGAACGCGAGCTTGACGTGGTCGCCCGTCTTGACCGTGCTGCGCGGCTGGACGGAAGCGATGATGGCGTTGCCTTCACACTGAGCATACAGGTAGGTGACGGAACCGAGACGTTCGACGACGTCAACGTCGGCTTCGACAACGGCTTCCGGATACTGGTTGATGAAGACTTCTTCGTCGTGGATGTTTTCCGGACGGATACCGACCGCGACATCCTTGCCGGCGTAGGCGAGGACTTCGGGGTTGCGGCCCTTTTCGTTCGGCAGCTTAATCATGGCTTCGCCGAACTTGAGGTAAGTAACGCCGTCTTTGTCGACGACGGTGGCGTCGAAGATGTTCATCTGCGGGGAACCGATGAACGTCGCGACGAACAGGTTGCACGGATATTCGTACAGCGTGGTCGGCGCGGCGACCTGCTGAATGAAGCCGTCCTTCATAACGACGATACGAGTACCCATCGTCATAGCTTCGGTCTGGTCGTGGGTAACGTAGATGAAGGTGGTCTGGAGTCTCTGATGCAGCTTGGTGAGCTCCGTTCTCATCTGAGCACGCAGCTTGGCGTCGAGGTTGGACAGCGGTTCGTCGAGGAGGAAGACCTTCGGGTTACGAACGATCGCACGACCGAGGGCGACACGCTGACGCTGACCGCCGGACAGAGCCTTCGGCTTTCTGTCGAGCAGGTGGGCGATGTCAAGGATCTTGGCCGCTTCTTCGACGCGGCGCTTGATTTCTTCCTTCGGGGTCTTGCGGAGCTTCAGACCGAAGGCCATGTTTTCAAACACGGACATGTGCGGGTACAGAGCGTAGTTCTGGAAAACCATCGCGATGTCGCGATCCTTCGGGGCGATGTCGTTGACGTACTTGTCGCCGATGAAGAGCTGGCCTTCGGAGATCTCTTCGAGACCCGCGACCATACGCAGCGTCGTGGACTTACCGCAACCGGACGGACCGACGAGGATGATGAATTCCTTGTCTTTGATTTCCAGGTTAAAGTCAGAAACAGCGATAACGCCGCCGGGATACTTTTTGTAGATGCCCTGCAGTTTTACACTTGCCATTGGATAAACCTCCATAACATACTTAATAGCTTACTAAAAGGATACCATATTTCCGCGATTTCGTATACTGGTAAAATTCACAAAATGTCGAGTTGTTTTTTGTACAGCTTGCCCATCGGGGCGATTTTCAGGGTTTTGACGGCTGTTTTTTTGTGGTTTTTTATTAATATAAACAATTACCGTCTCTTGGAAGCCCCTCAAAACCTTTGCATTTTTACTGTTCCGAAAAAAGCAGAAGCGCAATTTCCGCATCCGTCAAACGGCGGTACTCGCCCGGCTGCAGCGTTTCGTCGAGCGAAAGCGCACCGATTTTGGCGCGGTGCAGCGTCAGCACGGTGCTTCCGAGGGCAGCGACCATGCGCTTGACCTGATGGAATTTCCCCTCGCGGATGCAGATCACAGCCCGCAGCGTCCCCGGCTCGTATACAAGCTGCCCGGGCAGGCAGCGGTATCCGTCCTCCAGCGTGATCCCCTCGGCAAAACGCGCACTCGCATCGGCCGGCAGCGGAGACGCAAGCGTCACCTCGTAGCGCTTGACAACATGGCGCGTCGGGCTGATGACGGAGTGGATCAGCGCACCGTCGTTGGTCAGCACCAAGAGCCCGGTCGAATCCTTGTCCAGCCGTCCGGCCGGCTTCAGATCCATCCGTTGCAGGCGCTCGTCCAACAGTTCTGTGACGATCTTGTCGCCGCGTTCGTCGGCGGTGGCAGAAAGATATCCTTCGGGTTTGTTGATCATCACGGTGACGAATTTTTCGTAGGCGATAACTTCGCCGTCCAGCGTGATCCGGTCGGTCTCCACAACTTTGGCATCGGCGGACTTGCACACCGTGCCGTTGACGGCAACGCGTCCGCCGCGGATCAGCCCGCGCAGCTGACTGCGCGAGCCGA
Source organism: Oscillospiraceae bacterium (assembly GCA_015067825.1). Taxonomy (GTDB): domain Bacteria; phylum Bacillota; class Clostridia; order Oscillospirales; family QAMX01; genus QAMX01. The sequence continues at coordinate 173,220 of SVLQ01000005.1, read as the reverse complement.
TCCCGGCGTCGGCGAGAAACTTATCGAGACGCATCTTGCGCTCAGCAGCCGCGCGGCGGCGTGGCTTCGGCGGCGGTATCCGCAAGGAACTGTTCGACCGTCATCGCACCGAGATCGCCGCGGGCGCGTTCGCGCACGGAGATCTTGCCTTCTTCGACTTCCTTGTCGCCAATGAGGATCATATACGGCAGCTTCTGCATCTGCGCTTCGCGGATCTTGTAGCCAATCTTTTCGTTGCGGGCATCGACTTCCGCGCGCAGACCGGCAGCCTTGAGCTTATCGAGTACTTCGTAGGCATAGTCGGCGCAGCGGTCGGTGATGGGCATCACGCGAACCTGCTCCGGCGCCATCCACATCGGCAGCGCACCGGCGTATTTTTCGATGAGGAACGCGAGCGTACGCTCATAGCAGCCGAGCGACGTGCGGTGGATGATATACGGGCGAACCTTCTTGCCGCTCTGGTCGGTGTATTCCATATTAAACTGTTCGGCGAGGAGCTGGTCGACCTGGATGGTGACAATCGTATCTTCTTTGCCGAAAACGTTTTTGTACTGGATGTCGAGCTTCGGGCCGTAGAAAGCGGCTTCGTCGATGCCGATAGAGTATTCGACACCGAGGTCGTCGAGGATCTTGCCCATGATGCTCTGCGCTTCTTCCCACTGTTCGGGCGTGCCGATATACTTTTCCTTGTTGTTCGGATCCCACTGCGAGAAGCGGAAGGAACAGTCTTCGAGCATACCGACGGAGCCGAGGCAGAATTTCGCCAGTTCCAGACAGCCGCGGAATTCTTCTTCGAGCTGGTCGGGGCGCAGGATCAGGTGGCCTTCGGAAATCGTGAACTGGCGGACACGGATCAGGCCGTGCATTTCGCCGGAATCTTCGTTTCGGAAGAGCGTCGAGGTCTCGCCGAGGCGCATCGGCAGGTCGCGGTAGGAACGCGCACGGTTCAAAAAGACCTGGTACTGGAACGGACAGGTCATCGGGCGCATAGCGAAGCATTCCTTGGTTTCGTCGTGCGGGTCGCCGAGGACGAACATACCGTCGAGATAGTGATCCCAGTGGCCGGAGATCTTATAGAGTTCGCGCTTGGCCATCAGCGGCGTTTTGGTGAGCTGGTAGCCGCGGCGCTGTTCTTCGTCTTCGACCCAGCGCTGCAAAAGCTGGATGACGCGCGCACCCTTCGGCAGCAGGATCGGCAGACCCTGACCGATGACGTCGACGGTCGTGAAATATTCGAGTTCGCGGCCGAGCTTGTTGTGGTCGCGGCGTTTGGCTTCTTCCAGCGATTCGAGATGGGCGGCGAGTTCGTCCTTGGTTTTGAAGGCCGTACCGTAGATGCGCTGGAGCATCTTGTTCTTTTCGCTGCCGCGCCAGTAAGCACCGGTGACGCTCAGGAGCTTATAGGCCTTGACGCCGCTGGTGTAGTTGATGTGCGGGCCGGCGCAGAGGTCGACGAATTCGCCCTGTTCGTAGAAGCTGATGACGGCATCTTCGGGGAGGTCGTTGATCAGTTCGACTTTGTAGGGTTCGTTCTTTTCGGTCATGAGCGCGAGCGCTTCGCTGCGCGGGAGCTCGAAGCGGCGGATCTTGAGGTTTTCTTTGACGATTTTCTTCATTTCGGCTTCGATTTTCGTCAGATCCTCGCTCGTAAAGGGCGTTTCTTTGTCGAAATCATAGTAGAAGCCGCTGTCGATGGCAGGGCCGATCGCCAGTTTGCAGTCGGGGTACAGGCGCTTGACGGCCTGCGCAAGGATGTGCGAGGCGCTGTGGCGCAGGATCTGCAGATCGTTTTTTTCCATAATGTGTCTCCTGTCTCCGGTCGTGCCGGTCATTTTTTTCAGACGGGGCAAAAATAAAAACGCCCCGCCACTCGGATGCGAAAACGCGCATCGAGGGGCGGGACGAACTGATTCGTCTCCGCGGTTCCACCCTGATTTGTCACTTTTGGCGCTGTAACGTGCGCAACTACGCCGCGGCTTACTTGAAGTTCTTTGGGCTGCGGGGCTCGAAAGTGGTGCGAACCGGGGCATGCTCCGCCGCTTTCACCGGATGCGGCGATCTCTGCAAACAAGCTTTGCCGATTCTTGTCTTTCTCAAACGCTTTTTTACCTCATTATTATATGGCGTTTTTCCGCTTTTGTCAAGCATTTTTTGCCGTTGGAAAAAGTTTCGCACCCACATTCTCATGTGGGTGCGTTTATCCGGCTATTCAATTTTCCGCAGAGCGAACCAACAACAGCCATTCGACCGCGCCGTCGGCGTTGATTCCGTACATCGCACGGAACGTTCGACCGGCCTGATCGTCGCAGCCGCGGCCGTTGATGACCAAAAGATCGTCCAAACGGTAGTTCCCCGGTTTGCCATCGGCCTCGGCACAACCAACCACACAATCGTCGGTCAGCAGAAGCTCTGTTTCGCCAATCTTGATGTTCCGCCCTTTCCCTCTCGCAAAAACCGCTTCGGTCAGGCGACCAAAACCAACCGTACCATAAAGTCCGTCGTTTTCTGTGGAAATTCCCTGCGGACGCACCGCGCTCTCTCCGGCAGGCGTTGTTTCGACCGACAGGTACAGCAGGCGATTTGCGCCGAGCGCCGGAACTCCGAACGCTTCGTCAATCAACTCACAGCCGGGTTCACCGTTGATCAGCCCAAAAATCGCCGTGTAGTTGCGGGAACCGATCGTTACCTTTTCCGTCCGCTCCACAAAAATGTAGGCAGAAACGTCGGTATAGGGCAGGCGATACTCATCAAAAATACCGGCCGCAACGACACAGTCACCGTCGCACAGAATATAGTTGACCAACTTGCCGTTGCCTACCGCGTAGGAAGCCAGTTCTTCGTCGCTGTACTCTTGTGTCAGCTTGGTTTGATTGCGGACAGGCATCTCGTTTACAAAGAACGAATAATCGCCCATTTCGTCGCGTTCCGCGCGGAAGATTCCGTTGCCGGCATCAATCACCGGAAGCACATCTTGCAGAACAACGATTTCGGCCGCCGCGTCGAGCAAAACCGCCACAAATGAACCATCGGGCACGGCCGCAAACGCATCGTTTGCCGGGTACCAGTCGCTGCCCGACCCAACCATATGTGCCGCACGATCGTAGCGCAAATAGGTGCGCGGGGTCACGCGGACTACCAGATCAGTATCGGTCATCATCATACCAACCATCGTATTCTCGCCCCAGCGTTCTCCGAGCGTATCGCGCAGATAGTTTAGAAGAGCTGTCACCGTCAGGAAAGAACGGTCCGTTTCAAACGAAGCTGTGGCCGTGTTATAGATTCGGACATTTTTCCCACCGAGCAGGTTGTTCGGAAACACCATCTCATGTTCGCCGAAATTGACCACAACACTGCCATTTTCCGTACGGTGCGGCGGAAGCTCCCGCAGAGATGACGTATAGAGATCGGCCGCGAGGCGCATTGGCGACAGAAGCTCACCGGTATTTTTTTCACTCCAGCAGACAATTTTTCCCATAGTCTGCTTCCACAGTTCTTCCGAAAACGGATAAAGATACGTTTCCTTGCCATCGGCCACTGTGAGATACGGTTCGCCACGTTCCAGCGTTTTGCCTGTCACAACGCCGCTTTTTCTCAGTTTTTCGACAGAAGACACGCGGAACCAACGACGCAGGCCCGTTTCGGTGCTGTACTTCAGTGTATTGTCAACAACGGAAGAGATACAACGAGAGTTCAGCGCAGCCGTAATCATCTGTGCGACCTCCAGACGCGTCATCGGTGCATAGACGTCAGTGACCGTCAGCGCATCGAACAAACCGATATCCAGTCCGAAAAACATGATGTTTTGGGGCTTCCCGGCAAACGCCGATTCCGGCAGTCCCAACAGCTTCAGCAAAATCTTCGCGCAGTCAAAATAGCTCACCGCACCGTTCGGCTGCAGGGCGCCGCTTGCATCGCCGACAAACAGTTTGTTAAAAAAGCAATAGCCGGCATACGGCAGTGCCCACGGCGCAATCGCATCGACATCCGTCAGCCCCTGCACGACACCGAGCTTTTCGGCATAGTAGGGGTTAGGTGCAGACGTCTCGCCGCCGACAGCGATCGAATAAACCACGCGGAACAGTTCCTCCCGCGTAATCGGGTCGTTCGGTCGGAACGAGGTTCCGTCGCCACGCATGATATTCAAATCTCCGACGGTCTGGATTACTTCGCACTCGGCCTCTGTCAGGACTTCCGGTGCGCCCTCCCCCGCGGCAAATACGCCGATTGCCAACTGTGTCAGGCAGACCAGTGCCAGTACAAACAGGAGCAAACGGCGGAATAACGTTCGTTTCATAAGGGAAACTCCATTTCTTGCAGGATCAAAAAGACTTTTCGTCAGTTTTATTATAATGAAAACCGCTGTAATTTGCAAGCATTGAACGCGAAGTGTAACAATAGTGACACAGTTTTTCACCCACGGCAAAAATTGCAAAAAAATCTGCGGCAAGCGTGTTTTTGTATTGAATTCTCACATTGCTTTGTGGTATAATATATAGTTGTATGTAATTCGTGAGGGAGGTGCGTTTCATGGAGCAGACAGGAATCCAGTACCACATCCAACTGCGCGAAGGCGACGTCGGCGGATATGCGATCCTGCCCGGCGATCCCGGCCGCTGCGAGCTGATCGCTTCGTTTTTTGACGAACCGAAGGAAATCATGTTCAACCGCGAATTCCGCACCTTTACCGGCAAGCTCGACGGGGATCCCGTCTGCGTGACCTCAACGGGTATCGGCGGACCGAGCGCTTCGATCTGCATGGAAGAGCTGGCCGCCATCGGCGTGCACACGTTCGTGCGCGTCGGCACCTGCGGCGGGATCAACACCGACGTTTGCGCCGGCGACCTCGTGATCGCCACCGGTGCGGTCCGCCACGAAGGGACCAGTCGAGAATATCTGCCGATCGAGTTCCCCGCCGTCGCCGATTTCACCGTCACAGCCGCTATCTCCGCCGCTGCCGATGATTTCGGCTGCCGCAAGCACCTCGGCGTCGTGCAGTGTAAGGATTCGTTCTACGGCCAGCATTCGCCGCAGACGATGCCCGCCTTCCGCGAGCTCGACTACAAATGGGACGCTTGGAAGCGTGCCGGCGTTTTGGCCAGCGAAATGGAATCGGCCGCGCTCTTTGTCTGTGCGGCGGCGCGAAAGCTCCGCTGCGGCAGTGTTTTCACCGTCGTTTGGAATCAGGAGCGTGAAGCACTCGGTCTGCACGACGAGTCCTGCCACGATTCCACCTTGGCCGCCAAGGTCGGCGTTGAGGCTCTGCGCCGGCTGATCGCCGCCGACAAAGCCAAGACGCAGCACAAAAGCAGAGGAATTTTATGAGCGACTTCGGATTTGCGGAAATGCAGCAGATCCAAAAGGAGCTGCAGGAAAAATACAAGGACAAATGGATGCCGATCGAACCGGCTACCGCAAAATCCAAGCTTCTCTGGCTGGTCGCCGAGCTCGGCGAAGTCATCGACATCGTCAAGAAAGACGGCGACAAGGCGGTCATGACCGATCCGGCCGTGCGCACGCACTTCACCGAAGAGCTCTGCGACGTGCTGATGTACTTAAACGACGTCATGCTCTGCTACGACATCTCCGTCGACGAACTGAAAGAAATCTACCGCGCAAAACACCGCAAAAACATGGAACGCTGGTAAGCCCGATTGGAAAATAACGTTTTCCAATCGATTCACTATATTTACTTAGGAAGGGATCTGAAATCTTGATTCGCGAAGACCTCAGAAATATTGCTATCATCGCGCACGTCGACCACGGCAAGACCACGCTCGTCGACGAGCTGCTCAAACAGTGCGGTGCGTTCCGCCAGAACCAGGCCGTTGCCGACCGCGTTATGGACTCGGGCGACCTCGAGCGCGAACGCGGCATCACGATTCTCTCGAAAAACACCGCCGTCAATTACAAGGGCATCAAACTCAACATCGTCGATACGCCGGGGCACGCCGACTTCGGCGGCGAAGTCGAACGCGTTCTCAAAATGGTCAACGGCGTTCTGCTCCTGGTCGACGCTTACGAAGGCCCGATGCCGCAGACGCGCTTTGTGCTCCAGCGCGCGCTCGAGCTCGGTTTGAAGGCCGTCATCGTCATCAACAAAGTCGACCGTCCCGACGCCCGCTGCGACGAAGTCGTCGACGAGATCCTTGAGCTCCTCTTCGACCTCGACGCCACCGACGAACAGCTCGACTCCCCCGTTCTCTTTGCGTCGGCGCGCGCCGGTTTTGCTTCGCTCTCGCCCTATGAACACGGCGACGACATGACCCCGCTCCTCGACACGATCGTCTCGCACATTCCCGCCCCCGAAGGCGACGAAAACGCGCCGCTGCAGATGCTCGTTTCGTCGATCGACTACAACGAATACGTCGGCCGTATCGCCGTCGGCAGAATTGAAAACGGTATTCTGAAGCAGAATTCCGACATTCTCCTGACCAACTACCACGCCACCCGCGACGATATCAAGGCGAAGGCCGTCAACCTCTACACCTTTGAAGGCTTGAAGCGTGTTCCGATCGAAAGCGCCCAGCCCGGCGACATCATCGCCCTCTCCGGTCTGGACACCGTCAACATCGGCGATACGATCTGCGACCCGCTCCATCCCCAAGCTCTGCCGTTTGTCAAGATCTCGGAGCCGACCGTTGAAATGGCCTTCTCCATCAACGACAGCCCCTTCGCCGGCAGAGAAGGCAAATTCGTCACCTCGAGAAACCTCCGCGACCGTCTGTTCCGCGAGCTTTTGAAGGACGTTTCGCTCAAGGTCGAAGAAACCGAATCGACTGATACCTTCCGCGTGCTCGGCAGAGGCGAGATGCACCTTTCGATCCTGATCGAAACGATGCGCCGCGAGGGCTACGAATTCCAGGTCGGTGCGCCGAAGGTTCTCTTCCGCAAGGACGAGGACGGCAACACCACCGAACCGTTTGAAGAAGTCGTCGTCGACGTTCCGGCGAGTGCCGTCGGCGCGGTCATGGAAAAGCTCAATGCAAGAAAAGGTGAGCTGACCAAGATGGGCAACGTCGGTACCCGTACGCGCCTTGAGTTCCTGATCCCCTCGCGCGGACTCTTTGGCTACCGCAGCGAATTTTTGACCGACACGCGCGGCGAAGGCATTCTGAACACGATCTTCCACGGCTATCTGCCGACCAAGGGCGACTTCACCTCGCGCCAGACCGGTTCGCTGATCGCCTTTGAAACGGGTGAATCGATCACCTACGGCCTGTTCAACGCGCAGGAGCGCGGTGCGCTCTTCATCGGCGCCGGTGTTCCGGTCTACGCCGGCATGGTCGTCGGCCTCTCGCCCAAGGGCGAAGACATCGTCGTCAACGTGTGCAAGAAAAAGCACGCGACGAACATGCGCGCCTCCGGCAGCGACGACGCGCTGCGTCTGATCCCGCCGCGCACGATGAGCCTGGAGCAGTGCATCGAATTCCTGGCCGAAGACGAACTGCTGGAAGTCACGCCGAAGTCGCTGCGCATCCGCAAGACGGTCCTCGACCACGGTATCCGCGCGGCTGCGCTGGCCAAAAAACGCGCCAAGCAGCAGCAGTAAGCAATCGCTTGGCGTTTGAAAGGAGAACACAATGCCTTTCTACACGTTTCAATGTAATTCCTGCGGCGAAAAATTTGAGGTTCGCTGCTCGATCGCCGAAAAAGACAGCGGCAGCGTCGTCTGCCCCGGTTGCGGCGCCAATGAGCTCGACCGCATTTTCGAAGGTTTTTCCGTCTCAATGAAGGGAAATTCCTGCGCCGGTGCTGCCGAGTGCCCGATGGCCAAAAAGTGCGGCGGTTGCTGTCATGCTCCCCACAAAGTCTGACGATTTTGTCAAAATCCCATACCAAGCAAAAATGGCATTACGGATTTCCGTAATGCCATTTTTTGATGCGATTTCGTTTTATCGGTACATATAGACGTTGCACTTGAGCATGCCGTTGTAAAGCTTGCGTTTTTTATCGGCACGGCGGTCGAAGAATTTTTCAAACTGTTCGTCGGGCGAGATCACGTAGGCACCGAGGTGTGCATTCATCACGCGCTGCCCAAGCGTTTTGTAGACGGCGCGGGCTTCGGCGACGTCGCCGAGGCGTTCGCCGTAGGGCGGGTTGGTGATCACGATTCCGCTCTCGGGGAAACGGGCTTCGCTGAGTTCGGCCTTGGCAAAGCGGATCACCTTGCCCATGCCGGCTTTTTCGGCGTTGGCACGCGCGAGACCGATGGCGGCATGGTCGCGGTCGCTGCCGAAGATCTCGCCGTCGAAGCTGCGGACAAGGCTGCGCGCTTCTTCGCGCAGGCGCTCGCCGACGGACGGATCGACACCGGCAAATCCCTCCATCGCAAACGGGCGGTTGAGCCCCGGTGCGGTGTTGGAAGCCATCAGCGCCGCTTCGATCAGGATCGTGCCCGAGCCGCAAAGCGGATCGCAGAGCGGACGGTCGCCGCGGCGGCGGCTGAGGAACACCATGGCCGCCGCCAGCGTTTCGCGGATCGGCGCGGCGTTGGCTTCGGCGCGGTAGCCGCGCTTGTGCAGGCTCGCACCGGTCGTATCGAGGTAGAGCGAGCAGCGGTCGTTCATGATATGGAACGAAAGCTGATATTTCGCGCCGGTCTCCGGCATCGTCTGATAGCCGTACACCGAACCCAAACGCACGGCAGCAGCTTTTTTGATGATCTTCTGACAGTCGGGAATACTCGTCAGGCGCGAACGCGTGGAGTGACCCTTGACCGGGAACGCGCCGTTGGCATCGATGATCTCTTCCAGCGGCGTAGCCTTAACACCTTCAAACAACTGATCAAAGGTCGCAGCGGGAAACTCACCGAGCAAAATCTGCACACGTTCGGCCGTGCGCAGCCAGAGATTGGCCCGCAGCGCCTCGGTCAGATCGCCCGAAAACAGGACGCGTCCGTTTTCGGCGGCGACGTCGGCAAAGTCCAGTCTGCGCAGTTCATCCGCACAGATCCCTTCCAGCCCCAAAAGCACCGGGGCGCAAAGACGAAAACTCATAATCCTGCTCCTTTTCTCACTGCATTCCCGGGAAGCCCATCTGCCGCAGCGCTTCGTAGCAGACGATCGCCACGGAGTTGGAGAGATTTAAGCTGCGGGCGTTGGGGATCTGCGGGATGCGGATCGTATCTTCGGGGTGGGCGGCGATAAAATCGCGCGGGAGTCCGGCGGTCTCTTTGCCAAAGAGGATGTGGCAATCGTCGGGGTAGTCGACGTCGGTGTGGGCGTGCTGCCCTTTCGTGGTGGCAAGGCGCATAACCGCGCCCTTGTTGGCCTCCAGATACGCTTCAAACGACGGATAATAGCGGATATCGAGCAGATGCCAGTAGTCGAGGCCGGCGCGCTTGAGCTTGGCGTCGTCGATTTTGAAGCCGAGCGGCTCGACAAGGTGCAGGCGGCTGCCCGTGACGGCACAGGTACGGGCAATGTTACCGGTATTTTGTGGGATCTCCGGCTCTACGAGGACGATATTCAGCATGGTAATTCCTTCTTTATCTTTTTAGGATCTCGCCCATAGTTTCAACAGGCGGAAAACAGTTCGATCGGTTCTATTTGCGTTAATTATACCATAACCGGCATAAGGTTTCAACGAACCGACGGCCGGAAAAGCCGGATTTCGCGGCAGATATTTTGTTGTGCAAGAGACCGGTTTTGGCGGAAATGGCAAAAAACAAACAAAGTTTTGCCCGCGAAAAAACGGAATGGACGTTTTTTGGTTCTTCTACAAACCAATCACGCAAAAAATCAACAACAAAATAACCAATTTTTGCGACGAAATTCGACCATATTCTGTCACAAAGGGAAAAAGTCGATTTTGGCAGAAAGATTCTCAAATAAAAGTTTGATTTTTCAGCAAAAATGGTATATAATACAGAGGTAAATATCGGTAGTACTTGAAAGGAGAACCATTATGCTCTACAACAAAAAAAGTGTCGAAGACATCGACGTCGCCGGCAAAAAAGTTCTTGTCCGCTGCGACTTCAACGTTCCGCAGGACGCTGACAAAAATATCACGAATGACAAGCGTATCCGCGAATCGCTGCCCACCATTCGTTACCTGCTTGACCACAACGCCAAGGTGATCCTCTGCTCGCACCTCGGTCGTCCGAAGGGCCAGGTCAATCCGAAGTACTCGCTCGCGCCGGTCGCCGCCCGCCTCTCCGAACTCCTCGGCATCAACGTCGTCATGGCCAATGACGTCGTCGGTGAAGATGCGAAGGCCAAAGCCGCTGCCCTCAAGGAAGGCGAAGTTCTGCTGCTTGAAAACGTGCGTTACCACGCCGAAGAAGAAAAGAACGTCCCCGAATTCGCCAAAGCTCTGGCGGATCTCGCTGAAATTTACGTCAACGACGCGTTCGGCACGGCTCACCGCGCCCACGCTTCCACCGCCGGTGTTGCCGACTATCTGCCGGCCGTCTGCGGCTACCTGATCAAGAAAGAAATCGGCGTTATGGGCGATGCCCTCACCACTCCGGTTCGTCCGTTCGTCGCCATCCTCGGCGGCGCGAAGGTCTCCGATAAGATCGGCGTCATCAACAACCTCCTCGAAAAGGTCGACACCCTGATCATCGGCGGCGGCATGGCCTACACCTTCATCAAGGCTGCCGGCGGTAGCATCGGTACCTCGCTCTGCGAAGAAGACAAGATCGAATACGCGGCCGAAATGCTCAAGAAGGCCGAAGAAAAAGGCGTGAACTTCCTGCTCCCGATCGACACCGTCGCCGCGGACAAATTCGACGCCGAAGCCAACACGCAGCTCGTCCCGACCAAGGAAATCCCGGACGGCTGGATGGGCCTCGACATCGGCGAAAAGACGATTGCTCAGTTCTCCGAAGTTCTGAAGGACGCCGGCACGGTCGTTTGGAACGGCCCGATGGGCGTTTTCGAAATGGAAAAATTTGCTGTCGGCACCAAATCGGTCGCTTCCGCGATCGCCGAAAGCAAGGCCATCAGCATCGTCGGCGGCGGCGACTCCGCGGCGGCTGTTGTCCAGCTCGGTTATGCCGATAAGATGACCCACATCTCCACCGGCGGCGGCGCCAGCCTCGAGTTCCTCGAAGGCCTTGAACTGCCGGGTATTGCCTGCCTGCTCGATAAATAAGATTTCCCCAAGCAGCTTTTGGCTTCTGCCGCCTGAGGAAATCTTCAGGCGGCAGAGCTTTGATACTTACTTTGAATGATCATTCATCAACTAGGAGGATATCCCCATGAACAGAAGATACCGCAAAACGATCATCGCGGGCAACTGGAAGATGCACAAAACCCCGAAGGAAGCCCGTGCTCTCGTCGACGAACTTCGTCCGATGATTGCCAAAGCCAAATGGTGCACCACCGTTCTCTGCGTTCCGTTCGTCGATCTGCCGGCCGCTCTGAAGGCGACCCGCGCGACCAAGATCGCTGTCGGTGCCCAGAACATGCACTACGAAGCGTCCGGCGCCTACACCGGCGAAATTTCGGCCGAAATGCTCGCCGAAATGGGCGTTAAGTACGTCATCATCGGCCACAGCGAACGCAGACAGTACTTCGCCGAAACCGACGAAACCGTCAACAAGAAGGTCCTGAAGGCCCTCGATACCGGTCTGCGCCCGATCGTTTGCGTCGGCGAATCGCTGGCCGAACGCGAATCCGGCGTCACCGCCGAACGCATCCAGTACCAGGTCAAGATGGCGCTCCAGAACGTTCAGGCCGACCAGATCCGCAAGGTCGTCATCGCCTACGAACCCATCTGGGCCATCGGCACCGGCAAGACCGCGACCGTTGAACAGGCCAGCGAAGTCTGCACCCTCATCCGCGACACCGTCCGTTCGCTCTTCGGCGCCCGCGCTGCCCGCTCGATCACCATCCAGTACGGCGGCTCGATGAACGCTGAAAACGCTGCCGGCCTGCTCGCGCAGCTCAACATCGACGGCGGCCTCATCGGCGGCGCTTCGCTCAAGCCCGCTGCCTTCAAGGCGATCGTCGACGCGGCGAACCAGAACTAAACTTCTGATTATATCGTTCTGCATTCTTAGCGAAAAAAACATAAACACCACCAAAGAACTCTTTGGTGGTGTTTTTTTGTCGTTGGGAGTCGTGCGAAGGATCGTCCACGCGCTTTGCTTAGCGCAAGTATCCGGAAAACGCAAAAACAAGCATTAATTGTATTATTCAAACGTCGTTTGAGAAAACTCAATAGCACAGTTGTTGACTTCCGGCGCAAATCATACTATCATATTATCAGAAGGTGCGCACCTCTCATCATCATTTCGGAGGATTTTATGGCTGAATTAAAAATTGCGGAAGTGATTCTCCGTGAAAGAAGAAAACTGAAACTAACGCAAGAAGAGTTAGCCAATGCGCTAATGGTTTCACCGCAAGCGGTTTCCAATTGGGAGCGTGGAGGGTATCCGGACATTACTCTTTTGCCTCGCATCGCAAACTATTTTAAGATCACGGTTGACGAACTCATCGGCAACGATGAGGCTAGCCACCAAGCAGATGTTGAATTATTTATGGCAAAACTTAACCATGCACTTCCGACAGAACAGTTAGCTTTGGCAAAAGAATACTATCAAAAGTATCCCTCTGATTTTGCAATCTGCGAGTGTTTGGCTATGGCAATTTTGCGCAATAAAGAATGTTGGCAAAGCGATTATCCGTTGCTCAAAGAGGTATGTGAAAAGATTATTTCAGATTGCACTTGGGAATATACCCGTCAAAATGCACTGGAATGTATGAGCATCGTATGTCCCGACGATGAATGGGAAAACTGGCAATATAAAAGCGAACAATTTTATTCGTCTTGTCAAAACGAACGTATCGAAGAACGATTTTGGAAAAGGGAAAAACACGCAGAATATCAAAAGCAAAACACAGCGAATACTCTCTTGAATTTGATGCACTTTTTAGGAAGAGAGTATATGCGGTATTATGAAAAAGACAACTGCATGCTCTTTGAGAATCCTCAAAAAACCGCTGCACTTATGAAATATAGGATGAGAATACTTGAATGTATTTCAGAGGACGGAGATATACCCGAAGCATGGAGCGGTTGCTATGCTGATTTGTGCTTAAAGACCGCAGGATCAATGATCGGCGCAGGCGAAGTTAACGAGGGCTTTGTGTACCTTGAAAAAGCTTTCACTTTGTATGATGCTTGGTTAAAAATTCCCGAAGGAAAGAAAATGGACGCAGGCGCCCCGGTACTGTTTGAAAATGCAAAGATATCCAAAGCAGACAAAAATTGCGTCGTTAGCATATTCTTCGAAGATGGTACTACTGTTTGGACACCGTACTTGTGGTTGTTTTGGCAAATACCGGATGATATCTTCAATGCAATGACAAAATGGCCGTGGTTTGATAATGTTCGTGAAGACGAACGTTATGCAAAGTTCCTTGCAAAAGCAAAAGAAATGGCGGAAGCAAAATAAGATGAAGTCTTCTTACCGACCCGTCTTGAAGAGCGTATGGTTTGCCAAGGAATCCCGGTCGTGCTGCAAAACGTATCTTCTGTCAGTCGCTTCGCTCAAGTCCGCTGCCTTCAAGGCGATCGTCGACGCGGCGAACCAGAACTAAACTTCTGCCAACCAAAAAGAAGAGCCTTCCGGCTCTTCTTTTTTTGCGTTTTTCTTTCGGGAGCACGCTATGGTCGGTTGCTTTTTTCTATAAAAAAGTGTATCATATATAAGGTATGGTCACGCAATGACTTTTGCGGGAGGGGTTTCATGCGGATAAAAGAAGGCAGCGTTTGCCTCGTCACAGGTGCGTCTTCGGGCATCGGCAAGGCAATTGCCGATACGCTGGCGGCAGAGGGCATGCGTGTTTACGGCACGTCCCGCAACCCTGTCACCATCCCCAGCACCCCGGTCACGATGCTTCCGCTGACGCTGTCCGACCAAGCCTCGATCGAAGCGGCCGTGGCTGAGATCATCGCCCGCGAAGGGCAGATCGACTGTCTTATCAACAACGCAGGTTCAGGCATTTGCGGTGCGATCGAGGAAACTTCTCTGGAAAAGATCCGCGAACAACTCAACTGCTGTTTTCTCGGCCATGTCGCCGTAACGAAGGCGGTACTGCCGTTGATGCGAAAGCAGGGCGGCGGGCGGATCGTTTTCATCGGTTCGGTTGCTGCCGGTCTGCCGATCCCCTATCAGGCGGCTTACTCGGCGGCCAAAGCGGCGCTGTGCGCGTTCGCCTCGGCTCTTGCCGGTGAGGTGCGGCAATTCGGGATCGAAGTTTCCGTGGTTGAACCCGGCGATACCAAAACCGGTTTTACCGCCGGCCGTACCACTGAGACCGCTGACCACTCCCCTTACGCCGCGAGGATGCAAAAGAGCGTTACAAGGATGGAGCGCGACGAACAGGCCGGGCATCCGCCGCAGAAGGTGGCAAAAGTGGTTTATCGGGTGCTCCGTGCACGGCATCCCAAGCCGCGCGCGACCGTCGGGCTCTCCTACAAATGCTTTGATCTGCTGCGGCGATGTCTGCCGGAGCGATGGACCAACGCGATCATTCATCGGATGTACGGCTGATCCGTACGCCATGCTACAACATATTATTTCGGAGGCGATCATTTTGACCCGTTCAGACATTCAGAATTTTGTGTATGCCCAAGAGACCCAAACTGCGATCCGCGAAACGCTCGCAGAGATCATTGCGATCCCCAGCGTTTCCGTCGACGGCACCGCGCCGCACATTTTCGGCGATGCCACAGCCGCCGCCCTCGATAAAATACTCGAGATCGGCAAGCGGTACGGTTTCGAATGCGAAAACCACGACTACTACTGCGGCAGCATCCTAATGCCCGGCGAAAATCCCGACGACGAGATCGGCATCATCGCCCACATCGACGTCGTTCCCGCCGTGGAAGGTTGGGAATATCCGCGCTTTGAGCTGACGATCGACGAGGAAAAAGGCATTTTTGTCGGCCGCGGTGTGCGCGATGACAAGGGCCCGGCGATCATGGCGCTGACGGCAATGCGCTTTTTCAAAGAAAACAACATCCGCCTGCCCTTCTCGGTGCGCCTAATCCTCGGCTGTGACGAAGAGCGCGGCATGGACGATCTGCCCCACTACCTCGAAAGCCACCAACCGCCGCGTTTCTCCTTCTCGCCCGACAGCGGCTTCCCGGTCTGCATCGGCGAAAAAGGCATTGCGCGTCTGGCCTTCGACCTCGGCGTTGCCGACGGCGGTCTCGTTTCGCTTTGCGGCGGCATCGTCACAAACTCGGTCGCCGACCGCGCCGAAGCTGCCTTCCTCCCCGAAAAATGCGCCGCGCTGATGGCACTTGCGCTGCCGGAAGGCATTTCGCTCTCCGCCAATTCTAACGGCGAGCCCGTGCTCACCGCCCTCGGCAAGAGCGCCCACGCCGCAGAGCCCCACGGATCGGTCAACGCGATTTTGAAGCTCGCGCAGTTCATCCTCGACTCCGCCATCCTCGACGACGATTCCAACGCCAAACGAGCACTCACCTTCCTGACCGCCGCGTTTGCCGACAACTACGGTACCGGGCTTGATATGGCGTCCAGCGACGAGATCACCGGCAAGCTGACCTGTATCTGCGGCCTTGCCGCCACCGCCGACGGCCACCTGCACTTCGACAGCAACATCCGCTATCCCTCTTCGAAGGATTTTGCCGAGCTGTTTGCCAAGGCCGAAGCCGTCGTGCAGAAGGCCGGCTACGATGTTCAGCTCGTCTCCGACTCCAGGGGCTACGTTTTCTCGCCGGATAAGGCCGAGATCCTCGCTTTGAGCAAAGCCGTCACCGAATTTACCGGCAAGGAAGCCAAGCCCTATACGATGGGCGGCGGCACCTATGCCCGCGCCTTCCCCAACACCGTCGCATTCGGCGCGGTCATGTCGGAAAACGACGATATCTTAGGCAAAGGCCGCGGCAACGCCCACGAACGCGACGAGGCGATCCGCATCGGCGAATTCAACCTCGCCATCGAGATCTTTATCCGCGCACTCGCCAACCTCGCAGGATTCTAAAACGTTACAAACGACGAAAGCACCTGAAACCGGTGACGGTTTCAGGTGCTTTTTTTTGAATGCTTCGTTTATTCCGTACGTTCCTTGCCCCAGAAGAAGAGGGCGACCGTGCCCGGGCCGGTGTGGCTGCCGATCGTCGTGCCGACGTAGTTGATCAGCACGTTGCCGACGAGATGCGGGAATTTCGCTTCGACCAGGTCGGCGACGGCTTTCGCATCGTCGTAGCAGTCGGAGTGGGAGATGTAGCATTTATCGGCGTACGCAAGGCCGCCGTCGGCGCATTCGACCATGCGTTCGACGATCTCGCCGATCACCTTTTTCTTGCCGCGGATCTTGCTGCGCGGGATCAGATGGCCGAGGTTATCCATGTTCAGCAGCGGACAAATATTCAGCAGGCTACCAAACATACCGGCCGCCTTGGAGATGCGACCGCCCTTGACGTAGAACGAAAGGTCGGTCGAGAAAAACCAGTGGTGCATCTTCAGCTTATTGGCCTCAGCCCAATCGTGGAGCTCGTCGATGCCCATGCCGGCATCGCGCAGGTCGGCAAGCTTATCCATCAGCAGGCCGTAGCCGGAGGACGCGCCGAGCGAGTCGACCACGTAGATCTTGCGCTCCGGGTACTGTTCGCGGGCGACGCGCGCCGCGCTCATCGCGGAGTTATAGCTGCCCGAGATGCCCGACGAAAGCGTGACATGCAGGATGTCTTTGCCCTGCTCGAGAAACTGCGTGAAGTAGGTCATGTATTCGGAGAGGTTGACCTGCGAGGTTTTCGGTTCGGCACCGGCTGCCAGTTTTTTATAGAACGTATCAAACGACATCGAAACGCCGAGGTCGTCGGCATAGGAGACGTCGTCCAGCGAATAGTGGAAACAGACGTAGGGAATCCGGCGGCTGTCGAGATGCTCTTTTGAAAGGTCGACGGTCGAGCAGCAGCTCAGCA
The DNA here is from genome assembly GCA_015067825.1 of Oscillospiraceae bacterium. GTDB lineage: Bacteria > Bacillota > Clostridia > Oscillospirales > QAMX01 > QAMX01. The sequence continues at coordinate 156,312 of SVLQ01000005.1, read as the reverse complement.
CAAAGTCATTCATGGTTGGTTCCTCCGGTATGTTATTCTCCTGCGGCTTTCATCGGCCGCAAGATTATGATACCACCATCCTACCCGTTTTTGCAACCTACTCCACCGAGGGTTCACTCTCCAAAGAAAAAAACGGGAGCAGATCAACTCTACTCCCGCTAAAATCGCACTCTACAAATCGTGGAATCGCTATTTTCGCCATCTTTTTTTGATGTGAAAGCTCAGGTAAACGATCAGCAGCGCCGGGGCTGCAATCAGGAAGAGCTGCCAAGGCTGCCGTTCCAAAAACGTCAGGTACAGCAAAAGAATCAAACTCAGAACCAGTGCCGAAACAATGAAACGGTTCTTCCGCCCTTCGTTCCATACAGAGTTCAGAACCAGCAGCACAATCAGCGTGATCGGCAAAGTCCAGACGAAAATACGCCAGATTGCCGTATCGTTTGCCAGCCAAAAAATAACAAACAGCATCGTCGCAAGAGTCCAGATCGCGGCAATGGCCAACGCCGTGACGATGCGCGTGCTGAACGTCAGCTCCTTCACGCCATGGTCATCCGTCGGTGCTTCCCACTGGTCGTGGTCGGAGAGCAAATAGTCGATCGTCACGCCGAAAATCTCCGCCATCCGCTTCAGCACCGCCGCATCCGGCAGCGCTTCGGCGCGTTCCCACTTGGAAATGCTTTTGTCGGAATAATTCAGTTGTTCGCCGAGCTCGCTCTGCTTCAGCCCGGCAGAGGTGCGCAGGCGGATCAGATTACTCGCAAAAATCAGTTTCAGGTCTTCCATAAACGATACCTTTATCTCATGCCGGGGAGGTACCACGGCTAACAGCAAATTTCAACAAATATATTATACCATATCTATCCGCTAAAAAACAAGGTGTTTTTGTAAATTCGGCGTTTTGACCGCATTTTTTCAACCTACAGAATATTTTTTCGCATCCGCGAAAACACTAAGAAAAACCGCATCGATGTTTGCCCAAGGAGAAACCTATGCCAACCTACGAAACCGAGCTCCCCGCCGAAACGGCGGAACAGGCCGCACCGGAAACAATCCCTGCCCTCGGCGCAATTACGCAAAACGGCCGGCACACGATCCATTGCCTGACGATCATCGGCCAGATTGAGGGGCACCGTTCGCTTTCCGGCGGCGACAAAACCACAAAATACGAACACGTTCTGCCGCAGTTGGCGGCGATTGAAGAGAGCAAAGAGATCGACGGTCTGTTGATCCTATTAAATACGATTGGCGGCGACGTCGACGCAGGGCTGGCGATCGCCGAGCTGATTGCGGGGATGACCACACCGACGGTTTCGCTCGTTTTGGGCGGTGGCCATTCCATCGGCGTCCCGCTCGCCGTCGCGGCCCGGCGCTCGCTGATTGCGCCGAGTGCGGCCATGACGATCCATCCCGTGCGCATGAACGGTCTGGTTTTGGGTGCACCGCAGACGTACGCGTACTTTGAGCGGATTCAGGAGCGCGTCGTGCAGTTTGTGGCCCGCCATTCGCATATCAGCGACGCAAAATACCGCGCGCTGATGCTCGAGACCGACGAACTCGCCACCGATGTCGGCACAATGCTCAGCGGTGAGGAAGCCGTTGAGCTCGGCTTGATCGACACCCTCGGCACGCTTTCGGATGCCCTCGCCGCGCTGCACGAAATGATCGACGAAGAGCACAAGGCATAAAAAAACAGGTCGGGCTGCTATGCTCAGTGTCCTTAAGGACACTGAGCAACGAAATAAATCCCTTACGGGATTTGTGAAATGCACTTCGTGCGTGAAATTCGCTTTCAGCGAGTGAAATGCCTGCGGGCGTGAGGGGATTTATTTCATTTCACATCGAGCAGAGCGAGATATTTCACAATGTTCGACAGAACATTATTTCACATTTTGCAAAGCAAAATATTTCACAATATACATTTGTGAAGAAAAGAGGACAGAGCGTGTAAAAACATTCTCTGTCCTCTTCCTGTTGGTAGGTACTATTTCCTGTTGAAATAAAAAACTGTCCTTAAGGGCTCTGCGCATATCCCGACCTATTCGTATTCAGATTTGCATCAGCGTTCCGGCTTTCGCGCGCCGTTCCAGCTTGCGGATCACGTAGTAGTAACACGGCACCAGGAAGATATCGGCCGCGACCCATGCGGCGGGGTTGGCAACACAGATCGCGTCGAAGCCCCAGTACGGGGTTGCCAGAACGCCCACGCCCACGCGCGCGACCATTTCGAACGCGCCGGCGATCATCGCCACGCGTGAGAAGCCCAGTCCCTGAATCGTAAAGCGCATCGCAAAGATCACGTTCAGCGCGATATAGAACAAGCTGTTGCCGACAAGGAACCGCTGTGCATGCGCCAAGACCTCGGCCGCCACCGCCGCATCCTTCTGGTCGATAAACATCCCGGCGATCCCACGGCCAAACAGGAACACGACCGCCATGCCAATCAGTGCCAGCACAACGCCCATCAGGTTGCTCGCGCACATCCCCTTGCGCACGCGGTCGGTGCGCCCCGCGCCGATATTTTGCCCGGCAAAGGTCGCCGAGGTCGGGCCGATCGCTTCCATCGGGGCAAAGAGCAGCTGGTTGACCTTGCCGCCGGTCGTCGTCGCCGCAACAAACGTCGTGCCCATGCCGTTGACGATCGTCTGAATCACCACGCTGCCGATCGCCGTGATTGAATACTGCAGTCCCATCGGCAGGCTGACACCGCAGAGGTGGCGGATATGGCTTCCGCTCAGACGCATTTCATCCTTCTGCATCCGCAGGATATCAAATTTCCACATCATAAAGATCAGACACAAGACACCCGCCGCAGCCTGCGAAATCACCGTTGCCCACGCGGCACCGGCTACGCCCCAGCCAAATACGGCGATAAAAAGCAGGTCGAGGCCGATGTTTAAAAACGATGACACGATCAGGAAATACAGCGGCGTGCGCGAGTCGCCGAGCGAACGGACGATGCCGGCCGTCACGTTGTAGAGCATGCTCGCCGGGATGCCGAGGAAGATCACAAAAATATAGTTGTAGGCCTCGTTGTAAAATTCCGGCTGCGTATTCATCCAGTTTAAGATATGCGGGCAGAGCAGACAGGTCGCAAGTGCCAGAACCGCCGAAAAAACGACCGTTAAGAATGCCGTATTTGCAACGTAGCGCCGCAGCCCGGAATAGTCCTTTTGTCCAAATTTCTGCGCGACCGGAATGGCAAAGCCCGAACACAGCCCCAAACAAAAGCCCAAGATCATAAAGTTGATCGAACCGGTCGAGCCCACACCGGCCAAAGCGTTGACACCCAAAAACTTGCCGACGATCACGGTGTCGACCATGTTGTAGAACTGTTGGAACAGCGTTCCGCACGCCAACGGAAGCCAAAACGCCACCATCAATTTCAGCGGCGATCCGCTCGTCATATCGCGCATCGTACTCTTTTTCACGGCATATCCCTCAATTTGTTAAAATCCAAACAGATTATCTGTATTCACGGTAGATATTTTACATTTTTTCACAGATTTTTACAATAGAAAAAGAGCCAATGTTTCTCCGCTTCCACGCGTAAAAAATCAGCATATTGTTGATGGTAAAATCGTTGCGATGAAAACATATACAAAATTTCACTTTGTTCTGCCAAACGGTAGGACGGCACTTCCGCTTCGTGGCTACGGCCAACCGTGCGGACATTCGCTTCGCTTTCGCCAAACACCTCCCGCAGTGCTTCCAGTGTGCTTTCGATCCGTTCGACATCAACATCGTCGAGATCCAGTCCAAGAACGTTTTTCAGCGACGCCGATGCTTCGCCATCCGACGCAAATCGCACCACCAGCTGCTGCGATTGGGGCAAAAGGAAAGCCTGCCTTGTTTTCACACGGCGGGCTTTCGAGTTATTGTTTTTGAATTTTCCTATTTCAGTTTTTACCTTTTAACGATTCATCATTCAGTTTTTCCAAAAATTCTGTAAATGTATTCGTTAATATCGTGATACCATAATCGCCATCGGGATTATCTACAATCTCTTTTGCATCCCAATAACCAACATTTCCATATTCCTTTTTGTTTAACAGCAAAACCAAAGTATTACCGTATTGCGTTCGTCCTATCGGAATGATTTTGTCAGGGTTTTCGTAATCATCCTCATTTGCATCCCACACCCAAAGTCTGCTTTCTATATCATACTCAGGATGCCCATTCCGAAGACAACCGTACAATATTTCAAAGCGATCTAAAATCCACTCACCATCGCTCCGAAATTTAAAACCAAGCGGTTTTTTATCATACAGGACATTATCTTCTGGTCCAGCATTTGGGTTTTTCACTTGAGGATATATACCGCCACCAACCGTCAATAAAAATTCACGGTAATCCGCCGGAAATTTTACCTTTTCGCCCTTCTCGACCCTTTGGATATTTTCTTCCTTATTTGGGCCAAATGGTTTAAAATTTTTCATAACCATTCAAAACACCACCTTTTTACAACAAAGCCTTCGTGCGAAAACTTCTCATGTATCTCTTTCGGTACCCATTGGATCGTCATCCCGTCTGCCGTGTGATGACGCACACAGCCCCTCGGCGGCTGACGGTTTTCGGTTTTCCACAGAGCCGCATCCGCTCGCCGGGCATCAACGCCGCGATTGCCGGTACACTCCACTTTCACTTTTGCTTTTACATACGGTGTGAAATCGGGTTCCCCGTTTTTATACACCACGGTAACAGCTTCGTCACCAACCCTCATCGTAACCGTCCAGACGTTGTTCCTCGGTTCAAAACTAACGTCTCCTCCAGCAAAGTCTGTTTCTTTCTATTTCGTTTCCGAGTCTAAACTCTGTTGCATCTCGGCAAACCACTCCTCGAATGGGGCGTGAAGATTTGTATCACTCCGGGGATCCCAATCAACAACAGGTTCATACTGATATTTTGCTTCCAACGTTTCCCGATTCATATCATATATCAGTTTGAACTCGGTGGGACATGGACGTTTATAGGTTTCGCAAAGTTCATCCATCTTCATAACGCTATTAGCATATTGTCTCAAATAAGCTGATAAAAAGCGTGGTGGAGTTATGACTTCCTCTTTATTAACAGCCTTGTTGCCGATAATAAAGAAAACGTCTGGCATATAAAAATGGCCCTTTTCCATTGAAACATACACACAAATCTTATCAACTACAGTATTTCCTGTCGCTTCCGCTGCCAGTTCCAGCCATTCTGTTTGAAGTTCCATGAACTCATCTTCAAAGCATTTTTCAGGCATTTATGTAACTCCTTTCGTATTTTTATAACTGTATATCTTTGATATACCATCCATTTTTGCCTCAATCATAAATCCTGAAGGTCTTTTTGAGTCACCGTCATAACTCACATTGAATTTAACCGAAACATCACCATCCATATCGATGACTTGTCTCCAGAACCGTTCCATCCTTAAATAATCGCCGGTATTGAGTTCTCCATACATAGAAATCAAGTTATCAATCTTATTTGATCCACCAAACTGATCCCCGATCAAATGCGCAGCGTGGTCTGCTGGTAATTTTTCTAACGTACGCGGATTATATCTTAACCTTCCTTTATGAGTCTTTGGCCGTAACAATTCTACCCACACCTGTACGATACGTCCCTTGGCATCTGTGCGATACAAATACTCGTGTTCCCCGGCTTGGTATGTGACATTCAGTTACAATTGTCCGTTTTTATATGCGAACCGTCTCTTATCACATTCTCACGATCTATTATATCATCCAGAATACTACTTGTAAACCCCTTTTCAGAACCTTCGTTCGACAAAATTTCACTTTGTTCTGTCAAACGGTAGGACGGCACTTCCGCTTCGTGGCTACGTTTGGACTACAAAAAGCCGCCCCATAAAATAGGGCGGCTTTTCTCTCTTTTCATAAGAATTATTTGTCATCAGCTTCTTTATTAATCATCTTTAGAAAATCCGTAAATGATTCCGCAACAAAGAAAACATTCGATTCGTCAGAAGAACAGTCAAATACTCTGGCCTTATCCCAATAGTAAATAAAACCATAATCATCTTCATATAGTGAAATAAAGAACAGGCCGTTTCGCATGCTGCTACCAATCCAGATAGCTGGTTCTCCCATTTCCTCTAAATACTCACCATACAGATTTATCGCATTAATAATACTATCCGGTCCCCCGTCAGGTTCATCCCCCTTAAATCCAAAGAGACGATATACCCAGGCATAGTCATTTGCTTCTTCAATATATACCAGATGAGACCATTCCGGATCAATTTCTTCCGGCTTTCGCTTTAAAAAATATGCATCCGGATATACTTCAAATCCTTCATACTCGCTAATCCCGGCTCCGCCAACCTCTAAAAGAAACTGACGGTAGTCTTGTGGCAATTCATAACCGATTTGTTCCTCTAACATCTCCAGTTCGCGATTGCTGAGTCCGCCACGTTCCAGCATATTCTTAACATATATCTTTTTATTCATTTGCCTAACTCCCTTTGTTTTCTCTTTTCCGACATTCCGCCCTCGTGAGTAAACTCTTGATGAATCCGTTCTATAACCCATTGCACGGTTTCCAAATCCTCACAGTGGTGCAACACGGTCCCCTCAGGAATGCCTCGTCTGGTTTGAGCTTTCAATTTGGCTTCTGCTGTTTTTACATCTTGCCGTCTGTCCTCAAACCCATTGATCTTGATTTCCGCCAAAACAAAACCCGCTGCTTTAAAATCCGGATATCCAGCCTTGGTGTACATCACACTCTCTCCGCGAGCGTTGATATAGATCCATATAGAAGTTTCTGTATCCACCAAAATCTGCTTTCCGGCACCAATCCATTTATATGGGTTGGGTGAATAACGCGGTTTAGGATATTGTCTTTTCCAAATAGAGTCCCGCAGTTCTCTGCTTGTGATATTTATTGTACCACGCGAAATACCGTTTGTAAATCCCTTTTCAGAACCTTCGTTCGACAAAATTTCACTTTGTTCTGCCAAACGGTAGGACGGCACTCCCGCTTCGTGGCTACGGCCAACCGTGCGGACGTTCGCTTCGCTTTCGCCAAACACACCCCGCAGTGCTTCCAGTGTGCTTTCGATCCGTTCGACATCAACATCGTCGAGATCCAGTCCAAGAACGTTTTTCAGCGACGCCGATGCTTCGCCATCCGACGCACCGAGCTTGATTCGCTGCCAAACCTCGCTCAGCGCATCGTAGACGCGTTGGAAAACATTGCGGTGGATTCCCGCAATGTTTTCCAAGGTCTGCACGTTCGTCTGCAATACCCAAGAGGTAAACTCTGCTGTCAACTCGTCGTTGAGTTGTGATTCACTCGCCCCACCCAGCACAGCTTCGTAACGCTCGCGCAGCTTTTCCACCGCGATCTGCGTTCGGCTGTTCAGGGTTTCGTCACCGAGGATATCGAGGATACCTTGCTGGTACTGCCGATAGCTTTCCGGAGCGGTCTGCTTCAGGGCGTGCGTGACCTCATGTATGTAGGTGTCCAAAACCGGCTGTTTGCTTTCCGGGTTCAGTACGATCGTATCGCCGTCGAGGTAGCCGAGCGTTCCGCCTGAGAGCTCACCCTCTGACGCAAATCGCACCACCAGCTGCTGCGATTGGGCAAAAGGAAAGCCCGCCTTGTTTTCACAAGGCGGGCTTTCGAGTTACGCTTCGGTATTTACTTTTTCCACCATTTCAGCCAATTCTTTTTCTTTTTAGGCTCGCTGACATGAATCTCTAAATCGGTTTTGCCTTCGTCCAACTGCTTCTGAATGTCTTCCTCCCAGGCATCCAAAATAGCTTCCACTCCAGGGTCGTTTATTGACGTACGAATCCGCTCATATTGGTAATTCGCATTGAGTGTCCCCGTTTCAACATCATAAATCAATCTCAGTTCTGTCGGGCAGGGGCGGTCACTCTCCTTGCAGAGTCTTTCCAGTCTAAGCAAATCATCCCCAATTACATCCAAAAACGCCCAGGTCTCATCATCAAGCTTTCTCACGTGTCCCAAAGAGCAAACTCGATCCCCAATGACAAAGAGTGCGTTTGCAAAAGAACATCCATTTTCTGAATATCCATATATACAAACTTTAGAAATCTGTTCTTCTGTAGAAAGTTCTAATCCAGCTTCAATCATATCCGTCTGAATTTCCATAAAACGGTCTTCGAACACACGACTATCCATATTTTCACCTCGTATTTGTATTTTGAAGAGTCTTTTTATACGGTTTTCCGTCAATCGCAAAAATCACGGTAAAACCGCTCGGTCGCATTGAATCTCCTTCATAGTGTATATGGATATCCGCGGATACCGTTTGACCTGCATTCAGTGCTTTCCTCCATGTTCGCTCAATCTCCAGATACTCGCCGCGATTAACCGACCTCGCCTGCGACAACACGTTATCGCGCTGCCCGGAACCGCCAAACTGATCCCCGATCAGATGTCCGGCATCGTCCATCAACAACTTCTGCAGCGTCATCTTTACATAGGGCAGACGACCTGTATGTTTTTTCAGCCTTAATTCTTTTGCCTTAACGTGGACAATTCGGCTCCTGTCATCACTACGGTAAAGATAATCATGCTCACCGGTTTTGTAGACAACGTTCGGCTTCACATATCCGTTTTCCATATGGGAACCGTCTGTTATTACAGAACCTATGTTCATTATATCATCTTCCGTGCCATTGTCAAGTGCTTCTGTGGTATCGGAATCGTTTTTTTCTTCGGTTGCGTTTTGTTTGAGCTTTTCCTGCTTGGTCAGAGTATCCTTGCAATGCGCTGCGGCAATTTCTACGGTTTCCTCTTCCGGCAGCGCTTTGACGTTTGTTTTTTCTGCCGTTCCTGCATCGACATCGTCTTTATGTACCCAAAACACCAAATTCGGTGTACCAGCGGTTTCCGTATCCCATCCTTCCGGTGCTTCTTTGGCTTCAAAACGGGTGCGCGAGACCGCTACAAAACCGGCTTGCTCGTAGAGCTGATTGCGTTCGCCATCGTAATCGGCGATCCATTTTCCGCCCTGCTCGAGCGCAGCTTGTATGGTTTGGGCCTCTTTTCCCGGTTCACTGAACCATCCTCCGATTTCCCCGGTTCTTTCATTGATTGACGTACCCTGTTTTCCGTCCGGTATACTAAGCCTAATCTTCTTTCAATTTCGTTTTCACAACAAAAAAGACCACTTTGTTTTTACAAAGTGGTCTTCAGGATTAGGATCCGTTATTTATTGATCATCTCTAAAAGTTCCGTAAAGCTATCTGCAATTGGAAAAAAATATGCTTCTTCCTCTTTTGTTATATCAAACAATTCTTGTCTGTCAACATAGCTTATGTTTCCATAGTATTCTTTACTCAACTCCATGACAAACAAATTCCCACACTCACTTATGCCAATAGGGATTATCTTGTAGGGATTTTCAATTGCCTCTTCATCCCAATCCCACTGCCACAGGGTATTTTCTATATCATACTTCAGGTTTTGCTCACGAATACAACCAAACAAAGCGCGAATACGATCAAAAAACTCTACGCCATCGCTAAGCGCAGAGATTCCAAGAATTTTAGGACGATTCTCTTTAGGCAGTTCGCGCACATTCGGAAACATTCCTCCACCGACTGTCAACAAAAACTCACGATAATCCGCCGGAAATTTTACCTCTTCCCCGTTCTCAACTCGTCGAATATTCTCTTCTTTGTTAGGACCAAAGGGCTCCAGGTTTTCAACATACATATGATAACGTACCTCCTATTGTTTCTTATCGACTCTATAGTTATTTTGTTTCTTCAGTCTCTTCATTTTCGCAACGAAGCCTTCGTGCGAAAACTTCTCATGTATCTCTTTCGGTACCCATTGGATCGTCATCCCGTCTGCCGTGTGATGACGCACACAGCCCCTCGGCGGCTGACGGTTTTCGGTTTTCCACAGAGCCGCATCCGCTCGCCGGGCATCAACGCCGCGATTGCCGGTACACTCCACTTTCACTTTTGCTTTTACATACGGTGTGAAATCGGGTCCCCCGTTTTTATACACCACGGTCACTTGTTCCCCGCCAACCACCATCGTAAACGTCCAAACATTGTTGACAGGTTCAATTTTGACGCTTCCTCAGATAAAGTATATTTCTTTCTATTTCGTTTCCGAGTCTAAACTCTGTTGCATCTCGGCAAACCACTCCTCGAATGGGGCGTGAAGGTTTTTATCACTGCGGGGATTCCAATCAACAACTGGTTCATACTGATATTTCGCTTCCAGCGTTTCCCGATTCATATCATATATCAGTTTGAACTCGGTGGGACATGGACGTTCATAGGACTCACAAAGTCTAAACATCTTTAGCATGCTATCACTATATTGATCCATAAAAGCCGATAAGACCCTGTACGGCGTTATAACTTTTTCCTTGGCAACAACCCTGTTGTCGACAACAAAGAAAACATCCGGCATAAAGAAATGACCTTTTTCCATCGAAACATAGGCGCAAATCTTGTCTACTACGGTATTTCCCACCGCTTCCGCTGCCAATTCTATCCATTCCGCTTGAATCTCCACAAACTCATCTTCAAAGCATTTGTTTCCCATTTATGTAGCTCCTTTTGTATTAGCATAAGTGTACGTTTTTGATGTATCACCTATTTTAGCTTTAATACTAAATCCGGACGGCCGTTTTGAGTCACCATTGTAACTCACACGGAATTCGACCGAAACATCAGCCCCCATATCGATGACTTGTCTCCAAAACCGTTCCATACGTAAGTAATCACCGGTATTGAGTTCTCCATGCATAGAAATCAAGTTATCAATCTTATTCGATCCTCCGAACTGATCTCCGATCAAATGCGCGGCATGATCTGTGGTCAACTTTTCCTGCGTATTCGGAGTATGGCGCCACCTCCCCTTATGAGTTTTTGATCGCAAATGCTCTACTAATATGAATGCAATTCGTCCTTTTTCATCTGTTCGATACAAATACTCGTGTTCCCCAGCTTGGTATGTGACGTTCGGTTGCAATTGTCCGTTTTTCATATGCGAACCGTCTCTTATCACATTCTCACGATCTATTATACCATCCAGAATACTACTTGTAAACCCCTTTTCAGAACCTTCGTTCGACAAAATTTCACTTTGTTCTGCCAAACGGTAGGACGGCACTCCCGCTTCGTGGCTACGGCCAACCGTGCGGACGTTCGCTTCGCTTTCGCCAAACACCTCCCGCAGTGCTTCCAGTGTGCTTTCGATCCGTTCGACATCAACATCGTCGAGATCCAGTCCAAGAACGTTTTTCAGCGACGCCGATGCTTCGCCATCCGACGCACCGAGCTTGATTCGCTGCCAAACCTCGCTTAGCGCATCGTAGACGCGTTGGAAAACATTGCGGTGGATTCCCGCAATGTTTTCCAGGGTCTGCACGTTCGTCTGCAACACCCACGAGGTAAACTCTGCTGTCAACTCGTCGTTGAGTTGTGATTCACTCGCCCCACCCAGCGCAGTTTCGTAACGCTCGCGCAGCTTTTCCACCGCGATCTGCGTCCGGCTGTTCAGGGTTTCGTCACCGAGGATATCGAGGATACCTTGCTGGTACTGCCGATAACTTTCCGGAGCGGTCTGCTTCAGGGCGTGCGTGACCTCATGTATGTAGGTGTCCAAAACCGGCTGTTTGCTTTCCGGGTTCAGCACGATCGTGTCGCCGTCGAGGTAGCCGAGCGTTCCGCCTGAGAGCTCACCCTCTGACGCAAATCGCACCACCAGCTGCTGCGATTGGGCAACCGCATTCAAAGCACGCTTTTCCCGAGATGTCATCCAAGCAGGAATACCGTCAGAAACCACACCGCCTCCGGCCGCGCGCTGCGCCTCGACTTTGGCGGTAAGATCAGTAGGAAGGCCAGTTGCCGGTTTGGGAACAAAAGAATCTTCCCGCACGATACTATTGTCGAAAATAGCTGCCCGCGGCTTTCCCAAATCTTCCGATGACAGATTCACGGTTTGAGCCACAGTTGGTATTTCTTTTACAGTACGTTTGCCGGTGTGGTCAAACGGATACTGTCCGCTTTCCGTTATCTCCTGTGCGGTATCGCGATTTTCAACTGATTCCCTTGTGATATGACTGCGTGTATACATTCCCGGTGTGCTTGCCGCACCAAACATGCCGCCCATCACCGCACCGGATACACCGGCCAATGCGGTTTGGATCGCGTTATCTTTCATTGTCGCCCAAAAAGCTTCTGCCTCAGTTTTTCCCTGCTGACGATACGCCTCCATTGACTGGTCCCACGCCGACGCATCCCCCAGAAAGAGCGCATCGAACGCAATGTTTGCGGCTTCGGTTGCAAGCTCTTCCTCAAAATTGACCAGCACGGTTTTCCCCAGTTCCCCAATCACCTGCTTCACCGTTTCCGGTTTCACCTGCTGCAGGGCCTCTAAATTGCTGATGCTCAGTTTTTCAAACAGCCCTTCAAATATCGCCGCCGCGCCGCCGGCTGCCAAGGCCTGCCAAGCGCTGCCGCCGCGTTGGATCGTTTCCTGTGCCGTCGCCGTTCCGGCACTTGCCGCAAGTGCGATCGTACCGCCGGGTAAAAGTGCTGCCAAACCGCTTTCTGCCGCAGAAAGAACCGTATCGGTAAAGAACTTTCCCACCGCACCCATGTCCTCTGTGGCGATTGACCGCACTGTTCGGCCATACCTTGCGAATCGCTGCGCATCGGAGTTGATGTCGACCTCACCATTTCTAACGGTTTGCCACAGCATATCCACCGCACCAACTACACCGCCGATCAAATTTGTCGGTACAGATCCGACGGCATACAACGGGGCAAGCCACGGCATATCTTCGATATTTTGGCGGATGACTTCTGCGTTGGCTGCAGCCATCCGATCTGTCAGCCTGTTGGCCAGCGTGTTCAGATAAGCTTCCGCCGATTCTTTGCCTTGTGATCGGTAGAGATAGGTGTAGATTTTCCGTTCGGATTCTTCCAGATGATCGTATCGCGCAAACTCCGTCTGCACACTGTTCGCGTTCAGGTCACGGTATCCGTCGATGTTGTTGATGTAGTCATAAAGAGGATCAATTTGGTTCGTCATACGTGTCGCCCGCATTGCCGCCTCTTTGGTCATAGACGACGAATGGGAAACAACTGCCGTTTTCTCCACTTCCGGCGCCTCCAGCCGCACCGGCTGCGACATTTCCGCAAAGTCTTCACGGTTTTCGATTCCGGCAGAATAGCTGCCTTCCGGGGTCATCAGGCGTTCAAATACACTCTTCAAAACCGGATCGGTTGTTTCCGGCAAATCCGGTATTTCACCGCGCTGGACCGCCTCGATATACGGCTTTGCCTGCGATATTTGTTCTTCTATTTTTTGGTTGACCGCATTGACGGAAGGCAAACCGTTTTGCGGCATAGCATCTTTATACGGCGAGGTTTTTTGAGGGTTCGTCGTAATCACCGTGCCATTCGGCAGATAGGTTATCTCTGTATTGGCCAAAGCCTCATTCTCTTTTCGCTGTTCTTCGGCTGTATTTTTCTGTACCAGTTCCAAAAACTCTGCCCGAGCCAAATCTGCCCCGGTCATCCCGGCCAAAGGATTCCTCGGGGTATAGGAAACCACCGGTTCCTCCGCCTTCTCTTCCTCTCGGTTTCTAAACCATGTATCGTATATTTGCTGATTCCGCCGTACCGCATCCGTAAAAACCGGTCCACGCCCTAGTTCCCCAATGTTCCCGTTCGAAACTTCAGCTATATACCGCGCGGCTTCATCGAGCAGTGACCGATTTCGTTCCTCTACCGGTTGTGTGGCAGCCTCTTCCGGTGTTCGCCGCCGACTAAACTCTGCAACTGCCGCTCGATCATCCGCCGTCACGCGTACAGTCGTGCCGCCGTAGCGTTGGCGCACATTTCTGCGATCCGCATCAGTGATCCGCATTTTTGTCGGTCTCCGCATTCATGGAGTTCCAGATCTCGCCCAGACCGTACTTTGCCAGCAAGCGTGCAAGGGCGTCGTTGGAAATGTCCATTTGATTGATCTCTTTCACCAGCTGTGTCAGCTGTTCCGGGTCTGTGATCCGTGTTCCATCGGCTCCGCTGTACAAAACCTCCCGCACGCGCGTTTCCGCATCGTCAAAGGTCACTGCCGGAACAGGTTCCGCGGCATTGGCTGCCGCTGCCGCGTGAAGTGCTGCAGCATTCTCCAGCACGACCTGCTTATAGAGTTCGCCAAAATTTTCACCGTAAGTTTTTTCCAGATATTTGGCGTTGTTGTTGAGTTGACTGTAAAAGTCACGTTTCGGAACTCCGTACTGGTTTTCCGCAAAACTACGCGCATACTCAATCGTTTGGTAGTAGTTTTCTTTGTTATTCTCATACAGTTTGTCAAATTCTGCCGAGACGTCACTTCCGCCAAAGGTACTGCCGACCGAAGTGTTGTTTCCGCTACTGCTGACGTTGCCGTCGCTGTTTCGATATGTCCCCTGCAGTTCTATCTCATAGAGTTTTTTTGCGTTCGTTGTGTCGATCCCCAGCGCCTCCAGCTGGCTGAAATCACCGATGTCTGCCGCGGCATAGGCATTGGCGATCGCACGCTGTTCGGCCTCGCTCTGAGCGTTTTGCTCGTACATACGCTGTTCCCAAAGAACCTGATTTTGCGCCGCGTCGAACTCTTTCTGCCAGTTGTCCTGCGCGAGTTTGTCCCGCTCTTTTTGGTATTCCCACTGGTTCTGCGTGAACGCCCATTCATCGTCGTAGCGTTGATCGGCAATCCAGTCGCGCTGCTGCCGATACGCATATTCGCGGTCGGCGTTGACCTGTTCGTTCAGCATCTGCGCGTACTGCGCCTCCAACTCGTTCAAATTCGCCGAGCCGTTCAGGCGGGCAAGGCTGATTTGGTGATCGAGTTCGGCGAGCGCCTCCAGACGGGCGCGTTCGTTGGCGTTATGCTGTGCGCGGTAATTGGTCGTTTGGGCGATCTTGGCGGTGTCGGAATAGCCGCTGTTGTAAAGCCCCTGCGAGGCGAGGCTGTTGGCCAGCGCTTTGCCGCTTTGCATGTAGCCTTGATAGTTCTGCCGCGCAAGATCATTGTACTGTGCGTCGATCTTCGGGCGATTTTGTTCGATAGCGGCAATGTCGGCCTCCGTCCGCTGATTGGCCGCCGCCATCGCTGCATTTTGAGCGGAGACGAGATGTTCGCTCGGCTGTGCGGCCATCGCCTGCTGGCGCTGGTATTCGCCGTAGTCCACACCGCCCGCATCGGTCATCACCCACGATTTCGTGCCTGACGCATTGGTGACGATCGAGCCGTTGTCGATGCGCTGCAGTCCGGCTTCATCTTTGTACATTCGGTTGTCGATCGAGTAACCGGTCTGCTGTGCGCCGTTCGGATCGGTATATGTCATTTTTATCGCATTGGGATTGTGCTCGCTCACCGCTCCGGTTTCCAGATTTTCATAGCTGTTTTGGGAGTATTTGCCCACAGAATTCCTCCTTGTCAAAATAACTCAAAATAACATTGAGGGCGGCCTTGCGGCCGCCCTCTCTTCGTTATCGCGGCAGTCGCAGACAGCCGACAGTCAGACCGTTCGCCGAGGGTTTGACCAGAAATTTGCCCATATGCTCGCCTCGCGTCTGCTTATAGCGTCCGCTCTCCAGGCTCACATACTGCGTGCCGGCGCCGGTAAAGCGGACAATCAGGTCGTCGGTACCCTGAATGCCGTCGCTGGCGGCAATCGTGACATCCATCGCGCCCGACGCCGTCAGGATCAGCACGGTCGCCTCGTCAGCGCCCGGCGTGACCCAAATGCCGCTATCGGTGCCGGCAGCGGTCAGCACCGCAGCCGCCGCCTGATTCCATTTCAGATTCGTGTTCGTCATTCTGTTTCCTCCTTACTCTTAAGCCTGATGTGCGCGGATCACGTAGATCTCTTTGGGGCGCACAACCTTCGCACCGTAGGTATCGAGCACCTTGACCGCATCGGCAAACTGCTTTTCCGGGCGGTACGGCTCGATGTTTTCGATGCCGTGGGCAAACGCAACCGCATCTTTCGTGCGGACGATCAGGCAGTCGTCGTCGCCGTTTTTGGGCAGGTTGTTCGAAAGCTTGACCGTGGCGTTGTTATACATGCCGACAACACCCTTTTTGATCAGCTTTTCGTTATTCGTGTAGAGCTCGGTGAGCTTGTCCTTGAACAGCGAATAGAACCACGGCGTCATCACGATCGAGACCTCGGCGTTGATCTTCACGCTGTTGTCCCACAGCCAGACGAACGCGGCGTCAACGAGCGCTTTGGCTTCGTTGGGCGTGGTGACCGCGCTCGACGCGCTCTTGCCGCCAGCACCTTCGGCGGCGACCATACCGATGTAGGTATCGCGCTGTTCGGCCAGCTCTTCGGCGCTGCCCTTCATGTAGGCGTCCATCATGCCCTCTTCCGCCTGCGCCTCGTCGATATCGTCGACGACAAAGTGCGTGTACTTGTACTGGTCGATGTCGAGAAAGACCGAGGTATCCGTCGGCGTTTCGGCCTGTTCGATGTCCGTGCCCGGCGTATAGGTGCGGACGGTCGGACGGGCCGCGCCGATGATCTTGACGCGTTTGCCGACGCCGACCTCACCCTGCCACTGCGTGTTGCAGTCCTCCTGCATCACGCACAGTTTTTCCAGTTCGCGCTGGATCTTCTTCGACCAGACGGTCGGTTTAAAATTTGCATATGCCATAATTTTTTCCTCCTGTTTTTTCTGTTTTGTCACGGAGCGTCAGCTCATTCATGCGGTATGATCCGTTTTTTTCGGCGGCTTCGCTGCCGAAAAAACACCACCAAGACGAGCAGATAGGAAAACTTTGTTTTCCTATCGATTACTTCCATTTTGTCATGGAGCGCATCACGCGTTCCATGATTTTGGGATCGTCGAGCTCGCGGCTCGTCAAACGGTCGACCTCGTCAGGCGTGTAGAACTCTTTCTCCTGCGCGCGATCGCTGCCGAGTGCGCCGGTATCGGGCGGGATCTCGCCTTTGGCGCGCTGATACTTCACCGCCTCGTACGCTGCAACCGCACCCACACCCGCTCTGCGTAGCCGGGCATAATCTTCGCCGAGCGCGGCCAGATCCGTCAGATTGGCCGTCGGATCGTGCGCCTGCAGGCTGCGCAGCTCGTCGGCGCGCCGGTATTCGCGCACCATGCGCTGCATCCGCTGCAATTCCCGCTCAAGCCGCACTGTTTTCACAATCTGCCGCCCTATGCGCGCCGGCAGATCCGCATACTCCTGTGGCAGAGCCGCTGCAGGCGCAGGTTCAGCTGATTCCTCGACCGGAGTTTCCGTCGGTTCCTCCGCTATGGCTTCACCGGTGTCCACATCGTCGGATGCCGGGAGCTCTTCCGCAGGTTCGGTTGCTTCCGCCGTTTCAACGGCTTCTGCCGTGGTTTCCATCATTTCCTCCAAGCCGATCACCTCCTTTCATCGCATCTGCATGGTTGCCGCCGGGTCGGGCAGCGGTACCGGCATTTGCGGACTCGGCGGTTTTACCGCGCCCACCGGCATAGTTGCCGCAGCGCCGGCGCGTTTTTCGAGAATCGCCTGCAGCGCCGCTTTCGGTGCCGTTGCGTTGTCCGGCAGCGCCTCAACGTACTCCTCAAAGCTGATCTTGCCCGAAGCCATCGCATTTTCCAGCGCCTGTTCGCGGGCGTACTTGGAAAACGGATTGGTGGGGCTGGCATCGATCCGTACCTGCAGACAAAGCTCATCGAACGCCTGCGGGAGAATGCGGTTTTTCCGCAGCACCGAGCCGGATGCGCGGCGGCTCACCGTGAGGCCATCGGGGTGGTACGCACGCCACATTGCCAGCCAAACGAGTGCCACATCCTCGACAAAGCGTTTGAACATGGCAATCTGCTCGTTCAGCGGGATCGCCGACTGATCCTTGACCGCGATAATCGCCGCTCCCGATGCGCGCTCCGGGTTGACCTGACCGAGAGCGGCATCGCCGGCACCGGCCAGATCGCGCGTGGTCTTCAAAATATCGGCCTGCAAAATCCCCGCCTCGCCGCTCATCGGCGCAGGCGCAACGTAGGTGAACACATCGCTGACGCTCTGCACACTGCTCGTTTTAACCGCGATCGCCTTGCCGACATTGTCGATATCAGCCGGGTTTTCGATCAGGTTCTTCACAAATACCGGCTTGGCAAACGCGTTCATCTTCGCCGAGATCAGGCGCCGCGCAAGCAGGCGGTTGGCCTCAATCTGATTGGCGATCAGCGGCAGTACCTCGCCGATGCCGCGCGCCGAATTTTTGCGGTGCGTCCAGACAAACGACGCGATCGGGTACTTCTTGAGCCCGTGAATGGGTGTGTCCGACTGGTAGATCACCGATTTGGTCGAACGGATGACATGGATATCGCCGTCGTCGGCGCGGTAGAGATAGAGAATGCAGGAGCATTTTCCGTCGCCACTGACCTCTGTGCTGTCGCCGACGACCGTTTCTCTGTCCTCGTCTGCGACGATCTCGTCGATTTTGGCCTTGGGAATGCCGTTCTTTTTCGCATCCCGCCGGACTTCTTCCACCGGTCGGCGCTCGTAGAGCAGAATATAGCCTTGTTTTTGCAGGTCGGGCTGCTGCTCATCGGCGAGGTACACCGCCGTGTTGTCGAGAACTTGGGCGTCGAGATTGCGGTTATAAAAATAGACATAGGAATCGCCGGCAATGCAGGCGTCGCGCACGATCTTCCAGGAGAGGTGATCCATTTTCTGCGCTTCCCAGCATTTTTGCGCGTAGGCATTGAGGTCGCCGCAGATCTGTTCAACTTCCCTGCCGCCCTCCTGCTGCGGCGAATAGACGATCTGCATCTGCTGCATGCTGACCATCGCCGATTTGTACTCGACCGTCGGCGCAATGAAGTTATAGACCGGCAGCTCTTCTGCACCTGAAACGCCGTTCCACTGGTCGCCTTCGTAAAAGCGAAACGCTTTTTCGGTGTTAGCATAAAGATTCAGGCGGTTGTGGTGCTCAACACCGCGCCGATACTTCCGCCAAATCTGCGTTTCCGTAAGTTTTGGGGATGAAATTTTGGTTTCGCGCATCAATACCCTCCGATCTCGCTGCCGTTATAGCGGTCGATCTCCGTCAGCTGCTGCCGCAGCCGCGCAAGTTCCTTGTTTTCCGGTACAAAAACATCCCGCTCCGCCTCCACCGGCCGTGCCGCACGCTGTCCGATTCGTTTCTCCAGCAGTGCCATCACCGCGAGCGCGGCCGCAATCCCGGCACAAAATCCACCAAACAAAGCCGCGCCGATCATAGCAAAATCCCCTCGCAGCCGAGTTCTGCAAGCATCGCTGCGGCCTCTTCCCAGCTCACATAGCGCCGATCCGGCAGAACCGGAGCCTCCTCCGCATAGTCGGCGTAGCTGATATTCAGATCGACCAGGCCGGAAATCCCATCGATTTTGCCGACGTTCGAAAACTGCCA
This sequence comes from Oscillospiraceae bacterium, assembly GCA_015067825.1. Classification (GTDB taxonomy): domain Bacteria; phylum Bacillota; class Clostridia; order Oscillospirales; family QAMX01; genus QAMX01. The sequence goes on along the minus strand of SVLQ01000005.1, from coordinate 136,910 downwards.
CATCGTGTGGTCGTGCTTGGTGACCCCGTCGACCGGAATTTCGGCAAACGACGCGACCTTGTGCGGCCAAGCAACCCAAACGTCGATGCCGTTTTCGGTAAGCGCCGACTGGTCGATCACGCAGTTGAGCCAGTTGCAGTTGGAATAGACCATCGGCAAATAGCCCGCCGAGACCACAGCTTCGCAAAACGTCAGCAGCAGTTCGGTGACAGCCGCGCGTCCGAGGTAAAACTGCGACTCCTGCTCGGCATCGATGGCCGCCGGAAAGGCGATTTCTTCGCGCCAAGGGCGAATTGTCTCCAAGAAATACGCCGCCTCCTCCAAAATCCCCGCGACCGTCGTCGCATACGAGCAGCAGTAGACCCCAACCGAAATCCCCGCTTCCAATGCGGCTTCCATGTTTTTTTCAAAATACGCATCGCGCTTCAGCCCGTGCGTTGCGCGGATCATCGCAAACGCAACACCGCTTTCACGGACCTTCGGCCAGCAGATGTTCCCCTGCCACTCGGAAACGTCGATGCCGTATCGCTTGACCTCACTCATCCGATCCCTCCGTTTCTGCAGCTTGTTCCCGCAGCTGTTTGACCAGTTGATGGCCATAGACCGCGGCCCCGGCGCACAAAATGCCCTGTCCCGTTGCTGCTGCGATCCCGCCGATGCCATCCAGAGCGTCTTCACCGGCGAGGTAACAAATCGCCATCAGCACACCGGCCACCCCCAGCACAAGCGGGATCAGACGGTTGCTGAAAAATGCCGCAGCCTTCAGCAATCGGCCGACCACCATCAGCATGGGAACCAGACTCAAAAGCTCGGGGCGAATATAATCTGTCAGTTCCATATCGTTCTCCTTTCTCTCAAATTGTATGTTGTTTCTGGCCGTATCCGATCTGCGCCGCGGCCGTCGTCCGCGACCTCTCCGCCGAAAAAACGTAGCTGTGCGTTTTTTCTCCGACGGCGGCAGAGGTACGGTAGATGCAGAAGCCGCGCAGTGCATCCGGCGCATGCGTGATCTCGTGCGGTTCGGTCGCGCAGTCGGTCGGGTCGCGCTCATCGTGCCGCAAAAGCGGCAGATTTTTGATCAGATGCCGGCAATTGGCAAAAATTTGCAGGCGCGGTGCCTTGCGGCTGTCCTCCCACGTTCTGAGCTTCAATTCCTCCTTGACCGCCAGCCACCCGGCCGTGCGGTTGTTGCTCGTTTTGGTCAGAAACAGTCCGGCTTCCGAAAAGATTTCAGCGGTGGTGCGGCCGGTTTCGCGTTGGCGGCTCCAGAGATCCGGCGGCGCTAAAAACTCGTAGATCTCCTCGCCGTTGTTGACGCGCAGAATTTCCGCAGCCGCATCCGAGATCGTCAGATCCTTCCGGTGGATCTCCTTGTAGACGTAATTTCGGCCGTTCGGCGCCACCGCGATCCACAACACGGCGCACATATCCAGTCCGTAGTCCATACTGACATACCGCCGCCATCCCTTGGGAATGACAAACGGCTCAACCACATGGATATCGTGGCGAAATTCCGAAAAATACTGTCCCAAAAACGCATCCCAGTCGCCGTCGCGCCACGCTTCGCGCTGGCCGTCAGGGAGACTGTCGAGCCAGGCGAGGTAACCGGGGTCTTTCTCGCGCAGGGCAGCGTTGTCCCCGGCTTTGGCCGGAATGAATACGTAGTCCTCTGCCCGCTCTCCCGGGCGGTAGTCGCAGTCGATGAACAGCCGCTTGACCCAGGCGTGTCCCACACCGCCGGGATTGCAGGTGAGGTAGATGCGTTTGGGGATTTCATTGACCCCACGGCAGCAGGATGCAATCCACATAAACTGGTATTCCGTCAGCTGCGTCGCCTCATCGATGAAGAGAAAATCGTATTCCTGCCCCTGATATTGCAAAACGTCGCTTTCGCTCGCGCAGAAGCCCAATTTGATCAGGCTACCGTTGGGAAACGAAAAGCTGTGGTCGTTTTCCCGGTACTGCGCGATCCCGCCCAGCTCCGCCATCAGCGGGCGCACGTGGTTTTCCTTCAGCTCCGGCAGCGTCCGCCGAACCAGCAAAATCCGCGCACCGGGATAGCGCAGCGCGAGCAAGGCCGCTTTGCGACGCACTGCCCACGATTTTCCGCCGCCCCTCGCACCGCCGTAGGCAACGTAACGCGCATCAGCCGCAAAAAATCGCTGCTGCCGCTTGTTCGGCGCTTCCATCACAAATTCCGTCATCGGCTGTAGGGTTCGATCCGCTCATCAAACCGCACAGAAATCGCATTTTCTCCTGTGTCCGGCGCACTGCCGACAAACAACGGCATCAGCCGTTCCAGTTTGATTTTCGCCGCAGTCTGTGTGTCTTTCCCATCCAGGTCAGTCTCTGCTGCCGCGAAATAGCGCGTCCAGAAGCGATCCAGAAATACCAGCTGTTTGGCTGTTTTTCCATCTTTCCACCGCGCGTCCGACCACTCCCGCAGCGTTTCCAGCGTGATCTCCAGCGCTCTGCAGAATCCACCGATGCTCACAGTCCTTTCTTCCGTGTCGCACTGCGCAAAATACGCCTCCGCCAGCTTCCGTTTGCGCGTCAGGCCGGCAGGCTTTCGGTTTTCTGCCATCCCCTTCCACCTCCTTTCGTGTCTCGTTTCAAATGTCTGCCAGATGCGCCGTCGCCTGTTCGTTCAGGAAGGCAAGATATTTGTGTTTGGCGGCCTCGTAAGCCTCCACACCTTCCTCCACCTCGCCGTTGGGCGTGCCGCGCTTGATCGCCATCGCAATCGCATAAGAGAGCTTTGCGCTCGCCATGTTCATTTCCAGCGAAAGTAAGCTCTCTTTTTTTCGCGCCGCCGCTCTCTGCTCGACCGCCGCATCCTTGCGAGATTGACGGCGGCCAAACAGCGCGAGCAAAATCCCACAGACCAGACTCGGTATCATCGCCGACAACAGCGGCGTGATCCAATCCGTCACAGTCTCTCACGATCCTTTCCGACTGCCAAAAGCGCCGCGACCAAAAAGCCGAAACTCGCCGCAGCTGGCACAATCCAAAGCAAATGCCAAACAGAAATCATACGTCCGCTCCTTTCGTAAAACTGCCGGTACCGGCATTGGTAAAGAATGCTTTTGAAACCACGTCGAACATACCAATCACACCGTCACGCTTCCGATAACACGGCACCGGGTTAAATACATCTTTCCCCGTTGTTTCATCCACAAACCGCAGTTCTTTGATTTTGCTTCCGCTGACTGCCTTGTAACTCGCCGGCGCACGGTTATAATTGTTACAGAACACGCCAAACGGGTAAAACACATTGGCGTTGACAAAGGTGCTTTCCGCCAAAAAACTGCCGTCCTTGTGGGCATTGATGTTCCCCTGATGTTCACACCGTATTTCATAGGTATGCCAAGTGTTATCGTGTGCAAAGCTGAACAGAAAAACATTGCCGCCAGTCGTATTCTTGTTAAAAACCAACGCCCCATGTCTGTGCAAAAATCTCGGAGCATTGACACCATATCCGTCAGGCCCGTTCGCACCAAACATATGCACGCCGTTGCTCGGGCTGCTGTAGGTATAATAGAGTGTAAATTTCGACAGATGATTGATCGAAAAATTCGATACAAAATATGCGTTGCCGTCGGTGCCGATCCATTCTACAGCTTGATAAGCGCTCGGCAGAATCCCCGCACTCCACAAAACGGTATCGCCGGAGCAAATCTTCGCCACACAGCCATCCGGAATTTCCACAGATTTTACCGCCGCGAAATTCATCCAACCACCACCGTTTTCGTCACGACAGAACCGTCCTCCAGCTCAAACGTCCACGTTTCTTTAGTCTGTGCAGCCAAAACCGCTGTGGTAATTGCAGATTTGTCCGTTTCTGTCAGTGTGTATGCTGGGCCCTGCGGCCCCGGTGCACCGGTCTCGCCCTTGTCTCCCTTATCACCTTTATCGCCCTTCGCACCGGGTGCGCCATCTTTGCCCGGTGCACCATCTGCACCACGTTCACCGGGATCGCCTTTCGCACCGGGTGCGCCATCTGCCCCCTTCTCGCCCTGCGGCCCCGTTGCACCGCGTTCGCCTTGCAACCCCTGTTCGCCGCGCTCTCCTCGGTCGCCTTTGTCGCCTTTCTCGCCCTTTTCACCGGGCGCACCGTCCGCACCCTTGAGCGCACCACTTTGATACGCCGTGTAAACCTCGTCGACTTGCGCGATATACTCCGAAACAATGCCGGACAGTTGGGCATATAGGCTCGGTGTCGGCTCTTTCGGCGCAGTTCCTTCGCGCCATGCCCCAGCAGCGACCGACTGCGTGACTGGCGTTTTGGTGGCAACCACCGTGCCGTCCGGCTTTGTGCCGATGCAGCCGATCTGAATTGTCCCTTTCGTCCTCATCAGCTCCCACGGAATCAAGCACACATTCGGTTCCATCAGCGGAATCTGATACACCTCATCCCCGCGCCAAAAAACCGCGAGCTTATCCATGCCGTCCCATGTGGCATCAAACACAAACTCCGCTTCGTCAAAGTTCACGCATTTTTCGACCGAAAGCGCACTCTTTTCCATGCGCATCTGTGTATCAGATACCAAAAGCCGCAAACGATTCATGCGCCTTGCCTCCTTCCGTGATGATCCTTACCACTGCGCGGTCGAGTTCACGCGCAGCCAGTTCGTATTCTTGGCGGTACATCGTCAGCTGTGCGTTGTCGCAGTCCTCCGAGAAGAGCCGCGCAACCAATCCCTTGACGAGCACCCGCACGTTCATCTCTTCATCGTACGGGAGATCGTCTTCCAGATCCTCAATCTGCGGCAAACTGTAAAACGCCATTTCTCCGCGCCACTCTCTGCGGCGGTTGGCGATATCGTAAAGCTCGCCCAAAATCACGTTGATCCACGTTTTCGCCGTTTCAAGATAGGGCGAAAGATCAGTTTCGTGCACGATATTCGCCGCCATCGTCAATGCTTCTTTGCCAGTCATCTTATCCCTCCTTCACCCCAACAGGATCAACGCGCACATACCAGTATCCGTCAGAGTGCCGCCCGTTGTCGGGGTAATCGCCCGAGTATCCTTCTACGACGCCGTATGATTTTGAGCCCTTGGTATAGTCGCCGACCGTTTTTTCCTGTTTGACTTCGTACTGTTTAATATTCATGATTTTCGTTCCGTCTTCCCGGTATGAAATCCCGCTCAACCGCAGATACGTTTCGCCGACATTGACTTGTTCGTTTTCTGTAAGATATCTGTATCCCAGATCGTACAATTCGGTCATAGTGAAGTTACTGTTTGGCATGTTGTTAGAAAACCGGTAATAGCCGGCCGCCGCATACGTTGTTCGTTTTGAATACAAAGTTCTGCCATATACGATTCTGTCCGGATTGATCCACTCAACCGTCTCTCCGGTGAACTCACCGCTTAACGAATATATGGTCACACGAGTACAACCCCACTTTTCCCAACAATACTTGTTCCAAACCTTTGTATCGCCGCGATAAATGCGTTGTACCTCGCGTTCGCCCACGCGCGCATCTTTCACGCCCGAAAAATCCAGTTTCGTCATGCAACCACCAAATACAGCGTGTTGCCGTCCTTTTCTGCGAGTGCGTTATACTCCGCTTTTGTCAGCACCACGGTCGGGGGAAGTGTACCTGTCACATTGCCGATCGTCACGCCGTCGCGAATGTTCTCCGGCACCAGTTCTTTGCTTGCAACACCGCCGCCGGATAAATTAAAGACTGCCATCGGCTATGCCTCCTCTCCGGTTGTGTGGATCTTCATCATGTTTACCAAAACTGCCGTCTCCGGCTTTGTAGTTGCGTAGAATGTGAATTTCCCGCTTTCCACATTACCCATGTAAATCCCCGCCAAACCGTAAGCCGCATGGCTTTCCGGCGCCGGTGCGACAATGTACGAATAATCGGTCGGTTCAGCATCTGCCGCTGTCACGGTCTGCATGTAGTTCCCGTCGGCAAGCTCAACCCAATCTCCCGTCGACAAGTTCACTACCAGCACCGAGTGCCGCGCCGCTTCTTCGGCAAACGCGAAAACATCCGTGTTTTTTCCCTGCGGGTCGTAAACCGCCTTGGTCATATCTGCCGCGCCGGTGTTCAAAACAAGCTCCCTTGCAACCGCCTGAACAAAGGCCGTGGTCGCAAGCTGTGCGGTGTTTGCGTTCGTATCCGGCGTTGGTGCCGTCGGTGTGCCGGTCAGACCCGGGCTTTCCAGTGGCGCTTTTTTTGCCGCCAGTTCTTCCAACAGCGCACCCGCGCTCTGTCCGCTCATGCCCGAAATCGTCTTGCCAACCGCATCCGCGCCGAGGCTTCCGGCCAATTCTTCAATCAGCGCGTTGAATTTCGGCACAACAACCTCTTTGACGAGCCTGTCAAACGCTGCCTGCAGTTCTGCTGCGGAAATGGTCGGTCTAGTTGGCAGCGCGGCAATGTCTTTGCCCTCATAGTCCGAAGATTTGATTTTATGTGTATCCAAAGCCATGTGTACCATCTCCTTTATCTCGCGTAGTGCCCGGTCGTAAACCGCTTGATGATGCCGTAAACGCCGAACCCCTCATGAATTGCATCGTTTGCCACGATGATCTGACACGTTTTGTACCGCTTGATCTTCCGGTTTATCATCACGACCTCGGGCGAATCGCTCGTAGAAAACGTGAAGTTATCGAAATTGATCTCCGAAAAGTCAAATCGCCCGGTCTCCGTCGTGCGGATCTCCTTGCCAAAGTCGCGCTCCGTGCGGATCGTGATTTTTGCCGAGCTCTGTGTGTATGGCTTGACCATCACCGCCGAACCGCGCATGGGAATCGACTTTAAAAGCGCGAAATCGCCGTCATCGTCGGCCTTTGTGGCCCAGCTTGCGGCAATCGGCATATCGTCGTCGGCGAATCGGCTCATGCCGTCCTCGTCCGTGCGGAATTTGCAGATTCTGCCGTCAGCCGTGCCGAAATACAGCGCACCGTCGACCTCCAGCCAGCACCGTGCCGGAATATTCGTCCAGTAGCCGCACTCGTAAATGTAGTCGCCCAAGCTCTGCGGCTTGTAGCTTTTGTTCTGCTTGCCGTCGAGCACATAGCAGCGGCCATTGACCGCCAGCAAATACCGCCCGTCCCATTCGACCGCAACGGCCTCTGCGAGATTTCCCTCTTTCGTGAGCTTTGCATCGACAAAATAGCTCCTGTTTTGCAGGCAATACTGCGAGGTATAGGTCTGCGACGCGATGCCGAAAATGCCGTTTGCGCTCAAAAATAAGCTCTCGTCGCCCAAATTTGCAATGCTCCATGGCGAAACCGCCCCTGCACCGGCAACACCCTGCGCCAAGCTGAAAATCGCCTCGCCTTCAGCATCCAACCCCGCCGAGCGGAAGAAAATTGTCGCGTCGGCGTCGTTGGCCGCCTTGATGATCGCCTGTTTGTCGCCCACTCTCCGATATCCCATGATCGCGTTCGCGTCGCTGCCGATATAAGCAAAGCTCGTGTCGGGGATATACGACGGGTCGACCTGATAATCCGGGGAATGCACCTCGCAACGCCAGTCGACGTTGGGATATTTCGGGTTGCCGGAGAAGAAAACGCGCTCGCCGGTATCGCCGCCAAAGCCAAACATCCCGGCAAAACGGCAGCCGTTGATCGCCTCGCTGTATCCTTCCGTGCCGACCGAAAACAAAATCTCGATGTTGTCCTCGCCTGTGATCGCGGGTTTACTCGGCGCGGTCGAAAACGTCACCGTGCCTTTGGTCAAATCGACGCTGTACCCGCTCGTCACCGCCGTACCGTCTTGCGTGACCGCCAGCACCGCCGTGATTGGCGCAAAGTCGAGCTGATAGGTCTTTGCCGTGCCGTCTGCGGTAAACAAATTCCTCCGTTTGTTCGTCAGGAGGTTTGCCGCCTCGAATGCGACACCGCCGCCTGCCGGAGGATTCGAGATCGATGTGATCGGCGCATAGGCATCTTCTGCCGCCGCTTTGATCGTCTCACCGTCGTAAACGAGGTATTCGCCACCAGTCAAAATCCACAGCTTCCCGGCGCACTCAAACGCCGAACTCCTCTGATCCGCAACGCCCTCTCTCAAAACCGAAAGCTCCGTATCGCCCCACCGATAAAGAGTCGTCCCGATGTGCGCCACGCGGGCCTCTCCACTTGCCGAAACCAGCCGGTACAGCCCATTCACGCTTTGCCGACCAACCTGCTGCACCAAGGTTTTCCAACCAAGCCTCTTTTCGGGATAACCGCCCGTATCCGAGATCAGATTCGGGGCATCGGGGCTGCGCGTGGTGTCCACAAGTGCCGGATCGGTCGAAAGATCGACGCCGCGAAACGTGTGGTAGACGGTTTTGTGCCGCGCGGCGCTTGACCCGCTCGGGTATGATAGTTTCATTTTGTCCTCTCCTTTCTGCGCGGTGCGGCTCTGACCAGCTCCGGTTTCCCGGAAACCCACCGCTCCAATTTGCGTAAACGTAAGTTTTAGGGATGTTCCCCGAACGCACCGATATTGTAGCACACACCGCACCGAAAAGTCTTACCGCATTTTTCTCCGATGATCCGCATCGTTTTCTCACGGATTTATCGCGTCTCATTCGGCATTTGCACACAAAAAAGGCTGTTCTGCATTTCTGCAAAACAGCCTTTTTATGATTCTTTCGCGTAGTTTATACCGTTTTTTCTTCTTTCCCCAACTTACGCCACACCGTCAGCATAAACGTGACAAAGCAGGTCGTCGCCCCCAGAACGTCCGAGATCGGCTCGGCGAGAAACACGCCGTCCGTCCCCAATCCGCCGATCTGCGGCAGCACGAGCACCAGCGGTACCACGATGATCGCCTTTCTGAGCAGCGAGAAAAATACCGCCTGTTTGGCTTTGTTCAGCGCCACAAATCCCGACTGCCCCGCCATCTGCAGGCTCATCAGCAGGTACGCGGCAAAATAGATGCGCATCGACGGCACGCCGACCTCAACCAGCGCCGCTTCGTCGTTAAAGATGCGGATCAGCATCGCCGGCAGCGATTCCACGAAGATCCACGCCAGCGTCGAATAGATCATGCAGCTGACCATCATCACGAGCAGACCCTTCTTCACACGGTCGTAGTGCTTTGCGCCGTAGTTATAGCTGATAAACGGCTCCGACCCGCTCGACAACCCGCTCACCGGCATCATCAGCATATCGCGGATCGAGTTGATCACGGTCATCACGCCGACGTAGAGGTCGCCGCCGTGGGTCTGCAGCATCGCGTTGCAGCTGATCTGCACGGCCGAATTCGTCAGCTTCATCACAAACCCGGTCAGCCCCAACGCCAGAATCCGCCGCACGATCTGCCACCGGAGCACCATCGACCGCACGCGCAGCTTTAAAATCGTCCGCTTACCCGTCAGAAACAGGAGCACCCAGACCGCCGAAACCGCCTGCGCCAACACGGTTGCCCACGCGGCACCGGCAACGCCCCAGTCGAAAACGAAGATAAACAGCGGATCGAGCGCGATGTTTAAAACCGCACCGATCAGAACGCTGCACATCCCCACCGTGGTAAAGCCCTGCGAGTTGATATAGGCGTTCATCCCCAGCCCGATCATCACGAACAGGCTGCCGAGGAGATAGATCGTGATGTACGAATTGGCATAGCCGTACGTCGCATCGCTCGCGCCAAAGGCGTAGAGGATCGGCTTTTTGAAGATCAGACCCAAAACCGTCACCAAAACGCCGGCGACGAGAAGCATCGAAAACGAATTGCCCATGATGCGCTCGGCGCGGTCGGTATCACCCTCACCGCGCGCGATCGAACAGAGCGGCGCACCGCCCTGACCGCAGAGCGCGGTAAAGGCAGAGACGATCATTAAGATCGGAAAGGTCACGCCTACGCCCGTCAGCGCGTCGCGGCCGACATCTTCCATGCGGCCGATAAAAATGCGGTCGACGATATTGTAGAGCACGTTGATCAGCTGTGCGCCGATCATGGGCAGCGCTAACCGAAAAATCGTCCCGGTAATACTGCCCTTGGAAAAGTCGTTCCGCACGACCGCTGCCACGAAACCGCCTCCTGTACCGTTCTATCGTTTGGACTTATTCGTAAATGATCAGCGCGACCAGTTCCAGCGGGCAACTGCCGACGCACGCGATCGCGTGGCCCTTGCCGCTCGAAGTCACCAGAACGTCGCCCGCCGCCACCGGCATTTCCTCGCCGTTGTCGTTAAACAGGCCGTTGCCGCTGATGACGGCGAAGATCTCGCTTTCGCCGTGGTGCTCATGGTAACCGATCGAGCAGCCGGGCTTGACCGTGATCTGCGAGAACAGTCTGCCTTTGCCGTAAAATTCATCCTTGTTCAAGAAATGGCGCAAAACGATCGTGCCGTCGCCGCCGCGCATATTTTCGTTTTCCTGCACCGGAAGCTCGTGTCCCTTTTTGACCATAGTTCTCTTCTCCTTTTCACCGCCGCAAAGGCGGTTCGTTTGTGGATATGATACCATATTTTGCCCAAAATAGCAAGCCGCAGCGTCGGTTGATCTGCACATTGGTTTTCCTGCCGGATTTGGCAAAGCACCCAACTTTCCGAAAAATTTGCCGCACAATTTTTTCGTATAAATCATCAATTTCCTATTTACAATAGACGTAAAGTGTGGTATCATATTACAGTGTGCATTATGCCCTTTACTGAGAGAAGAGGTAACGCCGCCATGCGGTTTGTCACCCGCTCCTCCCTCGGTTTTGCGGCCAAGGCGCAACAAATACAGACACGAAAGGTGATAGCAATGATCAAACAGGAAGTCAAGCAGGCCGTCATCGAGGCCAACCGCACCCATCCCACCGATACCGGTTCTCCGGAAGTCCAGATCGCGATTCTGACCGCTCGCATCAACGAGCTCACCGCGCACCTGAAGACCCACCCGAAGGACAACCACTCCCGCCGCGGTCTGCTGCAGATGGTCGGTAACCGTCGTTCCATGCTGGATTATCTCCAGAAGAAAGACATCAACCGTTACCGCGCCCTCATCGCCAAGCTCGAAATCCGCAAGTAAGCACACGCCGCCGACGCGGGGCAAACTCTTGCCTCGCGTCGGCAAAACACTATCTCCCTCCCCGCCGTTTCCTCACTTCTGACCGGCAAAACGGCGGCGGGCAGCCCTGTTAGCAATTGAAGGTACCGCCGAACCCCTTTTTTTCGGCCGCAGCTTCAAATGCTAATGGGCGGGCTCAAAAGGGCAAGCTGCCGGTCCAATCATACGATAAAGGAAGGTAGAACTATGATCACCCATATGCAATTTAACCACCGTACGTTCGAAACCGAAATCGGCGGCCGCAAAATGATCGTTGAAACCGGCAAAATGGCCGGTCTTGCCAACGGCAGCTGCCTGATCCGTTACGGCGAAACCGTCGTTCTCGTCACCGCGACCGCTTCCGAAAAGCCGCGCGACGGCATCGACTTCTTCCCCCTCAGCGTCGACTACGAAGAAAAGCTCTACGCCGTCGGCCACATCCCGGGCTCGTGGCAGCGCCGCGAAGGCCGTCCGGGCGAACACGCGATCCTCACTTCGCGCGTCATCGACCGTCCGATCCGTCCGCTCTTCCCCAAAGATATGCGCAACGACGTCTGCATTTCCTGCACCGTTATGTCCGTTGACCAGGACAACTCGCCGGAAATCTGCGCCATGATCGGTACCTCGATCGCGCTGTCGATCTCCGACATTCCGTGGAACGGCCCCATCGGCGGCCTGAACATCGGCTACGTCGACGGTCACTTCGTCATCAACCCCAACGAAAAAGAACGCGCCGCCTCCACCCTCGCGCTCACCGTCGCCGCCTCGAAGGATAAGGTCGTCATGATCGAAGCCGGCGCCGACCAGATCCCCGAAGAAATCATGTACAACGCGATCATGCTTGCCCATCAGGAGATCAAGCCGATCTGCGCCTTCATCGCCGGCATCGCCGCCGAAATCGGCAAGCCGAAGTTTGCCTACCCGGCCGTCAACGTTCCGGAAGAACTCTACGACGCGCTCAAGGATAAATATATCGAAGACGTCCGTTACTGCATGGACACCGACGACAAGACCGTGCGTGATGCCCGCCTTGCCGAACTGAAAGACCGCATCGCCGAAGAATACGGCGACGAATACGCCGAAAACGGCGCTGTCTTTGGCGAATGCCTCTACAAGCTGCAGAAATACGTCGTCCGCCGCTGGCTGCTCGACGACAAAAAGCGCGTCGACGGCCGCCGCATGGATCAGGTCCGTCCGCTCGCCGCCGAAGTCGGTCTGCTGCCGCGCGTCCACGGTTCGGGTATGTTCACCCGCGGCCAGACGCAGGTTCTGACGGCCTGTACGCTCGGCACCGTCGCCGATTACCAGATCCTCGACGGCATCTCCAACGAAACCTCCAAGCGCTACATGCACCACTACAACTTCCCGGGCTACAGCGTCGGTGAAGCCAAGCCCTCGCGCAGCCCCGGCCGCCGCGAAATCGGCCACGGCGCTCTCGCCGAACGTGCGCTTGAACCTGTCATCCCGACCGAAGAAGAATTCCCGTACTGCATCCGCCTTGTCTCCGAAGTCCTCTCCTCCAACGGCTCGACCTCGCAGGGTTCCATCTGCGGCTCGACCCTCGCGCTGATGGACGCCGGTGTTCCGATCAAGGCGCCTGTTGCGGGTATCTCCTGCGGCCTCATCACCGAAGGCGACGGCTGGATGGTCTTCACCGACATCCAGGGCGTTGAAGACTTCTTCGGCGATATGGACTTCAAAGTTGCCGGTACCCACACGGGTATCACCGCCATCCAGATGGACCTCAAGATCGACGGCCTTACGCCGGAGATCATCAAAGAAGCGCTGCGCCAGACGCGCGTCGCCCGCCTCGAGATCCTCGAACAGGTCATGCTCCCCTGTATCGCCGAACCGCGCACCGAGCTTTCGAAGTACGCGCCGAAGATGCTGCAGATGCAGATCGAAGTCGACAAGATCCGCGAAGTCATCGGCAAGGGCGGCAGCGTGATCCAGAAGATCGTCGCCGACACCGGTGCCAAGATCGACATCGAAGACGACGGCCGTGTCTTCATCGCCAGCAACGACATCGAAGCCTGCCGCGCCGCCTACAACACCATCAGCGCCATCGTGCTCGATCCGCAGCCGGGTCAGCAGTTCTACGGCAAGGTCACCCGCCTGATGCAGTTCGGTGCGTTCGTCGAGATCGCCCCGGGCAAAGAAGGCCTTGTCCACATCTCCAAACTCGCCAACTACCGCGTCGCCAAAGTTGAAGACATCTGCAACGTCGGCGATATGCTGTGGGTCGTCGTCACCGAGATCGACGAAAAGGGCCGTCTGAACCTCTCGCACAAGGACGCCGTCCCGCCCGAAAACGCCTAAGTTCCCAAAACCATACAGGGACGGATGGCCTGCCGCCAGGCAGGCTCTCCGTCCCTTTGTTTTTTCGCCAAAACCACAAGGAAAAGAGTGCGCTTATGTACCACAATATCTTAGATACCATCGGCAACACGCCGCTTGTCCCCATCAACCATATGTGCCCGAACCCCAACGTCGAGATCTGGGCTAAGCTCGAGGGCTTCAACCCCACCGGCAGCATCAAAGACCGCATCGCCCTGCGCATGATCGAACAGGCCGAAGCCGACGGCAGCCTCGTCAAGGGCAAAACGATCATCGAAGCGACCAGCGGCAATACCGGTATCGGACTTGCAATGATCGGCACAGTCAAGGGCTACGAGGTCGTCATCGTCATGAGCGAGGCTGTTTCGATCGAACGCCGCAGCATGATCGAAGCGTTCGGCGGCAAGATCATTCTCACGCCGGCCTCCGAAGGTACCGACGGCGCGATCCGCAAAGTCGCTTCCCTGCTCGCCGAAAACCCGGGCAAATACTTCAACCCCAACCAGTTCACCAACGAATACAACAAGCTGGCCCACTACAAAACGACGGCCGAAGAGATTTGGCAGCAGACCAGCGGCGAGATCACCCACATCGTCTGCGCGCTCGGCACCTCCGGCACGCTGATGGGCGTCGGTATGGGGCTCAAGGAGAAGAACCCGGAGATCCAGATCGTCGAAGCGCATCCCGAACGCGGCCACTACATACAGGGTCTGAAAAATATGCAGGAAGCGATCGTGCCGGAGATCTACGATCCCACCGCCGTCGACGTCTGCGTCAAGATCGAAAGCGAAGCGGCGTTTGCCATGTCGCGGCGCATCGTCAAGGAAGAAGGGATCTTCGTCGGCATGAGCAGCGGTGCGGCAATGCTCGCCGCCGTCGAGGTCGCCAAGCAGATCGAAAAGGGTAAGATTGTCGTCATCTTCGCCGACCGCGGTGAAAAATACCTGAGCACCCAGCTTTTCCGCCACGAATAATTCCTTCGGTGTCCGCAGAAATCTGCGGACACCGTTTTTTCAGCGAAAAAAGTAGGTGTTTTTTTCATTTACCCCTTGCTTTTTTTTGAAAGATATGGTATAATAATCAAGTCGTCGAAAGACACGCGCCCGTAGCTCAGCTGGATAGAGTGACTGGCTACGAACCAGTAGGTCGGGGGTTCGAATCCCTTCGGGCGTACCAGAAAAAAGCCTAACGCAATTGCGTTAGGCTTTTTTCGGCTAAATCCGCCGCAAGTGGAAGAAATCCATCTACGGCAGATGAAATCGCTTTACGATGAAATCCGACTTCGTCGGAATGAGAAGTAAAGCACGCCCTTGAACGAAACGAAAACGGAGGTTTTAACATGAGTAAAGCGTACGATTTTCTGAAAGAATGCGGTTCTTTCTTCGTCCTCACTGTCAACGGCGACTGCCCCGCAGGCAGACCGTTCGGCGCGATTATGGAAGTGGACGAATACCTGTATCTCGCCACCAACGATCGTAACCAAGCCCACCGGCAAATGCGCGCAAACGAACATATCCAGATCGTCGCCAAAAAGCCGGACACCAGAGATTGGATCCGCATTTCCGGTATCGCCGCCGAATGCGGCGATTTGGAACTGAAACAGAGAATGCTTGCCGAATGCCCGATTTTAGCCAAGCGCTTTGATTCTGTCACCGACGAGCATTTCCTACTGTTCAGAGTACAGGTTGAAACGGTAGAAATCAAATAATATGCCCGTAAACGAATTGCGCCATCGCCGGTTTCATGCTATAATAAAGCCGAAACTTCCCAAAAAGGAGCGTTACATATGAAGCTTCTCTTTCTCGGCACGGGTGCTGCCGACTGGCTGAAAATTTCCGACGAGGAATACGCCCACGAAGGACGCCGCACCTGTGCCGCGATCCTCGACGGCCATATTTTGCTCGACGTCGCGCCCAAATCGTTTGAGCAGGCGCTTCGCTTCGGCGCAGATCCCACCGCGATCACCGATCTGATCCTCTCGCACACCCACAGCGATCACTTTTCCCGCGCCGACTTGCTCGCCTTCGCCGACCACTCCACCACCGGACTGCACGTTTGGTGCAACGAAAAAGCAACGAAGGCCTTCTGCTTGAACTCCGAGGAGCTTCTCGCCCACCGCATCGCGATCCACCCGCTCACCACCCTTGAACCGACCGACATCGGCGGCGGCATCCGTATCACCGGTCTGCCTGCCAACCACGTCATCGGCGAGACCGGCGAGACTGCCCTACAGTATATCATCGAATCCGCCGATTCCCGCCTCTTTTACGGTTGTGACGGTGGCTGGCTGATGGCCGAAGCGTGGGGAACGATGCGCCACTTCACCTTCGACGCGATGATCCTCGACGCCACCGTCGGCGACCTGCCCGGCAACTACCGTATCGGCACGCATAACACGATCCCGATGCTCTCGCTCTTGATGGAAGCCTTCCGCGAAAACAACGTGATCACCCCCGAAACCAAAATGATCGCCGACCATCTCGCCCGCACACTGCACCCCGGCCAGGCCGAAACCGAAGCGATTTTTGCCAAGCTGGGGATGATCGCCGCCCACGACGGACAAACCTTAGAATTTTGATCCACCACCGCCGGATTCCGCATTTAGGAATCCGGCGGTTTTAGTTTGTTTGAAATATGGTCGGAAACTGCGCCATTTTACCATCCTTGAAAAAAATCGCAAAATATGATATAATAAACTAAATGACAAATTAGAATTTGACGAGACAACGCAAAAGGAAGGATATATATGGCTAAACTATATGAGAGGGCAGATATTTATGATTTGATGGAAAGCGAACATCGTTACAAGGCTTTTATGGGACACTGGGCTGAAGTGTTGAAAGGAAAGAATGTCAACACTTTGCTGGATGTCAGTATTGGCAGCGGCGGGGTCACCATTCCATTGCTGGATTTAGGCATAAGGCTGTTTGGCTCTGACTTGAGTGAATCCATGCTTGAACGCTGTGACCAAAAAATCAAAGCCAAAGGATATGAGGCCCAATTACAGGTCTGTGATTTTCGGAATCTTTGCGATAAGTTCTCCATGCGTTTCGACTGTGTTGCAAGTACTGGAAACAGCCTTGCTTATGTCACAAACGAAGAACTCTTGTGCGTACTGGAGCAGATGAATGAACTGATTGTGCCTGGTGGGTATCTTTACTTTGATATCCGAAATTGGGACTATGTTGTAAAGACAAAGCAAAGGTTCTATACATACAACCCAATATTTGTCGGTGATACTCGCGTTAATTTGGTTCAGTGTTGGGATCATAACACTGACGGAACGATTGATTTTAATCTTTTGTATACTTTTGAAAAGGATAACCGTATTTTTCAAAAGGAGATATTCCAGGAGCATTATTATCCAATTTCTCAAAAGTTGCTGTTGGATAAGCTTTCTTCAATGGGGTATAGTGACATTGAGATTCGCAGTTTTCCCATCCAAGCAGGTGAATATACCGAAACATGTGATTGGTATTGCGTAATAGCAAAGAAAGGTAATGGTAAATAAAATTGTTTATTGCCACGTTATCAGGTGTCTTTAGAGGATTCATTCGATAAATTCCTACTTATCAAACTATTTGAACAAAAAAAGGCGCCACGGGATTCCAAAAATCCCGCGGCGCCTTTCCTACGATCGTTTTCGGCAGTTCGTCGGAGCTCAAGATCCAAAACCAACGCATTCCGTAAACCGAGGAATCCGGCGGTTTTTCTTGACAAATTGCCGCATCTATGGTATCATAACCGAAAGCATTGACGAGAAAGAGTACGCACTTGCTGCTTTTACAGAGAATCCCGCCATCCTCGGATGCGCTGCGAGCGGGAAAAGCAAATTTTGCCGAACATGGTCTCCGAGCTGTACACCGAGCGGCCTGCCGTTAGGCTGTACCGGGTTCGCCCGTCACAGCGATAGAGTTTCGGCAGATCATTTCCTGCCCGAACTTGATAAGGCCTGCCGTCGTGAGAGGCAGGTGAATTAGGGTGGTAACACGGGAAACGCTCTCGTCCCTTGCATTGACAAGGGAGGTGGGCGTTCTTTTTTTATTCTTTTCCCCGCGTAACCAAACCAACAAGAAATGAGGCAACCTTATGAAACACATTCTGATCGGCGGCGCATGGCCGTACGCCAACGGCTCGCTGCACATCGGACACATCGCCGCGTTGCTGCCCGGCGATGCACTCGCGCGGTACTACCGCGCCAAAGGCGACAACGTCATCTACGTTTCCGGCAGCGATTGCTACGGCACACCGATCACCGTCCGCGCTGCCCGCGAACAAAAATCGCCGGCCGAGATCGCCGCGCACTACCACCGGGAATTCTGCGAGGTCTTCCAAAAGCTCGGCTTTTCCTACGACTGCTACACCTGTACGACCGACCCGCACCACACGAGTTTCGTGCAGGATTTCCACCGAAATCTCTATGAAAGCGCTTACGTTGCACCCAAAACCGTCAAAACCGCCTACTGCCCGCGCTGCCAAAAGCTCCTGACCGACCGTTTGGTCACGGGGCTCTGCCCGGTCTGCCAAGCCCCGACACGCGGCGATCAATGCGACGCCTGCGGCGAGATTTTAGAACCCAACGCACTCTTCTCGCCGCACTGCGCCACCTGCAATACCCCGCTCGAATTCCGCGAGGCAAGCGAACTATACCTGCTCGTGACCAAGCTCGAACCGCAGCTGCGCGCATTTTGGGCCACATGTCCACATTGGCGCAAAAACGCCGCAGCCTTCACAAAGCGCTATCTCGATGAGGGCTTACGCGACCGGGCGATCACACGCGACCTCGATTGGGGAATCCCCGTACCCAAAGAAGGCTTCGAAGATAAAAAGATCTATATTTGGGCCGAAAACGTCCTCGGTTACCTCTCTGCCGCAGCGCGTGTCTGTGCCGAGCGCGGGATCGATTTGGCCGAGGTCTTCGGCGACAACGCCCGCCACTACTACGTCCACGGCAAGGATAATATCCCCTTCCATACGATCATTCTGCCCGCGCTTCTCCTCGCCGAGGGGCATCCGTGGCGCCTCCCCGACGACATCGTTTCCAGCGAACACCTTACCCTGGAGGGCAAAAAGATCTCGACCAGCGGCAACTGGGCGATTTGGGCGCGCGAGCTCGTTGAGCGATTCCACCCCGATTCGATCCGCTATTTTTTCTTCGCCAACGGGCCGGAAAAGCGCGACGGCGATTTCAGTTGGCGCGAATTTCAGGAACGCAACAACAGCGAACTCGTCGGCGCATGGGGCAACCTCGTCAACCGCACGCTGGCATTCATCACGAAATACCTCGGCCGCACGATCCCTTCCGGGAAGCTCGATCCCGCTCTCCGGCAAACGGTGGAGACGGCGTTTGACGAGATCGGCACGCTGATCGAACGCGCCTCCCTGCGCGATGCACTCGCGGAGGCTTTCGAGCTTGTGCGCGCAGGCAACAAATTCTACGACGCACACGAGCCGTGGAAAACGCGCACCGCCGATCCGCAGGCCTGCGATGATGCGATCTTTTCCTGCACGTGGTTGATCGCAAACCTCGCCACTCTGCTCCACCCCTTCCTGCCGACCAGTTCGCAAGAGATCCTCGACCGCCTGAATCTCCGTCCGCAGTGGACGCCGCAGACAATCGCCCAAGGGGCACCGCTGCCGGACTGCCCGATCCTCTTTTCGCGCATCGACCTGCCCGAAAACCGCAAATAGCCGGCGCTCCCCGGGAACTTCCCGGGGAGCGTTTTTTCGGTTGACAAGCACCTTTTTCTGTGTTATGATAGAAAAAAATGTTCAGGGGGCACGTTTATGCAGGCAAAACTCACCCTCCATCCCGCCTTTCAGGTCGGCAAAGTCGATCCGCGTTTGTTCGGTTCGTTTATTGAGCACCTTGGCCGTGCGGTCTACCACGGCATTTATGAGCCCGATCACCCCACCGCCGACGATCAAGGTTTCCGCCGCGACGTTTTGGAGCTCGTCCGCAAACTCGGCGTAACCGTCGTCCGCTACCCCGGCGGCAACTTCGTCTCCGGCTACCGTTGGGAGGACGGCACAGGTGACCGTGCCAAGCGCCCGCGCAGAGCCGATCTCGCGTGGGGCGACATCGAGACCAACGAGATCGGTATCGACGAATTCCAGGAGTGGTGCAAGCGAGCGGGTGCGGAGCTGATGATGGCCGTCAACCTCGGTACGCGCGGTCCGGAAGAAGCGCGCCAGCTTGTGGAATACTGCAACTTCCCCGGCGGCACCGAACTGAGTGACCGCCGCCGCGCCAACGGACTGGAAGATCCGTTCGGCATCCGCCTTTGGTGCCTCGGCAATGAAATGGACGGCGAATGGCAGATGGGCGCAAAGACCGCCGAGGAATACGGCAGAATCGCCTGTGAGGCCGCAAAATTGATGAAATGGACCGACCCGACCATCGAGCTGGTCGCCTGCGGTTCGTCGCACTACGGCATGTGCGGTAATTGGGAAGAAACCGTTCTGCGCCACGTTTACGAACACGTCGACTACATCTCGCTCCACAGCTACTACGGAAACCCCAACGACGACACGCCCGAATTTCTCTCCTGTTCGCTTTTGATGGATGAGTACATCCGCACCGTCTGTGCGATCGCCGATTACGTCAAGAAAATCAAAAATTCGAACAAAACGATGTACCTCTCCTTCGATGAATGGAACGTTTGGTTCCACTCCAACGGTGCCAAGCTCCCGAAATGGACGGTCGCGCCGCACCGCCTCGAAGACGTCTACACCCTGGAAGATGCGTTGCTGGTCGGCTGCATGCTGATCACGCTCCTTCGCCACTGCGACCGTGTAAAGATCGCGTGTCTCGCCCAGCTCGTCAACGTGATCGCCCCGATTTTGACCGAAAACGTCGACGAAGGCGGGCGCGCATGGGCGCAGACGATTTTCTACCCCTTCCTCCACGCCTCGCTCTACGGCCGCGGCACCGTGCTCACGCCCATTGTCTCCTGCCCGACCTATTCCGTCCGCCGTTATCCCGAAGTCCCCTACGTCGAGACCGTCGCAGTCGTCAGCGACGACGGCAGCGAAATGACCGTTTTCGCCGTCAACCGCTCTGCCGACGAGGTCATCGATTTTACCGTCGACCTTACCGCATGTGCGAAAGCGCCGGCCGTGATCGAACATCTGACGATGACGCACGCGGACAAGCGCGCCGTCAATACCGCCGACGATCCGCAAAACGTCTGCCCCGATGCATCCGGCAACGCCGCCATCGACGGTGCGACCCTCACAGCCGAGCTCGCACCGTACTCGTGGAACGTGATCCGTATCAAACTGTAACAACAAAAAAACGCATCCGATTTGATTGTAATCGGATGCGTTTTTTGTTATACACTGCGAAATCCGCAGTTTTGGAGCGCTTGCCGGTAGGACGCGAGATCGATCCCCTTGAGCCCAGTCATAAAATGGTTATCGCCACGTGTGCCATCGGACGTCCATTCGATCCGATAAAACCGCTGCTCGCCGGCTTCCGTCGGCACTTTGCAGACCGCCGCACTCGTATTGGCCGCCGCAACGGTTTCCCCTGCCGCAATTGTCTCGCCGCTGAGCGCATCGCTGACCCGATAGGAAATAGCACAGTCCTTCTGCAGATCGTTGACCGCCACCAGCGTGATCTCGCCGGCCGCGTCGGGTTCGTCAAACATCAGGCAAAGCGGCTGCTGCGACCGTTTGATATAGTCGTACGCCAGCTTCTTATCATAGTAGTAGTCGACGACCGCATCCGAGATCTGCGGCCAACCGTCGATCAGATTCCACCACAAGATCCCCGTCCGCCGCCATTTTCCGATGCGGAAGCGCTCGATGAAGAACTTTTTCGCCTCTGCCTGCGAGATCTGGCTGGCCGCCGAAAAATCTGCCAGCGTTGCCGGGGTAGAGCCAAAGAGCGTTTTGACCTGATCGGCCATCAGACGAATGCGGTAGGCATAGTTCCCGTTATGGTTCAGTTCCGGCGAAGCCGCGTGCGCCAACCAGTCGGGCTTGGCGTCGACCTCGCGGTCATCGGTCGACCACGGCCAAAGCTGATCGGCAGAGATAAACTTTTCCAGCGACGCCACGGACGGGCAGCCGTGGTACCCCGTTTCGCTGGCGAAATGGCAAACGCTTGACGTGTAGTACGGCCCCTTGAAGTAGTCACGCGGGCCCCAAAGATGATCCTCAGAGGTCGGCGCACCGCTCGCGTAGGCCTCGGCATCGACGTACGGCGAACTCGGCAGGTACGGTCGCGTGAAATCAAGCCGATCGAGCACGCGCGGGATCACTTCCCGCGTGATGCGGTTGTTGTTCGGATCGCCGCGCCCATTCCACGCATACGCCATATCGCACTCGTTGTCGCCCGCCCACAAGGATAGCGACGCATGGTTTCGCAACCGACGCACGACCGCCTCGGCCTCGGCCGCAAACCGCGCCAAAAACGCCTCATCCTGCGGGTAGACCGCGCAACCCATGGCAAAATCCTGCCAGACCATAATGCCGTTTTCGTCGCAGTATTCAAAAAACAGATCGTCTTCGTAGACGTTGCCGCCCCAACAGCGCACCATATTGCACCCCAAGTCGGAGAGCATCGGCAAAATCTGCGGCAGACGCTCGCGGTCTCGCGAGTGGAACGCATCGACCGGCACCCAGTTTGTGCCCAGTGCGAAGATGCGCCGGCCGTTGACGCGGAAGCAAAATTCGCCATTTCCGGCCGTATCGGTCGTACCGGTGCGGTCGAGCGCAACCGTACGGATCCCCATGCGCACCAGAGTGCGGTCGAGCACGGTCTCGCCGCGCCGCAGCGTGACCGTCACGTCGTAGAGATCGGCCGCGCCGTAATTCCGCGGCCACCAAAGTCGGCAATCGGAAACGCCGAATTGCAGCTCGCCGGAGGTGTGCCACAGGCGACTTTGACCACCGAAACGGTTCTCGCCGCAAATGCCTTCCACCTCAACCGTCAGGTCGTCGAGCAGGTCGGCGTCCGTCTCGACCGCATACCAAACGGCAACCCCGGCGCGTGCCGTCTGTGCATCGGCCCACTTCGTATAGCAAAACACGTCCTTGATCCGCTCTTTCGGCCGTGCTACCAGCGAAACGCTGCGCCAAAGCCCGCCGGAAACGAATCGCGGCGCAATATCCCAACCGTACGACGCCGGCGCTTTGCGCACGTATAACGATGCGTGGTTATAAGAAAACGCAGCCGCACCGGGTTCCGCCTCGTATCGGCGCGCAGCGATCGTCGCCGGGGAAATATGCACAAGAAGCTCGTTGCCACCGTTCCGCAGTTTTCCGCCAACGGAAAGGCTGTGGGCGATCAACATATTATCAAGCGCGGCGATCTTCTCGCCGTTGAGCCAAACATCGGCAAACGTATCCACACCCTCCAGTTCGAGCGTAACGTCCGCCGCAGAACAGAAGTCGGTATCGAAGCGGCGGTAGTAGAACAGATGCAGACATTCCAGCCGCTGCAGCTTGATCGGATTCGTGCCGAAAAACGGATCTTCGATTTCTCCGGCGCGGAGAAGATCGAGTTCAAAATTGCCGGGCACAACCGCGTCGACCGTCGGATACCCAAGCGCTTTGACCGCCGCGATCGTTCCCGCATCCTCCGCCCCATCGACGCAAACGCGGCTGTGCGGCGCATAAGCGAGCTTCCAATCGCTCCCGTCGAGCGATTGCTTTTCCCATCCGTATTCTCCAAAAAAGCGCTGCATTTTCGTCCCTCCACATCCGTTTTCTCCATTTTACCATATCTCTGCGCAAAAAACAACCGCCTTCAAAGACAGAAGGCGGTTGTTTTTGGGCAAAACGAAAGGCGCGGTTTTGCCGCGCCTTTCGCCCACTTGAATGCGTAAAAGTGGAGGAAGAATTCCAACTTGTGGTGGATAATCTTAGTTATTGAAGAAAGCATCAAGGACGCCCTGGATTCTGGCCTTGTTGGCTTCGATAGCCTGCTGCGGGGTGTAGCCATTGTAGGAAACGTCGTTGATCATGCCACGGCCGTTGTCGTCGTCGTCAACAACGCTCCAGAGATCCGGAGTGGACGAACCACGGTTGTGGGCAAAGTTCGGAATGATGTATTCGATCATCATTTCTTTGTCTTCTTCGGTGTGGCAGCGGCCATCATCGAGGACGTCGAGGTAAGCTTCGGTATCATTGACGATGAGAGCCCATTCGTTCATGATAGCGACGGTCTTTTCGAGGTCCTTGTTGCAGGACTGGACAGACAGAGCGTCGAGGTCGTTGTGGCCGGCGACGTATCCAGTGGCATCCGGGCCCAGCGGGATCGGAACGATGCCGTACGGGTGGTTGGTGTTGAAGCACTGCTGGGTCGGTCCGTTGATACGGCCCATGTCGGACATGTTGAACGCAACATAACCGTCGCAGAAGAGCTGACGGCGGTCGCCGTTGGAGGCGTCGAGCTTCAGGATGTCGTCGCCCATGTTGATGTCATACAGGAACTGGAGAGCGGTGATGCCCTGCGGGTTGTCAATAGCGAAGGACCAGACGCCGTCGATTTCATCGACGAACTGAACGTTGTTCGACAGAACTTCGTTGCCCCACGCGGTAGCGGCAAGACCCCAGATATCGTTCTGGCCGTCGCCGTTGTTGTCGTAGGTCGATTTCTTCGCGATGTCGCGGAAGACATCCCAAGTCCATTCGTAGTCACGAACGAGCTGATAGAGATCCGGGTAACCGGCAGCGGCGCAGATTTCCTTGTTGGTCTGCACGAAGTAACCGGTGCGGCAAGCGACGTATTCGGAAGCAACGTCAACGCCCCAGATCTGGTCGTACATTTCGGTCCAACCGATGGTCGGCTGGAACCAACGGGTTTCATCCTGCCAATCCATGCCAAGAGCGATCATTTCTTCGCTGTTCATGGCAACAAGGCCACCCTGCTTGGCGATCGGGAAGATGTTCTTGACGTTGGTCTTGAAGACGTCACCGATCTTGTCGCCGGAGAGCATCGAGGTGGTCAGCTGTTCAAGGTGGTCACCGTTGAAAGCAACGTTGACGATGGTGATGCCAAGGCGTTCTTCGAGTTCGTACAGTTCGTCGGCGAGCTGTTCTTCGATCTGGCTGGCGTAGACGCCGCCTTCAACCTGGGCCGGGAACGCATCGCTGAAGTTGACGACGACAAATTCGTAGCCGGTCAGGTCGAGAGCCGGTTCCGGAGTCGTGGTGGCTTCGGTGGTGGTAGCTTCGGTGGTGGTAGCTTCAGTGGTGGTAGCTTCAGTGGTGGTAGCTTCGGTCGTGGTGGCGGCCGTCGTGGTGGCAGCGGTCGTGGTAGCCGCAGTCGTCGTGGTAGCCGGATCTTCGGAACCACCGCAGGCGGCGAACATCGAAACAACCATAACAAGAGCCATCACAATAGCAAGGATTCTTTTGCTGTTCATGTTTTACCTCCAAATTATTTTTGATACCGGAAAGTATCTTTGCATTTATTATACTTTTTGCAAAAATAAATGTCAATTTTACTTTGCCGCGTAATTTTTGTTGTGTTTTTTCCTGTATTGCCGTTTTTATTCTTTTTTGGTTCTCACAAAATTCGTTTTTACCATTATCCAATATGCTTTATCAATTTCCGTTCCATCCACACCGTCAGGCGGCTTTTCAGCCCACATTGTGACGGTTTTTTATAAACCGTCACAAATACATATAAACCCGGACAGCGTTTAAAAGCTGTCCGGGTTTATAATCATCTTACTGACCGAAGAACATATCGAGCGCCGCGTTGATAACAGAGCGGTTGTGCTCGATCGCCTGCGCCGGCGTCATGCCGTTGTAGGAAATGTCGTTGATCATACCGCCACCTTCGTCGTTGTCGTCAACAACGCTCCAGATGTCCGGAGTGATGCGGCCCATGTTGAGGGCGAAGTTCGGAATGATGTATTCGACCATCATTTCCATGTCTTCGTCGGTCGGGCAACGGCCGTCCGTCATGGTTTCGGCGTAGGCGTCGATGTCGTTGACGATCGGTGCCCAGGCGTTCAGAGCGGCGACAGTCTTCTCAAGGTTCTTGTTGGTGCTCGGGATATGGATAAACGCAACACCGGAAACGACGGAAACGTATTCCTCAGCGCGCGGACCCATCGGCATCGGAATGATACCGTATTCGTGCGTGGAGGCGGTGTAGAACTCACCCATCAGGCGGCCCATGTCGGCCCAGTTGAACGCGACCTTACCGTCGGAGAACATCTGGCGCTTTTCATTGTTGGAAGCAACCAGATCGCAGGTGCCGGTGCCGTAGTTCATGTCATACAGGAACTGGAGGGCTTCGATACCGGCGTCGGAATCGATCGTAAGCTGCCATTTGCCATCGCGTTCGCCACAGAACTGAACGCCGTTCGAAACGACTTCAGAACCCCAAGCGGTAGCGCCGGTGCCCCACTGGTCGGTGACGCCGTCACCGTCGGTATCCTGGGTGGCATGTTCGGCGATTTCGAGGTAAACGTCCCAAGTCCATTCGTGATCACGGACGAGCTGATAGAGATCCGAGTAACCGGCAGCAGCGCAGATTTCCTTATTGAAGGTCACGAAGTAACCGGTCGCCGGAGCAACGTACTGACCGCCGACCGAAACGCCCCAAACGTGATCCCACATTTCGGACCAAACGGTGACCGGCTGGAACCAGCATTCTTCGTTGGACCAATCAAAACCGGCAGCGACAGCGACGTCGCCGTCCAGCGGGATAACAGCGTTATTCTTGGCGAGCGGCCAAACGCGATACTGCTGTTCGTAAGCAACATCGCCGTAGCTGATGCCGGCCAGAGCGGCAGCGGTCATCGTTTCGATAAAGTCGCCTTCGGGCTTGTCCATCGCCTCGACGGTAAAGCCGTATTCGGCTTCGAGGTCGAGGAGCTTATCGGCGTATTCTTCCTGCAGCGAGTTGGTGTAGGAACCGTCAGCGTTCATCGCCGGAAGAAGCGAAGCACCGTTGACGATGGAGAGAACGTAGCCGTCGAGATCAACGGCCGGTTCCGGCGTCGTGGTGGCTTCGGTGGTGGTAGCTTCAGTGGTGGTAGCTTCGGTCGTCGTGGCGGCCGTAGTCGTACCGGCGGTAGTTGTGGCTTCGGTGGTGGTCGCAGCCGTGGTGGTGGCCGCAGTGGTCGTGGTGGCCGGATCTTCGGAGCCGCCGCAAGCAGCAAACATCGAAGCAACCATCAGAACCGCCATCAGCATTGCCAGAAGTCTGGTGTAGCGTTTCATGGAAACCTCCAAAATAAAATTTGATGTTTTTTCAACATCTTGTTGGTAATTATATCATCCAAAAAATCGTTTGTCAAAGCAAGTTGGGTTATCTTTTTTCTTTGTTTTTACGAAAATCTTCCTTAAATTCCGTTTTTTTAAAATTTATAACTCAAAATCAATTGTAATTTACCATTTAAACTCAGCTTTATACAATCCCGTTCTTCATTTTGACTATACGTATTTTTGTCCGTCCCACATCATATAGCAGTCTGTTTCCGTCAATTTTGTGTTTTTCCCGCACTTTAGTCAGAAAAAGCAGCAATCCTATTTACCAAAATCCGAGCCGTTCTATACAAAAAAGGCGGCTTCCTTGCGGAAGCCGCCTTTTCATTCAGTGAATCGAAAAATCAACAGTCGGACAGATCTTACTGACGGAAGAATTCGTCCAGAGCAGCCTGGATCATGTCTTTGTTGGTTTCGATGGCCTGCTGCGGAGTCATGCCGTTGTAGGAAACGTCATTGATCAGACCGCCGCCCATGTCGTTGTCGTCGACCCAGAGGTCGATGCCTTCGCTGATGGCCATGTTGTTACGATAGAGGTTCGGAATGATGTAGGTAACCATCATTTCGTAGTCTTCTTCGGTGCGGCAACGGCCGTCGTTGAGCATATCAACAAAGTTGGAGGTGTGGTTGGCAATCAGAGCGTACTCGTTGAGGATCGCAACGGTTTCAGCGACGTTCTGGTTCGCAGCCTGCATAATGATAGCGCGGACATAGTCCTGGGCGCTGATGTATTCGGTAGCGCGCGGGCCCTTCGGCATCGGGAGGATACCGTAGTCATGGATTGCCGGGTAGATGGCGCTGTTCGGACCGTCGATGTGGCCCATGGAGCACCAGTTGAAAGCGATGGTGCCGTTCGCAAACGCGGTGCGGCATTCGCCGGAGCTGACGTCCCAACGGGTCTGATCGCCGTAGTTCATGTCATACAGGAACTGGAGAGCTTCGACACCGGCTTCGGAGTCGATGGTAACAACCCACTTGCCGTCGACTTCGTCAACGTACTGGGCGCCGTTGGTCAGAGCTTCTTCGCCCCACGCGGTAGCACCGGTACCCCAGATATCCGGAGTGCCGTCACCGTCGGTGTCCTTAGTGGCCTGACGGGCGACGTCGCGGTAAACTTCCCAAGTCCATTCGCCATCGCGAACGAGCTGATACATATCCGGATAACCGGCAGCAGCGCAGAGGTCCTTGTTGAAGGCCACGAAGTAACCGGTCTGGACGGTGATGTACTTAGAGGCAACGCCAAGGCCCCAGGTTTTGCCGAGGAGCTTGGTCAGCTTGGTGACCGGCTGATACCAACGGGTAGCGTCGGCGAGGTTCAGACCGGCGTCGATCATAGCCTGATCGTCCATCGGACGGAGACCGCCGGCGTTGGCGACGGAGAAGAAGTAGTCGGAGTCGCTGTAGATGATGTCGCCGAGCTTGACCTGACCCATAGCGGCCGAGATCATAACTTCGATCTGATCGCCTTCGGGCATCGGAACGTTTGTGATGGTGATGCCAAGTCTGGTCTGGAGTTCTTCGAGCTTTTCAGCGAATTCTTCCTGATCAGCGTTGGTGTAGGAGCCATCTTCGTTGGTCTGCGGGAGAATGCGGTTGCCGTTCACGATTTCAAAGTTGTAACCCTGAAGATTCGGGCCGGCGGGGGTGGTGGCAGCGGTGGTAGTGGCATCGGTGGTGGCAGCGGTGGTAGTGGTGGCCGGATCTTCTTCGCCGCCGCAGGCCGCGAACATCGCAACGACCATCACGAGCGCCATGAGGAGCGCCAAGAGTCTTGCACGCTTTTTCATTTGTTTTTCCTCCTTTTAGAAAATCACAGAACGGTGGAGTGATATTCTCCGCTCTTGTGTCAGCAGGCCGAGTGAAGCGTAAAAGCAACCCACTGTTCCACTATTTTACCATAGAACACCGCCTTTGACAAGTTCGCAACGCACACAATTTTGCACCATCTTTTTTGTTGAATTCGCACAAAGCGTTCATAATTCAAGTTCCGAGTTTCTCCACCAATCGCAGTTTTCGGGCAGGATTCGATCAATTTCTCGTCCTTTTCACAAGTAAGTCCGCTTTACCCGCCGGGTCTTTTCGGCATTTTGGCCAAATATGGCAAAAACAGTTTCTTCACATTCACTCAAAAACCCTTTGCTTTCATAACAAATCCTACTTCTTCCCGATTACCGTCCGGCCATACATTTTTCCAAAACTCCCGCACTATGTTTTAAAACAACAACATATTGTCCGCCGATTCCGCCTATATTCTGTCTAAACGGTTTTATTTCGTATCAATTCCGCCACTTCCCCGACAGTTATACAATTCAACCGTGACTTGCGCAAATCCGCACCAAAATGCGGTGTTTCCCGTGTGCCGTTGTCATTTTCACTAACATTGCACAGCATCCGGCATCACTCGGTCAGAATAGCGGTTTGAGCCAAAACCAACGCACTACGACAGCGTCACACGCGGGATCTGCCGCCCGGTATGATCGATCGTGTAATTCTCCGTGTAGATCAGTTCCGAGATCGGCACAATCCGATACCCATCCGCAAGCAGCGCCTCCAGAATCATCGGCAGCGCTTCGGGCGTGTGCTTGCCGCCGTTATGGAAGAGGATGATCGACCCCGGCTGCACCTTCGGTACAATGCGATCGTACATCTGCTGCGGCGTCAGATCCTTCCAGTCGAGGCTGTCGATATCCCACTGGATCGTGAACATCCCGTTTTTGCGCGCCGTGTCGACAACCGTGTTGTCGTAGTCGCCGTAGGGTGCGCGGAACAGCGTGGGCCGCACGCCGGTGATCGCTTCGATGCGGTCGCTGCAAGTATTCAGTTCCGCCGCCTGTTTGGCCGGGGCGAGCTTTGTCATGTAGGGGTGCGTGTCGGAATGGTTCATCACCTCGTGGCCGGCTTCGGCAAGTGCTTTGATTTGGTGCGGATACTTCGTCACCCAGTCGCCGACGACGAAAAACGTCGTCTTTACGCCGTATTTTGCCAAAATATCGATCAGCGGCTGCGTCTGTTCGTCGCCCCATGCCGCATCAAAGCTGATCGAGATCACCTTATCGTCGCGTTTGACACTGTAGATCGGCAGGTCGCGCAATTCCCCCGCCGTCGCCACGCTACCGGCGCGCATCCCCAGCGCCACCGCACAGATGCACAAAACCGCCACCGCACCCATCACGGCAGCCCGGTATTTGCCGTTACCGTGCAGGGCATCTTTCCAGCGTCTGATCCATCGTTCCATCATATCCGTCCGCTCCTTTTCCCGGTTATATTCGCACTGATAGATATGTTTTCCGCCGGAGAATTATGCCCTTTACTTCCCCCTTGAAGTGTGCTACAATAAAGGTGCGCAAACTTTTCTTCCTTATATAATATATGAATTCATAAACACAGGAGTGGGAGGTCGTTTAGAATGACGCAGTCCATCGGAGAACTCGACAAAAACCTGAAAGTAGAAACAAATCTGGATCTGCCGAACGTTTGCTGGCGTGATGTCCGTTCGGCACCGTTTGCCATCTATGGGCTCTACCGCCCGCACGATCCCGGATTCTTCCGCCGCATGCCCACCGAGGTTGCCGAGAAGGTCAGCGAAGGGGTTTTGGAACTGCACAAGCACACCGCCGGCGGCCGGATCCGTTTCCGCACCGATTCGCCCTACGTAGCGATCAAGGCCTGTATGCCCGGCAGGCTGTACCCCATGCCGCATATGCCGCTGACCGGGTCGTCCGGGTTTGACCTCTATACCGTCGAAAACGGCACCGACGAATACTGCGCCTCGTTCGTGCCGCCGACCGACGCCGTCGGCGGTTACGAAAGTGTGCTCCACCTCCCCTCGCGCAAGGAGCGCGATTTTCTGATCCACATGCCGCTCTACAACGGCGTGTCCGAGCTGTACATTGGCCTTGCCGCCGATGCCACGCTCGTCGAGGGCAAGAAATACGCCGATCATAAGCCGATCCTCTTCTACGGTTCGTCGATCACGCAGGGCGGGTGCGCCTCGCGTCCCGGCAACGGTTACTCCAACATGGTCTCGCGCCTCCTCGATATCGACCACATCAACCTCGGCTTTTCCGGCAACGCCAAAGCGGAAGACACGATGATCGACTACCTCGCTTCGCTCGACGTGAGCGCTTTCGTCTGCGACTACGACCACAACGCGCCCAGCTACGAGCACCTGCAAGCAACGCACCGGCCGCTTTACGAACGATTCCGCGCCGCCAACCCCGATACGCCGATTTTGTTTTTAACAAAACCGGATATCCGCCCGTGGCAGGAAGCGAATATTCGCCGCCGCGATCTGATCCGTGCAAACTACGAGGCCGCACTCGCCGCCGGCGATAAACATGTCGGCTTTATCGACGGCGAGACTTTCTTCGCCGGCCCGCTCCGCTACGACTGTACCGTCGATTCCGTCCACCCCAACGACCTCGGTTTCTACCGGATGGCGATCCCCGTCGCCGAAAGTCTGCGCGGCCTGCTCGGAATCTGAGGCACTTTTCCTTATATATAATGTAGGAAAGTCCCGGTCCCCTCTTCCGAAAAAATTTTTTCGATTTTTTGCTCCACCCTATTGACAAAGTGAAAAGCTGTGGTATAATATTATCAGTAACGATTCCTATTACTGATTGCGAGGTGCCCAATGAGACACTCACAACAGCGAGACGTGATCCTGCAGGTGCTGCGGGCAACAACCGCTCACCCCACAGCCGATCAGATCTACTCCGAAGTCCGCAAGGTTTTGCCGAATGTCAGCCTTGGCACGGTCTACCGCAACATCAAACAGCTCGCCGATGTCGGCGAACTGATCACGATCGAAACGGAAGACAAAAGCCTCCACTACGACGGCAACACCGCCATCCACCGGCACTTTGTCTGCCGCAACTGCCACCGCATCTTGGATCTCTTTTTCGAGATCGATCCGCCGCCGGCGATGCAAGAGCTCGGGTTCCGCATCGAAAACGAAAAATGCGTCTACTACGGCCTCTGCCCCGCCTGTGCCCCCGCACAAACCGAGTAACCCCGCGCCGACCGAATCGCCAGGTCGGAACAACATAAAAAACGAAAAAAACATCATAAGAGGAAAAAGGAGATTATGAAAATGAAAAAGTTTGTCTGTGCTATCTGTGGTTACGTTCATGAAGGTGAAACCGCTCCCGAAGCTTGCCCGCAGTGCAAAGCTCCCGCTTCGAAATTCGCCGAACAGGTCGAAAATCGCACTTGGGCCGCTGAACACGTCGTTGGCGTGGCGCAGGGCGTAGACGCCGAGATCATCGAAGGTCTCCGTCAGAACTTCACCGGTGAATGCACGGAAGTCGGTATGTACCTCGCGATGGCTCGCGTTGCCCACCGCGAAGGCTATCCGGAAATTGGCCTCTACTGGGAAAAGGCCGCCTACGAAGAAGCCGAACACGCCGCCAAGTTTGCGGAACTCCTCGGCGAAGTCGTCA
Source organism: Oscillospiraceae bacterium (assembly GCA_015067825.1). GTDB lineage: Bacteria > Bacillota > Clostridia > Oscillospirales > QAMX01 > QAMX01. The sequence goes on along the minus strand of SVLQ01000005.1, from coordinate 104,906 downwards.
CCGATTCGACCAAGAAGAACCTCGAACTGCGCGTTGCCGCCGAAAACGGTGCGACCGCCGGTAAGTTCGAACTTGCCAAACGCGCCAAAGAGCTGAACCTCGACGCCATCCACGACACCGTCCACGAAATGGCCCGCGACGAAGCCCGTCACGGCAAAGCCTTCGAAGGCCTGCTCAACCGCTACTTCGGCTAATCCCCAAACCCGATCCTAACAAGCTGACAATAAGAACCGCGGGGCCCGAATGGGCTCCCGCGGTTCTGCACATGCTATTTTGGAACGATCATGAATAAGGAGGGTTCTTTGTGAATCCGAAAGCGCTTTTTAACCTCACCTACGGTATCTACCTGCTCTCCGCGCACGAAGACGGCCGCGACAACGCCTGTTTGATCAACACCGCCGTTCAGGTCGCCAACAACCCGACCAGAATCTCCGTCGCCGTCATCAAGGGCGGCCTCACCCACGATATGATCGCCCGCACCGGCGTCTGCACGCTGTCGGCGGTCACCACCGAAGCCGAATTCTCGCTCTTCACGCTGTTTGGCATGCAATCCGGCCGCGATCTCGATAAGTTCGCCCAGTACCCGGAAACGGCGCGCGCGGAAAACGGCTGCCTCTATCTGACCAAGTGGGCCAACACCTACCTCTCGCTGCGCATCACCGATACCTTCGACCTCGGCAGCCACACGCTCTTTATCGGCGAGCTGACCGACGGCGACGTCATCTCCTCCGTCCCCTGCTGCACCTACGGCTACTACCAGACGAAGATCAAACCGCAGGTCAACGCGCCCAAGAGCGACAAAAAGCAGTGGCGCTGCACGCTCTGCGGTTACATTCACGAAGGCGACGAGTTGCCCGAAGATATCGTCTGCCCGCTCTGCAAGCACGGTGTCGAGGCGTTTGAAGAGGTCAAGCCGTCGAGACGCTGGGAATGCCAGGTCTGCAGCTATGTTTACGAAGGCAGCGAGCTGCCCGAAGATTTCCTCTGCCCGCTCTGCAAGCACGGCGTAGAAGAATTTGTCCTCCTCGACGATGAACCGACCGCGCCTACCGGTAGTGGCAAGCAGTTTGTCTGCGAGGTCTGCGGCTACGTCCACGAAGGCGACGCGCTGCCCGATGGGTTCGTCTGCCCGCTCTGCGGCGCGACGGCCGATCAGTTCGCCGAGCGCAACACGTCCGAAGGCCTGATTTGGGCGGCCGAGCACGTTGTCGGCGCGGCTAAAGGTGCGGAAGAAGCGCTGATGGAAGGCCTCCGCCAGAACTTTACCGGCGAATGCACCGAAGTCGGCATGTATCTCGCGATGGCGCGCGTTGCCCACCGCGAAGGCTACCCGGAGATCGGCCGTTACTGGGAAAAGGCCGCTTGGGAAGAAGCCGAACACGCCGCCAAGTTCGCCGAGCTCCTCGGCGAAGTCGTCACCGATTCGACGTTGAAAAACCTCGAGCTCCGCGCCGCCGCCGAAAACGGCGCCACGCAGGGCAAGTTCGAGCTCGCCAAGCTCGCCAAAGAAAAAAATCTCGACGCCATCCACGATACCGTCCACGAAATGGCAAGAGATGAAGCCCGACATGGCAAAGCGTTTGAAGGATTTTTGAAGAGATACTTCGGAAAATAAAAGCAAGAGAGGGAACGGCATCTGCCGTTCCCTCTCGTTTTCTGTTCTTCACAGCTTCGGGATCACGTTGTAAATCAGATCCGCCACTGCGCCGTCGGCACAGCTGCACACGTTTGTGTAACGGTCTTTGATGTCCGCATCGCACGGGCAAAAGGCAAAATCTGCGTCATCCAGCATCGACACGTCGTTTTCGGCATCGCCGATGCAAACCAAAATCTTGCGCCCCAGCATCTTCTTGAGCTCTCGCGCACTTTTTCCCTTGCTGACGCCTTTGGGCTGCACATCGATGTACAGATCGGCGCCGCGCGTGACCACACACTGCTCGCCGAATTCCTGCACGAGCCAGCGCTCCACCTCTTCCATGAAGGCAATCTCTTCGGCCGTGCCGTTGAACAAATGGTCGACCGTCGTATCCGAAAGCCTGCCGTACACGCAGAACTTCAGGAACGGGCCGAGGTCGTCGCCCTCGGCGGCATACGCCCACGGGATCCCGTTTGCCTCGCAGAATTTCGGCCAGACAGGGTGCTCGCGGAACAGATAATGCGCCTTTGCGCCTTGATATTCAAAAAACAGACCGGGAAACTTCGCCAAGATCCTGTTTTTGACGTCCGCCCAATCCAGCGCGATCTCGTGCGCAAAGAGAAACTCCTTCGCGTCGGGGTCGTAGGCGGCCGAGCCGTTATACAAAAGAAGCGGCGCATTGATCGGAACACGGCCGATCAGTCCCCCGGCCGATGCAACCGTTCTGCCGGTGTTGACGGTAAAGATGCCGCCGTTTTCCATAAAATACCGGATCGCTTCCAGATTGCACGTCGGGATCGTTGCATCCGGCGCGGTCAGCGTGCGGTCGTAATCGACCGTCAGTAAAACATCTTCAAATCGAGCCATCAGATTTTGCCTCCCACGGAAAAGGTTTTCTCTCTTCGATTATTCATTATATCATATTTTCGGGTGTTGTAAAACAGTTCTTTGCCCTTTCACGAAATTTATACCCCGGACGACACAGCAGTCGCTTGTCACGCACCATTTCATATGCTATAATACTAAAAAACGGACAAAAGGGAGAGATTATGATGTCCATCCGCAGTACAGCCAAAGCTCTTATCGTCCGCGACGGTCAACTCTTGCTCAATCGCTGCTCCTATCCCGACGGACGTATTTATTATGATCTGCCCGGTGGTGGGCAGCATCCCTTTGAAAGTTTGGAAGACGCGCTCCGGCGTGAGATCCGCGAAGAGACCGGATACTTCGCCACGGTGCAGCGCATGGTTGCGATTTCGGAGGAAATTAACACAGATCCCGCCCTGCGTGCCACTTATCCGGAATATTGTCACCGCATTCTGCATATTTTTCTCGCCGAACTCTCACGCAGCGAAAAAGAGATTCCCACCGAAAAAGATCTTGGCATGGACACCAGCGTTTGGATCCCTCTCGAAAAAGTTCACGAGCTCCCGGAAATTAACCCAAGCTATATTCAATCAAGCCTGCAGACAATCCTGTCTGCTTCTGCTCCGATTTGGTTCGGCACAGAATACCGTGATCGCATTTAACACGTCCCTTGACATTCTGCGTTCCACATGTTATCATAATTCCGTACTCTAACCGTCAAGGAGGTTTCCCCTTATGAAATACGGTATTTACTTCGCTTATTGGGAAAACGAATGGGCCACCGAGCTCATGCCTTATATCGCCCGCGTCAAACGCCTTGGTTTCGATATCCTGGAGCTCTCGTGCGCGTCGCTCAAAACGATGGAAAAGCCCGAGCTGATCGCCCTGCGCGATGCGGCCAAAGCCGAAGGCGTGACCCTGACCGCCGGATACGGCCCCAGCGCCACCGAAAACCTCGGCAGCGCCGATCCCGACGTGGTCAAAAACGCGATCGCATTCTACACCGATACGCTCAAAAAGCTCGAATTACTCGACATCCACACGATCGGCGGCGGCATCTACTCCTACTGGCCCGTCGACTACTCCAAGCCGATCAACAAAGCCGGTGACCGCGCCCGCTCGATCGCAAACGTCCGCACCGTGGGCAAGATCGCCAAAGAATGCGGTGTGGAATATTGCCTTGAGGTTTTGAACCGTTTCGAGGGTTATCTCCTGAACACCTGCGCCGAAGCCGTTGCATTCGTGCGCGAGGTCGACGAAAGTGCCGTTAAGGTCATGCTCGACACCTTCCATATGAACATCGAAGAAGACAGCATGATCGATGCGATCCACCAAGCCGGCGACCTGCTCGGACACTTCCACGTCGGCGAGAACAACCGCAAGCTGCCCGGCCAAGGGACGATGCCTTGGGCCGAGATCGGCAAAGCGCTGCGCGCGGTCAATTACCAAAAGGCCGTCGTCATGGAACCGTTCGTCATGCCCGGCGGCACCGTCGGCTCTGACATCAAGGTCTGGCGCACACTCAAGGAAAATCCGACGGCCGAGCGCCTCGACGCCGACGCCGCCGAATCCGTCCGCTACCTCCGTTTTGCCTTCGGCGAATAATCGCAAACCATTCTGCACCGGATACCCTCGCGGGTATCCGGTGTTTTCTTTGGGATCCAAACAGCAAATTGACAGGCCGGAAAATATATGGTATATTTATGGCAGAAAATAAGCGGAGGGATCGTATGAAACGTTCCATAAAAGGAGTGGTTTTGCTGATGCTGATGGGAATCCTCGCAGGCTGCGGCAATACCGCGCCCGAAACGACGACCACACTGACCACATCGCCTGCCACCGTCACCACCCCCACAGCAACCGAAGTCCCCGCCGACCCCGGTGTTTTCTGGCCGGAGTATTACTACGATTTCCGCACAGAAGCCACGGTCTACGCCTGCACCGATTTCTACCACGTTTCGGCCGAATCGACCGAGAGCGGGATGCGTCTGATTTTCCAAGGCGACAACGGCAGCGACTACTGCTTCGACCCGTATTTTTCACTGCCTTCTCCGACCGGTAGTCAGCGCTTTGCCATCGATCAATACCGCTATGCCGTGGTCATTGCGAACACCTCGCGCGCCGATCTGCCTTGCATCCTCCGCTACCATACCCAAACGGTCTCGCCTCAGTCCTACCCTTCCGTCTACTTCACGTTCGACGGCACCGGACGGCAGAAAGCCATCCTTGACCTGACCGATCCCAGCCAAGTCGCCGCCGTCGTACCCACGGATTTCCCGCTCACGGGGCTTTGCACCGACTTCCGCCTCGATGCCTATGAAAACGAAGCCAACACAAGCGACGAATTCACACTCGAGACGATCGCGTTTTTCCGGACAAAGGAAGAAGCCGAACGCTTTACCGCCCTGCCCGCGCCGACCGCCCTCGACGCCGCCCCAGATACGCCCGCTTACGACCTCACCGGCAAATGGCTGGCCGAAGAATTCGCCGATCCGCCGGCAACCTACCGTGCGCGCAAGCTGCTCTACGAATTCAACAACGGATTTGCCTTCACGGTCGACTCGCTCCGATACATGGGCTACGGCGGTGTCGTGACTAACGTCCCCTTCAACATGGAATATCTCAAAAACGACGCCGATTTCGAGCTTTTAGACCGTGCCTTCGCCTACGCCGGCGAAAGCGGCATGGAGCTTTGGCTCTACGACGAATACCAATGGCCGAGCGGCAAGGCCTTCGGCTACGTGCTCGACAGCGATCCCACGTTCGAGGCCACCGGCGTAGAAATGCTGATGCTTTCCGGCTCGGGCGACATCAACTACACCCTGCCCGAGAATTATCTTTCCATCGTCGGTGCATCGCTCCGCACCCCCGGCAGTTTGGTTCCGCTCCCCTTCACCGAGCGCACGATACAGGTCGAAAACGAAGGCCCCTACGCCATCTTCCTGTTCGCACGGCGCTACACCTACGCCGCCGACCGTACCGAGGATCGCTCCGATTTTTCCACCCTGCGCGACGTCGACCTCTTGAACCCCGACGCTGTGGCCAAATTTATTGAGATCACCTACGAAAAATACGCCCAGGAGCTCGACGGAACGTTTGCCGACGTCACCGCCTTCTTCACCGATGAACCGAACCTCGGCAACCGCGACTACACCAACTTCGTCGTCTGGACCGACGATTTGCCGGAGACCTTTTACGAAATGCACGGCTACGACCTCACCGAGCATCTGTGTTCGCTCTATTTCGGCCAGACCGAGCGCGACCGCACCGTGCGCGTCAACTTTTACCAAACCGTCTCCGAGCTCTTCTCCCGCGCCTATACCCGGCAGATCGGCGCGTGGTGCGCCGAGCACGGTGTCAGCGCTTCCGGACATCTGCTCTTTGAAGAGCTGCTGAAACGCCAGATCGAGACCTACGGCGGCGATTTCATGCGCATCGTCAGCGAAATGGATATTCCCGGTGTCGATATCCTCCACGTAGAGGCGGAAAATCTGCTGAACCCGGACACCGACGTCGGCAGCGTCATCGGCCTCAAATACGTTTCTTCGGCGGCAAAAAACGCGGGTAAAACCGACGTTATGCTGGAATTCACACCGCTCGCCAACCCGAATGCCCTCTTCCGCAGCGATCCCGCCCGCTACGCCATGGAAGGCGCGACCATCTCCACCTTCTGCGGCGCCAACAATTTCTGCGTGATCTGCCCCGATTCCGCTTTCACCGTTCCTGCGCTGCGTACCTTCAACCGATACGTCGGGCGCATCAACGCCGTACTCGATAATGCCACAACGGTCACCCCCATCGGACTCTTCGTCCCCACCGATTCTGCCCGCGCCGACCACCTCGTCGACGCGAACCGCGAAGAAAAGATCGACGAAAGCCTGCGGAACTGCGCCATGACGCTGCTGCAAAACGGTCTGGACTTCACCTTCCTCGACTCACGTAGTCTCGAGCAAGCGGAACTGAAAGACGGTATCCTCACGATCGGTCTCGGCCGATATTCGGTTATCGTCCTGCCGGAGACCACGGTGATGAGCCTTGCGGCCGCGCAAAAGCTCGCAGATTTTGAATCGCAGGGCGGCCTGATCGTCTGGACGGGCTCAAAACCGACGATCACCGCGAGATTTGGCGAAAGCGACGCGTTGGCATCCATCGTCGCCGACCTCGGCGTCAAATACACCGGTCTGAACGTTGAATGCCTCGCGCTGCTCCGCTCGGTTGCCCACCCTGCGATCAACGTTGCCGGCGGTAACACGATCTGTATTTCGCACTACACCCGTCCGGACTGCGGCAAAGAGATCTTCTACCTCGCAAATCTTTCCGACTCTGCCGCCGCCGTCACCGTTTCCTTCCCGGATAACGCCTCTTTCGACGTCTATATCCCCATGGACGGAAACATCGTCTCCATCTCCGGCTCGGCCGAGCTTGAGATCCCGCCGTACGAAGGCGTTTTAGTCGTGCGATAGCAAAAAAATCGTCGAGAACAAAGTGTTCTCGACGATTTTTTCGGTATTTTAGTCCAGAATTCCGTGAACCGGATTTCTCTTCATGGCGGGCTTGCGCTTATACTTGCTCTTCATGCGGTAGGGTTTGCCGGCAGCGCTCGAACGCGGGAAGGCCTCCAGCGCTTCCAGCACGTGGAAGGTCTGCTTATAGTCGGTGCGGCAGACGCGGCCGGTCTCCAGCGATTTGGCCATATCGGCCAGCCCCAATGCACGGCTGTTTTCGGCGTAGTCGAACATCAGCGGCATCTCGCGGATCTCGCCGTCTTCGGCGCGCAGAAGCTTGATCGGGCCGCCGAAGCCGTTGGGATCGGGCACAAAGAGCGTGCCTTCCGTGCCGTAGACCTCAAAGTGCGCCTGCGTATCGTAGCAGACGTCGAAGGTCGTGAACAGCGTGCCGACGGCGCCGCTGTCGAACTGGATGATACCGGTCGTATAGGTCGGCACCTCAACGTCGACGATCGTGCCGGCGAAGGGCTGGCTGGTGATCGTACGCGTTGCAAAGCTCTTTTTGCAGACGGCCGAAATGCTCTTGATACCGCCCAAGAGGTTGACCATCGCCGTCAGGTAGTACGGACCCATATCCATCATCGGGCCGCCGCCGTACTGATAGTAGAATGCCGGGTCGGGATGCCACGATTCGTGGCCGCGGCAGATCATCGCCGCTCTGCAGCCGATGACTTCGCCGATCATGCCTTTGTCGATCAGTTCACGGCAGGTCTGGATGCCCGCACCCATGAAGGTATCGGGCGCACCGCCCAGCATCAGGCCCTTTTCTTCGGCCAACGCGACGAGCGCCTGACCTTCTTCCAGCGAAGCGCCCAGCGGTTTTTCGGAGTAAACGTGCTTGCCTGCCATGAGCGCAGCCTTCGAGACCTCAAAATGCTCGTAGGGGCGCGTCAGATTCAGAACGAGGTCGATCTCCGGATCGGCGAATAGCTCGTGCATCGTGTCGTAGATCTTGGGCACGTTATAGTTGGCCGCAGCCTTTTCGGCGCGTTCACGGATCAGGTCGCAGACGGCGACCAGGCGGATCTCTTTGAAGGTTTCGGTGATATTTTTGAGGTAGATGCCGCTGATAGCGCCGACACCGACCATACCAATGTTAATCATAATCGTTCCTCCGTCCGTCAGATATTAGTACATTTTAGCGCTATTTTCAAAGCGCTCGGTCGTCAGACCGTGATCAGCCGCATACTGCTTGCCTTCGCCGGCCCACAGCATACCGCGTTCCATCATGATCTCAGCGTTCGGCGATTTGTCGAAGACGTCGTCGTGGTGGCCAAGCGAGGTGTAGAACACGCGGCCAAGTCCCCAGAACTTCGTCCACGTCACCGGCATATCGACCGGTTTGTTGGAAATATGGTAGTAGTTGACGATCGGGAAGCGCGTAGTCGCCAGCACTTCGATCGCCGGGTCGACGTGCAGATAGTAGTGTTCGCTGCAGACAGGAAAATCTTCCAAGCCTTCGGTGATCGGGTTGGCACCCTTGCAGATGTTGACCATGTAGTCGATTCCGTCGCCACCGGGATGGCTGACCCACTGGCCACCGGTGATGAACTGCCATTCCGTGCTTTCGCGGAACGAGTCGCACATACCGCCGTGGCAGCCCGCCAAACCAACGCCTGCGCCAACCGCCTTGGAAACGTTCTTCACCTGTTCGTCAGAGATCTCACCCATCGTCCAGCAGGAAACGAGCAGATCGATCTGCATCAGAGCGTCGAGATCCTCCAACACCGTCAGCGTATCAAAAATTTCCGTTTCATAACCGTTTTTTTCAAGCAGCGAGGCAAAACGCTTCGAGGTCAGCGTCGGTTCATGGCCATGCCAACCACCCTGTATGATCCATGCTTTTTTGGACATTGTTAAAACCTCCCGAATTCAATCAGATTCTGTAAACATAGGATACCATATTCTGTGTCAAATTGCAAGAAAAGAAGTAAAAATTCACGTTGGATATCGGTGAAATTTTCGCGAAGAAAAAACTGACATTTGGAATGAATTGTGTTATAATATAATAGGTGTGATATACGAAATTTCTTGGCGAAGACAGGAGAAACAGATATGGACAGAATGCTCAACGGCATCAACCTTTCGCTGCTGACCGATTTTTACGAACTCACTATGGCCAACGGTTTTCTGCACCACGGCCTCAAGGACAAGATCACCTACTTCGACCTCTTTTACCGCAAGGTTCCCGACGGCGGCGGATTCGCGATCGCAGCCGGCTTGGAACAGGCGGTCGAATATCTGCAGGATCTGCACTTTGCCCCCGAAGACATTGAATATATGCGTTCGAAGAAGATGTTCTCCGACGAATTCATCGACTATCTCCGCGATTTCCGCTTCACCTGCGACGTTTGGGCCGTCCCGGAAGGCACGCCGGTCTTCCCCGGCGAGCCGCTCGTCGTCGTGCGCGGTCCCGCTCCGCAGGCACAGCTGATCGAAACGATGCTTTTGGCGACGATCAACCACCAGTCGCTGATCGCCACCAAGGCCAACCGCATCGCCCGCAGCGCCAAAGGACGCGTCGTCATGGAATTCGGCGCCCGCCGCGCCCACAGCTACGCCGGTGCGCTCTACGGCTCGCGCGCGGCCTACATCGGCGGCTGCCCCGTCACCTCCAACGCCCTCGCCGACCGCATGTTCGGCATTCCTGCCGTCGGCACGATGGCGCATTCTTGGGTGCAGATGTTCGAGACCGAATACGAGGCCTTCAAAGCCTACGCCGAAGCCTACCCCACCAACTGCACGCTCCTGCTCGACACCTATGACGTGCTCGGCAGCGGTCTGCCCAACGCCATCCGCGTGTTCGATGAGATCCTGAAGCCGCAGGGTATCCGCCCGGCAGGCGTCCGCATCGACTCCGGCGACGTCACCTACCTCTCGCGCAGCATCCGTACCGCGCTCGACGCGGCCGGCTACACCGACTGCAAGATCGTCGTTTCCAACTCGCTCGACGAATACATCATCCGCGACCTCGTCAACCAGGGCGCGGCCATCGACACCTTCGGCGTCGGCGAACGCCTGATCACCTCGCGCAGCGAGCCGGTCTTCGGAGGCGTCTACAAGCTCTGCGCAGTCGAAGAAGCCAACGGCGAGATCCGCCCGCGCATCAAGCTCTCGGAAAACGTGGCCAAGATCACCACGCCGCATTTCAAAAAGCTTTGGCGCTTCTACGACAAAAACGGCATGGCCACCGCCGACGTGCTCTCGCTTTATAACGAAACGATCTCCGAGGACGAGCCGTTCGAGCTCTTCCACCCGGAATTCACATGGAAGAAAAAGATCCTCACCGACTTCACCGTCCGCGAGCTGCTGCAGCCGATCTTCGTCGGCGGCAAGCTCGTCTACAAGCTGCCCTCGCTGCAGGAAGTCCGCGCCTACGCCGAAGATTGCATCGCGCATCTTTGGGACGAGGTCAAGCGCTTCGAAAATCCGCACGAATACTACGTCGACCTGACGCGTCCGCTCTGGGAGATCAAACGCGAAATGCTCTCCAAGCGCGGCAAGCTGTAAGGCCGGAAAGGAACCGTTATGGCAAACATGGATTTCTTCAATCCCGTCCGTATCCTCTCGGGCGAGGGCTGTTTCCGCAATTTCAAAGACTTTGTCGCCTTCGGCAGTCGCTGTGCGATCGTTTGCGGCAAGACCTCGGCAAAAAAATGCGGCGCACTCGCCGATGCCGAAGCCGCACTTCGCGCTGCCGGGATCGACTACATGATCTTTGATCGCATCGAACCCAACCCGATGCTCGCCACCGTCTACGAAGGCGGCCGGCTCGCACGCGTTTTCGGCGCGGAGTTCGTACTCGCGATCGGCGGCGGTTCGCCGCTCGATGCCGGCAAGGCAGTCGCGGCCTTTGCCGCCAACCCCGATCTCGCCCCCGAAGAGATCTACACCGCACCGCGCAAGCCCGCGCTGCCGATCCTTGCGGTCAACACCACCGCCGGCACAGGCAGCGAGGTCACGCCCTACTCGATCCTCACCGTTCCCAGCTTAGAGAACAAAAAATCCTTCGCCGGCGACGATCTGTACGCCAAGATTGCCTTCTGCGATCCGACCTACACGCTCTCGCTGCCGCGGTCGTTTACGATGTCGACGGCGGTCGACGCCCTTTCCCACGCGGTCGAGGGCTACTTCATGAAAAAAGCCAACGCAGTCTCCGATGCACTCGCCGAAAAAGCCATCGTTTTGCTGCAAACAGGTATCCGCGCTATCGTCGCCGGAGATCTCTCGCTCAAAACCCGCGAGACCCTGCTCTACGGCTCAACACTTGCCGGCATGGTCATCTCCCGCACAGGCACCGGCTTCGTCCATTCCACCGGCTATATGCTCACCTACAACCACGGCACACCGCACGGCTGGGCCAACGCCTATTTCCTGCCCGATTTCGTCGCCTGCATGGCCAAAGCCGCACCCGAACGCGCCGAAACGATCTACAAACTCTGCGGCGTGGCCGACAGCGCCGAGCTCGCTGCCCTGCTCGGCAGCTGCGACGAGATGCCGCTCGATCTCAAGCTTTCCGACGAGCTCTGCGTGCGCTACGCTGAAAAGACCATCGGCGCCAAAAACGTCGCCAATGCGGTCTATACGGTCGGTTACGACGAGCTGCTCGCGATTTTGCGCAAGCGCGTCGGCGCTTAAAGGAAGGAGATCCCACTATGCATACGATCCTTTGTCTCGGCGAGATCCTTTGGGACGTCTATCCGGGTAGAAAATATCTCGGCGGCGCACCGATGAACGTCGCCGTGCACGCATCCAAGCTCGGCTGCCGCAGCTATATGATCTCGGCGGTCGGCCGCGACGAGCTCGGCAACACCGCACGCGAACAGCTTGAGCTGCGCGGCGTCAACTGCCGATTCGTCACCGTGACCGACTATCCCACCGGCACGGCAATCGTCCACCCCGAGCTCGACGGCGATTCCCGCTTCGACCTTCCGGAAAACGTCGCCTACGATCAAACAAGTCTCTCCGAGAGCGATTTGGCCGCGATGATCCGCCTCGCACCCGATGCCGTCGTGTTCGGCACGTTGGCCGCCAAACGGAGCGACACGGTGGCTTCTTCGCTCGACCGCCTGCTCGCAGTCCTGCCGGACACCGAACGCCTCTACGACGTCAATATCCGCAAACAGCTCTACGACCGCGAACTCGTCTCCGATCTTTTGGACCGCACGACGATCTTAAAGCTCAACGACGACGAGGTCGATACGCTCTCGTTCCTCCTCTTCGACGACGTTATGCCCGCCGACCGTTTTGCCCGCTTTATCCTCGATGAATACCCCTGCCATACCGTCGTCGTTACCCGCGGCGCGCAGGGCGCGGACGCCTACACGCGCGAGGCCGAAACGGCGATCCACGTCGATGCGATCCCCGTCACGGTCGAAGATACCGTCGGTGCCGGCGATGCGTTCGCGGCGGCATATCTCACCGCGTGGCTGAAAACGCACGACGTCGAAACCGCGCTCCAGGCTGGCAACGCCAACGGCGCCAAAACCGCCTCGCACGCCGGCGCATTCTAAGGATTCTCTCTATTTTCAAAAAGACCGCACCGTTTTTGGCAAACTTCGGCCAAAACGGTGCGTTTTTTCTTTTTCTCTTGATAATTCACGCAGTTCTTCCTCTCTTTTTCTGCAAAACTGGCAAAAATCCCCGAAAAGCCGTCTGTCGGTTTGCAAGGACTTGGAGAATTTTGCCCTATCTTCTGCAGATATTCCGTGATATAATAACAGAGTACGATCATCACAATACGCGGCCGACATCGGATCGGATCGCACGCAATTGCCCGCTGGCGACAATATGCGGAAGAAAGGATAATTCCATATGGGTATCATCGAAATCGTCTCTCTGGCAGGCGGCCTCGCCCTCTTGCTCTACGGCATGCAGATCATGGGCAACGGCCTCGAAAAAATGAGCGGAAGTCACCTCGAGCGCATCCTCGAGCGTCTGACCTCCAACCGCTTTTTCGCGTTCCTCTTAGGTATCGGCGTCACGGCGATCATTCAGTCGTCGTCGGCCACCACCGTCATGGTCGTCGGGTTTGTCAACTCCGGCATCATGAAGCTTTCGCAGGCGGTCGGTATTATCATGGGCGCCAACATCGGCACCACGATGACCGCGTGGATCCTGAGCTTGACCGGTATTCAGGGCGATAACATTATTTTAGAGCTCTTGAAACCGTCGTCACTTGCGCCGATCGCGGCGTTCATCGGGATCGTGCTCTTTTTATTTGTCAAAAAACGCAACGCCAAGGACCTCGGCGTCATTCTGATGGGCTTTGCCCTGCTGCTCTACGGCATGGACGTGATGAGCAGCGCAGTCGAACCGCTGAAAAATGAGCAGTGGTTTGCCGATCTGCTGATCCTCTTCTCCAACCCCTTCCTCGGCGTGCTCGTCGGCGCACTGCTGACGGCGATCATCCAGTCCTCGTCGGCGTCCGTCGGTATCCTGCAGGCAATGTCGGCCGCCGGTCTCATCTCCTTCTCGGCTGCCATCCCGATTATCTGCGGCCAAAACATCGGTACCTGCGCAACCGCGCTTCTCTCCACAGGTGGTACAAACCGCAACGCCCGCCGTACCGCGGTGATCCACTTCTTGTTCAACGTGATCGGTACCACGGCATTCCTCATCGTTTTCTACATCGTCAAAGCGTTTGTGGCGATGCCGTTCCTCGAAGGCATGGCCACACCGGCCAATATCGCCGCCGTGCACACGGTCTTCAACGTGTTTGCCACCGCGCTGCTCTTCCCCTTTGCCAACCTCTTAGTCAAGCTTTCGGGCAAGATCGTGCCCGAAAAGAGCACCAAACACACCAAAAAAGAGCAGAATACCTTTGCTATGCTCGACGAACGCCTGCTCGCTACCCCCGGTTTTGCCGTTGAGCGCTGCCACAGACTGACCATCCGCATGGCCGAACTCGCGACTGAAACCATGCTCGATGCACTCGATCTCCTGCAGAACTACGATGCCAAGCTCGCCAAGAAGGTCATGGATCAGGAAGGCGAAGCCGACGTCTACGAAGACCGTTTGGGCGAATACCTCGTCAAGATCAGCGGTCACGACCTCACCGACCACGATACGCAGACCGTTTCGCTGATGCTCGCATCGATCGGTGACTTCGAACGCATCAGCGACCACGCCGCCAACCTCGTCGAAGCCGCCGAAGAAATGCACTCCAAAGGCATTACCTTCTCCGACGACGCCAAAGACGAGATCATGGTGCTCTCCGGCGCGCTGCGCGAGATCCTGCACAAAGCGACAGCCGCCTTCTCCTCGCGTGACCACGCGCTGGCGATCGCGATCGAACCGCTCGAAGAAGTCATCGACGACATCCGCGACGAGCTGAAAGCGCGCCACATCGTGCGCCTCCGCGAAGGCCGCTGCACGATCGAGCTCGGCTTCATTCTCTCGGATATCCTCACCAACTGCGAACGCGTGGCCGACCACTGCTCCAACATCGCCGGTTCGATCTTGAGCAGCGAGCCCGGTTCGGCCATGGCCCACGCCGTGCTCTCTGAGCTGCACAAAGCCGACGAATCGTTCACGAGCGAATACACACGCCTGCATAACGAATACTTCTCGCGCATCAACCTGCAAAAATAGTATGTTATAAAAAAAACAGCGCAGATACAAATTGTATCTGCGCTGTTTTTGTTGTATTTTATTTCTTCCCGGTTGATCCGAAACCGCCTTCGCCGCGTTCGGTCTCGTCGAGCGTTTCGCATTCCTCAAATAACGCCTGCACGACAGGCGCGATCACCAGTTGGGCAATGCGCTCGCCGTCCTCGATCGTCTGCGCTTCCGGAGAGTGATTGTGCAGCGCGACCATCACCTCGCCGCGGTAGTCCGCATCGATCACGCCGACCTTATTTGCCGGCGCGAGTCCACGCTTGCTCGCAAGCCCGCTTCTGGCGTAGACCAACCCCGCAAAGCCCTGCGGCACGGCAATCGCGATTCCCGTGTGCACCATTTTCGTCTCGCCCGCGCCGATCGTCAGCGCTTCGGGCAAACGCGCGTAAAGATCTGCCCCGGCCGCATCCGCCGTCGCATACTTCGGCACGATCGCCGCCGGATCTAATTTCGTAAAGCGTACAGTCTCCATTGGTTTCCTTCCTTTCTTGTCTCACCGTAAAAAGAGCGTTCCCACCGTCCATGGGCGCAGAGCGGGTACCGTAACCACCAACTCATCGCCGTCGGACTGCACGGCAAGCGGTTCGACCGCGCTTTCTGCCGTCATCCACGACAACGAGGTTCCCGCAGGCCGCCGTACGCGCAGCGTCAACGTTTCGGTATCGCCGATTGTACAATTCAAGAGGGAAACACTCGTTGTTTGCATCGCGCTGTTTTCACGCGGGAACACAACCGCCTGCTGCCACGATTCCAAAATCGCGGAAAACCGTTTCTGCCCGGCGGCATATTCGGCCGCACGCAAAACCAGATCGCGCATCGTTGTGCTGATATTCATCCGCCACGGTTCTCTGCCAAATACCACCCATTTTGCGCCATACACCGTCGGCACGATCGCCGTGGCCACACCGTGCGGATAGATACTGTCGCCGATCGGCGCAACACTGCGGCTGACAGTCTGATAGTACGACAAAATCTCACAGTCATCTTTGCAGATCAAACGGAAATTATCACTGCGCATCCCCAAGCCGCCGCCAATCATTCCGCTTTGAAGTCCGCGGCAAACCGTATGTTCAGATAGCAGTTCGTACATCGGCTGTGTGTTAAGCGGTGCGACCGTTGCCGCCAACCGCTCGCCAAAGCCGCGCGCAGCCAGCACAGCAAGCGCATGTCCGTCAGTCACGACCGGACGCGCAAGCAAGGTCTCGATTTCCGCGTCGGAAAGGCATTTTGCATGGGCTTCGTGCAACAGATAAATCTGTTCCGCAGCGTTCCGGTTGTAGGCATGAGGGATACCGACACGCACAAGGCTCAGCCGACAATCCCAAGGCTCCCAATTCCATGCAAACGAACGCTCTTCTGCACCAAGCCGACGTTTCCACATCGAATCCGACAAACTCATGCAAAGCCCACTTGCCTGCGTGCCCATATTCGCCTCCGCCAACGCCTCCCAATAGGCACGGTGAGCGGAAAATTTTGCAAAAATACGTTCATGGTAAGCCATTGGCTCTTCCATGTGCATCAGCATGGAATAGCTCATTGCATTCGCACCGCTCGCGAGGTACAGACTTGTTTCCATGCAAGTACCAGCCGGCGATTTTCCATAGACGTAGAACGGCAGGTTTTCAATTTCCGGACGGATCTCCGTCACATATTCCGGCAGCATGCTGTTCTGCCACATCATAAAATATGCTTTCCAAAGCTGGTCGCGAGGATCATGATCATCATATCCGCCGCCGCCAGGTCGGCTTTTGGGAGCTTTGCCGCTGCCTCTGCGCATCGCATCAAACACATGGGCATAGCCGTAACCCGTATATCCGCCGTGGGCGCAGTATTGCAAGCCAAAACCGCTTTCGGGAGAAACCGCGCAAAATTCGCGTGTGATCAGCTCAACAAATTCGCCAATCCCGGCGCGCAGAAATGCCACGTATTTTTCGCGCCAACCAATATCCTTATTGATCGCATCCACCAAACCCTCACGGTCAAAATCCGTATGGTTTTCCGCATTGAAGCGCGCAATGCAGTCTGCGCAAAAACAACCGAAGTGCACCGGATCGTGGTTGGTCGCACGCAGGTCGTCATCGACCCACACGGTATGCGGATGCAGCCGTGCATACTCGCGCATCTCTTCCCGGACATACGCCCTGAAGTGTTCGCCGTTCCAACAAAAACAGAGTTCCGCAACCGTTCCGTCGTGGCCGACCATATGCTCGATCGGCGATCCCGGATACACCAGTCCGCTGTTGTCTTTCGAGCACATATACTGCCCGTGACCAATCGTGTTGGAGATCTGCAGCGACACGCGCAGACCTGCCGCACGGAGTTTTTCCGCCACACCAATCAAGGAATCCACAGTCTGCCGGTGAACGTCCATCGGGGGAAATCCATAGTTACTCGCCAACCAAACTTCGTCACAACAACCGGGGTTACGCGCAATAACAGCCAAAAAGTCGTCCACGAACTTTGGATCTGTCTGCATATCTGAGCCAAATCTCTGTGTCAACACCGCAGAACCTCCCTAATCCGTTCTTTTATCATATTCTTGCGGCTCGCCGGATATCGGTATTATTGTAGTATAGAAAGCGGCCTTTTGTCAAGCGATTCCGCTGCAAAAAAGAAGCTCCGCGTCTGCGCCTCCGTTTTCGATACCTTGGACGTATGCTTCCGCCTGTGCGTGAAACATTGCTGCGTACTTCCCACTCAACGCCATCAGCTCCGCATGGTTTCCGGCCTCGATGATTCGACCGTTTTCCATCATATAGATTCGATCGGCCAGTCGTGTGGTCGAAAGGCGATGAGAAATAAAGATCACGGTTTTATCCTGCGCAGACTGCTGAATACGATTATGCAGATGATATTCTGCGAGCGGATCCAACGCCGCCGAAGGTTCATCCAGCACATACAGTTCGGCATCGCTTGCAAACACACGGGCAATCGCCAGTTTCTGCGCTTCGCCGCCGGAGAGAATCACACCATCGGCATCAAATTCCCGCGTCAGCATTGTTTGCAAGCCTTGCGGCATTGCCGCCGTCCGCTCGCTTAGCGCCGCCTGCGCCAACGCCGCCAGACAGCGATCGGAATCAGCTTCACGGTATTCATCCCCGACAATATTTTCGCCCACCGTCGCGGCAAACAACCGATGATCCTGAAACGCCGCACCAATATTTCTACGATAGGAATCCATGCGGAGGTTGCGGATATCGGTGCCGTTATATAAAATCGCACCGCTATCCGCATCATACAAGCGCAGCAACAGCGAGATCAACGTCGTTTTCCCCGCACCGTTGTAGCCGACGACTGCGATCTTTTCTCCGCGGCGAATCGTCATGCTCACATCGTGCAAAACCGGCTGATCTGCCCGATAGCCAAAGCACACGTTGCGCAGTTCGATTTGCTCGAACCGCCCGACTGCTTCCGTCCCGCCCTGAAGCTTTGGTTTGGCAGCCAAAAAGGTCAGCATCTGTTCGACCTGCAGGGTCTGTTTCGGCAGTACTGCCAACAGACTGCCAAAGCGCTGCATTGTTTGACGCAGCCGCCAGTTGGCGTTGACCGCAATCGTCAAACCACCCAGCAGTCCCTTGCCCAGTACAGCCATGCGGTAAACAATCCATGCGATCACTGCAAAATAAATGCATCTGTCGTTGATTCCTTCTGCAATATCCAGCTTCAAAAGCTTTTTTCCGTATTGTTTGGTGACAGTCTCATAATCCGCTTGGTTTCTGTCATACTCCGCAGTCAGGCATTCTCCCAAACGCGTCAGCCGCAGTTCCTTGGCATGATCGGCCAAACGGTGCACGCGGTCGATATATTCGTCCTTTTGCGTAACGGCCAACATGGATTTGCTTTTGGCAAAGGAGAGTACACTGTTTTTCTTGCCGAGCCAAAATGAAAACAAACAGCTTGCAGCAGTCGCCGCCATCGCCCAAATATCAATGTGTGCAATGACTCCCATCGTCGCGGCAATTGCAAACAAAAGACTGCCCAAGTCGGTCAGATTACGTACCGCGGAAATAATATTCCCATGTGCGTTGCGCATGGAAAAGATAAAGTTGTGATAATAATCGGGGTCATCATATTGTGCGAGATCGAGTGTCCGTGCTTTTTCCAACAAGCTGCCCTGTATGCGCTGTTCCAGCCGCGCCTGCAGGACGCTACTGCAGGTATCGTAAAAGCAATCCCACGAAATACCAAACAGTTTCCATGCAGCAATCCACAAAACACACTGCAGGGCGGCAAGAAAGTGCGTTCCTTGATCCAGCAGGTCAAACAAACGGCTTGTCAGCAACAAAGTGACCGGCGAAGAAAAGCCGTCAAGCAACATATTGGCCAACGCGCACAAAAGATACAACTTGGAATGACGCCAAATAAATCCCAGCGAAAACAAATTACTCCGCAGCATGCGGCGCAAGTTTACGGAATCATGCTTTTTCTGTTTCATACCGTTTCATTGCCCCTTTCTCCAACATAATGCTCTGCCTGCATGCAAAACAGTTCGGCGTAGATTCCGTCGAGTGCCATCAGTTCCCGATGAGTCCCTATCTCTTTGATCCTTCCGCCGTCAAATACGCAGATCCGGTCAGCAGAAACCGCAGCCGACAGACGATGCGAAATGTAGATCATCGTGCGGTCGGCACAAGCATCCCGCATAGCTTGATACATCTCGCGTTCGGCGATCGGATCCAACGCAGAGGACGGCTCGTCTAAAATGACGGTGGCACAGTCGCGTGCATAGATCGCCGCGATCGCCAGCTTTTGCGCTTGTCCGCCGGAAAGCACCGCCCCGTCCGCGTTCATTTCTCTGGTCACTACCGTATGAATCCCATGCGGCATAGTGGAAATCACGTCTGCGAGTCCCGCTTTTTTCAGCGCATCCCACACCGTCGCATCATCCGCAGGTGTATACGGGCGGCCAAGAACGTTTTCCGCAATCGTCAAAGCAAGTTGCTTGTGATCCTGAAACACAACACCGTATTGCGCGCGATATGCTGCCAACCGACAGCGACGGATATCTGTTTCTCCGACGGTGATTTGCCCCTCCGTAGGATCATAGAGCCGCATCAAAAGCTTGGCAAAGGTGGTTTTTCCCGCACCGTTGTGCCCGACAATGGCAATTTTCTCACCGCGGCGAATCGTCAGGTTGACATCCCGTAAAACGTCCGTGTCATCCGCTCCGTAGCGAAAGCTGACGTGTTCAAGTGTAATATCTCCCGCTGTCGGCAGCGGTCCGTCAGGATTGGGTGACACAACGGGTTTCTTTTCCGTGAACACCAAAAAATCTGTAATATGCAGGGCAATTCCGTATATCTCCGGATAAATCCGAAAGAATTGTTCCAATTCCGACGAAACCGAACCCATGGAATTGAGCACGATCAAGCAGTCGCCGTACAACATTGTCTGTGCCGCCAACGCACCGTACAACGCATAGATCTCCGCACCGATCAAAGACCCCAACAACAGCAGCATGATCCCCGCGCCTACGATCGCCCCCTGTACGCCGAGCGTTTTTTGCAGTCGGATGTAATCGTCCACAGCCTCCCGAAAACGGCGCAGCATCACACGGTATATCCGCGTCATGCGCATTTCCTTGGCAAAATCCTTCAGATAAAAAGTACGTTTGGTGTATTCCTTTCGGCGGTTGATCTCGTCTTCGTGCACGCGTTGCGTGTGATACAGCGTTTCTGATTTCAAGCGCAGAAATCCGCTCAAAAGCGGAAGAACGGCGAACACAAGCAAAATCGGATCGATCGCAAACATCAACCACCCGGTCAGACCGATATTCAAAACTCGCGAAACGATCAAACAAGTGACGTGCACCGCCCGCAAGATCGCGTCGGCACCACTGTTGACCGCACGGTGGTATTGTGCAAACGCAGCCGGATCTTCATAGTCTGCCAGGTCCTGCTGCAGGGAATGCGCGTATATTTTTTTGCGCAACCGCACCTCGCAGCGCTTGTCGATCAGAGGTAGCAGCAGATCGTCGTACACCGCACTCCAAATGCGAAACAAAATCGATGCCGCCATCGTCAGCAAAATAAAGCCAATGATTTTTTCCGTCGGTTCGCCCAGCTGCAGCGCATTGACAATGTAGCGCAGCAGATAAACCTCCGACAAAAAACTGAAGACCGATCCCAAAAAATACAATCCCAATGTCAGTCCCAGTTTGGAGGGATAGATCTGTAAAGCCAGCTTCATTGCTGCACCGTAATTAGCAAATACCTGCCCGATCTGCATCCGTTCTCTTTGTTTTTCTCGCATATGCGCTTATCCCCCTTGCTTCATCCATTTTTTCTCACCTATATAGTGCAGAACACACAGGGTTTGATAAGCATTTTTTGTTTTTTTTGCACAGCACTATCATTTTTCAAGCCACATCAAAGAAAACATACATCTATTTTCACAAAAAAATCCTCGATTTCCTGTTCTCTCAAGGAAATCGAGGATTACAAAATGTGTTTACTTCGCCATGATGCAAAGATCCGGTGGGCCTTAATTTTCGTCGTCGACAGCTTTTTTTAATGATACACCACTGGCGCAATATGGCTATCATCTACCGAAGGTATATCACTCATTCCACAAAGTAACAGATAGCATAAAAAAACGACAAGTTTCGATAGAAACTTGTCGTTTTTTGGAGCTGGTGGCCGGACTCGGACCGGCGACCTGTTGATTACGAATCAACTGCTCTACCAACTGAGCCACACCAGCAAGCCTAATTATTATATCGGATTTTCCGCCGTTTGTCAAGAGGTTTTTCACAAAAGAAAAAGATTTCTTTTTTCGCCCTTCGTTTTTCTGCTGCCGAACCGTAAAATAATCGCGGAAACCAGCGCCATGCGCAGCACTGTCCGTTTTATCGGACAACACCTATGGTATACTATCGTCAGAACAGGAAAGCAGCCACACTTCCCCGGTAACAGAAAGGAGCACAACACATGGAACTGACTATGTTTATCATCTTCATCATCGCCGCCTGCATCTCGCACATTTCCACCGCGCACCGCCGCAAGGTTCGCCGCGCCCGCTGCACCCGCCTCTCGCACGAAGCTGTGATCGCCCGCGGCGCACAGATCATCACCATCGAAGAATGCGCCGCCCGCTGCGGCCGCAGGCTCTACGAACCCAGACGCGCCTGCCGGTAAAGGAGGGCTAAAATGGACTGCGAACACATCACCAACGACCGGTTCAACATCATCCTGGAAATCTTGGCCGCTATGATCGAGCTCCGCGCCAAAACGCCGCAGGAGGCCGCCGCCATCGTCCGCGAGGCAAAAATCCAACAGTCTTCCGCAATCTGAAAAACCGTTTGGTTTCCTCGGAAACCAAACGGTTTTTTCTATAACCTTATTTCTTTTTCTGGTCAAACAGCCATTGCCAGACTTCCGGGTTATCGTAGGTCTCAGTCCAACTGTCGTGGCCGACGCCCGGATAGAGCGTGAGTTTGGCCGCGCCGCCGGCCGCGTTGACCGCATTGACCATATCGATCGAATTTTCCGGTTTGACCACGCCGTCGGCGTCGCCATGGAACGCCCAGATCGGCAGATCCTTGATCGCACCACCCGCCCACGGCATACCGCCGCCGCAGATGGGAACGATCGCAGCGAAAAATTCGGGATAGCGGGTCGCCATGATCCACGTGCCGAAGCCGCCCATGCTGATACCCGTCAGGTAAACACGCGCCATATCCGCGTTCCACTCCGTGCAGATGGCATCGATAAAGCTCTTCAGAAGCTGCGTCTCCGTCGTCCAATAGCTGCCCTCAGGGCACTGCGGCGCCACGCAGATCGCGTCGAAGGTCTCACCGCGGGCAATCTTTTGAAACGGCCCGTGGACGTAGAGCAGGTCGTGATCGTTGCCGCGTTCGCCTGCACCGTGGAGGAAGAAGACGATCGGATACTGTTTTTCCTTCGTGTAGCCTTCGGGCAGATGGAGCAGATAGTTGTAGCCGCCGGCGACACCGGTTTGGAGCTGATACACTTTCTTTTCTACCATAACGACACCTTCCGTGAACAAAAATCTCGCACTATTGTGCGTTTCGGTACTGCAAAGCTTCCGCGATGTGCGCGCAGGTGATCCGCACGCTCGCCGCCAGATCGGCGATCGTGCGGGAGAGCTTGAGGATCTTATGATAGGAGCGGGCGCTCATGCCGAAGCGGTCGAAGGCGCGGCGGATCATCGCCTGTTCGTCGCCGCCGAGCACGCAGTGCTGTTCGATCGCCGCAGCCGGCATATGGGCGTTGCACAGGATCCCTGTTGCGGCAAAGCGTTGGCGCTGGATCTCGCGGGCGGCGTTGACGCGGGCGCGGATCGCCGCCGAGCTCTCGCCGGGCTTTTGGGCAGAAAGATCGGTAAAGGCGACCTCCCGCACGTTCGTGCAGATATCGATGCGGTCGAGCATCGGCCCGGAGATCTTACCCGCGTAGGCTTCGACCTGCGCTTGATTGCAGCGGCACCGCCCCGACGGATGGCCGTACCACCCGCAGCGGCAGGGATTCATCGCCGCCACCAGCATAAACCGGCACGGGAACGTCACCGTCCCCGTCGCACGCGAAACGGTCACGCAGCCATCCTCGAGCGGTTGGCGCAGAACGTCGATCGTGTGGCGCGGGAATTCGGGAAATTCATCCAAAAAGAGCACACCATTGTGCGCCAGCGAGATCTCACCCGGATGCAGATCCCGTCCGCCGCCGATCAGACTCACCGCCGTACTCGTATGGTGCGGTGCACGGAACGGCCGTTCCGTGATCATCGGCCTCGAGCGGTCGGTCAGACCCGCCACGGAGTAGAGCATCGTCGCCTGCAGCGATTCCTCCAGCGTCATCTCCGGCAAGATCGTCGGCAGACGCCGCGCGAGCATACTTTTGCCCGATCCCGGAGGGCCGTTCATCAGGAGGTTATGGCCGCCGGCAGCCGCCACTTCCATCGCGCGTTTGGCGTTTTCCTGTCCGCGAACCTCCGAGAAATCGACCGGATAGCAAACCTCGCTGGTCAAAGTCGGCGCACTCGCCTGCGGCAGAGCCGCTTCGCGGCGGATATCCGCCACCAACTCCGCAAGCGTCGCCGCGCCGTAGACCGCAGGCCCCTTAGCCAGAGCCGCCTCGGCCGCGTTGTCGGCCGGGACAAAGATCTTCGAAAGCCCGCTCCGTCCGGCAGCGATCGCACAGGGCAGCGCACCGTTGACGCCGCGCAGGTCGCCGTTGAGCGCGAGCTCACCCAAGAATACGCAGTCGGAAAAATCGCCGTCGATCTGACCCGAAGCGGCCAGAACCGAGAGCAGGATCGGCAGATCGTAGAGCGCGCCTTCCTTGCGCGTATCCGCCGGGGCAAGGTTGACCGTGATCCGACGCATCGGAAACTCAAAGCCGCAGTTTTTGATCGCCGAACGCACGCGCTCGCGCGATTCCTTGACCGCCGCATCCGGCAGGCCGACGATATCAAACGCCGGCAGACCTCCCGAAAGATCGCACTCACAGGAGATCTTGTAGCCCTCTATTCCGTTCAGTCCGACTGTCCAGATCCTCGAAACCATTGACTGCTCCCCGGTCGTAATGAAAATTTATTTCAGATTCAGCGTGCCGTTGGCGCTGGCTTTCAGATAAGCGTTGACAAATTCGTCGAGTTCGCCGTCCATGACAGCGTTGACGTTGCCGACTTCGCAGCCCGTGCGGTTGTCCTTGACGAGCGTGTAGGGCATGAAGACGTAGCTGCGGATCTGGCTGCCCCATTCGATCTGGCGCTGTTCGCCCTTGATGTCGCTGATTTTGCTGAGGCGTTCGCGTTCTTTGATCTCGATCAGCTTCGAGCGCAGCATACGCATGGCGATTTCGCGGTTCTGGTGCTGGTTACGTTCGTTCTGGCAGGCAACGACGATGCCCGTCGGCAAGTGGGTGATGCGGATCGCCGATTCGGTTTTGTTGACGTGCTGGCCGCCCGCACCACCGCTGCGGTAGGTATCGACCTTCAGGTCTTCGGCGCGGATCTCCACGTCGACGCTGTCGTCGATTTCGGGCATGACTTCAACCGCGGCAAACGACGTATGGCGGCGGCCGGAAGAATCGAACGGCGAGACGCGCACCAGACGGTGGACGCCGTGCTCGCCCTTGAGGTAGCCGTACGCGTTTTCGCCTTCGATCAGGATATCGGCCGATTTGATGCCGGCTTCTTCGCCGTCGAGGACGTTCAGCACCTTCACGTTAAAGCCGCGGCGTTCGCCCCAGCGGATATACATGCGGTAGAGCATCAGCGCCCAGTCCTGCGCCTCCGTGCCGCCGGCACCGGCGTGGAGCGTGATGATCGCGGGCAAACGGTCGTATTCGCCGGAGAGCATCGTTTCCAGCGTCATCTGTTCCACGTCGTGCTCCAGCGAGGTCAGCTCCGCGAGGATCTCGTCGCTCATGCTGTCGTCGTCTTCTTCCGTGGCCATCGAGATCAGCATAAGGATATCTTCGTTGCGCGTGGCCATTTTCGTGTAGCGGTCGATCTTGGCCTTGCGCTGATTCATCTGCTGAACGACCTTCTGCGAATTTTCGACGTCGTTCCAAAAGTTGTTGTCGCTCGTCTGCGCTTCCAGCTCGGCGTATTCGGCCGAGAGCTTATCGATATTCAGCGCACCCTTCAGCTCTTCGATCTTCGGGATCAGCTCCTGTGCGCGCTGTTTGTATTCCATCAGTTCAATCATATGGGTAACTCCGTTTCTCTTCCTTGCGGAAAGGCATTTCTCTACTGATATACTATTATACCAAATTCCTGCCTTCCTGTAAAGTATTCCCGCGCACGTTCCGTAAAAACACCGCGGGCTATAGAAAAATCTTCAGAAAACCGCGGATGAAACCGCAAAAAAATGGGCATTTTACAGAAAATTGCCGATGCCTGTCAAACCGCTTGATTTTTTGGCGGTTTTGGGCTACAATATATAGTAGAGTTTACATGAATAACGATTTTCTCCGGGAGGTTTCAGCTTTGGAAAACACGAAAAAAAAGGTTGCCGTGATTCTCGGTTCGGACAGCGATCTGCCCGTTATGCTCGGCTGCCTGAAAACGCTTGTCAAGTACGATATCCCCTATGAGATCCACATTATGTCCGCCCACAGAACCCCCGAAGCTGCGGCGGTTTTTTCTTCCACGGCGCGTGCCAAGGGCTTCGGCGTGATCATCGCCGCCGCCGGTAAAGCCGCACACCTCGCCGGTGTGATCGCCGCGCACACCACGCTGCCGGTCATCGCCGTTCCGGTGAAGTCCTCTACCCTTGACGGTCTCGACGCGCTCCTTTCGAGCGTGCAGATGCCCAAGGGCGTTCCGGTCGCCACCGTCGCGATCGATGGCGCCGACAATGCCGCCATCCTTGCCGCCCAGATCCTCGGTGTCAACGACGAAACGCTCGCCGAAGCGCTCGCGAAGTCGAAAGCTGATATGGAGCAGGAGATCATGGCCAAGGACGCCGCGATTGCCGATAAGGTCGCGGATATGCTCAGCCAGCAGAAGTAACCAACCGCCCCGCGGGGCACTACATAATCTGAAAGGAATTCTCGTCTATGAACAATTCTTACAGTGATCGCTATAAAGAAGCCGGCGTCGACATCACTGCCGGTTACGAAGCCGTCCGCCAGATGAAACCGCTGGTCGAACGCACCTTTATCCCCGGCGTCATCGGTTCGCTCGGCGGCTTCGGCGGCCTCTTTGCCCCCGATATGGTCGGCATCTCCGAGCCCGTGCTCGTCTCCGGTACCGACGGCGTCGGCACTAAGCTGAAGATCGCCTTCCTCACCGACAAGCACGACACCATCGGAATCGACTGTGTCGCCATGTGCGTCAACGACGTTGTCTGCGCCGGTGCCAAGCCGCTCTTCTTCCTCGATTATCTGGCCGTCGGCCGCAACCGTCCCGAACGCGTCGCCGCGATTGTCAAGGGCGTCACGGACGGCTGTCTGGACGCGGGCTGTGCGCTCGTCGGCGGTGAAACCGCCGAAATGCCCGGCTTCTACGAAGAAAACGAATACGACCTCGCCGGCTTCTGCGTCGGTATGGCCGACCGCGCCAAGATCACCGATTGCTCCACCATCACCGACGGCGACGTCATCATCGGTATGGCTTCGACGGGTGTCCACTCCAACGGTTTCTCGCTCGTCAGAAAGATCCTCAACGTCTCGGAAGACAACATCTTCACCCACATCGACGAATTCGGCCGCACGCTCGGCGAAGAACTGCTGACGCCGACAAGAATCTACGTCCGTCCGGTTCTGGAGATCCTCAAATCCGTCAAGATCAAGGGCGCTTCGCACATCACCGGCGGCGGTTTCTACGAAAATATCCCGCGCATGCTCCCCGACAACATCTACGCCGAAGTCGATTCCAAGGCACTGCCGGTCCTGCCGGTCTTCTCCTACATCGCCAAAGTCGGCAACATCGACGACCGTGAAATGTACAACACCTTCAACATGGGTGTCGGTATGGCCATCACCGTCGCACCGACCGACGTCGACGCGGCTCTCGCGGCCATCAAGGGCTTCGGTATCCCCGCCGCCGTCCTCGGCGTCTGCCGCAGCGGTAATTCGGGCGTCGTGATCAAATGAGGATCGCGGTTTTAGTTTCCGGCGGCGGCACGAATTTTCAGGCGCTGATCGACCGCTACCAGTCCAAGGGCTTGGGCGGCGGTGAGCTCGCGCTCTGCATTTCGTCGTCCCCGACCGCTTATGCGCTGACCCGTGCGGCGAGCGCCGGCGTCCCAGCCGTCACGCTCTCGCCCAAAGACTTCCCCACACGTCAGGAGTACACCGACGCCGTTACGGCCAAGCTGGTCGAAGAAAAGATCGACCTCGTCGTCCTCTGCGGGTTCCTCTACATCCTGAGCCCCTCGTTCTGCGAGCGTTTTGCCAACGCCGTCATCAATATCCACCCGGCGCTGATCCCGTCGTTCTGCGGCGAGGGTTACTTCGGACTGAAGGTGCACGAAGCGGCACTTGCCTACGGCGTGAAGCTCACGGGCGCAACCGCCCACTTCGTCACCGCCGACTGCGACGGCGGCCCGATCATTTGCCAGAAGGCCGTTGCGATCGAAGAAGGCGACACGCCGGAGATCCTGCAGCGCAGAGTGATGGAACAGGCGGAATGGATCATTCTGCCCGATGCCGTTACGATGTTCTGCGAAGGCCGCCTTTCCGTCGAAGGGCGCATCGTCCACATCCGCTGAGCGGGTATTTGCAGTCAACCAACCGTTTATCATATCGACATAAGGAGATGCTTTCATGAAAAAACAGGCACTGATCAGCGTTTCGGACAAGACCGGCGTTTGCGAATTTGCCAAAGGTCTGGCCGAACTCGGTTATGAGATCCTTTCCACGGGCGGTACAGCCACGGCGCTCAAAAACGCCGGGATCGCCGTCACCAACGTTTCGGACGTCACTGGCTTCCCGGAATGCCTTGACGGCCGCGTCAAGACCCTGCATCCGAAGATCCACGCGGGCATTCTCGCCATGCGCTCCAACCCCGAACACGTCGAAACGCTCGAAACCCTCGGCATCGACCCCATCGACGTCATCGCCATCAACCTCTACCCCTTCAAAGCGACGATCCAGAAACCGGGTGTTTCGCTGGAAGAAGCCATTGAAAACATCGACATCGGCGGCCCCACGATGATCCGTGCGGCAGCCAAGAACTACCAGGACGTCGCCGTCGTCGTCGACCCGGCCGACTACACCACCGTTCTCGAAGGCCTGAAGGCCGGCTCGCTCGACAAGGCCGCGCGCTTCCGCCTTGCGCTCAAAGTTTTTGAACACACCGCCGCCTACGACGCGCTGATCTCGACCTACATCCGCAAGCAGATCACCGACGATCTGCCGGAAACCTTCACCGCCACGTTTGAAAAAGTGCAGGACCTCCGCTACGGCGAAAACCCGCACCAGAACGCAATCTTCTACCGCGAACCGGTCGGCTACCAGGGCACCCTCGCGGCGGCCAAGCAGCTGCACGGCAAGGAACTCTCCTTCAACAACATCAACGACACCAACGGCGCCCTCGCGCTGCTGAAAGAATTCACCGAGCCCACCGTCGTCGCCGTCAAGCACGCCAACCCCTGCGGCGTCGGCACGGCCGAAACCATCTCCGAAGCCTATGCCCGCGCCTATGAGGCCGACCCGGTCTCCATCTTCGGCGGCATTCTGGCTGCCAACCGCGAAATCGACGCCGCGACCGCCGAACAGATCGCCAAGATCTTCATCGAAGTCGTCGTCGCTCCGTCCTACACCAAAGAAGCGCTTGATATCCTCACGGTCAAGCCCAACATCCGTCTCCTGACCCTCGACGATATCTCCCGCCCGCTCAGCGCCGAAATGCTCGACTACAAGAAAGTCGCCGGCGGTCTGCTCGTGCAGACGATCGACGATCAGCTCAGAACCGATGAGCTCAAGGTCGTCACCGACCGCGCCCCGACCGAAGAAGAACTGAAAGCCATGGAATTTGGCTGGAAGATCGTCAAGCACGTCCGTTCCAACGCCATCGTCCTCACCACGGCCAACCAGACCGTCGGTGTCGGCCCGGGACAGACCAACCGCGTCGGCGCGCTCGAAATCGCCATCCGTCAGGGCGGCGATAAGGTTGCCGGTTCGGTCCTCGCCTCCGACGCCTTCTTCCCGTTCGACGACTGTGTCGAAGCGGCTGCTGCGGCCGGTGTTACGGCCATCATTCAGCCGGGCGGCTCGGTCAGAGACGCCGATTCGATCAAGAAGTGCAACGAACACAACATCGCCATGGTCTTCACCGGCATGCGTCACTTCAAACACTAACGATCCCACCGTGTCCCGCGCGCCCCTCGCGCGCGGGACATTGTTTTCACCGAAAGGAGATGCCAGCATGAATATTCTGATCATCGGCGGCGGCGGCCGCGAACACGCGATCGCCCAGTCGCTTCTGAAGGATTCCCGCGTGAAAAAGCTTTGGTGCGCCCCGGGCAACGGCGGTATCGCCGAAATCGCCGAATGCCTCCCCTACAAAGCAACCGATATTGAAGGCATCGTCGCCTTCTGCAAAGAAAATCATCCGGATCTCGTCGTGGTCGCCCCCGACGATCCCCTCGCCCTCGGCATGGTCGACGCGCTGGAAGCGATCGGCGTGCGCGCGTTCGGCCCCCGCAAGAATGCCGCCGTTATCGAAGGCAGCAAGGCGTTTGCCAAGGATCTGATGCAGAAATACAACATCCCCACCGCCAAATACCGCGTGTTTGACGATCTGGACGCCGCCAAAGAATACATCAAAACCGAAGGTGCGCCGATCGTTATCAAAGCCGACGGTCTGGCACTCGGCAAGGGCGTCACCGTTGCCGCCACGGTCGAGGAAGCCCTCGCCGCTGCCGAAAACGCGCTCTCCGGTCACGTGTTCGGCCAGGCCGGTGACCGCGTTGTCATCGAAGAATGTCTGACCGGCCCGGAAGTTTCCGTTCTCTGCTTCACCGACGGCAAAACGATCCTGCCGATGGTCTCCGCACAGGACCACAAACGCGCCTACGACAACGACGAAGGCCCCAACACCGGCGGTATGGGCGTTGTCAGCCCCAACAAATACTATACCGAAGCGATCGGCATGCGCTGCATGCGCGAGATCTTCCGTCCGACGATGGAGGCAATGGTCGCTGAAGGTCGCCCGTTCAAAGGCGTCCTCTACTTCGGCCTCATGCTCACGCCCAACGGCCCCAAGGTCATTGAGTACAACGCCCGTTTCGGCGACCCCGAAACGCAGGCCGTGCTCCCGCGTCTGCAGACCAGCCTGCTGACGATCATGGAAGCAATCATCGACGAAACGCTCGCCGACGTCACGATCTGTTGGTCGAAGGAAGCGACCGCCTGCGTCGTCGCTGCCAGCGGCGGTTACCCGGGCAAATACCCGACCGGTTTTGCCATCAGCGGTCTGGAAGAAGCCGCCAAAGACGCGATCGTCTGCCACGCCGGCACGAAGTGTGTTGACGGCACGCTCGTCACCTCCGGCGGCCGCGTCCTGAGCGTCACCGTCAAGGGCTACAACCTCGACGCCGCGCTCGAAAAGGCCTACGATTCGCTCAAGAAGATCAGCTTTGACGGTATGTTCTTCCGTAGCGATATCGGCAGAAGATAAACAAATTCCTCAAAAAACAAAAAGGATCACAGCATATTCGTTGCTGTGATCCTTTTTTTCATACTTTTTCTGGTTTTCCGACGCGATCCGGTACACCGGAAACCCCATCTTTACGATACTGCGCGGGCGACACACCGACTTCGGTGCGAAATGCTTCGGCAAAGCCGTTTTGGCTCAGGTATCCAACGTTGGCCGCAATCGAATCGATTGAAGTATCGGTATAACGAAGCAGGCTCTTGGCAATTTGTATGCGCGTTTCCGTCAGCTTTTTGCGGAACGTCACGCCGTAAAGGTCGGCGAGAATCCGCGAGGTCTGCTTTTCGCTCAGGTTCAGTTCACTCGCCAGATCCTCCAGCCGCACGTCGTCGCTGTAGCGGCGGCTGAAAAAATCTTCGATGATAAAATTGCGGCTGTAAACACCGTCACTCGGACGTTCGGCCTTGCTTTCCAGTTCCGGATACCAATAGCGGATCGCATCGAGCACCAAGGTCGTCATCAGAGCATGGATTTTGATCTCTTCAAACCGCGCATGGTTCTCGGTTTCGTCGCGCAGTGCCTCAAACAGATAGCGCAGCGCCGAGCTTTTGGGGAAGATCACCACATCGTTTTTCCGACCAAGCACACCGTCGATAAGCGACCAGATATCTTCGCCCTTTGCCAGCTTTTCATAGGTAAACCGCACCGGAACCTGCTCGCTGATACCGAGATCCTCGCGGAACGAGCGAAAATGCTGACATTCCGGCGGCACGATGTAGAGATCATTCTTGGAAACCGTGTAGCGTCCGGAATCGGTGACGATCTCAGACTCACCTTCGATCACGAAAAACATCTCGTAAAAATAGTGGCTGTGGGTACCCGCATTCATATTAAAATCCGTCAGATAGCGCGCATCATAGATGAGCAGACGTAAATTACCGACCGTCACTTCCGTGTTGTAGCGGCTGTTCTTGTTTTCATAAAAGAGCGGCACGGTTCTGCCCTCCTTTGTGTCCGGTTAGGCCGTCGTCAGACGCACCGAACGGATCTCGTTTTGATCTTTGATGTACACGCGCGCAACACGCCGGCCGATGCAGCAGACCAATTCATAGCCGATCGTCCCCGCAGCTTCCGCCACCGCTTCGGCCGGGATCCACGCTTCGTCGGTTTTGCCAAACAGCAAGACCTCCGTCCCTTCGCCTGCCTCCACGTCCGAAACATCGATCATCGTCATATCCATGCAGACCTTACCCACGATCGGCACGCGCTTGCTGCCGATGCCGACCGTACCGCAATTGGAAAGCAAGCGCGGATAGCCGTCGGCATATCCGACCGGGATCACGGCAATCTCGGCGTCGCGCTCCAGCGTTTTCGCGCCGTAGCTGACCGTGTCACCGGCAAAAAACTGCCGCCGCTGCACGACCGTTGTTTTCAACGTCATCACCGGCTCTCCACCGCAGACCGCCGCCAATTCGCCATCCGGACAGTTGTCCGGGCTCAGGCCATAGAGCGACACACCCGCCCGCACCATATCGCAGGCGTATTCCGGGTGCAGCGCAGCCGCCGCACTGTTGGCACAGTGGCAGACGGCAATCTCGATCCCGCGTGCACGAAGTCCGTCGCGCACAGCACAGAACAAGTGAAACTGCTGTTCGGTGAGACTGCTTGCGGGTTCGTCGGCCGTGGAAAAATGCGTAAACAGCCCGACGATCTGCAAATTCGGCAGTACGGCGATTTCTGCGATTTCCGCAACAGCCAACGCAATCGAAGCTTCGTCAGATGCACGGATTCCAAGACGCCCCATGCCGGTGTCGATCTTCAGGTGCACTTTCACCGTACCGCCGATTTTTCCGGCCTCTTCCGAAAGTTTTTGCGCACTCTCGAGCGAAAAAACCGCAGTTTCGATCTGTTCCCGCAGCAAAACATCAGCCCATGCCGGCGGCACCCAGCCGAGTACCAAGATCGGACGCGTGATGCCGCTGCGGCGCAAAACAACCGCCTCTTCGATGTTGGAAACAGCAAACGCATCGCTGCCAAGGCGCTGCAGCTCCGGCGCAACCACGGTTGCACCGTGGCCGTACGCATCCGCCTTGACGACCGACATGATCTTCACGCCGTCGGCCAAGCCGGCTCGGATACGCCGGAAGTTCTGCGCCAGCCGGTCCAGGCTGATTTCTGCCCATGTTCGTTTCAGATAGCTGTGTTTTTCAGCCATACGCCGCCTTCTTACTCCTCAAATTCTGTGGCGACCACGTCGGAAAACCCGACCGTCATCACCATGTATCCGTCAAAAAAACACTCCGCGGATTCCGGCAACATCGTTTCCGCAGAAAAGCAGACACGGTAGACGAGTTCTTCACCCGTCCGCGCGGAAGAAAACGTGCAGGCAATCGCCTCGCCGTTCCGCCCGGCCATTTCGGCATACCCCTGCTGCCACGTCGGGAGCAGATCGCAGAGGATCCGCACCGGCGAAACCGCCGTCCCGACGAGTGCATCCGGCGCAAAGACCATCCCATCGTAGGTGATCGTCTGCTCCGTCCCATGCATCGTTACCGTCAAACCGTTGAGCACCATCGGCTCACGCACGGTCAACGTGTGCAAACCGTCGGTCAAGCGGTAGTCGATCACGTAGTCGGAAACCGTGTCTCCGTGATCCATCCGCACCGCGCACACCGCCGAAAATTCCGCCGTGCGCGCATAGAAATCGTTGATCGCTTTGTTCAGATCCGTGTCGCGCACATGACTGCACGCGCAGCACGAAAGTATCATCAGTACGCAAACCCCTGTCCAAAATTTGCGCATGATTCCTCCGTCTTAAATTCCTCTGCACCGGTAAAACGCCGTCGGCAGTAGGCGCAGCATGTCGCTCGGCGTCATGCCGATCTCCCCCTGCGCTCCCCGCGCAAGATCGCCGGCCAGCCCGTGCAGAAATACCGCAGCCGCAGCCGCTTCAAATGCCGGCAACTTTTGCGCCAACAGCGCACCGATGATTCCGGCCAGCACGTCGCCGCTGCCGCCACGCGCCATCCCGGCGTTGCCCGTGGTGTTCACGCAGACGCGCCCGTCGGCCGCAGCCGTCACGGTCTCGTGCCCTTTCATCACCAAGGTCACGCCCAAAGTCTGCGCGATCCGTCTCGCCGCTTCAGCGCGCGTCTCGCCCGGCCGCACAGGGTCTTCGCCTAAAAACCGGCGCAGCTCACCGTCGTGCGGCGTCAGAATACAGTCCGCTTTTTTCGTGGCTAATCTATCTTTATGCGCTCCCAGAGCGTTTATGCCGTCGGCATCTACCACGACCGGCACGTTTGATGCATCCAGAATCGCGCATACAAGTTCTTCCACTTCGTCATTTCGCCCAAGCCCGCAGCCAACGACGACCGCATCGGCCATCCGCAGCCGGGCAAGCACCGCCGGGATCGCCCCGCGCCCAAATGTTCCGGCCGCATTCGCCTCGACGGCAAACACCATCGCCTCGTTCAGCTTGACCGCCTCGATCGCATAGATCGGCTGCGGCACCACGAGGTCAACCAGTCCCGCCCCGCTCAAAACCGCACTCTGCGCGGCAAAATAAGCCGCACCGGTGTAACCGTGCGCGCCGCAGACGCACATCACACGTCCGTAGTCGCCCTTGTGCGTCTCCTGCGCGCGCGGCGGCAGCAGTTCACGGACGAGCGCTTCGCTTGCGCGCATCATGCCTCCGCCTCCGCTTCGGTCTGACGGTAGGCAAGCACCGTTGCCACCGCGTAGCTCTCGGTGTGCGAGAGCGAAACGGAAAGCGTCAGCTCGCCGTAGAGCTCCTTGAGCTTGCCGTTCAGTTCGATATACGGCTGGCCGTTTTCACCGTGCAGGATCTCGATCTCGGTCAGTGTGGCCACCGAGATCCCCGATCCGACCGCCTTGCCGAAAGCTTCCTTCGCGCAAAACGCCGCGCACGCACTCTCGGCCGCGCCTTTACCGCGCGCCTCAAAATACGCCCGCTCGCGTTCGGAAAAACAGCGCTTCATCATGCGTTTGTTCTCGATCACGCGTTCAAAACGCTTGATTTCTTCAATATCGGTTCCGACCGTCAAAAACACGGCCAACCACGCCCTTTCGCTGCCGCTTTATTCTTTGTAAGCCCGCGGAATGAGCATCCGGATGCTCGCGCGCATTTTTTTGCCCGGTTCAAACACGAGCAGCGTGCGCTTTTCTTCGTAGTCGAACACAGCAAACCAGCGTTTCGTCGACTTCACGCTGCTGGAGGCATCGATCTTTTGCACGATCTCCGGGTTTTCCATTTCGCGCTTGTATTCGTCCTTGACCGGCGCGAAGATCTCGAAGCTGCGGACGTCGACCGAGATCACACTCTTGCGGCGTTCGCGGGCAATGATCTTGTCCACGTCGAGCTCGTCGTTGGTGAGAATGTACTCGTACTCCACCTCAAACTGCTTGTAGGCGAAATACACGCAGACACCGACCGTCAGCACAACGGGAATGCTCATCAGCCCGACGAACATGATCGCCGCCGTCATAATTACGATCGCCGCAAAGCCGATCGCACCCTTGAGGATCAGATCCTTGCCGCTGGGCAGCTTGCGGATCAGTTTTTCGTTAAAAATGTCTCCCATACTTCTCACCTGTCACTTTTCACGCGACTCTTAGCCGCGATATATTTCTACTCTTATATTATAGCATATTCCCCTTCCGTTTTCAATTTCCGCGTTGTAAACTTTTCAAAAAGAGCCGCGGGCACTTCGCAAAATACAAAGTGCCCGCGGTAAAGTTTTTCCATTAGTCCTTGCTTTGATACTTTTGCAGAAGCTGCAAAAGCTCGAGATTGAAGTTTTCGTAGCCGGCGTATTCGACGTATTCTACTTCGGCAATCGTACCGGTTTTGTTGGTAATCTCCCACCAGTCGTTCGACCACCAGCTATAGCCGTATTGATCGTAACTTTCCAGCAGATCCTCGTAGTATGCCTGCAGCGACTCCCATGTCGTCCCACTGAAGGTGCCGCGTTCAAAGCGGATAATGCAGTTGCCGTCGAACTCGTTTATCATTCGAGCCCATTCGTTGACGGTTCTCGTGGATGCTTCCTCCTTGAGGCTTTCGGTGGAATAGGTGAGGTCATCGTGTATCGTCACTGTTCTGGCCTCTCCCTCGTAGCTGTTAGGGCAAATCATTATACCGGAGGTCTTTCTTTTCACAACACCGGATTCTTCTTCATTGCCCAAATGCACATCATAGGCCTGCACGTAGTACCAGCGTTCCACAGCATATTCTTCAGGCAGTGTGAGATAGATGCCGCAGATATCCACCATACCGCCTTTCGTGGAGATGACGATCTCATCCGTGTCATGCGCAAGGGTAACACGGATACATTTGTCGCTTTCCGCGTATTCATAGTGACTGGAAAGGTATTCCCCAACTTCATATCTCTTGTTCGGCAGGCGCTCACTGTAAATGCTCGTACCATCCACGCTGAGGTTGATCGTACCGCCTCCGCTGGCCGCAAGATACAGTTCCACCTCTGTGCCCTCCGGCAGCAGTCCGTTCAACGTAATTTTTTCGCCGCTTTCCAAGTGAGAAGCGAGCCAGTAAATATAGTTCGGATAGCTCGGAACATACATACTGCTATTCATATCGTCGATATGCTTGCCCTCGGTCATGGTCATGCAAGCGTAGACATAAGTCCCTTCACACGCGTTGTAGGAGAT
Organism: Oscillospiraceae bacterium; assembly: GCA_015067825.1. GTDB lineage: Bacteria > Bacillota > Clostridia > Oscillospirales > QAMX01 > QAMX01. Next base: position 68,516 of record SVLQ01000005.1, on the reverse strand, counting down.
GATAGTATTTCCTCTCGCATCTGCAACAGTCTTAGCGGGAGTGCTTTCCTCTTTGATGGCGTCATAAGGGTTATTTGCTGTTGCTTCGTAAATGACGAGGCGGTCGGAATCCTCTGCCCGGATGGTGTCGATCGCCCTGCCAAGGAACATAGCCGAGTCCTCCGGTGTATAATCAGGAGCGGGCTGACCGGTGCTAAGATTCTTATTGAGAGGTTCCCAGAGCGGCGTAATCGACAGGTTATAGTTTGGGATATCCCTATAACGGGCGGCAATTGTTTTGAAAATACGCAGCGCCTGCTCCTGCTTTTCGGGATTGATAAACAGATCAAAGTCGCCGGTGGGTACATAGTCTTCACTCAAATAAGAGATGCGCCCAGGGACAGTGTTGAAACAGATATTGAGGTGAACATCATTTTCAATAGCGGCGGCGACGAGCTTGTCAAGCTCTATGAGTTTCGCAAGGTCAGCCGTTCCGGTGTCGTCAGAAAACAGAGTTTTATAGTTCATCATCACCCTGGCGGAGTTGAATCCCCACTCCGCAGAGAGTTCAATTTCCCTTGCAGACGTTCCGACCTCGCCGATATAACCGTAACCGAGGACAAATCCCGTCCAGCGCGGATGATCCTCGGATGTCACAACGGGATTCGCGTTTGCTTTTGCCATATGCAGCTTCGTCAGTACACCGCTGGGCGTTGTTGCAGCGGCAGAATCGGCAGCCACATCATACTCGGTTTCCGCAATGGAAACCGCACGCAGAAGCGCAAGCAGCCCATCGGAACCGGAAGCCGTGTTCTGCAGATGGAACGAGTTGTTTTCTGCATCATAGCTCATAATGCGGGAACCATCCACCGTACAGGTTCGACCTACATTGTAAATATGAGAAGCAACACCAAAATGATCTTCGCCATAATCGCTGATCTTAAAATTCGGAACATCGCCAAAGAGTTCCCACGTTGCACACTCTTCCAGCTCGGCAAGCGCCCGGATTTCACTGTTGTTGTGGTCAACGTGCGGCATCATATACGCATATGTTCCACCGATATGCTGTCCCGCTAAAAACACCGCCGCAAGGACATCGATGCGTTTCAGCGCCATCTCGCTCGCACGCAAAACCGGGTACTTCGTCTGCCATTCCGCCAGTTTTTCCGGTGCGGCGTAGGCGACGAGCTTGTCGAGCAGCTGCGTCATTTCTCTGCCCGAGATCGTCTTCTGTCCGCTCTTTTCGGTGGAAATCCCCAGCGCTTCTATATATTTCTCAAATCCATCGAATGGGCCGTCGGAGTCGATCAGTTTTCTCGCGCCGATATCGGTCATGCGCGTGACAATCGCGGCGATCTCCGCGCGGGTGATATGCGTTTCGGGTTTGAACGTTCCCGTTGCGTCGCGCCCATGCAAAATCCCGGCGCGGTAGAGATGGTACGCGGCTTCATAGCACGCCATGTCGGCGGTCAGATCCGGGATATAGCCGTAAGCAACGTTATTGATATACGGCATCGCCGCATCGGGCAGAACCTTGGCGAAAATCTGCGCAAACTGCGCCCGCGTCGCAGCAGCGGTATAGTCGACGTATTCGTTTGCGCCGATGATGCCGTTTTCGACCGCGTAATCAACGTAAACCCGATACCAAGGCGAACCCTGCACAAAATCGGCCGAGCTGGTATGGTAGATGCTATGCAGGCGGCAGGCAAACGTCAGCGCTTCGGAAATTTGGATCTCGCCGTTGGGCGCAAAGCTCGTCGCGCTCCGTCCCTTCAAGAGTCCCAGTTCAAATGCCCGCTCCACATCCGCCTCGTACCACGACCCAGCCACAACGTCGGCAAACGAGCCGTCGTAGCGCTGCACCGTTTTAAAATTCGTCAGCGACGGCACTGCCGCATCGGCCGCCATCGCCGGCATCATGCCGACCAGCATCGCCATGACCAACAAAACACTGATCCACCGTTTCACGCAGATCCCTCCCCAAAATACCGTAAACTCCCACTTTTGCCATTATTATAGCATATTCCCCTTCCGTTTTCAATTTCCGCGTTGTAAACTTTTCAAATTGTTCGGTAAGCTGTTTCGGAGAATTTTTCTACGGTTCGTTGCAAGCTTTCCACAACGCCGTTATTGTCTTTCCGCTTCGCTTATGGTATCATAACACCGTGGCCACAAACGAAATAACAGGAGGACGATCCGATGAAATTAACGATCAACGAAACTCTCAAAGCTTGCCGCCGGGCCAAGGGGCTGACACAGGAAGAAGTGGCCGCGCATCTGGGCATCTCCTATCAGGCGATCTCCAAATGGGAGCGCGGCGACGGCTATCCGGACATCACGATGCTGCCAACCCTCGCCGCCTATTTTCAGATCACCGTCGACGAGCTGCTCGGTACCGCCGGGCTCGCCGACCGCAAAGACTACGACGCGATCAACCAATGCTGGGCCGAGCAGCACCGACTCGCCAAGGAAACAAGCGACGACGCCCTGCACCGCAAAAACGCCGCGCTGATGCGCTCGGCGCTCAAGCGCTGGCCCAACGACGCGCTGCTTTTGGTACAGCTCTCCACCACGCTTGAACGGTTGGACGGAACGGACACCGAAAAAGAGGCGAACCTGCGCGAATCGGTGATGCTGCAGGAGCAGATCTTACGCGGTGAGGATTCCGAGGTTCGCAGCGCGACACTCTATAATATCTGCTTTGCCTACGAGCGCCTCGGCGAACACGAAAAAGCACTGGAAGCTGCCGAAAAGCTCCCGAATCTCTATAAATCGCGCGAAAACGCCATGGTTCTTTTGCACAAGGGCAAAGAAAAACGTACCCACGCCCAAGGTGCCCTCGCCCCGCTCGCCTACTGTATCGAGCTCCACCTCTCCGCCCTCGCCGAAACCGACACGGCCGGAGATTGGGACAGAAAGTTGGAGCAGATCCACAAGATCCTCGCAGAATAAGCAAAAAAAGACCGTTTCTCACCGGAGAAACGGTCTTTTTTTCAGTTGTTACGGCTCCAAAACGAGGGTCAGGCGCATCGTTTCGGCGGTCGGCTCGATGGCAATGCGCGGGCCGCTTTGGCGGATCGTGCCGTTTTCGACGCAAATCGCGTAGCGATGGCCGCGGTAGGTATAGTGCACGCGATCGGCATCGAACCAAATCTTCGCCTCGGTCTTGCCCGGATAGATGCGCGCCGCGCAATCCTTGACCGTAATGCCGTTTTCGTCAAAGATCGCCCATTTTTCATCCCAGAGAACCTTCAGTTCGGTCTCCGAGAGCTTTTCGGTCGAAAGCTTTCCGCCGATGAAATCGAGGTAAATGCCGCAGAATTCCTCGCCGCGCCCCCAGATCACGCTGTCGGCCACCGGCTGGTTCTCGTATTTTGCGTCAAACGTCGTGCAAACACGGTCGGCGTACGGATCGGCGATCGTATCGTCGAAGAGATACAGCGCCCGCAGGAAGACACGGCCGTCGTAGCGAAAAATGTTGGCGGAGTAGTTTTTGCAGTTGTAGTAGACCGATTCGATCTCCACGTTGTCCCAGTTGTCGAGCGCAACAAGGCTCGTCACCGGCGTTTCGGCAAACTTCTGTTTAAATGCCTCGCCCGTATCGCACATTTTCAGGATCTGCACGTCTTCGAGCTTCTGCGCCTTCTCGATCTGCATTCTGACAGGCGTCACCAAATCGTGGTAGCCGAAGCTGTTTTCCTGTCCGATCTGCGCGTAGGCAAAGTTCATCGATTCGTTTTCGTAGTAGCTGCGGTACATCCAATCCATCAGCTTCGGATCCTTTCCCATTCCCACGACTTCCATCGTGTAGGTCCCGAAATCCAGATCTTCTTTCTTGCAGATATACTTGTCCCAGTCGTAGTTATGGATCGGATCAGGGCCGAGCAAACGGAACATCGGAACCCCCATCTGCGTAGCAGCCGAGCGAGCCGGCGTAAACATATTGGCCTTCGACGGGTAGTAGGCCTGGTTGTAGTAACCGCCGATGAGCGTATAGGCGTCGGTATTGACCTGATCGCGGCAGTTGCAGAAGGCGCTGATCTCATAGTGCTCGGCGAGGTGGTTCAGCGTATGAGTATCGGTGACCCAGCTGCCGACGGTCTTGGGATAATAGCCGAACACTTCTTTGAACTTGCGCATCGCTTCGTCGATTAAGATCTCGCGTTCCGGCACGGTGTAGGACATCGGGAATCCCGGCTGAATGTGCCAGTCCCAGCGCCAGCCGTATTCGCTCTTGTATTCCATCCCGACCGCGTCGGTCAGATCGGCGACGACCTCATACCAAAGGCCGAGCTCGATCTTGTCGGTCTTTTCGCGTTTGAAAAGCTCGACGTATCTTTCATCGCAAAGCGCATCATACTGCAGCAGAAAGGTGTTCTCGACGTCCATCTCCTTGACCATCGCCAATTGACCCTTGGTCGTATCAAAAAGGATCTTGTCGACCTTGGCATCGCGCGGCTCGCTCTGCCGCACGAAATTCATGATATTCAGAACCTTCATTTTTCTGCCCCCTGTTTCCGGGATCTCTCCCACTCCGCGTGGTCCTCCAGCCAGATCTGCGCCATCGTCTCCACGTCGCCGACGCGGTGCGCGAGGTACTGCACTTCGTTGCACAGTTCGCCGTTCGGGCCGGCATAGCCGACTGCCGGACGGTGGCCCGGCATCTGGCAATAGCCGAAGCCGTCGATGTTCTTGATCCAATGCCATGCGTAACGCAGCCATTTCCGGCGGTAGTCGCCCGGTTGGATTGCAAACCAACCGATCTCGTCGTAGCCCCACCAGCCGCCTTTGTACCATTCGGTCTGCTTGGGCCAGCACGGCGCATCCAGCCATTCGTTTTCCTCAAAGCCGCCGGCGTTGTCGAGCTCGATCAGATACGGCAACGACGAGGTGCGCCAGCCGCTCGGCGTCACGCCGCCGACGCTGTCGAGATAGATCGCATCAAAATGTCCGGCCAGCAGCTCGATCTCCTGCGCGTATTCGGTCGGCTTATGCGCGACCGAGCCGATCGGCGGCAGGCCGCGCGTCGGCGAAATATGGAAATCGCAGATCAAGCGGTCGGTGTTGCCAACGCGGTCGTCGTAGATATGCGCGTTGACCAAAATCCAGCCGCGGCGGGCATGGTCGCGGGCGTAATCGCGGATCATGCGGATGATCCGGTCGAAGATCACAAAACCCACGTCGTCCTTGCAAACGAGCATCATCTGCCCGAAGTGGATGCATTCAAAGCCCAGATCGATAAACAAGCACGCGCGATGGTAGAACCAAAGCTGCGTTTCGAGTTGGGTGATATCCGGCACGCTGGTGTCCGGCCCCCACCAACCGAGGAAGCGGCCGTCCGGGAAACACATCGCCTCGTACGAGAAATTGCGTTCTTCGGGCTCCAGACCGAACGCACGGAACGTTTCCGGCGGGATCGCGATCTCTTCGACGCTTCTGTAGGCGGTCTCGAAAATACAGTTTTCAAACACGATATCCGGATCGGCTTCGTGTACCGCCGCCATCGTTTTGCGCATCCAGTCAAAGCTCTTGTATTCCGCACCGGTCATTTTCCACGGCGTGTACGCCCTGCTCCACATCTTTGCGCCGGTCGTAAACAGCATCCGCAGGTCTTCTTCGGTGATTTCGGGATCGTTAAACACGTTGCAGTTTTGGGCACGGGAGAGATAGTTGCGGAGCACTTCTTCGGAAATGCCGTTTTGATCAAAATGGAAATCCATGCCGACGGTGGCAGGGTGTTTGTCACAATCGGGAAGATCGGGAAACATCGGATTCATCGAAAAAGCCCTCCTTACTGCTCTTTTTGCTTCTGCGCGATCCACTTTTCAGCGATCGCCACAGGGTCGGTCACACACGGATCTTCGGCAGCTGCCGCCATCGCACCGACGGAAACGATTGGCGTGATCGTTTTCAGCTTCTCGACAACCTCCACCGGCGTATCCGCTCCCAGCGTCAGGCTTTCAAACCCGGCATCGCGGTACATCTTCGCCCGCGCATAAAGCCAAAGCTTGCGTTCGGTTGGGTCATCGCATTTTTCCGCGTCAAACGGCCGCTCTTCCACCGGCAGACCAAACGCCGCAAAGGCCTCGGCCGGAACCTGCACGAGCGCAGCGGTTGGCGTCATCTGATCGGAGAGGCAGACGTCAAAAATCAATTCAGGATCGAGCGAATGGGCAAGGTCGATATAAAACTTGACCGTTTTCAGGCGTTCGGCCTCCCACGGGCCCATCGTTTTGGGCGCGGCGGCCGCAGAGACGATCTTCGCACCGGTCAAAAACACCGTGTACAGGTCGTCCATCACGTTTTTCAAATCACCTTCAAACATCGTCAGACACAGAACGCGGTCGCGGTACATCGCCCACAGGCGTTCCGACAGCGGGCCGCCGTCACGCTCAAGGTCATGGCCGATGTTGGCGGGATGCATTTTCGGTGTCGGTAATTTCGGGAACAGCAAATTCATCGTCTCTCAACCTCTTTCTCGATGGTCAAATACAGCAAAGTACTGCTTTATTTATACCAAAACTATCGCGGTTTGTCAAGTTCTGCACCGTTCTTTTTCCGGCAAAAAAATGGACAGCCCCGCATCAATAATGTGCAGGACTGCCCATAAAAAAATCGTTATTGCACGGTATAGGTGCCGCGGATCAAAACTTTTGTGTTGTCCACACCTGCCGTAAAGCCGTTATTTTTGATCGTCACCATATAAAGCACGTTTTTGACCAATGCTGTGCCGCTGGCCAGCGTGGTGTTGTGCACCAGATCGATCAGAATCGGGTTGGAGCTACCGGAGGCCGCAGCTGAACCGATGCGCAGCATCACCTCACAGCCGACCTCGCAGACAACCTTTTGTCCGGCCTTCAACGTGATCACGCGGAAGGTTTGGCCATCGCTCGACGGCGTCACCGAGGCCGAAGCGACCTTTTCAGCGAGCTTCGTTTCCAGCAGCGCGACAAACTCCGCATTCGACACAACCGTGCCGGTTTGCGCGTTCAGCTCGCTGATTTTCTGGTCGATCACCGCCGTATATTCTTCGATCAGCGTGTCGATTTCGCCGACATAGCCTTCCTCAATTTTCGCAACCGCCTCATCGACGACCGCCAAAATCTGCGGTGTGAAGACCTCGTCGAGGTAGCTTTTGGCGATCAGCGGGTCGTCCGCCGTTCCTTCTTTATCCGCAATGGCAACGATCAGTCCGCTCGTCAGCAAAACGATGATCAGCACCGCCACAGCTACCAGCCAGCGCATTTTCTTCTGTTTCATAAGCATTTCCTCTGCGCCGGCCAAATCCCGGCGCTATCCTTCGCTTGAAAGGCCGAAGCTGACCGCAATGGCTGTGTCGATCTTATCCATCATCCCATCGTCGACTCTGCCCATACGTTCCTTCAGCCGCTTCTTATCAATCGTCCGGATCTGCTCCAAAAGCACAACACTGTCGCGCGAGAGCCCGTAGCTCTGCGCTGCCAGTTCAATGTGCGTCGGCAGCCGCGCTTTGCCCGTTTGCGAGGTAATCGCCGCGGCGATCACCGTCGGGCTGTGGCGGTTGCCCACATCGTTTTGCACAATGAGCACAGGGCGCACACCGCCCTGCTCGCTGCCGACCACCGGACTGAGGTCGGCATAGTAAATATCGCCTCTTCTGACAGTTATATCCACAAATCTCACACTCCACCGACAAATAGATTCGGTACCGTATTATGTAACACAGCACTCGTCTCTATTGTTCCTTGGTCCGCAGTATTTTAAACCTGTCCGCACAGTTTTTTGTGCGGCTGCGAGCCATCGGCGGTTTTCTCCCCCTGTCATTCTATGCAGACGGGCAGATGTGGAGACACTGCAAAGATGCATCTTAATTATATCATATGCGGCAAGCGAAATCAAGTGTGCGGAAAACGATTCAAAAAACAATATTTTCCCACTCCATACCGTGATTTTTCCGTCTGCTCTTGACTATTTGTCCATTCTGTGGTAAACTCTTTTACCGTCACGGACTGCGGCTTCCGCTTTTTGGCAGCCGCGCGAAAGATCACACCAACGGAGAAGGATAACCATGCGTTTGTTCGTCAAAGACCGGAAATTTTATGCCTCGCTCGCCTCGCTGACTGCGGTGATCGCGCTGCAGAACCTCATCACCTTCGGCGTCAACCTTGCCGACAACGTGATGATCGGCGGCTACAGTCAGGCCGCCCTAAACGGCGTTGCCCTCGTCAACCAGATCCAGTTTTTGCTGCAGATGTTTGCCGGCGGCGTCGCCAACGGCATTGTCGTCATCGCTGCGCAGTACTGGGGCAAACGCGATATCGAACCGATCCGCAAGATCTTTGCCGTCGGATTTTGGCTGGGGATCGCTTTCTCCGTTCTCCTCACCCTCGTTGCCTTCTTCTTCCCCTCGCAGACGCTTTCACTTTTGACCAACGAAGCTTCCGCCATCGCCGAAGGCGCGAAATACCTGCGCATCATTTGCTTCTCCTACTGCATTTTCAGCGTGACTACGATCCTTTTGGGCACCTTGCGCAGCGTGGAGACCGTCCGCATCGGGTTCTACGTTTCGCTGCTCTCTTTGGTTGTCAATATCTCTTTGAACTATTGTCTGATCTACGGCCACTTCGGGTTACCGGAACTCGGCGTTGAGGGTGCTGCCATCGCCACGCTCATCAGCCGCATCGTCGAATTCGCCGTGATCTTAGTTTACGTCGGCCTTGTAGACCGCAAGCTCCGTCTGCGCCTGCGCCATCTCCTCGGCCTCTCGGCCTCCTACGCACGCGATTTCCTCCGTTCCGGCATGCCGCTCGTGCTTTCGAGCACCTCGTGGGGCATTGCCATGTCGATCCAAACGGCGATCATCGGCCGTTTGGGCGAAGCTGCGATCTCGGCCTCCAGCATTGCCACCACGATCTTTCAGGTTATCACCGTCGTCTCCTACGGGATCGCCACCGCTTCCGGCGTTGTGATCGGCAAAACGGTCGGCGAAGGACGCATCGACGATGTCAAGGCCTACGCCAAAACGCTGCAGGTGATCTTTCTGATCGTCGGCGTTCTGACCAGCGCCGCACTTTTGGGGGCCAAGCAGTTCATCGTCGATCTTTACAAGGTCACCGCTGAAAGCGCCGCGCTTGCACATGATTTCATCCTCGTTCTCTGCGTGACCGTCATCGGCACCTCCTACCAGATGCCTGTTTTGACCGGCATCGTCTCCGGCGGCGGCGAGACGAAATTCGTGCTTTTCAACGATATCATCTTCATGTGGTGCATCGTTCTGCCCGTTTCGGCCGTTTCCGCTTTCGTGCTGAAGCTGCCGAGTGTCGTCACCTTCGCCTGTCTGAAGTCCGACCAGATCTTGAAATGCGCGGTTGCCGTCGTCAAAGTCAACCGTTACCGTTGGATCCGCGTTCTCACACGCTCCGAAGAATAGACCTCTCCGCATCTGCGCATACTGTATCAACAGGGGAAGTGCATATTTTCCAAAAATCCTCGTTTTTCCGCCTCTATCTTTTCCTTTTCGTGCATGTTTTCGCCGTCTTCTCTTCTCCCGACAGTTGACAAGAGTCGGAAAGCGTGTTATAATTTAACAGAGTGTTTTATGCGGTCTTATTGCGTCCATTTTCGCCGCACGACCGCCTCCAAAACAAGGCTTGTTCCCCTTGATCCGATCTGTCGGGGGCATCCCCGTGAAAGAGGGTTATCGTTTGAATAAATATGTTATAAACGGCGGAAAGCCGCTTTATGGCACAGTGAATATTGCAGGTATGAAGAACGCCGCCGTGGGCATTATCCCGGCGACGATCCTTGTCGAAGGCATTTGCCGCATCGAAAACGTCCCGCAGATCAGCGACGTTCGTCTTTGGTGCGATATTCTGCAGTCGATCGGCGCGCGCGTGTCCTACCTGAACGCCTCCACTTTGGAAATCGACACCTCTGATCTCCGCTGCGAAGAACCGCCGTACGACCTGATGCGCCGGATGCGCGCTTCTTACTACCTCGTCGGTGCTATGCTCGGTCGCTACGGTTGGGCGCGCGCGGGTCTGCCGGGCGGATGCGATTTCGGCGGCCGTCCGATCGACCGCCACATCAAAGGCTTTGAGGCGCTCGGCGCGAATGTGCGCGTGGAAAACGGTATTCTCTGCGCCGAAACCGATCACGGCATTCAAAGCGGCAACATTTACTTCGACGAAAGCTCCGTCGGCGCGACGATCAACATGATGCTCGCCGCTGTCCGTGCACCGGGCACGACCGTGATCGAAAACTGCGCCAAAGAGCCGCACGTCGTCGACGTCGCCAACTTCTTGAACTCCATGGGCGCGACCATTCGCGGTGCCGGCACCGATGTGATCAAAGTCCGCGGCGTTTCGCATCTCCACGGCGGCACCTATTCGATCATCCCCGACCAGATCGAAGCCGGCACCTTTATCGCCGCAGTGGCTGCCACTGGCGGTGAAATTATCATCAACAATATCATCCCCAAGCACCTCGAATGCATCACTGCCAAATTTGAGGAAATGGGCGTGACGATTTTTGAAGGCGACGATTACCTGCGCGTTTCGCGCAAGGGCCCGCTCTCGCCGACCAACATCCGCGCGATCCCCTATCCCGGATTCCCCACCGACATGCAGCCGCAGGCTGTTGCGGTTTTGTGCCTCGCCGGCGGTACCAGCGTAGTCACCGACGGCATCTACGACGGCCGCTTCCGCTATGTCGACGAGCTCGCGCGCATGGGCGCGAAAATCAAGGTCGACGGCCGCACCGCGATCGTCTCACCGATCAGCGAATTCACCGGTGCACCGGTTTGCGCGTGTGACCTGCGCGCAGGTGTGGCGCTCGTGATCTCTGCAATGGCTGCCCGCGGCAAAACCGAGATCGATGGCATTACCCACATCGAACGCGGTTACGAGGACATTGTCGGCAAGCTGCAAAAGATCGGCGCCGACATCCGCGTTGTCCCCAAGGACGGTACGCCGTTTGCCAAAGTTGTCTGATTCCTCAAAAAACAAGAAATCGTCCGCAGGCTTTTCGCCTGCGGACGATTTTTTATTCTTTTTCCGCCGATTCGATCGACAAAATCTCGTTTTCCGGCGAGGGCGGCGTTTCCACCTGCCACAGATGGATATAACCCCATTCGTTGAGCTTGACAACGCACAGCAGAATCAGCGGCACGATGAACATGCCCATAAAGCCAAACATGCGGAACCCGACGCAGATGCCCATCAGCGTCACCAGCGGGTGCAGGCCGATCTGATGCGCCACTACGTGCGGTTCGACCAGATTGCGTACGACCAGAATCACCGCGTACAGCACCGCCAGCGAGATCCCCAGCTTGAAGTTCCCCAAAATGAGCGAAATCAGCGCCCACGGAATCAACACCGTACCTGCGCCCAGCACCGGCAGGAAGTCGATCCACGCGATGATCACCGCCAGCAAAAACGGACTGGCAAACCCCATGATCCAGAAGCCGACGAACAATTCGACCAAACAGATGCTGCACATGATGCACTGCGCCTTCAGCCAGTTGCCGAGCGACGTGATCAGGTGATGGTAGGTGCGCGCAACCTTTTCGTGCCACGGCCCCGGCATAAACGAGCGCAGGAACTTTCCAACGGCATCGTCGTAGATCGTCAGCAGGAATGAACCGACCACCGTTGCCACCGTCGCCAAAATCGCATTGGGCACGCTGCTGGCCACATTCAGAAGCGGCTGGCCGAGAAGCGCGTACAGGTCAATTTTTTCAGGCAGATTGGTGATCGCGTTGTTGATGCCATCGACAACCGACTGCGGCAGACCGCCAAGCGCGGCCGACAACCGATCCCCGAGCACTGAAACTTCGGCCATCGCATTCGCGTACGTATTGGGTAGATCCTTGAAAAACGGAATCAAGCGCAGTGCGATGAAGAACCCAAGCAGCCCGACGACGACAATAGCAGCCAGCATCACCAAAATCGTCCCCGTCACGCAGGCCACACCGTGCGGGAAGCGGAGTTTTTTCTTCATCCCGCGCGCAAGCGGCAAAGCTAGGCGCGAAACAAAAAACGCAATGATAAACGGCATAAACCAGCTGAGCACATGGCTCATCAGGTATTTCACCGCCAAAATCGCCAACACGGCATAGCACAGCAAAATCAGCGGACGCAATAATTTATACAGAGACTTATCTTCCAACCCGTTCACCTCCGGCAACAGTTCACCTTTACATTATACCACAAAATCCGCCCACAGCACAATATATTTTTAAAGATTCCTGCAGCATTCTATGCAAAAAAGCGTTCGGCCGACAATGATCGGCCGAACGCTTTTTGATTTAGCGAACGCTGTAAAGAATTTCTGCGTAGGTCGGATACGGCCAATCCTCGCCGGAAACGAGCATTTCGATCGCATCGACGATCTCGCGGAGCTCGGCCATTTCGCGGCAGATGCCATCGCGGGTCGTACGGGCGGTCGCCTCGATGTCGCAGCCGCAGTTGGTGTTGGCAGCGGTCACTTCCAGCTCGGCGAGCTTTGCGTACATCGCCTCGGTCAGACCGGCCAGCTTTTTCAGCTGCGTCTCTTCCACGGAGATGGGTAACGCAATGCCGCAGGCATTTTTCTTGACGATGACGTCGGCGAGCTTGCCCTGGTACGAAATCGCCGTCGGCAGGATCTTGCGTTTGACCATGTCGATCATCGTCAGCGCTTCGATATGGACGGTTTTGCAGTAGTTTTCGAGGTAGATCTCGTGGCGCGCGACCAATTCGCTCGCACGGAGTACGCCGTGGCGCTCAAAGAGCGCAACGTTCTTTTCGCTGACGAGATACGGCAGCGCATCGACCGTGCTCTTCAGGTTCAGAAGACCTCTGCGTTCGGCTTCCTCGACCCATTCTTCCGAATAGTTGTTGCCGTTGAAAATGATGCGGCCGTGGACATCGATCGTTTTGGCGATCAGTTTGCGCACCGCGCGTTCAAAATCGGCCTCCGGAACGTCTTTGAGCTCTGCGGCAAATTCGGCGAGCACATCGGCGACGGCCGTGTTCAGAACGACGTTGGGCGACGAGATCGACGCCGCCGAGCCGACCATGCGGAATTCAAACTTGTTGCCGGTGAAGGCCATCGGGGACGTGCGGTTACGGTCGGTCGTATCGCGCATAAAGTTCGGCAGCACTTTCGCGCCGATCTTCAGGGTATCGCCCTTGCGTTCGGTGTAGGCCTCGCCCGTGCGGATCGATTCCAGGATCTCCGTGAGCTCATCGCCCAAAAACATCGAAACGATCGCCGGCGGCGCTTCATTGGCGCCCAGGCGGTGGTCGTTGCCGGCGGTGGCAACAGAGATGCGCAGCAGATCCTGGTGCAGGTCGACCGCTTTGATCACAGCCGTCAGGAACAGCAGGAAGTGCAGATTCTGCGACGGATTTTTGCCCGGGTCGAGCAGGTTGCGACCTTCGTCGGTCGAGAGCGCCCAGTTGTTGTGCTTACCGCTGCCGTTGACGCCGGCAAACGGCTTTTCGTGCAGCAGACACACGAGCCCATGGCGATCGGCGATGCGCTTCATGCATTCCATCGTCAGCTGGTTGTGGTCGGCGGAGATATTCGTCGTCGTATAGATCGGCGCCAGCTCGTGCTGCGCCGGAGCGACTTCATTGTGTTCGGTCTTGGCGAGCACACCGAGCTTCCAAAGCTCTTCGTCGAGTTCGCGCATAAAAGCGGCAACGCGCGGCTTGATCGCACCGAAGTAGTGGTCGTCGAGTTCCTGACCCTTGGGCGGGCGTGCACCGAAGAGCGATCGGCCGCAGTACATCAGGTCAGGGCGCTTTTCATAGACGGCTTTGTCGATCAGGAAGTACTCCTGCTCTGCGCCAACCGTCGTGATCACGCGCTTGGCCGTGTTGCCCGGAAACAGCGAGAGCAGGCGCATCGCCTGTTTTTCGATCGCTTCCATCGAACGCAGCAGCGGCGTTTTCTGGTCGAGCGCCTCGCCGGAATACGAGCAGAACGCCGTAGGGATGCAGAGCGTGCCGTCTTTGATGAACGCGTAGCTGGTCGGGTCCCAAGCGGTATAGCCGCGCGCTTCAAACACAGCGCGCAGACCGCCGGAGGGGAAGCTGGAGGCATCGGGTTCGCCCTGAACGAGCGCCTTGCCCGAGAACTCCATGATCACGCGCCCTTCCGAATCGGGCGCGACGAAGCTGTCGTGTTTTTCGGCGGTAACACCGGTCAGCGGCTGGAACCAATGTGTGAAGTGCGTCGCGCCCTTTTCCAGCGCCCATTCCTTCATGGCATTGGCAACGATGTTGGCGATCTCGGGATCGAGCGCTTTGCCCTTGGCGATCGTGCTCTTGAGGGCTTTATAGGTATCGCGCGGAAGCCGCGCTTTCATCACAGGCTCATTGAAAACGTTGCTTCCAAAAATTTCATGAATGTTGGCCATTCTCGTTTATCCTTTCGTTTTTCCGGAGTGTGCGATCAAAGAAGTGGGATGCCCGCTTCGCGGCAGCCATCCAGCGTTTCTTCGTCCCAGATCGAAACCTGCACCTCGCCCACGTGGGCTTTTTCCAGCATCAGCATGCAGAGGCGCGACTGACCGATACCGCCGCCGATCGTCAGCGGCAGTTTGTTTTCCAGCAGCATCTTGTGGAACGGCAGCGATCTTCTGTCGTCGGCACCGGCTTTTGTCAGCTGTTCGTCGAGCGATTTCGGATCGACGCGAATGCCCATCGACGAGATCTCAAAAGCGATCCCCAGCGTCTCGTTCCAAAACATCAGGTCGCCGTTTAAGCGCCAGTCATCGTAGTCGGGTGCACGGCCATCGTGCGGCTTGCCGGAACGCAGCTTGTCGCCGATCTGCATGATGAAGGCGGTTTTCTTTTCCTTGAGGAAGGCGTTTTCGCGTTCCTTGCCCGTCATATCGGGGTAAAGATCTTCCAACTCTTGCGTCGTGATAAACGCAACCTCCGGGGTCAGATCCGTTGTCAGCGCCGGATATTTTGCCGCAACTGCGTCGTGCGTAGAAAGGATGGCACGGACGATCTTCCTGACGATCTCTTTTAAAAAGTCCAATGTGCGGTCCTCTGCCGAAATCACACGTTCCCAGTCCCACTGGTCGACGTAGATCGAATGGATGTTGTCCATCTCTTCGTCGCGGCGGATCGCATTCATATCAGTATACAGCCCCTGCCCCACAGCAAACCCGTACTTATCGAGCGCCATGCGTTTCCACTTCGCCAGCGAATGCACGACGGCAGCCACGCCGCCGGTCTCGGCGATATCGAAGGCAACCGCGCGCTCAACGCCATTGAGGTCGTCGTTCAGGCCCGTTGCCGGATCGACAAACAGCGGCGCGGAAACGCGCTTTAAATTCAGCGCAGCCGAAAGCTGATCTTCAAACATTCTCTTGATCATACCGATCGCTCGCTGCGTATCGTACGCACCAAGCTTCGGCGTATACCCTTGCGGGATCTGCAATTTGCTCATTTCGCAGGTTCCTTTCCTTCCATCCGTCGCAGTAAGCGTTCTATTTTCCCAGCAAATCCATCGTTTCCCGATTGGTCGCGTAGATCACGTCGGCGTGGCCGCTGATCATTTGGCAGAACCGCTCGATGCGATCCCAATCGTCGTGGATATTGAATTCATACGTGTGTCCCCAAACGTAAAAGAGGAGATCTTCGCCCTCGGCAGGCTTCGCCGCCAAAAATTTCTCGGCAAGTTCAAAAAGAGCCGCATCGCCGTGGTGGCAGGTCGGATGCCAGGTCATCGGGTTTTCGGGGACCGCAAAGGTGCGGTGGGCATCAACGGTACGGGCATAGCGGATGCCGCAGCGCTCGCGGAGCACCTTGGCCACGCGGTCATCGTACGGACCGCAAGGATATGCATGGCCGTCGACGTCGTAGCCGACCAGCTCGCTCAGCGCGGCACGGTCGTCCATGATCTGGCGCACGAGCGCCTCGTCGTCCAGCTTTGTCAGCACCGGGTGCGTCGCCGAATGCGTCGCCACTTCGTGTCCGGCATACAGCGCCTTGACCGCCTGCGGTTCGACCTTATCGTGGTTGAAGGTGATGCCCATCTGCGTCAGATCGACGCGGTCGCCGAGGAGGCCGCTGTTTAAATTAAACGTCGCTTTGATGCCGTATTTGTTCAGAATCTTGAGAAACGGCTCGTCCCAGATCACGCCGTCGTCGTAGCTCATCGTAAAAATTTTTCTGCCCTGCATATCCATCCTCCTGTCACAGTTCCAAGGTCTCGCCGTCCCAGCAGATGTGTTTTTCGCCCGCAAACGCGCTTTGCGCAGCGCGTTCGGCCGCCGCCGGAACGTCTTTTAAGATATCCGGGCCGTTGTGGGCAAACCACAGCCGCTTGATCGGCCAGTCCGTTGCCGCCAACTCCGCACAGGCATCGGCAACCTTGTGGTGCCCTGTCTCCATGATCAGCGCGTCGCAGCCGTTTTCCATCAGCGGCGCAAGGTCAGAAACCGCTTTGATATCGCCGGAAAACACGATGCGCTTGCCCTCAGCCTCGATCAGATAAGAAAACGAGCGCCACGGCGTGCCGTCTTCGTGGGGCAAGTGGCCGTTATGTTGCGCCGTCACGCGCAGGATACCGTCGTCGGCGACCAATCCGTCGACCACTTCGTGGCCATGGATCTGAAAATCGATCTCAAAATTGCCTTCGGTATTTTTGAGGACCTGCATGAAGCCGTCCAGCGTTGTCATGTCGGGGATGTGGATATGGATATCGCCGTCTTTTTGACGTCCGTTTTTCCCTTGGGTCAGCTTGCGGACCGTCCACAGGAGATTACCCAAACCGCCGACGTGATCCATGTGCGGGTGGGAGATGAAGATCTTGCGGATCTTCAGCAGATCAACGCCCATCAGATGGGCCGTGTACGAACAGGTCTCGCCCGCATCGAACCAGTAGTAACCGCCGCCGGTCTCGATCGCAAACGAAAGATGGTGCGTTCCGGCAACCGGTTGGGTGCCGGAGCAGGTACCGAAAAAGTAGATCTTCACGTTTCAGCCCTCCCAACAAAGCAAATACCATATCATTCTAATTATAATACACTTTGCGCTCTTTTGCAACGGTATTTTCGTTAAAAAACGACCGATTTCCCCGCGAGAAATCGGTCGTTTTTTATTGTTCCACGCACGGTTCTGTGCTCATCGTCACTTCCAATATCCCGCCGCGCATCATCCGTGAGGCCGACAGCGCCAGATCGGCGAGGACTTCCCCATCCAACCGCGCTTCCCGCACATAGATCCCCTCGCCACTGCGGCGAACCTGAAAGTCGCGGCCACCGTTTAAGTGGAGCGTTGCGCACGCATATCGCGGTGAACCGATCAGCATCCGATCCTGTCCGCTGACCGGGAAGATGCCGAGCACGTTCCACAGATAACAGGCCGACAGCCCGCCGGAATCGTTGTTGCCCGGAATCCCGCCCGCTCCGGTCGTGAACATGCTCTCCGTCCCCGCCGTTACCACCTCGCAGAGGTGGTCGTGGCGGCCGGCATAGGCGTAGGCATACGGTGTTTCCATATCGGTCTCGTTGTTGAAGCCCTCGAAGCGCGCCGACGTGTCCTCCGGGTGCGTATAGCCGAAAAAGCGGTCGCAGTATGCTGCAAACGCGTTCTCAGAGCCGCACAACGCGATGCGCCGCGGCATATCGCGCATCAGGCGGAACGAATAGTTCCAGCGGTTGCCTTCGTAGTAGTCGGCGTCCTCGCGTAAAAGCCCGGTCGCTGGGTCAAAGGCCGACCAGACATTCTCGGCCGCAGCATCCATCTCCGCAGCCAAGGCGGTATCGCCGCAGGCCCGCGCGATATCGGCGATCATGCAGCAGCCCTCGCCGATATCCAAGGTATGCGTGGTTTTTTCGCATTTTCCCTCGGCAAAATACGGCGCATACTCCTCGCGCGTCAGATCCCGACGGATCGCCGCAAGGATCTCCTTCGCATCACCGATCCCGCGGACAAACGCATCGTAGAGCAGGTACACGCCCAACATCTGCGCCTGCTTCGATTCGATGCGGAAGCGGTCGCAGAGCACGAAGGTGTGCGGCAGAATCCCCAGCGCACGGCTGAGATTTTCAAACGTGGCGACGATTTTTTCGCCGACTTCGCCGTACAGCGAAAAGACCAGCGGCAACTGCGTTTTGTAGATATCCCAAAGCGTGCAGAAATCGAGCATGAAAGCGTCGGCTTCGTAGAGCCAGCTTTCGCCGCTCCAGTCGCACGGTTTGATCAGCGTATGGTAGAAATTGGAATAAAAGATCTCTTTTTCACGCGCATCGTCGGTTTCGATCTCGATTTTGGAAAGTGCGGCCTCCCAAGCTTCCTTTGCCGCCGCCCGTACTTCGTCAAACGGCTGCGTCTCCTCGTCGGCCAGCATCCTTGCACGGGCAGCCGACCGCAGCGAAACCGAAACGGTCATCTCCGCATCTGCCCCAGCCAGCGTAAACAGGCAGCCGCCGCGTTCCGCTGTACCTTCGGTTTCGTCTCCGGCAACCGCGCCGACTCTATCCTTCCATATCGAGCACGCCTCCGCACCCTTGCAGGAGACGAAAAAGGAAAGCCTCACGCCCTGCAGCAAAACTTCCGCCTCCGCAGCATCGTCCGAAACGCGCCGCACGCGCCAACTCCTTGGCCGGGCATTCACGTCTTCCCCGTCATAAAGGCCGTCGTTGGTAAAATCCACTGCGATTTTGCCGCCCTCGCGCGGGAATCGATAGCGATGGCGCGCACACCGCTCGCTCACCGTCAGTTCGGCCGTGATCCCGTCCTCCGCCGTCACCGTGTAGTACCCCGGTTCGCCGGCTTCGGAGGTGATCGCGCGGACGGCATTTTCAGCGGTCAGCTCACCGAGGAACGGAATCGTCAGGGCGTAGTTATAGTAAAAGCCCAGCGCGCCGATGCCGCTTTGGTGCAGATGCGACACGCCAACAAACTTTTTTTCGTCATAAAGCGGTCGGATCGGTCCGCCGCAGTTGATCCGATGCGTGCCGTAGCCGGAGGAATAGCCGGCAGAATAGCAGCAAGCCGTCAGCTTGCCGAACGGCCGTGCCGCGCCCGGATGGGTATTGCCGGTCAGCGCCTTGATAAAATGCCACGTCGACGCCACACCTTGCGGCTCGGGCAGATCGATCGCGCCGTTCCCCTGAAATACGTTGACAAACTCCGTCAAGCTCATCGCAAAAATCCTCCTATGCCGCCGTTTGCGTCCATTATACAGGATTTTTCCGCCGCGCGCAACCTTTCTTCCCCAACATTTTTGCATTTTTTCTGCGTTTCGGCTTGACAAAATTCGTTTTTTCGGTATAATTAATATGTCAAAGGCTTTGACGGGAAGAAGTAGCGCAAAAAGCGTGTGCAGAGAGCCGCCGTTTGGGTGAAAGGCGGAGACGGTTTTGCAGGAAATACATCCCCGAGCCGCAGGCTGAAGGAGTGATCTGTGTAGGCCGTGCCGTGCGCGCGCGTTAAGCGCCGGGCGTTTTCTTCGGACGACGCCGTGAGGCAGCTTGCCGTGAGGCAGCTGTGAAAGAGGTGGTACCGCGGTCAGAACTGACTGCCCTCTGCAAATATTTTGCGGAGGGCTTTTTTATTTACCGCTCCGCGCACTCAAAAAAGGAGAAAGAACGATGCAAATCTACGAAGAACTCGTCGCCCGCGGCTTGATCGCGCAGGTCACCGACGAAGAACACATCCGCGAAATGATCAACAACGGCAAAGCCACCTTCTACATTGGCTTTGACTGCACCGCCGACAGCCTGACCGCAGGCCACTTCATGGCCCTCACGCTGATGAAGCGCCTGCAGCTCGCCGGCAACAAGCCGATCGCCCTGATCGGCGGCGGCACGACCATGATCGGCGACCCCTCCGGCCGTACCGATATGCGTAAAATGCTCACCAAAGAAGACATCGACCACAACGCCGAATGCTTCAAGCGCCAAATGGAACGTTTCATCGACTTCGGCGAAGGCAAGGCGATGATGATCAACAACGCCGACTGGCTTTTGAACCTGAACTACATCGAAATGCTGCGCGAAGTCGGCGCCTGCTTCTCCGTCAACAACATGCTGCGCGCCGAATGCTACAAGCAGCGCATGGAAAAAGGCCTTTCCTTCCTGGAATTCAACTACATGATCATGCAGTCCTACGACTTCTACTACCTGTTCAAGACCTACGGCTGCAACATGCAGTTTGGCGGCGACGACCAGTGGTCGAACATGCTCGGCGGCACGGAACTCATCCGCCGCAAGCTCGGCAAGGACGCTCACGCCATGACGATCACCCTGCTGACCGACTCGCAGGGCAAGAAGATGGGCAAGACCGCCGGCAACGCCGTGTGGCTCGACCCGAACAAGACGAGTCCGTTCGAATTCTACCAGTACTGGCGCAACGTGGCCGACGCCGACGTTCTGAAGTGCATCCGCATGCTCACCTTCCTGCCGATCGAACAGATCGACGAAATGGACAAATGGGAAGGCAGCGAGCTCAACCGCGCCAAAGAGATCCTCGCCTTCGAGCTGACCAAGATGGTCCACGGCGAAGAAGAAGCCGAAAAGGCCCAGCAGACCGCCCGCGGCCTGTTTGCCGGCGGCGGCTCGACCGAAAATATGCCGCAGACCACCATCACCGCCGACGACCTCGTCGACGGCGCGATCGACGTGATGAGCCTGATGGTCAAGTGCGGTCTGGCCGCCTCGAAGGGCGAAGCCCGTCGCTTGATCCAGCAGGGCGGTGTTTCGGCCAACAACGAAAAGGTCGGCGGCATCGACAAGAAATTCACGGCCGACGATTTCGCCGGCGAAGGCGTTGTCCTGCGCAAGGGCAAGAAGATCTACCACAAAGTGACACTTGCTTAAAATGCAAGCATTTTAAGCGAAAATAAGCGGAAAACAGGGGCATTGCGGCAAAGCCGCAATGCCCCTGTTTTGATCAGATCATATTCAGAATATTACGAAATACTCTGTACGGGCTCTTCACCGGTCTCTCCTATGATTGCAAGATATTCCGCATCGTTATGCGGAACCACGGAAATAATTTGCCACCGACCCATATCTGTCGTCAATTCGACCGTATAGAATCCTCCGCGGGCAGAAACCCAGCCCCCACTCAAATAATACGCACTTTCTTCAAAAAGCGTGACCGAAGACGTCGCCGATAGCGGATCGTACGCACAGACGATTTTGCTGTAAGATACCCTAAAATCATCACACACTGCCCCGCGAGACATCCGATCTTCCCGTCGCTCTGCGATCAGCGTCAAATACGCCTGCATATTCTCCGTCGGGTAGGAAAGAATTTCGGGAACGAAGCTCGGATCCTCCGCAAAGCCCGGGTAGGCGTTAACCACAATTTCAGCTTGATAGAGGTATTTTTCCAAGTCGTACGGCTCGTCCCCCGTGTATTCATTCCACGCCGATTTCGACAGGAATTCGATCACGGTATTCACCGCGCCATTTTCTTCCGGAGAAAGGAACGAATATTCCTGTGTCGTGATCGGATCTGTCGTTCCCGCCGTCGTCAACGCTTCCGTCGGCACTGTTGTAACAGAGGAACGTGATGCTTCAGGAACAGACGGCTCGGTAGCAGAAGTTGCCACTGTCGAAACGGTCGTCGTCTGCTTTGGCAACGTTTCGGCCGGACGCGCCGCACAGGCTGCCAAAAGAGCGAGAAAGAGAACGCAAATCACAAAAAACTTCTTCTTTTTCCACATTGGGCATCCCTCACTTTCACAAAAATCATATATCCCTTCGTCCTTATTTTAGCATAATCCACCTGCTTCTGCAAGCCCCCCCTATTTTTGTCTACTTACACAAAAAAATTGTCCCTTTGCTCAATATCACATTTCCGCTTTTCTGTCTATCCTCACTCACCAATCTAAAAAAAATCGGATTGCAGCTTTGCCGCAATGCGATTTTTGTCCTTATAGATCCCGATCAAAATTAAAAATTTTGATC
Source organism: Oscillospiraceae bacterium (assembly GCA_015067825.1). Taxonomy (GTDB): domain Bacteria; phylum Bacillota; class Clostridia; order Oscillospirales; family QAMX01; genus QAMX01. The sequence goes on along the minus strand of SVLQ01000005.1, from coordinate 46,630 downwards.
ACTTTTCCGGGGGTCCCCGCAAATCTCCGATTTGTGGGGCAATTCGGGGCCCCCGCAAAACTTTGTTTTGTGGGGTACTAATATGCGACGCCCTGCCACTTCATGGCTTCGGCGACCTTCAGGAAGCCGGCGACGTTGGCGCCGACCACGAGGTTGCCCGCGCAGCCGCAAGCGACGCTGGCTTCGTAAGCGCTCTTGTAGATATTCTTCATGATGTCGCCCAAACGCGCATCGACTTCTTCGAAGCTCCACGAGAGGCGCATGCTGTTCTGCGTCATTTCCAGACCGGAGGTAGCAACACCGCCGGCGTTGGCGGCCTTCGCCGGGCCAAACGGGATGTTGTTTTCGAGGAAGCAAGCGACCGCTTCCGGAGTCGAGGGCATGTTCGCGCCTTCGGCGACGTACTTGACGCCATTGGCAACGAGCGCCTTGGCGCCGTCGAGGTCGAGTTCGTTCTGCGTGGCGCACGGCAGCGCGATATCGCACGGAACCGTCCAGATGCCCTTGCAGCCTTCGTGGAAGGTCGCGCCTTCAACGCGCTTGGCGTATTCGGAAATACGGGCGCGTTCGACTTCCTTGATCTGCTTCATGACGTCGAGGTTGATGCCGTTTTCGTCGACGACGTAGCCACTGGAGTCGCTCATGGCGATGACCTTCGCGCCCAGCTCGGTGGCCTTCTGGTTGGCGTAGATAGCGACGTTGCCCGAACCGGAGATGACGACCTTCTTGCCTTCAAAGCTGTCGCCGGCGGCCTTGAGCATTTCGTTGGTGAAGTAGCAGAGACCGAAGCCGGTAGCTTCTTTTCTCGCCAGCGAACCGCCGGAGAAGAGCGACTTACCCGTGAGAACGCCGGTGAATTCGTTGCGCAGACGCTTGTACTGGCCGAACATGAAGCCGATTTCACGCGCACCAACACCGATATCGCCCGCCGGAACGTCGGTATCCGCGCCGATGTGTTTGGCGAGTTCGGTCATGAACGACTGGCAGAAACGCATGATTTCGCCGTCGCTCTTGCCCTTGGGATCGAAGTCGGAGCCGCCCTTACCGCCGCCCATCGGCAGACCGGTGAGGCTGTTTTTGAAGGTCTGTTCGAAGCCGAGGAACTTGATGACCGAGGCATTCACGCTCGGATGGAGACGGATACCGCCCTTGTAGGGGCCGATGGCCGAGTTGAACTGCACGCGGTAGCCGCGGTTGACCTGAACCTTGCCGTTGTCGTCGACCCAGCTCACGCGGAACATGATGAAGCGTTCCGGCTCGACAATGCGTTCGAAAACGCCGGCATCGATGAAGTCCTGACGCTTTTCAGCGATCGGCTGCAGCGATTCGAGAACCTCGTAGACCGCCTGCAAAAATTCTTTTTCGCCCGCATTCCGCAGAGCGACTGTTTCATATACACCTTTGAGATATTCGTTCGTCAGCGCCATAGGTTTGATTTTCTTCCTTTCATAAAAGCCCGAAGGCTCTGTTTCCTTTTATTCATTATACTCCTACTCTGCCCTATTTTCAACAAAAAGTTTGCGTTGGGCGCCAATTTTGGCAGATTGAACAGGAGAAACGCCGCGAAATTTCCGCGGTTTGTGGAATTTTATCGCTCTAAAGCGGCAAATTTACGGAGATTAATCTTTGAAAAAGAGCGGGATCTGGCCCAGCGCGATCAGATCTTCGCGGTCGTTGGCATCGCCTTCGGTCAGGATCGCCGCACGGGCAACGATCTCGCCGCCGGCTTCGGCGATCAGCTGTTCGAGAGCCGCCAGCGACGCACCGGTGGAGATAACGTCGTCGATGATGGCGACACGCTTGCCGCGGATGCGTTCGACGTCTTCTTCGTCGAGGCAGAGGATCTGCTCGTTTTTGGTCGTGATGGAGTTGACGTGGGTGATGATGGGGTTCGCCATGTAGCCCTTGACCGATTTGCGGGCGATGACGTAGCGCGGCATCTTCATGACTTTGGCCATCTCATAGATCAGCGGGATGCTTTTCGCTTCGGCGGTGATCAGATAGTCGACCGGCGGCAGCTTTTCAGCCAGCGCGCGGGCGCAGGGCTCCACGACGTCGGTATCGCCGAAAATGACGAATGCGGCGATCGAAAGCTTGTCGCTGATGGGCACGATCGGCAGGTCGCGTTCGACCCCGGCAACGTTGATCTTATAGTATTCCATAAAAACCTCCTGATAAATCGGTTGTATTATTTACCAAAAACCGTTCTTTGCAAAAACGCATATACTTTTTCTTGGAGCTCGTGGTAGGTCAGCGACGGCGGCGGGAATCCCTCGACCGGGCCGAAGTCATGGCGCCCGTTTTCCACGGTAATCAGCGTGAAATCGCCGTCGACAGCGGCATAGACCGCTTCGATAAAGTGCGGCTGCGAATGGTGCACGAGCTCGTCGAGCGTGCCGTGGACGGCGATGATCGGCACGAGCTTTTCCGGCGGGCAAGCGCGGATATAGGTGATCGGGCTCGCTTCTTCCGCCCGCGCTATCCTCTCTTCGGGCGTTCCGCCGAGGAAATTCACCATCAGCGAATCGCTGTCTTCCTGTGAGCGAACCAAACCGTGACTCATAAAATTCACCGGGCCGCAAAGATCCACGATCGCTTTGATCGGGATTTCCGCACGCGTCCGATCGGTTCCAAACGCACGTTGCGCGAACGCGACCATCAGCGAAAGATGACCGCCGGCTGATGCACCGCCGACAAAAATCCGATCGCGATCGAAGCCAAACTCATCGGCACGGTCGTAAAAGAAGCGCAGCGCATCCACGCAGTCGGTGATCGGCGCGTGAAAATCGAGACCGTTCTTGACAAAGCGGTAGCGGATCGAAACAAGCGCTGCGCCGTCGGCGAACAGCCGCTCCATCAATTCCGGGCAAACCGCCAGCGGTTCGTCGGCATTTCCTTTGATCCAGCCGCCGCCATGCATGTAGAAGTAGAGCGGCATCGGCTTGGCCGCGCCCTCGGGCAAATAGACGTCGGCGCTCAGCTCAACGCCATCGATCGTTTTGTAACAGACAACTTGTTTTTCGGGAAAGTTCGGCATATTCGTCACGCTCCCATATTCTGTTTTGTTCTTGCCACACCCATATTATACAGGAAAACAGCCTCAAATACAAGAGATTTCCGCGATCTTCATACCAAAAGCCAAACCAAAGCTAAAAAAGCAAAAGCTCTGTCCCGCGTTCGCAAGGCAGAGCTTCTGTGTACATTTTCTTTCAGAACGACACTTGAACCGAGTCACTCCCCGAGTCAACCTTCTGAATATGATAATATGCTGCGACGTCCTCTCCATCAAAGTTTACATCCCAGCACTGTCGGTGCTTTCCGTTTCCAACCAGCAATCGAAAATGATCGTTATCAAACCATTCGCACACGGCATTCACGAAATCACCGCATTTTCTCGAGAGAACAACCAACTTACAACCGTGTCCATTCTCGGTCGAGACGGTGATCTTGATATACGTCAGGCCCTTAGCCGTTTCCGACGAACCATAAAGCAGCTCTACGCGGTGGTCGCCATCGGGCGAGACAAAAGTACGTTCATTGTGCAGATCATTTTTGATCTCCTTGACAATCTTTTTGAGCGCCGACGATCCCGCAACGGTGGCCATCACGCCAGCAGTATACCCCGCGACAAACTTCAAAAATCCGCAAGTTTTCATACGATCCCTCCAAACTGTATTTGTCCTTGACTTCATTATAGCATAAATTGCGGAACACTTCAACAAGGGACGATTTGAATTTTCGTTGACTGCAAAATCTACCACAGGTTGATTTTTTTTACAACAAAAAAACCACGTACAACCGTACGTGGTTTTTATGGAGCGGATTACGAGGCTCGAACTCGCTACCTCCACCTTGGCAAGGTGGCGCTCTACCAGATGAGCTAAATCCGCATTTGTTTTGCTTACCGCAAACCTTACTTTGATATTATACCAAATTCGCCTGCATTTGTCAACCCCTAAAATAATTTTTTTTAAAAAAACTGTCTGTCGAAAAAGCAGCGCACGGAGATTCCGTGCGCTGCTTTGATCGGTTCTTTGTGGGGCTTGCTCCCGGGGCCCCCGCAAATCTTGGATTTGTGGGGCTGATTCCGGGGTCCCCGCAAATCTTGGATTTGTGGGGTAATCCTTAGTGGATGTATTCCGGCGTACCGTGGATGGCCGGCAGCGGATGCGGGCGAACCATCTCGCCGCCCTGCTCGTAGGACTGGATGACCGCTTCGATGTATTCGAGGGTCGCCAGCGCGTCGCGGCCGGACGAACGGATGAATTCGTAATGCACCTTGTTGGTGAGGTCTTCGAGCCAGGCGTGGATACGGGCCGGGAACGTGGCGTCGAAGCTCTTGATGCCGGTATCGGTGATTTCCGGTTCGGGCATATAGAGTTTGCCTTCGTCGTCTTTTCTGTGGCCGGGCCAATAGGTCAGCTTTTCGACGCAGTTTTCGATGCAGAAGGTGCCCTTCGTGCCGGCGTGCTCATAGCTCCACCAACCGCCGAGACCAAAACGCGCATCGCCGCGCTGGCTGATCAGGACACCGACGCCGCCTTTTTCGAACTTGCAGTTGACGCTGTTGATCGACAGCATCGGATCGCCCGCGGTCTTGCGGACACCCGGACGGTCAAGGAACGCCTGGACGTGGGTGATATCGCCGCAGAAGTAGCGCATGACCGAGAAGGGATGCGTGAGGAAGGCTTTGCAGTGCGAATAGGGCTTGAGCCAACGGGACTTCAGATCGCCCACGCCGCCGTAGCCGTAGTCGCTGCCGTCGAAGCCGACCTTATGCAGGCAGTACGCCAATTCGCCGATCTCGCCGTCTTCCTGCATTTTCTTCGCTTTGGCGGCGATGTCGGTGAAGTAGTGGTTCAGGTTGCAGCCGAGGTAGAGCTTGTTGTCCGCGGCGTATTTGACGAGCTCGCGGGCATCGCGGATATCGGCGCAGAGGGGCTTCTCGCAGAGGACCTTCTTGCCGTAGGAAAGGGCTTCCATCGCCGGTTCGAAGTGGAACGAGCCGTTTTCGTAACCGCTGGTGCAGATCGAGACCGCTTCCAGATCCGGCAGGTCTTCGATCATTTCCTTGAGGGAGTAGTACGCCTTGACGCCAAATTCTTCTGCCGCTTTGTCGGCCTTTTCACGGTTGATATCGCAAACCGCGATCAGCTCGGCCAGCGGATCGTTCGCGTAGGCACGTGCGTGGGTATGACCAATGCCGCCCATACCGACGACGCCAACTTTGATTGCCATAATGGTCAGCTCCTTTTTTTCTGTTTGTCGATCCGACGTTCCGTCGGACCGCTAAAATTTCGGTTCGTCCTTAAATCTCCGCGACTTCGACGATGCGGCCTTCATCCAGGCTCTTGATCGCCGCGTGGATCACGCGCTGGGCTTCCAGACCGTCGCGGCCCGTGCCGTTGATGTCGGCGGGCTTCACGCCGGCATTCACCTGCTTCACAAACGTCTCGATACGGCAGCGGAACGTATCGTCGAAGTTCGAATAGCCGCCGAAGACAGGGTTCGTGTAGCAGAGCTTGGTCATGTTATCGGCCGGATACAGCGTCGACTGACGCCACATATCCTCGATAACCATGCGGCCCTTCGTGCCGGCGATCTCGCAGCGTTCCATCGGATGACCGCGGGCAAGGTCGTAGCTGGAGGTCAGGTGGCCGATCTGGCCGTTTTTGAAGTACATATTGATCGACGCCGACGACCAGATATTTCTGCCGGGCGCCTTCATCGCAAAGCACTGCACCTTTTCGACGTCGCCCATAAAGTGGCGCATGATGTCGACGCTGTGCGGGTTGAGCGCTTTGAGATGGTAGTAGGGCGATTCGAATTCGCCGGGCTTGCCGATCCACAGCGCCATGTTGCAGAAGAGCAGATCGCCGAGGCGGCCTTCCGCCATCCACTTTTCAGCCTCGAACGCGGCCGGCGTAAAGCGGTGGTTGAAGTCAAGACCAAAGCAGAGGTTATTCTTCTCTGCCAGCGCGACCATTTCGCGCGCGTGGCCGATATCGTTGGAGATCGGTTTTTCGCACAGAAGGTGCGACCCGGAAGCCAGAACCTGCATCGAGGGCTTGTAGTGGTCCGAGCTGTACTCGTAACCGCCCGTTGCCACGCTGCAGAGGTCCGGTTTCAGTTCGTCCAGCATCTGCTGGGCATCCAGATAATACGGCACACCGTAGGCCTTGCCGGCCGCGGCGGCACGTTCTTCGATCAGGTCGCAGACACCGACCAGTTCCGCTTCTTCGCAGCCCATGTAGATGCGCGAATGCAGATTGCCGATGTGTCCGAGACCGATGACACAGACTCTCAACATATTGTTCTCTCCGGTTTCTTACTCGTTATCGTTTCTGTTCCTGCAGCTTCTGGGCAGCAGCCGGATCGCCGATATGCATGGTGTTGTAGGCTTCTTCGCTGCTTGCAAACGGGCGATCCATACCGTTCCAGGTTCTGCCGGCCGTCTCGATCGGCGCTTCTTCCAGCTTGTAGGCCTTCTTGCGCTTGGCGATGTGTTTCTCCATGCGCTTCATCAGCATCTTGACGACGGCCGGTTCTTTGTCGGCGACGTTTTCGAGCTCGAGCGGGTCTTTGATGAGGTTATAGAGCTCGACCTGCGGCTTGAAGTGGAAGTCGGGTTCGAGCGCGACGATGAGCTTCCATTCCGGCGTACGCCAGCCGTGCTTGCGCATCCAGGTCGCTTCGGTGAGGTACATTTCGGGTTCGGCTTCGCGTTCGCCGCCGTTCCACATCGGGGTCAGGCTGCGGCCGTCGAACTTGAGCTTCGATTTGATGCCGAGGATATCAAGGATCGTCGGCATGACGTCCTTCTGCTGGACATAGTCGTCAAAGACGTAGCCTTCCGGAACGACACCGGGCAGCTTGAACACCAGCGGAACGTGCAGCGTGCCTTCGTAGAGGCCGTGGTGATCGTAGTAGCAGCTGTGCTCGTCGAGCGTTTCGCCGTGGTCACTGGTGACGACGACCAGCGTTTCTTCCTCGATGCCGAGCGCGGTCAGCGTGGCGAAGATATTCTGGATGCAGCTGTCCATGTAGGCGATGGCACCGTCGTACTGGGCGTTGATGTATTCCTTATCGGTGCAGCCCGCCGGGAACCATTCGCGGAAGTAGTCGCGGAAGGGCTTGAAGTCGTAGAGTTCGTCGAGGGAGTGGTTTTCGGGATCGCATTCGTCGCCGCCGTAGAACATTCTGTCGAACGGTGCGGGCGGGAGGTACGGCGAGTGCGGATCCATGTGGCGGAGGAAGAGGAAGAACGGCTTGTCTTCGGCGGCAAGGCGCTTCAGTTCGGGGATCGCCACGTCGTTCATATTTTCGGCCTTGTGCGATTTGCCGTCGGCGCGGTCGGCGCCCCAGCCGGAGTAATTGATGTAGTTGTGGAAGCCGTGGGTGTATTCGCCGTCGCCGAAGCCGATGCAGGTGCAGTTATAGCCGTTTCTGGCCAGTTCTTCCTGCAGGGTGATGCCTTCGGGGAGCTGCGGGACGTTGCGCAGGGTGACGATGCCGGTGCCGAAGCAGTCACGGCCGGTCAGAAGCGCAGAGTAGCCCGGAGGGGTCGGGATGCTCGGCGAGAAGCAGTTGACAAAGTTGACGCCGTCTTCGGCCAGGCGGTCGATGTGCGGAGTCGTCTGACGGTGGTAGCCGCAAAGGCTCAGATTCAGCGAGCGGCAGGAGTCGATTCCCAGAAAGAGTACGTTCTTTTTCTTTTTCATGCTCGGTTGTCTCCTTTATCTTTGATTCGCTTTACGATTGTAAATTCGGTCCGTTTTCCGACCGACAAACTTATCTGGCGCCCAGCGCTTTCAGGCAGGCGTTCAGGTAGCCGTAGCTTTCGGCGGCGATGATGTTGGCGTCGGCGAGCGGCTGATCCGGGCCGATGACTTCGAGGTCGACCGGGCCGTTGTAGCCCTGCTTGACCATTTCGGCGACGTAGCCGCGGAGGTTGATGTTGCCCACGCCGCAGGTCTGCTGCAGCGGCATACCCGGAGAGGACTGGCGTTCGATGCAGTCACGGATGTGGATGTGGCGCATATACGGCAGAACGGCCGACAGGGCTTCTTCCGGTTCTTCTCCGCAGCGGAAGATATGGCTCGGGTCCATATCGATGCCGAAGTACGGATTCTGCACTTTTTCGATCAGACGGAGCGTGGTCGGCGTGCTGAATACGCTGGCGCCGACGTGCGCCTTCATGCAGAGCGTCACTTCGTAGCTCTCGGCGAGCTTGGCGAGCATTTCCATGTGGTTGATACATTCGACGAGGTCTTCTTCGACGTTGGATTTGCCGCGCGGGCCGATGTTGATGACCGGGATGCCGATCTCTTTGGCCGCTTCAAACGCAAGCGTCAGACGCGCCGGATCGCTGGAAGCAACCTCGGAGGCGAGGATCTTCATATCAAATTCTTCGCAGAGTTCTTTAATTTCGTTTTTCTGGTCTTTCCACTCGCTGAGCTTCAGGTGTTCACACATGCCTTCGATCGCCGAGATTTCAAAACCGTCGTAGCCGATCTTTTTGAGGTTTTCCACCGCTTCCCGCAGGGAATACGCTTTGTACAAAACAGTATTGACGCCAAGCTGGATCATAGGACTTTCCTCCGTTCAGAGCTTTCAAATTCATGCGGCTTTACTTCGAAAAAGCCACAACTACATTATACAGGATTTCCCCCGACAATTCAATAAGATTTTTTTCTCTTTGCAATTTTTTTCGCGGATTTATGCAAAGGTATGCAGTTTTTTCACGTGTCTGTTTTCTTGTTTTTCAGCACTTTCGAGCTTGAATCGCCAGTGTAATCGGAATCATCCGCGCTTTTTCCACAAAAAGTGACACACCGTCTTCCGGGATATTCCCGGCATCTTCAATCATGCGTTCTACTGAAAACCCGGCCCCGATCAAGGCATTGATATAGCTCGAAACCGTCCGGTCGCGCATACAGACATCCCCGCCGGGTACCTGCAAAGAATACCAGCTTTCGTCATGATAACTCTTGTGTACCGTCAAACTGCCGCTTTGGAAGGAGGTACATTTGTGAAACGGATGCGACCAGCTGAATTGAAACGTGCCGTTCGGCTTTAGAACGGCGGCAATCCGTCGGAACGTCGCGGCCAGATCCGTCGCCCAACCGATCCCGTAAACCGAAAAGACGATGTCAAAATACTGTTCCGGAACACCTTCCAACGTTTCCATCGCAGTTTGCAGGAGAAAGACCGGACATGGCTCTCCCTGCAAACTTTCTCGCGCCTGCGCTAACTGCACCCCCGACAAATCAATGCCCCAAAGCTCTGCGGCCCCCTGTTTTGCGCACCAGCACAGCGATCGGCCGTCTCCGCAGGCAATTTCCAACACGCGCTTCCCGCGTAAATCCCGCAAAAAGCCGCAAGTCTTCTCACCCAAAAAAGCGCCCCATTGCGGCAGAGTGATCCGCCCCAACTGTTCTTCGCCGCACCCGTCCCAGAAATTTCGGTTTGTTCGGTGAATTTGCTGCACTTCCGCGTTTTCGGTCACCACCCGATCGACCGTCACCGCTCCGATCACACCGATGGTTTTCCCGTTTTGTTCTTTTTCCGCGGCGGCTTTGAAAACGATCTTCGGAATCCCATTCAGCACGCCATGATGCGTTCGAGCTTCGGTCGGTGACATTTGGTGGAACCTCCGAAACGCGCGCGAAAACGCCGTCGACGATTCATAGCCGTATTTTACCGCAACATCGATCACTTTTTCGCCGTTTTTTAAATCAACTGCCGCCAAAGTCATTCGCCGACCGCGCACGTATTCCGCAACCGAAACAGACGCCGCCATCGAAAAAGCCCGGCTGAACTCCCACTTCGAGCACGCCGCAACCCGCGCCGCACGCGCAAAATCGATCTTGCCCGCCAAATTTTCCTCGATATAATCCATCGCCCGATTCATCATAACTTCCCATTGCATCGTATCGCCTCCCATGCTATTATTATACCAAGCGCCGACGGTAGCGGCATAGCCGCACTTGCACTTTTCTGCACGCAAAAAAGGCTCTCCGGAGGCTATCCGGAGAGCGCATTTTACCAGGTATAATCCTGATCCGAAATACCCATCAGCACGGGCAGGATCATCGGCGAACGGCGGGTCTGCTTATAGAGGAACGACGAGAGCGAAGCACGCAGCTCGTTTTTGATCGACGCCCAATCGTGGCCGCGTCCAAGGCTGCAGCTTTCGACCGTGCGGATCGCCTGATCCTTGAGCTGCGCGATGATCGGTTCGGCCTCCTTGGCGTAGACGAATCCGCGGGTGATGATATCGGGGCCGGCGAGGATCGATCCATCGACATCGGAAAGCGAAAACGCCACGACGATGATGCCGTCCTGGGAAAGGAGCTTTCTGTCGCGCAGAACGACACTGCCAACGTCACCAATGCCCAAGCCGTCGACAAGCACCTTGCCGGAGGCCACCGTGCCGCCGAGCTTGGCATTGCCGTCTTTGTTGACCTCCAGAATGCGGCCGATTTCGGAGATAAAGATGTTGTTTTTGGGGATGCCGCAGGTTTTGGCGAGGTTTGCGTGACTGGCGAGGTGGCGGTATTCGCCGTGAACCGGCATAAAATACTTCGGTTTCGTCAGCGCGAGCATCATCTTCAGCTCTTCCCGACAGGCGTGACCGGAAACGTGGACGTCCGCCAGACGCTCGTAGATGACTTCTGCGCCTTTTTTGAAGAGCTCGTTGACCAGATGGTAGACCGTTTTTTCGTTGCCGGGGATCGGGCTGGACGAGAAAATGACGAGGTCGCCCGACGAGATCTCCACCTGCTTGTGGTTGTCGGAAGCCATGCGCGCCAGCGCGGACATCGGCTCGCCCTGACTGCCGGTGGTGATGATGCAGAGTTTCTTTTTGTTGTAGCGGTCGACGTCGCTGATATCGATCAGACACTCGGGATTGACGCGGATATGGCCGAGCTCCAAGCCCAGATTGAGGATATTTTCCATGCTGCGCCCGGAAACGGCAACCTTACGCCCATTTTCGACGGCGGCGTCGATGATCTGCTGAATGCGGTGGACGTTGGAGGCAAACGATGCGACGATGATGCGCTTGTCGCAGTCTTTAAAGATCGAGCGGAACGATTCGCCGACCATGCGCTCGGACATCGCCATGCCCGGGCGTTCGACGTTTGTCGAATCCGACAGGAGCATCAGAACGCCCTCGTTGCCGAGTTCGCCAAAGCGCGTGAGGTCGATCATCTTGCCGTCGATCGGCGTCGTGTCGATCTTGAAGTCGCCCGTCTGCACGACCGTACCCAGCGGCGTTTTGATCGCCAGCGCACAGCTGTCGGCAATCGAGTGGTTGACGGCGATGAATTCGACCGAGAACACGCCCGCTTCGATCACGTCACGCGGCTGTACGCGGTGGAGCTCGACCTTGCTCAAGAGCTTATGCTCGGCGAGCTTGAGCTCGACCAGACCGGCGGTGAGCTGCGTGCAGTAGATCGGCGCGTCGATCACACGCATCAGATACGGGATCGAGCCGATGTGGTCTTCGTGGCCGTGGGTCAGAAAAACCGCGCGTACCTTCTTTTTGTGCTCGGCAAGGTAGGTAAAATCCGGAATCACCAGATCGACGCCGTACATTTCCTCATCAGGAAACGCCAGACCGGAGTCGACGATGATGATATCGCCGTTGTACTCGTAGAGCGTGATATTTTTGCCGATTTCGTTCAAGCCGCCAAGCGGAATAATTTTCAATTTGTGTGCCATAAATTCTCCTGTTTGCTGTATTGATAAAAGATCGATCACATAAAAAACGCAAAAAAGCGCGACAAAAGAAAGGGCAAACATGCCCATATCGGTAAAAAGACTGCCTCCGATCCGACCGACGACTCCGCCTCGCCCGTCGCAGGGAGCGCTATGTAATCCGTGCCTTTCGGCGTTTCTCTTATCTGTATGTGAGATATGGCCGCGCCATACCTCACATACAGCATAATGATCTTGATAATTATACCATAAATTGCGGTTTTTGTAAAGTATCAGTCTGTCGATTCCCGCCCAATTCGCTCTGCAATCGTACGCACATCCGCCGCCAATTCCCGGGCAATTTCTTCGGATGCACCCTCCGCAAAGATTTTCAGTGCCTGCCTGGCCGCACTCGGCTGCACACGTACTGTCCCCTGTTCAAACCGGAAACAAAGACCGCGTCCGCGATCCCCGGCACATGCACCGCATTCCTCCGCCAACCGCCGCATCAGTGTACCGCGCTCACACGAACAGTCGACCGACTCGGTATGGGTGCCGAAGGTCGGCAGCAATTGCCGCAACGCCGAAAGCGTTGTACCGCGCGCATCCAGAAAGCACAGCAGCGAAACCGCACCGGCGACGGCATTTTGCGTAAAGTGCTGAGCCGCATATGCTTCCTCCGCACCCTTATCGCGCCCCAAACGCAGAATCTTCGCGCCGTATTCGACGGCCATTTTTTCATACACCTCCGGTGCATCAGAGACGATTGCGATCGCGCGGCCGCTGTGTTCCTGCATTGCCGCCAGCAAAACAAGCGCTTCTGTTTCGCGGCAGTCGAGCCGACATTGCGTATCGGCCACGGAAAAGTGGAAACCATCGCGCGAGATTGAAACGGTCAGACCCTCAAAATAGAGCGCCGGCTGGGTCGGAACCGAAAAGCCGGCCGCAACCAATGCCGCCGCCAACGCCATGGCCGCCGGGTGATGGCCATGCACAGCGACCTGCAGCTTGCGCGGCGCATGTGCCGCACCGGCCGCAGCCGCAAACAGATCGCGAACCCCACTGACCGGCAGCTGTCGGCCGGCTGCCGGCGACGGAACCCGCCGCAGTTCTCCGCGGGCAACAATCCCTTCGATCTTGCGTTGGAGCGAGGTCGACAGTGTTGTTCCGTCAGCACCGTACAGTCGGATTGCCAGTTCGTCTGCGCTGTCCACAAACACCGACAGCGGCACCTTCAGCAAATGCGTCATCGCCGCCGCACCGGCTGCAAAGGCCGCATCGTGCGTGTACACGCTGCATCCGGCCGCCGTCAGGCCGCCCAGCAGCGACTGAGCAAGGCTCTGCGCATCGGCACCACCGGTCGCCCCCAAAGCCACCCGAGCCGACGGCACAATTTCTGCACAGGCTGCCCCCAACGCGGACGCCGCTTCGGCCGTCAGGCCGCTGCCGAACACGCCGGTTACCGCACCATCCTCAAAAACCACCCGCGTCCCCTCGCCCGCAGTCAGCGTGGAGCGCACAACCGCGCCGTCAGCCACGCGAATATCGGGATACACGCGCACACCACCGCCGATAAAGCAATGATCTCCGATGCGCACACCGCTGCCAATCACCGCATTGCGGCAAAGTACCGTTCCGCTGCCGATATAGCTGCCCGGGCCGATAACGGCACCTTCAGCCTCGCATTGTGCGGCCAACGTGCCGGAAATCACCGAGTCGGTGACGACGGCATTTTCGCCGACATAGCTCTGTGATCCCAGCCAAACATTCGGCCCGATCTGTGCCCCCGGCATAATGACCGCACCGGGTTCTATCTGAACCGGTGCTTTGAGCACCGCACCCTCCGTGAGCAGCATATTGCGCGGTTTTGTCACACCCTCAACCGTTTCTACGCTTTCCGGAGGTGACAGTTGTACTGTCCCTTGCAGAGCATCCAGCGAGCAGCGCAAATACGCCGCCGTATCGCCGATATCGCACCAATAGCCGCGGAGTTCACAGCCCATCAGTCTTGCGCCGCGTGCAAGCAGCTTTGGGAAGAGGTCCTTGGAGAAATCGTAGGGCTGATCGGAGGGGATCTCGTCTAGAATGTGTGGCGAGAGAATGTAGATCCCGGTGTTGACCACATCGGTGAACACCTCGCCCCATGCTGGTTTTTCGGTAAAACGTAAAATTTGCCCGTCGCGATCCGTCTGCACCAAACCATACTCCAAAGGATTATCCTGCCGTGTCAGAATGATTGTCGCGTCGGCATGATGCTCGCGGTGAAACCGGAACGCCTCGGATAGGTCAAAATCACAGACCGCATCGCCGCTGATGACGATAAAATCGTCGCCGGCAAGAAAATCTTTGCACGCGCGCACACCGCCGGCCGTGCCGAGCGGGTGCTTTTCTTCAAAATAATGCAGGTTAGCACCCCATTCGCTGCCATCCTGCAATTCCGCCCGGATCATCTCCGGCAGGTACATCATCGTCACAGCCATATCGGTAACCGCATGTGCGCGCAGCTGCTCGATGATCCGCACGATGACCGGTTTACCCAAAATCGGAACCAGCGGTTTTGGCATATGCGAGGTCAGCGGCCGCAGGCGCCGACCTTCGCCGCCGGCAAGTATACAAGCTTTCATGCATTGTCCCCCGTTTCCGCGCGTTTGCACGGTTTTGTTCTTGCATCCATTATGTGCATTCGCAGCAAAAAATATACTGTGATCGCCATAAAAGCAATAATACCGCAGGACGAGCGCAAAATCAGTCACAACTTCGGGCAAAAGAAAAAGCCGGGAAAAGCAACTTTGCTTTTCCCGGCAGATCTTTGTCTGTCAGATAAGTATGAAAACTTACTTGATTTCGACTTTCGCGCCAGCAGCTTCCAGCTTGGCCTTGACGGATTCGGCTTCGTCCTTGGAGACGTTTTCCTTAACCGGCTTCGGGCAGCTTTCGACGAACTCTTTGGCTTCCTTGAGGCCAAGACCAGTGATTTCGCGGATGACCTTGATGACATCCAGCTTCTTCGCGCCGAAATCGGCGAGAACCGGGGTGAACTCGGTCTTTTCTTCTTCGGCCGGAGCAGCAGCGGCGACGCCCATAACGGCGACCGGAGCAGCGGCGGTAACACCAAATTCTTCTTCGATGGCCTTAACCAGATCGGAGAGTTCAAGAACAGTCAGAGCCTTAACGGCGTCGATAATAGCAGTGATTTTTTCGCTAGCCATTTTGTTTTTCCTCCATTAATGATGAATTAAAGTTAGTTCGAGTAAATTACTCGTTGGCCGGGGCCTCTTCGGATTCGACAGGGCCGCCGTTTTCCTTCTCGACGATCGCGTTGATGGCGACGGCGAGACCGCGCAGGTTGCCGGTGAGGGCCGAAAGGAGCATGGACAGAAGCGTTTCACGATTGGGCAGCGTCGCCAGCTTTTCGACCGTTGCGATGTCAATGACCTTACCTTCCAGGATACCGGCCTTGATCGCAAACTGCGACTTGGACTTTTTGACGTACTCAGCAATGATGCGGGCCGGGGCGGTCAGATCGGAATCCGAGGTCGCCAGAGCGGTGGTACCGTGCAGGACGGAATCCAGCTCGCCGTAGCCGCAGTTGTTGGCCGCGCGGCGCAGAAGCGTGTTCTTGACGACGGTGTAGGTGACACCGGCTTCGCGCAGTTCACGGCGCAGAGCAGTATCCGCTTCGACGGTGATACCCTTGTATTCACAGAGAACACCGGCCTGAGCGTTCTGGAGGCGCTCGGTCAGAGCGTCAACGACTGCCTGCTTTTCAGCCAAGACTTTGTTGGTGGGCATAGTTTTCACCTCCGTAATAGTAGATGAAAGCCTTTTCGAAAAAGAATTCTATGAAGAAAGCTCCTCGTTTGTCCGAAGACACACGAGGAGCTGTCAGGTCAAAAATAACCCTACTCTCCTCGGCAGGTTCCGTTTACACCACTGGGGCGACCTGCTGTCTTTGGAAAAGGCTTTTTGGATTTATTATCAGCGGCGTTTACCGCAGATAATCAAAAGGTTCTGCTCTGTGTTAGTTGAGCTCGGAAACACGGGCGGTGCTGATCTTGACACCAGGGCCCATGGTCGAGGTAGCGACACAGGAGCGGATGTACTGGCCCTTCGCAGCGGCCGGCTTCGCACGGACGACAGCGTTGGTCAGCGTCAGCAGGTTTTCGGTCAGCTTTTCGACGCCGAAGGAAACCTTGCCGATCGGGCAGTGGATGATGTTGGTTCTGTCGAGACGGTATTCGATCTTACCGGCTTTCAGATCCTTAACGGCCTGCGCAACGTTCGGCGTGACCGTGCCGGCCTTCGGGTTCGGCATGAGACCCTTGGGGCCGAGGATTCGACCGATGCGGCCGACGACACCCATCATATCCGGGGTCGCGACGACGGCGTCGAAGTCGAAGAAGTTTTCTTTCTGGATTCTCTGGACAATGTCTTCCGCACCGACGATATCGGCACCGGCTTCGAGAGCTTCGGCGGCCTTGGCGTCGCGGGCGAAAACGAGGACGCGGACCTTTTTGCCCGTACCGTGCGGCAGAACGACCGCACCGCGGACCTGCTGGTCGGCGTGACGCGAGTCAACACCCAAACGGATGTGGAGCTCGACGGTTTCGTCGAACTTAGCCTTCGCGTTCTGGATCACGAGATTCAGCGCTTCGGCCGGTTCGAACTGAGTCTGCTTATCATAAGCTTTTACGCTATCAAGGTATTTTTTGCCTCTGTGCACTTTTGTTTCCTCCTCAAAGTGGTACTTCGGAATAATCCTCCCACCGCAGGGACAACCTTGTCCCGCATCATATCAGGAGAGCTTTTTTCCAAAAGCCTCTATCAAATTAGTCTTTGACGACGACGCCCATGCTGCGGCAAGTACCCGCGATCATGCTCATAGCGCCTTCGATGTCCTTGGCGTTCAGGTCCTTCATCTTCGTTTCCGCGATCTTGCGGATATCTTCCTTGCTGATGGTCGCGACCTTCGTCTTGTTCGGAACGCCGGAGCCGCTTTCGATGTTGCACGCCTTCTTGATCAGCGCGGCGGCCGGGGGCGACTTGGTGATAAAGGTAAAGGAACGGTCAGCATAAACCGTTACGACGACCGGGATTTTGAAGCCGACGTCATTCTTCGTGCGTTCGTTGAATTCCTTGACAAAGCTCGGCAGACTGACACCGTGCGGGGCCAGGGCAGGGCCGACCGGAGGACCTGCGACCGCTTTGCCGGCGTTGATCTGGAATTTGATAACAGCTGTTACTTTCTGCGCCATGGTATTGCGAAACCTCCTAACAATCTAAAAAACAAAATTTGCTGTGGTATTTGGACGCAATTATGCATCCAGCTCGACTTGGTCAGTGTCGAGTTCGACAACCTGTTCTCGGCCAAACATCATGACCTTCACGCGCACAGTTGTATTGTCGGCGGCAACAGTTTCCACCGTTCCGAGGAAGCCTTCCAGCATACCGTCGCAGATACGCACGGTATCCCCCACACCGTAGGCCGGCGGGGCAACTTCGACGCGTTCGACGCCGCAGAGCTTGGCAACTTCCGCTTCCGACAGCGGAACCGGTTTCGAGCCGGGGCCGACAAAACTCGTCACGCCGCGCACATTGCGCACGACATGCCATGTTTCGTCATTCATCACCATTTTCACAAGCACGTAGCCCGGGTAAGTCTTGCGTTCGACCTGAACCTCGGTTTTCGTTCCGTCCTTGCTCTCATGGGTCTCGGTGACTTTTTCCGTCGGAATCATGATATCCGGGAAGAGTTCTTCCAGATGACGGTTCTCAACGGTCTTTTCAATTGTCTTGGCCACCTTATTTTCGTAACCCGAATAGGTGTGAATTACATACCACTTGGCTTCTTCCGACATGAAGGTACTCCTTTTGTTCAGCAGTTAAGCGCTAAAATAGGCTGATGAACAGATCGAGGCTGTTTCTGAAAGCGACGTCAGCCAGCATGATGACCGCGCCGATGATAACGACGACAGCCAAAACAACCAGCGAGTTGTTGACGACCTGCTTAAAGGTCGGCCAAGAAACTTTTTTCGCTTCGCTCTTCAGCTCTTTGAACCACTTCTTGAAACGCGCACCGATGCGCTTGAAGAAACCGGGTTTCTTCTCTTTTTCGGGAGCGTTTTTGCCGCTGTTCTTTTTCAGTTCAGCAGCTTCCAGCTTGTCCGTTTTGTGATCCGCCACTTTCTTCACCCTTTCTTTTTCATAGCAGGAAGACGATTACTTCGTCTCTCTGTGCAGGGTATGCTTGCGGCAGAATCTGCAGTATTTGTTCCGCTCAAGCCGGTCAGGGGTATGCTTTTTGTTTTTCATCGTGTCATAGTTTCGCTGTTTGCACTCCGTGCAGGCGAGAGTGATTCTGACTCTCATCTTCTAACGGCACCTCCTTAAAGTTTTGCCTCCCTAAAAAAGGCCAAAAAAATAAGACCTTCTTTCATAGGTACTATTATTATAGCACACTTTGAAAAAAAGTCAATACTTTTCCCACAACTTTTTCTGCGGAATGCGAAATATTTTCAGTGTTTGGGGTTGATGATATCGCGCCAATCCAGATCGCCGCGGCTCAAGCCGAGAATCAGCACTTCAGCGGTGGCGACGTTGGTTGCGATCGGGACGTTGTGCAGGTCGCAGAGGCGGATCAGTTCATGGACATCCGGTTCATTGATGCCCGGCGTCAGCGGATCGCGGAAGAAGAGCACAAGGTCGATCTCGTCATAGACGATACGCGCACCGATCTGCTGATCGCCGCCCTGCGCGCCGGACAGAAAACGATGCACCTTCAGACCGGTGGCTTCCGCCACGAGCTTACCGGTGGTTTCCGTCGCAAAGATACTGTGCTTCGACAGAATACCGCAGTAGGCGATACAGATCTGGACCATCAACTCTTTTTTCTTGTCGTGTGCGATCAGGGCAATATTCATGCTCGTACTCCATTTCTTCCAGAATTGCGGTGGCCTCGGCGGGATTGCGCGAGCCGGGGTCAAGAAAAACGCCCCTATTCTATTATACAATATTTTCGAAAATTTGCAAGACTAAATTGATAAAAAAACGGCAGCAGGCTCTTAAAATTTCGGCCGCACCGGAATCCCTTCCAGCCGCTTGGCAATTTCGGTGAATTCCTTGGCCGCTTTCGCCTTGGTGAGCATCAGTGGTTCGCAGCGGTTGAACGCAGCCGTCACCGCCCGTTCCTCCATCACGATCCCAGCCAGCGGCAGACCGACAAAATCCATCGCCTCGTCCACATTAAACGCGCGTTTCCGACGGATCAGCGGCTTGACCACACGGTTGAGCACCAGCCGCACATCCTCGATCCCGGCTTCGGCCAACACCCCGGCTGCCGCCGCAGAGTCGCTCATGCACGGCGTATCCGGCGTCGACACCACCAGCGCCCGGCCGGCACACATCGTCGCCAGCGAAAACCCGCGTCCCAGCCCCGCCGGCGCATCGATCAGGCAATAGTCAAAACGGCCGCAGAGTTCGGCAACCAATGCCGAAAACCGATCGGGATCCCCGAGAAATTCATAATCCGCCGGAGCCGCGAGCATTGCAAGATTCGGCAGATCGCCGCGCGTGAGCAGCGCTTCGTCGAGCGGAATCCTTCCGGCCAGCACATCACCGAGATCAAAAAGCGCCCGGTCCTGCAGACCCAACGCCAAATCGAGGTTGTGCAGCCCCACATCGAGATCGATCACGCACACCTTGCGCGAGAGTATCGACAATGCCGACGCCAATGCCGCGCAAACGGTTGTTTTGCCCGTTCCGCCTTTGCCGGAAACCACGGCATAGCAGTTGGATTTTTTCATACGTGATCCTCCCGTTTCAAACCTGTTTACTGTCCGATTGTATCGTTCAGTGCAAAATAAGCGTCGAAAATATTGCGCGCGATCGGCGCAATGCGGTTGCCCGATCCGCCGTGCTCAACGATGACGACGACGGCGATCTGTGGATCCTCAAACGGCGCGAACGCCGCGAACACGCTGTTGGCCGTGCCCGATGCGACCTGTGCCGAACCGGTTTTACCGCCGACATGGATATCGTAATTCTTAAACGCGCCGGCCGCCGTACCGTTTTCGGTAACCTCCGACATCCCTTCCATGACCGTCCGGTATGTCAGATCCGACATCTCCACGCGCCCGGCAATCACCGACTGCGACGCGGACAGCACCGACGAATAGTCGTAGGCGCAGACGTACTTCAAAAGATGCGTTTCGTAGCGCGTGCCGCCGTTGGCAAGCGTGGCGATATAGTTTGCCATCTGCAGCGGCGTAAAGAGGTTCGACGACTGACCGATGGCCGCTGCCAGCGTATCGCCGTCGACCCATGCATGGCCTTCCAGCTTTCTCTTCGCCTCCGGCGATGCGACATATCCGCGCGATTCACCGCTGAGCTCGATGCCGGTGTAGTCGCCGAAGCCGAATGCCCGCGCATACGCCGACAGCTGTTCGATGCCGAGCTGCCGTCCAACATCAAAGAAGAAGATGTTGCAGGAGTCGCGCAGCGCACCGACAACGGTCTCGTCGCCGTGCGTCAGGCCGTAGGAAGACGTATAGAGCCAACACGTCGGCTGGTAGTCTTTGTAGTAGCGATAGACGCCCGTGTCCGGGATGATCGTTTCGGGCGTGATGACGCCCTGCTCCAGTCCGGCCACCGATGTGACCATTTTGAAGATCGAGCCGGGCGAATAGATGCCGCCGACCGCGCGGTTGAGCATCGGCTTGAGCGGATCAGCCGCCAAACTGTTGTAGAGCGCATAAAACTCGGACACATCAAAGGTCGGGTATGACGCGCTCGCTAAAATATCACCTGTTGCAATATCGATGACAACCGCCGCACCGCCGCCGACATCCTGCGCCTTTTCGGGATCTTCGATCCCTTCGGCCACCATCAGCTCGATCTGATCGGCCAGAGCCTGCTCCACGACGGCCTGCAGGCGGATATCGATCGTCAGCATCACGTTGCTGCCGGCTTGTGCGGCCTGTTCCCCAACGATCTCCACAACTCTGCCGTCGCTGTCGAGTCGCAGTTTACGATAACCGTCGATTCCGCGCAGGTACGGTTCAAATGCCTTTTCCGCACCGTCTTTGCCGATGCGGTCGGTCAGCGAATACCCCTCGGCTTTGAGTTTTTCATATTCATCGCGGTAGATGCCGCCCATGTAGCCGAGCAGATGCGCCGCATATTCGGTCTCGTAGATGCGTTCGTACGAGGTGATCGTGCGCACACCGGGCAATTGATCCTGCGCTTCGGCCACAAGCATCACCAGTTCCATCGGCACATCTTCCAAAAAGACAAACGGGTTGGCTGCAGAAAAACTCTGGCAGTCCAGATCATAGCGCAGCCCGACCAGACGGCGCGCCTCTTCGTAGGAAAGCGACGCATCAACGCCATAGTGCTGGCGCAGGCGGTGGATCAGTTCGTCGGCCTCAATCGTCGTATCCCATCCGCGGTCTTCCAAAAATGCCGTCAGCCGCCGGTCGATCGCGTCCGCCCCGGTACGGTCGGTCAAATAGCTCTCCGACAGCAGCGAAAGCGGCAAATCATCGGTGTATACAAGGTCGAAGCGATCGCACAAGGCAAACAGCGCAAGAATCGTTTCGTTCGGCGTTTTTTTGTTCCAGAGCGGGTATTCAAACTGCAGGTCGTAGTGCACCACATTGGTGACGAGCGGCCGACCGTAGCGATCGAGGATTTCGCCGCGCATGGCACCGAGTGACTGCGTGTACAGCGTCGTTTTGCCGACGGTTCCGGCCTTATTCTCGGCGGATTCCGTCGCCGCCACCGAAAGCTGCAGCTTCAGCAGGCGCACCGCCATCGTGACTGTCAACGCCAGCGCCAACATCGCCACCAGACAAATTCGCCACAGCATGTGCTGTGTTTTTCCCATGCACGTCACCTCCCTCACCTATCAAATCTAAGCTTTATTACCGGAACAGTCCCGGCTCCTGTGCCCACTTGCGGTGCACATGTGAAATCGGCGCAATCACAATTGGCGAAAGCACCAGCGAATAGAGCGTTTGCGGCAGGATCACCGTGAACACCACCGCAAATTCCGCTTCCGAAAAGACATAGAACGAGAAAAAGAAGCGGCAAAATTCGATCAGCAACCAAAAGACCGCGCCCCAAAGCATCGCAGTCGGAATACGGCGCCGAAAATAGAGCGGCGACAACACACCGATTAAAAAGGCCGTACCGACCGAAGCAACGGTGTACCAGCAGAGCGTTTTGGCACCCAGACCATCCATAAAGATCCCAGCCAGCAAACCGCACAGCGAACCGGCCGTCGGGCCCTCAAACACAGCGACCGCCGCCACGATGAAAAAGAGCAGCGTTGGCGTCACGCCGAAGACAGGCAGCGAGGAAAGCACCGAAACTTCCAGCGCAGCCGTCAGAATCGTCAGCAGCAGCACTGTGAAAACCTTGACCAAAAGATCTTTACGAGCGATATTCATCGGTACTCTCCCCTTTCCATGAAAATTTCGTGTTATTCCGCTGCGTCGGCCTCATAGCCGAGCACCACAAACACCTGCGTCAGCTCATCCAGCACCACCGCCGGCGCCACCTCGGCATACATTGTCATGCCCCCATCCTCGGTATCGACAGCGGTCACCGTGCCGATCACGATATCCGGCGGGAACAAGTCGCTGACACCGGATGTCACGAGCTGATCGCCGACTTTGACATCGCTATCCAGCGGCAACATCTCCACGCGCAGCAAACCGTCTTTCATCAGTGTAAATTCACCGTTGGCCACCGCAAACAAATTCGTGCGTTTCAGGCGCACACCGGTGCTGAACTTCGTATCGATCAGTGTGCGCACCTCGGCGTAGCTGTTCTCCACACGTTCAACCACGCCAACCAGTCCATCCTTGGTAATCACGCAGGTCTGTTCCTGCACACCGTCGCGGATACCTTTGTTGATTGTAAACGTCGAAGCCCAGCTCGTGTCGTTCCAGGCAATGATCGTTGCCGTATCGATTGAAAGATCGACATAGCTCCGGCGGATATCGAGCAGTGCGCGCAATTCTTCGTTTTCCGCGCGGTACAGCTCGGCATCGCCAATCAGCTTCTCCAGCTCGCGGATCTCATCGCGCAGTTCTTCATTTTCCGCCAACAGTTCATCATACTGCGTCTGCGCTTCCCAAAGGGATGCGACACCGTTTTTGATCGAAGTGAACACTTTTTCAAACGGCGAAACAATCGCATTGGCCACCTTATGCGCGACCGACGTCCCGTCGGAGAAAATCGACAGCGCCGCCGAAGCGATCAGAACGACCGCGACAATGACCATAACGACTACCAGCGCCCTATTTTGAAATAATCGTTTCAAGCCGTTCACCTCTCGTTTCGTCAGATGCCGAAAACCTGCATCCCAAATGCGCGCAAAAGCGCGAGCAGTCTGCACACCGGCAGGCCCATCACATTGTAATAATCACCGTCGATCGCCGAGATCAGCAGCGCACCGACACCTTGAATTCCGTACGCGCCGGCTTTGTCAAAGGGTTCGCCGGTTTGCAGATAGGCCTCGATTTCGCGGTCGTCCAGTTCTCTAAACTTAACCGCCGTGCGCTCGCATACCGTTTCAGTGTGCGTTGCGGTGCAAACCGTCAGGCCGGAAAAGACCTCGTGCGTGCGGCCGGAAAGTGCCCGCAGCATTGCCGCCGCATCGGCACGATCTGTCGGTTTGCCGAAAATTTTCCCGTCGAGTGCAACAACCGTATCGCAGGCGATGACGATTTGTCCCGTTTGCGCCGCCGCGCAAACGGCCTGCGCTTTCCGCGCCGAAATCTCCGCAACGGCCTCGGCCGGAGTCAGCGCCGCATCAACGCTCTCATCGACATCAGCCGGCGCTACCACAAAATCGACACCCATGCGGGTGAGCAATTCGGATCGGCGCGGCGATTTCGACGCCAGAATCACCGGCAGCGCATTCGGTTCAGCCATTTTGCATCGCCTCGCCTTCGTGCAGCGATTGCAGGTAGCGATTCTCACGCTTCAGTGCGTCAACCTCGCGGCGCAGGCGCACCGTTTCGGCCTCGTACTCCCGCACCTGTGCGAATGTTTCCTTGGTTTTATCTTCCAGTTTTGTCAGCTCATCCGCCAGCGCAATCCCTGCCAGAATTGCCGCCGTCATGTTCGGCACACTGTTCTCGCGCGGATAGTGCTGATCCAAACGCGCGGCAAGCTTCTCCACATAGTCCTCTGATTCATCGGCGATCAGCGAATAGGTCATACCGCCGATCTTGACAGAAATACGATTTGCCATCGTTCTTCCTCCTGTATCCGGATACCGCGGAGTCCGCGGCAACAAAACATCTACTATACCAATTATATTATATCACAAGCCCCTCCCCTCGTCAAACCCTGCAGCCAATCCCGGGGCAAAGAAAAAGAACGGCGAAACGGAATAAACCGTTTCGCCGCTCGAGGAGTTGTTGCGTTTGAGTTGCTGTCGGATATCAGCCGGTCAGACCGGAACGTTCGATACCTTCAACGAAGTAGCGCTGCGTGACAACGAAGAGGAGAATCAACGGGATCAGGATGATCAGGATCGCCGTCTGCTGCAGGTTGAACTGCATCAGTTCGTTGTCGTGCTGGATGGAGTTAACGCTCGTCGCCAGCAGCTTCTTCTTGATGAGGAAGGTACCGGTGTAGAACGTATCGGTCCACTGCCACGAGAAGGAGAACAGGAACACCGTCAGCATCATCGGCAGAGCCGAGGGCACCATGACGCGAATAAACGCCTTGAAGGTACGCGCACCGTCGATATAGGCGGCTTCTTCGAGTTCCTTCGGAACACCGCGGAAGTACTGACGCATCAGGTAGATGTACAGACCGTTCTTCCAGCCGAGGCCGAGTGCGGAAAGCAGGATCTGGCACCAGTAGGTGTCGATCAAGCTCAGCGAGTGACCAAGGATCAGCTCGAAGATACCGAAGATGTCGAAGAAACGGAAACGCAGGTACAGCGGAATGAGGATGGTGTTCGGCGGGATGATGAGGGTCAGGATGACGCAGAAGAACAGGACCTTGGAACCTCTGAACTTAAAGCGAGCAAAGCCGTAACCGACAACCAGCGAAACCAGCATCTGGAACAAACCGACGTACAGAGCCATCAGGAACGACGGCCAACCGACCTGTCTAAAGTTCAGGCGCTGGAACGACTGCTTGATGATCTCGAAGGTGGGGTTTCTCGGGAAGTAGACGATCGAGGTGTCGTAGAACTCTTCGACCGGCTTGAACGCGTTACCGAGACGGCGCAGCAGCGGGTACACGATAACGAACGCGATACCGATGATCAGAACATAGGCAAAGAGGTTGCCGAACACGGTGGCGGCAAACTTCCAAGAGAGATACTTGGCCTTCGCACGTTCTTTACGAGTCGTTTCACGATGGGAGAGGTTTTCAATTTCGCGATAGGTCTTTTGGGTCTTTTCCATTACGCTCACCCTCCTATTCGTTGTAGAATACGAATCTCGAGATCAGAACTGTGACCAAACCGATCAAGATCAACGTACACACGAAGTAAATGAATGACAAAGCCGAACCGAGACCGTAGTTCGCATTCGAGAAGGAAACCTTCTGGATGTAGGACAGAACTTCGTAACGGTTATTGGTGAAGGAGTCAACGACCGTATAGATCGTGTTAACCAAGATCTGCGGGCTGATCATCGGCAGAGTGATCTTCCAGAACATTTCCCAGCTGGTCAGACCCTCAACGCTCGCGGCTTCAAAGATCGAGGTCGGAACACCCTGCAGCGCGGCAAGGAAGACGAGGATCTGAACACCGGAGGACTGAATGATCCATTCCAGACGGCTGATCGAGAGCATGATGAAGTTCATCAGCGTCTGACCAAGGCCTAGGTTCTGGATGATGACCTGAATGTTCATGGCCATACCGATAATACTGGTGACACCTGATTGCATGCCTTCCTGACCTATGGTCGGGTCGGCGAAAACTTGCGCAGCTGCTTCAGCAGCTTCGCCGCCGCCAGCGCCGGAAGTGATACCGGCGGAAGAAGCGATACCGGTGTAGATGATAACCGGCAGGAAGAAGATGATACGGAACACCGTACGACCCGGGAACTTTTTCCGGTTCAGAAGCAACGCCATAAAGAAGGAGAAGATCAAAATAACCGGAAGGTTGATGATGATGTCGCGCAGCGTCTCGACCAACTTCACGCGGAAGTCGACGTCGGTAAAGAACGCATCGTAGTAATGCGCAAAGCCTCTGGACTGCAGATCGTAGCCGGTACCGTCAGCACGGATGATGATTTCACTCAAGCTGAAACGGAAGGACTGGACGATCGAGGGCAGGAAGATCAGCACAAAACCGAGGACGAACGGCAGAACAAAAACGTAGCCTGCAAGATTTCGACGCTCCATCAGGTCCATTTTCAAGGCTCTGAGGATGAACATCTTGATCTTATACCAAACGCCTTCTTTTTTCTGGACGTTAGCAGCCATTACTGTGCACCTCCCATAACCACATAATTTCTGGCACCGACCGTGACACCGAGTTCTTCGATGACGAAGTCAGCCGTGTTGTAGTTCACGATGACCTGTTTGCCGCCTTCGTAGGTGGTGCGGTAAACATTTTCAGCCAGGCATTCATGATCCACGATGAACTGATTCTGCACGTCGCCGATCGCAGCGTTGACTTCGCTGTAGATCGTCTTTGCTTCGTCCATCCAGTTCTTGTAGTTCATGGAGAACAGGTTGAGGAAGTACGTATTCTGGAAGACAGAGTCGTCTTCGTGCATGAATCTGGCGTAGACACCCGCGCCGTATTCGAGGCACTTCAGAATGTTGTACTGGACGTCCTGCGTGACGTTGAAGGGTTCACCGGCGAATTCGATGAGGCCGTGGATAACCATCTGCATGAACGGAACGTCGTTCAAAGCAACGGTGAAGTCACTGGAGGTCATCGGGATATTCAACACGGTGGAAACGTACGGCAGCGTGTAGACAAAGCCTCTTTCGACCATGATGTCGTAGCCGCTTTCTTCCAGCTGTCTCAGCTGATCGGCGACGACGCGGGCGCTCTGGCCACGGTCGATAATCATGTCGAGATCGTAGTCCGAAGCAAGACGATAACCCAGCGTACCGAACGACACGTTCTTGTTGTCGAAATCCTGAAGGTTTTCGTCGATCTCATCGAAGAGTTCTTCGTAGACCTTCGGCGAAACGACCCAACGCGGATGATAGTATTCGCTATCTTCGAGTTTGTCTTTTCTACCAGTTGCGATGTTGGTGTCGAAGATGATGGATTCGGTCTTACCGAGGGTAATGACCGTATCGTTGTCCGGCGAGAAGCCGTCAAAGAGTCTATCCTGATAGACATGGATCGCATCGATATCGGGGTAAACATTGACACCGAGGGCGCTCATGCTCGTAAGGAAATCCTTGTAGCCGCTCTTGCCGCCGAGGTTGCGTTCGACCTTGAAGCTACCGGCATAACGCTGGTTAAGACCGCCGTTGATCATACCGACATAGCGAACGGTGAGATCTTCGACGCCCAGACCGAGGAGACCGTTGACGATTTCTTCGGCTTCTTCAAAGGTAGTGAGCGCATACTTCGTGTTGATCGGGAAACCAACATAGCTGACTTTCTTATCCATGATACCGTACAGGTCAGCGTAGAAAGCGGTCGAATCGGTCGCTTCCAGCTTTTCCATACCATGGGTATTCATCAGGTAAGTTCTGTAGTATTCGGCCATACCGACGTAGTCGGCCTTGTCGCCGGAGAGGAACGAATAGCGGAGCGTGAGGTTAGTGGCGGGCAGACGGCAGTAATTGTTGACAACCGCTTTAACCACTTCTTCGATCACGACTTCGCCGGTTTCTTTGTCGATGGAACGTTCCGTACGGGTTTCAATTTCTTCAACTTCAACCTTCGGGAACATCTTGATGCCGCTGGTGCTGCCGGAGGCATAGTAGATGTCGTCGGTAACCGTGGGGAAGAACGCGGCAAACGCCGTGTTGTACTTCGTGAAACGGTCAGCAACATAAGCGACAACGTTCGAGAATTCGTAGCCCTCTTCGATGATGCAGAAGAAAGCGTTATCATCCTGCTTCTGACCAAAGACCGGGAGCATCGTGGTTTCGTAGTACGGGATATCCGAATAGTCTCTGCCGTTCTGCGAGAGCGCTTCATCTCTGTGGCGGCCGATGACCGGAACCTGATAACCGGTCTGGCGCTGGTCTTCGGCGTTCACCGGGATCAAAGCACCGCAGCCGTCCGGAACGAGCGAGTAGCCTTCGACAACCGTGTCGTCAGCTGCGCCAAAACCGGGCAGGAAGTTCAGACGGGTGATACCGACTTCGGAGGGGTAAACGATTTCGTCGGTAACGACGGAAGCACGGAACGTGCTACCTTCGATGATGTATTCGACCGGGACGTCAAACGCGACACCGCCGCTGTTCGAAACGTAACCAACCATCTGGTGGTCGGATTCCAGATCGCTGCGGGTATAACCGGCTGCGGCCCAGTAGCTGATGAGGAGCTTTTTGTTACGCGTCGTGCTGATCGCGTCGGAATACAGTTCGTAGATACCTTCGGTCATAATGATCGGGTATTCGGCGACGTATTTGTCAAGTTCCTCTTCGAGCTGTTTACGAAGAGCTTCTTTTTCGGCATCGGTCTTCTTACGCTTGACTTTTTTCTCAATATCTTCCAGCATGCTTTCGTAGTTCACGTGGCGATATTTTTTGAGAAGCGTTTCCTTCATTTTTTCGGTCGCTTCTTCGTCAAGCGTCACACCGTCTTCCGCAAAGACCTGAATCTGCGAGACAAACTGGTCCATACGGCTTTCGGTGATCATCATCGGATAGAGCGCCGGGTCACGGTCACCGAAACCGTAGATGACTTTGTAGCCAACGACGGTGCGGCCGGCCGGAATCGGGCTGAGTTCGAGGGGGTCGGCTGTCGCATCAACATAGTAGCTGAGGAGTTCGCCGTTGTCGAGAATGTTGTAGATCGTGAGCTGATTCTTCACGACCGATTCCTGATGGCTGAAGAACGTCGCTTCGGTGGTTGCCGAGGCAACATAACCGATATCCGCAAGCTTATCCGCGCTACCGTTCTTGTCATAGGTGTAAGTCAGAACAATCTGCGAATGCAGTTCGTTGGACTTCGCTTCGGTCGTACCGGCCTTATCACCGCTGGTGAAAACCGGGTTGGACTCCCAAACTTTGCCGGTGCGGGAATCGGTTACTTTGATGTTCAGAACTTCACCGACCACATGGTCAATGCTGATCGAGAGCGGAGACTGCTGACCCAGGCCTTCAATGTACGGATCGACATAATCAGGGGCAACGAATTCGGCGCTGAGAACGGTAGCTGCCATAGTGCTGAGCGGCAAGATCATTGCCAGAGCCAGAATATAGCAGATAACCGCATATTTTCTTAACTTCATCCAAACACCTCCCCTTTAGAAGAATCTGAGCGAGATTTCCCAGTACAGTTCGACGATGAAGCCGACCAACTGCGAAATCAGGTTGAAGAACAGGAGGCCCAGGAAGACGATGATCGCCATACCGACAACGATCAGGATGGCCGTCAGGAGCGTCTTGCCGAGCGTGTACTGGTGAACAACGAGCAGGCTGCTCAGGAGCAGGAAGCCGCACCAGACATAGATGATCGCGTTGACGATCGAGTAGAATGCCGCATAGTCGAGCGACATCGCGTTGCTGATGAAGGTCAGCGGGATGCCCAGCAGAACCATCGGCATCAGTGCGTAAGCACTGACCATGTAGATATCGCTGAAGCGGCCTTCGCCATCCATCAGGGTCGTCAGAGCCCAGTTGGCGATGCAGTACAGAAGGAATGTACCGACCGTGGAGAAGAACTCGCTGAGGATATTGAGGCTGACGCCGTCATAATCCGGGTTGTAAAGGAAGCCCGTGAACTGCGTCGACAGGATTCCGTTGAGGACCAGGAGTAAAACGATGACCGTAGCGGACTTCGTGCTGCCGCGGTGTTCGTGCTTCAAATCCCAGAAACCGTCGAACGGGTGGAACATGACATGGGTCGAATAACGTAACTGTTTCCAAAGAGTCGCCATCTTTTACACCACCTTCTTAACGCCTTCACGCAGGAATCTTCTGAAACGTTTGACCGCCTTGAAGCCCGTGAAGAGCAGGTACGCACCAACAATGACCAAGAAGATGTACGTAAAGCTGTTGCCGATCAGTTCGGAGATGTATTCTTCAAGGGCCTTCGAATAGTACTCGAGGTTCTTAGCGATCTTGAAGCACTGCATCGCTTCTCTGAATTCACCGGCACGGAGCATCGACTTACCGACGCCGGAGTAGGCCTGCGTCATGTTGGAGTTCATTTCCAGAACGCGAACCCACATCTCTTCGGACTTCTCGTATTCACCGTCGCTGTATGCCTGAACAGCACCGAGGATGTTGGCACCGTAGTCGGTGGGCTGGAAGAACGAGACAGACGCGGAACGCTTATCCAGAATGCAGACCTGGTTATCCTTGAAGTAGGAGACCGCAACCGGCTTCTGGAACGTACCGTACTGCGTACCCTTACCACCGAAGCAGAAGAGCATGTTGCCTTCGTTGTCGTAGGTAAAGACTTTGCAGCGCTGGTCATCAATGATCGTGTAGACGTCGTAGTTGTTGATACAAACGTCAACAAACGACGACATACCGGCAAGAACCGCTTCCGTCGCTTCCGGGTCAAAGACCGAAAGGTCGCCGACCGGCGGGAAGATACCGGTTCTCGCGAGGATATCCGTACCGTCGGCTGCCAGTTTCTTGATAACGGCAACCTGCTTACGGCCATCGACGTCGGTCGGTTCAGAATTAAACGTAGCATACAACTTCTGACGGTCGATGTTGGAGATCGTCACGTAGATGAAGCCGCGCGTGTCGACTGCGATGTTCGAATATTCCGTCGGAACATACTTCAGCATCTTTTCACGCTGGGCATCCGTGGAGATCATACGCCAAATCTTTTCGGCAAAGGTATACTGAACGTCCGGGGCGCCAAAGAACGAGTCGAAGGCACCGTCTTCCGTCAGCTTGATGATACCGCGGTTGATCGTACGGCCGAGAACGAAGATACGCTCCGCACGGTCAACGACAAATTTGGTGGGGTAGTACGGGGTTTCCGCGGCGATGATGTCGATCGTCGGCTTGGTGTACATTTTGTCAACGATGACCGGGGCATCGACTGCAACTTCGCCCTTGAGCTCGTACTGCAGGTCGCAGCGGAAAATACGGCTGTTTTCCGTGTCGGCAACATAGAGCATCTTGTTGTCGAAGTGTTCGTAGATGAACAGGCCCTGCGGACCGTTCAGCTCAAGAGCTTCGCCCTTGTACATGAACTCGGTGATCACGCGGACAAGTTCTTTGTCGCTGTTGAAGATAACAACACGCTTATTGCCCGAGTCGAGAATATAGATGTTGTTATCACTGTCAACGATCATGTCTTCCGGTTCAATGAACTGGCCGATGCCGTAGCTGTTGCCGTCGATTTCGACGTCAAAGGAGTACGGGTTCGGTGCGCTGACCGGCAGACCTTCGGGGTTGTAGTAGTAGGATTTCGTGGGCGGCGCGGCCAAGACCGACACTGCCATTGTTGCAAACATAATCAGCAACATGAGTACTGCGAGAATTCTTTTCCGCATTCGGACTCGACCTCCTTTTATTCTTTAATACCGGATTTCGCCATCGTTTCGAGAACGTTGCTCTGGGAGATAATAAAGACTGTGATCGGAACGAGCATCATGATGACGACGGCCGCGGACGAAGCACCGGCGCGGGCGTAACCACCGCTCGTGATCTGGCTGATCGCGTACGGCAGGGTCTTGAGCGGTTCGCTGTAGATGTACATACCGTTGTTGGTATTCCACAGGGACTGCACGGAGAAGATCATCAGCGTGAGCCAACCGGACTTAACGTTGGGCATAACGATCTTCCAGAAGATTCTGCCTTCCTTCGCACCGTCGATCTTCGCAGCATCGAACAGCGCGTCGGGCAGGTCAGTCATGAAGTTCTGCATCAGGTACAGACCGAGGGACGTACCAAACGCAGGAATGATAACCGCAAAGTAGGTATCGATCCAGCCGAGAGCAGCCATGATGATGTAGGCCGGAATCGTCAGAACGGTCGCATTGAACATCAGCGAGAAGCGGACGATATTCGCAAACGCCGTGCTGCCAGGGAAACGATACTTCGCAAGCGGATACGCAGCCATCGACGCGAGGATGATGTGGCCGAACGTACCGACAACGGTAATCATAACGGTATTGAAGATGTAGCGGGAGAACGGAACCCAAGAGTTGGACATCAAGCGGAAGAGGTCGGCGTAGTTGTCCATCGTCGGGTCGGTAACGTACAGACGCGGCGGGAAGATGTACAGTTCATTCAGCGGCTTGAGCGACTGAATGATCGCGTAGTACAGCGGGAGGGCCATGATCACTGCGAAGAAGATCAGGAAGATCAAAACGCCCAAGTCACCCGAAGTCGAACGGTTGACACGGTTACCCGCCTTGGATTTAAAGAAGTGAAAACGCTTCTTCGGAGTCTCAAGTTTTGTCGCCATGATCAGGTACCTACCTTTCTGAGGAGCTTCTGGATGACCTGGTTACAACCGACCATCAGCAGGAAGAGCATCGTTGCGATCGCAGAGGCGTAGCCCATTTCGAAACGCAGGTTGCCGTAGTCCTCGAGGTGGTGGACGATCGTGTGCGCAGCATAGTTCGGGGACGGGAAGCCGACGAGCGAGGTGATCATCGAACCCATACCGAACGAGCTGGTAATCGTCATAACGGCGGCGAACATCAGGTGCTGCTTCATGGAAGGCAGCGTGATGTACCAAAGTTCCTGCCAACGGTTCTTGATACCGTCGATCGCGCCGGCTTCGTAAAGCTGACGGTCAACGCTCTGGAGACCGGCGATGAGCGAAAGGAAGCCGGTACCGAGCGACATCCAGAGGATAACGACGATAACGCAGGCGGGAATGGTCTGTTCCGCTTTCAGCCATGGAACCGCTTCGGTGATGAAGCCCCAGTTCAGGAGACGGGAGTTCAGGAAGCCGTATTCGTCGGCGGAGAAGAGGAACGTAAAGATAACGAAGCTGTTACCGGAGATAGCCGGGGCGTAGAAGAGGAGCGTCATGACCGCACGAACCTTCGGCGGCATTTCGTTGATCAGCCACGCAAATCCCAGGCACATCAGGTAGCCGATAGGACCGGTGATAACGGAGAAGACGAGCGTGTTCTTGAGAGCCGTCAGGAACAGGTCGTCGACCATGAACAGCTGGTAGTAGTTGTCAATGAAGATCCAACGCGGATTCTGGATCATGTTGAACGCAGTAAAGCTCAAAACGACAGAGACAACAACAGGGATAACAATGAACGTCGTGAAGATCAAGCCGTAAGGAAGAATGAAGAGGTAATAGGCGCGAGCCTTTTTGATTTCCGTCCACTTGTACTTGAAATACTTCACAATGTTCTGCCACGCAGTATTCTGCACAGGAACTCTGCCGGCAGTCTTATTGATTTCAGCCAAGATGTCGTCCTCCTTTACTCAATGATATCGTCGACGGTGGGGATACCCATTTCCGTACGCTTCTTGGTAAGCTCGTTATTGATATCATCAATGTAGTCGAGCAGGGTTTCGCGCGGGTCAGTCATTTCGGTGTAGGTACGGTTGAAGGCGTTGTCCATGTGACGGGTGGTGTAGTAGCCGCCCGGAACTTCCGGAACACCTTCGGCCCAGGAGCGCTGCGCCATCAGCAGCTTGTATTCGTCCATCGTCCAGGCCTGCTGTTCGATGACGTTGATATTCGCCGCCGGGATACGAGCCGCAATACCCATCGTCGCTTCAACTTCGAGGCAGTATCTCGACTGCGCGCCGTCAGAGGTCCACCACTTGAGGAATTCCCAAGCGTTGGCCTGATGCTCGGACTTCGCAAGGATGATACAGCCGTTACCGCTGGTCGCGACGGAACGGTCGATGAAGGTTTCGCCGGTTTCTTCGTCAACGCGTTCGATACCCGGAACCAGAGCGAAGTCCCACAGACCGCGGATTTCCGGCGCGGTAACGCTCAGGGCGTTCATCGTCGTAAAGTCGGAAACACCGATCGGAACTTCACCGGTACGGAAGCGGTTCTGGAAGTCGATCGACAGGTCGATCTTGTAGCTGCGGTACAGGTCGACGTAGGCAATGAAGGCTTCGATTGCCGTCTGCGAGTCGAGGTTGGTGGCATAACCGAGGGTTTCGCCTTCGCCGCGATAGAGCGTACCGCCGTTCTGGTACAGCAGCGTGTAGTAGTTGTTGACGTTGGCCGGGAAGCCAAAGTTCATGTAGTTGTTCTGGAGTTCGGGGATGATGTCGTAGACGTC
Source organism: Oscillospiraceae bacterium (assembly GCA_015067825.1). Classification (GTDB taxonomy): domain Bacteria; phylum Bacillota; class Clostridia; order Oscillospirales; family QAMX01; genus QAMX01. The sequence continues at coordinate 12,566 of SVLQ01000005.1, read as the reverse complement.
AGACCAGGTCTCCGGAATTTCGAGGCCGAGTTCATCCATAATATCGGTACGGTAGAACATAACCTGGAAGGTCTGGGTTTCCGGCAGCGCGTAGACACCGTTCTGATAGGTGAACTGAACCAGCGAACTGTCGAAGAAACGATCGGCGACCTGTTCGAAGTCAGCAAACTGCGCGAGGTCAACGACCGCGCCACGCATCGCGTACTGGACCGGGTTGGTACCCGCAACCTGCAGTGCGACGTCCGGGCCTTTGCCGGCCAGCGTCGCCGGCAGCAGTGCGCCGAGGTCGATCAGCTGGAGGTTGACCGGAATATCCGGATTGTTGACTCGGAAGTCGTCATCGATCATCTGCTTAAGGATCTGCGCCTGTTCACGGCCACCGCCGACGACGGAGAGCGTGTTGGCGTTACCCGTCGCGGTCGGAGCAAACCAAACGGTGATCGCGTCTTCGGCGCTGCTTTCGGAACCGATGGCGGTGTAGTCCGTCGTGAACGAGGAGATGAACAGTTTCAGCTCGTGGCCGAGACCGGCGAAGAAGCCGGCATTGGCTTCGGGCAGTTCAGCGTCGGGGGAAGCGACGATAAAGTAGTCGACTTCCAGCGGCTGATAGTTCAGGTCGAGAATGAATTCCGCGATGGCGGAAACGTCACTCTTGAACTGCGTGAAGTTCTTGGCAATCAGGTGCTGCTTCGTGGACATCGTGTAGAGACGTTCCGCGGAGCGTTCCAACGTGGCCATATCAGAAGTACGTTCGCCGGTGAGCTCGAGCATTTCGTTGTGGATCGCCATCAGCTCATCCGCCTGTTCGCCCATGATCGCCAGTTCTTCCGGCATGTACATATGGAAGTTGTAGTCGCGTTCAAGGTCCGGTTCGTTGCCGATGAGCATCAGCAAGCGGCGGTAGACCGTCATCAGAGCAGAAACGGACGTGTCGAGACGACGCGCCAGATCTTCGATGATACCGAGGTTCGCCTGCAGCTGAATTTCATAGGTCTTGCCGGCTTCAAAGTAGAACTGGAACGCTTCACCGACTTCGGCATCACCAAGCGTGTAGAAGCGGAAGTCCGCGTCGTAGTAGAACGCGCAGTTCTCGGCTTCTTCAAACGGAACGACGCCGTTGATACGCAGGCATCGACCCGAAGATTCACCCTTGTTGACATTCTGGCGGCCGCGGAGCGAGATCGTGTACAGACCGCTTTCCGGAACCGTCAAAGACCACGAAATCCACTGGCCGGCCTGTTCCCAGCGTTCGCCGCCGATAACGTTAACCTGCGTGTGGTCGTAGGTGAAGCTGCCGCTCATACCGGTCGTGCTGACGGAGGAACGGCTGTGATACGGATACAGAGAAGAAGCACTCTTCTTGTAGGTATCTTCCGCTTCGATCTTCACGGTCTGGCCGTTGGAGGCAACATAACCGTTGGCGGCATATTCCGCCTTGACTTCGGCATAGCTCTTCAGTTCGGGCTCATTGCCGACGCCGATTTCCGCGAGCATCATCGGCTCCTTAATGGAGACAACTTTGATTTCGTGTTCGCCGGCTTCCAGATAGAAGCTGAACGAATCGAAATAGTAGCCACGGTCATCATTCAGGTACTTCGTCGTCCACTCCGGAGCTTCAACCGTAGAAGGACGAATTTCGTTGCCGGCCGTATCAAAGACGGTACCGACTTTCTCAACGTCCTTCCAAATACGGGAGAACGCGAGGTAAGTAGATTCGATGAACGGGAGTTCGCCGTCGATGTAGATTTCGCGTTCAATGTCCGCGCCCTTACCTTCGACGGGGAAATACTTGAAGTAGATCTCGTACATCGCCGATTCCGGAACCGTCACTTTGTAGGAAACAAAAGCCGGGTCGTAGTCGACCAGTTCGAGGTCACTTTCGTTGCCGGTATTGCCGGCAGTGGCTTCTTCCTGTTCGATGGACATTTCCGGAACAAGAAGGACATTCTGCAGGCCTTCATACTCGGCGAACACTTTCAGGTTCATATTCGTGTCGACATAGTCGGCAGCAGGAATGACGATATCATCGCCCTGATACTGCGGCTTGTCGGCGTGCTGGCTTTCATACCAGCCATACGAGCCTTCTTTGAAGTTGTTCGAGGCAAACGTTTTGTCGACTGATTCGATCCCCTCTGCCGCGCTCACGCTGACATTCAGCGCGCCCGTTGCGACGGACATGAGCATAGCCGCCGCGAGAAGGAATTCGACACTGCGAGTGAGTTTCTTTCTCACTCTGCTGAAGAATGCTGTCCGGCTTTCGCCTGTTTTGGTAAACTTCCGCATGCTTCCACCCTTTCCTCTTCAGGATACTTTTCATAAGACTGTTACGGCAAAACCCGCCGTTTCCGGCCCGAAAAAGTGTTTGTGTATTTTGCACTAACGCAAAAAAAGAATAAATCAAAGATTTACACCGTGAAAACACGCCGTAACCCCTTGAGAAGCTGTTTATTCTGTCACTTTTTACACTTTTTCGTCGCTTCACCGTAAAAAAGTCCAATATGCTCATATAATATGATATTTTATTTGTGGCAATTTGTCAAGAGCTGTAAGCAAATTGTTGATATTAAACTTTTATTAATTTCGCCGTCTATGTTGAATTGCAACAAATAAAACCTATCTTCTAAAACTCTATTCAGTCAAATTGACAGATATGCTTTTTCGGGCTTTGTGCAGTTTTTTTCTCTTCTCCCAAAGAGAAAAACGGCGCCGAAAGCGCCGTTTTTCGTTAGGTAGTAAAGTTTATTGTGCAAGTTCAACAACACTTGTAACGTCAATAAACTATTTGTATTTTTCTACGTCGTTATGACAACAAAAAGTATATTTCCGTTTATTTCAGACTTATTTCCCGTCGTTCTTGCGAATTTCTGCCCGTTTGATCTTTCCACTGAATGTTTTCGGGATTTCGTCGACGAATTCGATGATGCGCGGGTATTTGTACGGAGCCGTGGTGCGCTTGACGTGATCCTGCAGTTCTTTCTTGAGCGCATCGGACGCCGTATAGCCCTTCACCAGAACAACAGTCGCTTTGACGATCTGGCCGCGTTCAGGATCCGGCACAGCCGTGATCGCCGCTTCCAGAACGGCGGGGTGCTCGACCAGCGCGCTTTCGACCTCAAACGGCCCGATGCGGTAGCCCGACGACTTGATCACGTCGTCGGCGCGGCCGACGAACCAAAGGTAACCGTCTTCGTCCATCCACGCCATATCACCGGTGTGATACCAGCCGTCGTACATGATCTCCGCCGTTTTCTCCGGATTCTTGTAGTAGCCGCAGGTAAGACCCGCCGGTCTGCCGTTGGAGATGTCTATACAGATCTCGCCTTCGTCACCGGGTTCGACCTCGTCGCCGTTTTCGTCGATCAGCTTGACGTTGAAGTGCGGGCTGGGACGGCCGGTGGAGCCGGGTTTGGCGGCGATCCACGGGAAGTTGGCGATCAGAACGGCCGTTTCCGTCTGGCCGAAGCCTTCGCGGAGCTCAAGGCCGGTGATTTCCTTCCATTTATTGTAAACTTCCGCGTTCAGCGGTTCGCCCGCAATACAGCAGTGACGCAGGCTGGAGAGGTCGTAGTTTTCGATATCCGCCTTGATCAGGAAGCGGAACACCGTCGGAGGTGCGCAGAACACCGTCACCTTGTGCTTTTCGATCACGTGCAGCAGGTCGGTCGGCTTAAACTTATTCTCGTAGTCGTAGACGAAGATCGCCGCTTCGCTGATCCACTGGCCGTAGATCTTGCCCCACGAGGTCTTCGCCCAGCCGGTATCGGCGTGGGTGAAGTGCAGGTCGCCCGGCTGCAGATTCTGCCAGAACTTCGCCGTTAAGATGTGGCCGAGCGGATAACGGAAGTCGTGGACGACCATTTTGGGCATACCGGTCGTGCCGGAGGTGAAGTACATCAGCATCAGATCGTCGTTCGTCGTCGCCATCTCTCCGGTCGGGCGCACGAATTCGGCCGAGGCCGCTTCCATCGCCGCGTCAAAGTCGATCCAGCCTTCCGACGCCGCACCGACCACAAAGCGGTGCTTCAGCGTTGGCGTTTCGGCCTTCACATTGTCGATCGCCGCCAAAAGCCGCGCATCGCCGACCGCCACGACCGCCTTGACACCCGCGGCGTTGAAGCGGTACTTCAGGTCCTTCTCTACGAGCTGATGCGTCGCCGGCACTAAGACCGCCCCCAGCTTATGCAGCGCCAGCGCGCAAATCCAGTACTGGTACTTGCTTCGAAGAAGCGTCATGACCACGTCGCCCTTGGCGATCCCGTAAGAAGCGAACATTGACGCCGCTTTATCGGAAAGGCGCTTCATGTCGCCGAACGTCAGCGTCACTTCCCCGCCCTTGTCGTCGCACCAGACAAGCGCACGTGCATCGGGCTTGGTCGCCGCCAGCTCGTCCATCACGTCGTAGGCAAAGTTGAAATTTTCGGGGACACGGATCTCAAACCGCGCCTTAAAATCCTCGTACGAGGAGAAATCTGTCTCGCAAAATTTAGAAATCAGCATAGTAAGCCTCGTTATTATAGAGTTTCGTTGGCGATCACTTGATGACGATAACGATCAGCTTGACCGGTTTATCGCTCAACGCGCGCATCGCGTGCGGATATTTGGAATCAAAATAAACGGAGTCGCCCTCGCGGATCGTCAGCTCGTGACCGCCGATGTAGAGGCGCATCTCGCCTTCCAGGCAGTAATGGTATTCGTGGCCGCTGTGCGTGTTCATATGCAGCTCGGCGGTCTCCGATTTGGGTTCGATCGTTACCAGCAGCGGTTCTACCTTGCGGTCGGCAAAACCGTGCGCCAGCGCCGAGTAGCTGTAACCGGCCGTGCGCTCGACACCGATTCCCCTGCCCTTGCGGACAACAGAGTACATCTTCAGCTTGGCGCGGTCGCCCGTCAGCAGCTCGGTGACGGAGATCCCGAAGATATCGGCAGCTTCACAAAGCACGCTGATGGGAATATCGACTTCCCCGGCTTCCATTTCCGCATATGCTTCGGTCGTGATCGTCAGGCGTTCGCCCAGCTCCTCTACCGATAATCCCGCGATCTCGCGCATCGTCTTCAGTCGTTCGGCAATTTCTCTTACTCGGTCAGACACAAAATCCAGCCTCCTTCAAAATATATCGGATCCATCTTTCGGCGGATAAAAATAATAACGCCCGTCCTCGATTTTACTCGGGACGGGCGTTTGAAAACAAAACCCGCGGTACCACCCAAATTTACGGCATGCCGCACACTCTGCAAGGTCAATCTAACCTCTGCCCTGTAACGGGAGCACCCGTCCCGCGCTTACCGTCCGTCAGATTTCAGCCCGGAATGCTCACAAGCGACCTTCACTGCTTTTCCCGATAGGGCGGCTCGCACCCGGCAGGCTTGCCGACCGCACCCTCTCTGAACCGTTCCCGGCAGTTACTCCTCTTGTTCATCGCATCAAAAAATATTTTCTGTATTATAGCACCCTTACCGACACTTGTCAAGAGGAAAATTCAATTTTCCTCTCAAATGCAGCGGCGGATATACGGCTTATTGATCTCGTACAGCTCGTCGACGATCTTTTCCGCGGCAAACGAGCTCGTGATCACCGGGTCGCAAAGGAGCGCCTGCAGCGCGATTTCTTTGCTGCCCTGCGCGGCCGCACGCACCGAAAGGCGTTGGGCCGAGACCTGCATATTCAAGAGGCCGATCACGCCGTCGGGCAAGCCGCGCACATTGATCTTGTGCACGCCGTCGGCATCGACCATGATCGGCGATTCGACCGCGACGTCGTCCGGGAGCTGGCTGATCGCGCCATCGTTGTAGACGATCGCCGAGGGAATGTACTTCCGTTCGTTGAAGAAGATACCGGTGATGACCTCGATCGCCTGTTCGCCGGAGGGGCGGAGCCACTCGCGCACGTCACGCGTGCCATCGAGCACTTCGGCGATCTGACGGCGCATCCGCACGCGATCCTGTTCGTCGCCGTCGAAGTTGTAGCCTTCTTCGCCGGCTTCGTAGCCGTAGGACTGATATTCGGCCATATGGTCGTCGGAGCAGGACGGATAGAGGCCGAAGAAGTGGAACATACGGCGGCTGTACGGGCGGAAGGTCGGATCGTAGGCCGCTTCTTTTTCGCGGAATTCGGGGTACAGGTCTTCGCCGGTGGCTTTGTCGCGGATCGACATGATCCACTGGAAGTGGTTCATACCCGCGCCAAAGACCTCGATTTCTTTATCGGAGCGGCCGAGGATCCGGGCGATATCTTCGCGCGCCATGAAAATGCCGTGGCAGAGGCCGATGCACTTGATCTTCGAGTACATATTGACGCCGAGGACGACGCGCGTTTCGGGGTTGGAGAAGTTTAAGAACCACGCGTTCGGGCAGAGCTCTTCCATATCGCGCATGATGTCCAGAATGACCGGCAGCGTGCGCATCGTGAAGAAGAGCGCACCGGGGCCGCCGTTTTCGCCGAGCGTATGGCGCACGCCATACTTCTGCGGCACGCGGAAATCGTGCTTCCAGAGTTCGCAGCGTTCGATCGCAAGGCTGTTGATGACGAAGTCGGCACCGGCCAGAACGTCTCTGCGTTCGGTCGTTTTTTCGATCTTCAGTCCCCTGCCGCTGACTTCGTTCATTTTCAGCGCCAGCGCGTACATCCGATCCAGGTTTTCGGGGTTGATGTCGACGAGCGAGAGCGTCGCGCCCGTCAGCTTTTCGTTGCAGAAAATATCGCGGAACGTAGGAACGCCAAAGGACATGCTGCCTGCGCCGATAAAGACGATTTTCGGTGTTTTCATGTCAATTCCTCCGTGTGTTTCTCTGTTATTTTTTACTTTTCAGGGTTTTCTTCAGCAGAAGCTCGGTTCGATGCCGACCGAGCGCATCAGCTTGATGAGCGATTCGGCCGCGATCGTATAGGACTTCGGGCCGCCTTCTTCCATCATGTTGGTCTTCGACGCCGGTTCGAGTTCGGCAAAGCCGTGGAAATGGCCGAGGTGCGGTTCCAGCGACAGGAAGCCTTCGAAGCCGTCTTCGTTCAGTTCCGAGAGGATCTTGCCGAGCTGCGCATCGCCGTAGCCGGCCGGACGGACGCTGCCGTTTTCGGCGAGTGCGTCTTTGACGTGCATATAGCGGATATGCTTTTTGAGCATATGGAACGCATCGGGATAGGTCGTCGCGCCCGACTGGATGAAGTTTGCGGGGTCAAAGATAAGACCGATGCCGAGCGTTTCGGCGAGGTCGAGGCAGCGTTCGGGCATGTCGCCGTAGATATCTTTTTCGTTTTCGTGCAGCAGCGTCACGCCCGTACCCTCGGCCAGTTTGAGGAAGAGTTCCCAACGCTTTAGAACAACGTCGCGGAACTTCGTCAGATCTTCGCCGGCGGCCGGGTAGAAGCTGAACATACGGATATACGGCGCTTCAAAGATCTTCGCCAGATTCAGGCAGTTTTTGAAGAGCGCGAGGTGCTCGTCGAAATCGCCGTCGGGCTTCATTTTGCCGATCGGCGAGCCGATGGCGCTGATCTTATAGCCGCGGGCAGAGAGACGCGCGTGCATTTCGTGCGCTTCGGCCTCGGTCACGGTGGAGATATTTTTGGCATCGGCACCGCGGATCTCGATGTAGCGGATCCCAAGCGGGTCCAGAACGTCCATTTGTTTGTTCAGATAGGGATCAATTTCGTCGGCAAAACCGGAGATGATGAACTTGCTCATGGTTTTCTCACCTTTCTCTATATATGTTCGCGTTATTTCTGCAGGAGCATCCAGATCTCGCTTGCGCCGGAGCCGCGCGGGCCCTCGTCGCGTTCGATCGAGATCTCCACCGTGCCCGCTTCGCTGACCATGCCGGCCGGCATCGCGTAACGGTAGACCCACGGATCGTCGGTCAGGCAGCCGAGTGCTTCCAGACGCTGGCCGTTGACGACGAGATACGTCGGGATATTCTCCTGACCTTCCCAGTTAAAGCGCATGGGGAACACGATGCGCACTTCGTACGCCGCGCCGGGCACCAGCCCGTCGATCGCAAGCGTCACCGGTGCATGATAGTAGCCGAGGATCGAGGAGACGCGTTCCAGCATCGTCATCTTCAGCTTCGGGTTGTCCGGCGTATTCTTTTCCGGTGCAAACGGCCCGACGTGGTGCTCGATGCGCGGGATCGTGATCGCTTCCGGTTCTTCCCACCACGTTTTGGGCATCCGCAGGTAGTGCATCGACTCCGGCTCGCCAAACGAGATGTACTTGCCGCCCGGGCCTGCTTTTTTGTAATCGCGCAGGCGTTTCAGATACGCGAGCTTTTCTTCCTGCGTTTCGTAGTTGGCGAGATCCTCCAGCCGCGCTTTCAGCCACCAGGCGTTACAGAGCGGGATATCGGCGGTATCCAGGAAGCCGCCGCGGGAATAATCGGGCGAGAAGTGTTTGGTCGTCGAGAGCTTCCAGCAGATCTTTTCCCAACAGACGTCCGCCAGCGCCCAAAGCTCGGCCTTCAGATCGGCATCGGGCGTGGTCTCGGTCTCGGCCAGACGCACGCGCATCTTCGCCGCAAACGCATCGGCATCCGTAGCCGTATCGAGACCGTGCCACAGCCCTTCGTAGACGGCTTTGTCGCGGATCGCGCGGCGCTGGACGTAGTAATAGAACGCGCTCATCAGCATCGGCATCGCGAAACGGTAGCTGTCGGCGCCAAAGCCCGGCTGCGTCGGTTCGGCCTTCAAGAGCGCTTCGAGTTCGCGCATCTGCGCGTAGACCTCGTGCACGGCGGTGTTGGCCGTGGCCGGGCCTTCGAAAATATCTTCAAACAGCGCGATGGTCGCGGCGATCTCGTCGGCATATTTCGGCGAGATGAACATGCTCGCAAAGTCGCGCAGGGTCTTCATGTAGGGGATCGATTCGTCCCAGTCGGCATCCAGCCACACAAACTTGGAAACGTCGTCGGCGATACCTTCGGAATAGGCAAGATTGCCGATGGCGTACGGTTTGGTCAGGTGGTGCATCTGACGGTGCCAGCGCGGACGCGGATTGTAGCATTCGCGCCCCGCCGTGATCGCCCAGACCGGATCCCACGCGTGCACGGGATACTGGCAGCAGAGCATGTGGCAGATATCGGGATACGAACGGATGGGGATATCCGACGGCGTTCTCTCGCGGCATTCCATGATCGTGTGGCTCACCCACGGCGCATGGCAGACACCCGTCAGCCACGCCGGGCGCTTGGCCACTTCTCTATAGAAGCGGAACTTGAAATCGTCGGAGTTCTTCATCACCTGCGCCGAGATCCAGACACCGGCATTGGGGTGATACTTGCGCAGAATGCGCGCCACACGCGACGAAAACGCGAACAGATCGCCCGGTTCCAATTCACCGGGATCTCCGCCGGGGATCAGAATGTGGTCGACGTACGGGACGGCCGCAAAGTCGCGGTCGCGGAAGTCTTCTTCTTCGCGGATCATCGCGTTGACCGCTTTGGCTTCGTCGTCGGTTTCGGGCAGATAGCCCTCCGCCGGGATCTTGTAGCTGCTCGTATTCTTGACGACGTTGGGGTACCAGATCCAGACCTCCAGGCCGTAGTTGTGCGCGACCTCGCTCGTGTAGGCGAGCATATCGATCGCTTCGTATTTCATGACCGGCGCCGACGGGTTATCGTCGGTGCGCGGAGGCAGGAATTCGACCGCACTCGCGCCGAAAAGCGCCAGTTCGCGGATATACTGAGCGTAGATCTCTTTGGTCCACGCGGAATACGCGTTGGTTTTGTTGCGGTAGCCGAGCTGGCTGCCGCGGAGCTTCTGCTTGGGATGCGTGCAGAGCGTTTCGTCGGCGACGGCAATACCGCCGTCGTACCAGTTCGCCTCACGCAGCAAGTGGCCGATGCCGTGGAGGATGCCTAAGCGGTCGTAGCCGGCGATCGTCACGCTGCCGTCCTTCGCTTCGTAAAAATACCCTTCCGGTGCCGGCGCCAGTGTCTGCGAGATCGAAAGCTCGATCGCACCCGCTCCTGCCGGAACGCAGGCAAATTTCAGTCCGGTACGCTTGTCCAGTTCTTCCTGCAAAACGCCCGCCGCAAAGGCCGCGTGCTCGTTTTCCGGGTCAAAACCGATCGCGTAGTGTTTCAGTTCCGTGGTCTGCTTCATGTCTCCAACCTCGTTTCCAAGTTTTTCAGAGGGGATCGTGCTTGTGTAAATGCTACCATAGATGACCGCCGCTGTCAAGCGTTCGGCGAACTTTATTTTTCTGTGCCGTTTTTATTTTGTTAGGCTCTAAAAGATTTGCGTTTTTCCTAATAAAGGCGTATAATAATTGCAAAAGAACGAAAAGGAAGTGGATTCCTATGGGACCGATGATGGGAGGCCCGATGGGCCCGATGGGTCCGATGAAAGACCCCAACAAAAACCAGCGCATTCCCAAGCCGAAATCGCTCAAGGAAGTGCCCGGATACCTGCGAAAAGTGCTCGGCGGGTTCTTCAAGCGCCTGTTCTATATCTTCCGCCTCGTGTGGGAAACGCGGCCGTGGATCTTGTTCGTCATGTGCATCCTCTCGGTGCTGTCCGGTGTTTTGCCGATCGTCTCCTCGCTGATCTCCAAGCACCTGATCAACGCCCTCGTCGACGCCGCCGCCGGCACGTTGGAGACGGGCTTTACACTGATCTTAACGCTCCTGATCCTCACCTTCGGCGTCACCTTCGCTACGCGCATGATCACCTCGATCGACAGTTTTGTCACGCGGCTTGCCGGTGAGCTCGTCACCAACCACATCCGCCTCAAGATCATGCGCAAAGCCAGAGATCTTGACCTCGCCAGCTTCGACCGCCCCGAATTCTACGAAAAGCTGGAAAACGCCAATCAAGAGGCCGGCCGCCGTCCGATCCAGATTTTAAGCTCGACCTTCCACCTCGTCAGCAACGTGATTTCGATGGTCAGCTACATCGTCGTCCTCGCCGCCGTAAGCCCGTGGTCGTCGGTGATCATCATCGTCCTCTCGCTGCCGAGCGCGATCGTCAACTTTATCTACCGCCGCAAAAACGTCATGTACATGCGCCGCCGTTCGAAAGACCGCCGTCAGATGGACTACTTCTCCGGCCTGATGGTCAACAAAGACATGGTCAAGGAAGTGCGGATGCTCGATCTGGGCGACACGCTGATCGACAAATTCCGTTCCGTCTTCCAGCGCTATTTCGCCGGTCTGCGCCGTCTGATCTTCGGCGAAGGCGCGTGGCACATCAGCCTCACCGCCGTTTCGGTCACCGTCAACTGCCTGCTCTTTCTCTCGATCGCCTATCAGGTCTACGACGGCACGCTGACCGTCGGTGACTACACGCTCTATACCGGAGCGCTGAACTCGATCGCCGCGGCCGTCACCTCGTTGATCTCCACCACCGCCGGCATCTACGAAGGCACGCTCTTCATCGACAACATGATCGCCTTCATGGACGAGCCGATCACCGTCCGCTCGCTCCCCGCCGGCCAGACCGCCCCGCTCACGCGCGGCATCGGCCACTCGCTGCGCTTTGAAAACGTCTGTTTTGCCTATCCGGGTGCCTCGCGCGAGGTGCTCCACAACGTCAACTTCACGATGAACGCCGGTGAAACGACCGTTCTCGTCGGCTTGAACGGTGCGGGCAAAACAACACTCCTAAAGCTCCTGATGCGCCTCTACGATCCGACCTCCGGCACGATCTACCTCGACGGCCGGGACATCAAAACCTACGATCTGAAGGAATACTACGACCTCTTCGGCATCGTTTTCCAGGACTTCGGCAAGTACGCCGTGACCGTCCGCGAGAACATCACCTACGGCGAGATCCACCGCGAAGGCACCGACGAAGACGTGCGCGAGGCGGCCGTGCGCGGCAACGCCGACGGCTTCATCGACCGCCTGCCCGACGGCTTCGATACACCGCTGATGCGCATTTTCGAGCCCAACGGCACCGAGCTTTCGATCGGTCAGTGGCAGAAGGTCGCGATCGCCCGCGCATTTTACAGCCAGTCCGATATCCTGATCCTCGACGAGCCGACCGCCTCGCTCGACGCCATCGCCGAGCAGGAGATCTACAACCAGTTCGACGCTCTGCGCGAAGGCAAAACGGCGATTTTCGTCTCGCACCGCCTCTCCAGCGCCACCACCGCCTCGCAGATCATCGTCTTAAAAAACGGCGAAGTCGTCGAGAGCGGTACCCACGCCGAGCTGATGCACGCCAAAGGCGAATACTGCGAGCTCTTCACCGTTCAGGCGAGTCGCTACATCACCGAGACCCCGCTCCCCGACGCAGTCCCCGCCGACCACCCGCACCGCGGCCCGCGCAGACACAGGGAAGAACCGTTGAACTGACGAAACGATACCTTCTCATCAAAGCAAAAAGGACTGCCTTGGCGTACCTGCGATAAAGCAGGTTGAAACTTATAAACTTAAAAGGCGAAAAGGAACCGGTAATTTTTCATTGCCGGTTCCTTTTTTTGGTTCAAATTCAACCTTGAGTAGAATTATGTGAACAAAAATCAATATTCTTACTATTTCAAGTTGATTTGCTTCGTGCTATAATATGCTTACAAGATAGCTATCTCAAAAAAATCTTGGAGGATAGAACATGTTAGATCAAAAGATATTTGGCG
>SVLQ01000004.1 GCA_015067825.1 Oscillospiraceae bacterium | reverse complement strand
TCTTTGACAGCCGAGACATTGAGATCGAAACACTTGAAGAGGGCGTTCTTGATAACGCATCCTACTTCGGCCGTATCTTCGCAAGAAGCGGAGGTCTTACCGATGCAGCAGCACAGGCTATGAAAGAGCAAAACATCGACTTTGAGATAAAGCCTGTTGTATGTGACGGTATTGAAGCCTGCCGTATGGCACTTCTCAAGCTGAACAAAGGTATTCTTGACGGCAACTTTATTGAGGGCATGGCTTGTATCGGTGGTTGTATCGGCGGTGCAGGATGCCTTACCCACGGAGAAAAGAACAAAGCCGAGGTTGATAAATACGGTCGAGAGGCACATGAAAAAAATATTAGCGATGCAATTTCGCTGTTGAAGTAAAGACAAATTCTAAAGGGCTTGCCGCTTGTGTAGGCGGTAAGCCCTAATTTTGAATACAGCAAAGAAGATCGCATCAAAGGAACTTGGATTGTCAAAAAAAGATCGTATTGTTATCACCGGTGGAGATACCACGGGACATTCCGGCAATACCAACCTTATCAAGATTGATGAGATATAACATAACAAAAAAACGCCACCTTAGACTTTAAATCTAAGATGGCGTTTTCCTGTTCATATCAGAGCGAAACCTTGACGGCAAATCCACCGCTAAAGAAGTAGGTGTTCGTCTGAGTAGCGTTTGTATATGGGCTACAAAAAAGATATTTTTGCAGTTTTTGCGTATGAATTCGAACTCTCACAAAAGATTTGAATATCATCTCTCGTCCGTCTGCCTATGCCTGGGTGTTCGACTTTCAATGGTGTCGTTACTTGGGAATGCTCGAAAGATTGATCTTTTCAAGTGCAATAATTTTTTGAATCGCATCGGCAATATCATTTCTCACTGTTTCGTTTTCATCCTTCTTACCTGCATTCTCAATATAAACTGTGCTTTCAACAAGTTCAAAGGTGGCATAGTAAATGACATTCTTACCACTGGTGAAATATCCTGCATTAACAGAAACACCATTCACATCCGATGCCATTTCCTCTCCTTCGATGACAAGATCGCTGATGTTTACACCGGGAGCAGATACAAGCAGTTTCATATCGCCATACTTACCTTCAATACCAAGGATACTGTTATCCTCGTTATTGAAAAGAGCATAACCAGTTACAGGCAAATCGCCGAACAGATTTGAGATTTCATCCTCAGTCAGATCCCTCGTACTGATCTCAAATGCGATATCAAACTGTGCGACACCGCCATCTGACTTAACAAAGTTGATCTTGCTTCCGTTGTCCAATGTTGCAATTTGCTCATTGCCTCCGAACAGTCCACTCTGGAATGCACCAATTCCAATAACGGCTACGAGTGCAAGGCAAGCTGCAATCGCACCCCATTTCATCCAAACAGGACGACGAACAGCTTTTGCTTCGCCGCTATAGGCAGTTGCTTCATTGACGTATTTCTGATCGATACTCCCGATAGTTTCAGAAATTCTGTTTTTTCTCATAAAGATACTCCTTCCTTAATCAAGTGCTTTCTCAGCTTTTCCCGTGTGCGAGAAAGCCGAACCGAAACATTATGGTTGCTTGTATGAAAGAGTTCCGCAAGCTCCGAGATCGAATCCGAATGCCAATAACGGCGAACAAACATAATTCTGTTTTCCTTGTCCAGAGTTGCAAGAAATTCATCAATGATTCGAGCAACCTCGCCGGCATGGAATTCATCCTCAACAGAGGTGGAAGCCGGGAAACAGTTTTCCAGTTCGTCAAGTGCGACATCGTAGATACTATTTCGTTTTGCTGCGGTATTTGCGTGATACTTTTTAATAGCAAGATTACGAACGATACGACAAATATAACTCAAAAGCGGATTTGGTTTTTGAGGCGGTATTGTATTCCACACTCCGAGATATGCGTCGTTTACGCATTCTTCGGTATCCTGCCGATTATTCAGTATGTTGTTTGCTACTCTTGTGCATACAGAGCCGTACTTATTCGATAGTTCAATGATTGCCTGCCCTGAGCGCTCATAGAACAACTCAATTATTTTACTATCGTCCAAACTACTCACCATCCTTTCTGCCTCATCTTTATACTACGGTTTTGGGAACAAATATCTCATGTTATTTTAAATTATATCAAAAAAATATGTCTATTTCCACCTATATAAAAACTGCAATACAAGACTCCCGAACAGAAGGAAGAGGAATATGCCTTGAAATTAGCGGATTTATGAGACACATGCAGATAGACTGAGGGGTTCGAAAAGGTTTGTTTTTCAATCTTCTAATTGCCGAATTTGAGTTTTTCTGTTTTTAGTCCAGCTGACAAAAAGAAAATGCGACCTCGAAAAGCCGCATAAATACTGGGTTTTATAATAAAAACACCATTGAGTCTGAACCCCAAGGTTCAGATTTCAATGGTGTCTTTAGATGGTGGAGGCGACGGGAGTCGAACCCGTGTCCGAGAAGACCTCATGATAGTTTTCTCCGGGCGCAGTCGGTCTTTTAGGATTCCCGCGTTTCCGGCGGCGACAGACAGCCTCCGGAACACGGTAGCTTCATGTTACACAGCGCGGGCAAAGCTTACCGCGCATGCGTTCACCACTAAATGACGCCCGAGCCGAAGCCGTGGTCCTCTTCGGGCGGACGGCCGCCTAATTAGGCAGCGTAAGCGTAGTTGTCGTTATTTAATTTATAACGTGTTTGCGGCTTTTAAAGAGGCTCCGCACCTCTGCCCGCTTACCGGCACTCAACCTCCCCGTCGAAACCGGTACGCCCCCATATGGCTATTATATTATAGCACGAAGGGTGTTTCTTGTCAATCATTGCGGCAAACCCTTGTTTTCCGGGCAAAAATGCGGTATAATAGCACCAAAATTGACCAACGGAGGGATTTTCATGCCGACAATCGAGGATATCCGCGTACAGCTTGCCGCACTCGCAGATCCGGCTTACCGCGCGTTTCACACCAAGCTGATCCCCAACATTGACCCCGCGCGGATTCTCGGCGTGCGCACACCCGCTCTGCGGCAATTTGCACGCAGCTTCGGCAAAACCGCCGATGCCGCCGATTTTCTCCGCGACTTGCCACACCAAACCTACGAGGAAAACAATCTGCATGCGTTTTTGATCGAACAGATCCCGGATTTTGACGCAGCGATCGCCGAGCTTGACCGGTTTCTGCCCTACGTCGACAACTGGGCGACCTGCGACATGATGCGCCCCAAGATCTTCCGCCGTCACCGTAAGGAGCTTTTAGCGGCAATCCGGCGCTGGCTGGCAAGCGGACATGCTTACACCGTGCGCTATGCGATCGAGATGCTGATGTGCCACTACCTCGACGATGCGTTTTCGCCGGAATATCCGCGCATGGTGGCGGCCGTTTCGGACAAGGAATACTACGTGCACATGATGATCGCGTGGTATTTTGCCACCGCGCTAACGAAGCAATACGACGCAATTCTCCCCTGGTTCACGTCACCCGTGCTCTCGCCGAAAACCCACAACAAAGCGCTGCAAAAGGCAATTGAAAGTTACCGCTTGACGGGCGCACAGAAAGCATATCTGCGGACACTGAAAATTTGAACTGTGCTTGACAAGCGAAGTGGATTTATGGTACACTAATGTTTACTTTCATTTTTTTGGGTATAGGGAGGGATTTGCATGAACACGATTTGGTCAAGCTTGATTCAGGGCACAGAAACGCTCTACTATTCGCGCAAGCTGCGTTTTGACGATTTGTTTTGCGCACAGTTTTTGCCGCTATTTTCGTTGCCGACGGACAAACCGCTGAAGATTTTGGAAATCGGCTGCGGGCCGGGAGCGCTGGCCGGTGCGTTGCATCGCTGGTATCCGTCGGCGGAGATCACGGGGATCGACCGCGACAGTACCTTCATCGAATTTGCCCGTGCGCACGAGAGCGGCATCGACTTTTGCGAGGGCGACGCCACAGCGCTGCCGTTTGGCGACGGCACGTTTGACGTGACGATTTCCAACACAGTCAGCGAGCACATCGAACCCTCCGCGTTTTTCGGCGAACAGCTGCGCGTTTTGAAGCCGGGTGGAATCTGTTTGGTGCTATCCTCACGCAAGGGAATCAACATCGCCGCACCGTGTTTGGCGTCAACGCCGAAGGAGCAGGCGTTTTGGCAGAAGGCCGAGCAATACGACGATTCGTTTGAACGGTATGCGATCTGCAAATACCCCTTGAGCGAGGCCGAACTGCCGAAAGCGATGGAGCAATACGGTTTTTCGGCCGTTTCGGTCGGATACGCCGCGGTGGATCTCACGCCCGACAACCCGCGTTTTTCACCGGAGCTGGCTCATGCGATCATCCATGCCCAGCGTCAGACCGCCCTGAACCCGCTCGACACCGTCTCAAACATGGCACCCGGCGTTTTCCCGGCAGAAGAGCTGGAGGAGATGCGGAAGCTGATCGACGAAAAATTCGACCGCCGCGCAGCACTCTACGACCGTGGGGAAAAACAGTGGGACACAAACGTCAACATCATCATGGTCGTGCGCGGAATAAAGCAGGCTTGACAAACACGGCCAAAGGGCTTATAATAAGAAAAACTTTTGAGAGAGGTTTTTTCATGTTCACTGCGCTCTACCGCCATCTGGACGACGATCGGTAGCGCTTGATCCGCTGACATACCGTCATCGGGGCAAGCGCTTTCCGTGCTGTCGCCGATGCGGGAAATATACGGCTTTTCTGGTGCCGCATCGGTATTTTCGCCGATGCGGTTATTTTTTTGAAAGGACGTGATACGGTGCGGCATACAGACCATGCCGGGGCCGACAGCATCGTTTGATCTGACACAAAAAAAAGAAAGAAGGAAAAACGATGTTTTATACTCCCCCAAAAATCCACTCTCCCCTCTCCCTATCCGATCTTACCGCGCGCATCGGCGAGACCGTCAGCGTTTGCGGGATGATCCACAAGATCCGCCGCATGGCGGGTTTCGCCTTTGTCGTTCTGCGCACGGAGATCGGCGATCTGCAATGCGTTTACGGCGAACAGGCCGCGTTTCCGCTGTCGGTTTTGGCCGAGGAGCAGGCCGTTCGCGTTACGGCCGTAGTCAAGGAAGACGCGCGCAGCAGGCTTGGATTCGAGCTTTTGCTTTGCGAGGTCGAGATTCTCTCAAGGCCCACCGAACCATCGCCCGTGGTGATCAACAACAAAGAGATCGCCGCTTCGGCGGAATCGCTGTACGACTTGCGGCCCGTGACCTTGCGCAACGCCAAGGAACGCGCAATTTTTACGATCCAGGCGGAGATCTGCCGCGCGAGCCGGGATTTTTTTGAGCGCATGGGCTTCACCGAGATCCATTCGCCCAAGCTCGTTTCCGGTTCGGCAGAGGGCGGCGCCAACGTTTTCCGCCTCGATTATTTCGGCAAAGAAGCGTTTTTGGCGCAAAGTCCGCAGTTTTATAAGCAGATGATGGTCGCGGTATTCGGCAGGGTTTACGAGATCGCGCCGGTCTTCCGCGCAGAAAAGCACGACACCGCCCGGCACATTAACGAATACACCAGCATCGACGCCGAGATCGGTTTTGCCGAAAGCTGCAGCGCATTGATGCAAACGGAAGCTGCGCTGCTCGTTCACATTTTTAAAGCGGTATGCGAGCGCTGCAGCGCGGCACTTGCTCTGTGGAACGCGAAGGTTCCGGAGATCGGCGAGATCCCAACCGTCACCTTTGACGAGGCAAAAGAGATGCTGCGAAAAAAATTCGGTCGGGCCGACGAGGACGACGACTTTTCACCCGAAGAGGAAAAGCGCTTGAGCGCAATCATTCGCCGCGAAACCGGCAGCGACCTCGTTTTCGTCACACGCTACCACACCGCCAAACGGCCGTTTTACGCGCTCGATTGCCCGGAGGATCCGCATCTGACCGAAAGCTTCGACCTGATCTTCCGCGGGTTGGAGGTTACGACAGGCGGGATGCGCATTTGCGACTACGCCGCGCAGATCGCAAAAATGGAGGCGCGCGGCATGGACGTCGCACCGTTTGCGCCGTATCTGCAGGCGCACAAGTACGGTTTACCGCCGCACGGCGGCTTCGGGATCGGTCTGGAGCGTTTGACCGCGCGTCTGCTCGGATTGGATAACGTCCGCCGGGCAACGCTTTTCCCGCGCGATATCCACCGTTTGACGCCGTAAATGCAAAAAAGAGGGACAAAGCCTTGAGCTTTGTCCCTCTTTTGGGGTTATTCCATTGTGATGACTGCGTGGATCTTGAGCTTGGGGACGGTGATATGGGCTTTGCCGTCGGCATAATAGAACTTCAGCGGTTCACCTTCGGGCTCCAGCGTGACCTTCGTCGGGCATTTGTCCGTCTTCCAGACGAGCGTGAGGTCGGTCAGCGGCGGAATCTCGTTGAAGGCACGGATCTTATCGTCGGCGTGGACACCGGCGAGGTTCAAAAGGTTGACCATCTGTTTGCCGTCTTTTTCGGTGAGTGCGACTTCAACGAGCGACGAACCGAACACGCGCACGGTCGGGTCGGCGTAGGCCGAGAGGATCTCGCCGGTCAGTCGGCGCAGCGTGGCGCTTTTGGCTCCGAGGTAGGTGCGGCCGAGCGCAAACGGCAGGCCGATCAGCTTGCCCTTGCCGTATGCTTTTTCCACAGCCGCCGGAATCGGCGTGGCCGTTTCGTCGTCGCCGTAGGGCATCGCCCATTTTGTGATCATCGCCGACTCGGCTTTGATCGACGCAAACGTCGTGCGGGCGGTCGCGCCCTGACCGTCGACCATAAAGCGCACGACCGAATCAAACGTGTCGTTCACTTTGATGCCCAGTTCTTCGGCAAAGAGGCCCACGGAGTTTTCACCGCTGATGACCAGAACACCGCCGTTTTCGGCATAGGCAAGCAGTTTGGCTTTGAGATCGTCCTCAATGGCCGTTCCATCGGGGACGAAGATCAGACCATAGGGCGAGAAATCACGGTCGGTGTGGTGCGTCATCAAAATCTCGGCAGAGTACTGGTTGTCGAGTACGGCAAACAACGAGCCCTTGATATCTTCGGTCAGGCGGCAGCCATAGGGCGTAAACATTTTTTTCTTGTTATTGTAAAACGCCTTTTCGGAATAGATGATACCAACCTGCGGAACAGGGCGTGCGTGATGGCAAAGCGCCTGACGGGCACGGCAAAATTCGGCAAGCTTTGCCCACATCGGAATCGCCCATTCCTGCACCGTGCCGACGAGCTGACGGTTATAGACCTGGAATCCACCGCCGACGGAGATGACGACCGCCGCTTCCTGGCAGAGCTGCTCGAGCTCCTTGACGCACTGGTAGTCGTTTTGGATATTAAAGCCCCACGCCATCAAATCCCACGGCTGCGGCTGATTGGCGAGGATATACGATTCGATGCGCGCGGTGTTGACGCTGTCGGCGGGTGAATAGTCGCCGGAGATAAAATCGACGGGAACGGTCATTTTTTCGGGCGCAAACGAGGTGTACAGCCAGTTGCTGGCGACCTGGAAATTCGGCGCTTTAGATTTGACCGCGCGGATATAACGCGTAACGTAGTCGCGGAAGCCCTGACGGTTGAATTCCAAAAATTCGTCGTAGCCTTCTTCGTCTCTTTTCGGCGGTTCTTTGCCGTATTTTTCAGCGTAGGCAGCTTTGGCCCACGGGCTGTAATCGGGCATGACCGCCCAGCATTCGCCGTCGACCCACGCGCCGTCCAGACCGTATTCGGTGGCCATTTCGATCAGCTGCGGCGCAAGCAATTCGTCGCAATACGGGCCGAACACACTCGTCTTTTCGGCTGAGGGCTTGCCTTCTTCATCCCATGCTGCCCAATCGGGGTGTTTTTCGACCGCAAGATTGTCCCAAACGCCGGAATGGTGCGCGTAGAGGCCGACACCTCGTTTTTCCGTTTCCTCGCGCCACATCCGCAGGATATCTCCGACCATACCAGCCGCAGGATTGCCGACCTTCGTCGGATAGCTGGTCGCGCCGGCATGACCCTTCGTATCGCACTGTACGTAGTCGGGCTTGACCGCGTCCAAGAGCTTGCCGATCACCTCAGGGGCACAGTTGGAGCCGATGCCCGTTTGATTCTTACCGGCATGAAAGTCAAAGTGCATTCCAAAAAAGCTGTCTTCTCTCCGTTTTGCCATGGTAGTTCCATCCTTTCTGTCGTTCACATCGGTTGTTCGGGCGATTTCCCCGCCCGGATATCACGCGCGACGTCGACCAGTTTTTCGCCGCAAGCGGCAAAAAAGCGCCGATACGCCTCGCAGTAGACTGTTTTTTCGCCGCCAAATCGCTCTCGGCGGCAGCCGCCGCGGCAAAGCGCTAGCCATCGGCACGTGCGGCACTCCCCTACAATCCCGGCACCGTCGGCGACAAAGCAGCGGGCAGCATCGTTTCGGACAAGCTTATCGAGTGGGTCGGATGCGGCGTTTCCGAGGCGGTAGGCCTCGTCGACGTAGAAATCGCAGGGGTAACAGGCACCGTCGGATTCGATGACGAGCTGATTCGTGCAGCCGCCGCGCAGCGAGCAGAGCTCCGGCGGCATGCCGAGTACGATGCGCACAAGGTTATCAAAATAGCGGATCGAGCGGTATTCGCCGCGTTTCCAGTCGGCATACCACTCCGTAAAGAGATCGATCAAGAACTTCGCATAGTCTGCCGCAGTCGGCACAACGGAAACGTGCGGGTTTTCAAGCGGGGCAAGGCAGAGGATATATTGCTGATAAGAAAAGCTCTGTTTTTTCAGATAGGCGTAGACCTTTTTGGCCTGTTTGCAGAGATCTTTGGTCACGACCGTTAAGATATTGAACTCCGCACCTGCCTTTTGCAAAAGCTCGGCCGCGTGCGCCACCGCCGCAAACGTCGCTTCTCCGGAAGCGGTACGGCGATGCTTGTCGTGGATCTCCGAGGTACCGTCGAGGGAGAGACCGACGAGAAAGCGGTGCTCGGCAAAAAATCTCGCCCACGCCTCGTCGATATGAAGTCCGCTCGTTTGGATCGCATAGGAAACCGGCAGATCCTTCACGTTTTTCGCCGCGACTTCGGTGACAAAATGCGTAAAAAACGCGAGTCCGGCGAGGGTCGGTTCGCCGCCCTGAAAGGCAAACGAAACGCTCTTTTGCGCCGCGGAAAACACGTTTGCGATGAGCGCATCGGCAGTTTCGGCGGTCATCACGCCGCGGGCATGGTGCTCGTCGTCGCGGTAGAAGCAGTAGTCGCAGCGCATATCGCAAAGGCCGGATGCCGGTTTTATCAGCAGCGATACGTGATCCATCAAGCGCTCCCCTTTCGTCGGTTTTCTTTATTTTACCATTTGCGTACGGGGGAGTCAAGACGTATCACAAATTTGTTTTTTGTTTGACGGTTCTGTAAATTCATGGTATAATTATAGCAATAATTGCGTTTGACCCAGACCGCTCGCTTGTTTTCAAAATCGGTAAGACGCAGTCTCATTTTTTGCGTTGCTGCTCCGATCAAGTATAAGATTCTTATTTGTATTCGTTTTGCTTTGGTAGAAAGGACTTTCAATCATGAGAAAAAAGCCTTTGATGGCCGTACTGCTTTCCCTGCTCTGCTGCGGAGCATTGTTGATGACTTCCTGCGCCGGCGAGCAGCCGGATCTGCCGCCGGAAAACACGCAGCCGGAAAACACACCGTCCTCTGAAACGCTGCCGCCGGAGGATGTTGATTTGCCCGATCCTATCACGGTTTTCCCGGAGGATAAATCCACCGGCAAGCTTAACCCCGCCATCGTGCAGACCAAGTATCCCACTGAAGACGTTGTTATCGCGGATATTGACGTGGTCCGAGACGGATATGCGGTCGATCCCACCGGCAGAAGCGACAGCACGAGAGGGGTCCAAAAGGCATTGGACGACGTTTCTGCAGCGGGCGGCGGCACGGTATGGCTGCCGGCCGGTACTTATGTGATTTCCGACACCATTTCCATCCCTGCATTTGTTACGCTGCGCGGGGATTGGCAGGATCCCGATACCGGCAGCGAATACGGTACCCTGATCAGCGTCTGGAACAAACCCACCGATCAAGAGGTTTCCGAGGGTACCTTTATGCTCGGCGGTTCCGGCGGCGTCATCGGTCTGACCGTTTACTATCCACATCAATCGATCGAGAACGTCAAACCGTATCCTTTTACCTTCTATACCAACGGCAAAGGCGTCAACTACATGCTCTCGACCGTAAAAAACGTTACCGTCATCAACGGTTATCGAGGAATCGGTGCCTGCTGCACCGGTTCGCTGGCGCACGAACAGCTGACCGTCGAGAATTTCAAAGGAACCTTCCTCTGCTGCGGCACCGAGGTCTACAACCAAGCCGACGTCGGTACCTGGCAGAACGTTACCATCAGTCCCAGATACTGGCAGAACGCCTTGAACGCCTCCGCGATCACCTCGCTGAATCGGGCAACTGCGCCTACGGCGGATGCGATCGCCAAATACGTATCGGAAAATGCGGTCGGACTGAAGCTAGGCGATTTGGAATGGACCGAATTCGGATCGCTCAAGGTAGAAGGCTATCGAATCGGTATTGAGATCGTCAAGGGCAAGCGGATCCAGTTTGCCGGTTCTCTGTACGACACACAGATCCTTGGCTGCGGTCAGGGGCTTGTGGTCACGGATCTTGACCCCCGCTGGGGTATGCTCGTTGCCCGCAGCACCATCGAAAACGGCATTTACAACGAAACGCGCGGCACCGTCAAGCTCTGCGACGTTGCGGTCACCGGTATGATGGAGGGCCGTGTCATGGCGGGAGCTATAAACAAAGATCTCTCCGCTTTTGCGGTCGACTACACGGCAACGTACAAAAAGCCGACTGCAAAGCTGTTCATCCCGGAGCTTGCCGAAAATACGGACGTTAGCACCGCGATTCAGCTCGCGTTGGATGAAGCCGCCAAAGACGGCGGCGTCGTTTACATTCCCGCCGGCGTGTACCGCCTGGAGCATCCGCTGACCGTACCCGCAGGGGTTGAGCTGCGCGGTGCCTCCTCGGTTGCGACCAGAGATCAGTCCAGTTACAGCGCAGGCACACTGCTGCAATGTTATTACGGCGATGATGCCTCCAACGGTGTCGACGACCAGGCATTCATTACGCTTGCAGGCGACTACGCCGGAATCAATGGTATCCGCATCGTTTATCCGGAGAACAGCCCGTACGATGATTTGAACACCACCTTTACCGTGCGCGGTACGGCAAAAGGGGTTTACATGGTCAACTCCATGATCGCAGCCTCTGCCTACGGCGTGGATTTCCGCGGTTGCGACGAGCATTTTATTAAGAAGGTCACCACCTGCTGCTACTTTAACACCTTTACCGTCGGCGGCAAGGGCGGCATTATCACAGGATGTCTGCAAAACGGCACGGCCATATGCCGCACCGAAGCTCCCAATCTTGAGAACTGGCTGCTCGAGGAGAACCTGTTTACCGATCTGTACGATCCGATCACCCGTCAGACTACGCAGTACATCATCGTGGACGGTGCGACCGACCAACTGATCTACAACACCTTCATTTACGGGTGCGCCAATATGCTGATCAACCGCAATTCCGAGGGAACGCTGGCCGTCAACATCGGCGCGGACAATATCGGTTCGGCCGAGCCGTTCCTGATCATGGAAAACGGTTCGATGACCGTGATCAACGCCATGCGCTACAACGGACTCCCCCTCCTTTACGAGGATGGTTCGCTCGCGCTGTACAACCGCATCACCATCAACCTCCAGAACGAAAAAACCGAAATCTACCCTCGATAAGGCCGCGCAAAGGAAACGATACAGGGCTGCTCACGCATCGTGGGCAGCCCCGTTTGATGTAAAAAAGTTTCCCGAATTTTCCAGGCGACGGAAAAATGGATTGAGTCGGCAGCGGATATGATCCTTCTGCAATCGCAATTTGTCAATCACCACGATGTTACCGTTTGCCGGAGACTGCATCAAGGCGTTTTTCGGGAGATTGACGGAATCGTATAAATATGGTATGATTTAGGAGAATTCAAAGAAAGCGGCTTTACGACATGAAGATCATTACCTTGACCCTGAGCCCGGCGTTTGACGTTCACTGCAGTGTGGCGGAATTCCGGGCAGAACACGAAAATTTGGTACAGATCCGTTCCCGCGACGTCGGCGGCAAGGGGATCAACATCGCCCGTGCGCTCGCCGCACAGGGTATCCCAAACACGCCGCTCGTCGTTTTGGGCCGAGAAAACAGCGCCGATTTTCTGCGCGGGATGGACGCTTGCGGGCTCACCGACCGGATCACGATGACCGTAGAGGGGCGTATCCGCGAAAATATCACCATTCACCCGACCACAGGGACCGAAACGCGCATCAGTTTTCAAGGGTTTACCGCCAGCTATGACTTGCTCGACGAGGTATTTGCGGCGATCGCACCGGACGCCGACACGCTCGTGACCTTTACCGGCAGTCTGCCCAAAGGGATCGGCAGCGACGAGGCCGAGAGGTTTTTATCCGCGCTGCAAGCGGCAGGCGCCAGACTCGTCATCGACTCAAAGTCGATCCCCCTCGAAAGCTTACTGCGCCTCAAGCCGTGGCTGATCAAGCCCAACGAAGAAGAGCTGGAGGTCTACTGCGGCGCGCTCGACTTCGCCGGGATCGTTCGCAAGGCCGAGGAGCTGCACGCTGCGGGAATCGAAAACGCGCTGATCAGCCTTGGCGCCTTCGGCGCAGTCCTTGCCTGTGCCGAAGGGGTCTTTGTTGCAAAGCCGCCGCAGATCAAGGAGGTTTCGACGATCGGCGCGGGAGATGCGATGATCGCCGGGTTCATCGCCGCCAAAGATGCCGACGCACCGACCCGTCTGCGCACTGCCGCTGCCCTCGGCACGGCCGCCTGCCTCACAGAAGGGACAAATCCGCCAAAGGCAGATACGATCGGCGCAATCTTTGATCAGGTTTCGGTTCAAAAACGATAAGAAATGCTCCGGGAGCGGCCAATTGGTCGTTCCCGGAGCTGTTTTTTTGGTATTTTGGGCTTCACTTAGCCAGCCGTGCCATCTCAGCCGCGCATTTCCCGAAATCCCCATCGGGATAGAGTGCGGACAGCGCATTGGCCACCCGCTCTGAAAGTGCTGTCTTTTCCGTTTCGGAGCAAGCCGACACCCACTCCCGCACGGTGCGGGCAAGGAGCCACGCGAGTTCGTCGACAGTTTTGCGGCAGGTCTTGGCCTTTTCTGCGCCGTCGACGGTCAATTGCCCGGCCAAAAAATCGCGGCAATTCTGCATCAGCGGCAGTTCCGCAAGCTCGGCGTCGACGTCAGCCTGTGTCACGCCGCTCCCCTCCTGCGCCGCAAAATGCGCGTAGTACTGGCACATCAGCTTCCGCGCCCAAACGCGAATACTGTCGGTCGTGCAGTATTCACGGATGCGGGTGTACACCGCTTCGATCTCGCCGCGGCTCACGCGCTCGGGCATCCCACGGCCAAACCAGACAAGCACGTTCAGATAGCGCACGAGCAGCCGATATTCGCCCGGGTACGCCTTGACTGCCACTTTCATGGCCGCAAGCACGCCCTCGTAGTCGCCCGCCTGCCAAAGCTCGTAGTAACGGGCGATGAACGCCTCGATCTCGCGCTCGGCTGCGGTCTCGTCCATGCCGAGCAATTCGTCGGTCGTCACGGCGAAAAACGCCGCCAGCGTCGGCAGCATATAGAGATCGGGCACGGTCTCGCCGCGCTCCCACTTTGAAACAGCCTGAAACGAAACGCCCAAAAACTCGGCCAATTTTTCCTGTGTCAGCCCGCGTTCCACGCGCAGCCGGCGGATATTCTCTCCAAAACGCAGTTCCATTATTCTTCCTCTCTCTCGGCCATGTGTGCGATCAGATCGAGCACCTTGTTGGAATAGCCCCATTCGTTGTCATACCACGCAATCAGCTTGAAAAAGTGCGGATTCAGTTCGATACTCGCTGAGGCATCGTAAATCGACGTACGAGGATCTCCGTAGAAATCCGACGACACAAGTGCTTCTTCGGTATAGCCGAGGATCCCGCACAGCTCCCCTTCTGCCGCCGCGGAAATCGCCGCATTGATTTCTGTCAACGAGGTCGGTCGCTGCGTTCTCACCGTCAGATCCACAACAGAGACGTCGACCGTTGGCACACGGAAGGCCATGCCCGTGATCTTGCCCGTAAGTTCCGGAATCACCAATGCACAGGCTTTTGCTGCACCGGTGGTGGACGGAATGATATTCGCCGAGGCTGCACGCCCACCGCGCCAATCTTTAGCAGATTGAGTATCGACCGTTTTTTGGGTGTTAGTCGTCGCGTGGACGGTTGTCATCAGTGCCTCCTCTACGCCAAAGTTCTCGTGAACCACCTTCAACAGAGGTGCAAGACAGTTGGTCGTGCAGGAGGCGTTAGAAACGACGCGCATCGATGGATCGTAACGGTCAGTATTGACACCGCAGACAAAAGTCGGCGTTTCTGCATCCTTGGTCGGTGCGGTTATGACCACACGTTTTGCTCCACCCGTCAGGTGCGCCGCCGCCTTAGAGGTTGTGCAGAACACACCGGTTGCCTCGGCAACATAGTCCACACCCACACTCGCCCACGGAATCAGCGCCGGATCTTTTTCGGCAAAGGTATCGATCTCACAACCGTTGACGACCAACTTGTTACTTTCCGAGGTGACATTTCCGGGGAATCGACCGTGAACGGTATCGTACTTCAAGAGATACGCCATGTAATCGGATGACGTAAAGGGGTCGTTGATCGCTGCAACTGCAAAACGTTCCGGCTGTGCCAACGCCGCCCGCAAAACAAGCCGTCCAATGCGGCCAAAACCATTAATTCCGATCGAAATAGCCATAAAAATTACCACCTTTCGTTTGATTACGCGTTTAGTTTACCACGTATCACGGCAAAAGGCAATAACTGCGTATTTGAACCAATTTCTCTTATTAAGAGAAATTTTCAACAGCAGTAAAGCCGCATCCGAACAATCGGATGCGGCTTTGGTTAGATTTGGAAGAGCTGGCGGAAATCTTCTCTGCCCTGCAGACGATCAAACGGTTTGCGTTTGATATACTCGTAAAACTCCTCTTTCGTCGTGCCGGTCCCCGTTTTCCATACGTCATCCCGGTGATATGAAACGTGATCCAAAAAAGGCGTTGTGTAATAATACGTGGTATCTTCGGCCATCAACGCATCCCAGGCTGCGGCATGATCGAGCGATTTTTTCAGGCAGTTCACCGCTGTCTCATATTCTCCCTCCGACGTGTAGATTTTTGCTCTTTCGCCATAGAGATCGGCGAGAAAATAGTGGTACCGGAGATAATTTCCGTCCGGGATCAATGCGTTTATGATTTTCTCCTGCGCTTCGCAGGCAAGCAGATCGCCCGTGCCTATGTGGTTTAGCAGAAAAATCAGCATCTTGTCGAGCATTTTTTGATAATGTCTGGTTTTTTCTTCTCCCTGCAGGCAGTCCAGCAAAATTTGGGCTTTGCTGAGCGATAAATCATCGGGGTACAGTTCAGCATATTTTTTCGCTTCGTCATGCCGCCCGCGGAAGCACAAATACTGCACGATTCCCTGTATGGCGCTTCTTTTCACATCTTCATCCGTCGCGTTTTCGATCACACAGGCAAAGCGCTTGATCGCCTTTTCCTGTTCGGCAACGTACTCCTGTTGATCCGCAAAATCAAACGAACGCATGGCCTCGCACCAAGCAAGCCAACAGAGATACTTCGTTTCGCCGGGGTACTCTGCCACTGCGGCAGAGGCAATTTTATACCGCTGGGCTAAATCGCCGCTCTTCCAGGTTTCGCGTTCCTCTTTTTCCAGTTCTTCCCGCCGCGCATCTTTCGTATCGTTTTTCAGTCCCAGAAGTTCATCGGCCGAAACGTGAAGCAGCTTCGTCAACGGCCCGATCAACGACAGGTCGGGGTTCGAAAGCCCTGTTTCCCATTTCGAGACCGCTTGATAGGAAACGCAAAGATAGTCCGCAAGCTTTTCCTGCGTGAGATCATTCTTTTTCCGCAGTTCCTTGATTCTTTCACCGATCGTCATATATCTTCCCTCGTAAATCTTATTGAATCCGGATTCTGACATTATTATAGCATACAGGCCCAAGGAAAACCATAACTTATTTTTTGCAGCGCAATGCAACCTGCGGTTGAGGTAATAGCAAAAGAGTCGGCCGTCGTTTGGACGGCCGACTCTTTTGCGTGTTCATATGACAGAGGATGGAAAAAGTCTTACAGATAAATATACGCCCCGGCAGAGGGGATGAGATCATCGGAGAACGTCAACCAACCATCGGCGATTGCCTGTTCAACAATGTAACCGCGTTCAATTTTCGGTGCACGTTTCATCAAGGCTTTGATTTCCTCGGCAAGTATGGAAAGTTTTGCCGCAGATTCAGCGTTGCAGGAGGACCGAGCGTTTCGATCGACGACAACCACATTGGGAAGAATGCCTTCATCGGTTTTGCGCAGATAACCGTAGCCGAGTAATTTGTCGACATACACTTGCTCGCATTCGTCAAGCCGACCGTGGACGGCGAGGTAAAGCGTTTCGCCTTCTTTGTAATTCAAATAAACCGGCGTTTTTTCAAAATGTCGGCCAAGGGAAATCTTGTACTGTTGGAATTCCACCGGATAGCGCACTCCAACAGTATCTTCCCACCAACAACCGTGCTGACCTACAAACTCAGGTTCTTTCCAGTCGATAGATTCGTACCCGGTCAGTGTCCATTCCCCATCGTCCGGGCGTTTGGGCAGCGAACCGCACCGATTACCAAAATTTTCGCAGGCAACCATCAGTTCATCGAACGCCAAAAGCAGAAGCGACCACTTGGCAACATCGCAGCCTGTGTAGGAGACATTAACTTTTGCGCCGTCCTCATGCAGATACAGATCAACCAATTCACAAAGCTTTGCGGTAAGACTTGGGGTAACTGCACGATTTGCATCGTGCCACACGCGCTGTTCTGCGCGGCTGACGATGGGAAACGCCGTTTCATACTTGTCGCCACTTTGAACCATCAGTTCTTCGCGCACGAGAAATTCCAGTTCATCCTGCATGTACGGTAGTGCGATCCCCAATTCCAAAGACAATTCTTCGGCCGTAGAGGGATTCTCGGCTGCTTGGAGAAAAATATTCTTGTAGAGCAAATGATGGACGATCGTCCACGGCTGACCAAACTTGCCGTCGGTTCCGTTTTTTACAAAATTGACGTTTTCGGGGTTGTAGCTGCGTTTTCCGAATTCTCTTGCCATGTACATACCTTCTTTCAGTATAGTTCGGATGCGCTGCAGACGCTTTTTAACGGCATCTTCGCGCAGCGAGAGCAGACCGGCGATCTCACGTACACTTTTGTTTTCGAAATAATAGGCGACGATAAGATTGCGGTAGTTGCTTCCGATGAAAGCCAGCTCCCGCCGAAGCAAGGCAAGATCTTCCCTGCGTATCATTTCATCAAGGATCTCCGCGTTTTCGTCACAGATTTCGTAATCTCCAATGTCGGAGCCACTCAAATATACGGTACGGCGATGCTTTTTCTCTGCCCACAGGCTGTAGCAGTTGCGTGCAATTCGCCAAACCCACGCAGAAAAATTTTCCGGTACCGTCGTTTGTAGTGCCGTAAGAATCTGTAAGGCAATCTCCTGCGAGAGATCTTCCGCTTCATTGCCGCTGCCTGTTTTTTTCAGGCAGAAATAGAAGATCTTTTCCAGATAATTTCCTACAAACTCTGCAATCAGTGTGTCTGTCATGCTCTCGCCTCCTTTCACCAATGTAGTATGACCAAAACGAATTCGGTGACAAAAAAAATTGTCAGAAACCGCAAAATATGATTTTGCGGTTTCTGACCGGAATCTTACGCGAGGCCGTTTTCGATGCAGTCGATGAAGAATTCGCTGCAGATCGTATTCGCCCAGGCAAACCACGGACGCGTGAAGTTTTTGGCGTCGTCTTTATGGAAACTCTCGTGCATAAAGCCCGTACCGGCGTTGGAGGCGAGCAGATAGCCCAGCAGTTCTTTCTTTTCCGCCGCGTCGGTGGCGGTCAGGCCCTGCATCGCCATGGCGATCGGCCAGATGCTGTCGGCGGGCGTGTGCGGACTGCCGATGCCTTTGGCGGCCTTGCCTTCGTGGTAGTAGGGGTTTGCGTTGGAGAGCAAGAGCTTGCGCGTATTCTGGTAGATCGGGTCGGCGACGTCGCAGTAGCCGAGATACGGCGCGGACATCAGGCTGGGCACGTTGGCATCGTCCATGAAGAGGTGATTGCCGAGGCCATCGACCTCGTAGGCGTAGACCTTGCCGAATTCGGCGGTTTCGACGACCGCGTATTTTTGGATGCCGGCGTCGATCTCGGCCTTGAGCGCATCGGCCTCGGCCGCCATCGCCTCGTCACCGTAGACCGCACGCAGGATCTCGGACATTTCGCGGAGCGCGACCACGGCGAACATATTGGCCGGCACGAGGTAGCCGTAGGTACAGGCGTCGTCGCTGGGACGGAAGCCCGACCAGGTCATGCCGGTCGGCGCGACCGGCGTACCCTTGCCGTCGTTGGTGAGCGTATCGGTCGGCGGGCAGTTATCGCGGAGGAAATAGTAGGGCGAATCGGCGTGATTCTGCTCGGTCTTCCACGTTTTGAGGATCAGACCGAACGCAGTTTTGGCCGTTTCGGTAAAGATATCGGCTTTTCCGCTGATCTTCCAGTACTGGTAAGCGAGGTGGACGGGATAGCAGAGCGAGTCGATCTCGTACTTGCGCTCCCAGACCCACGGGCTCTGCAGCGGGCGGTCGTCGGTATGGCCGTGGGCGTTCGCCTCGAAGTTAAAGGCGTTGGCGTACGGATCCTTCGTGATCGACAGCATCTGGCGGTTGATCACCTTGCGCACCATCGCGGTGATCTCGTCGCTCACGGGCATCAGTTTCAGATAGTTTTTGACCTGTGCGGAGGAGTCGCGCAGCCACATGGCAGGGATATCGCCGGTGATGACGAACGCATCGTCGGCGGTTTCCTGGATCGTCGTCGTCCAGGTATTCAGGAAGCAATCGGCAAAGAGCGATTTGAGGGTTGGATCGGAGGTTTTGGCAAGAAGGCCGTCGATATAGGCCTGCATCGGGGCGGGAATGTTCATTTTGATGCTCCTTTTTTGTGAGAGAAACAGCCCGCAAAGCGGTGGCTTTGCGGGCTGTTGAAAGACGATTTGAGAAGTCTTAGTTCAGTTCGGCGAAGTACTTGATCGTACGGACCATCTGGCTGACGTAGGAGTTCTCGTTGTCGTACCACGAAACGACCTGCACTTCGTAGGTATCGTCGTCGACTTTGCAGACCATGGTCTGGGTAGCGTCGAACAGCGAGCCGTAGGTGATGCCGATGATGTCGGACGAAACGATGTCTTCTTCGTTGTAGCCGAAGGAAGCCGAGGAAGCAGCCTTCATCGCGGCGTTGATGCCGGCGACGGAGACGTCGGTGCCCTTAACGACAGCGACAAGGATCGTGGTGGAGCCGGTCGGAACCGGGACACGCTGAGCCGAGCCGATGAGCTTGCCGTTGAGTTCCGGGATAACCAGGCCGATCGCCTTAGCAGCGCCGGTGGAGTTCGGAACGATGTTGACAGCGGCAGCGCGGGCGCGACGGAGGTCGCCTTTTCTGTGCGGGCCGTCGAGGACCATCTGGTCGCCGGTGTAAGCGTGGATGGTGCTCATGATACCGCTCTGGATCGGAGCGTAATCGTTGAGGGCCTTGGCCATCGGGGCGAGGCAGTTGGTGGTGCAGGAAGCGGCGGAGATGATCTTGTCTTCAGCGGTCAGGGTTTTTTCGTTGACGCTGTAAACGATCGTCTTGAGGTCGTTGCCGGCCGGAGCGGAGATAACGACTTTCTTGGCGCCGGCGGTGAGGTGCGCTTCGGACTTGGCCTTCGAGGTGTAGAAACCGGTGCATTCGAGAACAACGTCAACACCCAGTTCGCCCCACGGGCAGTTCGCCGCGTCTTTTTCGGCGTAGATCTTGATCGTCTGGCCGTCGACAGTGATGCTGTCTTCACCGGCGGAGACTTTGTCAGCCAGAGCGTAACGGCCCTGAGCGGAGTCATATTTCAGAAGGTGCGCGAGCATCGCCGGGCTGGTGAGGTCGTTGATCGCAACGATTTCATAACCTTCGGCGCCGAACATCTGTCTGAACGCGAGACGGCCGATGCGGCCAAAACCATTGATTGCTACTTTGATTGCCATGTGACATTCCTCCAATAGTAGTTATATCTAAATTTTACCGCAAATGGGCAAAATTTGCAAGACGCAAAACATATAAATTTTCTTTCTTTTTTCGCGGGTTTATCGTCTATTCAGCAATAGTATGCACAAAGGCATTCAGGATTAATCGTCATCGTCGAGAATCGAATCATCTTCACCGTTTTTTTCGGCCTCCGATTCGGCTTCCACAACGTTTTCTTCAATCGGTTTGCCGCCGTTTTTCTTCGCTTCGGCCTTGCGCTGTTCCTCCAGCGCCGGTGCAACAAGATACTTATGCATGACCGGGTAGGTACCGAAAACTGCAAGGAAAATAAGCATGCTCCACATCAGGAACATCATGATCAGGAGGAAGAACGGCATCGCCGAGGGGTAGTAGAGCGGGAAGATCACAAAGAAGAAGATCATCGCCACGCTCGCCAGCGCCGTGACAATATTGCGGCCGGCACCGAGGATGACGAACATCCACGCGTTTTTGATCAGGCCGCGGAACTTCAGGTTAAAGGTGACGATCATCTGGTAGATGTACCAGCGCATGACCATGTAGCAAACAAAAATCGCAATGCACAAAATGCGGCAGTAGTTGAAGACCGTCGCACTCATGCCCATCGCATCGGGCGCGAACAGGTAAACGAGCAGGCTCAGGCAGATGGCGATATCGATCAGGCCGAAGGCCAGTCCCTGCCACTTATTGCGCCACGCGCGCGTAAAGAGATCGGAAAACCACGCATGGTCCTCGCGGGAGTGGTTGCGCATGCAGTAGACCATGCCGCAGTTCAGCGGGCCAATGCAGATCGCCGACAGAATCACCAGCGGAATCGCCACACCGCGCGGGATATAGATCGCAATCATCATCAGCAGCGCGATCCACGAGTTGGCCATGACCTCTTTGCCTTCTTCGACCACCTGACCGTAGGTCGCTTCATAGAGCGCATCGGACAGGCTGAGGCCGAGTTCGGGATTGATGACGGCCAAGATGAAGTAGGTCGCAAACACGATCAATGGCAGCATCACGAAGAAATAGATCGTGCCGTAGCCGATCATTTTGCTGAAGTTGCGGAAATACAACTTAAAATAACGGAAGAATGCGGAGCCTTGCGGCTCGTCCTTCTCGACGCCCTTGCCGGGCTTGTTGTAGTTAGGTTTCAAAAAGCTCATGGTTCTTCTCCGTTTCAGATATCCTCGGTATGGTTGGTTCACCGCGCCAACCACGCGGTCAGCACAGGCGTGAGGTACAGATCGGCTGCGGCTCCCGCCAGCATCGCCACAAGCGATACGGCCGCAGAGCGCAGATACGTGCGGTCAAGAGCATAGACAAGATGGCTTCCGCGCAGACGCACACGCCGCAATGCACGGATAAAATTCGGGACAATCGCGGCAGACATCGAAAGCAGGAGCAATGCGTTTTTCGCACCGCAAACTGCACCCAGCCACCAAAGACCATCGGGCCAGCCGCAGAGCCGGAGCAGCGCCGCGGTTAGATACCCCAGAACCCCGCCGCGCAGTCCCAAAAGCAACGGCAGTGTGACGGTGGATGAGACAAACAACGCCGCCAGCAGCGATGCAAGTGTCCACGGCAGCAAATCGAGCAGACACGCACCAAAGCTTTGGCGTAGAGTTCCGCCAAGCGCCGCCGAACGATACGCGAACAAACTTTCCCGCAGGCGCAGCAGCGCGGCTTCGGTGATTTCGGCCGCAACAGCCGCGCCGATCGCGCAGCCCACGGCAAATGCCGCCCACAGAAGCAGTACGGCAATCCGACCGTCCGACATTCGAAACGGCCGTTTTCTCTGTTCCGACACACAAATCCCCCCTCTCTGCCATGATATTCAGAGAGAAGGCGGTTCATTCGGCCCGGTTATTTTCCCTGCGAGAGTTCGCGGGAACGGGTCCACGCGGCTTCGACACCGGCACGCACGGCCGCATCGAGTTCTGCGCGGTCAAACGCCTCCAGCGCGGCAACCGTCGTCCCCTTCGCGGAAGAGACGTCACGGATCAGCTCGGCCGGCGTTTTGCCGCTTTGGGTGAGCATTTCCGCTGCACCGGCCATCGTGCCGGCAGCCATCTGCACGGCTGTTTCGGGATCGATCCCGTGTGCGGCGGCCGCTTCGGCCATCACGGCGGCAATGCGGTAAAAATAGGCAGGGCCGGAACCGGACAGCGCAGTCACCGCATCCATCGCGTCTTCTTCGACGTGGTAAACACAGCCGGCGGTCGAAAGGATCTCCACGACCGCTTCCGCGCAGTCGGCAGGCGCATCGCCGACCGAAACGGCGATCGTACCTTTGTTGACGAGCATCGGCGTGTTGGGCATCATGCGGATCACGCAGGCAGCTCCCGGACAAAGGGCTGCGACCTGTTCGGTGCGGATCCCGGCCATCATGGTAACGACGGTCTTGCCGGCAGTAGCACTGCCGATCGCACCGAGTGCATCGTACATGCACTGGGGCTTGACCGCGAGAAAAACGATATCCGAGCGTTCAAATACCACGCGGTTATCGTTCGTCGTCACGGCACCAAAGGACGCTGGGCGGAGAAGTGCTTCGGGATTGGGATCGCTGACGGTGAGCAGTGACGGATCGCAGCCGTTTTGCAACAGCGCGCCCATGATCGCACCGGCCATTTTCCCGCTGCCGATAAAACCGATCTTACGCATCGGCTTCCTCCCCTGCTGCTTCCGCCGCACGCACGGCGAGCGCCGCCTTGAGACCGATCGCGCATTCCACACGTTTGCGCTCGAGGTCACAGCCGTAGGCATAGGGCTTGTTCAGGTCGCCGTTTTTGTTGTAGTTGGCCGCAGAGCAGCCTCCGGAACAATAGAAACGGGCAAAGCAATCGCGGCAGCCTTCGCGCGTATAGACGTTCTGGCCCGCAAACTGCGCGCGCAGATCTTCGTTCAGGTGGTCGGGATCATAGATCGTACCGATCTTGAATTCCTCGTTGCCGACGAACTGATGGCAGGGGTAGAGCTCGCCGTCGGGCGTGACGGCCAGATATTCCGCACCCGCACCGCAGCCGCGCAGACGCTTGATCACGCACGGCCCCTGTTCGAGGTCGATCATAAAGTGGAAGAAGCGGAAATCCTCGTCGGTGCCGGCGCGGTCGAGCATGATCTTCGCCAGACGTTCGTACTCGGCGTAGATCTTCGGCAGGTCTTCGGGCGTGAAATCGAGGCGCGGATCGCTCGTGACGACGGGTTCGACGCTGATCTCCTTGAAGCCGAGCTCGTGCATATGCAGCACGTCTTCGGCGAAGTCAAGGTTCAGCTTGGTGAAGGTGCCGCGGACGTAGTAGTCCTTGCCGTTGCGGCCCTGTGCGGTCTTGAGGAGCTTGGGCACGATGCGGCTGTAGCTGCCGTTGCCGGCGACGTCGACGCGGAGCTCGTCATTGACGTCGGGACGGCCGTCGAGAGAGAGGACGACGTTGTCCATTTCGCGGTTGATAAAGTCGATCTTTTTATCGTCGAGGGCAAGGCCGTTGGTCGTGATCGTAAAGCGGAAGTTCTTGCCCCATTCTTTTTCGTGGGCGCGGACGTACTCGACCGTTTTGATCACGGTATCGAACGCCATCAGCGGTTCACCGCCGAAAAAGTCGACTTCGATGTTGCGGCGTTTGCCGGAGGCCTTGGCCACGAATTTCATGGCGTCGATAGCGACTTCGGGCGGCATCAGCATGCGCGCACCGCCGAAATTGCCCGTGCCGGCAAAGCAATATTTACAGCGCAGATTGCAGTCGTGCGAGATATGCAGGCACAGCGCTTTGACCGGCGGATGACGGTCGATCAAAGCGGCAATCTGCTCATAATCGTCTTCGGAAAAAAGCATGCCTTCGGCATACAACGCGTAGAGCTCGGCGTAGGCTTCGTCGATCTCTTCGCGGGTGGCATCCAGCTCGGCGTAGAGCTCGGCCGGACAGGTCTCGCATAGCGGCGGCGTCAGACGGCGCACGACCTCGTAGGCGAGCTTGTCAAGGATATGGACAGCACCGCTCGCGACGTCCATCGCGATATACTGTCCGAGCATTTCAAAGGTATGTACGGTAGTGTAGGCCATTGGTCACAAATCCCCATGTCTCGTGTACTTTTCCGCAAACGCGGAAATGACCGCGAAATTTTCCCATTCCGCGGTTTGGCTTGGTCTCTTTGTTTGGCGGCAGAGCCGTACAGATCAGACTGTACGGCTCTGCTTGGTAAAACTTACTTATCGCTGTTTTCGCACTTCTGGTTGGCGACGGTGCAGGAGGTCTTGCAAGCGGACTGGCAGGAGGTCTGGCATTCGCCGCAGCCGCCCTTGGCAGCACTCTTGCGGAGGTTCTTCGAATTCAGCGTCTGGATGTGTTTCATAGTTGTATTTCCTCTTTCTGTAGATTTCGGTTTTTATTCCGGCGGCAAAGCCGCAGAAACTAACGATACGTGAGATGGACTCCGATCAAGCCGCCGCCCGCACCGCCGGCCACGCAAATGACCGCCGACAGCGGAACCGCGCCGGAGACATTCCCCGGAATCAGAGCCGCCAGCCACATCAAAAGCGCGGTAACAAGTGCCGCCGCAGCTCCGATGATGAGGCCGTTTTTTCCGGATCGCTTGGCGGCAAACAAACCGGCAGCGATCCCGCCCAGCAGCGCGGATACATAAACACCGACACTGCCGAGCTTTGTGAAATTTCCCGTTTTGACCGCAACGAGCGCGGCGACAAACAGTAAAAGCAGCACCGCAAGCGCGCCCAATACCGCAGCCACGGCGAGCAGCTTCGCACGGGAAAACAATCGATCAAGCTTTCTGTTTTGTTCCACAGGCAACACCCCCACAGAAACTCTATGCAAAGGCGCTGCGGAACAGAACAAACCCGATCAGAACGAAACCTTATTCGTTGTCCGGCGAGGTGACGGAAGCAACGGCAGTTTTCAGGAAGGTCATTTTGCTTTCGGCAGAGACGATCGTGATCGTTTCGTCCTTGACGTTGGTGACCTTGCCGCAGATGCCGCCGATGGTGACGATTTCGTCGCCGACTTTGATGGCTTCGCGCATATCTTTGGCCTGTTTATCGCGCTTTTTCTGCGGACGGATGATCAGGAAGTAGAAAACAGCGACCATCACAACGACGAGAATCAGCGTGGAGATCCAGCTGTTGCCGCCCGCACCGCCGCCGTTGGCGCCCGAAGAATTGGTCGCAGCAGCAGCAGCCGTAGCCGCAGCTTCCGCGAGAACATAACCTAAATTCAGCATATCAAATTCCTCCATTGTAATCTATACTCTTAATTATACACAAGCCGTCAAAAGATTGCAAGTGATTTTTCCGAAAAGACCGTTTGGAAAGATAAATATTTTGTAAATTCGCCGCGATCACACCTCGCGGTTGTAGATCGGCGCAATTTTTTTGCGGTTGGGCAACATGATTGTCAGCGCGCCGACAAGATTTGCAAGGGCGTAGATCGTGACGACCGCACGCATGGGAATCAGATCGGCGACGACGCCGGCTGAGAGCTGGCCGGCGATATTGCCCACGTTGCACAGAAGCAGGAAGGTACTGTTGAAACGGGCGCGGCAGGTATCGGGAACGTAGCTTTGGGTCGATGTCAGACGGATGTTGTACGAGGTGACGGAGATCACGCCGACGATGAACGAGCTGATGCACATCCAGAAAACAGGCGTATAAAGATAGGTGCTGTCGAGAAGCGTGAGCGAAACGTAGACGCTCATAGCGATCAGGAACTTCTTTTCCTTGGCAAAAACGACCAGATAGTGCATCACGCCGCCCATCAGACGGCCGACGACACCACAGCCCATGACGAGCGTGTAGAGCAGAACGCCGTTATCGCCGAGAGACTTGAAGTACGGCAGCAATACCACGCCGATACCCGAATAGGCGAACGCGTTGACACAGAAAAACGCCGTAATGAAAAGCAGACCCTTTTCGTTTTTGAGATACGAAATACCTTCTTTGAGCGTTTGCTTGAAGGCGGCAAACCCTTGGGCAAACTGATTTTTCGTGTAGTTTTCTTCTGCCTTGATAAAAACCTCAAAGGATGCGGCACAAAAAAAGGTCACGGCGTTGGCGAGGAACATCAGCTCCAGACCGATCTTTTCGTAGGCAAAGGCTGCAACCGGGATCATGACCGTCGAAAGCGGTTCGATGATGCTGGAGATCGAATAGGCGCGGCGGTAGTTCTTTTCGGAAATGAGCGTCGGGAACAGGCTGTCGTAGGCGATGCGGTAAACGCTGTCGATCGATCCGATCAGGAAGGCAAGCCCCAAAAACAGCCAGAAGTGAAATCCCCAAAACTTGAGCAGGAAAAAGATCATCAGGTACAACGCCGCCGACAGATAGTCGAGCAGATAGATCATTTTCCGGCGGGAATAGCGGTCGAGATACGGCCCGGCAAAGATCGGAACGATGAGCTTGGGTGCGTTGTAGATGACCATAAAGAGCGCATAGAGAAAGGTTGAGGCAGTGTTATCGAGCACGAGCAGCGCAATGGCAAAACCGGAGATGGAATTGCCGAGCATTGAGATGATTGTCCCGAAAATAATCAGCGTAAAATTCTTATTCCAAAGTTTTTCTTGCATAGTATTCACCCATTTTCATGCTTTGACCACCCAAAATCAAAACGCAAGTCTATGCGTTCCGGTTTTTGCGGTCAGGATGTATTATACCACATGCGTTCCCGCTTGTAAACTTCTATAAAAAATATTCTTCTTTTTCGGCGCGTTTTGACAGGGCTATGCGAAATGCCCAATCCGACCGCGAGAAACCGAAAATTTTCGTCCTTTTGGATAAATATGCATATAGATGAATTTTTATGCTTGCATTTTTCGGGGAAAGCGTGTATAATATCTTCATGCTCGGAAATCATTGCCTTTTCGCAGGATCCGGGCCACGGAAATTCACCGAAAAAGGACGGCTAACAGCATGACACGCGTATTTATCGACGGCAATCAGGGTACGACAGGGCTTCGGATCTCGGACCGGCTCGGCCAGCGAAACGACATCGTTCTGGTCTCGCTGCCGGAGGCTGACCGCAAGAATCTGGCGGCGCGACGAGAGATCGCCAACAGCGCCGACATCGTTTTTCTTTGCCTGCCCGATGCGGCCTCGAAGGAGATCGCCGCGGAGATCACCAATCCCGCAACGACCGTGATCGACGCCTCGACCGCGCACCGCACGAATCCGGCGTGGGGCTATGGGTTCCCCGAGCTCTCGGCGGCGCACCGCGCGCGCATTGCCGCCGGCGGCAAGATCGCCGTTCCGGGTTGTCATGCGAGCGGCTTCGTCTCTTTGGTATATCCGCTGGTTGCCGGCGGGATCGCCGACGGCAGCTATCCGTTCGTCTGCCACAGCGTGACCGGTTACAGTGGTGGCGGCAAATCGATGATCGCCGCGTACGGCGACGCCGACCGTCCGGCCGAATACGATTCGCCGCGGCAGTACGGCATTGCCCAGGCGCATAAGCACCTGCCGGAAATGCAGGCCGTTTGCGGTCTGACCGATCAGCCGCTGTTCTCCCCCATCGTCGCCGACTTCTACTCCGGCATGGCGGTCTCGATCCCGCTCACGTCCCGTCTGCTCGCCAAGAAGCTGACGGTCGCGGAGCTGCGTGCTTACTTCACCGAGTTCTACGCCGGCAGTAAAATGGTCTCGGTCGCAACGGCCGAAGAGATCGACGCTCTCGGCGGCTTCGTCGGCGCAAACGCTCTTTCCGGACTCGACACCATGCAGATCATCGTCACCGGCAACGACGAACGCCCGCTTTTGATCTCGCGCTTTGATAACCTCGGCAAGGGCGCTTCCGGCGCAGCCATTCAGTGCATGAACATCGCGCTCGGTTTGGACGAAACGACCGGCCTCGCGCTTTGAGATGCATATATTACAGCATAAACAAAAGAAAACCGATTGATACAGAATAAGTGAGGATAAAACAATGAAAGCAATTTCCGGCGGTGTTACCGCCGCACATGGTTTTTCGGCCGCGGGCGTGCACTGCGGCATCCGCAAGAATAAGACCAAGAAAGATCTCGCGCTCATTTTGAGCGACGTGCAGGCCGCAGCTGCCTGCGTCTACACCAAAAACCTCGTCAAAGGTGCACCGATCTACGTCACGAAGGCACACGTCGCCGACGGTTATGCCCGTGCCGTGCTCTGCAACAGCGGCAACGCCAACACCTGCAACGCCGACGGCGTTGAGGTCGCCGAGAAGATGTGCGCGATGGTTGCCGCCCAAAGCGAACTCGGCCTCACCGTGGAAGACTGCATCATCGCCTCCACCGGCGTGATCGGCCAGCCGCTCCCGCTCGAGCCGATCGCCGCCGGCGTTCCGGAACTCGCCAAGGCGCTGTGCGCCGGCGACGAAGGCAGCAACGCCGCTGCCGAAGCAATCATGACCACCGACACCGTCAAGAAAGAGATCGCGTTTGAATTCACCGTCGGCGGCAAGACCTGCCGCATCGGCGGTATCGCCAAGGGTTCGGGTATGATCCACCCCAACATGGCGACGATGCTTGTGTTCGTCACTTCCGACGTCGCAATCGCCCCCGCCCTTCTACAGGCCGCACTTTCGGCCGACATCAAAGATTCGTTCAACATGGTCAGCGTCGACGGCGACACCTCGACCAACGACATGGTCTCCGTGCTTTGTAACGGTATGGCCGGCAACGAAACGATCACCGACGCGGAAAGCGCGGACTACAAGGCCTTCTGCGAGGCGCTCGCCGCCGTCACCACCTATCTCTGCCGCATGATCGCCGCTGACGGCGAAGGCGCAACCAAGCTTCTGCAATGCGAAGTGACCGGTGCCGCCGATAAGGACACCGCCCGCGTCGTCGCCAAGTCGGTCATCTGCTCGTCGCTTGTCAAGGCCGCGATGTTCGGCGCCGATGCCAACTGGGGCCGCATTCTCTGCGCGATCGGTTATTCGGGTGCCGACGTCGACATCACCAAGATCGACGTCTCGTTTGCCTCGGCTGCCGGTACGATCCCGGTCTGCAAGGACGGCGCAGGTATCGAATTCTCCGAAGAGTTCGCCAAGCAGATCCTTCTCGAAAAAGAGATCAGAATGCTCGTTTCGCTCAACTCCGGCGATGCCGAAGCGATTGCTTGGGGCTGTGATCTCACCTACGACTACGTCAAGATCAACGGCGACTACCGCACCTGATCGCCGTACAAGCATAGAATACATATCGACCGAAAAAGGAAGGGTATCTCACCATGCACGACCTCACCACAGCCCAGCGCGCCGAAGTTCTGATCCGCGCGCTCCCCTATATTCAACGCTACGCCAATAAAATCGTCGTCGTCAAATACGGCGGCAACGCGATGCTCAACGAAGATCTCAAGCGATCGGTCATGGGCGACATCGTCCTCCTCTCGCTGATCGGCATCCGTGTCGTTTTGGTGCACGGCGGCGGTCCGGAGATCTCGGACACGCTGAAAAAGATCGGCAAGGAAACGAAATTTGTCAACGGTCTGCGCGTGACCGACGCGGAAACGGCGGAAGTCGTGCAGATGGTTCTGGCCGGCAAGACCAACAAAACCCTTGTCAATATCATCGGTACCCAAGGCGGCAAGGCGCTCGGCCTCTGCGGTATCGACGGCCAGATGATCAAGGCCAAAATGCTCAAGCCCGAGCTCGGCTACGTCGGCGAGATCACCGAGATCAACACGCAGCCGATCCTCGATGCCCTCGACAACGGCTACATCCCCGTCATCTCCACCGTCGGCTGCGACGATGAAGGCAACGTTTACAACATCAACGCCGACACCGCGGCCTCCCGCATTGCCGGTATGCTCGGCGCGGAAAGCTTGATCTCGATGACCGATATCACCGGCATCCTGCGCGACAAGGATGATCCCTCTACGTTGATCCCGCGCATTCAGGCCAGCGAAGCCCCCCTCCTGATGAAGGAAGGCATCATCTCCGGCGGCATGATCCCCAAGGTCGACTGCTGCATCGAAGCGATCCGCCGCGGCGTGAATAAGGTCTTTATCATTGACGGCACGATCCCCCACGCGATCCTGATTGAAATCCTCACCGACGAAGGCATCGGCACGATGTTTGTCTGATCGGCGAGAAAGGACAGAACACATATGCACATCAAAGAACTCGACAAACAGTTTGTCGCCAACACCTACGGTCGCTTCGACATCGCACTTGTCCGCGGCAACGGCGAATACCTCTACGATGACACCGGCAAAGAATACATCGACCTCGGCGCCGGTATTGCCGTCAACACCTTCGGTGCTGCCGACAGCCAGTGGATCGCTGCGGTCACACAGCAGCTGATGACAATCCAGCACACCTCCAACCTCTACTACACTGAGCCCTGCGCCCGTCTGGCCGAAATGCTTTGCAGCCGTACCGGCATGAAAAAGGTCTTTTTCGGAAACTCGGGTGCCGAGGCCAACGAATGCATGATCAAGGCCGCGCGCAAGTACTCGCACGATAAATACGGCGACGGCCGCAATACAATCGTCACCCTCAAAAATTCCTTCCACGGCCGCACGGTCACCACGCTCGCGGCCACCGGCCAGGACGTTTTCCACCAGCACTTCTTCCCCTTCACCGAAGGCTTCCTCCACATCACCGCCAACGAACCGGCTGATCTGGCCATTCTGACCACCGATAAGTCGATCTGCGCGGTCATGCTGGAAACGATCCAGGGCGAAGGCGGCGTCAACGTTCTGCGCGAGGATTACGTCCGCACGATCGCCGATATCTGCGCCAAAAACGATATCCTGCTCCTCATTGACGAGGTTCAGACGGGCAACGGCCGTACGGGCAAGCTGTTCTCCTACATGCACTACGAAGGCATCAAGCCCGACATCTTCAGCACGGCCAAGGGCCTTGCCGGCGGTCTGCCGCTGGGCGCGACCGTGTTCGGCGAAAAGACCGAATCCGTCCTCACGGCCGGCACGCACGGTTCGACCTTCGGCGGCAACCCGGTCTGCGCGGCCGGTGCGATCAACATCCTCTCCCGTCTGACGCCCGAGCTGCTCAGCGAAGTTGAAGCCAAGGGACAGTTCGTGCGTGAGGAGCTTACGAGCGCAGTCGGCGTGGTCGGTGTGTTCGGCAAGGGCTTGATGCTCGGCATCGAGACCGAAGTTGCCCCGGCAGAAGTCGCCAAACGCTGCATGGAGCGCGGTGTGCTCGTGCTGACGGCAAAAAACAAGGTCCGCCTGCTGCCGCCGCTGAATATTACATGGGACGCGCTGAAAAAAGCCGTTGAAATCATCAAGGAGGTCATTGCACAATGAAACATCTGCTGAAGCTGATGGACTGGTCCGCCGAAGAGATCATCGAAACGCTGAACCTCGCCGACCAGCTCAAATATGAAAAGAAAAACAACATCCCCCACCACCGTCTCGCCGGCAAAACGCTCGGCATGATCTTCCAGAAATCATCGACCCGTACGCGCGTTTCCTTTGAGGTCGGCATGTACGAGCTCGGCGGCAACGCCCTCTTTCTGAGCAACCGCGATCTGCAGATCGGCCGCGGCGAACCGGTCGAGGACACGGCGCGCGTGCTTTCGCGCTATCTCGACGGCATCATGATCCGTACCTTTGAACAGGCCGAGGTCGAAGCGCTCGCCGAATACGGTTCGATCCCGATCATCAACGGTCTGACCGACTACGCGCATCCCTGCCAGGTCCTCGCCGACCTGATGACGATCCGCGAACACAAGGGCAGCTTCAAAGGGCTGAAGCTCTGCTTCGTCGGCGATGGCAATAACATGGCCAACTCGCTGATCGTCGGCGGCATCAAGATGGGCATGAAGGTGGCCATCGCCTGCCCGGATAACTACCAGCCCGACGCCGAGATCATCGCTTGGGCGAAAGAAAACGGCGAATTCGAAATGACATCTTCCGTCCTTGACGCGATGAAGGACGCCGACGTCATCTACACCGACGTTTGGGCGTCGATGGGACAGGAAGGCGAAGCCGAGCTCAGAAAACAGGCGTTCGCCGGCTACCAGCTTAACGCCGAGACGATGGCCGTGACCGCGAAGGATTCGATGGTCATGCACTGCCTGCCGGCGCACCGC
Organism: Oscillospiraceae bacterium; assembly: GCA_015067825.1. Taxonomy (GTDB): domain Bacteria; phylum Bacillota; class Clostridia; order Oscillospirales; family QAMX01; genus QAMX01. The sequence continues at coordinate 149,973 of SVLQ01000004.1, read as the reverse complement.
GGCGAAGAGATCACCGCGGAGGTCTTTGAGGCGCACGCCGACGAGATCTTTGACGAAGCGGAAAACCGCCTGCACGCGCAGAAAGCCGTGCTGTGCCGCCTGCTCGGATAAATCAATACGAGAAAGGAATTGCGCGCACGCCGGACTTTCGGTGTGCGCGCATACTAAAGCCATGATGAAGAAAAAAGTATCCATCGTTCTGGAAAACGGTATGATTTTTTCCGGCGAACGCTTCGGTGCCGACGTCGATGCGATCGGTGAACTGGTCTTTTCGACTGCGGCCGTCGGCTACATTGAAACGCTGACCGATGCCAACTACAGCGGCCAGATCGTCCTGCAGACCTTCCCGCTGATCGGCAACTACGGCATGATCCCCGCCGACTGCAAAGGCGCTGCCGCGACCGTGGGCTACGTCTGCTACGAACACTGCGAAACGCCTTCCAACTTCCGTTCCGAAAGCACGCTTGACGCTTATTTAAAGGAAGTCGGGATCCCCGGCGTTTCCGGTATCGACACGCGTGAGCTCACGCGTATTCTGCGCGACGAAGGCACGATGAACGCGGCGATCGTCTCCGATCCGGCCACGGTCGATATGGATGCCTTGCGCGCCTATAAGATCCAAAACGCCGTAGCCGCCGTCTCGCCCAAAGAGACCAAGGTTTACGTTGCCAACGGCGAGCAAAAGGCGTCCGTCGCTCTGCTCCACTGCGGCACTGTGCGCACGGCGATCGACGAGCTGACCGCCCGCGGCTGCCGCGTGACGGTCTATCCGGCCGATACCAAGGCTGAAACGATCCTCGCGGATCAGCCCGACGGCATTCTGATCTCCGACGGCCCCGGCGATCCGGCCGAGAACACCGCCTTGATCGCCGAGCTCGGCGCGCTGCTCGGCCAAAAGCCGATCTTTGCCTACGGGCTCGGCCACCAACTGCTCGCCATTGCCGCCGGCGGCGAAACCGCCAAGCTCCCCTACGGGCACCGCGGCGCAAACCAGCCGGTCAAGTTTTCCGAGACGGGCCGCGTTTATATTTCGTCGCAGAACCACGGCTACGTCGTCAGCGCAGCCGCAGACGGCGCACAGAGTTGGTTCGAAAACGTCAACGATCACACCTGTGAAGGGCTCGTTTATCCCGCGCTGCGCGCTTTCTCGGTGCAGTTCGCGCCCGAAACCTGCGCAGAGCTGCTGTTCGACCGCTTTGCGGCCGCGCTTTGAGTTCCGTCCGTTTTTAGTGGAAAGGTTTGGTCATTTATATGCCGAAAAATCCTGATATCAAAAAAGTGCTTGTAATCGGCTCCGGCCCGATCGTCATCGGTCAGGCTGCCGAATTTGACTACGCGGGTGCGCAGGCGTGCCGCGTTTTGAAATCGTTGGGGCTGGACGTCGTTCTGATCAACTCCAACCCCGCGACGATCATGACCGACTCGATGCTCGCCGACGAGATCTACCTCGAGCCGCTCTCTGCCGACACCGTCAAGCGCATCATCGAAAAAGAACGCCCGGACAGCCTGCTCGCTTCGCTCGGCGGCCAGACGGGGCTTACCATCGCCATGCAGCTCTCGCACGAGGGCTACCTGGATAAGATGAACGTCCGCCTGCTCGGCACGACTGCCGAAGCGATCGACAAAGCCGAAGACCGCCAGATGTTCCGCGATACGATGGTCAAGATCGGCCAGCCCGTCATCCCCTCGGAGGTCACCAACGACCTTGAAGGCGCGCTGCGCATCGCCGACGAGATCGGCTATCCGGTCATCGTGCGCCCGGCCTTCACCCTCGGCGGTGCCGGCGGCGGTGTCGCCTACACGCGCGAAGAGCTCATGCCGATCGCCAAGAACGGCCTGATGCTTTCGCCGATCACGCAGGTTCTGATCGAAAAATATATCTTTGGTTGGAAAGAGATCGAATTTGAAGCCATGCGCGACCACGCGGGCAACGCCATCGCCGTCTGCAGCATGGAAAACGTCGACCCTGTCGGTGTCCACACCGGCGACTCGATCGTTCTCGCCCCGGCCGTCACACTTTCGAGCAAAGAGTACGCCATGCTCCACGACGCCTCGCTGCAGATCATCTCCGAGCTCGGCATCGAAGGCGGCTGTAACTGCCAATTCGCGCTCGACCCCGTCAGCTTCCGGTACGCCGTCATCGAGGTCAACCCGCGCGTTTCGCGCTCTTCGGCACTCGCCTCAAAAGCGACCGGCTACCCCATCGCCAAGGTCACGACCTACATCGCCCTCGGCTACACGCTCGACGAGATCACCAACGCCGTCACCGGCAAGACCTGCGCCTGTTTTGAACCGGCGATCGACTACGTCGTCGTCAAGTTCCCCAAGTGGCCGTTCGATAAATTCGCGGGTGCCAGCCGCAAGCTCGGCACGCAAATGAAGGCGACCGGCGAGGTCATGGCCATCGGCAAGAATTTTGAATCGGCGCTGATGAAGGCCGTGCGCGGTGCGGAGATCTCGCTGGATACGCTGAACTTTAAGCCGTTTATCGGCCGCGAGGATATCGAATCGCAGCTCGCCGTCACCGACGACCACCGCATCTTCGCGGTATTCGCCGCTCTTAAACAAGGCGTCTCCATCGAAAAAATCTACGAGATCACGCGCATCGACCCGTGGTTTTTGAACAAGATCAAGAATCTCGTCGACTTTGAAGCCGCGCTCGCTACGCAGGTACTGACCGACGAGCTCTACCTGCAGGGCAAGCGTTACGGCTACACCGACGCGGCGATCGCAAGACTGAGCGGCCAGGAGATCGCCAGTCCGCGCAAGGCCGTTTACAAAATGGTCGACACCTGCGCGGCCGAATACGATGCCGATACGCCGTACTTCTACTCGACCTACGACAGCGTCTGCGAAGCGCGCAGCCTCAAGAGATCGGACAAGCAGAAGATCATCGTCCTCGGTTCCGGCCCGATCCGCATCGGCCAGGGCATCGAATTCGACTATTCGTCGGTGCACTGCGTCTGGACGCTCCGCAAGCTCGGCTACGAGGTCGTTATCATCAACAACAACCCCGAAACGGTCTCCACCGACTTCGACACCGCCGACCGCCTCTATTTCGAGCCGCTCACGCCCGAAGACGTGATGAACGTCATCGACGTGGAACAGCCGATCGGCGTCGTCGTCGCGTTCGGCGGCCAGACCGCGATCAAGCTGACGAAGTTCCTGCACGAAAAAGGCATCCAGATCCTCGGCACCTCCGCCGAAGGCATCGACCTCGCCGAAGACCGCGGCAGATTCGACGAGCTCCTCGAGCGCTTCCAAATCAAGCGCCCGCGCGGCATGACCGCTATGAGCAAGGCCGAAGCGCTCGCCGCCGCCGAAGAACTCACCTACCCCGTGCTTGTGCGCCCGAGCTACGTCATCGGCGGTCAGAACATGACGATCGCCTATTCGCCCGACGACATCGAGCACTACATGGATATCATCCTCGCCGGCCATATCGAAAACCCTGTCCTCGTCGACAAGTATATGATGGGCAAGGAGCTGGAGGTCGACGTCATCTCCGACGGTACCGACGTTCTGATCCCCGGCGTTATGGAACACATCGAACGCGCCGGCGTCCACAGCGGCGACTCAATTGCCGTTTACCCGCACTTCAATATCAGCGACGTCATGCTCGCAAAGGTCATCGACTGTTCGACCAAGCTCGCCCTCAGCCTCGGCACCAAGGGCCTCGTCAACATCCAGTATCTGATCTACAACAACGAGCTCTACGTCATCGAAGTCAACCCGCGCGCCTCGCGCACGATCCCCTACATCAGCAAGGTCACCGGTGTGCCGATGGTCGATCTGGCCACGCGCATCATGGTCGGCGCCAAGCTCGCCGATTTGGGCTACGGCACCGGACTCTACCGCTGCCCGCCGTACTACGCGATCAAGGTTCCGGTGTTCTCGTTTGAAAAGCTCAACGACGTCAATACAACGCTGAGCCCGGAAATGAAATCGACCGGTGAAGTGCTCGGCCTCGGCCGCACGCTGGAGGAAGCGCTTTTTAAGGGGATGCTCTCCGCCGGATTCCGCTTCGATACGCATACCGCCAGCCACCGCGCCGGCGTTCTGCTCTCGCTGAAGAGCATCGACCGCTACGAGCTTCCGAGCCTCGCCAAAAAGCTCGACGACCTGCACTTAAAGCTCTACGCCACGCCCGGCACAGCCAAAGAGATCGCCGCCGCCGGCATCGACGTCGTCACGGTCGATAAGCTCCGCGATTCCGACGAGATCATGCAGCTTTTAGAGGCGAAGAAGATCGACTACATCATCTACACGGCGTCGCACAAAAAGCAGCAGTACATCGACGATTTCATCCGCCTCAACCGCCGTGCGCTGCAGTTGGGCATCGCCTGTCTGACCTCGCTCGACACGGCCAACGCCCTCGCCGACATCATCGCCAGCCGCTACAACCTCTACAACACCGAGCTCGTCGACATCAACCATCTGCGCACGAGCCGCCAAAAGCTGCACTTCTCGAAGATGGAAGGCACTGGCAACGACTACATCTTCTTCGATAACTTCGACGGCAAGATCACCTGCCCCGAATCGCTTGCGATCACGCTGACCGACCGCCATTACGGCATCGGCGCCGACGGTATCGTGCTGATCGAGCGTTCCGAGCTGGCCGACGCGAAGATGCGCATCTTCAACGTCGACGGCAGCGAAGGCAAGATGGCCGGCAACTGCATCCGCTGCGTTGGCAAATACCTCTACGACAAGGGCATTGCCAAAAAGGACGAGCTCGTTATCGAGACCAACAGCGGTCTCAAAACGCTGAAGCTCTACTCCTTCAACGGCCAGGTCGCCTCCGTGCGCGTCAGCATGGGCAAGGCGGAACTGGCACCGGCGAAGATCCCGGTCACTTTGAACGGCGACCGCGTGATCGACCGCGCCGTGCCCATCGCCGACGGTACCTACCGCATCAACTGCGTTTCGATGGGCAACCCGCACTGCGTCGTCTTCTGCGACAAGGTCGCCGACATCCGTCTCGACCGCGTTGGCCCGCTCTTTGAGAACGATCCGCTTTTCCCCGAGCGCGTCAACACCGAATTCGTGCGCGTGGTCAACGAGCACGAGCTCAAGATGCGCGTTTGGGAGCGCGGCAACGGCGAAACGATGGCCTGCGGCACGGGCGCGTGCGCGGCAGTCGTGGCGGCGGTGGAAAACGGTTACTGCAAGAAGGATACCGATATCACCGTCAAGCTCGCCGGCGGCGATCTGATCGTCCGCTACGAAAATGACGAGGTCTTCCTCACCGGCAACGCCCGCCTCATCTACGAAGGCGAAGTGGAATATTAAACATTGCGCACCGCATACCGCTCGGTATGCGGTGCGTTTTTTTGTGCACTTTGTTTATCAAAACTCAGCATTTATTACAAGTTCCGATTATAAGCAGGCTTATTCCCAAAAATGTAATTCGTTTTTTTAAAATTAATTATTGACATTGACCAAAAATTTTGATATATTATAATCATAAGAGTACCATATTCTTGTATTCGTGCAGTTTGGTACGATATCGGAGAAAGGACGTGGTTTTATGCGCGCAGAAGAAGGTGGCTGGAACAAGCATTGCAGAAGGTGGTGGTAGAAAAAATACTAACGTTAGCAAAGAAATCATGGATAACCTCGTTTTGATTGTGAGGTGTTTTGCATGTTCAAACGTACGATATTGATTCTGGTGTTTCTGTTCGTATTGGCAATCCCCGCGTTTGCAGCAGAAACTGTTGTGGAAATCAGCGATCCGTCGGGTGAATACACCATGATGGAGCTGAAAGAATACTGGATGGAAAACGGCTTTCCCGACGTCGTCGGCTATATGGAGCGCCTAGGTTTCCTCCGCGACGGCGCAACGGAAGCCGAAGCGTTCTGGTCGGCCGAACGTCTGGAGCTTTGCAGCCTCGGTTATCGCCAGATTGCCGACGTTGAGGTTTGGTACATCGGCGTGATGGGTGACTTCACCGAGTTGGAAGCGTTGTTACGTTCGTCCATCCGAAACGATTGCCTTGTCTATTTTATCCCCGCCGGAAGCGAAAACGACCAATCCCCTGTAGCCAGTATGAATGAATTACTTGCATTATATCCAAAGGTTATAGAGGATTTTTCCGGTTCTATTGGTTGTGGAACGATCTTGATACAGGACGGTAAAATCCACATTTTTTGCGATCCCTTTCTATGGTTATTCCGCCACAAAAGCGTGAAAGAAACCTACGGAGACGTCGTCGTATTACGCGATCAACTTCCTCTGCGTTGGCCAAGCCTTGATGAAAACGGCAATCACGTTCATATCGGCAATCCGCCGGTAACTTTGATGGTTTTTCTTGCGTTTTCGGCAGGTACCCTTGCACTTGTTCTTACTGTTTTTGGCGTATGGGGTATCGTTTTAGTTGGCAGAAAACTCTGGAAACGAATCAGATCAAGACACATGAAAGGAGCATAGATATGAAAAAGAATGTAAAACAGAGATTTAGCGCATTGTTTTTGGCGTTATGCCTTTTGTCTGTTTTTTTACTCCCTGTTTTGGCCGATTCTACCGAATTAACAACACGAGCAATCGCAGAGTCTCAAAGTTACTTACAATACCAATTATTGACAACAGCTTTTAAGCATCAGAATCTACGTGGCGAAATTACCGATGCTTATCCGGATTACTACGCCGGAGCATACATTCGTGAGGACGGGAAGTTGGTCGTGTTACTAACTAACACGGCGAAAGCAAATACAGATTCTGTATATGCCCTTGCACGCAGTAGTGATTTGATTGTATCCACCGCAACGGTTTCATTGAATGAACTAACGGCACAGAGAGAACTCATTGCGAATGCATGGCAAACACTACGGCAAAGCAAAGCAGAAGATATGCCGGACGACCTTTTGAATCTGCTTGATTCTTTTGTCGGTTTTGGCATTGAAGAACGTAATAACCGCATCGTTGTTTCTCTCAAAGAGGTATCGGGCAATAATATAAGTGCCTTTAAAAAATACCTTACATCTTATGATCGGATTTATTTTGAACAGTGTGCTAGTTTCGAAAAACAAAATTCTCCTCGTCCTCTTTACTTAGGAACGCCTGTCGAAGTTCGCATTGAACTTGACTTATACTCTGGAAGTGTAGGATACCGGTGTTACAGAAACATTAACGGAACTTTTGAATACGGTTTTGCTACGGCTGGTCACTTTGCAAATACTATTAATCAAACTGTATATGTAGGCGGTGGTAATATTGTTTGCGGAACCACCATGTTAACACAACAGTCTGGTACGCTTGATGCAGCATTTGTTAAATCAAATGAAGCGATTGAGGTTCAAAACAAGACAGCAGACATGACAATTATTGCGGGGAGTTGGTGCACATCTTTTCCAGAAGGAATGACAGTATACAAGTACGGGGCTGCATCAAGCCAAACTTCCGGGACAATCGGAAGCAATTCTTATTCTTTTTCTAACGATGGTATAGATTTCGAAGATATGTTGCGTTGTAGTTATGATGCTGAGGACGGCGACAGCGGCGGCATTGTATATACATACATCAATGGTGACTATGCTGTTGTTGGTATTCATTATGGTGAATTAGGATTTTTTTCAGGTCATTGGTTCAGTAACGCAATCGCAACAAAAGCTCACAATTTCTATACTATACACGGAATAACTCCATATTAACGGAGGGATGACATGAAGCACATCTATCGAAATAGTTTTCTCATTGCGATAACCGTATGGTTGGTAGGCGTGCTCACAGCTTTTGTCTGTTTGAAAGTTGCACGGCCATCAAGCGAAGAAATTATAGTCAAAGCGACCGCACCGTACAGCGATGAAAGTCGCGTAATTTCGACAAATTACGGTTACCAATGGGATTTCTTTTTCAACGCACCAACACCGAGATATCTCTATTTTGACTATCTTGCAGCTCAAAGAGCTGAAAGCGTCATTCAAAAAACACTTGCAGAGCACGCTTCTTTCGTACCGGTAACGGATCGTGTCATCGCAGAATACGGCGATACCGTCAGTTTGGACTATATCGTTACAGCTAACGACAGTGTTATTTCTGTCAGAAACGATATCTCCATGCAGATCGGCGGTGAAGAATATGATCGCAGCTTCACGGAACAATTAATCGGCGCAGAAATCGGAAAGACAAAAACATTCACCTACACTTCAGATGAATTAGGTGATGTGGAAACCTACACGATTGAGGCAACGGTGTTAACGCTTTCTCAATCTATACAGCCTGAGCTAACAGATACGTTTGTGCAGTCAATTTCGCCTTATTCGTCTGTTGCAGAGTTTCGACGGGCCCTCTATTCAGAACAGAATCCCAACAGTGAAGAACGGCAGGTGCTTATGGGGATTTGTTCAAAAATTGCTTCCTGGTCCAATTGTCTAGTCAACGGAGAAGAGCTGAGCATGTTGATGAAAGAGCTCATAAAGCTTGAGGCATCTTTTTCGGGCGTATTCGAAAAAGGAATGCCCGAAAACGTTGCATGGGAGCTTGCGAATTTAGAGATCCGTCAACGCATCGTTTTGGATGCGGTAGCTGTGGAAGAGGGCTTTACGGTTTCGGCTGAAGAAATCGCCGCGGCGGGAAGTGAAGCAGAGGCATTGCGCGCGAAAGCTGCGGAATATCTCTTGGAAAAATTCGGATAACGATTCAAATCTCGCGGTGCACACCCATTGGGTGTGCACCGTATTTTTGTAACCAAACTGTTTCCGAACTGTAACCGTGCTGTAATCGTATTTTCGTTTTTTGTGTGGTATAATCAAAGCACGGAACAAAACCAACGCCGATAGATTGGCAAATTTAGGAAAGAAAGGTGATCTGCCGTGAAACAACAAAACCTGCTCGCTCTGCTCCTTTTGCTTGCACTTGTGCTCCCGCTGACCGCCTGTTCGTCCGATGATCCCGAGCTTTGCTCGCATTACACGTATTTTTCCTACGATTCCGAGCAGGAATACCGCGACGCGGCGCGAAGTGATCCGCAGCAGTTTGGCGCAGCAAGTGACGTGGACCGCGCGTACTACCGATTGAAAGTTCTGCCGGAGGGGGCGGAATTTAACCATATCCAAGTCCGCCAGGGCCGCTGCGTCACAACGACCTACCGGATCCCCTACGACGAAAAAGGCTTTGGCAAACCGATGCCGGAGGATGCATATCTTGCAGAGCAGTCCACCACGATCGTTTTGAATCACTTTTTCGGCGATCAGGAGCTTCAATTTGAGCAGCAAAAAAACGCTTTGCAGATGTCAGAGTCCGTCACGCATAACGGGACGGAGTATTTTTACCATTTTCGGGATGACTGCGCGTATGATTTCGGATTTTTCCGGGATGGATTTGCAGTTTTCGCCGCGATCCCGGCCTTTGCCCCAGTAGAAGAGCTCCTGCCGTATCTGGAGATCGATATCATTCTGCCGTAGGATCAAGAAAGGAACGTACCATGCGCATGAAACATTGGGCTGCCGCTCTGCTCAGCACCTTGATATTGAGCAGTTGCGCGGTCGGGCGGTTGCCGGACACAACCGAAACACAAACAAGTACCGCCGAGAGCACATCTGCCACAACCACACCCCCACCGGCTACGACCACTACAACCAGCACTTCCGCTACGACCACGGCCTCAACAGAAGGCAACTTGCGGCAGATCCCGCTGGAAACACCGGTATTCTCCGAACCGAACTACGACGGCTTCAGCACAGGGATCGTCGGAGAGGACGGCGTGTATACGATCACGGAAACCGCCGTCGACGATGAGGGCAACCTGTGGGGTTGGCTGAAATCGGGCATCGGTTGGGTCGACCTCACCGCGCTCGACGCCCAAGCTGCGGCAGACATCCCTGTGGCGGTTTTCTATGCGGAAGATGCGCTTTGGAGCCGCGCACAACACGTTTACCAAGGCGAGCCATCGGAATACGCCGTTCGGATCATGTTCCGCGCGAGAGAAGACCTCTCCGGCGTGGTGTTTTCTCTGTTGGAGCAGACGGAAGCGGGATACGCCACAGGGCAAATTCTGTATACGGCAGAGAAGATCGCAGAGGGCGAGTTTTTGGCCGCGGAGATCGTTTTCTTCGGCGACATGACCGCTTACGGTTTTTCCCTTGCCGACAAGGAGGGGCGGGAACGGACGTTTGCCGTCACGGTCAGCGGCCGAAACGGCATGCTCCTTCTTTCGGAGTACTAAGGATATTTTTGACGGGCAGAACGCCGTTTGAGCGCGTTCTGCCCGTTTTTTCGCGTTCAGACGGTACTCCGGCAAAAAATATGGCTTGTCTTTTCCTACGGTTTCCTGTATAATATAGGTATCGAAATTTGACCGTCGGATTTCCCCCGGCGGATTCGGAAAGGTAGGATCTCATGCTCAATTCTGTTCAGATCGAACGCTGCGTCTCCAAGCTGAAGCGCTTGACCGAAACGCTTGATCCCATGCTTTTTGACAAGGTCTGTTCGCTCCCCTGCGAAAAATTTGAAACCAAACAGCAGCACCATTCCATCCCCACCGAAGGCTACGCGCCCGTTGCCGAAGGCGATATCTGGGGCGGCGAAAACGTGTACTGCTGGTTCCGTACTTCTTATACCGTTCCCGAAGAACTGGCCGGCCGCGCGCTCTTCCTGATGCCGCATCTCGGCGGTTACGAAGGCATGCTTTGGGTCGACGGCAAAGCGATGGGCACCTACGCCACCAAGATCGTCGTCACCACCCACGGCAACCACTACTGCGACATGATCGCCCCGAACCCGGCTGCCGGTCAGAAGATCGACCTCGCCGTCGAATTCTACGCCGGTCACTACGTCATCGGCGAAATGCCGTTTACCGAACGCCCGCGTTCTGACTTCCGCTTTGCCTTCCGCTCGATGGATATCTGCACCCGTAACGACCTCGTCGCCAAGTTCAAGTTCGACCTCGAAACGCTCCTGAGCCTCTACGAAGCGTTGAGCAAGTTCTCGTTCCGCCGCGCCGAGATCGAAAACACGCTGATCAAGCTGCACGAAGTCGTTTACTACTCGCCCGCCGACGTCAGCAAGGAGCTGTTTGAAGACGCGCTCCGCGCCGGTCTGGACGTCATGGCGCCGTCGCTCGCCCGCACCAACGGCGATACGACCGTCCCTTACGTCGGCGTCATCGGCCACTCGCACATGGATACCGCGTGGCTCTGGCATATCGACGAAACGATCAAAAAGTGCGCCCGCACCTACTCCAACCAGATGAACCTGATGGCGCAGTACCCCGAATACAAATTCGTGCAGAGCTCCTCGTACCACAGCGAAATGATCCGCGAGCACTATCCGGAACTCTTCGAACGCATCCGCGAAAAGGTCGCCGAAGGCCGCTACGAGCCCAACGGCGGTGTTTGGGTCGAATGCGACTGCAACATCACCTCGGGCGAATCGATGATCCGCCAGTTCCTGTGGGGTCAGAGATTCACGCGTGAGCACTTCAATTACACCTCCGACAGCTTCTGGCTGCCCGATACCTTCGGTTACTCCGCGGCGATCCCGCAGATCATGCAGGGCTGCGGCGTGAAGTACTTCCTGACCACCAAGATCAACTGGAACGACACCAACGTCTTCCCCTACGATACCTTCTACTGGAAGGGCATCGACGGCACGAAGGTCTTTGCCCACTTCAACAAGACCCACATCGGTATGCTGCCGGGTGAGGTCATGCCCATGATCCACAACAGCGACGGCGAAGACGCCCTGCGCCAGAAGAACGTATCGCATTCGAAGCTGATGTCGTTCGGCTTCGGCGACGGCGGCGGCGGTCCGCAGTGGGATCAGATCGAGCATTCGCTCCGCTGCAAAGACCTTGAAGGCTGCCCGAAGTACGAATACATGACCGTTTCCGACTTCATGCAGCGCCTTGAGAGCGAAGTGCACGATCCCGAAACCTTCGTCGGTGAACTCTACCTCGAGCTCCACCGCGGTACGCTGACCAACCAGCACGAGATCAAGCGCAACAACCGTCTCTCGGAAATCGCGCTCCACAACCTCGAAGCCCTGACGGTCGCACGCGCGATCGAATCCGGCGAGGTTGCCGCCGACACGAAGTTCCGTTCGCTGCAGAACACCCTGCTCGTCAACCAGTTCCACGATATTCTGCCCGGCACCTGTATTCCGCGCGCCAACCATCAGTGCAAGGAAGAAATGACCGCGCTGCTCGCTGAAACCGCCAGCCAAGCCGCTGCCCTGCTGAAGGCTTCCGACGCCGAAAGCTACACCGTCTACAACCCGTCGCCGTTTGAACGCAGCGACGTTCTCTACCTCACGGGCGCTCTCGCCGGCGTGGAAGGCTACCGCAGCCAGAAGATCACCACCGTGAAGGGTGAAGAAAAGCTGGCCGTCGCCGGTGTTTCGATCGCGCCGTACGCTTCCGCCAAGCTGGTCGCCGGTGCCGCCACCGCCGATACGAGCAAATTCGTCTACGACGGCAAAACGCTGCAGACGCCGTTTGCCAAGGTCACCTTCACCGAAGACGGTACGATCAGCTCGTTCTACGATCTCACCTCCAACCGTGAGCTTTGCGGCGAAGGTTACCCGCTCAACACCTTCCTCATCGCCGAAGACGTCCCCTCCGCGTGGGACAACTGGGACATCGACGCCGATATCGAACTTAAGCTGCGTCCGTCGGCCAAGCTTCTCTCCGAAGAAGTCGTTTCCAACGGCTGTGTTGAATTCCGCATCCGCCGCAGCTATCAGCTGACCGAGCGTTCGTCGGTCACGCAGGACATGGTCTTCTTCGCCGATTCGCCGGAAGTCCGCTTTGAGACGATGATGAACTGGAACGACGACCACCGCCTCCTGAAGACCGCGTTCGACACCGACGTGTTCTCCGACTTTGTCCGCCAGGAGATCCAGTTCGGCTACCTGCGCCGTCCGACCACGCGCAACAACTCCGTCGATAAGGCGAAGTTTGAGGTTCTGAACCACAAGTACACCGACCTTTCCGAGCACAACTACGGTGTTGCGATCCTGAACGACTGTAAATACGCGATCTCTGCGTACGGCGGTCAGCTGCGTCTGACGCTTCACAAGGGCGGCAACCGTCCGGACTACACGGGCGACCACGGTATGCACTACTGCGAATACTCGTTCCTGCCGCATGACGGCGGCTTCTCGGCCGAAAACGTCGTGCGTCCGGCGTACCTCTTAAACTACAAGCACGTCGCAGTCGCCGGCGGCGAAGCGGTGGCTCCGATCGCCACCATCGACGACACCAACGTCGTGCTCGAGACCATCAAGCCGTGTGAAGACGCCGAACGCGCCTTCATCCTCCGTCTCTACGAAGCCGAAGGCGGCCGTACGGCCACCACGCTGCGTCTGCCGTTCGCGCCCAAGGGCGTTTGGGAGACCAACATGCTCGAAGAGCCGCAGGCCGATCTCGGCGCCTCGCAGGAGTTGCAGCTCACCCTGCGTCCGTTCGAAATCAAGACGATCAAAGTCGCTTACTAAGATCCCCTTAAAACAGTACGACCGCCCCACGATTTGATCTGGGGCGGTCGTTTTTTTGTTGTGAGCCGGTTCGTACCGATTTACAGTGGAACACAAAACGGTTCCGGGACGGAGGGAGAGAAACACCACACGGTAAGCCGTTGCCTATTCAGCCGCGGCTCTCCGCAAATACTCCCGGAGCAAAAAAGGTTGGATTTCGGGGTATGTCCACGCGGCCGGAAATTCCTCAAACAGCGAAATGCCTTCCATTTCGCTGTGCAGTTCATCCGCAAACGTCAAGATATCGGCCGCAAACAACATCCCAAACGTTTCCTCGCCGGTTTGGTTCACACGGTTTTTGCCTGTCACGGAGTATACGCAGACAGGCGCTATCGAAAATTCCAGCGCACCGGTCTCTTCCGCAAGTTCACGCCTGGCGGCTTCCTCGATCGTTTCTCCCAATTCCCGGTGTCCGCCGGGAATCTCATAGGTATCTCTTCCTTTATGCTTGCAAAACACCCATTTTCCGTTGTGTCTGGATACGATCACGGCAAATTTCAGCAGCCGATCTTCCGCTGTTTCATAGAAACTGACCTTCAAGTCAATCACCCGATCTCGATGATAAAATCCGGGACAGCACGAAAATGCTGCCCCGGCAAAGTTATTTTGCGTTATTTCGCATCGACCACGTCGCGCGGGACCCAGCCGATCCGGCCGGATGCGTTTTTTACGTAGGCAAAGTTGCCACAGGTGCCATCGAGCACGGCGAGTTCTTCGCCAACCGTAACCGGCAGCAGAGAGGAGACCGAGCTGCGGACAAAGCGCCAGCCGTTTTCGTCGGTGCCGATGTGCTCGTTTTTGGCCCAGCCTTCCCTGCCCGATCCGGTCAGACGGCAGTAGGAAAAATCGGCGCCGACCTCCAGCCGTTCGAGGTGGTAATCCGGCCACATATCCTTGAAGAGCGAATGAGCGCACTCAGGCACAAAGCTTCTGCGGGCAACCGTGCGCGGGTATTCGTCGGCAAAGCACGTTTCATATCGGTACCCATCGCCGTCGCGTGTGATCACAAGCGCATTGAGCTGCGAAAAATCCTTGACGCCGATGCCGCCGTCGATGCCGATGACGTGCCGATCATGGAAGAAGATCGGGTTGTTGGTATTTTCCGACTCCATGCTGTTCCACACCGGCGTATGGCCAACCACGACAGTTTTGCCCGTGGGGTTGGCCCCGTGCGCGAGAAACGGATCGTTTTTCAGCATCTGCTGCTCGGTTGAAGCGCGCCACTCCGTGACCGGGGCAATCCCGGCGTGGACGAAGATATGGTCTTCGATCTCCAGTCCAAACGGCAGATCGCGGATGAAGGAGGCCTCAGCGGCGTGCTTCTTTTGCAGCACCGCACGGATTTCGGCGAAGTTCTCGGCATTCGGGAGCGGAAAACCGCATTCGGCAGCCCAATCGTCGAACAAAACGCCCCAGCCGCGGCGGTAATCGGCAAAATGCGCGAGCAGTTCTTCTTCCTCGCCGCGCCAAAGATACCAGTCGATCAGGCGGTCCATGTTGCCCTTGAGCACGACGACGTTTTCACGCTGCGCCAGATCCATCACGATCCGCAGCGTTTCAATGCTCTCTTTCCCGCGGTTGATATAGTCGCCGACGAGAACGAGCAGATCGTCGTCGGTCAGATGCAGATTGGCAAGCAGCGACCGAAACACCGATGCGTTGCCATGGATATCGCTGACGGCGATCACACGCCGGTATTGCGAGGTTTTCCTTTGCAGATATCGTTCCATCGATTATTGCAGACCCATCGCCTTGAGGTTTTTGTAGCTGATGGCAAGGCTTTCAAACGGATCGCGGTCGTAGGTATCGTCCTGTTCGACGATGCAATATTCGACACCGGCTTTTTCGGCGGCAGCATTGATCGCCATCCAGTTCAGGTTGCCCTCGCCGATCTCGCGGTAGAGGCGTTCGCCCTTGCCGTTGACGCCGAAATCCTTGTAGTGGATGACGTTCATGCGGCCGGCATATTTTTCGATCCATTGCACGGGATCACCGCCGCCCGCAACGACCCAGTGGAGGTCGAGTTCGGTCTGCATGGTCGGTGCTTTTTCGTAAAGCAGCTCCAGCGCGGTTTTGCCGTCGAAATGAATGAATTCGTGTGCATGGTTGTGGTAAACAAAGCCCATGCCGTTTTCCTTGAATTTCTGCGCAACAAATTCGGCTTTTTCCGCAAATTCGAGGTAATACCTAACGTCTTCGCGGTCTTCGGCGAAGAAGCCGCCGATACCGGCGTTGGGGCTGCCGAGGATCTTATGCTTTTCGATCATTGCGTCGAGTTCGTTCCAGTAACGCTCAAAGCCGTAGTGGGTGACAACGCACTTGAGGCCGTTGGCGTCCATCAGCTCGCGCATGCGATGCGGATCAATATCGGCGACACCGGAGATCTGGACGTACTTGTAGCCGATCTTGGCGATCTTTTCGAGGCTTGCGATGATACCGGCTTCGTCGCGGCAGAATTCGCGGACGGTATACAGTTGGGCGGCAATTTTCATGTTACTCATTCTGAATCGCTCCTTTTTGAATAAAAGTTATTGACTGATCGCATTGAGTTTTGCAAATTCATGTTTCAGCGAGCGGTAGAGGCTCTTGTAGACGGGGTAATGCGTTTTGTAGAGCTGTTTGGCTTCCGCCTGTGCGCGTTGGGTGGTCTTGCGGGAAATGATCGCATCACAGCCCTCGGCTACGCTGCCGTAGATCCCGGCAGCCGTACCGGCGAGGATGGCCACACCGAGCGCCGGGCCTTCGGAGACGTTGATCGTCGTGACCTTTTTGGCAAACATATCGGCGAGCATCTGGCGCCAAAGCGCACTTTTGCCGCCGCCGCCGGAAGCACGCACTTCGTCGACGGGAACGCCCATTTTCTTGAGGATCTCGAGGCAATCCTTCATCGAATAACCAACGCCTTCCATCACCGCGCGCAGCAGGTCGGCTTTGGTGTGGCGGGCATTGAGACCGAAGAACACGCCGCGGGCGTTGGGATCGAGATGCGGAGTGCGCTCGCCCATCAGATACGGCAGGTAGAACAGTCCGTCGCAGCCGGCAGGAACATCGGCCGCCAAACGGTCGAGGAGTACGTAGACGTCTTCGCCGTAGAGATCGGCAGCCGCTTCTTCCGCCTTGCAGAACTGTTCGCGGAACCACTTCAGCGACAGACCGGCAGCCTGCGTAACGCCCATCACGTGCCAGCAGCCGGGAACGGCGTGACAGAGCGTGTGGACGCGGCCTTCTTTATCGAGCACCATCTCATCGGTATGGGCAAACACGACGCCGGAGGTGCCGAGCGTAGCCGAAACCGTACCCGTGCGCACGATGCCGTTGCCGACACCGCCTGCGGCTTGGTCGCCCGCACCGCCGACAACCGGCGTACCCGGGCAGAGCCCCGTAAGTTTGGCGGCTTCTGCCGTGACCTTGCCGGAAACATAGACCGATTCGTAGACGTCAGCGAGAAGCGAACGGTCGATCTCGAGCGTATCGAGCAGAGGCTGGCTCCACGTGCGCTTGGCAACGTCGAGCAGTTGCATGCCGCTGGCATCGGAAACCTCGGTGGCGTATTCGCCGGTCAGACGCAGGCGGATATAGTCTTTGGGGAGAAGGATCTTGCGCGTTTTTTCGTAAATCTCCGGTTCGTGGTTTCTGACCCACAGGAGCTTTGCTGCCGTGAAACCGGTCATCGCCGGGTTGGCGGTAATCTCCACCAAGCGTTCGCGGCCGACGATCTCGGTCAGTTCGGCCGCTTCGGCCGCGGTGCGTTGATCGCACCAAAGGATCGCCTTGCGCAAAACCTTGCCGTCGCCGTCGAGGCAGACAAGGCTGTGCATCTGTCCACTCAGACCGACACCGGCGATCTCCGCGGCGTCGATCCCGCTCTTGGCGATGACCGCGGAAATGCTCCCGCACACCGCACGCCACCAGTCCTCAGGGTCCTGCTCGGCCCAGCCGGCTTTGGGCTGGTACATCGGGTACTCCACCGTCGCGTGGGCAACCACAGTTCCGATCTCATCAAAAAGCACGCTTTTGGTTCCGGACGTGCCGATATCGACACCCAGCAGATAACGCATAGCTCCACTTCCTTATTCTTTCGCCGTAAACTACGGCGTTCCATACTGTAAAACAATTATACCATTTTGTGCGGACGATAGCAAGTCTTTTCCGCTTTATCGCAGTTCTTTCCAAAATAGACTTGCCTTTTTTTCAGAGTTGGTATATAATTAATGCATATAATTTATATTCCGACTGTCTTCTCAGACGGAGCAATAGATAAAGGAGCGATATGGATATGAAAAACGCACAGATCCAGAACGGCGTTTGGCCGACAATGATTACCCCCTATACCCCCGACGGCAAGATCGACTACGCAATGGTCGAAAAGCTCGTTGAATGGTATATCGAACGCGGCGTGGCCGGCATCTTCGCCGTCTGCCAGTCTTCGGAAATGTTCTTCCTCTCCGACGAAGAAAAAGTTGAACTCGCCAGCTTCATCGTTAAGCAGGTCAACGGCCGTGTTGGCGTCGTCGCCAGCGGTCATACCCCCGATTCCATCGACGATCAGGTTCGCATCGTCCACAAAATGGCCGAAACCGGTGCCGAGAACATCGTTCTCCTGCCCAACCGTTTCGCCAACGCCGACGAAAGCGACGACGTTCTGAAGAAGAACCTCGAAACCTTCCTCGCGAAAGTTGATCCGGCGATCTCGTTCGGTTTCTACGAATGCCCCGCGCCGTATAAGCGCGTTCTCAACGCCCCGCTGGTTTCTTACCTCGCCGACCTCGGCCGTTTCTCCTTCATGAAGGACACCTGCTGCGACGCCGAACAGGTCATCGAAAAGATCCGCGCCGGTAAGGGCATCGTTAAGGTCTTCAACGCCAACTGTGCCCAGCTGCTCATGACCCTCAAGGCCGGTGCCTCGGGCTTCTCGGGCGTTATGGCCAACTTCCACCCCGAACTCTACGCTTGGCTCTGCAAGAACTTTGAAGCTCAGCCGGAGCTTGCGGAACGTGTTCAGAACTTCCTCGGCGTCGTTTCAGCGATCGAAAGCCGTATGTACCCGGTCTGCGCGAAGAAATACCTCAAGACCTTCCACTTCCCGGAAATGTCCGACTACTCCCGTACGCTCGACGCGTCGAAGTTTGTCCCGGCTTTCTACACCGAAGTGGTCGAACTCGAAGCGCTCTACGCCGACATCCTCAAATACTGGAATCTCGATCTGGGTGTGAGGGTCTAAGCTATGGCGGCAAAGGTATCTCCCTCGATCCTTTCGGCGGATTTTACCGACTTTGCCGATGCGCTTAAGATGCTCGACGAGGCCGGTGCGGACATGATCCACTGCGACGTGATGGACGGTATGTTCGTGCAGAACATCACCTTCGGCCAGCCGACAATCCGTGCGCTGCGCAAGCGCACGCAGACCACGCTGGATGTGCACTTGATGATCTGCGATCCCATCCGCTACATCGACGAATTTGCCTCCGCCGGTGCGGACATCATCACCGTCCACGCCGAAGCCTGTACCCACCTGCACCGTGCGATCCAGATGATCAAGGCCCACGGCATCAAGGCCGGCGTTTCGATCAATCCGGCGACCTCGCCCGAGTGCCTCCGTTATGTCATGGATGACGTCGACCTGATCCTCTGCATGTCGGTCAACCCCGGTTTCGGCGGTCAGAAGTTCATCCCCGCTACGCTTGCCAAGCTGCGCACCGTGCGCGAAATGATCGATGCCTCCGGCAGAGACATTATGCTTGAAGTCGACGGCGGTGTGAACCTTGAAAACGCAGCCGAGATCCGTGCGGCCGGTGCCGACGTTCTGGTCGCAGGAAACGCGGTCTTTACCCACGCAGATCCCGCCGAGGCGATCCGCGTGATCCGCGGCGAATAACGAAACACAAACGAGCCGTTCCCGTAGCAGTTTCTGCTGCGGGAGCGGCTCATTTTTGCTCCAACGGTATTTTTTCAAATCCACATTTATTTTCCGCTGCAATATGGCTTTTTTTGTCGAATTATGGTATACTAATAGTACTCTGAAAAACACCCTGCAAAAGGAGGGATATGGCGCATGGAGGGGGATTTTTTCCGGCAGCTTCCGGTTGCGGAGATGTTGGATCAGCTCAACGACGGTGTCATCCTCTTCCGCGATGGCCGAGCCGTAGCAGTCAACAAGCGTGCCGTTGCGCTTTTGGGCGTCGATCCCACCGGCCGCACGCTGTTTACAATCCTCGGCAGCGCCGATGTCGATCTGCTGCACCCTGATGCCGAATCCGCTTTGATCTATCACCTGCAAGTGGGAGAGCGTTGGCTCACATTGACACTCCGGCACCTGCAGCCGACCGTTTCGATGGCAGTTCTCCGCGAAGACATCGCACCGCCATCCCACGTCCCGTATCCGATGGACGAAGATGACCTGACTTGGCTGCGCGTGATCGCAGCACGGCTGGCGTTTTTCTCCGAGCTGCATCAAAAAATGACGCCGGAGGAACTCTCGTTTGAGCTGCGAAAATACGCCGACCAGCTGGAGAAATACGTCAACAACGGCTTTCTTCGCTCGATCACAGATCCCACCTACGAGGCGGTTTTCCCCATCGTCGGCATTGCATTCCCCTCGCTGCTCGCCTACGTCAAGGAAAGCATCGGCGACAAGCTCGATCCCATCGGCGTGATCCTGCACTATACACCGCTCAATCAAAATCGCAGCGGTGTGATTTTCGCCAGTTTGCAGTTTTTTGTCCGCTTCATCTACACGGTAATCGACACGCTGATCTTCCACTGCAAGGAAGAAGCGCCCAAGCATTTCGTCGAACTGACGCTCGGCGAAGGTGAAATCGGTGAACAGATCTACCTTCGCTTTCATTACGCAGCCGCGCGCCCCTTCCCGGTGGATCAGCAAACGCTTTCCGATTATCTGCTCGCAAATCCCGCGGCGTTCCCGCCCTCCTACGCCTCGAATGTGAAGTTCATTTGGGCGTTCGTCAAGCTTTATCACGGGATTTTTTCTGCGGAATCCCGCCGTGACCGCCACGAGCTCCGCATCTACTTCCAGCGTTCGCCGGCAGCACTATCCGCACCGTACAGTCCGGCAGATTGCCAAGTGTATCCCGAAACTGAATTTTCCGACACCATCCATCACCCGAATTTCCAAGTCGACCGATAATGCCGTTTTGGCAGAAATGGAGTTTTGCCCATGAAAAAACGTTTGACCGCTCTGTTTTTGAGCCTTTGCATGTTGTTTTCCGTCTCCGCCGCCGCACTGGCTGCCGACCTGACGACCGAGCTTGCCATCGAGGCTGTCTGGACCGATGCCGGCGATTTCCACGAAGGACTGGCGAGGGTCTTTGACGGCGAAAAGTGGGGATACATCGACGCCGATGGCGAGCTCGCCATCGAGGCGAAATGGGATATCGCCCACGACTTCAGCGAAGGTCTGGCCGCCGTCGCCACCGTGGTCTCCGGAACTGCCACCCAGACACCGGATGTGCAAACATGGTATCTGATCGACAAGACCGGCGAAATCCGCCATGAGCTCGGCGAAAACAACGCCTACTATTTTGATTCACAGCCCTTTGTTTCCGGTATTTCCAATGGCACCTACGTGATCGCCCCGGGGAACAGCAGCAGCTACCGGCTCGGTTCGGTGCGCGGTGATGCTAATCTTCCGCTTACCGCGTTTTCCAGCGGCACGGCCTACAAAGATGGGTATGCGATCGTTTCTGCTTCGGCCGAAGGCAGTTTCACCCGCCCGGCAGAACTGGAACGCCTGGTCGGAATTTTGGGTGCCGAGGCAATCCCGGACATGCTCGTTGACTTTTCCGGCAAGGTGCTTTGGCAAAACCACTGGGGCATGATTTTGGCCGTTGACAACGGACTTGTGACCTACCACTCCCGCCTGACCGGCCTTTGGGGCGTCGACACGGTCGGCGGCCAAGAGGTCATCCCGGCAACCATCGAAAATCTTTGGTACAGCGGCCGCAACGGCACCTACGCCGTCTTTACCGACGGCTACGCCACCGTTTTGATCGATGGTGTCTACCACCTCGCAGATACCAAAGGCAACTTGACAAAGCTCACCGCAACACAGGCCGGACGCTTCAGCGAAGGGCTTGTCTCCTATTCCACAGGTAATGCGTGGGGATATCTGAACGCCAAAGGCGAGGTCGCAATCGAAGCAGCATACCTGAGTGCCGGTGCATTCTCCGAAGGTGTTGCTGTGGTGGCAACCGATCTCGACAGCTTCTATTACATCGATAGGAGCGGCAAACGATGCGGCGAAACGGCGTATGAAGCCGCATATGCCGTTTCCGAAGGCTTGGGGCGCGTAGTCGTTGACGGATTGTATGGGTACGTCGAACTGACAGGCGTGCCGACCGATGCATTGGGCGATACACCAAGCACATGGGCGGATGCCAGCGTGGACGAAGCCTACGGTACAGGTTTGGTGCCCAACGAACTCTGCTGGAACTACCGCAACGCCGCCACCCGCGCGGACGTTGTGCAGCTTGCGATCACGATGCTGTCGACATTAGAAGGCTGTAGCATTGAGGAGTTGGTCGAGAAAAAGACCGGAGAAACGCTTGACGCCGCGATCGCCGCCTACCCCTTCTCTGATTCGTCCGATCGTTACATGATCGCAGCCACCGCACTCGGTATCATCAACGGCTTTACCGATGGCACCTGCCAGCCGACTACCACGATCTCGCGCGCCGAAGCTGCGAAGATTCTGGCGATCACGGCAAGTCTCGCCGGGATCGAAGCGGAAGGCACACCGATCGACTTTGCCGACAGCGGCGACATTCGCGTTTGGGCAAAGGAATACGTCGATTTCGTCTCGGCGACCGGCATCATGGGCGGCATCGGCAACAACAAATTCGATCCGCTCAGCCCCTACACCGTCGAACAGGCGATTGTGACCATGTTGCGTATTTATAGTCAAGCCAAATAAATGTTATCCTCAAAAAAACGGTAAGCTTTTCAGCTTACCGTTTTTTTAAATGTTTTTAGCGGATACCGTAGTGTTCGATAACGTAGTCCATATCCTTGTCGCCGCGGCCGGAGAGGTTGATGAGCACGGAGCCGTGTTCCATTCTCTTGGCGAGCTTCATGCCGTAGGCGACAGCGTGCGAGCTTTCGATCGCGGGGATGATACCTTCCATGCGCGCAAGCTTATAGAAGGCGTCGATCGTCTCTTCGTCGTCGATTACGTCGTACTTGACGCGACCGATCTCCTGCAGGAAGGCGTGTTCGGGACCGGAGGACGGATAGTCGAGGCCGCTGGCGACCGAATAGACCGGGGCGGGATCGCCGTTTTCATCCTTGAGCATGATGCTGTTGAAGCCGTGCATGACGCCTTCGGTGCCGTATTTCAGGCTGGCAGCATGGTCACCGAGCTTGGGACCGCGGCCGAGCGGCTCGATGCCGTAGATGTCGACCGGGTCATTTAAGAATCCGGCAAAGAGGCCGGCCGCATTGGAACCGCCGCCGACGCAGGCGACGATCGCCGTCGGCAGATGGCCGGTCATATCGATGAACTGTTCACGCGCTTCGATGCCGACGACACTCTGGAAGTCGCGCACCATCATCGGGAACGGATGCGGGCCGAGGACGGAACCGATGCAGTAGATCGAATCCTGATATTCCTTGCTATAGGCATCGAACGCAGCGTCGACCGCTTCCTTCAGCGTCTGCAGACCATGGGTGACTTCGACGACGTTCGCGCCGAGGATCTTCATGCGGGCAACGTTGGGCGCCTGTTTTTTGATATCGACCGAGCCCATGTAGATGTCGCATTCGAGGCCGAAGTACGCAGCCGCCGTAGCGAGCGCCACACCGTGCTGGCCGGCACCGGTCTCGGCGATGACCTTTTTCTTGCCCATGTATTTTGCAAGCAGCGCCTCACCCATGCAGTGGTTGAGCTTATGCGCGCCGGAGTGGTTCAGGTCTTCGCGTTTGGCGTAAAGCTGGACTCTGCCGCCGAGCGCATCGGACAGGCGTTCGAGGTGGGAAACCGGCGTCGGACGGCCCTGGAATTCCTTGCGGATACGGCGCAGTTCGGCGATGAACTTGCGCGACTGGCAAATCGAATAGTAGGCATCGGTGATCTCGGCCATGGCCGCCTTAAGCTTATCATCGATATAGACGCCGCCGTACTTGCCGAAGTAGCCGTCTTTGTCCGGGTAGTTATTAAAATACGTATCAAAATCAACGCCATTGAGCTTCATAGTTGTTTCCTCCAAAATAATATATCAAGTAGATTTCAGTCAAAGGTTCAAACTCTTGTAGGCTCGCCATCGTTTGGTCATCAGCATCGGCTTTTCCTCCCGCTCGCTGTCGGGTAATAAAAAAGCCCCCGACAGACCAGATCTGCCAAGGACGAATAACACATATTATCCGCGGTGCCACCTTGCATTCGCGAGAACGTCTCGCGCACTTTTCAGGATACCGACATATCCCCGGCCACTAACGCAGGCCTCGCGTTGCAGAATACTCTGCGATCGCTCGCATTTGACTGCACCCTCCGCGGTCCATTTGACAACGTGTTTCTCGCCCGACTTTCAGCGCCGCGGGCTCTCTGTGGAGGCATCGCTGCCGTTATCTCCGCTTCAACGGTTTGGATTAAATTTGAAAGTATTATAGCACGGTTTTCGCCCGCTGTCAAGGGGCAAACCGTGTTTTTTCGCAAAAAGAAGCGGCCCCGCAACATATTTGCGGGGCCGCCAGGTATTACGAAGAACAGGTGCTTAATACATCGAATCGAGCGACGTATCTTCGGAGAAATAGGGCTTCAGACGGAAGCTATAGGAAAATTCCATTTCGTTGAAGCGGTATTTTTCCGCGAGATAGCGGCCGCACGACGCCGTGCCGATACCCTGCTGACGGTAGTCGATATTGAGCGCCGTCTCTTTGCGGGCAACCAATTCGTTGTCGTGCTGGGCTTTGTGGAAATCGGCAGTCGTATAGTGGTGGGCCGAGAAGGAGAATTCCGGTTCGCCGAGGATGGCGAGACCCAAACCGCGGCGATCGGTGATGCCGGCAAAGCGGGTCTCGGCGTGGCTGCCGTTCTCCTGCGGGAAGATATAGTGCGTGGTCGCTTCGGTCACGGTCTGGTGATAACGGCCGAAACGAGCGGCGCGCTTTTTGTCGATATAGCTTTCCGACGGGCCGCGGCCGTACCATTCAATGAACTCCATACCTTCCTTGAGCAGGCATTCAAAGCCAAAGCGCGGCAGGTTGATGTTCTCATAACGCTGGCGCTTGGCATCGACGGCAACGTCGATCATACCGTCGGCCGTAATCGTCCAGACGCTCGTCGCCTCGCTGACCGGGCGCACCGAGTAGCCGGAGTGCACGTGGTGCGCTTCGATCCGCACGACTTCGTCGTTCTGCTCCAAAAGCTTCAGGCTGGACAGACGGGACTGGATGCGGTCGATCCCTTCTTCGTGCCAGATCTGATGATCCTGGCGGTCGTTATCGATCCACGCACGGTTCAGGTTATAGGCAAAGCCCTTGGCGAGCAGTTCGGTACCGTTGAACACCATCGAAGAGAGCAGGCCGGTATCCTTCGAGATCTTGTACTCGAAGTCGGCACCGGTGATCGTGAGATCGCGGCCCTCGTCGTTGAAGGCGAGCGGAGCATCGGCTCTGATCGGTTTGGGGGCCGGAGCCTGACGCGCCTGCAGCACAAACTGCGTAAACGAGATCTCGTAGCCGCGTTTCTGATACCACGTATCGCGGTTCAGAACAAACGAGATCGTCATATGGTATTCGGCTGCCTCATCCTTTTCCGGGATCTGATAGGCGACGTCGAAATAGCGGGTCTTGAACGGTTCGATGCCGGCGAGCGTACCGAATTCGCCCTGCTGTACCAAAACACCATTGCGGGTGATGCGCCAATAAGCGTCGATATCATCAAGGTTGGCAAAGAAGCGGTAGTTTTTGATTGCGATACGGCCTTTGTTCAGGCGGACGGCGACAGCCTTGACCGGTTCATAGGCCTTTTTGACTTCCAGCAGACCACTCTTTGCTTCGCGATCCGGCGTAACTAAGCCGTCAACACAGAAGTTGCCGTCATTGGGCATATCGCCAAAGTCGCCGCCGTAGACGAAATACGGTTTGCCGTTTTCGTCGTACTGACGGATACCGTGGTCGGCCCACTCCCAAATACAACCGCCCATCGACTCAGGATGTGCGTAGAACTCGGTCATGTAGTCTTCCATATCGCCGTTGGAGTTGCCCATCGCATGCGAATATTCGCAGAGGAAGAACGGACGGCCGCGGTGCTGATTGCACATTTCGCCGATTTTTTCAAAGCTCGTATACATCCGGCTGACAACGTCAAGGCACAGCGCATCATAGCCGCCTTCATAGTGGACAGGGCGCGTATCGTTTTCGTGCAGATAATCAGCCATCGCCACGTGGTTTTCACCAAAGCGCGACTCGTTGCCCAGCGACCACATGATGACGCAGGCGTGGTTCTTATCGCGGTGGTACATACGCGCACAGCGATTCAAGAAAGCAAGACGGTAATCATGGCGGTTCGCAACGATCATGCTTTCACCGTCCGGCAGGTCATCCCGCCACATAAAGACGTCGCAGCCGTGGGCTTCGAGATCGCATTCATCGATGACGAAGAAGCCGAATCGGTCGCAGAGCTCGAGGAAACGCGGATCGTTGATGTAGTGCGAGGTGCGGATCGCCGTGATGTTATGGGCGCGCATCTGGATCAGATCCTCGCGCATATTGTCCATGCTCACGGTGTGGCCGCTGTCGGGGTGCGTATCGTGGCGGTTGACACCGCGGATCTTGATCGGAACGCCGTTGACCGTAAAGATACCGTCGACGATCTCGACATGGCGGAAGCCGACATCGAAAGCCAGCACCTCGTCGACCTCGTCGCCCGCGCTGAGTTCGATCACCAGGCGGTAAAGGCGCGGCTGTTCGTTCGACCACGGAAGAACCTCGGGTAGCTTGAATTCAACAGGTTCACTCCCCTTGCTGACGGCAGAGACGATATCCATGCCGCTCGGGTCGTAGAGCGTGACGAGCAGCGTGCAGCCGGAACCGTCGATATCGGGCAGATAGGAGGGTTCAACGGTCAGGAGACCGCTCTTATCCTCGCAGTTATAGTCGGCGACGATCTTCACATCCCACAGCGACTTTTCCACGCGCGAAAGCAGATAGCAATCGCGCCACAGGCCGGACAAACGCCACATATCCTGGTCTTCCAGATATGTGCCGTCGCTGAACTTGATGACCTCAACGGTCACGCGGTTTTTGCCCGGGTGGATATAGTCGGTGATATCGAATTCACTGGGCAGATGGGCGCCCTGCGAATAGCCGACCTTTTGGCCGTTGACGAACACGTAGAAGACGGAATCGACGCCTTCAAAGCGGATGTGCGTACGACGGGCTTCAAAGTGCTGCGGCAGGATAAAATCGCGGACGTAGACACCGGTGGGGTTTTCGTTGGGTACGTAGGGAATATCGACCGGAATCGGATAGTTGACGTTGGTGTAGACAGGAACGTCGTACTTCCCGCTCATCTGCCAACAGGACGGCACGTCCTGCACGTCCCACGCCGAAAGATCGACGTCGGCAGCAAGATCCGCTTCCGTCACGTGTTCCGGGCGCGCAAACCAACGGAATGCCCAGCGACCGTTGAGATTTTTGTAGTAATCCGAGCTGCCGCGCTCACCGTTGCGGGCAGCGGGCACATTTTGGAATGGAATATAGTACGCACGCGCCGGCAGGCGGTTATTGGAAATTCGTTCCGGATTTTCCCAATCCTTCGCTAAAACATATTCTTTCATTTGTTGTTCCTCTGTTTTTCAGAATCAGACGGTCGCATCGACCGCGCGCAGATAGCGGATCGCTTCGGTGCAGTCGCCGACCGGATCGTCGCCGACTTCGCGTTCGATCGTTAAGAACCCGCGATAGCCGTGTTTTTTCAGTTCCGACATCCATAGCGGGAAATCGACCGAACCTGTGCCGAGCGCGACTTCCCTCGCCTGCCCGTCGATGCGCACGCCGTCTTTGGCGTGGGTATGGACGATATAGGGTGCCAGGGCCTCTACGCTGTCCGCACCGTTGGCGGAATGCGCGCCCATGACAAGGTTAGCGGGGTCGAAGTTGACACCGACGCCACCCTCGAGATCGTCGAGGAAGGTGCGCAGAACCGCTGCGGTTTCCGGGCCGGTTTCAATGGCAAAGGTGATGCCGCGTTCGCGCGCGAGCTTGCCGATCGTCAGCATGCCCTTGTGGATCGCACGGTACTGCGGATGATCCTTGTCTGCGGGGATCCAGCCGATATGGCCGGTGACGACGTTGGCGCCGAGTTCATGAGTATAGTTAAAGACGTTTTCCATGATCTCAAAACGCGAAGCGTGCTGTGATTCATCGGAATACGGGCCGATGTCGCCGCAGATCGCGGCGACATACAGACCGTTTTTTTCGATGTAGGAGCGCTGGAACGCAATTTCATCCTTGGGCGTCGGCTCTTTACGGCAGTAGTACATCTGGAAGCCGTCGGCGCCGATCTCGGCGGCTTTGTCGATACCGCGCTCGAATCCGAGACGCAGCGAGTCCAGCATAATACCCACCTTGAAATTGCTCACAGGCAGCCTCCTTCCTTACAGACCGATCGAGCGCAGATACTTGAGGCTCTGTTCTGCCGCGCCCCACGCGTCGCCGTAGCAGTCGTCCTGTTCCACGATGAAGATGCCGCAGCCGGAAGCGATACCGGCACGGACGATGCCAGGGATATCCTGGATGCCCTGGCCGACCGGACGGAACGCAAAGGTCTTGACTTCTTTTTCTTCGACCTGCGAAGCCTTGCCGTCTTTGTCGATCAGCGCGTAGTCGGGCTTATCGGTCTTTTTGCCGACGAAATCCTTGAGGTGGATGACCGGGGTCTTTCCGGCGTAGTCGTTGATGTACTTGATCGGATCGTAGCCCGCGTACTTGACCCAGCAGGTGTCGAATTCCGGCAGCAGAGTCGGGATATCGGCGTAGAGGCGGTCGATCGCGAGGGTGCCGTCTTCGAGGGCGGTGAATTCAAAATCGTGGTTGTGGTAGAGCATCTGGATACCGGCTTCCTTCAGAGCGGCGGCAGCCTTTTCGATCAGCGGTTTGGTCGTGGCGTAGTTTTCGCCGCCCGGGCCGCGATCGGCAGCCATCCACGGGATACCGACGTATTTGACGCCGAGTTCCTTGTGGAAGTTGACGGAATCTTCGATGGAGTTGTCGAAGTTTTCGAGGCCGAAGTGGGTCGAAACCGGATCGAGGCCGAGTTCGGCGCAGATGCGCTTCAGTTCGCCGGCCGCCAGACCGCCGTAACCGGCAAATTCAACGGCGTCGTAGCCGAGGCGCTTAACGCCTTCCAGCATGCCGACGTAATCTTTTTCCGCAAATTCTCTCAGGGTATAGAGCTGAATACCAACTTTCACATTGTCTGCCATTTCTTTATATTCCTCCTGTTATTATTGAGCGGATCTTAAAATTTGACCCGGAACGTTTTGATTTCGTACGGGGTGAAGCCGCAGGTGATCGTTTTGCCGCTCCAGTCGGCTTCGGTCGGGTTCTCTTCGATGAGGTCGACTTCGGCCGCATCGGTCAGCGCATACGCAAACGACAGCGTGACGTTGCCGCGGTTGCCGTTGGCTTCGTAGAGACGGACGATGTAGCCGTCGCCGTCTTCGGCGCGCTTGAAGGTATCGACGATGATGTTTTCGTTGTCGGCGGAAACGAGGCCCTTGCCGCAGATATCGCGGGCGAGCGCCGCGTTCATCGGGACGACCTTGACAGTGTTGTTGAATTCGTGACCCTTGCGGGCGGTCTGCGCAATGCGCCAGTCGCCGGTATGCGGGTAGATGGCGTAGTTGATCTCGTGCTCACCGAGGTCGGCGAGTTCGTCCGGGCTGCTCGTACCGCGCAGCAGCGTGATGCCAATGGTGTTCTGCACGCAGTCGTGGGCATACTTGCAGTCGTTGAGGACCGAAACGCCGTAGTCGCCTTCGGAAAGGTCGGCAAACTTGTGGGCGCAGACCTCGAACTTCGCCTGATCAAACGGCGTGTTGGCGATCGTCGGGCGCAGGAGCGTGCCGAAGCCCGATTCGAACGCGGCCATCTGGCTCTTGACGTTGGTCGGGAAGTAGACGCGCATGACCTGATGGCGCACCGCCCAGTCGATGTGGGTCTTGAAATCGACGACCGGCGAATCCTTGTAGACGATGATATCCTGCGAGATCGTGCACTTGTCGATGACCTTATCGACGTGGACGACCGCACGCAGCGGACTGTTTTCGGTCAGCTTGAGCGTGACGTTCCAGTCGCAGTCGACCGGACGTTCTTTGTAGATCTCGTAAATATTCCACGCGTCTTCGCCCTGCGGGCCGTCGCGGAAGAGGCGGATATCGTTGGCGGGGGCGGTGATGGCTTCACGGGCGCCGTTTTTGTCGTAGAGGCGGCTCACGCGGCCGAGCGCATCGATGGTGACGATGCTCTGCTGGGTTTCCAGCGTGATCGCGCCGTCGGCTTCGGTGACGACCGCGCATTCGCCGCTGACGGCGTTCGCTTCGGCAAAGCGGTAGGCCTTCATGCCCATCGGCGGCAGCGCCTTGGCCGCAAAGACGACCTTGACTGTGCCGTCGCCGTTGTCGGCAATGCTGCACGGAACGGCGTTGCCATCACAGTCGACGAGCGTTTTACCCGCACCGACCGCATCGGCAGCACAGGTGAATTCGCAGACGGCGTCACGCGTCCATGCGAGGAAGTTGCAGGCGGCGTAAACGCCGGAGCCGATCTTGGCGTGGATATCTTCGGTGAATTCCTTGACGAGCGCAAAGATCTTGGCGTAGCCTTCTTCGCAGTCTTCGGCGTAGACCGGGTGGATCGAGCTGCCCGGCAGAATATCGTGGAACTGGAGGAGAAGGATTTCTTTCCAACCTTCGTGCAGGAGATCCCAGTTGGCTTTCTCGCCCAGCAGTTCGGCCCAGACACCGAGCTTTTCGGCGTTCTGGTACATGATCTCGGCCATGCGGTTGGCGCGTTTGTTTTTGCCTTCGGTGGTCATCGTGCCGCGGTGGGTTTCGATATAGAGCTCGCCGAACCAAACGGGCATTTCGTCTTTCTTTTCATTCAGGCGGGCAAAGTAGGAGTCGGCGCGTTCCATGCGCGTCTTCGGCAGACCCGGGAAATCGGCCATACGCGTGGCGTATTCAATCATTTCTCTGGTCGGGCCGCCGCCGCCGTCACCGTGACCGTAGGGGAAGATGACGTCGTCGAATTTGCCGCTCTGGAGGTTGCGTTCCTTCGCACCGCGCACTTCACGCGGGGTCGGATCGCCGTTGTAGCAGCCAAAGTTATTGGCAAACGAGCAGACGACTTCGCTGCCGTCCAGACCCTGCCAACGGAACATACCGTAGGGGAAACGGGTCTGACGCTGCCAGTGGAGCTTATAGGTGTAGAAGAAGTCGGTGCCGCTCTTCTTCAAGATCTGCGGCATATTGGCCTGGAAGCCGAAGGTATCGGGCAGCCACGCAACACGGCTGCGCGTGCCGAATTCTTCCTCGGAGAAGCGGACGCCGTAGAGGTTCTGGCGGACGAGCGATTCGCCGCTGACGACGTTGCAGTCGGATTCGACCCACATCGGGCCGACGATCTCCCAACGGCCTTCCTTCACGCGGTCTTTGATCTGTTCAAAGACTTCGGGATAGTATTTCTTCGTGTAGTCCATCAGCTGAAGCTGGCTGCAGCTGAACGTAAAGTCGGGGTATTCGTCCATCAGACGGAGCATATTGGGGAAGGTGTGGCCGCATTTGCGGACGGTGTCCTTGAGCTGCCACAGCCACGCCACGTCGATGTGGGTGTGGCCGATGAAATCGACCCAGCCGCGCACGTCGCCGTCGTCGATTTTCGAGAGTTCTTCCTTCAGAATCGCCGCAGCGGTCTTCACGGATGCGTGCAGTTCTTCACCTTCGGCGTCGACGTCGAGGTCGCGGATGGAGAGCTCGACCGCACGGTTGATGCGCACGCGGATGTGGGTGTTTTCGATGTGGTTCTGGTCGTTTTCCATTTTGCAGGCATCCGTCGCCAGCATAAAGGAATAGCGGTAGTTTTCGAGGACCATATCCACGCGTTCGACACCGATCTCGCGGATAAAGCCCTGCTCGTGGCCATAGCTCAGCACTTCGAGCGCAAGCGTCTGACCGGCCCATTCGGGACGGATCGGGATGCGGGTACGGTTGTTGTCGTGACCCTGATAGTGTTCGCCGTTGACGAGGACCTGACCTTCTCTGCGCGGGATATTGACGCAGAGGTAGTCGACATAGTCGCCTTCGGTTTTGAGGTCGGCGGGAATGGTGACCGAGCCTTTGATAAAGATCGTGCCGGCGGGGATACCCGTGGCCGACGTCAGCGGTTGCCAGTCGCCTTTCATTTCATAACGCGCCTCGCCGACGTGATCGGCCGGACGCCAAACAAGATTTTCAGCGCAGATAAATGCTGTGCGGATTTTTTCACTGAGGGAGCGGTGGATGCCTTGTATCATTTGATTGTCCATAACTTGCTTACCTCCGATTGTGTTTTGTCGTAAGGATACAAAGGGTCACTATGATTATACACATTTACCCGTCAAAATGCAAGATATCCCATAAAATATTTTCCCAGACCGTAGCAATCTTTCCTCTGATATGGTATAATATCTGCAAGCGGTCGGCGTTTGCGCCGTCCAACCCTCCCTCGCAGAAAATTTATTGATTTTTTCAACAGTAAGGAGATTTCTCTATGGATTTCACCGCCAATATTCACGGCTATCTTGACGGTCTGACCGCCGCAGTCGCCGCCCTCGACAAGGCTGCTCTCAACAAAGCTGCCGAACTGATCTTCGACGCCCATATGGCCGAACATGCGGTCTACTCTGCCGGTTCCGCTCACACCGCCGACGCGTTTGCCCAGTCGCTCAGAGAGGGCTGCGCCGTTCTCGGCCGTACCGGTGTGAAGGCCACCTACTTTGCCAAAAACGCCGCCGATTCGCTCGCGACCTTTGCCAAGCGCGGTGACGTTCTCGTCTGCTTCGCCGGCAGCAAATGCGACTGCATGGTCAAAGCCGCTGCCTACGCCAAATCGATCGGCATGTCCGTCATCGGCTTCGTCACCGACCCCGAAAGCGAACTTCTCCCGCTCTGCGACGTTTCGCTGATCACCGCCGAAGTCTGCCCGGTCAAGGTCGCTGATCTGCAGAATGCCGCCGCCCACGCGATCGTTTCGTCGTTGCGCGCCGCTCTAATCGATGCGTGGGGCATGGAAGTGATCTTCCCGCCCGTCCCCGGCAGAGAATTCAAATTTGCCCTCTTTGACTTCGACGGTACGCTCTCGCTGATCCGCGAAGGCTGGCAGCAGATCATGATCCCCTACTTCTGCGAAGAAGTGACCAATACCCCGATGGGCAAAGACGAAGATCCTGAAGCGATCAAAGCCTGCGTCACCGAATTCGTCGATATGCTCACGGGCAAGCAGACGATCTACCAGTGCATGGCGCTGGCCGATGAAGTGAAGAAGCGCGGCGGCACGCCGCTCGATCCGCTGGATTACAAAAATGAATACCTCCGCCGCCTGATGGAAAAGATCAAGGATCGCCGCGAAGGTCTCGCCAATGGCACGATCGACCGCGAAACGCTCCTTGTCCGCGGCAGCGTTCCGCTGCTGGAGGCCTTGAAGCGCGAAGGCGTCACCCTCTACCTCGCCTCCGGTACCGACCAGCCGCAGGTGCGCGAAGAAGCTGCTCTCCTGGGACTCGACCAGTATTTTGACGGTAACATCTACGGCGCACTCGACGAACACCTGACCTCCTGCACCAAAGAACTGGTCATCAAGCGTCTGCTCGCCGAAAACGGTCTCGACGGCACCGAGCTTTTGAGCTTCGGCGACGGCTTTGTTGAGATCGAGCTCGTTTCCAACCTCGGCGGCTACCCGATCGCCGTCGCCACCGACGAATCGCGCAAGTTCGGTATCGATACCTGGAAGCGTGACCGTCTGGTCAAGGCCGGTGCCGGTGCGGTCATCCCCGACTTCGAATGCGCCGAACGCGTTGTCAGCTACATTCTCGGCAAGTAAGGCTACGATCGTAGGAGGAATTTACTATGACACTGCAAACCGTAAAAGATCTGATGGCTCGTGCGTCCGGCGCCAAGGTTACGGTCGTCGGCGACTTCTGCCTGGACAAATATCTCTACATCGATCCCGCTCTCGACGAACCCTCCCTTGAAACCGGCAAGACCGCCTATCAGGTCATCGGCAAGGGCCTGTATCCCGGTGGCGCCGGCAACGTCGCCAGCAACCTGCGCGGTCTGACTGCTCAGGTCAAGTGCGTCGGTATCGTCGGTGACGACGGCGAAGGCTACGAGCTCTTGCGCGCGTTGGAATCGATCGGCGCGGATACCTCGATGATGGTTCGCGATCCCAACCGCTGCACCTCGACCTACACCAAGCCGATGTACGGCACGCCCGGCAACTACACCGAGCTCAACCGCCTCGACTTCAAGAATTTCAAGCCGATGGACAAGGACATCGAAGCGAAGATCATCGCCAACATGCTCGTCTGCGCGGCGGAATCCGACGCACTCCTCGTACTCGACCAGTTTATCGAGCCCGATTGCGGCGTGATCAACACGGCCGTGCGCGAAGCGGTGATCGCCCTCGCCGCCGAAAAGCCTGAGCTCGTTATCTACGCCGACTCCCGCGCCTTCATCCATCTGTTCTCCGACGTCGTTGTCAAGTGCAACAACTTCGAGGTCGTCAAATCGATCGACACGAACTTTGAAGGCGAGCCCGACGGCGACATGGTGCTCGACTGCGGCAGCAAGCTCTACGCCAAAAATAACCGCCCGGTGTTTGTCACCCGCGGCAAGCACGGCAGCATGGTCTTCGACGCCGAAGGCGTCTACAATTCCCCGGCCGTCGACGTTCCTGGCCCGTTTGACATCTGCGGCGCCGGCGATGCCTCGGCTTCCGGCATCGTGCTTGCGCTTGCGCTCGGTGCTTCTCCGCGCGATGCGGCCGACCTCGCAAACATCATCTCGTCGATCACGATCCAGCAGATCGGCGTGACCGGGTTTGCCACGCCCGCACAGGTCATCACCCGCTACGAAGAATATTGCATGTAACCCACATAAAAATGCCCGAAACCACAATGGTTTCGGGCATTTTTTTTATTCCGCGAGGAAGCCGGCGGAACGAAGAGATGCCAGCAGCGTATTCAGCGTAGCAATCGCATCCTCCAGCGTGGCCGTCGTCGCCAAGTCGGCTACCGCCGGCGCCGGCGTGATCACCGCATCCGCGCCAGTCGCACCGGTAGCGCCGGTCGCACCCGTAGCGCCGGTCGCACCGGTTGCACCGATCGGGCCGACGGCACCGGCAGGGCCGACAGGACCAACGGCACCTTCGGGACCGGTCGCACCAGTCGCGCCGGTTGCACCCGTAGCACCGACCGGACCGGCCGCACCAGTCGCGCCGGTTGCGCCCGTAGCACCGACCGGACCGGCCGCACCCGTGGCACCAGTCGGACCGGTCGCACCGGTCGCACCGGCTGCACCAACGGCACCGGCAGGACCGACAGCACCCGCAGGGCCGGCAGGACCCGCAGCGCCGGTCGCACCCGTAGCCCCCGTAGCACCGGTCGCACCGGTCGGGCCGACTGCACCGGCGGGGCCTGTCGGGCCAACTGCACCGGCAGGGCCGGCCGCACCGGTCGCACCGGCAGCGCCCTGCGGGCCTTGCGGACCGACTTCACCCTGCGGCCCTCTTGCACCGGCCGCACCTTGCGGTCCCTGGATCCCCTGCGGGCCTTGCGGCCCCTGAACCCCTTGCGGTCCCTGCGGCCCGGCAGGGCCGGTCGGGCCGGTCGGACAGGTCACACAGCCCGGGATCACAGGCGGCGGACAGGGCGGCGGCACACACGGAGACGGCATGCACGGAGACGAGCTCGGCGGTGAGCTCGGCGGAACACAGGGCACACACGGCTGGCTCGGAGGAACACAGGGTGCGCACGGCGTATGACCGCCGCGGCAGCCGCATCCGTTGTTGCCGACAACAAACTCCGCCAACGGCATTTCCGCGCAAACATTCTGCGTGTTTTCACCAAACGAAACGTTGCGCCGGCACGCATCGTAATAGCTGTTGGATCTCGCAAAACCATTCGACAATTTGATCACCATCTCATATCATGGAATCGGCACAGTCTTTTCCGACCGTGCTCATTTACAAAATATGCCGCAGCGCCGACAGGCGTTACCGCGGACTCGGGAGGAAGCATTGAAAACACTATCCGTTTGTTTGATCGCAAAGGATGAAGCAGAAACCATCGCACGCGTGCTCCGAAGCGCCGCACCGTTTACCGACGAGCTGATTGTCGTTGACACGGGCTCGGCCGACGAAACGGCCGCGATTGCCGCCGCAAACGGCGCAATCGTAGAGGAATTTGCGTGGATCGACGATTTTTCCGCCGCACGGAACTTCGCGTTTTCTTTGGCGCACAGCGACTACTTGATGTGGCTGGACGCAGACGACGTCGTCCCGGAAGCGAGTGCGGCAGCGATCTCGGCGGCAAAAGCGCGTGATTTTGACGGTACTGATACGTTGATGCTCCCCTATCGCCTCGCGTTTTCCGCCGACGGCCGGCCAACAGCCGCAACCGTGCGGGAACGGATCGTGCGGAGGTGCGGACAGGCAAAATGGATCGGCGCGGTACATGAGGTGATCGTGCCATTTGGGAAGATCGCATCCCTCGACGCACCGATCGAGCATAAGAAGACCAAGGCAGGAATACCCGGCAGAAATCTGCGGATCTACGAAAAACTGTTGGACAACGGCCAGCAGCTATCGGTGCGGGAGAAGTTTTACTACGCGCGCGAACTCTGTGACAACGGAAGATTCAGCGAAGCCGAGCCAATTTTTTCCGCGCTTTTGGCCGAGATGCCCGTCACTTCGCCCGACCGCGGTGCGCTCTACCGCGGGTTGGCGGCCTGCCGCGATCGTGCCGCCGACCCGATCGGTGCGCTCCGCTGGCTGCTTGCCGCAGGAGAAAACGGTTGTCCCTCGGCCGTCACCTGTTATGCGATCGGCGAGCGCTTTTTCGCCCGCGGACTTTACCGCGCTGCCGCAGACTGGTTTGAGGCGGCCTTGCGCGAGGACTGTGCGCCCGAGACCTTCGACAGTCCCGTGCTGCACACGCTGTACCCCTGCCTGCAGCTAACGGTGTGTTTTGACCGCTTGGGCGAATTGGAACGCGCCGCTCAATGGAATGAGCGTGCACTCTCTTTTGCTCCCGACGATCCTGCCGCGCTGCAAAATGCCGCCTATTTTGCCCGCATTCAGTCCCGTTGAAGCGTGTTCCGCCAAAAAGTGCTTGACCAAACGGGCGTTTCGTTGTATCATATAAGTATGACAAAAGCGAGGTAAAAAAGCATGGCCGACGGAATTAAGATCATTGCACAAAACAAAAAAGCGTGGCACGACTACTTCGTGCTCGAACAGATGGAAGCCGGGATCGAGCTGGTCGGAACGGAAGTCAAATCGATCCGCAACGGCGGCGTCAACCTGAAGGACAGTTTCTGCTCGGTCAAAAACGGCGAGCTTTTCGCCCGCGGGGTCCACATCAGCCCGTATGAAAAGGGCAACATCTTCAACCGCGATCCCCGCCGCGACCGCCGTCTGCTGATGCACAAGCGCGAGATCCGCCGTTTGGCTGCATCGGTGCAGCAGGACGGTCTGACGCTGATCCCGCTGAAATTTTACCTGAAGAATTCGAAAATTAAGGTCGAGGTCGGGCTTTGCAAGGGCAAAAAGCTCTACGACAAGCGCGCCAGCGAAGCCCAACGCGACGCCGAACGCGAGCGCGACCAACAGATGAAATCGCGTAACCTGCGCGACGAATAAGTAAAGTGAGGGATTTTTGTGATCGCCGAACAGATCTTCCTGCAGGATATCTTCCCCGCGCTCTCTTCCCTGCCCTCTCCCACACCGCTCACAACCTACTGCCGCGACACGCTGACCGAGCTCAGACCGCGCCGCTTTCCGGCCGTGATCATCTGCCCCGGCGGCGGTTACGGCGGCATCGCCGGACGGGAAGGCGAGCCGATCGCGCTGGCGTTTTTGGCCCAGGGCATCCAATGCTTCGTGCTCCGATACCACACCGCACCGGTACGGTATCCGGCCCAGCTGACGGAGTTGGCCGCAGCCGTCGCATTCGTGCGGACAAACGCAGAGCGGTATTCGATCGATCCGGAACACATCTCCGTCATGGGCTTTTCCGCCGGCGGCCATCTCGTCGGCAGCTATGCGACGCATTGGCACGAACCGCAGTATGCCGAAATGCTGGGTTGCGACCGCGAAACGTTGCGCCCCAACGGCGTCGTGCCCTGCTACGGCGTGTTGTCCGGCGGCGAGCACACGCACGACGGCACGATGAAGAATCTGCTCGGCGAGCAGGATTCGCCGGAGATGCGCCGGTATTTGAGCTTTGAAGAAAACGTCACCGCCGATACGCCGCCGGCTTTTATCTGGCATACGGTGGCCGATCAGGCCGTTCCCGTGGAGAACGCACTTCTGGCCGCCTCAGCGCTGAACGCCCACAAGATCCCCTTCGAGCTGCATATCTACCCCGAAGGCCGCCACGGACTCGCACTCGTCAACTGGCTGACCGCGTTCGACCAAGGCGATCCGCCGCCGCGCACGATCGCAAGCTGGGTCAACGACTGCGCCGACTGGATGCTCCGCTTGGCCGGCATCGACCGTGACACCTACCGATCATAAAACCGGCTGCCCTTCCGCGAAACCGGAAGGGCAGTTTTTTCAGGCACAAATTTGCCCGAAAAAAATCGCAAAAAAGCCTTGACAAATTCCCGAAACATGGTATAATATATAAGTGTTCGCGAGAACACAATAATTTCATATGGGCTCGTAGCTCAGCTGGGAGAGCGCCGCGTTCGCAACGCGGAGGTCGAGGGTTCGATCCCCTTCGGGTCCACCAACAAAAAAGTCACTTTTGTCTACCGACAAAAGTGACTTTTTTGAGTGATGCGTTCCTTGCGGAACACGATGCACACGTTGTGCG
This sequence comes from Oscillospiraceae bacterium, assembly GCA_015067825.1. Taxonomy (GTDB): domain Bacteria; phylum Bacillota; class Clostridia; order Oscillospirales; family QAMX01; genus QAMX01. Next base: position 111,412 of record SVLQ01000004.1, on the reverse strand, counting down.
TGATGCAGGCTTCGCCTGTGATGCACGCCTTCGGCGTGTGAGCAGAACGCATCGCATCACTTATCATAGCAAAGCTGCATCACTTATCACAATATTGCAAGCAACCAAGATTTGTGGTATTATAAATAAAGAGGTGCATATTATGTCAGAATCGAAACTCAAAAATCTCTCCTTGGAATTTTCCGTAGATATTATTGAATTGGTCAAGCATCTAAAATCCGTCAAAGAGTCTGTCATATCCAATCAAATCGGCAGAAGCGGTACAAGTATCGGTGCTAACATCCACGAAGCACAGTATGCTCAAGGAAAAAAGGATTTTATTTCCAAGCTTGAGATTGCTTTAAAAGAAGCAAGCGAAACAGGTTATTGGCTTGAGCTTTTGCACAGGACAAAATATATCGATGATCAATCATTCAAGGCCCTTTCCTCCAAATGCACTTCGCTTCGTGCGATGTTGATCGCATCCTGCAGAACCTCTAAAGGGAATATGAAGTAAAAATTGATACGTTTGACCTATATTTCTTCAGAACGGAGGCATATCCACATGAAAAGATATCTTTTCGGAATCTTGACGGCCGCATTTTTGCTCTTATTCCTCGCCGGATGTACGGCGGATTACGTTCCCGACGATTATATCGGGAAGACTTCTGCGGAAATCATCAGCGAATACGGTGTTTTTGATTATACCGGCATGCCTGTAAGCAGCGACGGTTTGTATCGCAATTGCCAATGCGGATACACGATCATAGAATCGCAAAAATCTTTTTTAGGATCTTCATCGGAAGTTTTGCTGCTGATCACCTTTGACGCAAACGGCGTTGCGATCGCTTGCGAGGAAGGCTACCGTCCCGGCGGTTAAGCACAGGCTTCCAAAGTTACATGATCTCCCCGCATTTTCGTAAACAGCCAAGTCTTTCGACTTGGCTGTTTTGTTTTTAGGCGCTGTTCTCGGAGTATGAAAACTATGTATAGAGAGAGATTTTTTTGGAAGGACTTGACAAGCAACCGTATCAGTTATATAATACAGTTGTCCGTATTACTCAAGTAATACAGTTTGTCATTGTGAAAGGATAATAAGCAATGATTTCCTTCGACTCTTTTATCGCACAGGAAGGTGTGCCGATCTACCTGCAAATTGTCAAGCACATAAAGCGCGGAATCGTATCCGGTACGATCATCAGCGGTGACGAAGTACCCTCACGCAGAGTGCTTTCTGCCTTGCTCGGCGTAAATCCCAATACCATCCAAAAGGCTTACAGGATGCTGGAAGAAGATGGTTTGATGGAATCGCATTCGGGAGCAAAAAGCTATATGATCTTCGACGAAACGGCTATCGCTTCCGTCCGAAAACAGTTGCTCAAAAATGATGCAACCGCGGTCATCTGCTCATTGAAGCAAATGGGGCTTGACAAGGAAGAAGCATTAGCGTTGATTGCATCCTACTGGGAATGAGGTGATTACTTTGAAGAAACATTTATCTGTTTTTGGTCTTTTTGCGCGAAGCTCTTTTTTTAAAGTCTTCTTCATATCGCTGGCCATGTGTGCCGTTGAATTTGCAAGTTTCCACTTCGAATTTCGGGGTGCGTTAGAGACGTACGAAGCAACCGGTTTCGGGATGGCTTCTTTGGAGCGAATATTCATGATGGCAGCAACCAACGTTTATTTCAGAATTGCGCTTGCTTTGCTCACGGTCGTACTCTGTCTGCCGGGATGTATGTTCAAATCCAATACAAGCTACACACTGCGCAGGCTATCTGTCAGCGAACGCGCAATCTTCTTTCATCAAGCAACATACAACTCGCTCGCCTATCTCATCTTGATGGCAGTTCAGCTCACTGTGGTTTTTGGGCTTTCGCAATATTACCTCGCAAACGCACCGGTAGAATGCATCAGCAACCAGACGATCGCCCTCGCCTTTTACAGAAATAATTTCCTGCACAGCTTGCTTCCCCTTGAGGACATCGGCTTATGGATCCGAAATGGTTTGTTCATGATCGCCTATGGATTGGCTGTTGCTGAATTTCCTTACAGGCAGCGCAGACACAAATTCTCGACAACCGTGATCGCGTTTGGTATCTACATGATTCTATCTTTTGACCAGAGTATCGGCCAACGCTTTCACGTGATCACGAGCGCGATCATTGTCTGCATGGTCGTCGGCGACGTTATTTACTGTCTCATCCAAAAAGACGAGGAGGTGGCTGAAGATGCGTGAATTTCTTCGGCGCAATTCTCCTCCCGGCATGGATTTGGCACAAGAATGGCGCGTATTCTTGATCGGCAACATTTCCTCGGTTGCTGTCAGCTTCTTCGCATTTTTGGATCAATATATCGATGCGCGAAATCGGTTGTTCACGGTGGTCGGCGAAAAAAAGATGCTTATAGACGGGGCAATTATTGTTCCGTTCCACCATTTGTTCAGTATCTATTTTTCGGGATTCTTCCTGACCATGTGCATTCTCCTTGGCTATATCGTTTATCATTACGCGTACTTTCGGCAGGGCAGTATGAGCATCTATCTAATGAAGCGGCTTCCCCGAAAAAGTGAACTCCACCGCCGTGCGCTTACCCTTCCTTGCTTGGCTGTCCTTGCCACAATCGGCGTGGCAATTGCCGCAATTTTGTTTTACTTTATCATCTACTTTCTCGCAACGCCAAAGGCTTGTCTGCCATATGCGGCATTGCGCGAGTTATGGAGGTAGCACGAATGCTTGAGATCAAAAACCTGACAAAAGCGTATGCCGGAAAAACCGCTCTGAAGGATATTAGCATCACGTTCCCGCGCGGTGAGATCATCGGACTCTTTGGCGAAAACGGTGCCGGTAAAACAACCTTGATGAAATCCATTCTCGGTTTTCACAGCTATCTCGGAGAGATCACACTTGACGGAATGCCCGTCAACACCAAAAACATTGCCCGCCTCTCGTTTGCCACGAGTGAGCACTCCTTCTTCCCCAACCTCACCCCCAAAGCGCACAGAGATTTCTACAAAGAGCATTTCCCGGCATTTTCGGATCAGCGTTTCCGGGGACTGATGGAGTTCTTTGCCCTGCCCATGCACAAAGCGCTGAAGCATTTTTCGATGGGACAGAAAAACCAATTTGAGGTGATTCTTGCGCTTTGCCAAGGGGCGGATTATATCCTCATGGATGAACCATTTGCAGGAAATGACGTATTCAACCGCGAGGATTTTTACAAGGTTTTGCTCGGAATTTTAGAACCGCACGAGACCGTGATCCTTTCCACACACTTGATTGAAGAGGTATCCGATTTTATCGGCCGCGCTGTTTTGATCCGCCGGGGCCAGATCATCGGCGACACAACGACCGCCGAATTGGATGAGCGTGGGCAAACGCTGATGAATTACATCAAAGAGACCTACCATTACCGTTCCGACCGCGTGAGCCGTGCGCTTGACGAGATATCCGGGGAGGAGCGCGTATGAAAAAAATCGTTGTTGCCGTTCTTGCACTTGCACTTTTATCTGTCACTTCGTTCTGTATTCTAAGCGGAGCTGTCAGCGCGGAAAAAGCAAACGTAACAATTCGGGAAAACATCCTATACGGTGATAAATCCTATGCAAAAGGTGTCACAGTATGGACAGAAGCACATTTTGATGAGCATTTGTTTTGGGACACCGCCTATACCATAGGCGATACGCCCACGATCATGACTGATTATGAATTTCATTACGACAAGTTATACCAAACCGACGAGCGAAACTATCACGCAGTGGAGCTCGATTGTGATTTCCGATTCGGGGTTGATACCAGTACCCCTGCAGAGGAGAGTATTGGGCTTCAAAAAGCGTACCGCGAGCTTTTCGACGCAACCGCACCGGGCATGCAAGGAAAGCAGTTGATTCGCCTGCAGGAGTACTACACATATTATCCGGTTCGGGTCGCCATAGATCTGCCGGGAACGGTATGGAACGGCAACGATTACGATCGACTCCGTTCTGACGATTATATCAATGAGCGTGCGGTATGGGACAAATTCAACGCGTTCTTCCGCATCCCGATCCCCGAAGATCTTCCTCCGCTGGAAATCAGTGTTACAAAGGATTCCCGCGGCGAGTGTATCGGCGTCGGCTCATCCGGGCACGCCGTGGACTTCTATTTCAACGTCAGATCGGCTTATACCGGCGATCGGGTGTTTTTCTCGATTGGAAACAAGTATGATCTAAAAGACGGCGAGGTAACAAAATACATTGATACAAGCCTGATTCCCGGAGGATACGGCATCTATTCTTTCACTTACAAAAATGTCCGCAATTCCAAAAATACAAAGGGCAATGCGACATACTTTTATCCGGGCTATGAAACCGGCGTAGAGCAAGAGAGCCTTGCAATGGTATTCCCGCTCGAGCAACATGCGGAGGTTATTTACTTAACCTTAAGCAACGATGAACATGACCTTTTGATATTCACACGAGAACGAGGTGTCACCTATCTCACGGTCGTCGAAATCGACTCGATGACCAAGCGTCAAAAGCTGCCGATCACCGAAGCACAGCAATTCACCTTTTACGAATACGACAACTGCATTGTTTTGAGCGGTTGGGACTACCTCTCCGTTATTGAAAAGCAAGAAGACGGCTTGTGCAGACTCGCCTTCACCGTTTCACGAAAACAAGAGATAAACGATCACACAATCCAAAAGGGCGTCGCAACCGCTATGGCTTTTGACGGCAAAAAGCTCGCGATTGTGGACAGAACTGCCGAAAAAACATACGGCACATTGGAACTTTGCGGATTCACCGTTGCCATATACGATTGCACAGGGCTTGTTTATTACGGCGAATACGAAAACAGCTTATCAGTCGCGGCAGATCCGAACGATTACGCCATTAACTGCTTGCCCATCCGCTACCGTGTGTGTTGGACGGAATGAGTGAAACAAAATCTTTTGGCACGTTTCATACTTGATTTTGCTTCTCCAACATGATACAATACAGGCACAAACCGAAAAACGAGGTGTTGACGATGCTGCAATACGACCGAAGCGAAGAACGCACCGGCATGCAGGAATCCGTGTGTTACGGTGCGGATTACGACCTGCAATGCGATTTTGTGATGGTGTACGGTTTCCACGATCTGGAACAGCGCATTGCCCAATGGAAAGCCCACGGCTACGGCATCCATCTGATGACCGGCGTTTCGTGGGGCGAATATCAGGATTATCTCTACGGCAAGTTTGACGGAATCGACCACCACGACGAGGGACAGGTCGACCACAACGGCAAGGAGATCAACCACGGTGTTGACGTGCCGTACATGGTGCCGTCGGTCTCGTTTGCGCGGTATCTGACGGAGAATCTGAAAAAAGCCGTCGATGCCGGCGTGGAAGCGATCCATCTGGAAGAGCCGGAGTTTTGGGTGCACGCGGGTTACTCCGAGGCATTCAAGCGCGAATGGCAGATCTACTACAAGGAGCCTTGGCAGGATCCGCAGGCATCGGCCGAAGGACAATACCGCGCCTCGCAGCTCAAGCGCTACCTCTATACGCGCACGCTCGACCGTCTCTGCTCCGAGTTGAAAGAGTACGCACTCGTCAAATACGGCCGTCTGCTCCGCTTCTATGTGCCGACGCATTCGCTCGTCAACTATTCGCAATGGAAGATCGTCAGCCCGGAATCGGCGCTGATCGACCTGCCGACGATCGACGGCTACATCGCGCAGATCTGGACAGGCACGGCACGCGTCAAAAACTGCTACCGCGGATTGGAAAAAGAGCGCACCTTTGAGACTGCGTTTTTGGAATACGGTGTCATGCAGGAGCTCGTGCGCGGTACGGGGCGGAAGATGTGGTATCTGGCCGACCCGATCGAGGACGACCCGGAACACACTTGGCGCGATTACCGCGACAACTACTACCGCACGGTCGTCGCTTCGCTCTTCCACCCGGAAGTCGACAGCTACGAGATCGCGCCGTGGCCGCACCGTATCATGCGCGGCACCTATCCGAGTGAAGATGGCAGCACGCGCGAAAAGATCCCGCCGGAATACAAAACGAATCTCCTGACCGTCACGCACACACTGCGCGATATGCGCGGGCAGCCGAGTGAGTGGCTCACGGAGGCAGCGGAAGTCGGCGTTATGTTGGCGGATTCGTGCATGTACCAGCGCATTTACCCGGTCGGCGACCCGGAACGCGAGGAATCGTTCTCGACGCGCTGGAGCGCCTTCTACGGGCTGGCCATGCCGCTTTTGAAGCAGGGCTTCTGCGTGCGGCCGCTGCAGCTCGACAACGTGCGGCGTTACGCAAATTACCTTGACGACTACCGCACGATCGTGCTTTCCTACGAATTTATGAAACCGGACTCGCCCGATATGCACAACGCTCTCGCACAATGGGTGCGCGGCGGCGGCAGACTGCTCGTCGTCGGCGACGGTTCCGACTGTTTCCACAAGATCCGCGCATGGTGGAACCAAGGCGGCGCGGACTACCAAACTCCCACCGAGCACCTCTTTGCCGCGCTCGGCCTCGGCCGTACGCCAGACGACGGCGTTTACGCCGTGGAGAACGGCTTTGTCGGAGTTTTCCACCGGCATCCGGCCGCGATTGCGCGGGAAAGCGCGATATGCGACGAATACCTCGCGCAATTTGCTTCCCTGCTCGCATCTGCCGGTTGCACCAAAGCACCGGCAAACGCGCTCGTTCTGCGCCGTGGGCCGTACACGGTCGTTTCGGTGTTGGAGGAGACCGGTATCGATGCGCCCTGTACCCTCGAGGGGCGCTACGTCGATCTTTTCGACCACGCCCTCTCCGTCGTCACCGATCCGAGCTTTGCGCCCGGCACGGTGCGTCTGCTGCGCTCGCTCGACGATGATTCCTGCGGTATTTTGGCGGCATCCGGCCGCGTTTCTGCCGAGGTGTCCGCCGAGCACGCACTGCAATTCACGCTCACCGGCCCGTCGGAGATGACCGCCGCCGTGCGTATCCGCCTGCCCGACGGCATCAACCTCGCCGCACTTTCCGCTTCGGCCGCCGTCAGCAGTGAAGTGATCGCGTGCGAGGTCGAGTTTGAACCGATCGGCAACACCGCACTGCTGACGTTTGCCTCCTCGCCCGACGGCGTGGAAGTTACGGTTGAGTGGTAAATATTCTGAAACGCTAAAAAGGACAGAGATTTTCGTCTCTGTCCTTTTGCATGTGTCGTTTTGGTATACAAAAAGCAAAATCCAACTCGCAGTTGTGAAACGCAATATCGCCTCTATTTCATCAAACCGCATTTTGTGATATAATAAGGTTACACCGGTGGTACTGAAGGTAAGGAGGCTTTTATGGAACTCAAAATTGGAGAAAAAATCGCAAAATACAGAAAGTTAAAAGGATATACGCAAGAACAACTTGGAGAATTGGTGGGCGTTTCCGGTCAAGCTGTATCCAAATGGGAAAATGGCGGAGTTCCCGACACATATTTACTGCCGATCATCTCTAAGGTTTTGGGTGTATCTATTGATGCCTTATTTGGTGTAGAAAAAAAGATATCCGATTATTCCAAAGATGACATCCTTGATGTTTTGTTTAAATTTTGTCTTCAAAAGACCTATTGCAAAGAAGATAAATTGGATTTTTTCAATTTTTTATTTGAAACTATATGGACTTTGCAGTGCGCACATTTCGAAAATGAGCGCCGATGGCCTTTAGAGGATGTTATTGAGAAGAATCGCGGCAATCCGCAAATAACGTCGCAAATTATCAACGATAAAGGAACAACGTATTTGTCACTTGTGGAAAATTTCCCATTCTTCTGTGCTGTCCGTGATACTCCGGAGATATCCAGAAAAATATTAGCCGAGAAGAACTTTGGCGAGTTTTTCTCTTTGCTTGCTTCTGAAGATGGAATGCGGACAATTCTGTTCACGCAAAGCACCACGGAAAGCAGTCAGTACACGGCGGATATGATTGCTAAGAAAATTGGGATTACAACGGAAAAATTTCTCGAAATTGAACCGTTACTCATAAAATACGGTCTTTTGAATGAAGATAGCTTAACGTTGGATGACAGTATCATCAAGGTCTACCATAAGTGGAGCAATCCCGAAATCCGTCCGCTATTGATGATGGCTTACCAGTTTATCAACGCAAGACAATGTTATTACGATTTCTCTTGTAACAGAACGAAACCCTATTTTGAATATGCATAAAAGCACCGCCGAGAATAACCGTTTGGTTGCTCTCGACGGTCAATGATCCAATCACCAACACATACCTTATGTGGTGAGTAAGTTTGTAACTTTGACGGATTGCAAAACAGTCCTTGAAGCCCCTTCGGCGAAATCCGATTGGATTTCGCCGAAGGGGCTTTCTTCAAAGGAGGTTTATCACAGAGGATTTCTCGGTTTAGTCGTCGATATCGCGTTCAAACTCGATGATCGCACCGGTCACGGCATCGACATCGGCCTCGTATTCCACGTTGCCGACGGAGAATTCGATCTCGTAGTGCGCACGGCCGTCGTCGTAATCGAGCTCAACCTTTTCAAACCGCGCATCTGCCGCCGAAACGCCGGCGCGTTCGAGTGCGATCGATTTTGCCTGTTCGGCGCTGATCTGTCCCTGCGTCGTTGTGGCGGGTGTCGTTTGGGGCACAAAGGTCGTTGCGGGCTGCGTAGTTGTGATCGGCGGCTCGGTTACGGGGCTCGTGGTCACGGCAGGCGTCGTCTGCGCCGGACGCTGGGCATTTTTATCGTCGCGCACAAAGTCGATGATCGCGCCGGTCAGCACGTTGATATCGGCCTCATATTCGACACCGTTGGCGTAAAACTCCAGTTCGTAGGAGAGAACGCCGTCGTCGCGGTCAAGCTCCGCTTTTTCAAACTGCGCATCTGCCGCCGAAACACCGGCATAAGCAAGCGCGATCTCTTTGGCGCGTTCCGGGCCGATGATCGCGGCATCCGCCGTGTCGGCAGGTGCCAAAACGATCGGTTCGCACTTATAACGCAAAACGGTTGCATCGACGGCGGCAATGATATAGTCGTACTTCACACGATCGGCAATGAACTCCACCTCATAGTAGGCAACACCGTCATCTTCGTCGAGTTCGACTTTTTCAAAGCGGGCATTTGCCGCATCCACACCGGCGTGGGTCAGGGCTGCCGTTTTGGCAGCAGCGGCGCCGATCGGCTCGACAGGGGCTGCCACCTGTCGGTGTTCGTCCAGCTCGGCTTTGACGATCGTGCCGTCGACCGCACCGATTTCGTATTCATATTCGATGCCATTGACGTAAAATTCCACTTCGTAGACGATCTTTCCGTCGTCGAAATCGAGTTCCACCCACGAGTGCCGTACATCGGCTGGCAAGACGTTTGCGTGCGCAAGTGCGGCGTCCAACGCCTTTTCGGTGCCGATATAGGATTTTTCGCTGGCTATTCCGGTGACTTCGCCGTTTTCGAGCGGCGTGTTGTTGGCCGTCAGCAGCAGGTTCAATTCGTTGACCGAGAGTACGGCCAGTTCTTCGAACGAATAGAGTGTATTTTGGGCAACAAGTTGCTGGATCAACTGCGCTTTTCCTTTCGAGATCCCGTTTTGCGCGGCGAGATCATCCAAAGCGGCATCGGCACCGATTGTTTGGCTGACGACCGCACCGCTGAAGGCGCTGGTCTGCAACGCGGCGGCAATCTCATCGGCAAGGCGGCGGCGGAGCGCTTCGCCTTTGGCGGCATCGTCGTTATCGACGGTCACAAGGATCGAGTTTGCCAAATCGTCCAGATAGCCGTTACGGAGCATCGAGCCGATCAAGGCGTTGATCGTGACCTCCAGCGAGCTGTCGCGGAAGTCCATCGAACCGATCACGATCTGCGCCTCTTCGTTCAGCGCGATCACATCCAAAACTTTTTCATGCTTGTTGACTTTGATCTCCAGGCTCGGGTTGACGTCGAGGGAGATCACCGAAGCGACGGCATGAGTGGCACGGTAGGCGGAAAAGCCGAACGCACCGCCGACGATCAAAACGAGGGCTGCTGCCATGGCCGCAGCTCTGCGGACCCAGGCTGGATTCTTTGAAGTCTTCGTCATTTTCATCACAGTTCCTTTCTCGCTTGCACAATCGGAGAGAACTGCAGACAAAACATTGGGGGTGGCGCTTGCAAACGCCGTTTTCAATCGCTTTTCAACGTCGCGTTTTTTCATGCGGACTCTCCTTCTGCCAAGAATGCTTTGAGCTTTTTCATAGCGCGGTGGTATTTTGAAAGGACGGTTGACAACGGTTTTTCGAGCACACGGGCGATCTCGCGGTGCTTGAGTCCGGAAACCGCGTGGAGCACGACGATCTGGCGTTCCTCGTCGGTCAGCTTTTGCAGGCAGGCCTCAAGCGCGATCCGATCGTTCAGATCCGTCCCCGTTGCGGTGTCCGATACGCGATCCCAATCTTCTGTCGGGAGTTCCGCCGTCTTCTGACGGTCACGGATGCGCATCAGGCAGCGGTTTTTCGCCACGGTGATGATCCACGCCATCGGTTTACCCTTGGTTTGGTAACCCTCGGCCGACCGGAAGAGATCGAGGTAAGTATCGTGTAGCGCGTCCTCGGCATCCTGCGCATTCTTCAGAAGCGACAGACAAAAGCTGTAGACTGCGACCTGTGTCAGCGAATAGAGCTCGGCAAGCGCTTCCCGATCGCCCGTTCCCACGGCGGCGATCAGCATATCCAACTGACGGTCATCCCGTTTTGTCTCATATTCATATGCTGACGTCAAGCAAATGAACATGTCTGCATCCTTCCTTTCGCTATGTTAATGCACGAGGTACACGTTTTATTGCATCGGTGGAAAATTTTTCTGTATTATATCATATCTGCCCGCACATAAAAAGAGGGCTCAGCAAAAAAACGGCCTTGCGGCCGTTTTTTCAAAGGATCTCATCCAGAAATTCGCAAATCAGCGATTTGTAGCGATCGGCATCGGCGATATAGGAAAGGCCGTGGCCGGCGCCGTCGAACGTATGGCGGCGTACTTTTTCGGGGTTTGCTGCGGCGATCGTACGGCTCATATCGCACGGGACAAAGCGGTCGTCGGCACCGTGGATGATCAGGATCGGAACGCGGCTGCGGCGGACCGCCTCGACGGTATCACCGTCGCGAAGGCGCAGCCGACCGAACACGCGCGCACCGAGGTTCAGAAACGGATAGGAAAGCTTCGGCGAAACGTGGCGGTCGCCGCTGACTTTTTTGATAATCGCCGCGGGCGAATCGTAGGGAGAATCGGCGACGATCCCGCGGACGTTCTCCGGCAGTTCCATACCGCTTGCCATCAGCACGGTCGCCGCACCCATGGAAACACCGTACAGCACGATCGGCACGTCGGCGCCGAACCGAGCTTTGACGTAGTCGATCCAATCAAGGCAATCGTAGCGCTCTTTGATGCCAAATCCGATCGTGTGGCCCCCGCTCCTGCCTTGTCCGCGTTGGTCGACAAGCAGCACGTTCAGGCCGTAGTCGAACGAAATATTGGCACCGCCGCTGAAATCGCGGATCGACGTTCCGCGGTAGCCGTGGAATCCGATCGCCACGGGTGCGCCGTCGGCTTGGTGGTAGTAGCGCCCGCTAAGCCGGAGACCATCGTGCGAGGTAGTCGTCACCCACTCAAACGGACGGGCATCCAGCTCGTCGATCAGGCGGTGCATCCGCTCTTTTTCCTGCTCGTATTGTTCGCCCGGCGGCAGCATATGCGGGTTGTTCTGCCCGGGATAGGGCGAATAGAAGGCAATGCCGAACGTCACCGCGGCCACACCCAAAACCGCCGCCGGAACACCCGCCAGCAGCCCCAATGCTTTTTTACCGTTCATCCGGCTCTCCTCCTAACGCCTTCTATTCAAACGCTTATGCAAAGAACGACTGCAGGAATTCGCTGCTCGGGCCGTCGTACTCGGCAAGCGCCAAAAATTCTTTGCCAAACTGGTTGCCCCAGCTATAGGTGATCACGGTTTTGCCCTGATAGTCGCAGAGGTCGACGTCGCTGTTGTTGCAGTCGACGGCCAAGGCGACCTTCCGCTTTTCTTCTTCGGTAAAACGTTCGGGGTGAATGAGTTTCTTGTCCTCGGCCGGATCAAACCACATGACCGGGTTGTTGATGCCCATCTCATATTCGCGGAAGTCACGCGTGCGCACAATGTACGGAACCCAGCGGTGACACGGCATTTCTTCGAGGTAGATCATGTAGTAGAACCCATCGACATAACGCAGGCACGGGCAAGCCGTGTAGCGATCGCGGGAATAGGAGCATTCCATGGTATCCATCAGCGACCAATGAAGCAGGTCGGTCGACTCGGCAAAAATGCAGGTAAACGGCTCACCGACCATCGGATTATCGCCGCCGACTTCAATCGCCATCACGTATTTTCCGTCACCTTTGCAGACTGAGGTGTTGAATATGCTGACGTCATCCGGCAAAGTCAGTATAGTCGATTGTTCCCACTGCTGTAAGTCGGAGGAAACGAACAGATCCATCACCCTGCCGCCAACACCGCCACGCGGACCGTAAACGTACATCTTTCCGTCTTCGGCGTAGCAGCAGCCAAAAGAATGATCCTCGGCAAACTCACCCAGGGATTCTTCTGTCTCCATATCAACAAAGTGGTAGCAGCCCACTTCACGACATAGACCGCCGTCGGCGCCCCAAAAGGTATTGCGCACCCATTCAAAACGCAACAGCTTGTCTTTCCACACGACAGGCGTCGTTTCGACGGTATTCACCTTGAGTGTACCGAGCTTACGCATCGTTTTTCGCAGAGGCATATCCACAGTTTTCAAAGGTTTTCTGAAATCCAATAACATGCACGCAACCTCCCGATTCTGCTGAAAATCAGTCTTTTCTTACAAAAAAATTGTACCACAGTTTCACGTAGATAGCAAGCGCCTTATTCGGTTACTTCCGGATCGCCGATCTCTTCGTTGCCGAGATAGGTTGGGTAGGGTTTGCGATCCTGCTCCCCATCAAAATGCTTCTGCTTAATTACTGTCTAATATCGCATCCAATTTGCTCGATCCTGTAGCCGCCATTGCCATCCAGAATAATCAGATTGCCGCCGCGTTGTTCGGTTTTACCGGAGATCCCGGGATACGCCAAGAAATCGATCGATTTTGCATAGACCAGATCCACACCGCGATAACGGACTCCCATATAATTGCGGTGGTCGTGTCCGACAAATACCGCTTCCGTGCTCCCCTTTTCCAGAATCGCTTCAAAAAAACCGTTGTCTTTGTCCGGGCAATGGACGGCTTCCAGATTTTCGCCAAAAAGATAGACCGCATCCGGATCTCCCCGCTGCAGCGCCGCGGCTGCATCGGCAAACTCGCGGAATGGAATATGCTGAAAGACAAACGACGGAACTCTCCGCTCCGCTTCCTGCGCAAGCTGATCAATCGTTTGGCAATACCAGTCGATCTGATCTTGGTGAACCGAATCGTAGGCATTGATTTCCGTACTGCCAACCACATAGTCGTTGGAATCGACGAGAAAACACACGCGCTCCAACGTGCCGTCGCGATTTTCGATCCGCAGGTATTGGTTGTAGCGCCCGTAAATCTGCGGCCGGACTTCGGCATAGAGCAGCGCAGAATCGTCATTGCGCGCGATTTGCCGCAAAACCATATCCATATCCGCAGCACCGAAGCTGGCAATCGCCTCTGTATCATGGTTGCCGTAGACCAAAGTCCACGGAATACCGACGTTGTTCATAAAGTCGGCGATCAGCCACAGCGGCACGAGATTGTTCGTGCTGAAGCTTTGGTACGGCAGCGGGTACACCAGATCGCCGGTGATGATGACGAGATCCGGCTGTGTCCGTGAAATCAGATCGTAGCAGGCATCAAAAGCGCGTCTGTCGTGGCGAATTGTGGTCACGCTGCCACCGATGTGCAGATCGGTCAGCTGCAGGATCCGAAACTCGTCACGGTCACTCCGCAAGGTGTAGACACCGGTCGCAGCGTCACAGCTTGCCGTGCTATGGTGCTCGAACACCGAATAATCCATTCTGCCGATGTACATTCTGTTATAACCGGTACCGTCAAAAAGTGCCGTCACTCCCAGAAATACGCCTGCCACGATCGTCAAGAGATGCAAAAGACGAAGCGTGATCCTCCGGTGTTTCAGTACAGTGTACGGCCGAAAGGGATTGGCAGTCACCAACCGAAGTACAAAATTTGCCGCAAAGAAAATCAGCAGCGGCGAATAGAGCAAAAAGCTGCGGAATACAAGCACACTTCCTATGTAGATCCCCAGAGCCAATAGCCAATACAGACTCCAGCGGATCATCGACCAACGTCTTGCCCGTTTCAGATCGATCGAATCCTCTATGCCGGAATCGCTGATCGGATGCAGCGTGATCTTGCGGAGTACAGACCATTCAAATCCCCACTGCAGCGCCAAAAACGCGCTCACAGAGGAGATTCCCAAAAATAGCGGTGAAATCGAACTGTCGCAGGTCAGGATCGCAACCAGAAACGTCGGCAACCAAAGCACCGCCCACAACCACCACCGGCTGCAGCGGGAGCGTTCGTACAAGAAATAGGCCTCGGCCGCAAGAGAAACCTCTGTGCTCACCGGAAAGATTGCCCTGCCCCACAACCACCAAAACAGTACTGCCAATGCCGGAAGCAGCAAAAATCCACCTCGGCAGAAAAAAGTCGACACCTTTTGAAACGGGATGAGCGGCGGTATCGAACAGACGACCCACGTATTGACAGCCACTCCCAAAAGCCCCAGCGCAGTCCCGGCATAGGAAACGGTTGCCAATTTCTTTTCAATTTTACGGATATCGTAAGGAGTCTTCATATGGATGCTTCATGGCCTCCGTAATTCGTTTGATACAAGTATACAAGCGCCTTATTCGGTTACTTCCGGATCGCCGATCTCTTCGTTGCCGAGATAGGTTTGGTAGGGTTTGCCTTCGTAATAGTTCATGATCGGCCGCCGCAATTTTGAAGGATACAGCGGTTGGGTATTTAACGTGGCGAGATCGAGCCATGCTACCCCGACCTGATCGGTGTCGTATTGCAATTTTTGCCCCGTTCGTTCGGCAAGAACCTCGCAGGCAAAGACCAGATCGACGCGGTGGAACGCCTCACCGTGCACGCCCTCGATCACAAACAAGAGCTCTTTGCACGCGACCGCAAGCCCCAGCTCTTCGGCGACCTCGCGGCAAACCGCCTTCTCCAGCGTTTCCTCGGCATTCTGTCCGCCGCCGGGCAAAATATACCATTCTTCTCTGCCGTCGCTGATGGTGATCGCGGCCAGTTTTCCATCGCGGATGATCACGGCTTTGGCAGAATTGCGGATCAGTCGCTGCACGGTTCGTCCCCCCTTCAATATGCCAGATTCTTGACTTTTTTTGCATCCAGAATGATCGAGACCATGCCAAGATGCCCGTCATGATTGCGCGTGTCAAATCGAAGCGAGCGCCCGATCCGGCCGTCGGCTTCGTTCCAATATTTATAGTGGAACTGCCCGTTCTCGTCGCACCATTCTAAAAGCTCGACTTCAAACCCGGCGGCTTCAAATACCTGCACAAACGTTTTGTAATCGTACACGATCTTATGCGTAAACGAGGGGTGGTTCGGATCGCCGTTTCCGCCAATCTTCACCATGTTCTGATACCACTCGTTGCGGAAGTTTTTGTCCGGCACCGCCACGCGCAAATAGCCACCATCGGCCAGATACGCAAAGCAGTTTGCCGCTGCCCGACATCCGTCTTCAAAGGTCATATGTTCCCACACGTGTTCGGCCAGAAATGCGATCGGTTTCTCGTCGGCAAACAGCCGTTCAAAATCGGCGGGATTCAGAAGGTTCAGTTCCGCTTCCTGTGTGGAGATCCAGCCGTCATATGCCGTTTTTCCGGCACCGATCACAATTTTCATGGGTATTTCTCCTTTGCGGTATTCAGGGATGCGATGAGCATTCTTTCGCCTCACCTCAAATGTATTATACCATATGTTTCTCTTTCCGTCCATGCTTTGCGAAGCAAAGCGACCTTTTCTCTTCTCTGTTCGCTCTTATCTTTTCTCTGGAAACGACAGTTTTAGCGAAAAGAGAAAAGAGAAAAATGAAAAGAGAACAGAACAAAAAGAAACGACAATCTTCTGAACGAAGATTGTCGTTTCTTTTTGGTGGAGACAACAGGACTCGAACCTGTGACCCCCCGCGTGTGGGGCGGATGCTCTACCAGCTGAGCTATGCCTCCAAATTGCAAAGTCTCCCATATTTCAGGGAGACCTTGTGGTGACCCGAGGGGGAATCGAACCCCCGTTACCGCCGTGAAAGGGCGGTGTCTTAACCGCTTGACCATCGGGCCATGTGATCTCACAAAGCTCTTCCCGAGAGACTTCGTGAGATATTTGGTAGCGGCAGTCGGACTTGAACCAACGACCTGTCGGGTATGAACCGAATGCTCTAGCCAACTGAGCTATGCCGCCATCTTAACCCGTTGCCGCACCGTCGTGAGCAACACAAGCAAGATATATTATATACCACAAAGTCGTTTTTGTCAAGCACTTTTTTCAAAAAATTTCTTCTTTGCTATCGCAATTTTCCGCCGCACGGACGGTTTACCCGTCTGTACGGCTATCGGTGTAGCGTTTGGCCACGATCATCGCCCGCAGCATATCCTCCGTCACATTCAGCCCCGCGCCGCTACCGCGCAGAGCGCCACTTTCTACGAGCTGTTCGGTTTCTTCCCGCAGCGACGGCGGAACATCGGCCAGTGTTTGCAGGCGGCGCGCAGGCATCGCCGGCAGTTCCCACGCGCGGTCGCGGTCGACGTCGCCTTCGATCCCGTTCACCCGACCGGTCGACGAATACTGCCAGATCATCGGCTCTCTCGTCGGCAGCACCGCGCCCCACTGTGCCAGCCACAGCCGCACAGGTGCGTCAATCGCAGCAAGGTCTACATAACTTGCCAGCATATTCAAATTGGAGTACACCATCGGCGTATAGCCCGCCGCGTAAACCGTTTTGCAAAAGGTCTCCGCCATCGCTGTGACCAATTCTCGGCTGACCGTGATCCCCTGCTGCGCGGCATAGCGCACCGACGCTTCCTCATAATCCCACGCCAGCGGAAACCGCACGTCGTAGTCGCGGGCAAACCGAATCAGGCGCTCGGCCTCCGCGCGCGCCATCTCGACCGTATAGGCATAAGAAAACCAATAGAGCCCGAGAACGATCCCGTTGGCATTCGCACCGCGTGCATTTTCGGCAGCACGGCTGTCGGCAGTCTGCCCGCTCCCGGCGCGAACCATCGCAAAGCGGATCCCGGCTCGTGCAACGCTTGCCCAATCGATCGCGCCCTGATAAACTGATACGTCAATTCCCTCGTATTGCATAGCATCATCTCCCCTCTCACCATGCTATGCCGCACCACGACAAAACGATCCCGCTGTTTTGGCCGGATAAGCCGGCAAAAACAGCGGGATCGAATGGTTAACGGAATTCGCTGGTGATCTCGTCTTTTTCCTGCCCGGTGACGATCTTCACAATATCCTTTGTGAAGAGGTCGCGGCGGCGGAAGAAATACCAAAGGTTCGGCACGACGAAGACAACCGCGATCGGCAGAAGAAAGCTCGTATAGCTGCCGAAGGACTCGGGCAACGGGCCGACAAAGATCTTCGTGAGCACAAAGATCAGCGGACGGTGAGTCAGCAGCACCAAAAGATGCGTCACCGTTGCGATATACGCCCACTTGTTGACCATCGGCATCAACGCCGCATTGATCACGGCAGAAGCGACCAGAATGACCGAGCAGATCGAATGGACGCCCGCGTAGGTCGCTTCTTTGCCCGACCACGTATGGATGATATCGAGCCACATCTCCTGACTGGAGAGGAAACCGAGCATAACGACCGAATAGGCGATCAGAAATCCGTAGAGATAGCCGAACATATAAATGCGGAACCAGATCGACCCGTGCTTATACACGTCGAGTTTTTCCAGATTATGCGTATTCAACCGTCATGCCCCCTTTCGCACGAACATGCGCATTTGCCTTATTCCACCGGGTAAGCGATCGTCGACATCAGACCGAGTTCGGGCTGCGACGACATCAGGCGGCTGTACTGCACGACGACCGGAACGTCGCTTTCGACAAGAATCGCGTACGGAACGTCCTGCGGGACGGCTTTGCCTTCCTGCGAGATGAGTTTATCCATGCGGATGTGGTGGGTGCGTTTGGCGCCGCATTTGGCGACGAAGCCGCCCATTTCATCGCGGTCTTCGAAATAGAGCGTCATCGTGATCGTGGCATCTTTGTCCGAGGTATTGAGCACACAGACCGATTCATGGCTGTTAAACAGGCCGTTGGAGTGGGAATCCCAGTAACCGTCGCCGATGAGCCACGTGGTTTTGCCGTAAGTCATAGTCGTACCTTCTTTCGTTCGATCGGAATATGGTGCGGCTTACGCTCTCTTGGAGGTAACTTCCGCTTCGTACTTTTTGGTTTCGTCGAGCCAGGTGCGGCCGGCGTATTTGCCGGTCTTCTCGCAGAGGTAATCCCAGACGATGCCCCACGGCAGGCTCTTGAGTTCTTCGGTGATGGCGAGGACGGAGGTATTGTCGCCGTCGATTTCGTACTTCTTGAGCAGTTCGACCGGTTCGAGGTAGGCGCGAAGCAGCGCTTTGCGGGCGTTGCGGGCACCGACCGTCCAGGCGGCGATACGGTTGATCGAGGCGTCGAAGTAGTCGAGGCCAATGTGCACGCGGTCTTCGATGCCGTTGCGCACGATCTCCTGCATGATCGCCATCAGTTCGTCGTCCATCACGACCACGTGGTCGCTGTCCCAACGGACCGGACGGGAAACGTGGAGCATCAGTTCGGGCAGGAAGAGAAGCATCGCGGAGATCTTGTTGGAGACGAGTTCCGTCGGATGGAAGTGGCCGGTGTCGAGCGTGGCCATCATCTGACGAGAGGTGCAGTAGCCCATGTAGAATTCGTGGCTGCCGACGACGTAGCTTTCGCTGCCGATGCCGAAGAGCTTGCTTTCGAGCGTATCACGGTTGTACTTCGGATCGATCTTTTCGGCGAACACTTCGTCGAGCGCTTCGACCAGGCGGGCGCGCGGCGCAAAGCGGTCGACCGGAACTTCCTTGCAGCCGTCATGGATCCAGAAGTTGGTCACACAGGTCTTGCCGGTTTCTTTGCCGAAGCTTTCGGCGATCTTGCGGCAGTTTTTGGCGTGGTCGATCCAGAACTTGCGGATGCCCGGATCGGCATTGGTGATGGAGAAGTCGCCGGACAGCGGGTGGGAGAAGAAGGTTTCGTTAAAGTCGAGACCGATCTTCTGGCCCTTGGCCCATTCGACCCAACGGGCGAAGTGTTCGGGGCCGATCTGATCGCGGGAGACCGGCGCATCGACGTCGAGGTAGGTCGCATGGAGCGAGACCTTGGTTTCGCCCGGGACAAACGACAGAACTTTTTCGATATCGGCGCGGAGTTCGGCCGGGGTACGGGCTTTGCCGGGATAGTTGCCGGTGGTCTGAATACCGCCGGTCAGCGCACCCTCGGGATTTTCAAAGCCGACGACGTCGTCGCCCTGCCAGCAGTGCAGCGACACGGGAACGGACAGTGCTTTTTCGATGGCGGCATCGGTATCGACGCCGTAGGCCGCGAACTGTTCGCGGGCGAGTTCGTACTGTTTCATCATATCCATGTGAAAGCTCCTTTATTGATTCGGTTTAGCCGAGATAAACGACCTTGTTTTCGCGCGCGGATTCAAACGCGGCATCGATCACGCGCATGCACTGCAGCACCTGTTCGGGCTTGACGAGCAGTTCTTCTTTGCCGTCGAGCGTATTCTTAAAGTGCTCGTAGTAGTGATGCCAGCCGTGTTCGGTGTCGTTGCTGGTTTCGTAGAATTCCTCAAAGCGCTTGACCTTATGGATGCGCTGATGGCGCGTGGTGACCTCGTTTTCGAGGTATGCCGGGCATTCGTTGGGTTCATATTCGGACGCGGAGACACGGCGCACCTTCATCACCGGCCAATCCATCTCTTCCAGAACGGCCGCGCCCTGCGTGCCGTAGAAATTGAAGCGCGGGCGCGCGACCGGACCGAAGGTCGCGACTTCGACCTGCGCGGTCAGACCGTCGTCAAACGTGAGCAGCAGTTTGGAATAGTCGTCGACTTCTTCGGAGTGGATGGTGCTGATTTTGGCATAGACCGAGCGCACCGGTGTGCCGATGAGCCACAGGAGCTGGTCGAGCATATGCACGCCCCAGTCGGGGAACATGCCGCCGCCGTGGTCGAGCATACCGCGCCAGTTGTACATACAGCCGTTGCCGTCGGGGCTTTCGATGCGCGATTCGAGCATATACGGCTTGCCGAGGTAACCAGCTTCGTATACCTTCTTGGCCACGCGGAAATCCTCGTCGAAACGGCGATTCTGGTGGATCGTAAAGATCTTGCCCACGCGCTCGGCGGTGGCGATCATCTTTTCGACCTCGGCGGTGTTCATCGCCGCCGGTTTTTCGCAGATGACGTTGTAGCCGGCTTCCAGCGCCTTGCAGGTATAGAGGCAGTGGAACTGGTTGGGAGTCGCGACGACAACGACGTCGAAGCGCTTATCGGCGAGGAAATCGGCGACGTTATCGTAGGCCTTCATGCCGAGTTCTTCGGCACGTTCTCTGCGTTCGGCACGGATGTCGAACACGGCGACCGGTTCCATCGCGATGTCTTCGCGTTTGCCCATTCTGTAATGGTGTTCGGCCATGCCGCCGAAACCAATAAAACCAAGTTTATGTTCCATATCTTTATCCCCTGTTTATTTTTTGATCAGTTTGAGGAAACGGCCGTACTGTTCGTCCCAACCGTCGCGTTCGGTGACCGTGTAGTCCTTAATCTCGAAGGAACGGGCGACGATCTCACGCGCTTCCCAAACGTCCTTGACGACACCCGTGGCGATCATCTGCGCACAGATGTTGCCGATGGCGGTCGCTTCAATCGGGCCGGCAAGCACACGGCGACCGGTGGCACGCGCGGTGTAGGCCATCAGCATGATGTCCTTGCAGCCGCCGCCGACCACGCGGATGACCGGCAGGTCGTAGCCGAGCATGGATTCGAGTTGTTCGACCGCATAGCGGTACTTGAACGCAAGGCTCTCGAGCACGCAGCGGAAGATCTCGCCGCGCGTTTCCGGCGGAGTCTGGCCGGTGGCGATACAGTAGTCGCGGATCTTGCCGATCATGCCGCCCTTGTCGAAGAACACGTCGTCGTCGGGGTCGATGAAGCGGGCAAACGCCGGAGCAGCTTCGGTTTCGGCGTCGAGGACGGCGTAGCTGATCGGGCCGTACTCTTTTTCGAGTTCGCGCTTGACTTCCTGGTGGATCCAGAGACCCATGATATTTTTGAGGAAACGGATCGTACCGCCGAAGCCGCCTTCGTTGGTGTACTCGATCGCATAGGCGGCATCGTCGGTCTGCGGAGCGTCGCGTTCGACACCGAGCAGGCTCCAAGTGCCGCAGGAAATATAGGCACAACGTTCGCCTTTTTCCATCGGGATCGCCAGAACCGCGCTGCCCGTATCGTGGCCGCAGACGGAGGCGACCGGAACGCGCATACCGGTCTCGGCAAAGACCTCGTCGGTCGTATTGCCAAGGATGCGGCCGGGCTGGGTGACCGGCAGGAAGATATCCTTGGGGATATCAAGGCGTTCAAGGATCTCCGGATCCCATTGCTGCGTGCGGGCATCGAGGAGCTGCGTCGTCGACGCCATCGAATATTCCGCCGACTTCACGCCCGTGAGCATGAAGTTTAAGAGGTCGGGCATCAGAAGCAGGGTCTTGGCGTTATCGAGAAGTGCGGGATAGCGCTGACGGAGCGCGTAGAGCTGGAAGATCGTGTTGAACTTCATGAACTGAATGCCCGTGCGTTCGTAGATCTCTTTTTTGGGGATGATGGAGTAAACCGCCTCCATCGCGCCGTCGGTCAGACTGTCGCGGTAGTAAAACGGGTTGCTCAGAGGCTTATCGTACTGGTCGAGCAGCGCAAAATCGACACCCCAAGTATCGACGCCCATCGACGCGATATCGGTGATACCTTCGCGCTTGAGCTTGATCAGACCCGTTTTGATCTCCTGGAACAGGCGCAGAAGATCCCAGTAATAGTGGCCGAAGGCATTGATCGGATCGTTCACAAAGCGGTGGATCTCGCGGACAGAGAGCTGTTGTCCGTCGAATTCGGCGAGAATGCCGCGTCCGCTCGACGCGCCATAGTCGAATGTCAGGAAGCGTTTGTTCATTCGGTCAAGACCGCCTTTCGTCGTTTTTTGATCGGTTCAGTTGTGCGCGAGTGCGGCGAACGCCTCGGTGCGAGCATTGAGCGAGGGTTCGGCCGCGACCTGTGCGTCGGCAAACATGCTCTTGCCGGCATCGTCCTTCGCCGCCTTTTCGCTGCCGATCAGGGCATAGGCCGCGGTTTTCAGGTTGGCAAATTCCGGCGCGCGGGCCGCAAGGCAGACGAAGCTCTGGCGCGGAGAGTTGATATCTTCGCCGCTGATCTGGAAGAGTTCGTTTGCTTCGCAGAGCGCCTTGAGACGCGTGAGCTGTTCGGGAGTGTTGCGCGAGGGCATATACGTCACGGCGTTGAAGCCGAGGTCTTTCAGGTACGGGATCAGGTCGTCGAGATACGAATCCTCGAAACTCTGCGGGCGCTTATCGCCGGTGACAGAGCTGCCGACGTCGCCGAGGTAGGCATAGGCGCAGATCGCACCGGCTTTTTTGGCCAGCGCGATGACTTCGCGCACGTCGGGGCATTCGTCGGTATCGGCGTCGACGTAGATCTTCGCGACGAGTTCGCCTTTCAAAACGCCGAGCACGTCGTAGGCATAGCCCGGATTATTGGTATCGGAGAGCCAAGCACGGTTTTTGTCGCTAATTTTAAGGCCGAGCTGGTTTTCCAGCGCGTCAATGAGCTTTTCGCCCTTGCCGAATTTATCGATGAGCTTGCCGGCAAGGCTGTAAAGGAGATGGCGTTCGGTCACGCTGCCGCCCGCACCCTTTTTGGAGGTGTAGAGAAGAACGTCGCAGGCGTACTCCATTTTGATCTCCAGCGGTGCGATCAGCGCGTTGATCTTGTCGACCATTTTGCGGTTGCGGCGGGCACGCGCGAGCGAAACACCCTTAAGGTATTCGGCGATGACCGCACGGCCGCATTCGGGGACGGCGTGGAGCGCGATGTAGGCAATACCCGACTGGTCGGGGTTATTGATGCGGCGATCGCCGAACGGCGTATCCGCAAACGACACGCGCAGTTCCAGACCGCTGGTGACGTCCAGACCGAGGATCTCACCGGCAGCCAGAAATTCGGCCGCACCGGCGATGCTGTCGTGGTCCATGATGCCGGCCGTCGCCAGTCCGGCGCGGTGGGCAAGCCACGCGGCTTTGGTCGGGGAATACGGCGAGAAGGAATACCACGTATGGATATGGTTATTGACGTCGCCCTGGCATTCGACCGGAGCGAGCTCCCCTGCCTTTTCCTTTTCGACAAGCTCTTTCAGCGCGTTCAGACGCACCGCAAGCGTGGGGTGATTCAGACGGATCGTCAGTTGTTCGAGAGTCATTTATTTTCTGCCTTTCCGCGGAAAAGCCTTCCGCAAAGATCGTTTTCCCGCCGTCGGCAGAAAAACAAGTCGGCGTGCGGCGCGCACATAGAGTACGCGCCGCGCGCCCAAAATTATTTCAGCATATTCTGTCCGCCCGTGACAGGGATCGCCTGTCCGGTTTCGTACTTCTGTTCAATGGCATAGAAGAGCGCCGTCACGACGTCTTCGATCTCGCAGCCGCGGTTCATCGGAACCTTGGCTTCGTAGAAGCGCTTGACGTCCTCGACCGTTTTCGCACCCGGAACCTTGCCCGCGCGCAGATACTGCACGAAAAGGCCGCGTTCGGGGTCCATCCACAGCGGGCCGTTGAGGAAGTTGCCCGGGCAGATGGCGTTGACTTTGATGTTATACGGAATGAGCTCCAGCGCAAACGACTGCACCAGACCGATGCCGCCGAATTTCGCACCGGCGTAGGCAAAGTTCTTGTTGGAACCGGTGAGGCCGGATTTGGAGTTGATTTGGATCACGTCGCAGATCTTGCCCGGGGCAAAACGCGTTTCCAGCTTCATCACGCGCGAAGCGTACTTCGTGCAGTGGAAGAAGGCGACGTAATTGACGCGCGTCATCAGATCGAAGGTTTTGGCATCCATCTCTTCCAGACCGCCCGAACGGACGATACCGGCGTTGGAGACGAACACGTCCAGACCGCCGAAGTGCGCACAGGTCTTGTCCATCAGCGCCTTGACGGATTCTTCGTTGGAGACGTCGCACGCCGCCGCAGCAGCCGAACCCGCGCCGAACTTTTCGTTCAGCGTGTTGGCAAACGCCTCGGCACCGGCCATATTGATGTCGGCAATGACGACGGAAGCACCGTTTTTGCAGAGTTCTTCCGCGAGACCCGCGCCAAAGCCCTGCGCACCGCCGGTCATGATGGCGATCTTGCCCGCCATGCGCTTGGCAGCCGAACCGGCCATCGAAACACTCTTGCGGTAGCTCTCGACTTCCCAGTTGCGGATGAACGCGATCATCGAATCGGCCATCAGTTTGGCACCGCCGAAGCTCGCGGCATAGGCGTTGATCTTGACGAAATCGTTGAAGAGCGCTTTGATCGTCTGGGCATCCTTCCAGGAAGACGCACAGGCAAACGCACCGAGACCTTTGATCACGACGACCTTGGGCACATATCCGTTTTCGGCGACGAACGCCTTGACCGCCGCTTCGATCGCGGCATACTGCGCTTCAAGATCTTCGATACGGTCGACACAGACGAACGCGTGGCCGATGTAGACGATATGGTCCGGGGTCATCGCGCACAGCGTCGTGCCCGCCCACGTCTCCGACTGCGCTTTCAGCGCGGCATTCGTAAAGAAGCAGGCGTAGCCGTCGACGACCGTCAGCGAGCGGACGACCGGCGCAATTGCGGCAACGTCGGCGTCGTCAAACGCGGCGTCGGCCGTATCCGGCGTTTCGGCAGCGGCCTTGACCGCAGCCATCGCACGGTCGATCAGCGCGGTGATCTCGTCTTTGGTATCGGAGGCGAAGAAGATACCGTGGTTCTGCATCACGAGCAGATCGGCATCCTTGCCGGATGCGGCTTTGTAGGCATCCATCGCGGCCTTTGCGCCCATCGCGAGCGTGTAGCCCGGCTTGATCTCATCGAGCCAGACACAGTCTTCGCCCCACAGGCGCTTGGCAGCGGCCATGCCCTCGGCACCGCAGGTCACGCCGTTGACGGCGGCCGGGTGCAGGTGGACGACCAGCTTCTGCGGGAAGAGCGCGTGCAGCAGCGCTTCCACGCTCGGCCGGCCGCTCATGCCGGGCAGGCGCGAGGCCATCATATCGGCGAGAACTTCGGCTTCCGCCGTTTTCTCGTCGTCGGAATACGTTTTTTCGGTGATCGCAGTCAGTTTTTCCATGCTGAGCGCGACAAAGCCTTCCGCGGTGATGTCGCCGAGGCGCGTACCGCTGGCTTTGACGTAGAGAACGCCCTGCTCTTTGACCGACGTATTGCCGCCGCCGGCGAGCACGTAGTCGGGATCGGAGCCGTAGAAATTAGACAGCGCGATGATATCGGTCAGCGGCATATCAGTCCACCGCCTTTACGGAAAGCAGATACTGCTCGGCTTCCGTGCTCCAGAGGCCGTTATTTCTGTCACAGATCTCGGCGAGCTTGGCAAACAGCGGATCGGTCTCGCCCAGCTTGGCGAAATCCGCGATCGCAGTCAGCGGCATCGAAATATGCGTATAGATCAGCTTTTTGCCGCCCGGGATCTTGGGCAGACGGAGCGTCGTATCGACGACGGCGTCGAGGCCGCCGATATGGGTGACCATCGCAGCCGGATTGACCAGACCCTTTTCCATCATTGAAAGCGCCTCGAGCATATCGTCGGTGTTGCCGCCGGAGGTGCCGACGATATGGGTCGCGGCATAGTGGACGTTGTAGAAGTTCAGCTCGGCGGCAAACTTCTTGTCCATCGGGCCGGCAAAGAAGTTCAGGCAGCCGTCGTGGCCGAGCAGGCGGTCGGACATCTCGACGACCGGACGCACCGGAGCAAAGCAGAAAACGTCGTCGTAGCCCTTGCCGTCGGTAAGCGCCATGATCGCAGCTTCCGCTTCCGCGCCGGACGAGGTATTGACGTAGTGCAGCTCGACACCGTTTTTCGCGGCTTCTTCGACCGTGATCAGCGAGGCAACGCGGGTCAGGCGCGCATCGTCGATATCGGTGACGACCAGCAGACGCGGACGGCGGTCACAGTGGATGATATAGTCGATCGCACCCATACCCATCGGGCCGGCGGACGCGAGCAGCGCCATGCAGCCACCTTCGCGGATGCCCATTTCATGGACGTAGCTGCCCTGTTTCGTGTGGTAGTTGGCATGGAAGGCACCGATGACACAGCTCATCGGTTCGGCCAGCGAGCCGTAAAAATAGGCATCGGCATGGTACGGCAGCAGGCAGTCGTGCTCCATGACTTCGTTGGGGATGATGATGTAAGTGGCGTCGCCGCCGATATACTGGTAGGAGTAACCGGGTGCGGCGAGAGAACCGTTGTGGTTGATGGCCGGCTGGATCGAGAATTTGTCGCCGGCTTTGTATTTGTGCTGCCAGTTTTTGCCGACAGCGACCAGTTCGCCACAGAATTCGTGGCCGATCATGACCGGGTTTTCGGCGCAGTCGTTGGGCACGCGTTTGTGGTCGGCACCCTGTTCGGCCGCTTTGAAGCTCGACATACAGATCGAGTCGGAGATGACACGCGCAAGGATCTCGTTGTCGCCGAGCGCCGGGAGCTCAAAGGTCTCCAGGCGCAGGTCGTCTTTACCGTAAAGGCGGACAGCAGTTGTCTGCATAATTTGTAGTTCCTTTCCGTTTTTTTCGGTATCGCGTTTAGATACCGAGCTTTTCGCGGCGGATCTTCTCCAGCGTGGTGAAGTTGTTGACGCCGGTGTGGCCGGGCAGCGGCAGGATCTTTTCGTTGATCGCGTCGAGGATCCACGCGGCCTGCGGATAGTAGTAGCTTTCGAGTTCCGGGCACGGAGAGATCACGTTCGGGGCACCGACGACGACCGGCGGCGCATCGAGGTAATCGAAAGCGAATTCGGTGATGTTGCGCGCCATATCGTTCAGGTGCGAGCCGCGTTCGCAGGCGTCGGACACGAGAATGATGCGGCCCGTCTTCTTGACGGATTCGACGACCGGTTCGTAGTTGAACGGGACAAGGCTGCGGGCATCGATGATTTCGGCTTCGAGGCCGTATTTTTCCTGGAGCTGCTTGGCGGCTTCGACCGCAGCGTACAGCGAGGCGCCGACGCTGAGGATCGTGATGTCCTTACCGACGCGCTTGACGTCCGGTTCGCCCAGCGGGATTTCGTAATAGCCTTCCGGAACTTCGTCGCGGAACATTTCGCCCATGTCGTAGAGCTTCTGGCTTTCGAAGAAGATGACCGGGTCGGTGCCGGCGAGGGCGGCGTTCATCATACCCTTGGCATCGTACGGGGTGACCGGGAAGCAGACCTTGAGGCCCGGGATATGGGTCGTCAGGCTCGTCCAGTCCTGCGCATGCTGCGCGCCGTACTTGGAGCCGCAGGAAACGCGGAGCACGACGGGCATCTTGAGGATGCCGGCGCTCATCGCCTGCCACTTGGCGAGCTGGTTGAAGACTTCGTCGCCGGCGCGGCCGAGGAAGTCGCAGTACATGAGCTCGGGGATCGCGCGGCCGCCGCAGAGACCATAGCCAACGGAAGCGGCGACGATCGTGCCTTCGGAAATCGGCGCATTGAAGAAGCGGTGATACGGGAGCGATTCGGTCATACCGGTGTAGACGCCGAACGCGCCGCCCCAGTCGCGGTTGTCTTCGCCGAAGGCGATGAGAGTCGGATCTTCATAGAATTTGGAGAAGATCGCTTCAAACAGAGCATCGCGGATCGAGAGCGTCTTAAGCTTGGAGACCGGCTTGCCGTCCTTGTCGATACCGCAGCGGATCTTGTCGGCGAGCTTCTTAACACGGCTGTTGTCGGCGTAAGCGGTGAGAGTTTCGGGCTTCTCGTCCGACATCTTTTCCTTGCGTTCGTTGGAGAAGATGAGGTTGCGGATGCCGTCGGGGTTGGCGGCGAGGTTGATACGCGGGGAGATCGAATCGTCGATGGCGAGCTTCATGATGCGCGTAATGCGTTCCTTGATGCCCTCTTCGAGGTTGGCGCACAGATCGGCGTCGGCGATTTCGTTCTTCTGGAGCTGTTCCTTGAACGCAGCGATCGAATCGTGGGCGCGCCAGGCTTCGATTTCTTCGGGCGTACGGTAGCTCGAGGAGTCGGTCGCGGAGTGGCCGACGTAGCGGTAGGTAACGGTATCGAGAAGGACCGGGCCTTCGCGGCGTTCGATGATCTCTCTCTTGCGGCGGAAGGCATCGATAACGGCCAGCGGGTTGTAGCCGTCGACGCGTTCGGAGTGCAGCTGGGTGGGCGAGATACCGGCGCCGACGCGGGCGAGGATATCGTAGGCCATCGTTTCGCCGCGGGTCTGACCGCCCATGCCGTAGTGGTTGTTGAAGAAGTTGAAGATGATCGGCAGGCCGCCCTTGTGGGCTTCGTCCCACAGCTGGGTGAACTGATCCTGCGCGGCAAAGTTCATCGCTTCCCAGACCGGGCCGCAGCCGAGCGAACCGTCACCGATGTTGCAGACGACGATGCCGGGCTTGTTGTTGACGCGCTTGTAGAGACCCGCACCGACCGAGACACCGGCCGAGCCGCCGACGATGGCGTTGTTCGGGTAGATGCCAAACGGCGTGAAGAAGACGTGCATCGAGTTGCCAAGGCCCATCGTAAAGCCGTTTTCGCGGCCGAAGAGTTCGGCCATGAAGCCGTAGAGCAGGAAGTCGACGGCGAGGTCTTTGATGTTGCCGCTGGTGTTGTTGGCTTCGGCGACGGAGAGGATCTTGCCGCCGGCAAAGTTCTTCATGATCTCGTAGAGCTTGTCGTCGTCGAGATTCTTGATGGCAGCCAGACCCTTGGCGAGCACTTCGCCGTGGCTTCTGTGGTTACCAAAGATGTAGTCGTCCATCGTCAGGCTGTAGGCCATACCGACAGCGCCGGCTTCCTGACCGGTATAGAGGTGGGCCGGGCCGGTGTAGACGTATTCGACGTCGTTGTACTGCTTGGTGGTACGGACGGAGAACAGCATCGTCTCGAATTCACGGATGTACTGCATGTCCTTGAAGATCCCGATCAGGTCGTTGTCGGAAAAATTCGCACGTTCCTGTTCGAAGGTCTTGGAATAAGCGTTGATCGGAATATCCTTAAAGGTAAGAACTCCGGGCTCCCGCATTTTTGCAGGATCGACAAATTGGCTCTTCGGCATAAAAAACAATCCTCCTGTGATGTTTTTATAGATATGGTTCGTGAAAACTTACGGTTTACAACTTAAAACGCGGTTTCTCTGAGCACTTCGCCCACCGTCGGGTGCGGGAAGATGACCTTCTGCAGATCGACCATGCGGTCTTCGCGGGCGATCATTTCCGTCGCGGCGACGATGATCTCGCTGGCGGGATTGCCGAGCATCGCCACGCCCAGCAGACGTTCGGTGCCCTTTTCGTAGACGACCTTGCAGATGCCCTTGCCGCCTTCGTTTTCGGCGAGGTAACGGCCGCTGTAGTTCATCGAGAGCTTCTTGACTTCAACGTCGTAGCCCTTGGCTTTGGCGGTTTCTTCGGTTTCGCCGACGGATGCGGATTCGGGATTGGTGTAGATGACGGCCGGAACTGCGGAGTAGTCCATGCGGTCTTTTTTGCCGAGCATCACGTTGACGGCGACTTCCGCTTCGCGGTAGGCCGTGTGCGCCAGCATCGACTTGCCGTTGACGTCGCCCGCGGCGAACACGCCGGGAACGTTGGTCTTCATCTGTTCGTCGGTCACGACCGCACCGCGTTCGGTCAGAACGCCGATCGACTCAAGGCCGATCTCTTTGGTGACTGCGCGGCGGCCGATGGAAACGAGCGCCTTTTCGGTCTCGATCGTAACGGTCTCGCCGTCTTTTTCAAAGGTGACCGAGCCGTCGGTCAGCGCGGTAACCTTCGCGCCGAGGTGGAAGGTCACGCCCTTGGCCTTGTAGTGGTCGAGCAGCAGCGCGGAGATCTCGGAGTCGGTGGGGCCGGCGATCTTGTTCATCATTTCCACGACGGTGACTTTGCTGCCCGCCGAGCAGAAATACGAGGCCATTTCCAGACCGATGACGCCGCCGCCGATGATGCAGAGCGAGGCGGGCACTTTTTCGAGCGAGAGGATCTCGCGGTTGGTCAGCGCGTAGCCGGCCTTATAAGCGTCGTGCAGGCCGTTGATCGGCGGCAGCAGTGCTTCCGAACCGGTGGCGATCAGCAGCTTTTTGCCTTCGTAGGTCTTGCCTTCGGCTTCGACCGTAAAGCCTTCGGCGCTGCGGCCGGTGATCTTGGCTTCGGCGTAAACGACGTCGGCCTTGTGGTTTTTCAGCGTATAGGCAATGCCCTGCACGAGCGTTTTGACGACCTTGTCCTTTCTCTTGATGACGTACGCGTGGTCGAGGCGGGCGTTTTCGGCGTAAACACCGTACTTTTCGCCGCCACCCTTGGCGTAGTCGTAGATCTTCGCCGAGTGCAGAAGCGTTTTGGAGGGAATGCAGCCTTCGTTGAGGCAGACACCGCCCAAAGCGCGTTTTTCAATGACCAAGGTTTTCATGCCGTTGGCCGCCGCAACTTCCGCGGCACGGTAACCGGCGGGGCCGCCGCCGAGGATCATCAGATCATACATAACGATTCACCAGTTTTCCTAAGAATTATTTTGCAAGCAGCAGCGTGAAGTTTTCAAGGTTGGCTCTCAGCGCCGCGAGGAAGCGGGCGGCCGGAGCACCGTCGACCGCGCGGTGGTCGAACGTGAGCGAGAGGCCCATCGCCGTGTAGTAAACGGGGTTGCCGTTTTCGAGGCGGACGCGCGTTTCCAGCGTATTGACGCCGAGAATGCCCGTCTGCGGCGGGTTGATGACCGGGGTAAAGCTTTCGATGCCGAGCGAGCCGAGGTTGGAGACGGTAAAGGTGCCTTCCTGCATATCGGCCGGGGCGATCGAGCCGCTCTGCGCCGACTTCGCGAGCGTCTTGGCGCGTTCGGAAAGGGCCTTGAGCGAAAGCGTTTCGGCGTTCTTGATGACCGGGACCATCAGGCCTTTATCGGTATCGCAGGCGAAGCCGAGATTGACGGTGTTGTAGAGGTGGAATTCATCGCCGGTGAAGTGGGCGTTGAAGTACGGGAAGTCGAGCAGCGTGCGCGAGACGGCAAAGAGGATCATGTCGTTGTAGGTCACGCCTTCGAGGCCGGCGATCTTGCCGCTCTTGGCCGCCTTGCGGAAATCGAGCAGCGCGGTGGCATCGAACGAAGTGGTGAGCGTGAGCTGCGCCATTTCGGAGAGCGAGCGGTGCATATTGTCGGCAATGACCTTGCGGACGCGCGTGAGCGGTTCGACGGTGTAGGCAGCCTTGGTTTCGGCAGCAGGCGCCGGAGCGGCCGGTTTTTCTTCGGCGACGGCCGGAGCAGCCTTGCCGATCTTGCCTTCGTTGAGCGCACGGACGACGTCGCGTTCGATAATGCGGCCTTCGGGGCCGGTCGCGGTCACGGCAGAGAGATCCGCGCCGGTCTTTTCGGCGAGATTTCTCGCACGCGGCGAGATATGGAGCTTATCGTCGGCGGCAACGGTGGCCACCGGAGCAGCGATCGGAGCGGCGACTTTTTCCTCGACGGCCGGAGCGGCTTCTTCCGCGGCAGCAGGAGCGGCGGCAGCGCCGGGAACGTCGACGGTTTCGCCGGGTTCGCCGATCACGCAGATCGGTGCTTTGATGGGCAGTTCGTCGCCCTCATCGCACAAAAGTTTCAGAACGGTACCGTCGAATTCGCTTTCCACATCAAACGACGATTTGCCCGTTTCCAGCGTAAACAGGATCTGACCGGCCTTCACCACATCGCCTTCGGCGACGCGCCACTGCGACAGGACCGCGGATTCTTCCGAGATGCCCAGCTGCGGCATCAGAACAATGTTTGCCATGATAGATCTTCTCCTTTGTTCTTTTTTCTTGATATTTCGAAATCTTTCGGAAATAAAAAATTGACGTTTTCAGGTTGCGAAACCGTCGGCAGGGTATACTTCTCCCCTACGCACCTATTTCGCCATCTATTATTATAGTATATTTTTCCCTGTTTTTCAAGACTTCTTTTATCTAAATCCGTAATGCGTTTTTTCTGCAGCGCCTTTCTTTTTTCGGCTTTGTGCCACGGCTATTTTCTTTTCTGCCATTTTGCCGGATATGCTTGTATTTTCAAGCCCGGCATGATATAATTTGCACAGATATTCTCCGCATTACGGAGCTTATCTTTCACGATTCAACCGGAGGAACTCACCATGTCTGCAAACGGATATACTTACTACGCAGGGATCGATATCGGCGGCACCAAATGCGCGGTCCTTTTGGGGCGCGTCTGTCATACCGACGGCTCGATCGAAGTGCTTGAGCGTTACGCCGCACCGACCGACACCAAAGCCGGCCCTTACGCCACCATCGACGGATTCGACCGTTACCTCGCACCGATGCTCGCCGAACACGAGATCAAAGCGATCGGCATCAGCTGCGGCGGCCCGCTCGACTCCCGCAAAGGCCTGATCCTCTCTCCGCCGAACCTCCCCGGTTGGGACAACGTCCACATCGTGGAATACCTCGAAAACAAATACCGCGTCCCCGTGCGGGTCCAGAACGATGCCAACGCCTGCGCGGTGGCCGAGTGGAAATTCGGTGCCGGCAAGGATACGCAGAGCATGGTTTTCTGCACGATGGGCACGGGTTTCGGCGCCGGTCTGATCCTGGACGGCCGCCTTTACGCCGGGATCTCCGATCTCGCCGGCGAAGTCGGCCACATCCGTCTCTCCGACCAAGGGCCCGTCGGCTTTACCAAGCGCGGTTCGGTCGAAGGCTTCTGCAGCGGCGGCGGGATCGCACAGGTCGGCCGTACGGCTGCACTCGAAGTCTTGCAGGGTGGCGGCAGCTGCGGCTACTGCAAGAACTACGCCGAGCTCGATTCGATCACGGCCAAATCGATCGCCGAAGCGGCTAATGCCGGAGACGCAGTCGCCATCGCCGTATATAAAGAAGTCGGCCATTACCTCGGCAAGTTCTGCGCGATCGTTATCGACCTTCTGAACCCGGAAAAGATCGTCATCGGTTCGGTCTTTGCCCGCAGCGAACACCTAATCCGCGAGGCCATGCAGGAAGTGATCGACCGCGAATGCATCCCCACGGCAGCCAAAGCCTGTAAGGTCGTTCCGGCTGCGTTGGGCGAAGCCATCGGCGACATCGCCGCGCTCTCCGTCGCTTCGCTTTGATTTTGTCCCCCCACGGCACGCATGTGTCGTTCTACCATATAAAACAACAGACCTTATATTTGATCATGAGGAGGCTATGACCATGGAAAAGAAACCTGAAATCCATCTGATCGGCAACGCACACTTAGATCCCATCTGGCTTTGGCGTTGGCAGGAAGGCTGCGGTGAAGTTCTGCAGACGTTCCGTTCCGCGCTCGACCGCTTGAACGAATACCCGGATTTTGTGTTCACCTGTTCGTCCGCCGCGTATTACCGTTGGGTCGAAGAGATCGATCCGGCCATGTTTGACGAAATCCGCGCTCGCGTGCAGGAAGGCCGTTGGGTTCCGGTCAACGGCTGGTGGGTGCAGCCCGACTGTAACATCCCCTCCGCCGAAAGCTTTGCCCGCCACGCGCTTTACAGCCAGCTTTATTACTACGAAAAGTTCGGCGTCATCTGCCACACCGGCTACAACGTCGACTCGTTCGGCCACAACTATATGCTGCCGCAGCTTTTAAAACAGGGCCGCATGGATCATTACGTCATGATGCGTCCCGGCATGCACGAAAACAACACGATCCCCGAATACGCTTTCTGGTGGGATTCGCCGGACGGTTCGCGCGTTCTCACCTACCGTATCCCCACCGGTTACGGCGAAACCGGCCACAGATGCATCCAGCGCGCGCTCGATCTCTTTGAAAACGCCATCGACGAACGCAACCACGGCATGATGCTCTTCTACGGCGTCGGCAACCACGGCGGCGGCCCGACCAGAGGCGACATCGAATTCATGATGGAAAAAATGGGCGAAGAAGGCTACAATAACATCAAGTTCTCCTCGCCGGACGAATACTTCAAGTACATACTCGCCAATCCGCTCGACCTGCCGACCTGGACGGACGATCTCCAGCACCACGCCAGCGGCTGCTACTCCGCCACCAGCCTCGTCAAGCGCCTGAACCGCATGGCGGAAAACGCGCTGCAGAGTGCCGAAAAATGGAACACGATCGCGGCGAAAACGACCGATATGCCTGCCCAGACCGAAAACTTCGCCGAAGCTTGGCGCGACGTTCTTTTCAACCAGTTCCACGATATCCTCGACGGCTGCTCGATCATGGAAGCCTACAACGACGTTAACGAAACGATGGGCCACGCGATGACGATCGCCGCCCGCGCACAGAACAATGCGCACATTAAGCTTGCCCGCACCATCGACACTTGGATCGACGGTGTTTCCGACCCGGTCAACACCGATGATCTGCCGGAAGTCCGCCACTACAGCGCCCCCGGCAATATTCCGCGCCCGATCGTGGTCTTCAACCCGAACTCCTGGGACGTCGAAACCCCGGTGCAGACCTACCATCCCTCCGAGATGGTCAAGGACTCCGAAGGCAACATGGTTGCCTATCAGAACGTCCGCTCTTCCCGCTCCAACGACGATCACGCCGACACCGTCTTCCTCGCAAAGGTTCCGGCGATGGGCTACGCGACGCACTGGCTGTACCCGAAGACGGAAGAAAACGGCCACGTCAAAACCAGAGCATGGTCGGAAGTCATGCACATGGAAAACGAACACATCTGCGTCGACTTCGATGCCAAGACCGGCTTTATCTGGTACATCGGCGACAAGTATACGAACTATCTGCGCGGAACCGGTGCGGTTCTGCAGGTCATTGACGACCACGAAACCGATACTTGGGCGCACATGGTCTTTAAGTTCCACAACATCAAAGACATTATGAAGCTCGAATCGATCGAACTGGTCGAAAGCGGTCCGCTGCGCTCGGTCATGCGCACCAAGCATACCTACGGCAACTCCTACATCATCCAGAACTTCATCCTCGCCGCCGGCCAGAAAACGCTGCGCGTGGAATGCAAAGCGGTGTGGCAGGAAAAATTCACGATGCTCAAGATCGCCTTCCCGGTCGCGGGCACCGACGAGATCTCGACCCACGAAGTTGCCGGTGCGTTCATCAAGCGTCCGTGCAACGGCGAGGAAGAGCCGATGCAGAAATGGGTTGACGTCACGGCGACCAACCAGGGCGTCCGCCGCGGTATCTCGATCCTCAACGATTCGAAATACAGCTGCGATTGCCCGGGCGCCGAAGTCCGCCTGACCGCGCTCAGAAACGTCATCTTTGCCGACCACTATTCGCCGCGTCCGCCCGCAGACTTCAACTTCACCGACGAAGGTCTGCAGCGCTTTGAATACGGCATCTTCCTCCACGAGGGCGAAGTGGAAGAAAGCGACGTCGTGAAAGAAGCGACCCTTTTGAACAACAAGCTCGTTGCCATCCCCGAAAGCTACCACAAGGGCACGGGGGCACCGCAGACCAAGAGTTTCCTCTCCATCGACGCCGACAACGTCATCGCCACGGCGCTGAAGCTCTCCGAAGACGGCTCCGGTGCGGTCATTCTCCGCTGCTACGAGACCAAGGGCAAGGCTTGCCGTGCGGCCATCACCAGCGAAGACCTCGGATTTGCCTTCTGGTCCGACTTCGAACCGCACAAGATCAAGACCTTCCGCATCGAACCCAACGGCGAAGTGAAGGTCGTCGATTTCCTCGAAGGCATCGTCAAATAAGTTCGTTCTCACCAAAAACGGCGGCAGTCCCCACGGCTGCCGCCGTTTTGCCCAATACACGTCAGGGAGGTTTTTGCTTTGAACTCCGCTCGTAAAGAAACACTTTCGCGCCGGGAGCGCGTGCGCCGCGCCATTGAGCACAAGCCCGTCGACCGTATGCCGATCGATCTCGGCTGCCATTTTTCCACCGGTATCTCGGCGTTTGCCTACTATAACCTCCGCAAGGCCCTCGGACTCTCGACCGACAAGGTCGAGATCGTCGACCCCGGCCAGTTTCTCGCCCGCGTCGACGCCGACGTCATCGACCGCTTCCACCTCGACGCGGTCGTGCTGCACCCCGGCTATCCGAAAACACGCCGTTGGAATCCACGCGGAGAGTACGAATTTATCGTCCCCGATGCGTTCCGCCCCGAGCTGCAGCCCAACGGCGCCTACCACATTTTTCGTCCGGAATCGCCCGAGCGCCGTTCGATCATGCCCAGAAACGGCTTTTTCTTCGACGGCGACGGCGGCGTGGATATGTGGGAGCTGCCCGGTGACGAATGGTGGAAGCTCTACGCAAAAGAGGCCGACCGCATTCACAACGAGACTGACTTCTTCACGATGTTCTGCGGCTTCTCCGGATTCTTTGGCGAGATCGACGAATGCTGCATGATGTACGCCGAGCCGGAAGAATTCATCGCGCTGAACAAGCAGCGGCTGGTGGATATGAAAGCAAAGTTTGATAAGTTGATGCGCTTTATCGGCAACAACGTCGACAGCATCGAACTCAACGGCGACCTCGGCACCCAGACCGCGCCGTACGTCGGCACCGACGTTTACGAAGAATGTACCTATCCGTTCTTGAAGGAATTCTGCAAGATCGTCCACGAATCGAGCGATATCAAGCTCTTCATGCACTGCTGCGGCTCGATGCAGCCCTATATCCCCTACCTGATCGACGCCGGAGTCGACGTGATCAACCCCGTTCAGATCTCGGCGGCCAATATGGATCCGCACGACCTGAAGGCAAAATACGGCGACAAGATCGCATTCTGGGGCGGCGGCTGCAACGCGCAGCACGTTCTCGGTGCCGGAAGCCCCGAAGACGTGCGCAAAAACGTCACGGAGCTTTGCAGCATTCTTGCGCCGAACTCCGGATTTGTCTTTAATCAGGTGCACAACGTCATGGGCAACGTCCCTGCCGAAAACATCATCGCCATGCTCGACACGGCCTACGAACAGAGTTTCCTCTACGGGGAAGAGCTGTGACCGATCCGCGCGTTGCGGCGGTTTTCGACGGATTGACGGAGATCTGCCGGACGCTGTTGGGTAAAACGCTCGTCGGCGTCTACGTCCACGGTTCGCTCGCTTTGGGCGGATTCACATGGGCCGGAAGCGACGTCGACGTGCTGATCGTCGTATCGGCCGAGCCGCCGTTTGATGTTCGGCGGGAATTGATCCGGCGCTTTCTCGATCTGGAAACGATCTGCCCGCGCAAGGGGCTGGAGTTGAGCATCGTGCTCGAAACGGACTGCCGCGAGATCCGCCCATCGGTTCCCTACTGCCTGCACTATTCCGGCGCATGGCGGGAAGCATATCTTCGCGACCTCGACGAAACGCTGCGCGAGCTCCATGGCGAGGATCCCGATTTGCCGGCTCATTTTGCCGTTGTCAACCGCGCGTGCATCCGCCTCTGCGGGAAAGAGCCGGCCGAGGTATTCGCCGAAGTTCCGCCGGAGCTTTACCGAGAAAGTATTCTCTTTGACATCGGGAATGCGGCCGAGGATATTTTCGCGCATCCGGTCTATGTCACGCTGAATCTCTGCCGGGCGATCGCATTCGTGCGCGATGGGTTGATCTTATCCAAGCTGGACGGTGCGGAGTGGGCGCTGCGTCATTTGCCGGAGCGGTTTGCCCCGCTGATTGGCCACGCAGCCGATTGTTACCGGCGCGGACAGCCTTTTTCCGACGATGCACTGCGGGATCATTTCGCGGATTTCGCAAAAACCTGTCTTTCGCTCCTTTGATAACAGAAACGAGCCATGCAAAGAAAACACTTTGCACGGCTCGTTTTTTCATCCAAACAGCAGCATCGGCAGCAGGTTTTGTTCCGCTGCGTGCAGGAATTTTGCAGTCTCTTCGCGGTTCATTCCCGACGGCAGCAGGATCACACGGCACTTCTGCGGCAGATCGTTCATCGGCCTGCGCTCCAAAGCGGCGACCACCGTTTCGCATCCGCAGCGGCGCAGAAAAGACACCATCACGCACAGGCGGTTATCCCGCAGCCGATCTCCCTCCGGCCCTCGGAACGGGCTTTCCGCCGATTCGCCGCCGTAGGTAAGAAACGAATCGTAGCCGATATCGGAGCGTTCCGGCGCGTAAAACACGTATCTTCCATCCCGCACTGCGAGAAACGAAGGCTTTGGCTCCCTTTCCAAATACACACCGCAAGATGCGATAACCTCCGCCGGAGAAAGCCCCAGCGCCTCGAGATACGCCCAGACCGCCTGCCCTGCCGCTTCCGCGCAGTCGAGCACAAGACCAAACTTCATCTTTCCCCAGTCCCTTGCTATGCGGGTTTCTCTCTGCTCCATCATACGCATTCCGGATCGGCGGTGTGCAGAGCGGCGGCAAATAAAAAAACAGGCTGTTGGCAGAGATTTTCTGCCAACAGCCTGTTTGATTCCACATTTATTTTCGAAGACTGTCGAGAACGGCGCAGGCAACTTTGATGCCGTCGACCGCAGCACTCATGATCCCGCCGGCATATCCGGCACCCTCGCCGCAAGGATAGATCCCTTCGGCGGAAACCGAGGTGAATCCTTCGCCGCGCGGGATCCGCACAGGCGAAGACGTGCGCGTTTCGGGCGCGGTAAGCACGGCGTCGCGGTCGGCAAAAAAGCGGTGCCGGCGGGCAAAACGTGCCAGAGAGGTGCGCAGCAGTTCCGCACCGCCTGCGGGCAGGAACGATTCGATCGAGCCATAACACACGCCGAGCGGATAGGTGGGTTCGACGCGTCCGCCCCGCACAGAGGCACGGCCGTCAAGGAAATCGCCGACGAGCTGCGCCGGGGCCGTATAGTCACTGCCGCCGGCAATATAGGCGCGCTGTTCGATTGAACGGGCGAACGCCACACCTCCGAGCGGATCGTCGCCGAAGGCAGCGGCGTCCACCGAGATCGCAAGCGCCGCGTTGCCGTTTTTGCCGTCACGGGCGTGGCGGCTCATGCCGTTGGTGACGACTGTGCCGTTCTCGCTCGCCGCGGCCATCACACAGCCGCCCGGGCACATGCAGAACGAAAAACAGCCTCGGCCATCCTCGCGGTGGGAAACGCTGTATTCCGCAGCCCCCAGCCGCGGATCTCCGGCATACCGACCGTGCATGGCCGCATCGATCTCGCTTTGCAGATGCTCGATCCGGACACCGACGGCAAAGCTTTTGGGAATGACCGCCACACCGGCGGAGAGCAGTTCGGAAAACGTATCGCGGGCGCTGTGGCCCGTGGCAAGGATCAGATGCGAAGCGGGAATCTCGCCGCTGCGCGTTTTCACGGCGGCAATGCGGCCGTTTTTGATGACAAAGCCTTCCGCCGCGGTCAGAAACCGGACTTCCCCACCCAGCGCGCAGATCTCCTCGCGCACCGCCTTGACCACGCCTTTCAAAAGGTCGGTCCCGACGTGGGGATGGGCATTTTTCAAAATATCCTCCGGCGCACCGTGGGCGACGAGTTCGTCGAGCACGGCTTCGCAGAGCGGATCGTTGATGCGCGTAGTCAGCTTGCCGTCGGAATACGCACCGGCACCGCCCTCACCAAACTGGATATTCGATTCGGTATCGAGCAGACGCGTCCGTTCAAAACGGCTGACTGCGTGATCGCGTTCGCTGAGCGCCGCACCGCGTTCCAGAACGATCGGGCGCAGACCGGCGCGCGCCAGCGTGAGCGCGGCGAACATGCCGGCCGGGCCAAACCCAACAACAACCGGCCGCTCTGCCGCAGACGGTACGCGGCGGGATGCCAAAATTTCCGCCAGCGTCGTGCGGACGTGGCGGCGCACACCGCTCGCTTTCAGCCGCTCGGCCACCGTTTCTTCATTCCACGCATCAGACGTGAGCTCAACGCTGTAGACAAACTGCACGCTTCCGCGGCGGGCGTCGATCGACCGGCGAAAGATCGACGCTTCTCGCAGTTTCTTCGGTGAGATGCGGCAGATACGGGCAGCCTCGCGGATCGCGTCGTCTTCACTTGCTTCGATCGGCAGTGCGATCCCGGGAACTAAAATGCTCAAGGCGAACCCTCCTTCCGCCGTTATGATTCAAGTTGATCAGCCAATCCCATGAAATTTGTTGTCCAAGCGTTCCTGCTCTTCCGGGGGCAGGGCCGCCGGATCGGGTTGATTCGGATCGTCCGGATTATTCGGATCATCCGGATCGATCGGAGCCACCGGCTCATCCGGAACGATTTCGGTAACGCTCAAAACCATCGTGTACTCTTTTTCGGTCAGCACCGCGTTGACAGCCGGTTTGAAGAGCACCTGCACCGGCGCAAGCAGAATTCCCTCTTCGGTGGGATCGAGTTCGCTGACCATGACGATGGCCGTAAAGTCGCTGGCAGTGATCGTATTGAGCAGAGTGGCGTTGCCGCGCAGACGCACGGTGACATGAGTATCGACCGGGGTAAAATCATAGATATCGTTGGAAAGCCCCGGAATGAAATTGATGTTCGTCAATTCAAAGGTTTTGACGATGATATCCTTGACGGTGACGGTGATCGTCGCCGACGAACGGTCACTCATGCAGCTCAGACCCGAAGGCAGCATAAAGTCGCGCTCGGTGGTAAGACCGTCGCCGATGCCGTCGAGGTCGATCATGCCAAGCGACAGATATTCAACTTCTTCCACAGCGCTGCGTTCGCCGATCACAGTGATCTTCGAGGGCGTAATCAGCGTTTCAACTTCGTTTTCCGTCAGGCCGCCACCGTTGTTCAGCGTAATCCGCAGCGGAAGTTCCTTGATCATCTGCACAGGGACTTCAACATCGACCGTTTTGGTTATCAGCTGCACGTACTGCGACTGCACCACTTCGTCCGCGGCATTAAACAGCGTGACATCCAGCGTTTGCGTCATCGAATTTTCGATGCCGTAGAGCGGAACGGTGACGACGGCATGGGTGATTTCCGCCACTTCCATCGCCGGGCCGCGCACAACAGCCGAATCGGTGGAGAGCGTGATGGTGCCGACGCGCAGATTTTCGGCAAGCGTGCCGCTCGTCTCCACGCGGATATCGATCTTGCGCTCAACAATCTCGTCGACGCGCACAGTGGCGATCAGCTCGGTGCGGTTGACCACAGTCACGCTGTCGCCCTTGGGCGTGTTGACCGAGCACATGATACGGTTTTCACCGTCGCCGGAGATCTGTGAAACGTCGCAGATCAGCTCGATATCGGCTTTCGAAAGCTCCAGCACGTCGTTGCGCTTGCCGAGCAGAACAACGTCCATTTCCATATCCGTATCCGAAAGGATCGTGTAGCCTTTGTTGTTGTAAAGTTCGGTTTTGCCGTTGAACGTGACCTTGACATCGGAGAACGAAACTTCAAGGTCGGGGTTGATGATCGACATGACGACGAACCAAAGGATGACTGCCGCCGCCAAGGCCAGCAATTTGCTGAAAATCCGATATTTTTTCAAGCGTGCCAACATATTTCACCATACCTTTCCTTCCGCATCGGGTTATTGCTGCTGCGGTTTGCGGCGTTTCCAGAATTTGAATTTTTCCAGTTTTTCTTCTTTTTCCGCATCGTGGACAAGCTCATTGTTCAAAATCGTCGTCAGCGTGGCGGACGAGAGGTGACGCTTTAAAACACCTTCGGCGGCGACCGAGACCGAACCGGTCTCTTCGGAAACGATCAGCACGAGCGCATCGCTCACTTCGCTGATGCCGACACCGGCGCGGTGACGCGTGCCGAGCTCGTTGCTGAGGTTTTTGTTCGACGACAGCGGCAGGAAGCAGCCGGCAGCGGCGATGCGGTTATCGCGGATGACAACGGCACCATCGTGGAGCGGAGCTTTGTTGAAGAAGATATTTTTCAGCAGTTCGCTGGTGATATCGGCGTTGACAATGGTACCGGTCTTCATGATTTCGCCAAGCTTGGTCTCACGCTCGATGACGATCAGCGCACCGGTCTTGGTGCGGGACATATCGCCGCATGTCTCGACGAGCTGCGCGATTGCGCGGAGTGTTTCGTTGTTTGGTTGCGTTCGCTCCGCTTTGAAGAAGGATGGCAGCCGGCTGCGGCCGACCGTATCGAGCATACGGCGCAGCTCCGGCTGGAAAAGAATGACCAGCGCGATGATACCGATCTGCAAGGTCGCAGTCAGAAGATAGTAGATCACGTTCAGCTGCAGCCAGCCGAAGATCTGACCGGCGACAACAATCAGCAAAATGCCTTTGATAACTTGTCCAGCGCTGGTATCGCGCAACAGCTGCATTCCTTTATAAATGAGGAACGCCATCAGCAGCATATCGACGATATCCTGCCAACGCATCCATTTGATCGAGTTTTGAATGAAGGTGAGGAATTGGCTCATAAACGGAGGCTCCTTTCCCGGTGCGGCAAAGCACTCTGATACAAATACCATTATAACACAGTTTGCCGAAAAAAGCGATGGTTTTTTTCGGCGGTTGGCCGCCTCCGAAATAAATTTACATTCCCCTGCCGTTTTTCCGTCAAAAAACCGCGGCAGAGATCTTCTGCCGCGGTTCGCGTTGGCC
Source organism: Oscillospiraceae bacterium (assembly GCA_015067825.1). Lineage (GTDB taxonomy): Bacteria > Bacillota > Clostridia > Oscillospirales > QAMX01 > QAMX01. The sequence goes on along the minus strand of SVLQ01000004.1, from coordinate 68,693 downwards.
GTACTTCAGCCGACACGCGCTTCGATGATGCGGATGTTCTCGACGCCGATGGTCGTTTCGCTGACGGCAATGTCTTTGATACGGACGGCATCCTCGCTCTTCAGTCCACCTTCGACCGGTGCGACGACGATACTCAGGCTGTCATCGTTCAGGAAGACCGCACAGTCGACATACCCCTTGGCCAGAACAAGCGATTCGATCCGCGCTTCGGTGACGGCATTGTTGGCAATTCTGGAGATGCTGGCCACGGCCACCTCTTTGGCCTCCTGACTCACACTGTTATCGGTGGAGGTTGTTTCCAATACGCCGATGGCCTCGTCACGGGCTTGCTGACGGGTCACGCGGAGCTGGGCAAAATACTCGCGGATGGCCGAATCGGTATCGCTGACGGCGGTGGCATTGTCGCCTTCATTTTTGCCGACCTCGCTGATCTGGCCGAGCAGACGCGCTTCATCGCTGACAGGGTCTTCTTTCTGCACCGCGCCGAGATCGGCATCTCCCGCGACATCCAAATCGCCTTCCAGCCCTTTCTGATAGCTCCAGTTTAAGTAGACCGCCATGCAGACAAGGAGCGCGACGACAGCGGCGACCGCCGTTCTTTTCTTCACTTTCATATCAGATTCCTTCCTTTTGCGGTAGTTTTACGATAAAATCGTATGCGCAAGCGGCAAACACTATGCTATTTTTTTGCACTATTTTCGCGGCAGAACGCTGATCTTTTCGCTTGACAATCCCGTTGCCGCCGAAACCGCCGACAGCACCATCAGCTTCACGCTCGCTTTGTCCGCACCGTCGCAGACAACGACAGCGCCGGAAAACTGCGGATACACCCGTACCCGCTCCACCGCCTCGCTGCTCCCGTTTTGCCCACGCAGGACAAGCGATTCTTCGTGCTCGCGTTCGCTCACGCCCTCCTGCGTGCGGACATGCTCCAGCGTGTCGGTTGCGTAGATCGTCTCTGTGCCGCGCCCTACCGTCAGCATCACGCGGACATCTCCTGCGCCGTCGATTTCCGCGAGGATCTCCTCCAGCTTTTGCTCAAATGCCTCGGCCGAAAACGTCTCCTCGGCGGTTTCGGCGATCACCGGCGGTGTTTCCACTCCGCCGCCGACTGGCAAGCAGAGCAGAAACAGCCCCAAAACGCCTGTCAGAAGCAGCCACTTGTTCTTTTTGCAAAATGCGAACAGTTTTTCTTTTCCGCCAAGCAATTCCCGCAAGGTCACGGCTTCTTCTCCTTTCAGCGATGGATCTGGTCTTCCGCAGCCACGCCGGTCTGTGCAGTGATCACGGCCGCAGCTTCGGCGCAAAGATCGGAATCCGGCCAAACTTCATAGGAAATTTCCGCACGCAGAAAGCGCGCACCGTCGGCAGAGGGAACCAACGTGACATCCGCGAGGATTCCGATTTCTTCCAGCGCCAGTTCACAGGATCGGGCCGTCTGCGCGCAAACCATTTCCACCGCAGCGGTTTGTGCAGAGCCCCGTGCCGCGCGCAGGCGCCCGGCCACTTCGGCTTCATAGTGCGCTAGTTCCGCCGGAAGCGAAACCGCCCAACGGTTTTGCAGCGGCCGCAGAACTAGCAAAATCACGGCCAATCCCACCGCAAACCGTACGGTTTTTTGGTGCTTTCCCGGCGCGACTGCCGCAATAACCGCTCCGAACAGTCCGACCGCCGCCAACGAAAGCAGCCACGATCCCAACGCGCGCACACAGTTCTCCCCTCTCGCACACAAGTTTTACCGCATGCATAAAATCACCGTCAGTAGCAGCAGTGCCGCCGACGCCGCACACATGGCAAACACCATCCCCACAGCATCGGCAACCGCATCGATCGCCTCTCTGCCGCCGGTTTCCGGCAGATTCTGCGCGAGCGCCGCACCGACCCGCAGACAAAGATACGCACCGCCCGCCGATAGAATCGGCAGCACCGCCAAGGCAAGGATTGCGAGCAAGCCAAACACGCCGATCGTATTTTTGGCGAGTGCCGCACCGGCGTAAACCGCTTCGGCCGCATCGGTCAGCACACCGCCGATGAGCGGAATCCCCGCAGAGACCGCCGTTTTGGCAGCCCGCTTAGCCAGCGTATCGGCAGCGCCGCCGACCAGACCCACAACGGTGAGATAGCCAAAATACAGCGTCAGCAGCACGCGGAGCACGAGAGACACCGTGTTTTTACAGAAAGCACCTGCGCGGGCAAAAAACGGGTTTTGTGCGATGATCCCAGCTCCTCGAAAGGCAAGTACGGCATAGACAAGCGGAACAAACACGCGGCGAAACAGCGTGATCAGCAGATCGGCGCACACTAAGGCCGCACTCTGCCGTGCCACTGCCGCACCGCCGTTACCCGCCGCGATCCCCGCAGCCGTCAGCGTTGGCAGCAGAGCTTTGGAAAACGCATCAAGTTCGCCGAGAAACGCAGTCAGCTGCGTCAGTGTTCCGTTCAGTGCCACCGCACCGATCGCAAACACCGAACCGACCGAAGCGGAACTGAGTGCAAGCGCGCCGACCACCGAGCCGTCAGCCAACCACATTCCCACCGCACCGCACGCAAGGCAAACCACCAGCATCGCCGCAGCAGTCTGCACACCGTGCTTGCAAACACCACCGGCCGCCGACCAGGCGTTTTGTAGGATTGCGGAGATTCCCTTTGTAAAATCGTACCCGGCTTCGGTCTGTGCCTCCCGTAGAATGTCGGTTTGAGCATCGGGCAAAAGACCACCGAGTTCTTCGGTTTCCGCCTCACCGTCGAATGCCGCACACAGGGGCGATAACTGCCACAGCAGCAGCAAAATCAGCCAAAATCTCCGCCGTTTCATCGTTTGTTCCCACTTTCCGGTCTTGTTTCAGACCAACCCCGCCATTGCCCGCAGCATGGAAAACACCCCGCCGAGCAACGGCAGCACCTGCACAAATGCGAGGACGCCACCCAAAAATTCCAGCTGCATCGCCAAAGAACCTTCGCCGCAGTCCCGGCATGCCTGCGCGCCAAAGCCCGTGGTCAGCACCGTCGCAAGCACCTTCAGCAGCAGTGGCACCACACCTTCCGCCCCTTCTATCATCGGCTCAGTCTCGCGCAGAAAGTCGACGACCACGGAAAACGCCGTCACCGCCGCCGCGCCGATGGCCGCGGCACCGATCAGCGAAACCGCCGTTGCCGCCGTCGGCTCGGCTTTTTTGAGCAGGAGCACACAGACGAGCACGGCCAGTACCAGCGCGGTATAGCGCAGAGCTTCGTCCATGCCTACAGCGAAAATACGCGGCGGATGGCGGTAAAGAGTGCGGCGATTTCGTCGATCAGCACCACCAGCACGACCACAACGCCTGCGATCGTCACCAAAAGCGCCTGATCGTCGCGTCCGGCGCGCGAAAGTACCATATTCAGAAATGCGATCGCCAACCCGACCGCGGCAATTTTGAAGAGCAGATCGACTTGCAAACTCTTTTCCTCCGTCACGTTACACAAATAGGATTCCCAGCAAAAGCGCCGCTGTGATCCAAACGGTCAGCCGCAGACGCTCTTCATTTTTCTGCACAGATTCTGCCGCCCGCGCCCACTGCAAAAACAGGGCGGCAGATGCGCCCAACGCCTGCCGCACGGCATCGGCCGGCAGCGACGTCAGCGAAGTTCCGACCGTTTTCAGCTCGGCGAGTTCTGCCGGTTGCAGTGCCAAAGCGCCTCCGGCGCGTTCACACGCCTCCTGCCAGGCCACACCAGGCGGAAGACCGCGGCGAACCGCCGCATCGGCAGCGGCAAATAACGGAGCCGTTGCCCCCGGTTGTTCCCGCAGCTGCCGAAACAGGGCAGACGGAGACGGTTTGGCAAAGGCGATTGCCTGCTGCATCTGCTCACATGCCGCACCGAGCGCATACAGCGCACGCACGCGTACCGTGACCGCGCGTTTTGCCCGCAGTCCGATCGCGGTGCCGGCCGAGCAGAGGAGGAAAAATCCGATCCACCGCACCATATCAGCCATCCAACGCGTAGACCGCGCATGTGCGCCGCGGCGGAACAGCCGAAAGCTCGAGCACGCGGGAAAACACGCGGTTTTCCCACAGCGGCGCATAGATCGGACGCCGCATGGCCGCCTCGGTGCTGTCGGCATGTGCGGTCGCCACAACCGCCACACCGCAGTTGGCCGCACAGAGAATCGCGGCCACGTCACCGGGAGCGGTGATCTCGTCCATCGCAATCACCTGCGGCGCCAGCGCACGCAGCAGAATCATTGCCGCCTCGGCCTTAGGGCAGTTATCGATCACGTCAATACTCTGACCGAGTGAAAACTGCGGCTCACCAGCGCACACAGCGGCAATTTCGCAGCGTTCGTCGCAGACCCCCACGCGCAATCGGCGTGCGGCCAGTGACCGAACAAGATCCCGCAGATACGTCGTCTTGCCGGCCAGAGGCGGCGAAACGATCAGCGTGTTACAAAGTTTGCCGTCGGCAATGATCGCGTCCGCTCCTTCGGCGGCAACCCCTTCGATATCGCGCGCGATCCGCAGGCAAACCGACCCGAGTTCCCCGATGGATGTGACCGTGCCGCCGGAGAGAACGGCACGGCCGGCCAGACCGCAGCGGTGGCCGCCGCGCATCGCAACAAATCCCTGCCGGATCGTTTCCTCAGCGCTGTAGACAAAGCCGTCGGCTGCGCGTTCGACAACAGCCCGCACATATTCCGCCGGACAAAGGATGCCACGGCCAAGGCTGTCTTCCGGGATCAATCTGCCGTCGCGGGTGACGATCTTTTCCTGCCCACCCACGGTGACCGAAGCCATCCGTCCGGTTCGCAGGCGAATTTCCTCCAGACGGTAGCGCGTGCTCTCCGGCAGTAAAAGAATTGCCCGTTTGAGTTCCGACGGCAAACAATCCAGAGCCGGCAGCAGCTGAGCTGCCGTCACGCGGGCACTCCCTTCCGGCAGCACATGTTTTGCAATCAGCCGCACGCTCTCATCCCCTTTCCGCTGTTCCATTTGCTTATACCTATGCCCCGCCTGTCAGACACAGAACAAAAAAAAGTGCCGCCGGCTAAAAAGTCGGCGGCGCGGAGGATCAGCGAACCTCCATTTCGTATACGGTTTTGCCTTCGGTGAATTTCAGCACGTGGCGCTTGCCGTTGGCACTGCGGTTGATTGCAAGGCCAACCGTGTTTTTGCCCAGCTGCAGGCGGCAGCGGCAGTGCGGCAGTTTGGACGGCAAGCAGGGCATAACGCAAAGGCCATCGGGCAGAAAGCGGATGCCCAGCATCGATTCCAGCACGGCCCGGCGGTACCATGCGGCCGAACCTGTGTACCAGCTCCAGCCGCAGACACCCGCGAAGTTTCCCTCGCCGCCGACATCGGCCGCCAGCACAAAATCTTCGCCGCCGTAGACGCTTGGGTCGTGGGTTTCCGGCAACAGCATTTCCAGAATTTCCCAGCCGTCGTCCGGGCGATCGGCGGCAAAACACGCCATCGCCAGCCACACTGCCGCATGCGTGTACTGTCCGCCGTTTTCGCGGACACCGGCGGGATAGGTGCCGATATAACCAACCCCATCCTCCGGCGCAAACGGCGGATCAAAGAGCCGGACAATTTTTCGCTTGGGATCAACCAGATGCGCCAATGCCGATTGCAGCGCCACGCGCATGCGCGTGCGCGTTTCCTCCGATTCCGTTCCCTCTGCCGCCAGCCATGCAAAGCTTTGGGCGATGGAATCGATTCGACAGGCTTGCGACTCGGCCGTACCGAGGACGCGACCGTCATCGGTATAGGCGCGCGCATAACGGTCGGAGGCAAAGCTCGCATCCGCCGCAGAAAACATCTCTGCCGCGCGGGCTCGAAGCATTTGGGCGGTATCGGGGTCGTCCAGACGTTCGCACACATCGGCGAACCGGCGGGCCGCCAGCGCGGCAAACCACGCGAGCCAAACACTCTCGCCGCGCCCCGCAAGTCCCACGGCATTCATCCCGTCGTTCCAGTCGCCGCCGAGCATCAGCGGTAGACCGTGTTCGCCAGTACCGCGGGTAAAAAACTGTTCCAGTGCCCGCAGACAGTGCACACTGAGCGTTCTGATTTCTCCGCCGACGTGCGCATCCTCGTAACGCTCGTGTTCTTCTGCGCGCAGCGGCGGGCTCTCGAGAAACGGAATCTGCTCGGCCAACACCGTCAGATCACCCGTGCGCGCAACGTATTCGCCGACGGCCAACGGTAGCCACAGCAGATCGTCGCTGCAGCGCGTGCGCACACCGCTGGCGACGGTTTGGTCGACAAAGCCGATGTGGAACCAGTGCTGCACATCGCCCTCGGCATACTGATGCGCCGCACACAGGCAAAGCAATGCGCGCAGAATCTGCGGTTCGTCCGGCAGGAGCGCCAGCGCATCCTGCAGCTGGTCGCGAAAGCCGATTGCACCGCCGTTTTGGTAAAGCGACGACCGCGCAAAAAGGCGCGCACCTTTGATCTGCCAGACATTCCAATCGTTCAGGTAGCGGTCGAGCGGCGCGCTCGGTGTGGAGACGGTGATCAGTTGCGTCTGGGCAAGGCGTGTATCACGCGCTTCGGCGAAGAAGCCGCGCGTTGGGTCCGCGCCGTGTTTGGCGAGGGCAACCGCGGCAGCGACACGGTCTGCTGCCGCAGCAGCCAAAACGGCACGCGGATTTTGGGGAGACAACCGCAAACGGAACGCCGCAATGCTTCCCACCGCCTGCGGAGATGCAACTCCGCAAAGCCAGTCGGTTTGGCCGCAGGTTTGCGCGCATGCCGGCGGCCAAACGGCAAATGCGGCTGCGACCGAACCAAATCGGCGCAAAAATGGGTTTTCGGCAACGATGCAGTCCCGGTCGGGCGCGTGCGTGACCACGCCTTTGCGGTCGGTTTCGCTCTCGGCCAGCAGCGGTGCGATATACCATTCGATTTCCGCTTTACCACCGTCGCAAGCGACTTCCGCCACCCGCAAAGCATCCGTCGGCGAAACGCACACTTTCGTCTCAAAATGCAGATCGCCGATTTTTTTGCGCCAAACCGTATATCCCGCCGCAAACGAGCACTCGGCTCCGGCTGTTAAAGACACGCGCCGCCCGCCGATCACAGCGCACAGCATCTCGCCGGTTTCCGCCGTGTCCCACGCCGTGAGCTTCACCATGCGTGCATTTTTGTACCAAAGGTGTGAGAGGCCGTAATCGGTACTCAGACAGCCAAAGGTCGGATTGCAGAGCGGCTGCGACCAGATGCGCTTGCGCGGCAGCGTTGTCGGCGCAGTGCCTGCGGGCACGGCCTCGGCCCACTCGCTCCGGAGCGGCAAAACGGAACAAGCGGCCAGCTGCAATGCGGCAACCGAACGCGGTGAGACCGCAGAGAGATCGACCAAATGGATGCCGCCCGCAATCCCCACCGATGCCCCGGCAGAAGCCAGACGGATGGCGGAATGGCACAGGCGGAATCCGGCGCGTTCGTAGGCTTTGCCGTCGTCGATCAACAGGCAGAGATCGTAGCGCACACCGCAGGCCGAAAGCAGCGCATGCATCCGGACCGCGCGGAAGAGCGTGCCGGCGCGTTCGCCGCCGTCGGCCAAGGCATCGGCGAGCACAACGGGCAGGTCGCCGCTAATCCCCAGCTGCCAAAGCGCATCTTTGTCGGTTTCCGGCGGAAGCTGCGAGCGTTCGCCGCCGAACCACAGCCGCGGCAACAGGGCCAGTGCAGCCGGCAGCTCCTCGCCCGACAGTGCCAGCCGCCGGGCGACTTGGCCGACATGTGCTGCCGCAGAAAACGGCCGCGCCAAAATTCGTTCGCCCACGGCTGCAGCCAGTGGAATTGTCTCGCCCAAGGCAATCACAAACCGCACGGTGCGCGTTTCTCCCGCCGCCAGCTGCACCGGCACGCGCATACGGATCACCGGAAAACGCACCGCACCAAAAACCGCTTCTGCCGCGGGCTTGACCCAGGATTGCACAAAGCGCGGATCGTCGCCGCCGCAAACAGAATCGCCATCGGTCGTAAAAACGGCGTCATCGCAATCGGTGACCAGCGCGAGTGCACCAACCGTTTCGCCGCGTCGATTGCGGCGGGAGGCTGACGCCCCGTTCTTCACCGCTTCGGTCGTCAGGAACAGCTGAAAAAACGCCGGATGCGCGCGGTCATCCGCCTCATTGCCGCAAAGGGGCTCGAGAAACACGATCAGATCGCCTGCAAGCGGCACAGCTCCGACATTGTGCACGGTGACCGTCCGCTGTTCGCAGGTATCGCTCTCAGCCAAACTGATTTCCATCGTCAGGTGCAGTCCATCGGTCACAGCGGAATAGCAGGAGCGCCGCGCGTCAAACACGGTCGTATGCACGGCATCGTCGCCCTGCGGGTATGCCGTCGCCGACAGCACATGCGTTTCGTCCACAAATGCGACCGCACATCCCGGTGCCCCGGCCTGCAGCCGTTCGGCGCGGCGATAGGCCGAAACCGCACCGCGAAAGAGACAGGTTTGGCCGGAGGAGGCTGTCAGGAGTGTGGTACTGCGGTTGGCAAGCAGATTGACCTGCGGCTGCGCGGCGCTGCCCGTTTGGGTCGTCAGGCGGTAGTTGTAGGAAACCGTCGGATGCTGCCGAAGAGTCGGCGTTTCGCGGATACGCCGCACGTTGACCGCATTGATCGGCATGCGTTCGGCGAGCATGGCCTTGCAGGAACGCATGGCCGTATTTTGGAAAAACGCCGTCGGGAGGTACGGTTGACCCGTTTCGGCAAAGGTCAGCAGGTTACAGACCGCGCAGAGCGACATTGCCATATGGTGCGCCATGTAGCATTTGCAAACGCGGTAGCCCCGGTCGTCGCCCACCCGCTCAGCCGCAAAATCGACGGCTTCGTAGAGTCCGTATATCCCTTGCGTCCCATCGAGGGCGGCGAGCCTGCGCAGATTTTTGAGCGCGTATTTCGGCTCGGCCATTGCCGCCAGATAGGTGGAATACGGCGAGACCACCAGCTCGTCGCGCAGGCCGTTCTGCAGCCCCAGATCCGGTACACCGTGCGCCTTGTACTGGTAGTTCATTGCCTCGTCGAAAGCAAAAAACGCACTTTCCGAGATCCCCCACGGGATATTCTGCCGTTTTCCCCAACGGCGCTGTCGGAAAACGGCATGGCGCACAGCCTCGTAGAGCAGCGAATTTTCCGCATCGGGCATCAAGAGACAGGGCATCAGGTATTCAAACAGACTGCCGCTCCATGAGGCAAGTCCCGAAAATCCATCGGCTTCGGCAAGCAGGCGCGAGAGCATGTGCCAATGGCGTTTCTCGATTTGACCGGAGGCGATCGCGAAATAAGAGGTCAGGCGGGCTTCGCTGGCGAGCATATCGTAATATCCGCCGATGCGCCGCCCCTCACCGTCGACGGCAATCATCATCAGGCGGCGGTCACTGTCGTAAAACAGGCGGAAATCGGCGGCTTCTGCGAGAGCGGTGCAGCGTTTCCCCAGTGCGTTCTCCCCTTTTTCCCGGCAGATTTCCGCCACCGCAATCAGTGCCGCGCAAAGGTTGCCGGAGTCGACCGATGAAACCGTACCGGGCGGAAGCAGAGAAAGATTGCGCGTGTCATACCAGTTATACAGATGGCCACGGTATTTCTCCATGCGTTCCACAGCCGAAAGGACGCGCACCAGGCGGATTCGCGCATTGTCCCATGCGATTAGCCCCAATTTTTCCGCACCGCAGATCGCCAGCAGTGCCAGGCCGATATTGGTCGGACTGGTGCGGTGAGCAACGATTCCGCCGGGTTCGGCCTGATAGTTATCGGGTGGAAGAAAATTGTCGGCCTCGGTCATCCGGTCGTCGAAATAGCGCCAAATGCGGGCAGCATGATCGGCCAGAAAGGCCCGGTCTTCAGCATTCAGCCAAGGCTGCCGGTTTTGTTTTTGCGAGAGCATCCACGAATAAGCCGGTGCCGCAGCCCAGAATCCGAACCCGAGAAACGCAACCGCGTTGCGGCCAAGCACGGCTACCGCGGCCGCAGCCAGCATCGACGGCAGAAAGACACGGTATTCGTGCGCGAGTGCGCCCAGTACACTTCCGCTGCGGCGACTGCGTTTTTCCGCCTCGGCCGCAGTTGTCCATTCGAGCATTTTCCGTTTTGTCACGGCCATGCGCCAAAGCGCCTGACAGATCGCGCGCAAATTCACGAACGCCTCAAACGGCAGCAGCAGAAATCGGGAGAAAAATTGCAGCAGCCCGCCGCGAAAACCGGCATAGATCGTCGCATGGCAGCGGGTGGAAACTTTGTTGGTGAAATTACGGCAGCGCTCGACCGTATTCAAAAGCATCGGCGAGGAAAGCGAGAGAAGGGCTGCAATCGCTGCGGCGGCAGTGGCCGCATTTTGGCAGACCGCATAGGCTGCCACGCAGAAAAATGCGGCTGGTGCGGTGAGCGCACGGCGCAGATTGTCGCAGATGCGCAGGCGCGCAAGAACCGGCAGCGGATTTTGATAACGTTCTCCACTTTGGCCGAGAACCGAACGGCCGAGGAACGGCAGCAGCTGCACGTCGCCGCGCGTCCAGCGCGCCTGCCGCTTGTAGAACGACCGCACCGACGAGGGAAAACCGTCGATCAGCGGTGCATCGGGCAGATACCCCGTGCGCAGAAAGCTGCCTTCGAGCAAGTCATGCGAGAGTACACGGTTGTCGGCGATCTTGCCCTTCAGAACTTTGTGCATCGCGTGCAGGTCGACGATCCCTTTGCCGACGAAAATCGAATCGGAAAAGAGATTCTGATAGACATCACCGCTCGCAGAAGCATAAGGGTCGGTGCCGCCTTGACCGGCAAAAATACGTGAAAAGAGCGTTGCATTGGCCGCACCAAGATCGGTTGAGATGCGCGGCTGCAAAATACCGTAGCCGGAGGTCACGCGTGAGCCATCGGGCGCAACGACTGCCCGGTTCAGCGGATGCAGCATGGCACCGACCAGCTTGCGCACGGTGTCAGGTTCGGGCTCGGTATCGGCATCGAGCGCGACGAGATAGCGGAGGTCGCGCAGCTGCGACGGCAGCAGACCGTAGGGAACCGGCGCATCGGCCGTCGGCTCGCCGCAGACAAACGCCGCCAGCGATCCGATCGCACCGCGCTTGCGCTCGTAGGCCATATACACGCCGTCGCGTTCGTTTTTGCGGCGGTCGCGGCGCAGCAGCACAAATCGACTGCCGTAGCGCGCGTTCAGCGCATCAATCGCCTCTTCGGCCGCCTGCAGAATCGTGGCATCGTCCGGCATCACGGCATTTGGCGCATCGGGCAGATCGGCCAGCAGGCCGTAGAGCACGGAATCTCCGGCTGTGCGGTTGGCGAGATAGTATTCCTCCAGCTTTTGCGCGTGATCTCGCGCCTGTTTCTCGTCGGCGGCAAGCAGCGCAATGGCGACCAGCGTTTTCCCCTCTGCCGGCACACCGTTTTTCAGCTCCAGCGCCGGCAAATACACCGTCGGCACATGGCGGCCAAAGAGATAAAGCAGCAGCGAACGCGTGACCTCCCACAGCGGCAGCAGGGCGAGCAATGCCGCCCAAACACACTTTGTTTTCCACGCAAGCAACGCCGCCAGCAGCGGCGGAAGGGCAAAATCGAGCACAAGATACAGCTGCGCCCACCGGCGCTGTCGTCGGCGCAGAGTGGACGAATTGACGACTGCCGCACCGATATGGTTGCCGCTTGTCTGAGACTGTTTCAGGGCTTCTTCCGCCAATTCGTGTTCCGGGCACCGGCAAATGCGGGCTGTGCGCGAGAGTTCGGCGCGGTAATACGCCTGCGAGCGCTCTTCCATCTGCGGATAGATGCCGGCAGGGTCGGCGTTCAGCAGCTGTTCCGTGCGGCTGACGGCGCGCACGGCGCGAAAATAGGCCGCACTTTCGACGGCGCGCAGCACGCGCAGTGCACCGCGCAGCGAGGTTTCGGCGGCTTGGTGCAGCCGTTCCGCCGTTTCGGCATAGACGGTCAGTTCCGGCGCTTCCGATCCGCGCAAATGCGCCTCGCGCAGCAAATGCTCCGCGCCAAACGGCTCATCGCTCTGCGGATTGCCGTACGCCGCGAGTACCGTTTCGATATGGCCGGCAACCTCAGCGATCCGCCCAACAGCCGACGCACGGAGCATCGGCAGGCAAAGACCGCACTCCGTTTCGGTCAGAACCCGTTCGCGCTGAACACCCTCTAAAAACAGCCGCAAGCGCTCCGGTGTGACCGTTTCGGCACCGGTTTTCAGCAGCGCTTCGGCTATATGGAACACAAACGGCACACCATCTCCATCGACAGGTAGGCGCAGCCGCCCTGCCAGCTCCCGCATCAGCAAACGGCATTCTTTCTCAGCGGCGTAGGCATTGTCGGAGAACCAGACAAACTCGCCCGGCAGGCCTTCCCGGTTTCCGCCGACGGAATCGGCGTAGCGAAGCAGCGCACGAGCCGTTTGCCGGATTTTCCGCAGCGCCTTGCGCAGACGGCTGCGGATTCCATGCGCGCCGCCAAATCCGGCGATCGCCACCGCCCGTGCACAGTTTTCGCCGTAGCGCGCGGCGCGTTCGTCGGGTACAAAAATCTCATCCTGCATCCTTCTCTCAAATCCTTTCTGCTGGAGTGCTTTTCAGAGTCTTTTCTTTTATTTTTTCTTGATTTTTTTCGCCTATACATCGAAATTAACTCTTGACAAAAACGGTCGGTTGTGGTATTATATCGTGGTGTAAAGTGAAGGCACTTTACAGACCGGTTTTTGACCGAATCCAAGCAAGGACGGACGGCTATGCACAGCGACCATGCCCTCAAAGAAAACGCAGTCGAAATGTGTCTGTTGTTTGATTTTTACGGCGCCATGCTCACGCCGCGCCAGCAGGAGATCTTCGACCTCTATTACAACGACGATCTCTCGCTCGCCGAGATTTCCGAGCAGATGGAGATTTCGCGGCAGGCGGTGCGCGATTCGCTTGTGCGCTCGCGCAACGTGCTCACCGAGCTCGATGAACGATTGGATCTGCGCGCGCGATCGGCCCAAGCGACCGACACGCTCAAAAAGATCGGCCTGCTCGCTGCCGAACTTTTGGAACTGAACCGGCGCGAAAAACGCAGCGCCGAATATGATCTCCGCCTCGCCGAGATCTACCGTCTGACCAAAAAAGCCACTGAGCTTTCGTAACGATCTTCGGATCGATCATTTGCAAAAGGAGCTGATATCACCGATGGCTTTTGAAAATCTTCAGGATAAGCTCTCCTCTGTTTTCAAAAAACTCCGCGGCCGCGGCAAGCTGACAGAGTCCGACATCAAAACCGCAATGCGCGAAGTCCGTCTGGCCCTGCTCGAAGCCGACGTCAGCGTTAAGGTCGTTCGCAACTTCATCGACGCCGTCAGCGCCCGTGCGCTCGGCAGCGACGTGCTCGACAGCCTGACGCCTGCCCAGCAGGTCATCAAGATCGTCAACGAAGAGCTGACGGCTTTGATGGGCGGTTCGAACGAACGCATCAATATGGCATCCACCCCGCCGACCGTCGTTATGCTCGTCGGCCTGCAGGGTGCCGGTAAGACCACAAACGGCGCCAAGCTCGCCGGCTACTTCAAGTCCCAGCTTTCCAAGCGCCCGCTGATGGTCGCGTGCGACGTTTACCGTCCCGCCGCTATCCACCAGCTGCAGATCGTCGCCGAGCAGGTTGGCGTGCCCGTTTTCGAAATGGGCCAGGGCAACCCGGTCGAGATCGCCAAAAAGGCGCTCGTCCACGCCCGCGAACACGGCAACGACATGGTCTTCATCGATACCGCCGGTCGTCTGCACATCGACGATGCGATGATGACCGAGATCAAAGAGATCAAAGAAGCGGTCAACCCCAACGAGATCATGCTCGTTGTCGACGCGATGACCGGTCAGGACGCCGTCAACGTCGCCGAGGCCTTCAACAATGCGCTGAACATCGACAGCATCTTCCTTGCCAAGCTCGACTCCGACGCCCGCGGCGGTGCTGCCCTCTCGGTCAAGGCCGCGACCGGCAAGCCGATCAAATTCGTCGGTACCGGCGAAAAGCTCGATGCCTCCAACATCGAACCGTTCCACCCCGACCGCATGGCTTCGCGCATCCTCGGCATGGGCGATATGCTCTCGCTGATTGAAAAAGCGCAGCAGGCCTTCGACGAAAAGAAAGCCGAAGAGCTCGAGCGCAAGATGCGCCAGAGCCGTATGACCTTGGATGACTTCCTCGATCAGCTCAACCAGATCAAAAAGATGGGCTCGATGCAGAACATCCTCAAAATGATCCCCGGTGTCAGCGGCAAACAGCTCGACAACGTGAAGATCGACGAAAAGCAGTTCACGCGCACGGAAGCGATCATCCTCTCGATGACCAAAGCCGAACGCGAAAATCCCTCGCTCCTAAATTCCTCGCGCAAAAAGCGTATCGCCGCCGGCAGCGGCACACGCGTAGAAGATGTCAACCGCCTTCTGAAGCAGTTTGAGCAGACGCAGGCGATGGCAAAGAAAATGATGGGCGGCGGCAAAGTGAAAAACTTTGGCGGCCCGATGGCAAAAAACAGGAAGGGTTTCAAATACCCGTTTTGATAGACTGTTTACAAAAATAAAAATCACAAAATATTCGGAGGTAACAAACAATGGTTAAAATCAGACTGCGCCGCATGGGCGCCAAGAGAGCTCCCTTCTACCGCATCGTCGTCGCCGATTCGCACTCCCCGCGTGACGGCCGCTTCATCGAAGAAATCGGCACCTACAACCCGATGGTTGAGCCGAGCGAAGTGAAAGTCGACGCCGAAAAGGTTAAGGAATGGATGAAGAACGGCGCGCAGCCGACCGAAACGGTCAAGACGCTGCTCAAAAGAGAAGGCATTCTGTAAGCGCTCGGTCCAGAGGTTTACAACGAAATGAAAGAACTTCTTTACTACATTGCCCGCCAGATCGTTGATAACCCCGACGCCGTCGTGGTCAACGAAGTCACGCGCGATGATACGCTCGTTTTGGAACTGAGTGTTGATCCCTCTGACATGGGCAAGGTCATCGGCCGTCAGGGCAAGATCGCCAAGTCGATTCGCTCGATCATCAAGGCCGCGGCCATCCGCGAAAACATTCGCGTCAACGTCGACATCGTCGGCTAAAAAATCCGGCTCCGGGGATCCGGGGAAACCCGTTTGGGTTCGCCCGAGCCTCCGGAGCCGATTTTTCTCTAAATTTTGCCAGAAAACGGAGCGTTTTGTGTATGGATGCGAAACAGAACAACCGATATTTGGAAGCCGGCAAAATCGTCGGCACCCACGGTGTGCGCGGAGAGGTCAAGCTCAAGCCCACCTGCGACAGCGCGGAGTTTTTGATGCCGCTGAAAACGCTTTACTTAAACGGTGAAGCGATCAAGCCCGCAGCCAAGCGCGTGCACAAGGGGATGCTTTTGGTGCAGTTCCCGGGATACGACACCGTGGAAAAGGCAATGCGGCTGATCAACGCCACCATTTTCTTCGACCGCGAGGAGGTCAAGCTCCCCAAGGGGACGTATTTCTGCTGCGACCTAGAAGGGCTGGAGGTATTCGACCTGCGCTTGGGCCGCGTGATCGGCAAGCTGACTGAGGTGCTTGAGCGCCCGGCCAGCAGCATTTACGTTGTGAAAAACGGTGACGAAGAGTACATGATTCCCGTCGCAGGCGATTTCATTCAGGGTGTCGATCTGGAGCGCGGTGTGCTCACGGTCAAGACAATTCCGGGGATGGTGGGCGATGAATAAGATCTTTGTCTTAACGCTCTTTCCCGAAGCGGTGATGGGCGTTTTATCCGGCAGCATCATCGGCAACGCCATCAAAAACGGCATCGTCGACATCCAATGCATTCAGATCCGCGACTATACGCAAAACCGCCAGATGCAGGTCGACGACTATCCCTACGGCGGCGGCATGGGCATGCTTTTGATGGCCGACCCGCTCTACCGCGCGTGGAAAGCGGCCGCCGACCAGTGCAAGCACCCGCACACGATTTTGATGAGCGCGCAGGGGCAGCCCTATGCGCAGCACGCCGCGCGCAGACTTTCGCTGGAACACGAGCTGATCTTCGTTTGCGGCCACTACGAGGGCGTTGACCAGCGGTTTATCGACGAATGTGTCGACGAGGAGATCTCGCTCGGCGATTTCGTGCTCACCGGCGGTGAGATCGCCGCGCTCGCGGTGATTGACTCGGTCTGCCGTCTGTTGCCCGGCGTTTTGGCCGACGAAAGCTGCTACATTGACGAAAGCCATTGGGCCGGTACGCTCGAATACCCGCACTATACACGTCCCGAGGTTTGGCACGACAAGCGCGTGCCGGACGTTTTGCTCTCGGGCCACCACGAAAACATCCGCAAATGGCGCCGCGCAAAATCGCTACGTTCTACCCGCGACAAGCGGCCCGACCTCTTTGAAAAGCTGCCGCTCTCGGCAGAAGACAAAAAGCTACTCGCGGATGAAAAATACGACCAGTAACGCAAAAGCACCTCTTTCCGATCGGGAAAGAGGTGCTTTTTTTCACATCAGCTTACAGCACAAAGCTCGATTTGCCGGCGGCAAGCGGATATTCTTTGCCGTTCCACACAAGCTTTGCAGTAATGCCTTCCGGCACTTCGACCGCGACCTTTTTGAGACCGAAACGGGTATCGAAGCTGACCGCAAGATCGCCGCAAGCCGTCGGCACGCTGCCCGAGCAGCGGCGGACGATGCTATTGAGGCAGGGAGCGATCACGTAGTCGGTATGTTCGACCGACTGCGCGCGGATACCGAGTAGGCCGTCGAAGAGCCATTTCGCCGATGCGCCGAGCATCGGATGGCTGTTGGAGGGATGAATGTGATCCCAGTGTTCGAAAATGGTCGTACCGCCCATACGCATCATGAAATAGAAGCTGTTGGCCGCATTATCGGAGGCGAGCAGGTTAACCGCCAGCGCGCTCATGCCGTTTTCGCAGAGCACACGGCAGAGGATCGGCGTGCCGAAAATGCCGGTATCGAAACAGCCGAGCGCTTCGTATTTTTCGCGGATTTTTCCGAGCAGCGTTTCGCTGTTCGGCAAGCCGGCCCAAACGGCAAAGGCGTTGGCACCGTTGACGCCGCCGCAGTATTCGCCGTCGGCATAGTATTTGTCGGCCACCGCTTTACGGCAGCGATCGGCCAGCGCGATCAGTTCACCGCGGTCGTCTTTGCCGAGCACATCGGAGATCTCGGCCATTTCCTCGAGCATGACGATCATGTGGCAGGTGTTGACAAAGGGCGTATTGATGTCAACGCTGTGGCCCGGCGTGCACCATTCGCCGAGACACCAGCCGTCCTTTTCCTCGCGCACGACCAGATCGTTCTCGCTGTGATCGCAGAGGTAGGCGATCCACTTCTTCATCGGCTCATAGGTCTTTTCCAGGATGGAAACGTCGCCGTAGTGCTTGTAGAAGTTGTACGGCACGAAAACGATCGCACCGCCCCAACCGCCGGGGCCGCCGCCGCCGCCCATGAAGGGTGCGGTGTGCTGGACGTGACCGTTCTCGCGGTTCTGGCAATCGAGGATGTCGTTGATCCATTTTTCATACATCGCGCGGCTGTCAAAGATCGTCATGACCGCGTCGGACGTGACTTGCCCGTCGCCGGTGTAGCCGAGCCGTTCACGGTGCGGGCAGTCGGACGGCACGCAGCCGTGGGTGTTGGAAAGCTGGGTGCGGATAAAGGCATCGTAGAACCAGTTTAAGATCTCGTTGTCGGAAGAGAACGTCGTGACCACCGGCATGGCCGTGTGGATGACCTTGACGGTCGGCTCTAAAATTTCGGCGTCGCCTTCGATTTCGATATAACGAAACGCGTGGTAAACAAACATCGGCTCTAAAGTCTGCTCTTCCCCGTTTAAGATAAACACGTCGGTTTGGATCTGGCTGCGTTCGCCTTCGCCGCACGGATAGCCGCCGCTGCTCTCGTAGACCGGGCGGCCGTCCTCCAGATTTTCGCAGAACCGCAGCGTCACCGAAGAGCCGCGTTCACCCTTGACCCGCAGCTGCACGTAGCCGCTGATGTTTTCGGCGGTATCCCAGAGCGTTTTCTTCGCATGCGTCCGACGCTCGGTGTAGGTATCGATCAGTTTGGGGCGGATCGTGCGGACGACACGGTCGGACGTACAGGTCTGACGTTCGAACACTTCGGGAACGAAATCGTCGAGGCTGACCGCGACCTCTGCCGGCACTTCGTCGAAAAGGCGGGTATCGAGCACTTCGCCGTAAAAGAGATTGCTCTCCAAGATCGGGTAGGCAAAGCACTGCTCAGATCCGTCGGACACGACGTGTTCGACCGAGCCGTCGGTATGCGTGAGCGCGAGATCAAAGATCGCCAAAAGGCGATCGCTGTAGCTCGTTTCGCCCTCGGCTTTGCGCAGATCCTGGCGGAACCAGCCGTTGCCGACGATGATATCGATGGTGTTTTCGCCTTCTACGAGGTATTCCTTGACGTCGTAGGTCAGGTAAAGTACGCGGCAGCCGATCGTATCAAAGATCGGGTAGATGAACTTGCTCAGATCGCGCGGTGCGTAGTTGGTCTGCGCGGGCGTAAAGAGATCGTCGGAGACCTTTTTGCCGTTGATCAGGAGTGTGAAATAGCCGAGGCCGGAGACGTCGATCGAGGCAGCGGCAATATCGGCGGCGGTGATTTTTTTATGGAAACGCGGGGTTTCGACAGTTTTGTCGCAGGTGATCCATTTACCATTCATATACATATCCCCCAAAAAACGTAAACTTGCCGGATTTGGTCTTATTGTACCAAATCCGGCAAATGCTGTCAAGAATCATTTTGCCTATAAGCGGACCGTGATACTCTCTCCAGAAGACGAAGCAATTTCCACCAGATTCCAATCCGGCAGTTGCTTCCGCAGACGACGGATCTCGCGAAAGAGTCGCCGCCATTGCGCCCCCGTCAGGTTCATCCCCGTATCACTAAAACGGACGTATTTCCCAACCACCGAAGCGCTCAGACCGCTAAAGATCATGCAGGATGGCAGCCTCAGGCGAAAACGGTGTTTTTCCGAGCGCACAGATATCCGCATCTCACTCCACCACGATTCGCACCGTGTCGCCATCGGCGCTTTCGATCTCGACCAGGTTTCCGATCAATCCTTGCTCCGCAAGCTCCAAAATCTTGGCAAGATCAATTTGGTTGAGTGCATTGCTCCCCGAGATTTGCGGCATGCTCATTCCCATTTCCAAGCCCATCTTCACCAAGACTATCGGCAAATTGACGCGAACCCGATCGCCGTCATGAGAATCGATGATAATTTTCAGCATCATCGCATCGATGGATTTTCGCTGTTCCTCCGGAACAAGCGTTGCCGGTTTCGGAGGAACATGGGAAAGCAATTCGTCCACGGAGATCCCAAACAGCTCTGCGAGCTTCGGCAGCAATTGGATATCCGGGCATGACTGGGCATTTTCCCATTTGGAAACCGCCTGCGGCGAAACCCCGACGAGCTCGGCCAGTTCTTCCTGTGTCCAGCCCTTTTCTTTCCGGTTGGATGCAATCTTTTTTGCAAGTGTATGTTCCATTCGAACACCTCCTGTTGATCTCGTGATCGATCACACCGTTATTATAGCAAAGACTCTGCCGAAACGGAAGCGACTGTTCGTTGATTTCAGTCGAATTTTGCACAACCATTGGTGGAAAACTCCCGCAACCGATGGTTGCGGCCAACAAATTGCCGCAGATTGGATTTTTTCTGCAAAGGTATGGGTTTTTCCCGCGAGATATGGTATAATAGACCAAACAGAAGTACGTTTCCGAAAGGATGAAGCATCATGACCAAACGCACGGATTACATTTCGTGGGACGAATATTTCATGGGCGTTTCGCTTTTGGCTGCCAAGCGCAGCAAAGACCCCAATTCGCAGGTGGGTGCCTGTATTGTCAGCAAGGAAAACATCATCATTTCCACCGGCTACAACGGTCTGCCCAAAGGCTGCTCCGACGACGAATACCCTTGGGCGCGTGAAGGTGCGGCCAACGACACGAAGTATCCCTACGTCGTGCACGCCGAGCTCAACGCCATTTTAAACGCCGCCGGCAGAAGTCTGGCCGGGTCGCGGATCTACGTTTCGCTCTTTCCCTGCAACGAATGCGCCAAGGCGATCATTCAGACGGGGATCTCCGAGGTCATTTACCTTTCGGACAAATACGCCAACACCGATGCGACCTGCGCCTCTAAGAGGATGCTCAACTCCGCCGGAGTCAAGCTCACGCAGCTCAACTGCGGCGATCTGGAGCTGACGCTTTCCTACAAGGTAAAGAGCTGACCGTAAAAGGAGAAGCGAACTATGAACCGTCTGCTCTCCGGCATTCGCCATTCCTCGTTTTTCCGCACGTTCCATCTTGGTGACGACCGTTCCCGCGGCCGATGCGTGATGCTCGCGCACAGCATTCTGAACGCGACGATCTCGTACCTGACCGGCGGTGTTTTCTACACAGGCTTTCTCGTCGCCAACGACATCGACATCGTCAACCTCGGCATCATCAACTTTCTGCCGTTGCTCGCAAACTGTCTCTCAATCTTTGCCCCGCTGATTTTAGAGCGGTTTCAGAAGCGCCGGTATCTGCTGGTCGGGTCGCGCCTGCTTTATTTCACGATCCTCATCCTCGGCGTGACGGTTCTGCCGAGCCTTGTTGCCGACAAGGCTGCAAAGGTCTTTTGGTTCGGTGTGATCGTGTTCTCCGCCAACGCCGTCTCCGCGCTCACCGCCGGCGGTTTCTCCGTTTGGCATCTGAACTTTATCCCCGATTCGATCCGCGCAGAGTTTTTTTCGCACCAGCAGGTCATCAGCACGGCGATCTCATCGACGACGCTGCTCGTCTCCAGCCTCGTCGCCGACGCCCTTGCCGGTACGCCAAACCAGCTGCAGGTGCTCTACATCCTGCGCTTTATCGCCTATGGGCTCGTTTTGGTCGAGGCGGTCGTTCTGCTTTTGCCCAAGGAATATCCCTACCCGCAAAAAGTGACGAAGCTGCGGCTCTCCAACGTGTTTTCGCTCGCGTGGAACTGCAAGCCGTTTCTCTATACGATGTTCGTTGTCGCCGCATGGACACTGAATTTCTACTTCACGTCATCGGCGATGACCTTCTACCTGTTGGAGACCATCGGCACGGGGTACTCCTTTATCAACTTTATCGATGCTTCCTACGCGCTCTTTTTGATCGTGCTGTCGCCGTTCTGGCGGCGGTTTATCCGACGGCGTGGTTGGATCTACACCTTTGCGGTCACGGCGATGATGCATTGTCCCACAATGGTGCTGTACGCTTTTATCACACCGGGCAACTACACGTGGCTGATGACAACGGTGCGCATTTCGCAGCATATTATGGGCGTGGGGCTCAACCTCGCCTACGCCAATCTGCCGTTTTTAAATCTCCCGAAGGAAGATCAAAGCAATTACCTCGTTTTCCATACGCTGGTCACGAATTTATGTGCGTTCGTCGGCTCCGTGTTCTCCACATGGTTTATCTCGCTGATGGAGGGGTTGTCGCTGAACGTCGGCTTCCACACCTTTGAACACGTGCCGCTCTTGATTTTGCTGCAAGGTACGGGGTATCTCATCATCGGTTTTGTCGTCTACAAAACGCGCAAACGGATCGCCCCGAAAGACGGGCTATCGGAATCGGCCGAATAACCGCAAAAATTTGCCCCTTGCCGTAGGTTACGGCAAGGGGCTTTTGTTATTCTTTTTCTCGCCAGAAGCGCATGGCCGTGTTCCAGTCGTAGCGGGAGAAGAAATGTCTGCCCGGGCGGCGGGAGTAGCCGATACTGCCTTCGCCAAAGTAGCAGGTTTCCGGCGGAAGCTCGTCGCTGTCAGCGATCAGGCCAGGTTTCCCCATTGCTTCAAAGGCAGCCGATGCGGCCACGCAGGAGAGATACTCGCCGTCGGGACCGGCCCAAAGATCTTCTTCGGCCGAGTTGACGAGCACGCGGTGCGGCGCGTTGGCGGCGATCAGCCAGTGCTGGTCAAACGGCATCGCAGCTTCGTGATCGGCGTATTGCCAATAGTTTTTGCAGAACCAGTAGGGGAACTGCCGGACGATCTTCGCCACGGTTTCGCGCGTTTCGTCGTTTCCGCCGCGCGCCAGCGATGCACCGGAGCAGCCGGAATCGTTGGATACCGCAAGCGAGAAGCGGGGATCGGTCGCGCCGCACCAAAGCGCGGTCTTGCCGAGGCGGGAGTGGCCGACGATCGCGTAGTCGGAGAAGATATCCCAGTCTACCAGAACGTCGAGCAAGCGCTGCATCCCGTAGGCCCACATGCCGATCTTGCCCCAGTCGCTGTTGGAAACGCGCGGATACTTGAGGGCGAGGCCGTTGTCGAACTTGTCGTCGTCGCTGGCGATATCGAGGTAGCAAGCCACCGCCAAGGCATAGCCGTTATCGATGATCTCTTCGATCGGGTTATAGCGGTGCATGGAGGTGAGGAAACAGATATGTAAGAAAACCTTCGGTTTTTCCACGGCATTGGGGATATACACGTTCACCGGGAAGGAAAATTCGCCGTTTGGCGTATCGAACGAAACGGTGATGTTGCGTTCGGTCGCTTTGCCGGCGTAGGCGTAGGGATTTTCCGCGTCGATCGTAGCGGTCGCATGCACAGGTGGAGGCATCTCGCCGAAGAGCTCGCGCTTGAGCACGGAAAGGATCTCATCGTGGTCGGAAGGGATCGCGGGCAGGTTCCGCAAATCCAGCAGTTCTTTGCAGGTCATCGTCGGTCTCCCCTTTTCTTTTATTGGTATCAGAGCGCACGCACGGCGGCCTTGAAGACCTCGCCGCGCTCTTCAAAATTCTTGAACGCATCGAACGACGCACACGCCGGCGACAGCAGCACAACTTCGCCGTCGGCGGCAAGCTGATGGGCGGCATTGACGGCCGCAACCATATTCTCCGTGTGTACGATCTGCGGTCTGCCTTCGGCGTATTCGGCAGAGGCACAGATAGCCGCTTCGATCGCATCGGCGGTAGCGCCGGTCAGGATCACGCGTTTGGCTTTTTTGCAGAGCTCGTCACCGAGTGCGGCAAAGGAAATGCCTTTGTCGCTGCCGCCGAGGATGATGTTGACGCCGCAGTCGAAGATCGAAAGCGCGGCAATCGTGCGGGTCGGAGACGAATCGATCGAGCTGTTATAATAGCGGACGCCGTTTAGACTGCGCACGAATTCCATGCGGTGGACGACTCCGCCAAAGGTTTCGGCGACGTCGGCGATCTCGTGATTTTCCAGACAACCGCAGACCGCACCGATGGCAGCCATGTAGTTTTCGACGTTGTGGCTGCCCGGGAGCTTGATGCGATCGGTCCGCAAGATCGGGCGCACGATCCCGTTTTCAGCGAGGACGATCTCGCCATCGCGGCACAAAACGCCTTCTTTGCAGGCATTCTTGCGCGAAAACGCACGCACCTTGCCGGGCGCCAAACCCAAAAATTCGCGGGTGATGGCGTTATCGTAGTTGGCGACGAGCAGATCGCCCGGCTTCTGGTAGGCAAAGATCGCACGCTTGGCGTCGACGTACTCGGCCATATCGGTGTGTTTGTCGAGGTGGTTGGGGGCGACGTTGGTAACGATCGCGACGTTGGGCGAGCGTTCCATATCCATCAGCTGAAACGACGAGAGCTCAACTACGGCCACGTCGGTCGGGGCGATCTCACCGAGCTTGGGGGCCAGCGGCGTGCCGAGATTGCCGCCCAGCCAAACACGGCGACCATGGCGCTCGAGGAGCTTGGCGGTCACGGTCGAGGTCGTCGATTTGCCGTCGCTGCCGGTGATGCCGACGATATTGCAGGGGCAGCACTCGAAAAACATCGCCATCTCCGAGGTGATCTTCGTACCGTTGGCCGCGGCGCGTTTGAGCGCGGGCTGCGTCGGCAGGAATCCGGGTGAGCGGAAAAGGACCTCGTCGTCGATCTTGTCGGCATGGCCTTCGCCGCAGACAAAGCGGACGCCGCGCTCGCGCAGGGAAAGCGCAGCCACCCCCAGATCCTCCGCGGATTTTTTATCGTATACCGTTACGACCGCACCGGCATTGACGAGCATCTCCGCCACGGGCGCATTGGACACGCCCAAGCCGAGCACGCCGACGCTTTTGCCGCGAAGTCGGGCTAAATACGTTTGAATATCCATAAAAGGCACAATTCTCCTCTCAAATTCTGCGGGAGTCTTTCTATATACACTAATTATACCGCCTTTTGGCCGACAAATCAATAGACCGCACGCGTCCGGTACGGAAAAATGCAAATTTGGCGGTTGCAATTTGGTGGTATCTGTTATATAATTTATATACCCCCTGCGCAAAAAATGACAGATTGAGGGAGAGACGATTTATGAAGAGCAACACCGTGAATATTGCTGTGATCGGCCTCGGCGGCAGAGGCCGCGGCATGATGATGAACCTGGCAAGAATGGACGACGTCCGTATCGGCGGCGTTTGCGACGTTTACGCCGACCGTGTGGAACTCGCAATCAAACAGGTTGAAGAAGAATGCGGCTACGCCCCCATTGGCGTCGCCGATTACATGGAGCTTTTGGAACGCCCGGAGATCGACGCCGTTTTGATCACGACCTCGTGGCAAACCCACATCCGCATTGCGATCGACGCGATGAACGCCGGCAAGTACGTTGCCAGCGAAGTCGGCGGTGCCTGCACCCTCGAGGACTGCTGGGATCTCGTCCGCACCAGCGAACGCACGAAGAAGCCCTGCATGCTGCTTGAAAACTGCTGCTACGGCCGCTATGAGCTCGCGCTTTTGAACATGGTCAAGCAGAACCTGTTCGGCGAACTGGTCCACTGCCGCTGCGGCTACGAACACGACCTGCGTGAAGAAGTTGCGATGGGCCACATCAACCGTCACTACCGTCTTGATAACTATATGCACAGAAACGGCGACGTTTACCCGATGCACGGCTGCCTGCCGATGGGCAAAATGCTCGACATCAACCGCGGCAACCGCTTCGTCAGCTTGGTCTCCGTCGCATCCAAGGCCCGCGGCCTGAACGAATGGGTCTCGAAGAATATGCCCGCCGACAGCAAGCTGCAGGGCTATCCGTTTGCCCAGGGCGATGTTGTTACCACGATCCTGAAAACCGCCCACGGCGAAACCGTCGTTATCACCCACGACACCACTCTGCCGCGTCCGTATTCGCGCGGCGGCTACGTTCAGGGCACGAAGGGCATCTGGATGGAAGAAAACAACGGTGTTTACTTCGACGGTGCCGAGAAGCACGAATGGGCCGATTTTGACGAGACCTGCCTGAAAAAGTACGAACACCCGATTTGGAAATGGTTCCTCGACGAAGGCGTCAAGGGTGGCCACGGCGGTATGGACTACCTCGTGCTCCGCGCGTTCGTCGAAAGCATCCAGGCCAACGAGCAGCCGCCGATCGACGTCTACGACTTCGCGACCTACACGGCGATTACCCCGCTGAGCGAAGCTTCGGTCGCCATGGGCGGTATGCCGCAGGCCTTCCCGGATTTCACCAACGGGCGCTTCACCGTCCGCGAACCCGAACGCCGCTGGAAGTACTGCCTCTCGGAAGTCTGCGATTGTTAGTCCGATCGCGCCAAAAAACGGCAACTGCTAAGATCAGCGGCAATCCGAGCACGAACGGCGGCGAAATGAGCTTGCTCGCCTGCAGAAACTGCACGACGTAGCGCTCGTTCAAGATAAACACTGCTGCCATTCCCGCAAGCCACAGCGCCAGCGGCGCGGCAAGCAAGCCCCGGTCGTCGCAGTCGGTGAGCGTTCGCAGGCATTTTTGCAGGCAATGTACGCAAACCGCCAGTTTGAACACATCGCAAACGAGATAGATTACCGAAACCAAGCTCTCGATCCGCTGGAAAAACACGCCGACGCTGATCAGACGCACAGCGACAAACGATTTAAAAAACAGCATTTCGTAGGTCGCAGACCCCAGTGCCAGCACGTTCCGCAAAAAAATAATCATAAGCAGGGCTGCGGTCATGCCCGCACCCTTCAAAAGCTCTCTGCTGCCCCTTTTGCCGGTACTTTGCGACGGTAAAAGGGGCAGCAGCAGTATCAGGTCGCCAAACGGTATCGAAAGCAGAGACCAAGCACCCTCAGCAACGGCGAGGAAACCGTTCTGCAACAGAGGTTGCGGAAAGTTGCGGTAGTCGACGTAGAGCGCGGAGAGCAATACCGTCACGGCGACGATGCCAAAAATCGAAAACATCAGCGGCCGCGACACCCGTGCCAGCGCCGGCAGACCACATTTGGCCGCCACCGCCACCGTAATCGCCACTGCGCAGCCGACTGTGACCGTTTCGGTGTTTGGCAGCATGACAGTGTGGATGAAGTTGAGCAGATTGCCAAATATCACCGTGCCCAGCACCGTTGCATACAGCCCCCACAGGGCGACAACCAGCTTGCCGCCGATGCGCCCCAACGCAAGTCTGCACAGCGCAAACAGACCGTCAGCCCCACTCTGCCGCAAAAGGTATTCGTACAGCGTATAAACCGGGATCACCAAGCCGAGCGCCAGCAATGCAGCCAGATAGCTCTCTTCGCCCGCATCTTTGGTGCCGCCGATGGCGAAAATGCCGCCCATTGTTACCAAAAACGCCATCGAGCGCACGTATTTTCCGTTGATCGTTTCCAAAGTGCGTTCTCCTCTCACCAACTCCGCAGTTTGGCGGAGTTTTTTTATTTTCCAATGAGCTTAGCCAAACCATCGATCGGATTGGGCAATTCAACGCGATTGAGCGCACAAACGCTGAAAAACACAGCCGAGGCCATTACAAGACCGTAGATGGTCCAGTCGCGCGGACGCGCTGTCACTCTGTGCTGTTTGCGGTCAAAGAGAAAAAACAGCAGAGGATAGAGCCATACAAGTATCACGAAACCACCTCTTGATCGTTGATCGGCGACGTTTCGCCGGATTTGTCGATGTTCACATCGACGCAAATCTCCCAGTCCATGCGTGCGTAGTGCTCATCCCATGCTTCGGCAAGCAGCCGCCACAGTTCCGGGTCGGTACGGCTGATGTGGCGGCCGATTCCCAGAATATCTGCCCTAAACTCCTGCTGATCGCGCTCGATCACCGCGCTGCACCCGGCGGCAATTTTCTCGGCGGCAGCATCGGTGAGGATGCGGTTGCCCTCGCGGTCGCGGATGGCGCTGTCTTCTCCCTCGCTGCCGACAATCGAAACATTGACCGTCAGCGTAATCGCCGCATGCAATCCACCGTCCTGCTCGCTGACCTCCAGCGAAACGCTGTGTTCCAGCGCTTGGATGCGCACAACGGTATGATGGGACGGAATTTCAACGGTGATGACGTTTTGCAGCGGATTCTCCAGCAACAGCATCAAGTACACCGCGTCAGCCCCCGTATAGATCCCGGAAAGCATATCCTCCTGCAAAACAGCGTAGGAATCAATCACCAAAAGGTCGGTGTCCACGTTTTTCTCCGCGTTGACAACCGGCATGCAAATGGCGCACCCCTTGACGCCGCACAGGTTG
Source organism: Oscillospiraceae bacterium (assembly GCA_015067825.1). Classification (GTDB taxonomy): domain Bacteria; phylum Bacillota; class Clostridia; order Oscillospirales; family QAMX01; genus QAMX01. The sequence continues at coordinate 41,254 of SVLQ01000004.1, read as the reverse complement.
ATCAGTTCATTGACGTCGATCGCCGTACGGCTTTCGGCCGTGTGAAAGTTGTCAAGAATTTGCTCCAGCGACATCGAAATGCTTTTCTGCACCGGTGACTGCAGCTTGTAGACCTCGCTTGCCTTCGCGGTTCCCGCCGCCACAACCATCGAAGAGAGACGTGCTGCGGCATCGCGCATGAACCAATCGAGCACCGGGCGAATCGAATGCTCGAGCACACTGCGGCTAAGGATAAACACGCCGGCATGTCCCCAGTAGAGCTGTCGGCCGGCAATGCGGCTCATCGCGGCAATTGCCTCGGCAAGGCTCGCACCTTCGGATTCGATATATGTCGTTTGGTAAGAGTTTTCACGCCCGCTCGAACTCTGCAGGTCGATGATCTCGGCGGTAACGTTGTAGTCCCCCGTTTGCGCATCGAAATCGATCGCCGCCCCGGAAACAATGATCAGATCTTCGATCTCGGTGTAGTTGCTGCAGGAGCTGAACAGCATGCAGGCAACCATCAGTGGAAGGAGCAGGTATTTTTTCACGGTTCTCCCCTGCCTTTCGTCCGGTCGGCAGAAAAAAGATCGCGCCCTCTTAGTCTTCCCCACCGCGCCCGTACAAAAGTATCGCGTTTTTGGCGATCCGAACGGTCGGATCGTAGCGAAAGATACGGGATACCAAAGGTTCGCACGGAGGCGAGATGAAATATGATGATCAAGAAGCCAAGCGTGAACCCGACTATGCCCAAAGCCGCACCGGCCGCCAGAAGACCCATGCGCGTGATGATCTCCGCGCCGCTCATCGCCGGAGTTAAGAGTGCGGTCGTACCGGTGAGGGCGATGACAATTACCATCGGTGCGGAGACAAGTTTCGCCTCGACTGCCGCCTGACCCAGCACAAGCGCCCCGACGATGGAGAGCGCCTGACCGACATTGCTCGGCATCCGCATACTCGCCTCGCGCAGGATCTCGAAGGCGATCAGGAGAATGAACATTTCAACCACGGTCGGAAACGGAACGCCCTGACGGCTGGCGGAAATGCTCAAAAGCAACGCCGGCGGCAGAATTTCGTGGTGGTGCGTGATCACAGACACATAGATCGACGGCACAGAAATTGTCAGAAAAAAACCAACCATGCGTAGAATGCGGTTGATGGAAGAGAAGAGAAAATTCGTATAGTAATCGTCGTTGGTCTGGAAGTTTTCGATGAACAGATACGGCAGCGTCAGCACGCACGGTGTGCCGTCGACGACGATGGCGATGCGCCCTTCGAGCAGTTTAGCCGCAACAATATCCGGCCGTTCAGTCACGCCGATAGTTTTGAAGGGAGATGCGGGGGCATCGCGGATCTGTTCGAGCAGATAGTTGGAATCGAGCACGCCGTCGAGCGTGATTTTTTCCAGCCGTGCTTTCAGCGTTTGCAGGATCTCCGGATCGGTGCGGCCGTCGAGGTAGCAGAGATACGTGCGCGTGTTGGTCAGCGAGCCAAAGCTCACGCGCTCGATGCAGAGTGACGGCGTTTGCAGTTTGCGCCGGATCAGCGACAAATTGACCATTGCCGACTCAATAAAGCTCTCTCGCGGCCCGCGCACAACCTTTTCGTTGACGGGTTCCATGATTGTGCGCTTCAGCCAGCCCTTTGCGCCCAAAATTACCGCTCCGCCTGCCGCCAGCAAAATCGCATCGCCGTTCAAGATCGAGGCGGCCACATCCGCCAGCGAATCGGTCTGCCGAGCCTCGCCGCTCGGGAGCACGGTTGCCACCAACGATTGGGCAGAGAGATCGCTCTGCGGATCGGCAAGCTGCGCTTCCAGCGGCAGGAGAATACTTTCGGTCACGAGCAAGCTGCTGGTCATACCGTCGAAATGAAAGAGCACGCAAGCAGGCTCTCCACCTCCCAGACGAAACAGATCGCGCCGGATCAGAGTGCTGTCGTTGGCAAAGAGCTCTGCCAAAACTTCCGCATCGGCGCTGACCACGCCGCTGATTTTACCTTGGATCGGTTGTTCATTCACGAGGGTTCACGCACCTTTCGGGGTTCGCAGAAATCTGCAAATATGTCGGTTTAGCTATGTCCAAAATTGGCGCGTATATACACCGCACTACAGAGCGCATACTATCCAAAACAAAAAAAGGCAGGAAAACCGCATGCAAACACGCAAACGCACCGATCTTGCAAGAGAAGCTCTCGATCTCACACTCGCAGACGCGCAACCCAAAGGCATCCCAGACGGCATTCGCACGGAAGAAACGGTTGCCGACGGGATCCCGGTATATACGGTTACAATCGAAACCGATGACGGCGCACAGCGGTTAGGACGTCCGATCGGCCGCTACGTGACCGTTGAGATCGACGATGTGCTCGCCCACGCGGAGCACGCGTTCCCGCGGGCGGTCGGCGTGATTGCCCAAAAATTGCGTCAGCTGCTGCCGTCGAATTCGGAAGGACCGATCATGGTCGTCGGGCTCGGTAACCGCGCCGTCACGCCCGATGCGCTCGGACCGTTGACCGCCGAAAAGATTTTGGCAACGCGCCACCTGACCAAAGAAATCCCCGAACACTTCGGAAAGCTGCGCGCGGTTTCCGCGCTTGTGCCGGGTGTTTTGGGCGTGACAGGGATGGAGAGCGCCGAGGTAATCGGCGGAGTGGTGCAGGCCATTCGACCGTCCGCACTGATTTTGGTCGATGCGCTGGCCGCATGCGACAACAGCCGCCTTTGCCGCACGGTTCAGCTCAGCGACAGCGGAATCGCACCGGGATCAGGCGTTGGAAACCGGCGCTTTGCGATCGACGCGCAAAGTGTCGGTGTGCCGTGTGTTGCGGTCGGTGTGCCGACTGTGGTCGATGCCCTCACGCTGGCCGCAGACTTGCTGGGGGAATCGGCAGAGCTCGACAAGGAAACCTTCCGTGCCCGCCACGGCCAAACCTTTGTCACCGCCAAAGAAATCGACCGTTTGGTGGCGGAATGCGCCAAGGTGATCGCATTTGCAGTCAACACGGCGCTACAGCCGACGCTGACGCTGGCGGATATCGAATTTTTTCTGGCATAACAGATTTCTACGCGGCATATGCTGGTTGCAGGAGACTTTTACCAAAGGAGGCCCGGCATATGGAACAGCCCATGACACAAACACAGTTGGAATTGTTGTGCATCCGTGCGGCAGATGCAGTCCCCTGCCGCACCATCAAGCATACAGCCGCCGTCACCCTCACCAAGCCACGACCGCACAAAAGAATTTGGGCCGTTTTGCGGCGCGGCACAGCCGTCTGCTTATCCGCGGTTTTGCTGACCGCAACGCCAAAACCGAGTGCGATTTTGCCCGATCTGGTTCTGCAGAACGAGATCGCGGGATTTCCGGTATCGTTCTCGGCTGCCGATCTGCCTACCATCTCACTGGCCGACCGACTGACCGAAGAAATCAAAACACCACCGCAGTCAAGCAACCCGCCAAACGAAAACACAGGCGCACCGGAAGTCCCGCCGGTGCAGCTGGATACCGGGATCGATCTGCCCGCAAACAGCCGCAACAGCGGAAGCCTGCTCGCCCGGTTGTTTGACCGTGCAGCTTCCGAAAGCGTGCGAACGCTGACGATTGCGCCGACCTCTTCCTACGGCTACGACACCTGCGGAGCGGTTTTTGTGTTCAACGGCAGTGGCAAAACACTCGATCTCGCCGCGTTGTTTTCCAAACCGCTTGCAATCAGCCCTGTTTCGGCTGAACCGAAGGTGCTGATTTACCACACACACGCCTGCGAGGCCTATACGCCCGGCGAGCTCGACAGTTACACCACAGACGCTTCCGACCGCTGCACCGATCCGGTCTACAGCGTTGTCCGGGTGGGATCAGAGATGGCTGCGATGCTGCGCTCGTACGGCATCGGCGTGATCCACGACACCACACTTTACGACGAAGCCGCTTACACCGGTGCGTATGGGCGGTCGTTGGAATCGGTGCAGAGGATTCTGGCAAAGTATCCGTCGATCGAAGTTGTGATCGACGTCCACCGCGACGCACTCAATCAGCCGGACGCACAAAAATACAAGCTCCTCACGGAAGTGGATGGAACAGAGTGCGCGCAGATGATGTTGGTGATGGGCACAGATGCGGCTGCCGGCGACCACCCGCAATGGGAAGAAAACCTGAAGCTCGCCCTCAGGCTGCAACAACGGCTGCTTGCGCGGTCGGCCACACTGATGCGGCCAATCAAGCTGACCCGTTCCAGCTACAACCAATTCACCGCACCGGGGGCTATGATATTGGAGGTCGGCGCCAACGGCAATGCGTTGAGCGAGGCGATTTTGGCCGGGCAAGCATTTGCCGAGGAGCTCGCGCGGCTTCTGCTGGCAATTACATAAAGATGCTATTGCAAAAAAGCGGCGAATATGGTAAAATAATGGTGCAGATTGTCGTCTGCGATCAAAAAGAGATAGAACGGATGAGATCGGTGGAACGCGAGAAAAAAGTTTTCTTCAGAAATAACCTGCTCGGCGGATTTAACAAAGCCGACGTTATTGCCTACATCGCCCAGCAGAACAAAGAGCAGATCGCCGAATTGGAAGAGCTGAAGCTCGATTTGGCGGCGGCCGAACTCGCGCAGAAGGATGCCGAGCTGAAAGCCGACAGTCTGAAAGATGCGTTGGAGGATGCCAACGCTGCTCTGGCACAGGCGCAGGCCGAAACCGAACAGCTCCGCGCAGAGCTTGCCGAACAGGCCAATCGCATTTCGGTTCTGGAAGCCGCCAGAAGTGAATCGGACACCCGGTTCCAGGCGTTTTTCTCCGAGCTGCGCGATGCGGCCGGTGAACTGAACACGGTCTCGCTCCCCTCGCCCACTGAAGATAAGCGCATTGCCGAGCTGACGCAGCGCATCGATGCGCTTTCGGCCGAAAACCACGATCTGCGCGTTGCGCTGGAAAAAATGGACGGATTCCGCAAGGCGATCCACCACCTGCTCTCCGGTGCTGCCGATTCGGCAGAATAAGGAGTTTACAGCAACAAAAAAAACGGTATGGAACGCTGTTCCATACCGTTTTTTGATTTTCTTCACAGAAATTCGATCATACCGAAGACAACGACAATCGCGCTAAGTAGATAGGCAAAGGGCTGCACCGTGGCGACCACGCCGAACGAACGGACAAACTCACCGAACGTCTTGGATTTTTTGCGGTTGGCAATGACGTCGCGGGGACGGAAGACCACAATGGCATCGAAGATGAGATATCCGACACAGTAGAGAAGCCACGTCTGCCACAGCTCATAGCCCCACAGGATCTCGCCGACAAGGATCGCCGCACCGAGTGCGATCACGATGATGCGAATGATCGTGATGTTTTTGAAATCGCAGTAGTGTTCCAGCGCTTCATACTGCGCCACCACATAATACATGCCAAAGAAGCACATGATCCCCGCCATCGTCGTCGAGCCGAGCATGACAAGCGACAGCGGCAGCACCATATAACACGGACGTTCCAGCACCTCGACCAGGTTCATGTCGACCTCGCCGAAGGCTTCGGTGATCTTGTTGCCGTTTTTGCGGTACGGGATGATGAAGAGGAACACCGTCAGGATCATCAGCGCACAGAACACCCACGAAAGCACCGTATCAAGCGTTTGCGGGATCGGATGCCAGAGCTCGCCAACCATTTCGGCTGCGAGCAGGTTTTTCTGCGCAAGCGGCCACGCGACCACAAACATCGCCGAAATACCCAAGCCCTGCACGGCACCTTGGGTGTACTCCATGATCTTCCAGCCGTTGATCACGCCCATTTTTTCAAACTTGCCAAAGAGATATTTGCCGTTTTTGAGCGGATATTTTTCCTTGTCGTAGAACGTGATGCCAATGATCCAGCCGATCGCTCCCGACAGCGCACCCGATACCCACATCAGAATCCCAAACACGTCGCCGCGAACGGCCATCAGAACGAGCAATCCGGCCACGATCACGACGTTACGGCCCCACTCTTCGCGGCTATTCCACGAAAAACAGATCTTCGGCCGAATGCCTTTGTCCGGGTTATAGGGCGTGTTGAACAGGCGATAGCCGAGCTCCTGCGCCAGCGGAACCAGCGCAAAGAAGATCACGAAATCGTACCACCGATAAACCACACCGCTCATTGCCGAAAAGCTCATCCCCAAAAACGCCGCGCCAAGTCCGCCCCAAATCGAGCCCTTGAACGCAAGCGCCAGATACCCCATCGACGGGTTGTAGCGCGGGCTGTCGTGCTTCATGATCAGATCCATCGTCTCGCCGTACGGTTCCATGCCGCCGTAGGAATAGCCGAGCGCACAGGCCGCGGCAAACAAATAGACGTTTTCCATCAGCAGATTTGAACCCGTGTACCAGACACAGAGGATCCCCATAAACGCACCGGGCACCAGCGAACCCTTTTCACCGCCGATGATCAGACCGCGGATGCCCCAGCCCAAACACATCGTGACCATGCTGATCAGGATAAAATAAATCGGATTTTCGGTTGTCACAAGATCACCCAACCTGTCTTACAGAAATTTTGCGCCAAAGATCATCAAAACGACCATCAGCACCATATAGCTCGGATACGTCGTTGCCGACATCCCAAACGACGCGCAGAACGCGCCAAGGCCTTTGCCCTTGCAGGCACGCCAGTTTTCTGCAACGCGTTTGGGGCGGAAGGAATAGAGGGCCTCGAAGTGCGGATAAATCACGCAGTAGAGGATCCATGCCTGCCACAGCGTGTACCCCCATAGGATCTGGCCAATCAAGATCGCAACACCAATGAGCGCAAGTACAAGGCGGATCCACCCAATATTTTTGTAGTCGCAATAGCGATCCAAGGCCACATACTGGGCAACAACATAGTACATGACAAAGCAACAGATGATATTGGCCATCAGGTCCGATCCAAGCATCACGAGCGCAAACGGCATCACCATGTAGCACGGGCGCTCGAGCACCTCGACCAGGTTCATATCGACCTCACCGAAGGCACGCGTGATTTTGTTGCCGTTTTTGCGATACGGAATGATGAACAAGAGAAGCGTCAGGATAATCAGCGCACAGAACACCCACGAAAGAACCGTGTCGACATTCTGCGGGATCGGATGCCAGAGTTCACCGGCAGCTTCGGCGGCGGCAAGCTTTTCCTTGGCCATCGGCCAGCCGAGTACAAATGCCACGGAGATGCCAAGACCCTGCGCGATCCCCTGAATATACTCCATCATCTTCCAGCCGTCAATCACTTCCAGCTCGTCTAGCTTGCCAAACATGCGCTTGCCGTTTTTGAGCGGATGCACTTCTTTGTCGTAGAGCCAGATGCCGATGAGCCAACCGACCGAACCGGTGAGCATGCCAAAGATCCACATCAGAATGCCGAGAATATCGCCGCGGACGATCATCAGAATAAGCAGTTCGGCGACGATCACGACGTTGCGGCCCCACTCCTCACGGCTGTTGACCGAAAAACAGATTTTCGGCCGGATACCGTTATCCGGATCATAAGGTGTGTTGAACAGGCGGTAACCGAGTTCCTGCACCAACGGAACCTGCGCGAAGAAAATGACGAAATCGTACCATTTGTAGACCACACCGCTCATCGCGCCAAAGCTGATACCGAGGAATGCGGCACCCAGTCCGCCCCAGATCGAGCCTTTGAACGCGAGTGCCAGATAGCCCATCGGCGGATTATAATGCGGACTGTCATGGTGCAAAATGCGCCCCATGATCTCCGCGTACGGTTCCATGCCGCCGTAGAAGTAACCGAGCGCACCGGCACCGGCAAACAGAAAAACGTGCTCCATCAGCAGCTCAGACCCCGTATACCAAACGCAGAGGATGCCGATCATCGCGCCGGGCAGCATCGCGCCTTTTTCACCGCCGATGATCTGCCCGCGGATCCCCCATGCAAAGCACATCGTGAGCATGCTCATAAAGATAAAGAAAATCGGATTTTCAGTCATACCATCGCTTCTTTCTCTGTTAAAGGTTCCCACTATTTAAGCATGCGGCGCTTTTGAAACAAAAGCGCCGCACGTTGTTTTGGTTTTCAGTTATTACGCAAACTGGACGTAGCCGAACACGAGCAGCGCAACCAGCATGATGTGGAAGAACGGAAGCACCGTGATATCGCCTTTGAATGCGCAGAGGAATTGGCCAAAGGACTTGGATTTTTTCCAGTTTTCGATGACTCTCTTGGGACGATAGAAGTAGACGAGGTCGAAAAGGATGTACTCGATCAACATCGCCGCCCATGCCTGCCACAGCGTAAAGCCGCAGAAGATCTGGAAAGCAAGCACGGCCGCGCCAATGAGGATGATCACGATACGGACGAGCGTAACGTTCTTGAAGTCCCAGTAGCGTTCCAGACCGTCATGCTGGGCAATGACATAGTACATGACAAAGCCGCACATGATGTTTGCCATCAAATCCGAACCGAGCAGAACGAGCGCCAGCGGGAACACCATGTAGCACGGGCGTTCCAGAACTTCGACGATGTTCATATCGACTTCGCCGAATGCTTGCGTGATTTTGTTGCCGTTGCGCATATACGGAATGAAGAAAAGGAAGATCGAAACGATAATCAAGCCGCAGAAGACCCACGACAGGATCGTATCGAGGTTCTGCGGGAGCATGTACCAGAGTCCGCCGGTGGCTTCGGCCACGGCATACTTATCGGCGATCAGCGGCCAACCGAGGACGAATGCGCCGCTGATCATGAAGCCCTGCACGCATCCCTGCGTAAATTCCATGATCTTCCAACCGTCGACGATGCCGAGCTTTTCCATTTTGCCAAACAGCCATTTGCCGTTCTTGAGGGGATGCATTTCTTTGTCGTAGAAGGTGATGGCGATGAGCCAACCGATCGAGCCGCCAAGGAGACCGCCAATCCACATCAGGATCGAGAAGATGTCGTTGCGGACAATCATGAGGATCAGAAGTTCGAAAATGATGACAACATTACGGCCCCATTCTTCGCGACTGTTGATCGAGGAGAAGCAAATCTTGGGCTGGAGCTTCTTTTCAACGTTATAGGGCGTGTTGAAAATGCGGTAGCCAATTTCCTGCGCGATCGGAATCTGGGCGCAGAAGATCACGATGTCGTACCACTTGTAGACCTGTCCGGTCAGTGCCGAGAAGCCAAAGCCAAGGATCGCCGCACCGATACCGCTCCAGATCGCACCCTTGAACGCAAGCGCCAGATAACCCAGCGGAGGATTGTAGCGCGGGCTGTCGCGGTGTAGAACCATTTCCATGACCGACGCATACGGTTCCATCGCACCGAACGCATGTCCCATCGCACCGATTGCGCCGAAAATCAGCGCATGCTCCAGAAGCATGTCCGAACCGGTATACCATGCACAAAGAATACCGAGCAGAGCGCCGGGCAGCAGCGCGCCTTTTTCACCGCCGATGGCGGAACCGCGCATCCCCCAGCCGAAACACATCGCCAAAACGCTGATCGCAATAAACGCGACCGGATTCTGGGTGGTTTGTTCAATCATTGTAGGATCCATCAAGGTTTACCCCCTTCTGTTTTTTTGCCAAAGCGTTACAGATACATCCGCACGCGTTCAGCCGTTTTTCTCAGATACTTGCAGAATTCTTCGATTTTTTCTTCCGTGAAGTGTGCTTCCAACCCCGATACGCTGACCGAAGCCACCGGCGCACCGAACTCGTTGAGGATCGGCATCGCCACACAGGCGATATCGTACTCGTGTTCACCGCGGTCGATGGCATAGCCGCGTTCACGGATGAGCGCGAGTTCGCGTGCGAGCTCTTCAGGATCGGTAATCGTATACTGCGTATAGGGCACAAGCTTGGAGTTCAACACCTGCTCCTGACGCTGGCGCGGCAGGTACGCAAGGATCGACTTGCCGACACCGGTACAGTAGAGGGGAGCGGTCTCACCGCTGTAATCCAAGGTCAGGTGAGAAGCGCGGGCACGGATGTTATCGAGGTAGATCACGTCCTGATCTCTGCAAACCGCCAGATTGACCGTTTCGCCGGTGATCTCCGAGAGCTCGGTCAGAGCCGTGCGGATCAGCTTGTTGCTGTCGCGCGTCATGCGGTACACGCTGCCAAGGCACAGGCAGCGCACGCCGAGCATGTACTTGCCGTCGGAGGTGCGTTCGATCATCGAGCACGCCTCCAGCGTGGTCAGCATATTGTGCACCGAGCTTTTCAGCAGACCCGTGCGTTTTGCCAGTTCCGACACACCGAGCTTCGGTTCCTCTACCGTAAAACAGGACAACAAGTGGATCGCCTTTTGCAGCGACTTGATTTTGACCTGTTTCTCCATGCTTCATCTTCCCTTCTGAAAATTTAGAAATTTGCGTGATTGCGTTACTTAGTCTTCGACTTTTTCGACCTTGACCAGCGCGTAACCGATGCGCTTACGGGCGCAGGTGTAGACCATGTGCAGGAGGTTGCCTTCGGCAACGATCGACGGATAGGAGAATTCCACTTTCGGTTCGGTTTCGAGGTCGATGCGGACGGGGTATTCCTGACCGTTGTCTTCCGAGAGGAAGAGGCACAGCGGCGAACGATCGCCCCAGTTTTCGCCGACCGGGTTGCAGATGAGACCGAGAACACCGCAATCGGTGATCGCAGCGCCAAGACCGCTGTTGTTGTTGGGCATCGCGGTGGGAACGGCAGTCGACCAGGTGCGGCCGAAGTCTTTCGATTCGCTGCGGTAGACCCAGTTCAGGTTCGAGCGGGCCAGCATGTAAACGCGGCCGTCGTGCGACTGATCTTCCCAGATCGCCGGCTGGATCAGACCTTCGCCGTCCTTGGGCAGTTCTTCCTTGCGGTTAATGAGCGTGCCGTCGGGCGTGATCATCGCGACCGGAGCGGAGAGCTTCCAGGTTTCGCCTTCGTCGTCGCTGTAGTCGGTCCAAGCTTCCCAGCGGTCACAGAGGTCTTCCGTCGAACCCGGGGCGAGCAGAGCGCCGTTGGAGAGGCGGATCATCTGGTTCTTGACCGGGCCGCGGCCGCCGATGTCACCGGGGACGAGCTCAACCGCATCCGTCCAGGTCAGACCGCCGTCGGTCGATTCCTTTTTCAGAGAGTACCAGTGGCCTTCGTTGATGCCGCTCTTATAGATCAGCGTGAGCTTGCCGTTTTCGCCGAAGAGCGTGGGGTTCCAGTCGGCTTCGCCGTCATCAGGCGTGATCGCAACAGGCTTGGTCCATTCACCGTCGCGGCGGGTAAACCAGATGCGGACATCGGGGTTGTTTTCATGCGTGCCGCCAAACCAAGCTGCGGTGGGAACGCCGTCAACGATCGCAACGGTCGATGCATGGCACTGGCCCTTTTCTTCGGTAATGCCTTCGGTGTAGATGTATTCCTGGTACAAAAGTTCAGCTTTGATCATTTTAAGTCTTCTCCTTTAACAGAAATTCTTGTACAGGCAACGAAGCGGGGTTCTTCCTCGCCGGTGCAGTAGTAATAAACGATATACGCCACGTCATCCTTGATGATCATGCGCGGATAACCCATATCGGTGTTGACCGCATCGGTGCGCAGAGCAACCGGTTCGGTCCAGTTCTTGCCGTCGCGCGTCGTGGTAAAGAAGACACCGCGCGGCTCTTGGCGGCGGCAATAAGCCACAACGACCGTGCCGTCGGAATTGACACCGACTGCCGGAGGCGTACCGCCGCTCAGATCGTTGTCAACCTCACCGATCGCCGAAGCGTACGTCCAAGTCACGCCTTCATCCTCGCTGAGGAAAACTTCCGTTCTGCTAAGACCTTCCGGCATTTCGCCTTCCACTTCATCTTCGTCCACTTCGCGCGCATAGCGCGTAGCGGCCAGAAGTTTACCGTCGGGCAAACGAGCCAAGGCCGGCATGATCCGGAAATCCCACTTCGGCGGCACTTCGCCGATCATGCCCAGAAATTCCCAACGACCGTCGAACCAAAGGCGGGCGGCAAAAGATGTGCCTTCATCGCCGTCGGGCTTAACACCCGTCATGCCAAGCAGGAAATAGCCGTCGCAAACGAGGTAATCGGTACGGGCCGCAACACCGTACATATCAAAATCCGGAACGCGGAAAGGCCCTTGCCAAATCTTGCCTTCGTCATTGGAAAGGTACAATCCGGATATCGCATGACCCTTAACACCCTTGGCCTGGAACATCAGAGCCGTTTTTTCCGACAGCAGTTCCGCCGGAACATCTGCAAGGATCGTTTCGCCAGACTGCGGCATGGGCGGAATCTCGGGGAATTCATGCACCCACTCACCGCCCGGAGTCAAACGGGCAAACACTTTGCGCGTGGGAATATCGTGATCGATGGCGTGGAAACCAAAACCGTTGTAATGATGTGCGCCTTTTTCAAAGCCGACGAGCAAATCATCGCCAAATCGCCACATACCAAAGTTTGCGGGCCAACCGTAGAAGTCTGTTCGCCCATATGCTACGAGTTCATGAACAGGTTCCAACTTCATTCCTCCTCACTATGTTTTCCGTTGTTTTTTCGATTCCATCCTATATTGATTATAACAGGATGATTTTTCAATGTCAATTATCCGTCGACAGCAAAAACGAAAAATCACCGAAATTTCACCAATAATTTTCCGACGTTCACCGATGGTGAATTTTTTATTTTCGCCGCCTAATAAGGTTGACAGATGCCCCCGAAAGTGGTATGTTATTATCAGAATGTTCCATCCGATGGTCGGTCTGCCCGTTAGCGGCCGACCGACCGCCGCTACTATATTATTTAGAACAGGAGAAATTACTATGGCATCACCCGCTTTGGTTGAAGAACTGTATCAGGCGCTTCCGCAGGAAACCAAGGAATTCCTTGCTACCGCGATCGCCAGCGTTGTCGACGTGAAGAAGCACGGCGGCAAAGTCGCTACCGTCATCGGCAGCGGCCCGAACCTCCACGAAGGCGTCACCACCCTGATCGCCACCCTCATTCACGCCGGTCTTGTCGACGGTGTTACCACCAGCTCGGCCGTTATCTCCCACGAAATGGGCGGTACGCTCGACCGCGTTAAGCGTCTCGACGCCGACCAGCTGGGCGAAGAAATGGTTCCCTCGGCCGTTCGTCCGCGCGGCAACATCTTCGAAATCACCGAACTGCCCGAAGAAGAATGGGCGCGCATCCGCTCCGAAATGCCGCTGGATGAAAAACTTGTCTCGGCCTGCCAGGCCGCTGACGGCAAGGTCATCATCAAGGCTGCCGGTAACATGGCTTACCCGGTCGGCTACTTCAACGAAACCGTCGCCACCGAAGTTATGACCGCCGCGCAGACCCTCGGCGAAAGCTTCGAATACGTCGCCGGTCTCGGTTCCGACCCGCGCACCATGATCGGTGCCGGCGCGATCAAGAACGTCCCCGTTCTCGTCAGCGTCCCGCAGCTCATCGGCGGCGGCCAGGTCGGTCTCTGCATCTCCGACAGCATCCCGGTCAGCCAGCGCTGCAAACGCATTGCGAAGATGCTCTCCGACGCCGACGTCATCATCGAATCGGCAGTCGCCCTCACGCAGGAAATCCACGACGGCCCGTTCGAGACCTACACCGGTCACGGTATCTGGGCCTGGATGAACGGTCTGCCGACCTACAGCCTCAAGGACAAGACCCTGATCCGCTTCGACCTCGACGATAACCTCAAGCGTTCCTGGGATCTGAACAAGAACAGCGAACTCATCCAGAAGGCGATCAACGAAGGTCTGCCGAAAACCAAGCTGACCAAGATCCCGTTCCGTATGGAAATGTCGGCCTTCACCCGTCTCGAAAAGAGCATCCCGGTTATCGGCGATATCGGCGCTCTGTGGCCGGTTTTCGTCAGCCGTATCTGCGACGAACTCGGCGTCGAACTCGACTTCACCTCTGCCCCGCAGAACACCGACGAAGGTGCCGCGATGCGCAGCTGGATCGTCGACAACGTCAAGCCGTTCTCGCTCGCGAAGATGCGCAAGGCTCTCGGCGAAAAATACGCGTTCTAATTCACCACTGAAATCAGAAAAGAGGTTACTACAATGAAAGTTTTAGGTGTTATTCCTGCTCGTTACGGCTCCTCCCGTCTGCCGGGCAAGCCGCTGAAGGATATCTGTGGCAAGCCGATGATCCAGCACGTTTACGAAAACTGCTGCAAATCGAAGGTTCTCGACGAAGTCGTCGTCGCTGTCGACGACCAGCGCGTTTACGACGCGGTTATCGCGTTCGGCGGCAAAGCCGTTATGACCCGCGTTGACCATCCGACCGGCTCCGACCGTGTTGCCGAAGCTGCCAACCAGTTCGACTGCGACTACGTCATCAACATTCAGGGCGACGAACCGCTGGTTCCGCCGGAAATCATCGACGACATCGCCAACGGCCTCATCAACAGCCCCGACTGTGTCATGGCCACCGGCAGCCTCGAGATCACCGGCAACGAAGAATACATCAAGAACAACACCGTCGTTAAGCTCGTTACGGACAACAACGGTTACGCTCTCTACTTCTCCCGCTCCCCGATCCCGTATCCGCGCAACGCTCAGCACGCCAGATACTTCGAACACATCGGTATCTATGCCTACACCCACGATTTCCTCAACGCCTACACGAAGATGCCCCCCACGCCGCTGTCCGAATCCGAATCGCTGGAACAGCTGAAGGTTCTCGAAAACGGCTACAAGATCAAGATCGTCCCGGCTCCGGCCCACTACGAAGCGGTCAGCGTCGACACCGAAGAAGATCTGCAGGAAGTCATCCGTCTCTACAAAGAACGTCACGGCCTGAACTAAAATAGCATATTGATCCTCTAATGTTTGAGAGGGTCTGTCTCTGGTGGGAGACAGACCCTCTCGTTTTTTATATTCAGTTGTTGATTTTAAGCCAAAACGACATCCGTCAGAAGCATCACGACAAACCCAACGAGCAGCGAATAGGTCGCCATGCGCTCGTAGCCGTGGGCATGGGTTTCGGGGATCATTTCATCGCTGATGACGTACAGCATCGTGCCGCCGGCAAACGAAAGTGCAAACGGCAGGATCGCGGCCGAAACCGACGCGGCAAAATAGCCGATCAGCGTGCCGATCACCTCGACCAGTCCCGTGGCAGCCGCCAACAGGAACGTGCGGCCCTTGGTCATACCGGCGAGCAGCATCGGCGAGATAATGACCATGCCTTCCGGCACGTTCTGCAGTGCGATACCAACGGCAACCGTGATAGCGCTGCCAAGGTCTTCGCCGCCGAAGCCGACACCGGCCGCCAAGCCTTCCGGCAGGTTGTGGATGGCGATCGCCAGTACGAAGAGCAGAATTTTGTTGACCGATTCGCTTCCGGGGTGCTTCTCGCGGTCGATACCCGAGAGCTTGTGGAGATGCGGCGTCAGACGATCCATCAGGTTCAGGAAAACCGCACCGGCCAGGATTCCGATCACGACCTGCCAGATCCCCGCCGCACCGGTCAGTTCGGCGGCCGGCAGAATGAGGCCGATCACAGCCGCCGCCAGCATGATACCCGCAGCAAAGCCCATGATGCCGTCGTGCCAGCTGTGCGGCACTTTACGGAAACAGAAACCGAGCAACGCACCGATAACGGTCGAAAGCCCGATACCGAGAGCAGTTATGAGTACGAGACGCATGGTTTTTCTCCTTCTGGAAACAATCCCAGAATATGGCGGTGGTCGTTCATGATCTCCACCAGCGGGATCGCAAGGCCTTCTTCATTTGTTTTCATCACGATCGATGTGATCGACGTGCGTTCGGGTTGGCAGATTGTGCAGAACTGCGGGAAGGAAATGTTGAGCATATGCGCCACCACCGCCGACGACGACCCGCCGTGGCTATACATGGCGATCGTCTCGTCCGACGGGCGAACACAGCGATAAACGTCGCCGCAGCGAACGTAGCCATGCTGTGCAAGGACGCCATCGAAGCCTTCGACCGCCGCGTCCACACGGGCGATCAGCGGTTCGGGGGTAAAGTATTCGTGTTCGCGCCAGACCCGTTCCGTGCGGAAGGCATCTGCGCCGCAGCGGCGCAGAATATCCTCGGAACAGACCCACGGTTGGCCTTTGCCAAACACCGCATCGTCCCAGCACCAATCGAGCTCACGCATAAATTCCAGCCGTTCGACCGGCAGCTGCAACAGTTCGGCCGCGTAAAGTGCGGTCTCATAGGCGCGGCCGCAGGTCGAGGAATAGATGCGGCTGATGCCCTCGTCTTTTACGCGTTCAGCCGCGGCTTTTGCCTGCACGTGGCCGAGAGGTGTCAGGCAGTCGTCCTCATAATTGGGGTCACCGTGGCGAATAAAGAGGATTCTCATATCGTTTCACCAACTATTTCTTTTGTTTTTCAAAGTGCGATCGCACCATAGGTTCGTGCCAGTTCTGCTGCTGCGGCCGTATCCGGGGTCGAAACGTACGCCCTGCCGTGGTAGGTGCGGAGCACGCGGGACAAAAGCGCGGCATCGTCGCCGATCAGACAGATCGGATTTTTGAGCAGATACTGATTTTCGGCAAAATCCGCCGCATCGGACTCGCTGTTGATCGCAAAAAACACGACCTCTCCGTCGTCGGCTTCACAGTCGGCGATCGCATCATAGAGATCGGTTTCGGCATTTTCCGCCGGCTTGAGCTTCGGAAGCGTTTCGACCGCAAATGCGTCTTTTTCGCTCGCAGCAGCCACCGTCACGGATGCACACGGCGCAACAAGCGGACAATTCCGCACGCGGTCGGCCAGCGCCCGAATGTGAGAGGGTTCGGTACCGCAGCAGCCGCCGATGAACCAGACGCCGGCCTCCGGAAAGGCTTCGGCATCGGCCGCAAATTCTGCCGGCGACATATGGTAATGCGCGCTGCCGTCGGCCTCCACGCACGGCATACCGGCGTTCGGCTTGGCGATCAGCGGGATTTGGGCAAAAGGAGCAAGGCGGCGGATGATCGCAAGGATCGCTTCGGGGCCGTTGGAGCAGTTGATGCCAAACGCATCCGCACCCATCCCCTGCAGCGTGATCAATGCAGCAAGCGGATCGGTGCCGCCGAGCATACGGCCGTTTTCTTCGACCGTTACCGTTACGAACACCGGCTTTTCCGAAACACTGCGGATCGCCAGCAGCGCAGCACGCGCTTCGAAAAGCTGCATAACGGTCTCGACGATGAAGAAATCGACACCGGTGGATTCCAGCGCCTCGGCCTGTTCGCGGTAGATCTCCACGACTTCCTCAAAGGTCGCCGTGCCGAACGGCTCGATAAACAAGCCGAGCGAGGTCAGATC
Organism: Oscillospiraceae bacterium; assembly: GCA_015067825.1. GTDB lineage: Bacteria > Bacillota > Clostridia > Oscillospirales > QAMX01 > QAMX01. The sequence goes on along the minus strand of SVLQ01000004.1, from coordinate 24,081 downwards.
GCCGCCGACAGCCACGGTTTCACCGACGGCCTCACGCGAGCATCGCACCAAGGCACGGTTCATCTCCGCAAGCTGCGATTCCAATCCGTACTTTTTCAGCTTTACACGGTTGGCGCCAAAAGTCGGCGCGTACACCGCCTGCGATCCGGCCTCCACGAATGCCCGCTGCAGCGACTGCAGCACGTCCGGGTGCTCCAGCACCCACGCTTCCGGGCAGACGCCCGCCGGCATCCCCGCTTTCTGCAGGTTCATGCCGGTCGCACCGTCGAGGATCAGCGGCGTTGTTCTTTGCAGCAGTTCCATCATCGTCACTCCCAGATGGCTTTTTTACATCACTTCGGGGGCAGAGATCTTCAGCAGCGTGAGCACGTTTTTCAGAACCGAGCGCGTCGCATCGGCGAGGGCCAGGCGAGCGCACGCAGTCGCTTGTTCGGCAGATTTGATGTTGACTTCGGTATAGAAGCTGTGGAACGCCGTCGCCAGATCGATCAGGTACTTGGTCATGCGGTACGGCTCGAGATCGCGGGCGGCGAGACGGATCTCTTCCGGCAGCTGCGCGATCTGTTTGATGAGCAGGCGTTCGGACGGCTCGCTGAGCAGCGAAAGGTCGAGTTTTTCCACCGCCGTCGGCGAGAGGCCGGTTTCGGCCAGTTTCTTGAGAAGCGAGCAAATGCGCGCATGGGCATACTGGACGTAGTAGACCGGGTTGTCGCTGTCTTCGCGGACGGCGAGGTCGAGGTCGAATTCCAGATGCGTGTTGCACTGGCGCATATTGAAGAAGAAGCGGGCAGCGTCGACGCTGATTTCGTCGAGCAGGTTGGAAAGCGAGATCATTTTGCCCGTACGCTTGGACATACGGACGGATTCGCCGTTGCGCTTCAGATCGACGAGCTGGAAGAGGATGAACTCCAGCTGATCGGGGTTCAGACCAAGCGCGCTGATGCCCGAACGGAAGCGGATCGTGTGGCCGTGGTGGTCGGCGCCAAGCGCGTCGATCACTTTGTCGAAGCCGCGTTCGCAGAACTTATTTCTGTGGTAGGCGATATCCACGGCGTAGTAGGTATAGAAGCCGTTGGCCTTGACCATGACTTCGTCTTTTTCGGCACCGAATTCCGACGCCTTAAACCAGCGGGCGCCGTCTTTTTCGTAGAGCATGCCGCGCTCTTCCAGCAGATCGATCGTCTCTTTGACGTAGCCGCTGTCGTGGAGCGAGGATTCGAAGAACCAGCAGTCGTAGTTGATGCCGTAGCGGGCAAGGTCCTTCTTCATGCGTTCGATATTCTTTTTCAGACCAAAGATCTGCATATCGTTGCGGCGGGTCTCGGAGTCGACGTCGAGGTAGGTGTCGCCATAGAGGGCCACGAGTTCTTCGGCCAGTTCTTTGATATCATCACCGTGGTAGCCGTTTTCGGGGAATTCGACGGCGTCTTCGCCGCGGAGGCGCTGGATGTAGCGGGCTTCGATCGAACGGGCAAAGTTGTCGACCTGGTTGCCGGCGTCGTTGACATAGAATTCGCGGTGGGCCTTGTAGCCGGCGCGGTCGAGAACAGAGGCGATGCTGTCGCCGATGACGCCGCCGCGGGCATTGCCGAGGTGCATCGGACCGGTCGGGTTGGCGGAGACGAATTCGACCATGACGCGCTTACCGCCGCCGATGTCATCCTTGCCGTATTCCTCGCCGTGGGCTTCGACGGTGGAGAGCACGCAATGATACCACGCGTTGCTGAAACGGACGTTCAGGAAGCCGGGGCCGGCCACCGAATAGTCGCAGAAAAGTTCATGCGCTGCCATGTGCTTCAAGATCGCTTCGGCGATCATTTTGGGCGAGCGGCGCAGCGGTTTGGCAGCTGCGAGCGCAAACGTCGACGAAAGGTCGCCGTTTTGGGCATCCCGGGGCACCTCGACCACCGGCGCGGCGGTTTCGGCATCGGGCAGTTCGCCGGCAGCAACGGCTGCGCGGTAGGCGTCGTAGACGAGCGCTGCAAACGTCTCTTTGGCAAATTTGTAAGGATTGTTCTGAATCATTTGTGATTTCCCCTATTTCAATGTTCTATTGTTTATATCGTGATCAAAATATTCATTTCATGGACTTCGCCTTCGCCGCCGCCAAACCCGATCTCATAGGCGAGGTCGATCTGCCAGCCGAAGGCCGTGCGGTCGATCCGCAGCAGTTTCGTCTGCACGGTCAGCGAGATCGTTCCGTACGGTGTTTGGTAGGCAACCGGCTCGGTTTTTCCGTTTCGGAAGCGCAGGACCGTTTGGTAGGCGCCGGAGCGCGTCAAGGTGAGCGACGTGCCGTCAAAACGCAGTTCGGTCGACATACCGTCCATCGCCGGATCGGCGTAGGTGAGAGCAATGTTTCCGTTTTGCTCAGATAGTTTGCCGCGGGCAGCGTAGCGCTCGCCGTCGGCAAAGATGCGGAGTGCCGCCTGGATTTGCTTTTCTTCCATAGGCTCGCCTCAGTAGCGGTCGATATCGACCTGCTGGCAGAGCCCGGTCACGTCCATATCGAGGAAGCTGCGGGCACGTTCGGCAAATCCGTCGTCGGTATCGCTGACGTAGAGCTTCAGCGAACCATTGCGGCCGCTCTCGGCTTTGCTCCCGTCGGCAAGCTGCTGTTCGGCCAGACATTTGGCCGCTTCCGCACCGGGATCAATCAGCGTCAGTTTGCCGTCGGTCAGCGTGCGGATCGCATCGGCGAGCAGCGGATAGTGCGTACAACCGAGGATCAGCGTATCGGCACCGAAATCAAGGATTGGGGCAAGGTATTCGTTCAGCACGGTTTTGACGACGATATCGTCCGCGCTCCAGCGGCCGTTTTCGACCAGCGATACCAGCAGCGGACAGGCGACCGCAAGCGTTTCGGCCGACGGCGCCGTTGTCGCCAGAAGCTTGGCGTAGGCGTTGGATCGCACGGTCGCGGCCGTTCCGATCACGCCGATGCGTCCGTTTTTGGTCGCGGCAGCGGCGGCAGGAACAGCGGCATCGATCACGCCTTGGATCGGGATGCGGTAACGCTCGCGCAGGAGCTCCAGCGCGACGGCGCTGACCGTGCCGCAGGCGACAATGATGCGTTTGATATTATGGCTCAAGAGAAAATTGACGTCGGAGATCGCGTACCGGCGGATCGTCTCGCGGGAACGCGAGCCGTAGGGCAAGCGGCTGGTGTCACCGAAGTAGATAATATCCTCCTCAGGCAGTTGGCGCAAAAGCTGCTTGACCGCCGTCAGACCGCCCAAACCGCTGTCGAAGACACCGATCGGACGATTATCCATGCAGCACCCGACCTTCCTTGCGGGTAAATGCCGTTTCGATCACGCGCGTGATCATTTCCGTGTTGGAGATCCCGATGCGTTCCATCAGCTTGGGGTACATACTGATCGAGGTAAAGCCCGGCAGCGTGTTGATCTCGTTGAAGATGACCTTGCCGTCGCTTTTGCGGAGGAAGAAGTCCACGCGCGACAGCCCCTTGCAGTCGAGCAGGCGGTAAACGTCGGCCGCCGTTTTGCGGAGCAGCGCGACCGTTTCGGCCGGGAAATCGGGATCAAAGATCAGGGCGCTGGACGCATCGTTGTATTTGGCATCGTAGGAGTAGAATTCCTGCGTGGGCAGAACCTGACCGATGCCGGAAACGACTTCGGCGTTGTTGCCCATGACCGCACATTCCAGTTCGTAGCCATCGATGTTCTCTTCGATCAGAACGCGGCGGTCGTACCGGCGCGCTTCGTCGATCGCTGCGATCAGCGCATTCCGGTCTTTGGCCTTGGAAACCCCGACGGACGAACCCGTGTTGGCCGGTTTGACAAACATCGGGTAGGCGAGCTTTGCCTCGCAGCGGTCGGCAACGCTTTCGGTCGGCTCAGAGATATCGGAGGCGGCGACCCAATCGGCCTGCGGGATGCCGCCGTATGTACAGACCATTTTGGTGTAGATCTTATCCATGCAGACCGCCGACGAAGCCACGCCGCAGCCCACGAACGGGATGCCGGCCAGCTTGAAAAGGCCCTGCATGCTGCCGTCTTCGCAATTTTCGCCGTGCATCACCGGGAAGATGCAGTCCGGACGCACCCATTTGCCGTCGATCAGCAGACCGCATTCACCCTCCGCACGCGACGGCGAAAAGACCACAGGGACGCTTGCCGGATCGGTCTCCCACGCGCCGGACCGCACCGTTTCGGCACAGTCGGCCGTCAGAAACCACGCACCGTCGCGGCGGATGCCGACGGGAAGAACCTCAAACCGTTCGCGGTCGATATGTTCAATGACCATCGCGCCGGAACGGCACGAAACCGCGTGTTCCGGCGAAACTCCGCCGAAAAGCACACAAATTATCTGTTTTTTCATAGAAGCCTCTTATTTTCGGTGCACTGCCCAAAAGGGCATGGTACACGTATTATACCAGTATTATATTATATCACAATATGTTAAAAAAACCAATAGTTTTACAAGAAATATCCGGGATGTGAAAAAAATAATCGGCTATCCCTCCGCAAAAATCCGCTTGACACAGCTCCGCTCGCATAGTAAAATAAGATTGTCAGGATATTCCCTATCACAGAAAGGAACGCTATGAAAATTACCTACGACCAGATCCGCGCCTCCGACGCGGTCAAGACATACATTCTCGCCGGCAACGATGCCCTCGGTACGATCGGTTTCACCGAGCACGGCCTCGCCCACGCGACCAAGGCCGCCGTCACCGCAGCTGACATCCTCACCAAGCTCGGCTACGACGAACGCACGGTGGAGCACGCGCGCATCGCCGGCTATCTGCACGACATCGGCAACATGGTCAACCGGAACGACCACGCCCTGCTCGGCGGCACGATCAGCTTCTCCATCCTCAATTCGATGGGTGCCGACCCGGCCGACATCGCCGTGATCTGCGCGGCGATCGGCAACCACGACGAAACCTCCGGTCAGCCGGTCAATCCGGTCGCCGCCGCCCTCGCTCTCGCCGACAAAAGCGACGTGCGCCGCACACGCGTGCGCCCGCTGAAGGCGGCCGATGGCAGCTTCATCTCCGATATCCACGACCGCGTCAACTACGCGGCGATCGCAAATGAGCTCGTTCTCGACATCGAAAACAACTCGATCACGCTGAAGCTGACGATCGACACCGCCATCTGCGCAGTGATGGATTACTTCGAGATCTTCCTCAAGCGCATGCTGATGAGCCGCCGCGCCGCAGAATATCTGGGACTCGTTTTCCACCTCGACATCAACGGAACGCTGATGCTCTGATACGAAAAAGGAGCGTTTTATGGCTAACAACCGCCAAACCGACTGTTTTCTGGATCTATATAAGCGTTTGGAAACGGCCGCCGCAAAGGTCGTTTCCGCCAAGGCGCGCGGCAGCATCGTTTTAAATCTCGCCGACCATCCGCGCTTTGCCCGCTACCGGAGCGAACTGGATTGCTGCCGAGAGGTGCGGAATCTGCTCGCGCACGAGGTTCGGATCAACGGCGATTTTGCGGTCACGCCGGGCGATGCGACGATCGCGTTTTTGGAAAAGATCTTGGCGATGATCGAAGCTCCGTCACTCGCGCGTTCGTGCGCGACGCCGACAGCGCGCCTGCTCACCGCCAAGGAGAGCGATTCGGTTTGCTGGCTCACACGCAAAATGGAGGAGCGCGGTTTCAGCCACGTTCCGCTTCTGAAAAACGGAGTGGTCGACGGCGTTTTCTCCGAGCACGTTTTGTTTGAATCGCTGCAGGCAAGCCGCAGTCTGACGATCACCGCCGACACGACGCTTGCTTCCTTCGCCGAGTTTTTGCCGATCGGCCGCACGATCAACAAGCTCTACCGCTTCCTTCCCGCAACCGCCACGATCGACGATGCCGCCGCCGCATTCGACCGCGCAAAAACGCGGCGGAGCACCAAAATCGTATTTTTGACTGAGCACGGCGACCCGTCCGAGCCGCTGATCGGCCTGCTCTCGCCCAACGACGTGCTGGACATTTTATAAGCTAAAACGCCCTCTGTATGCAAACAGAGGGCGTTTTCTTTCGTATTACTGATTTTTGTAGAGTTCCGTGAGGATCTCGACGACGTTTGCGACCGCGCCTTCTTCGTTGGAGCGCACCACGTAGTCCGCGCACGCCATGGCAAATTCATCGCCGTTGGCCGGAACGAACGCTTTGTGCGCCGCGCGAAGCATTTCGACGTCGTTGTAGCCGTCGCCGACGGCGTAAGTATGTTCATGCGAGATACCGAGATAATCGGCGAGCTTTAAAAGCGCAGTCCCCTTGTCGACGCCGACCTTTAAGACTTCGAGATATCCGCCGTCGGTGGGCAGGAAGGCAATCTCGGGATAGTTCTCGGCGAGGAAGGTCTGCACGCGGGCGATCTCCTCTTTTTCACCGCCGATCATGACCTTCGCCCACGGGCGCGGCGCATCGGCGGGATCGTTCACTTCTTTGAAAGGCACCGACTGACCGGTGAAGTGGCGGTAGGCCCTCTCCGTCACGTTGATGACGTAGCCGCTTTCAAACGGGTACATTTCGATCGCCACGCTCGGAAACTCGCGGGCAACAGCGCGCAGAGGCTCGATACCTTCATCGCCGATCCCGTCGAAAACCGCAATTTTTTGGGCTTCATAGTCGTAGGCCATGCCGCCGTTGGCAAGCAGCACGGGGGCGTTGACATATTCTGGGGAATAGGCGTGGAAGCCGAGATAGCTGCGGCCGGTCGAGACCGTAAATTTCCCGCCGTTTGCAATAAAAAATGCCAGCGCTTTTTTGACCTCATCGGTCACCGGCGACAGCGTGCCGTCGAAATCGCTCGCGATCAAAACTCCGTCAAACAACATGGTATTCCTCCGTTCGGTCTGGTTTCGCCCTCTATTATACACCCAAACCAAGAATTTGCCAAGAGGAACGCAAAGAAAAATCGGTCAGTTCAAGATCTCGTCGATCAACTTTTCCGCCAGCCGGTTAAGCCCGGCGTAATCGGTGTAGGGCTTGTAGATCGCCTCCAGCGCATCGTGCAGGCGAAGCGCTTCGGACAGGGACGTAAAGGCATCCTCCAGCAAAGACCGCTCGGTTCGCCGCAAGATCCGCAGCCGCGTCCGGTTCTGCTTCCAGACGTCCGGCGCGATCAGGGCGTTGAGGCGGATGTTGCGGACGTGAGCTTCCGCGCCGTCAAAGATACCGTGCTCGTTCACGGCGACCACCAGCGAAAGCTCCGGCACGACCACGGACGTCAGACAAGACGGCACCAGCGGAGAATACCCGGCATAGACCTCAAATCCGTTCTGCTGCGCTGCTTCGAGCAGCGGCAAGAGCAAAAACGGCGAAAGTCCGAAATCGTCGAGGACGGAAACCAGCTCCGCAGACGCCGGACTCGCACAAAGAGTCGTCAGCGTTTCGGGAAAAGCGACGAGCCCTTTGGGGGTAAAGCCGGAGAAAAAGCGTTTGTACGCTTTCGTCGGACGCACGCCGTGGCGTTTGGGGATATAGCGCCGGACAAGCGCAGCCCCGCGGCCGGAGATCCGTTCGCTGTTGACACCGCCTAAAACAAGCCCCATCGCCGCGTTGGAGGCGCTGTAAGCGCCAGCGAGACACTTGCGGGCCGCATCGTGGCGGTCGCGGATCTCTCCGGAAAGCCGGACGATCGCTTCGCGTTCCGCCGTAAGTGCGGCAGAATCCACGTATTCCGAAAGCGATACGTAGCGGTCGAGTGCGCCATGGTACTCCGCCTCACGCGCATGCGGCGGTGTGGCGTCGATCACGGCGGCACCGACTGCGGGAATGCGGACCGCATCGAGCGAATCGGGATCGGAGGGACAATGGATCTGCTCGGTATCCAATCCCTGCTTTTGGGCTGCGGCGGCGATTTTTTTCATCAGCGTGGACTTCCCGTTGCCCGCACCACCCTTGAGCAGAAAGACCTTACGCATCCGATCGCTGTCGTAAAAAGCGTCAAAATACGAATAGAAGCCGCAGCCCGAGTTGGATCCGATAAAGAAATTTGTCGCTTTGGCGTTTGGCATATGTTTTCTCCTTTTCACGATTCCCGGCAAAGCTTTCGGTTTTCCGGGGAATTCACATTCCAGACTATGCGAAAGTGCATAAAAGTGTGTACAAAGACGCAAACAACTTATCACATTTTATCATTGCCAAACGTAAGATAATATGGTAAAATAATTACAATTATGGTTCATTGCACGCAAGGCTCGTCCGTCCGTCGCCGGAGGAGCTGTTTTCGTGTTTTGTGACGGAGAAATGAGGCAGACAAAATGAAAGTAATCAAATTCGGCGGCTCCTCGCTCGCAGACGATATCCAGTTCCGCAAGGTCGGCGCGATCGTCACATCCGATCCCGAACGCCGCGTTGTCGTTGTTTCCGCCCCCGGTAAGGGTGTCAACGACCCGGTCAAGGTCACGGATATGCTGATCAAAACGGCCGAGACCACGCTGGAACGCGGTGTCGACGCCGGTAAGGTCGAGCTGCAGAAGATCATCGACCGTTACGCTTCCATCGCCGAAAAGCTCGGCGTGCCCGAAGTCATGGAACGCATCGGTGCCGATCTGGCCGGCCTCTTGGAAAACGCCGACCTCTCGCACCCCGCCGCCTTCACCGACTGTCTGAAGGCCGCCGGCGAAGACAACTCCGCCAAGCTGATGGCCGCCTATCTCACCAGCCTTGGTTATCCCGCCGTTTACGTCGATCCGCGCGAAGCCGGCATGATCCTCTCGGATGAATACGGCAACGCCAAGATCCTTGACAAATCGTTCGACCTGCTCAACAAATCGCTCTCCGGCATCAAAGAGATCGTCGTCTTCCCCGGGTTCTTCGGCCGTACCGAATCCGGCCGTCTGGTCACGTTCCCGCGCGGCGGCAGCGATATCACCGGCGCGATCCTCGCGGCGGCGCTGAAGGTCGACGTTTATGAAAACTTCACCGACGTTGACTACGTTTACGCGGTCAACCCGAAGCTCGTTGACCATCCGACGCCGATCACGCTCGTCACCTACCGCGAAATGCGCGAGCTCAGCTACGCCGGCTTCAACGTTTATCAGGAAGAGGCGCTGCTGCCCGTCTTCCGCGTTGGCATCCCGGTCAATATCCGCAACGCCAACAACCCGTCCTGCCCCGGCACGATGATCGTTTCGTCGCGTCCGGTCGACGCCGAGCACGTGCGCGTGGCCGGTATCGCCAGCGACAAGGGCTTCACCAGCATTTACGTCAGCAAGTACCTGATGAACCGCGAGATCGGCTTCGGCCGCCGCCTGCTGCAGATCCTCGAAGACGAGGGTATTTCCTACGAGCACACACCGACCGGTATCGACGACATGACGATCATCATCCGCTCTGCGGCGCTGAAGCCCGGCGCACTCGACCGCATCGTCGAACGCATCCGCAGCGAGCTGCACGCCGATGACGTTCAGGTCACCGTCGGTCTGTCTCTGATCGTTGTCGTCGGCGAAGGCATGAAGCACGCCGTCGGTATCGCATCGTCCGCCACCGCCGCACTCTCGCAGGCCGGCGTCAACATTTCGATGATCAGCCAGGGCTCTTCGGAAGTCAGCATGATCTTCGCCGTCAACAGCGAGGACTGCGACAAGGGCGTGACCGCGCTTTATAACGAGCTGTTTTAGTCTTCCCGCGATCGGCACATTCTAAACACCAAACAGTCTGAAGGATTCTCCCCGGAATTCTTCAGACTGTTTTTTCTTCTCCGGTACTGCCGTTGTCTGGCCGCCTTTTCGGCAAAGAAAAAACGCTGATGGAAATCCATCAGCGTTTTTTGGCATTCAGAACCTGTTTCGTTTGCGGGTCTAAGTGAACATTCACTTAGATAGCACGGGTAACTTTATTGGAACGGAGGCACCGAGTGCAGACATAGATATGACAGGGCGACCCGTTTACAACGGCCTTGACCCTCTTCACATTGGGCTTCCAAGCCCTGTTTGAACGCCGGTGCGAGTGCGAGAGCTTAATACCAAACGTAACGCCCTTGCCGCAAATATCACATTTTGCCATCTGTAGCACACCTCCCTCAGGATTCGTTATGGGGCGCAGCGAAAACCGCTGCGAAACATACATGATAGGCTCATCCGGTGGACGGACAATTGAGCACTCATATATAATACCACATTTTCCGCAAAAATGCAAGCATTTCAGAAAAATTTTTCCGAGATTTTTTGCAGATTCTCTCCGCCTTACAGGTCGCCGAACAAATCGTTCATCGAGTGCAGGCGTTTTTCAGTTACACCAGCCATGTAGCAGGCCGCACGCAGCGCACCGGAAGCAAACACTTCGCGGTTGGAAACGCTGTGCGACAGCGTAACAACTTCGTTGTATCCGGCAAAGATCACGTCGTGGTCGCCGCAGATCGTGCCGCCACGGATCGAATGGATGCCGATCTCGTCTTTGGATCGTTCCTTGCGGACGGAATGACGGTCGTAGACGTACTGTTTGCCGTCCTCGAATGCCGCCGCAGCCGCATCCGCCAAGATCAGCGCCGTGCCGCTGGGAGCATCGAGTTTTTTGTTGTGGTGCTTTTCAACGACTTCGATATCGAAATCGCTGCCGAGGATCGCCGCGGCTTTGCGCGTCAGAAGCGCGAGCAGATTGATACCGACCGACATATTGGCCGAGCGGAACAGCGGAACCTTTTTGGAGGTCTCCGCGATCTTTGCGAGCTGTTCTTCGCTGTAACCGGTCGTGGAGAGCACTGCCGGGATCTGATGCTCGACCGCGTAGTCGAGGATCTGGTCGAGGGCCGAGAAATGCGAGAAATCGACGATGACGTCGGCCTCACCGGTGTACTCGGCGATCGTTTTATACACGGGATAGGAAAGCGACGGCGCATCGCAGAGATCGACACCGGCGACGATGACGACATCATACTGCGCAGCGATCGAGGCGATCGCTCTCCCCATCCGGCCGTTGCAGCCGGACAAAATCATTTTGGTCATGGATTCGTTCCTGCCTTATCCTTGGTATCAGAGCAAACTTACTGCAGAAGTCCCTTGCGTTTGAGCGTTGCCGCAAGTTTTTCTTTGGCGGCCGTACCCATTTCGCAGAGCGGCATACGCATCAGATCGGAGCAGATGCCCATCATACCGAGCGCCGTCTTGACCGGGATCGGGTTCGTCTCGAGGAACAGGTCGTGGCAGAGATCGAAGTTTTCGATCTGCATGGCCGCAGCCCCCGCCAGATCGCCCGCAAAGAACTTCGCGCACATATCCGACATCAGCTTCGGCGCGACGTTGGAAACGACCGAGATCACGCCTTTGCCGCCGAGGGCAAGGATCGGGATCACCTGGTCGTCGTTGCCGCTCCAGACGTTCAGATCATCGCCGCAGAGGTAACGGATGTTTGCTACCAGCGAGAGATCGCCGGAAGCTTCCTTGACGCCGTTGATCATCGGATGCTTGGAAAGCTCGAGGTAAGTCGACGGAGCAATCGTCATCCCTGTTCTCGACGGGACGTTATAGAGGATCTGCGGAACGTTGACGCGGTCGGCGATATAGGTAAAGTGCTTGATCAGACCGGCCTGCGAGGTTTTGTTGTAATACGGCGTGACCTGCAGCAGCGCGTCGGCGCCGACGCTTTCGGCGTACTGCGAGAGCTGCAGCGAATACGCGGTGTCGTTGGAGCCGGTGCCCGCAATGACCGGAATTCTGCCGGCAACCTGCTCGACGCAGAAGCGGATGCACTCTTTGTGTTCGGCATCGTCGAGCGCAGCGGCTTCGCCGGTCGTACCGCAGATCGTGATGCAGTTGGTGCCGCCGGCGATTTGGAGTTCGATCAGTTCCGCAAGCTTGGCGTAATCGACCGTATAATCATCATGAAACGGAGTCACGATAGCAACGCTGGCTCCGGTAAATACTGGCTTTTTCACGTTCTTCAAACCTGTCCGCCGAATGTTCCGGCGAACAAACCCCTTTCATCAAATGCTATGCCAAACGCTCGTCTGCAACACAGCCGAGCCGCAACGGCACGCTTTATTATACGTTTTCGCCGCTTTTTCTGACAAAGCCCTTGGCGCAAAGCAGCTCGGCCATCAGGACCGCGCCGCCGGCCGCGCCGCGCAACGTGTTGTGCGAGAGGCAGACGAATTTGATCGTGTACTGCGTATCTTCGCGCAGACGGCCGATCGAGACCGCCATGCCGTTTTCGAGCATACGGTCGAGCTTGGTCTGCGGACGGTTTTCTTCTTCGAAATAATGCAGATACTGCTTGGGAGCGCTGGGCAGATTCAGGCGCTGCGCTTCGCCGACGTAGGAGGTCCAGCGGCGCTTGATTTCCTCGAGGCCGGGGTTGTTCTTCAGCTGGACAAACACCGCCGCCATATGGCCGTCGCTGACCGGCACGCGGATGCACTGCGCGGTGATCGGCACTTCTTCGCTGGGAACGATGACGCCGTTTTCGATCTTGCCCCAGAGCTTGCCCGGTTCTTTTTCGCTCTTTTCTTCTTCGCCGCCGATGAACGGGATCACGTTATCGACCATTTCCGGCCAGGTCGTGAAGTTCTTGCCAGCGCCGGAGATCGCCTGGTAGGTGCAAGCGAGGACGCGTTCGACACCGAGGTCGAGCAGCGGGTGGATCGCCGGGACGTAGCTCTGCAGCGAGCAGTTGGACTTAACAGCGACAAAGCCGGTCTCGGTGCCGAGGCGCTTGCGCTGGGCGTGGATGATTTCCACGTGTTCGGGGTTGATTTCCGGCACCAGCATCGGCACGTCGGGCGTGAAGCGGTGGGCGGAGTTGTTGGACATGACCGGGCAGCCGAGCTTGGCGTAGTCTTCTTCCAGCTTTTTGATCTCATCTTTTTTCATATCGACCGCGCAGAACACGAAATCGACAGAATTTGCAATTTCTTCCATATCGGCAACAGCGTCCTTGACAACAATATCCGCCATCGCTTCCGGCATGGGCGTCGCCATCAGCCAACGCGGGCCGGCCACTTCGCGGTAGGTCTTGCCCGCGGAACGGGCGCTCGCTGCCAGAGTAGTCACTTCAAACCACGGATGGTTTTCGAGAAGCGTCGCAAAACGCTGGCCAACCATGCCCGTAGCACCGATAATACCGACTTTGTATTTCACCATTTGCAAAAACATCCCTTCGCTGCCGATTCACACCAAAGTATCGGCAGATTCTTTGTTTTTTCTTGGAAATAATTGAAAATCGTCGCAAAAGTTACGAAATTACACTTGCAAAGGTCATTGATATCATGTATAATTAGAATGATCAAGGCCTTTGTCCCGACGATACAATATTTACATTATAATATTATAACAAACCCTTCCCGAACTGTCAACCATTCGTGCCTCTCCACGAAAAGAAATTTGACGGTTCTCCCCTTCCGGAGGTACTATGACGCTGATTCGTTCCAACGCAAGCCGATTGATTGCAATCATTCTCATCCTCGCCGCGCTTTGTGCGCTCATCCCGCCGGTTTCGGCCGCACCCGCACTCACCGACTATTCCAACTACATCGTCCGTTCCGGGCTCTACTACGGTTCGTCCTCGCTCTCCGCCGCCAACTTCCAAATCGTCAGCGGCACCGGTACGGGCTTTACGGCCGGGTACTACGGCTCCGACCGCAGCTTTGTCCCGCTCTATACCCTAAGCGGCGAGACCGAGATCACCGTTACCCGTGCCAACCACTATAATATCAGCAGTGGCGGTTACGTGTCCGACGGCACCGACAATTCCAACGTCGTCGGCGCATATCATGTTGAGCTTGAGATCTCATTTGAAGACCAGTCCGAGCTGACGGCGGCAGTCTCGCAGGTTTACGCCGCTACCAACTACTTCGCCTTCCCGGCCTATACCTCCAGCGGGTATCGCGTGCGCATCGGCCGCTATACCGATAAGTCTGCCGCCGAGGAGGTGATCCCCACGCTTTTGGAACGCATTGCTCCGCTCTATCCAGATGCGACGATGAAGGTCGTCGGCAAGGGTACGAACGCCTACATGGTTCTGCGTACAGGTACAAAAAACATCCTCTACGAATTCGACGGTGCTTCCCGCCAGCTCGGCATCCAGCCGATCGGCTCGAAAGCCGAAACCTGGCATAAAGGCTATCGTTACTACGGCGGTTTTGACTTTGACAACACCAGTTCGACTTCGCTGGCCGTTATCAGCGTGGTCAAGCTCGGCGACTATGTCAAGGGCGTTACGCCTTACGAGCTCAACACCAGCTGGCCGGAGGAATCGCTGAAGGCGCATGCGCTCTGCGCGCAGACCTTTGCGGTGATGAACCGCAACCGCAGCGGCCACGCGGCCTACGGCTTTGACGTCTGCACCGGACAGCACTGCCAGGTTTACCGCGGCACGACCGGCCTCACCACCAAAATCGCAAACTGTGTCGATGCGGTTGCGGGCATGATCATCACCTACAACGGCGAACCGATCAACGCAGTCTACCACTCTTCCAACGGCGGTTGGAGTGAAAATTCGGAAAACGTTTGGGTCGCCACGGTGCCGTACCTGCGCGCGGTCGAAGACCCGTTTGAAACGCTCTCCTACGCCAACAACGGTCTTTGGAGCACGAGTATCACCGCCGCCAAGCTGACCAACCGTCTCAACGCCTACGGCTATGCGATTGGCAGGGTCACCGGCGTTTCGATTGCGGAGCTGACCGAAGTCGGCAACGTTTTGAGCATCAACGTCACCGACGGCACCAAAACGGTGAAGTTGAGCAAGGAAAATATGCGCATGGTCGTCGGCACGTCCGTGCTTCTGAGCCAGAACTTCCGCATCGTCAACGAAGGCGAGGTTTACGTCAACGACGACAAGACCACGATCAACGGTCTGCTCGGAATGTCGGTTATCAACGGCGACGGCTCGACCACCACGCTCTCTTCGGCGGATGCGACCGTTCTGACCGGCAGCGGCACGGAGATCCTCTCGGCCACCCCCGCCAGCGGCGACGAATTCTTCTTTGAAGGCAAGGGTTGGGGCCACAGCCTTGGGCTCAGCCAGCTCGGTTCCCGCGGGATGGCAAACGCCGGTTGGACCTACGACCAGATCATCAAATACTACTTCACCGGCGTTCAGATCGCAGGGCTCGATTACTGATCCGGCGAAGTCAGACCAGAATACAAAAGACGGCAAGACGTTGGCGAAGAGCCGGCGTCTTGCCTTCGGCTTGCAAACGGCATTTTTCTTTCGATACGATACACAGAGATACGGAGACTGTTTTCATGAAAACGACGGATTTTTCTTACGATTTACCGCAGGAGCTGATCGCACAGACGCCCTGCGAAACCCGCGACGGTTCGCGCATGCTGCACCTGCCCCTCGACGGCAGCCCCGTTGAGCACACGATGTTTGCACGCCTCGCCGACTATCTGCGTGAAGGCGACTGCCTCGTCTTCAACGATTCGCGCGTGATCCCCGCCCGTCTGCTCGGTTCGCGCGCCTCCGGCGGCAGCGCCGAGCTTTTGCTCCTGAAGCCCTTGGGCGGTGACGACTGGGAGGTCCTCGCGCGTCCCGGCCGCCGTCTGATGCCGGGTGCGACCGTTTCGTTCGGCGACGGCGCGATGGTTGCCACGGTTCTGTCCGTCGGCGAAAACGGGCTGCGCACCGTGCGGTTTTCGTACCGAGGCGATTGGATGGAGCAGCTCGAGATCCTCGGCAAAACGCCGCTTCCGCCCTATATCAAGGAAGAACTCGCCGACAAAGAGCGCTACCAGACCGTTTACTCCAAGCACAGCGGATCGGCCGCTGCGCCGACTGCCGGGCTGCATTTCACGCCCGAAGTGCTGGACAAGCTGCGGGCAAAGGGCGTGCAGACCGAATTCGTCACGCTGCACGTCGGTCTGGGCACCTTCCGCCCCGTACAGGCCGACACGATCGAAGAGCACCATATGCACAGCGAGACGTTTTCGATCTCTGCCGAGACCGCCGTGCGCATTAACGCCGCCAAGGCGGCCGGCGGCCGCGTGATCGCCGTCGGCACGACCTCCTGCCGTGTTTTGGAAAGCGTGGCCGACGAAAACGGACTGCTGCGCGAAATGCACGGCGAGACCGATATCTTTATTTACCCGGGCTACCGCTTTAAGATCCTCGACGGTCTCTTTACCAACTTCCATCTGCCCGAAAGCACGCTTTTGATGCTCGTTTCCGCCCTTGCCGGCCGCGACCGCGTTCTGGCGGCGTACAATGAAGCCGTTGCCGAGCGTTACCGTTTCTTCAGCTTTGGCGACTGCATGCTGATCCTTTAAAAAAATGAACCTCGAAGAACTTAAGCTCCGTCAACTGTACAACCAACATCTCATCACCAGGGCCGACAAAACGACCGTGGTGAAGGATCTTTGCGGCCTCCAGGCTCAGTTTATGGCAAACGCGATCCACGCGCTCAAAATCCGCACAAACGATTTTGACGAAGCGACCGCCGGCGAAGGACTCGTAAAAAACTGGACGCTGCGCGGCACCGTGCACGTATTTGCCGAAAGCGACCTGCCGCTGTTTCTCCACTGCAATAACGGTGCGGATTACCGCAGCAACGATTGGCGCGGAAAACGGTTCTGGAATCAGCGCGACTGTTGGGCGCTGACTCCGGAGCGGCAGGCATATTTTTCCGGGATCATCATGGCGGCAATTGAAGAGACGCCAAAAAGCCGCGACGAACTCAAGGAGATCTGCCGTAATGCCGGCATGACACAGCCGGAAGAAGACAGCATGTTTGACCAATGGGGCGGCGGTATCCGCGAGCTATGCGAACGCGGTTTCGCAAACTACGCCGTCTGTGAGAAAAAGCTCTACTGCCCCGCTCCGCCGTTTTCTCCGATCCCCACGGCCGCAGCCGAGCTGGAGCTCGCCCGGCGGTACTTCACCCATTTTGCCCCGGCAACAATCCACGACGCGATGTACTTTTTTCGTGCAACGGCCGCCAAGGTTAAGACATGGCTCGCTGCCCTGCCGGTTTCGGCAACGGAATGCGGCGGAAAAACGTATTATTATATCGAAAACAAGCAGGAACTTCCGGAGGATATGCCGGAGGTCTGTTTCCTCGCCGGCTTTGACCAACTAATGCTCGGGTACGAGAAAAAGGAAAGCTTATACCTTCCGGCAGAGCATCTGCGCGGGATTTATAACCTCGCAGGCATCGTCATGCCCGCGATCCTTTATCGCGGCAAGATCGTCGGTCGATGGAAGAAAAAGAACCGGAATTTGGCGGCAGAGCTGTTCGCCGAGCCGGATGCCGCCGTTAAAAGGGCGATTGCAGCCGAAGCGGAATCGCTTTGGAGCGATTTGAACAAGCTGACGATCGGCGTTTTGTGAGCCAAAATTTTTTTTGAAAAAAATTTTCTTCGCGTGTTGCCTTTTGCCGCTTTGCGGGATATTCATTATGAAGGGAGATTTTCGGATATGGACGTTTGCCAGTTCCCGGCCAACCGCGGGAATTCCGATGATGTTTCGGCGGTCATTTCTGCGTACGCCGACATGGTCTACCGCATCGCCTATATGCGAACGAAAACACCGCACGACGCGGACGACGTTTTTCAGAATGTGTTTTTGGCTTACATGCAGTCTGACCGGAATTTTGAAACCGAAGAACACCGCAAAGCATGGCTGATCAAGGTCACCGTCAACAGCTGTGCGAAGCTGCTTGGTTCTTCGTGGTTCAAAAAAACCGTTCCGCTGGAAGACGACACCCTGCACTACGAACTGCCGGAGCAATACGGGCTCCTGGAAGCGATCCGGAAGCTTCCGGAGAAGTATGGCACACTGCTCTACCTCTTTTATTATGAGCAGATGCAAATCTCCGAGATCAGCAAGGCGCTCGACATCAAAGAAAAAACCATTCGGATGCAGCTCACGCGTGCGCGGAGGCTCCTGAAAGACTATTTGGAATGGGAGGACCCCGCAGATGAATGAGAATAACGCGAAAAAGCTGGCGGACGTTTTTGATCCGATCAAGCCGTCTGCCGAGCTTCTCGCCCAAACTGAAGCGCTGATGCGTGCGGCGCAAAGGCCCAAACCCGCAGCGAGAAAACCGATCGTTTTCCGCGCTGTGGCCATGGCCGCCTGCCTGCTGCTCATCTGCTCGGCCGCACTCACCTACGCGCTTACCGCGCTCCCCTCGGATTTGACCGGTGTGCCCGGCCCGGGTTTGACCGCACTTGCCGCATCGGATGCGAGCCGCAGTGCTGTTCCGGTGCCCGCGACTCAGCGCGCACCGCTGACCGAAGCCGAGTTGACGATCAAAGCGCAAAACACCCACGGCACAACCGCCGCGGCCATGCTGGCCGAAGCGGTCTGCACAGACGCTGTGACCTATGTTCCTGACAACGATCAGGCCGGGTTTACTGCTGCGATCTTTGCCACGTTCAGCCTGAAGTCGATCGATTTCCGGCTGAATCTGCCGCAAGAGATCAAAAAACGAGACAAGATCACTGCCGTGATCCTCTGCTACGACGACGCTGCCAAAGATTCTGCCCTCGCCATGCTCGATACTTCCGGCGAAACCGCTTACAAGCTTTGGCTTTCGACCTCTGCCGACGGCAATCTCTACGCCGAAGACGGCGCCACCGTGCTCGCATCCTCCGCGTGGATGCTGCACGACGTTGCCCCTGCCGCCCTCGCGGACTGAATTCAACCGCGGCAATGCCGCCATACTAACAAAAATCGGAGGAATATCCCCATGAAAAAACTGACTGTTCTGCTGCTCGCCCTCGCAATGACCATTTCGTTTGCCGCCTGCGGCTCGAATAACGAACCCGAAACCACCACCGCCGCCACGACTACCGAAGCCACCACCACGCAGACCACGACCCAAACGACCACTTCCGCCACGACCACCGAAACCACCACCGAAACCACCACCGAAGCGACCACCCCGGCTCCGTCGGAAAATCTCGAAGGCACGCTGGAAGAGATCCTCGCCAAGATCTACGAAACCGCCGATGTCGATGACGATACCCGCGCCTGGATGCAGGGTGTTCTGGCCACGACCGAAGTCACCCCGGATCTGTCCGGCTACTTCTTCGGCATTGAAAACCTTGAATGCGAACACGCGATCGCTTCCGAACCGATGATGTCGTCGGTCGCCTACTCCGTCGGTCTGATCCGCGTCAAGGAAGGCACGGATATCGAACAGCTCAAAGCCGACATCCTCGCCGGCGTCGACCCGGTCAAGTGGCTGTGCGTCTCCGTTGAGCCCGAAAACATCATCGTCGACAACATCGGCGACGTCGTGATCCTCATCATGAACAACGACATCAACGTTGCGCTCCACAACGCCTTCCTCGCGCTGCAGTAAGCTTCACAGAGAAAAATACCAAAGGGCGGCGAACTCCGCCGCCCTTACTTTTCCCCGCGGATCATTTTGAAAGGGGGCACCCGCCATGCTCTTTTCTTCTATCACGTTCCTTTATTTCTTCCTGCCCATCGTCCTCGGGCTCTACTTTGCCGTTCCGTTCCGCTTTAAAAACTTCATTCTCCTGATCGCCAGCTTGTTTTTCTACTTTGCAGGCGAACCGATCTACTCGATCCTGATGGTCGCGTCGTCGCTTTCGGGTTGGCTGCACGGTCTTTGGATTGGCAAATGGAAGGGACAGGCCAAAGCGAAGATCCCGCTCATCTCCTCGATCGTTTTTGGTCTTGCGGGTCTGCTCTTTTTCAAATACACCGACTTCTTCCTCGATAACATCAACGGCATTTTCGGCACCTCGATCGGCCTTTTGAAGCTCGCGCTGCCCATCGGTATCAGCTTCTATACCTTCCAGATTTTGAGCTACACGATCGACGTTTACCTCGGCAAGGCCGCCGTGCAGAAGTCGTTTCTGGACTTCACCACCTACGTCGCGTTCTTCCCGCAGCTGATCGCCGGTCCGATCGTCCGCTACACGCAGATCGAGGCGGAGCTCGCCAGCCGCACTCACTCGGTCGAAAACTTTGCCCTCGGTGTGCGCCGCTTCCTCGTCGGTCTGGGCAAAAAGGTTCTGATCGCCAACGTCCTCGGCGAAGTCGGCAACCTCTTCTCGCAGTCGACCGACAAAAGCGTGCTCTTCTACTGGATCGCCGCCATCGCCTTCACCCTGCACATCTACTTCGACTTCTCCGGCTACTCCGACATGGCCATCGGTCTCGGCCGCATTTTCGGCTTCAAGTTCCCCGAAAACTTCAACTACCCCTTCATCTCCCGCTCCGTTACCGAATTCTGGCGCCGTTGGCATATGTCGCTGTCGACGTGGTTCCGCGACTACATCTACATTCCGCTCGGCGGCAATCGCGTTTCGCAGTGGAAGCACATCCGCAACATCTTTGCCGTTTGGCTTCTGACCGGTTTTTGGCACGGTGCCAGCTGGAACTTCATCGTTTGGGGCTTGATGTTCGGCGTCCTGCTCATTCTTGAAAAATTCTTCCTCGCGCGCCTCTTGGAAAAGCTGCCGAAGTTCTGCCGCCACATCTACGTGATGTTCCTCGTGGTCATCAGTTTCGTGATCTTCAACGCCAACTCGATGGGCGAAGCGCTCGTAAACCTGAAAGGTATGTTCGGTTTCGCCGACGTTCCGCTGATCTCTTCCGATGCGCTCTACTACCTCCGCAGCTATGCGGTCGTGTTTATCCTCGCGATCATCGGTTCCACGCCGCTGATCCGGAACCTCGGCAATAAGCTCTCGGCAAACGCCCGCAGCGAAAAGGTTCTCAACGTCGCCGAACCGGTTCTTTTGGCCGCGTTGCTCATTGTCGTTACGGCATTTTTGATCGACGGGTCGTTCAACCCGTTCCTCTACTTCCGCTTCTGATATAAAGGAGGATAACAGATGAACACCAAAACGAAAAACCTGATCGTCGCGATCCTCTTTCCCCTGCTTCTGGCGGGATTTCTGCTCGCATTCATCCTGACCCCGGCGACCGCGATCTCCGAAAGCGAACGCCGCGAACTCGACCAAGCGCCCGAACTGACGGCCGACTCGATCCTCAAAGGCGAATTCTTCACGAAGTTCGACGAATATACGCTCGATCAGTTCCCGCTGCGTGAGAGCTTCCGCACGTTGAGCGCGATCTACCGCTTCAACTTGATGCAGCAGAAAGACAACAACAAGATCTACCTCTCCGACGGCAGCATCTTCAAGTTGGAATACCCGATGAACGAAAACTACATCGTCATGGGCGGCGAAAAGCTGAACACGCTTTACGAAAAATATCTGAAAAACTGCAACGTCTACTACTCGATCATCCCCGACAAGAACTACTTCGCCGCCGCGCAGAACGGTTATCCGTCGCTCGACTACGAAAAGCTCGCCTCGCTGATGAACGAAACGGTCAAGAACATGACCTACATCGACCTCTACGACGTGCTCACGCTCGAAGACTACTACCACACCGATACCCACTGGCGCCAGGAAGCGCTGACCCCGGTTCTGGAAACGCTCGGTGCGGCGATGGGTTTTGAGGCGCCGGACCTTTCGGCGGCCACGCAGAACAAGGTTGAGCCGTTCTACGGCGTGTACTACGGCCAGTCGGCGCTGCCGGTCGGCTCGGATACGCTGATCTACCTGACCACTCCGGCAACGCAGGCCGCGAAGGTCTTTAACTACGAGACCAATAAGGCCGAAAAGGTCTACACGCTGGAAGACCTCGACGGTTTGGATCCGTACGACGTCTACCTCGGCGGTGCGGTCGCGCTGCAGAAGATCACCAGCCCCTTGGGCGAAAAAGGCAAAGAACTGATCCTCTTCCGCGATTCGTTTGGTTCGAGCATCGCTCCGATGCTTCTTGAGGCCTACGAAACGATCTGGATGGTCGACATTCGCTACATGCAGTCCGATCTGCTGCCGAAGTTCATCAAATTCGGCGGTCAGGACGTGCTCTTCCTCTATTCCACGCTCGTTCTGAACAACAGCCCCATGCTGAAGTAGTTATAAAACCGGACATTCAAGAGAATGTCCGGTTTTTTTCATAACCTCGAACTTGACGCCGCCGGGAAAACAGGGTATCATATAGACACAAAAAAACGCAAAGGAGTGCTCCGGAACATGAAGGTATTACACCAATCGATCGTTGCCAAGGCTGACGACCGCTTTTACGGTTGGCCCGCCAACTGCGGGATGTGGAGCTGGCAGAACGAAGAAAACGGCCGGACCGAGATCCTGCTCGGACTCATCGAAGGCTACCACCTCGCCGACCACGGCACGGGACACGCAATCGACGAAACGCGTGCGCGGCATACGATTTTTGCCCGCAGCCTCGACGGCGGCGAAACATGGGCACTCGAACGCCCTGATCTCCCCTGGCCGGACGTGAAAAGTTTGGAAGAGATCGAACCGGACGAAGAAGGCGACAACGCGTGGATTCCGTTGCTCGGGGAGCCGATGGATTTCACCGCACCGGGCTTTGCGCTGATGTTTCAGAACATGAGCACGCACTATCCGTCGCGCTCGTGGTTTTACTATACCTACGACAAAGGCCACACGTGGTTCGGGCCGTACAGAGTGCCGACGTTCTGCAAGGGAATGTCGATGCGAACGGACTACACCGTGCTTGACAGCCAAACGCTGTTTGTCGGCATGACCGGCACGCGTGAGGACGGTCACGAAGGCATCACCTTTGCCGCCCGTCTCTGTGACGGCGGTTTGCGTTGGGAGCGTTTGGGCACGATGGGCGAAGAACCGGTCAATGGGTTCCGCATCATGCCCTCGACCTGTATCCTGCCCGACGGCAGCTACGTTTCGGCCACGCGTTACTGTATCAAAGGCGGTGTGCGGCGGTTGGAATTCTTCAAGAGCACCGACGCAGGCTTGACTTGGAAAAAGATTTCCGACGTCGGCGCCTCCGACGATCAAAAAGCCGGCAACCCGCCGGCCATGCGCCTTTTGGCTGACGGCCGCCTGCTCGTCGTCTACGGCAAGCGCGATGCCCCGCACGGCATGATCGCCCACACCTCCGCCGACGGCGGCTACACTTGGAGCGAGCCGTTCTACCTCCGCCGCGACTCCGAATGCGCCGATCTCGGTTACCCGCGGATGATCGTCCGTCCCGACGGCATGGCTGTGACCGCCTACTACTATGCTCCTACAGAAGACAGCCTGCGCTTCATCGGCAGCACGATCTTTGACCCCGCAGAATAATATTGAACCAAGAAACAAGCAGATCTTTACCGAGCTTAGTAAAGATCTGCTTGTTTTCATGCACAACGTATTGTTAATTGGTGTTTTGAAATAATATGTTTTATTATTATCGCGAGCTTACAAAGTTTTATTTTGGAGGACGATACGATCATAAAAATCGACGCGATCATTGAAAAACTTCACATAGAACATAACACCACGTAAGATTCCTTAGCCACCGCAATCGGTGTAACTCCGCAGACTATTTCTCGCTGTGAATCACGTGAGTTATCCCGCTAAAGATGCCCTACGGAGGGTTATCGAAGTGGTCATAACGAGGCGATCTTGAAAACCCGCGCGTAACTGTTCCTTTTGTTCCCTCAAAATCCTTGTAATATCAAGGGTTTTCGGCATTTTCTTAAATACAAAAATTTCATAGTTCTCTCGCGAAATTCTCTCCAAATTCCGGAGCATTTCGCTAAAGATAACCTACGGAGGGTTATCGAAGCGGTCATAACGAGGCGGTCTTGAAAACCGTTTGCCCTTTGGGCACGTGGGTTCGAATCCCACACCCTCCGCCACATTTTGCACAATTTTGTGTGGCAAAAAGCGCTTGAATTTAGTGATATTCGCTAAAAATCAGGTGCTTTTTTCTTTGCTTTAAGCCTCCCGAATTTTCGCCTTGGAGAGAACTCAAAAATTCTCTCCTGACCCCCGAAAAACCCTTGTGGCATAAGGCTTTTTCAGCTCTCCCATTTGCTCGCGATTTGCACATTTTCGGGTAATTTTACCGCGTTTTCCATAGCCTTTGCGGCATTTTCCTTGCTGCTCCAGTCCAAATGAGTGTAAATATTTAAAGTTACACTCACGGTGGAATGGCCTAAATAGTCCTGAACCTCCTTGGGGGAAAGCCCCATTTTGTGCATCAGACTCGCGCAGGTGTGCCTTTACGATATAATTAAGACAAACCGGAAAAGCCCTGTAATTTCAATGGTTTTGCGGTATGTCAGCTTGATTGTTTATCCTTTTCCAACCTGAACAGTCAAGTCGAAGAGAGTCGTATC
>SVLQ01000016.1 GCA_015067825.1 Oscillospiraceae bacterium | reverse complement strand
TCTTTACTATGGTTGACATTTCTTCCTCCCTTAGGTCTTCCCATTTCTTTCATCTCCTTTCTTTTATTCTAACATAAAAAGTGATGGTAGACACTTTTTTTGTGTCTACCATCACTATACCACTTCAGGATACGAGAGTATCCCGATCTTTTTTTGAGATTTTTTAGCGGATGCGGAAGGTGCGGACCTCGTAGGGCTTGACGGCAAAGGTGAAGGTGCTGCCGTTGACGGCGAGCTCGGTCTCGTCGACTTCCATCAGGTTGCACTCGGTCACGCGCTTGAACGGCAGGTTGATCGTAACGGTCGCGTCGCCTCTGCGGGATTCCGATTCGTACATTCTGAGGATCCAGCCGTCGCCGTCCTGTGCGGGCTTGAACGCATCGATCACGAGTGAACGGAGATCCGTCGAGATAAACGACTTTTCCGTCGGAAGTGTGCCGCTGTGGGCGCAGGCCACACGGCCGATCACGGGCTGGTTGAGCGTGAGCGCAGCCTGCACCGTACCGCCGTCCTGCCAGACGCCGACGTGCGGATAGTAGCTGTAGGTGAATTCGTGTTCACCCTGGTCGCTCTGCTGGTCGGGGCAATTGGGCGAGCGCAGCAGCGTGGTCGACATCGTCGAACCGTGGATATCGTGGCCGTATTTGCAGTCGTTCAGAAGCGAAACGCCGTAGCCGCCTTCGGAAAGGTCGATCCAACGGTGGGCGCTGACCTCGAACTTGGCCAGATCGTAGCTGGTGTTCGTGTGCGTCGGACGCGTGATCGCGCCGTGGGCGATTTCGTAGGTACCGTAGGGTGCCTTGACGGCGACTTCAAACGAGGTGCGCAGCGTTTTTTCTACGTCGTGCCAGTCGGCGTAGGTGTGGAAGTCGAGCCGCTTGCTGCCGGCGGTGAGGGTGATATCCTGCACGACCGTGCTTGCGTGGAAGGTGCGCGTGATGCGTATGGTTCCGCGGACGGCGTTCGATTCGACGATCTCAATGCTGTCGGCCTTGGTGAGCGGCCAGTTTTTCTTGACGTAGTTGGCCTCGATGTTCCACGCGCTTTCGTGGACCGGCTTGTCCTGGTAGACCGTCAGGCGGTTGCCGATGCCCTCGAGCGTTTCACGCTTGACTTCTTTGTCGTAAATCGAAACGATTTCGCCGTTTTCGTCGAAGATCACGCGCAGAACGTCGTTTTCCAGTCTGCCCGCTTCCGCGCAGACGACCGATTCGGCGGCTGCGGGCGCGTCGACGATGCGGAAAACGCGGTAACCCATCGGCGGGATCTCTTCGTCGGTGATGAAGGTGACGGAGCGGAGCGGGGCGTCGGTCGATTCGGTGGCGACGAGCGGAGTGCCGTCGAGCTTGGCGACGAAGCCGTTTTCAAGGTTGACCGTGATCGCACCCTTTACCGGGTGGGCAAGGAAGTTGAAGCAGACGAGCGCATCTTCGTCGAGGGAGATGCGGCTGACGATCGAAGCGAGCGCGTTGCTTAAAACCATGCCACCAAGGTGGTGCATTTCGGCGTATTCGCGCTGCGTGTTGTCGTAGACCTGAGAGATCGAGGTGCCGGGGAGAATATCGTGGAACTGGTTGATGAGCAGGAATTTCCATGCGGTCGAAAGCGGGCCGGTGAGCAGATCGTCGGCCGGCAGACCGGCGATCGTGGCGGCCATTTCCGCGCGCGTGAGCAAAAATTCGCCGCGGCGGTTGTTTTTCTTGACGAATCCTTCGCTCGTGTAGGTGCCGCGGTGGTTCTCGTAGTACATTTCGTCGTCCCAAACCGGCAGCTCGTCGTAGTGCTCGGCGGATTTTTCAAAGAATTCAGAGGCGTGGCCGATGCGGGTGGCGGGGAGCCCCGGGATCTTGGAAACGCGTCGGCTGCGCTCGACCATGTCGTAGGTCGCACCGCCGCCGCCATCGCCGTAGCCGAACATACCCATGACGGTATCGGTGACGTTTTTCTGGTCGTTTTCGTCCCAGGTCGTGGTAATCTTGTAGCCTTCGTATTCGCCGTTATAGGACGTGCGCTGCAGATAAGCGAGCACTTCGCTGCCGTCGACACCCTTCCAACGGAAGATCGTATGCGGGAAACGGTTGGTGTCCTGGTTATTGAGCTTCGAGGTGATGAAATATTTCATACCGCTGCGGCGGATGATCTGCGGCAGGGCATAGCTGAAGCCGAAGCAGTCGGGCAGCCAGTAAATATCAGAGGAAACGCCGAACTCCTTGAGGAAGAATTCGCGGCCATAGAGGAGCTGGCGCACGAGCGCCTCGCCGCCGGCGACGTTGGTGTCGGCTTCGACCCACGCGTTGCCGAGAATGTCCCACTGGCCTTTGGCGACGTATTCCTTGATCTGCTCGTAGAGCTCCGGATAGACCTCTTTGGTTTTGGCGTAGAGGTAGGCTTGGCTCTGGGCGAAGACGAAGTCGGGGTAATGATCCATCAGCGCGACGGTGTTGGAGAAGGTGCGGGCGCATTTGCGCGTGGTCTCGCGCACCGTCCAGAGCCATGCTACGTCGATGTGGCTGTGACCGGTCATAATGACCTCGCCCTGCGGTGTGTACTTGATCTTTTCGATCTTATCCCACAGAACGCGTGTAGCTTCGGGCACGGAGGCGTAGAATGCGGCGCGATCGAAGTCGAAATCGAGGCAGTGGAGCGAATCGTCGACAGCGGCGTACACGCGCGAAGAGATCGCCGGGTCGGTGATGTATTCCAGCGCATCCCAAACGACCTGCAGGTCGGTATTGTAGCTCATCGTCGCTTCGTCGACACAGATGAGGTTCGCCTTCGACATCGTGTAGGTGATGCTTTCGCTGCCCACGGCCACGGCGGCGTCGTAATACGCGCCGGAGTTGATCGTCGATTCCAGCTCGACCTTCAAAATGCGGTCTTCGGGGAGCGGGTCGGGCAGGAAGATCTTGTCGCGGTAAACCCATTCTTTATCGTTGCTGACACCGCCGGCGATCTTGCCGTTGATGCGGACGATGGCTTCGCCGCCGAAGTCAAACTCCAGATACATTCTGCGGCCGATAAAGCGTTCCGGGATCTCAACTTCCGCCGAAAACCAGACGGTTTCGTCGTAGGTCGATTCCCAACGGTCGCCGAGGGAGACGGGGTTGGGCTGTTTGGAATAGGTGATAAACTTGCCGTCGACCATGTGGCGGCCAGCGATTGCAAACCAATCGCGGATCTCAACGGATTCGGCAACGACGTATTGCGGGATCTGCTTCATCATGTGCGCGAGCACTTCTCTTTTTCGTGTCTGCAAGGAGCGTTCCTCCGTTCATATCGGTTTTTGTGTATTCATTATACCATATTGCGGCAAAAGTGGCAAGCCGAGAACAGACGGCAAAAACCGATCTCAGCCGCCTGTTTTTCCTTGCAGGAGGTGAGATTTTATGCTATAATAACCGCAGAGCGGCAGTTTGCCGCAAACATGAAAAAGAAGGGAAACACTATGGCTTTTTCTGCATTTTTAGAGTCGCGGCGCGAAGACTGCAAAGCGCTTGTTGAAGCGCTTTCCGCGTCGTTTTCCTACGTCAGCATTCTCGGCAGCCACGTCACCTCCTCGCGCATCAGCGTGGACAGACGCAGCTCCAATATCGGCGAAGGCAGCCTTTCGGAATGCGGCTTTGTCATCAAGCTCTCCAACGGTGGGGCCTTTATGGAATATTCGCTCGACGATATTTCCGGCGATAAGGCCGAACTCGCCGAAAAGATTCGCTCCTCCCTCGTCATCGACGATGCCCTCGCCGACCGCACGGTCAAGGTACCGTTGCCTGCGGATGAACCGATGGTGCGTTCGTTTGTCCGCGAGAGCGATCTGGGATCCTACTCCGACAGCGATATTCTGGCGTTTAACACGTCGATGCGCGACCAAATCCTCGCCGAGGACGAACGCATCGTCAACGCCTTTGTGGTGGCGATGCCGTTTACGGTGTCGAAGCTCTTTGTCACCAAAAACCGCGAACTCGACCAGACCTATTCGTGGGTCAATCTGAATTCGATGGTCGTTCTGCGCGACGGCGAAAAAATGGTCCAGACCTACGACGGCACCTATTCGCACCTGCTGAAAGAGGCGATGGAAGCCTTCCCGCCCGTCGCCAAGGAGCTTGCGCGCCGCGCGGGCAAGCTCGTCCACGCCAAACCGATCGAACCCGGCGTCTACGACGTCATCACCGATTCGACGATCAGCGGCCTGATCGCCCACGAGGCGTTTGGCCACGGCGTTGAGATGGACCAGTTCGTGAAGGACAGAGCCCAGGCCAAAGATTACGTCGGCCAGTACGTCGCTTCGCCGATCTGCAACATGCGCGACGGTGCGGCCTCTGCGCTCTCCACCGCCTCGTATTTCTTCGATGACGACGGTGTCCTCGCCCACGATACGCAGATCATCAAAGACGGCATCCTCGTCGCCGGCATCTCCGACCTCGCCTCTGCCTCCGTCCTCGGCACGGAAGCGACCGGCAACGGCCGCCGCGAATCCTATAAGCGCAAGTCCTACGCCCGCATGACCAACACGTTCTTTGATCCCGGCAAAGATAAGCTTGAGGACATGATCGCCTCGGTCGAGCACGGCTATATGCTCTTCCAAACCAACAACGGCATGGAAGACCCCAAAAACTGGCAGATCCAGTGTACCGCCGAATACGGCATTGAGATCGTCGACGGCAAGCTGACGGACAACTACGTTTCGCCGGTCGTGATGAGCGGGTACGTGCCCGATCTGCTGAAGTCGATCTCGATGGTGTCCGATACTTGTAAGGTCATCGGCAGCGGCGGCTGCGGCAAGGGCTACAAAGAATGGGTGCGCGTCTCCGATGGCGGCCCGGCGCTGAAAGTGAAGGTGAAGCTGGCATGAGTTGGAATCTGGAACAGTTGCTGCGTGCCAACGCGGCAGTCGATGATTATAAGATCCGCAGCGATAAAACCGAATCCTACGAGCTGTTTTTCGTCCACGACAAGCTGGAAACGACGCGCAGCACCGATACGACGGAAACGACCGTAACGGTCTACGTCGACCACGACGGCTTCCGTGGCGATTCGAGCTTTAAGCTCTACGCCGCAACGACCGAAGCCGAAGCCGCGCAGAAGATCGCCGACGCCGTCAAAAAGGCGGGCGTGATCAAAAACCAAATGTACGCGCTCCCGGAAAACGAGACGCTCGACGGTGTTGTCGCGTCCAATTTTACCGAAATGACGCCTGCTGCGCTGGCCAAAGCGATGGCCGACGCCGTGTTCGGCGCGGAGCTGTACGCGCACGGCTCGATCAATGCGCTGGAGATTTTTGTCTACCGCCACGTCGTGACGGTCAAAAACAGCCGCGGGATCGACAAGCGCGAAACGAAGTACAGCGCGATGATCGAGGCGATTCCCACTTGGAACGAAGGCGAATCGGTCGAGCTCTACGAATGCCAGCGCTTCAACCGCTTTGATGCGGCTAAGGTCACGGCCGAGATCGAACAAAAAATGCGCGAGGTCCGCGACCGCGCGTACGCCAAAGCCCCTGCGGAAAAACCGGCCTGCACGGTCGTTCTGGATGCGGCGGAGCTCGCGCAGCTCATTGGCGATATCGCCTACGATCTCGACTACGCCACCGTCTATGCCGGCTCCAACCCGTTCTCCATCGGCCATACCGTGCAGAAAGAACCGACCGGCGACAAACTGAACGTGACGATGCGCGGCATGGTCGAGGGCAGCGTTGCCTCGGCGCTCTTTGATGCCGACGGCACGACGCTCGTCGATACCGAGGTGATCCGCGACGGCATAGTCGTTGATTATTGCGGCAGCCACCGCTTTGCCCAGTACCTTGAGCGCAAAACGACCGGCCGTTTGGTCTGCATGGACGTGGCGGCGGGGACGCTGACCGATGCCGAACTCGCTGGCAAGCCGTATTTCCGCTGTGTTTCGATGTCGGGCCTGCAGGTCGATGTCTACAACGACTACATCGGCGGCGAGGTGCGCCTGGCGTACTACTGCGAAAACGGCGAGACCGTTCCGATGACGGGTATCTCCATTTCCGGCAAGCTGAGTGCGGCGCTGGCGTCGATGCGTCTGTCGGCCGAACGGACGGCAACCGGGAACTATTACGGCCCGAAACTGGCCGCTTTCGAGGGAATCGAGATCGTCTGATCTGGGTTGTACAAAGTGCATAAAGAAACCGCTGTCAACAGGAGATAAACTGTTGACAGCGGTTTTTTGTTTCCGTTTTGTTTCCAAACTGTAAGCGTCCTGTAATTGATTTTTTTCGCTGATACTGGTATAATATATGTATCGGACGGAAACGAAAAATGCGTCCGCAGAGTTTACGTAAAAAAAGGTAAATGGAGATAGAATCAATGAGCAAGAAAAAGAACAAAACACCGAAGATCACATTGTTTGTTCTGCTGGCCGTCGCGGTCATCCTGCTGATATTTTTGGTGGTGTGGCTGGTCGGTGAGCTGAAGGATACGTTCGGCGATCCGAACCCCGCAACCTCGACGCCGCCGACCGTCGTGACGACGACCGTCGGCAGTGATCCGGGTCTGCAGTCCACGCCGTCGTCGACGCCTGCTACCTCCGACACGCTCGTCGGCAGCGAAGTTGTGATGCTTGTGGAGAGCTATATCAACGATATGCGCGCCGATAAGTCGCTCGTGGTGGAAGCCAACGGCCAGCAGGTGGCGATCGATCTGGAGGAAGTCAACGCCCCGGTCGACTACGAGGCGCTGGAAGCCTACATGAAAACGATGAACTACGACACTGCGCTGATCGGCCAGTACAAAACGATCCTCGACACGCAGGGCGTGACCGAGGGACCGCTGAATGCCGAATACATCACGCGCAAAGTCGATGAACTGGCGGTCAAGGTCGATACCGGTTCGGATACTGAGTACGAACTGACCGAAACGGGCGTTATCATTTACCGCGGTTCCGAGCACACGGTCATCGATAAGGCCGATGCGAAGACCGCGATCAAGCAGGCACTCAAAGAGTTCAACTACGACACGATCGAACTCGAGACGACCTCACTCGAGCCGGAACTGCCGAATCTCGACGATCTGCGCTCGATGATCTACCTGCCCGCCGCCAATGCCTACTATGACGTTGATGCCGACAACAACACGATCGTTGTCGACCACGTTATCGGCTACGACATTGACATCGAAGCGATCCGCACCGAGCTCGAAGAGGGCACGTGGCTGGAAAAAGCCTTTGCCAAGTACGAGCTGCTGCCGGAGATCACCACCGAACTGCTGCCGGAGCAGTACTTCAAGGATCTGCTCGGCCGTGGAAGCAGTTATTATAACACCTACGAAGTCAACCGCACGACCAACCTCGGCCTTGCGGCGGCGGCGATCAACGAATGCATCGTCCTGCCGGGCCAGACGTTCTCCTTCAACCGCGTCGTCGGCGAACGCACTGCCGAAAGAGGCTATCTGCCGGCCACTGTTTTCCAGAACGGCGGTATGCAGGAAGGCCTTGGCGGCGGTATCTGTCAGGTCACCTCGACGCTGTATGTTGCGTCGCTCAACGCCGAAATGACGCAGGTCTCTCGCTATAACCACGCGTTTACGGTTTCCTACGTGGAACTCGGCATGGACGCCACCGTTTACTGGGGCGCGCTCGACTACGTGTTCCGCAACAACACCGACGAACCGATCAAGATCGTTGCCACCGCCAAAAACGGCACACTGACGATCTCGATCTACGGCAAGGATACCCGTCCGGAAAATCGTTCGTTCAAGTTC
Organism: Oscillospiraceae bacterium; assembly: GCA_015067825.1. Taxonomy (GTDB): domain Bacteria; phylum Bacillota; class Clostridia; order Oscillospirales; family QAMX01; genus QAMX01. Next base: position 49,377 of record SVLQ01000016.1, on the reverse strand, counting down.
CGCCGCGTGATCCTCGAAACCTATGAGCAGGAAATGGTCTACGAACTGGTCGAAACGATGGAACCCGGAACCGAAAAGAAGATCCGCAACGGCCAGCCCGGTTACAAAGTCGAACTCTATAAGCAGATTTATATCGACGGCGTTCTGCAGAACGAAGTCAAGGTCAACACCAGCAACTACAAAGCCTACAACGGCCTGACCGAAGTCGGCCCCGAACTGCCGGAGACCACGCCGCCGGAAACCACTCCGCCGACGACTCCGCCGCCGACCACCCCGCCGCCGGCAACCGAGACGACCCCGGCCGTGACCGATGTCACGACCACGCCGCCGACCACCCCGCCGCCGACGGAAACCACACCTCCGACCGAACCGCCGATCGCTGTCGGCTGATTCCATAAAAACAAACGCCTACCTGACCAAAATCCGCGTCGGGCAGGCGTTTGCGTCAATCGGGATATTTACACGGAGAATGCTTATGAATAGAACGCAAATCGTACAAAAAACAAAACTGATCGCCAAACGCGTCACAATGCTGTCGCTCTTTCGCCTGATCCTGTTGATCTTTCTGGAAATGATGACGGCGGTGATTTTATCGCTGGTATTTTCGGCGCTGGGCGAGCGAATTGTCCCAAATGCCGTGGTCGTCATCGGGCCGTTTGCAGTTCACGTCGTATCGCTGGCGGCAACGCTGGTGGCCAACCTATTCCTGCTCCCGCTGACGCTGGGCCTGACGGAATACCTGCTCAAGCTTGTGCGCAAACCTGCCGAGGCCAGAGTCAGCGAAATTTTCCTTTGGTTTTCCGACGGCGAAAAGCTCAAACGCGTGTTTTCATATTTTGGCTATGTCGCCGCCCTGTCGGTGGTGACGCTGCCGCTGTCGACCGTCCCGACGCAGTATCTGCTCAATTCCGCCGCCGACCTGTTGGAAGAACTGCAAACGCGTGTCACGGCCGATCCGACGCAGCTGTATTTCAACTGGTCGCTGGTTAACTGGCCGGCTATCGGCGGCTGCATTGTTGCGATGCTCGTTGCCGCACTTTTGAAAATCCGTCTGTTCTTAACGCCGTATCTCTTTGTGGATGACAACAAACACGGTGCGTTTGCGGCTGCGGCGGCTTCGTGGAAGCTGACCAAAGGCCACGTGCTGACCTATATCTGGATGATGCTCACGTTTGTCGGCTGGTATCTGCTGACGATTTTGACCGGGTTTGTGATCCTCCTCTACGTTTTGCCCTACGTGCAGGTCGCCACGGTAATCCTCGGGGAGTATATCCGCGCCGAGCACCGCTTTAAAACCGACGGTGTTCCGCAGTCCGACGAGCCTTCGGCCGAGGTGTAGTCGCTATGGTGACGGTTACGCTGCTTGCCGTGGGTAAGCTCAAGGAAAAACACTATATCCAAGCATGCGACGAATACCTGAAGCGTCTGCGCGCGTTTTGCTCGGTCACGGTGACGGAGCTGCCCGAGCGTCCGGCCGATACGCCGGCCGAAATCTCCAAAGGTCTTGCCGCCGAAGCCGAGTTGATCGAAAAAGCGATTCCCAAGGGTGCGTTTTTCATCGTTATGACGCCGGAAGGGACGATGCTTTCCAGCGAGGGACTGGCGGAAAAACTACAGGCGCTCAACGTCGGCGGCGAGAGCCGCATCTGTCTGCTGATCGGCGGGTCCAACGGCATCGACGAGCGTATCAAGCGCCGGGCCGATCTCAAGCTTTCGATGTCGAAAATGACGTTCCCGCACCATTTGGCCCGCGTGATGGTGCTCGAGCAGATCTACCGCGCGTTCTCGATCTTAAACCACAGCCGCTACCATAAATAGCAAAATCTTCCGACAAAACCACCGACGACTCTGCAGAAACCAACATCTGCGGAGTCGTTTTTTCTGTTCTTTCGGCGAAATCGGCGGGCAAAAAAACGAATCGACCGTTTTTTGCGACAAAAAAGACCGCCACAGCGCGTATATGATAGATAAGCGAATTTTATGCGCAAATCAGAGCCGGAACGGCAGAAAGGCATGGCGAAATATGAAACGCTGGCAAAAATGGAAAACATGGCTGAAGGAGGGATTGCGGCAGCATTTTGGCGGCGATGCCGCCGGAACAGCACTGACGGGTGCGGTCGGCTTTTTTCTGGCGCGCGCGGTGATCTACGGCGCGTTAGCACCGTTCGGCGTGGCATTTCTGGCGCTCCCGATGCGCAACTTGCGTGCGACAGCAGCATTCGTCGGTGTGATAGCCGGCAGCGTGAGCGCGGCGGGAACGGTCGACAGTCTGCGCTATGTGGCCGCCGCACTGATCGTTGCATCTGTGCGTTTTATCCTGCGTGCGTTTCCGTGGACGCGCCGCTACGCGTTTGTCGCCGGACTGCCCCTGTTTTCGCTTGCCGCGACCGGTGCGGTGTGGCTTTCGATCAACGGCACTGCACCGATGTCGATTCTGTTCCTGTGCGCCGAACTGCTGCTTGCATCCAGTGCGGCGTGTGTGCTGGCCTGTGCGTTTGGCTCGGTGCGCAAGCGGCGCGGCAGTTTTGCACGGGAAACGCGCATGATCGCGGTGTTTACGACAGTTGCTTTGTGCGTGTCGTCGCTGCCGGTGATTTCTGCCGACGGTGCGTCAATTGCGCCGGGGCGGATCATCGCAAGTTTGCTGGTCATTGCCGCCGGATACTGCGCGCAACTCTATGGCGGTGTCACGGTTGGCTTGATTGTTGGGTTGACGATGGATCTGACTACGGCGATCAGCCCGATCTATACCGCGCTCTACGCACTGGCCGGTGCGGCTGCCGGACTTTGCCCAGGCCGCCGCCATGCGTGGTCGGCAGCGGCCTACATTGCGGCCACGGCGGTATCGGTTGCGCTGCTGCCGCAGGAGGTGCGGCAGTACGGCGCGATTTTGGAAGCGGCACTGGCCGCGGTTGGATTTGCGCTCCTGCCAAAATCATATGTTGCGTTGCTGCCGCGAACGAAGCGCTCGCGCCATGAGGAACACTACGAAGCGCGTCTGCGCCGCCATATGCAGGCGAAACTGCACGGGATCGCTGAAGCGTACGAGGATATTGCCAAAACCGTGGGCGATGCCCCGGCGGAAGCACTTGTCGATGAGACCGAGCAATTTGCCATCGCCTGTGAGATGGTCTGCGGGAACTGCCGGCATTGGCCGCTTTGCTGTCAGGAGATTGCCCGTGACAAAGCTGCCATCCGGCGGATGCTGGCGCGCGGTTCGGCCGAGCCCGAAGATTTTTGCACGGCACTGCGCCTGCGCTGTCCGCAGATCGATGCCTTCTGTACCTGCGTGACCTTTTCGCTGCGCGCAGGACGCGAGCGCCGCCTCCGCAACGGCGAACATGCCGAGGCTCGCGCCGTACTTTCGCGGCAGTACGGCCAAATCGCCGCTCTGCTCGACGGTGAGGCGCTCTCCCTCTCGGAAGAGCTGCGCTTTGAACGCGAACTGGAGCGCAGTGTGAAAAAACTGGCGGCCCGTTTTGGCGTGGTCGCCGAGGTGATTGCCTATCGGGACAGCGCCGGACAATTCCATATCGAACTGTGTGCCCCGACGCTGCAGCCTCTGATGGGGCGGGTGGACGAGTTGACGGCGATTTTGAACCAGCAAACGGGTGCGCGGTTTGGACCGCCGGAACAGCTCGAAGGACGGCATCTTTCGTGCCTTTCCTACGCGGAACAACCGGCATACGCCTGCCGCATCGGCGCGACCGCCGAAAAACGCCGCGGCGAAGCGATCAGCGGCGATTGCGGCACCTATTTTTACGGAAAAAACAACTGTCTCTATGTCGTACTCTGTGACGGTATGGGCAGCGGAACAGCTGCCCATACGGAGGCGGTGCGGACGGTCAAACTGCTGGAAAGCTTCCTGAAGGCGGGAATTGAGCCGGAAAACGCCGCCGAAATCATCCGTTCGGCGGCCTCCGTCCGCAACGATGACGGACAGTTTGCGACGATCGACATTGCCGTCGTTGATCCGCGCCGCAGTCTCTTGCAAACGATCAAGTATCGCGCCGCTCCGACCTATTTGCGCCGCAAAACAGGCGGTGGCTACTCCGTGCGTGTGATCGGCGCCAAAAGCAGCATCGCGCCCGACGAACTCGTGCGGGAATCGACGAAGCTTGCCGAGGGCGACATGATTTTGCTGACGAGCGACGGTGTGACTGCCGCTTGCAGCTGTGAAGATTTTTGCGCCTGTGTGTCCAAGCTCCATTGCGACCACCCCCGGGAGCTTTCGGAACTTGTTTTGAAGATGGCGCGCCGCGACGGAGAATGCGACGACCGCACAGTTATCGCTCTTTCCTACGAAAAAACGGCGGCATTTGTGTAAAAAGCTTTGCAAAATCCCGGATCTGTGGTATAATAGGGTATCAATCGGCAGAAGAGGGGGGAGTAAAGCGTGGAAGGGACGGCGAAGGAACAGATGGCGTTTGCGTGCGCCTGTGAAGCGGCTGCCAACACGCTGCGCGGCCAAAACGGCATCGGTTCTCTCGGTGAAAAAACGCTCCACCTCGCGCTGAAATATTTTTACGAACCCAACGCCGAAAACCATGAGCGCCCGCTGCAGGGCTACGTTGCCGACGTGTTCGGTGAACGCGGCGTCGTCGAGATCCAAACGGCGCAAACGTGGCGGCTAAAGCCGAAGCTGACGGCATTTCTGCCGGTCAGCGACGTGCTGGTCGTTTGTCCGCTGGCGAAGGAAAAATGGGTCATCTGGGTCGATCCGGTCAGCGGTTCGATCGGTGAAAAACGGCGGTCGCCCGGTTCCGCCAAACCGCTGGCGGCGGTCGGCGAGCTTTGCGGGCTCAAAGAGTTTTTGCAGGCGCCCGGATTCTCGGTGGAGCTCGTGCTCCTTTCGGTCGAGGAATACCGCCTGCTCGACGGTTACGGCGAGCAAAAAAAGAAGCGCGCGACCAAATACGAAAAACTGCCGACGGCGCTGCACGCGCGCATCCGCCTGCAAACACCGGCCGACTACGCCGCGCTGCTGCCAGAGGGATTGCCGGCGCGCTTCACGAGTAAAGACCTGAAATCTGCTGCGAAGATTCGCCTTTCCGAGGCGCAAAAGGCATTGAACGTGCTCTTTTCGCTCGGTGTGGTCGCGCGCGTGGAAAAACAGGGAAGCACCTATTTTTATCAGAGATGCCTGTAAAACGGGCAGGGGAGGAAGCATATGAACATTTTGGCAATCGGCAATAGCTTCTCGCAGGATGCGATGCGTTATCTGCACCGAATCGCCCGCGCTGACGGCGTGGATTTGCGGACGACGAATCTCTACGTCGGTGGCTGTCCGCTTTGGTATCATTACCGCAATACACTCGGTGATATGCGCGCGTATGAATTGCAATCCAACGGCGAGGAAACCGGTTTCACGGTCTCGTTAGAGGAGGCTCTTTTGAACCGCAAATGGGACGTGGTGACATTGCAGCAGGCGAGTCACGAAAGCTTCAAGCCGGAGACGTATCAACCCTACGCGAGCGAAGTGGCCGCATTTGTGCGCAAGTACCAGCCGAAGGCGCGGTTTCTCTGGCACCAGACGTGGGCCTATGAGGAAGGCAGCGACCGTTTGCATCATGTGGCGGGATTTGAACATGCGGATGATATGATTGCCGCCGTCAAAACGGCTTATGCGCTTGCCTGTGAGCAGACACAAGCCGACGGTATCATCCCTTCGGGAGAAATGTTTCGGTGGCTGCTTGCAAACGGCATCGAAAAGATCCACCGCGATACCTTCCATGCAAGCCTAGGCCTTGGCCGCTATGCGCTCGGCCTGCTTTGGTATAAAACGATCACGGGCCGCGCGGTGACAGGCAATTCTTTTTCCGCGTTCGATGAGCCGATCGCACAGGCGGATATTGAACTTGTGCAACGCTACGTCGATTCTCTGTAGCGTTTTCCGTAAAAAAGACCTTGCACACATCAAACGTGTGCAAGGTCTTTTGCGCGCTTTGCGGGGTTATCGTGCGGGAAACTGTGCCAAAAACGCATTGGCGATGGCCGAACCGCCTTCATCGTTGGGGTGAGCGCCGTAGCGCGAGAGGCCGGGGACGTCTTCGCGGGATGTCACGGCGGCCATGTCGAACACGCCGAAGACCTTTTTGGCGAGATCGGTGCGGATGCGTCGGTTGACCTCATCCCAAAGCACTTTCAGCTCGCCCGTCCAGTCGAAAGCCGGAACGGTGAAGAGGATTACGCGCACACCGTTGGCGTTCAGCCGATCAATGATCACTTCCAAATCTGCGCAGACGGAATCTGCGCTGGCGGCTTCGTGGAACATATCGTTGACGCCGAAGCAGAGGACGACCGTATCGTTGACGGCGGCCTTTTCTGCCCAGATCCCGCCGCTGGCGGCGTCTTTTGCGCGGGCAAAGCCGAGACCGATGTTCCAGACCGCGATCGATTCGGGCTGGGCGTGGCCGATCTTGGCCGCCCAGGAGGCGTATGCGTGCGGCGTGGTGCCGAGCCCTTGGGTGATCGAATCGCCCCAAAAGGCGAGCGACTGCTCAAACGGCGCATCGCAGCCGACAAACTGCGGCTGCGGGAATTCTTTGCTCTCCACAAAGGTTCCGTTGACGCTTTTGATAAACGAAGGCACCATCTTGTCGGGCGTGTAGGGCAGGTGTGTGCCGCGCACGGTCCAGGTAAAGACGAGATAATGGCCATCCGGGATCGTCAGCTCGGCGGCATCGCTCCAAAATGTCTCGCCTTCGCCGACGCTGCGGCCGGTCGAACCGTTAAACGTGAGCGGGACGAGCGGCTCAACGCCGTTGGGGTCGATCTCTTCGCCGCCGTCGCCGGCGAAGGCCGAGAGGATCTCGTAGGGGGCGCCGGCGAGGTTTGCCCATGAGCCACTGCCGTCGGCAAAGGTGCTGTCGGCGATGTTGGAGAAGAAAAAACGATAGTTGTAAGTACCGGGACGGCGGATCTTGTAGTAGAGCTTGCCGGTAATCATTGTTTCACGGTCAAAGTGGAGCGTGGAGTTGTTGCAGGTACCGGCGACCGTGTTGGAACGGTAGGTCGAAAAGAGTTCGGGCTGGTGGAGGATCGGCATAAACAGACAACCTTTCCTACGGATTTTTGGGAATATACGGCGGATGGAAGACGACGTGTTCGGTGTAGAATTGGTTGGGGAAAAGAATGCGGTAGATCTTGTCGAGTGCGTCGGCGGCAGCTTGGTCGCGGAACTTAGCAAGGCCGTCGAGGGCAAGGATTTGGAATTCGCAGCCCCAAACGCAGGTGCGCACGCCGGTGTCGGCGAGGCCGCCACGGTAGTAGAAAGCGAGACGGCGATCCCGTTTGGTGCGTTCGGCGGCGGAATCGGCAAAATCGGGGTGATCGACCTCAAAAAAGAGTGCTTCGGCCTCGGTGAGTTCGGCTTGCAGCGCGCGGAGCGCGGTCGAACCGAAGCCGCGGTCGCGGTACGGCGCAAATACGGCGAGATAGTCGACCAAATAGACCTCAGCATCCGCCGCGCGGCACAAAAACGCATAGGCGACGGGGGTGGCGCCGTCGGTAAAGAGATACCCGAAATATTGTCCGCGTGCGAGCATCTCCGCGACCCACTTGACCGGGCGCAGCTCGGCCGGCGGGAAATCGGCCGCGAGCACTTCTTCGTAGAGTTTTTTGGCTTCTTCGGGGGAAAGACGTGTGCAGAACATCGTGAAAAACCTCTTCGGAAAAGGATACCCGTACGGTTTGGCCGTACGGGTATCGTTCATATTTATCGGATGGCGGTGCCTTCGGGGATCGCGTCGTCGACGAAGATGACCTTGCAACCGCAGGCGTTGTTGGTGCCGGCGAGCAGCATACCCTTGCTCGTAACGCCGGTCAGGCGGGCGGGCTTCAGGTTGGCGACAACGATGATCTTTCTGCCAATGAGCTGTTCGGGCTTGTATTCGTTCTTGATGCTCGAAACGATCACGCGTTCACCTTCGCCGTCAAAGAGCGTGAGCTTCAGGCAGCTATGGGACTTGCGGATCTCGGAGCACTTGATGACTTTGCAGACGCGCAGGTCGATCTTGGAGAACTCGTCCATGTCGATCTCTGGTTTGACCGGGGCGACTGGGTCGGGTTCGCCGTAAACGATAGCCGGTTCTTCCTCAATCGCTTCTTCCACGACGGGCGCTTCTTCTTCGGCGGTCTTGGGCGTCGAGAAGTCGAGCAACGGCAGATACTTGGCGGCGTCGATGGCAAAGAGGAAGAGGTAAAGGCGCGGGCCCTTTTCTTTGTCGAGAAGCAGGCGGTAAACGTTCTTGAAGAACGCGCCCTGCACGCCCTTCAGCGCTTTTTCGTCCATATCCTCGCCGTGGACCTTCTTGGGGATCGCGTAGAGGATGGCGTTGAGCTCGTCGAGCGTGTAGCCGCCGGCGGTGATGGCTTCGAAAAGGAGCTTGATCTCGGCCTTTTCGGTGTCGGAAAGGGTCTCGTAGACGTCCCAGTTGCGGGTGGCGCGCAGACGGTTGACCTGGTCGGGCGCACACTGCTCAAGCCAGAACTTCGCGCGTTCCAGACGCTCGGCGAACTGCTCGCTCTTGTAGGGCGTGCCGATCTTTTCAAAGACGGTTTCGAGCATGGGAATGTTGAAGTCAACGACGGAGCCGAGCTGTACCAAGAGGTTCATCGGAACCGTGCAGATCGCCTTGCCTTCGGCGAGGCAGCTTTCCATGATGCTCGCGTTGTGGTCGCTCGCCTTGCCGGAGACGTACTCGTTGTACATCTTGTCGAATTCAAAGTACTGGCGCAGAATGCCGTCGTCGAAGCAGAAGTCGAAGGCCTTGGTCGGTTCGGTCTTCGCGTACAGCCAGAGGATGATCTCCGGCTCGTAGAGGCGGAGCATCGTATCGGGTGTGAGGTTCAGACCCGAAGAGCTGGACATCTTGCCGGTCGAGCCCTTGATGCCGATGAATTCGTAGCCCTGGAACAGCGGTGCTTCGTAGTTGAAAACGTTTTTCGAGATGACTTTGGCGTTGGAGTAGGAACCGGTGGGGGCGGCGTGATCCTTTCCGCCGGGTTCAAAGTCGACGCCTTCATATCTCCAGCGCATCGGCCAGTCGATCTTCCAGCCGAGCTTGCAGTTGAAGTTGGTGAGGAAGTTAAAGTGGCCGCTGTGACCGCAGCGGCAGGTGTAGTCGGCCTCGGTGCAGTCGTCGGAGAGATGGGTGATCGTGGTGAAGTCGGTGTGGCATTCCGGGCAGAAAATGCTGACGGGATAGTAGTTTTTCTTTTCCTCGTCGTGCTCGGCTTTGCGCTGTTCCTCGCTCTTGGACATGTCCTTCGTTTTAAAGGAGTCGAGGATCTCAAAGATCTCGCCGCGCTTCTCAAGCGCTTCGATGATATCCTTGGTGTACTTGCCCGAACGGTACATATCGCCCTGATAGCGGTAGTCCATTTCGATGCCGAAACGCTTCATGGCTTCCATGAATTCGTTTTCAAAGTGCTGGGCGTAGTTTTCGTGGCAGCCCCACGGGTCGGGAATATCGACGTAGGGGGTGCCGATGTATTTGTCGTAGGCGTCGCCGACGACGGCCTGAACGTTGGCCGGAATCTTGCGGCAGCGGTCGTAATCGTCCCACGAGCAGAGCAGACGGGCCTTTTTGCCGAGTTTTTTAAGCGCCTTGCAGACGAAATAGGGGGTGGCGATATCGCGGAAGTTGCCGATGTGAACCGAACCCGAAGGGCTGACACCAGCCGCGCAGACGTACTCTTCTTTGTCGGGGTTGCGGGCAATGATGCGTTGGGCGATTTCTTCTGACCAGTGCATAGTAATCCTCATTTCCGATGTATTCCACGGCGAAACCTTGGCTTCGCCGGTCGTTGGTTTGGTTTGCCGTATAAATCCGGCATTTTACTCCGATTTTACAAAATATTATAGCACATAGGCAAAGGCTTGTCAATTCAAACAGTATACAGGATTTTGTGTGTTTTTGCGGAAAGTATCGTGAAAAACGGCAGATTGCTTTACAAAATACCGAAACGGTGCTATAATGAAAATAAGCGATTTGGAAATAAAAAAACAGGAGGCTGATCGAATGAGCAATATGGAATACATTTGGAAAGACCGCAAGCGCACGATTTTTGGCTTGCCGTGGTCCTTTACGAAATACCGTCTGACCAAGGAAAAACTGCTGATCGAAACGGGTGTGCTCTCGCGGCAGGAGGAAGAAGTGCGCCTCTACCGCATCATGGACGTCACGCTCAAGAGATCTCTCGGCGAACGCCTTTTCGGCCTTGGCACGATCCATTGCTGCTCGGCCGACCGCTCAACGCCGGAATTTGATATCCGCCGCATCAAAAAATCGGCCGACATCAAAAATATGCTCTCGGATATGATCGAAGCCGAACGCATGGAAAAACGCATCGCCGGACGCGAATTCATGGGAGATGACGACGATTTCGACGGCGATCTGCACGAATAAGGAAAAGAAGGCGAAGGATATGCTTTGCGATAAATGCGGAAAAACGGTCCCCGGCGACAGTGAATTTTGCCCGTACTGCGGAAACACCATCGAGCTACCGCCGGAAAAAACGGAGCTGACCTGTGAGGTGTGCGGAAAAACCTTGCCGGACGACAGCGAATTCTGCCCCTACTGCGGCAGAACGCTGGTGGCTGCGGCGGAATCGGTCGTCGGTGCCACCCCGGAGACGGCGGCGGAGATCGGCTCGGTCAAGGAAATGACGGCATTTCTGGAGGGGCTGCGCGGGCCCGACGGCGAAACGCTGACGTGGAAGCGCTGCGGCCGTCTCAACGGCGAAAAGGGCGCACCGATCGACGTGGTCGAGACCTTCCTGCCATCGGGCGATCCCTTCCGGAAGTTCTATCTGAAGATCGACCGCGGTCAGATCTCGTCCGGTGCTGCCGCGGCAAAGCCTGCGGAATCGGCAGATCAGCCGAAAAAGGAAGAAAAGAAATCCAAGGAAAAACGAAATGGGGAAGAAAAACCGCAGAAAAAACGCGGCAAGGCGGTTTTGATCATCGTTTTGATCCTCATACTGCTGGCGCTGCTCGGTGCGGCGGCTGTCGTGTTCGGGCTGCCGTGGTTGGAGCGCCGCGAGGCCGACGACCTCCTCTTGGGCGGACAATATGACCTCGCCTACTCGGCCTACGGTGAACTGGGTGACGCGGAAATGCAGAAGGAAGTCCGCTATCTTCAGGCGACGAAATACCGCGAGAACGGCGATTTCGAGCTTGCCAACAAGCTCTTTGCCGAGCTCGGCGACTACCGCGACAGCCGATCCCGAATCCATGAGCACAAGTATCAACTGGTCTCTTATACAAAGGGCACCTGTATTGCCGAGGGCGAGGAACAGTACAAATGCGAGGGCTGTACGGCGTCGTATATCACGCGGCTCAGCTTCGGCGATCACGAATATGCGTTGACGGATACCGTTGCAGTAACCTGCGAAGAAAACGGTGGCGAGACCTACGTCTGCAAGTTCTGCGGCGATAGCTACAGCGAGGTATTCGAAGCGCTGGGGCACAACATGGAACTGCTGTCGGTAGAGGGTGTCAGTTGCACGACCGGCGGGACAGAGCACTACGCCTGCGCGAACTGCGGTCTGACGGAAGACATCGAGGTCAAGGCGCCTGGGCACAAGCTGGAATTGGTTTCCAGAACTGAGGCAACCTGCCAGAAAACGGGTGTCACGCAGTATCACTGTACCGTATGCGGGGAAGATATTACGACGGTTTTGCCGATTGCTGCGCACCGCTACACAACTCCGACCTGTACGGAAGCGAGCCGTTGTAAGGTCTGCAACTTGGTTTCCGGCAAACCGCTTTCCCACAGTAATACGATTTTCTGCACGATGTGCAATAAAAAGCTCTTTCAAACGCTCAAATGGTCCGGTAACGGTGACAGGGGCATTGTCAACATCGTTTTGCCCAAAGGACACTATAAAATCACGGTTACATATACCGGCAACAGCTACTTTGCGGTGACCTTGGGTGATGGATCCGGTAGGAGCACGAAGATATGTGAGAACATGGGAGCGATTTCGTACGTGAAGAGTTATGACTCCAAAGGAACAAAGAATGCTTATCTCAATATTTCAGCCTGGGGCTCGTGGACGGTGACCATTGAGGGGCTGTACAACTAAATGTAAAACAAAAACGGCGGCACATCGCAAGATGTGCCGCCGTAATTTTTGGTTTGTTACAGCGTATCCACGTAGCTGCAGGCCGAGAGTGCGGCGATCGCGCCGTCGGAAACGGCGGTGGTCAGCTGGCGCACCTGCTTTTGCCGGCAGTCACCGGCGACGAACACGCCCGGCGCGCTCGTTGCCATCGCCTCGTCGGCGAGGATGTAGCCGGCTTCGTCGCATTCGACGAGCGCGGCAAACGCTCCGTTCTGCGGGATCTGGCCGACGGCCACGAAGAGACCGGCGACGGAAAGCTGCTGGGTTTCGCCTGTCTGCGGATTTTTGAGCGTGACCGCTTCCAGCTCGGCTTCGCCGTGCAGCGCGGTGACGACAGCCGGCGTGATGAAGACGACGTTTTCTTTCTCGCGCAGCTTTTCGACCAAACCGCTTTCGCCGCGGAATTCGCTGCGGCGGTGGATCAGATAGACCGTTTCCGAGCTCTGCGCGAGCTGCAACGCATCGCCGAGTGCGGTGTTGCCGCCGCCGACGACGGCGACCTTAGCGCCGGCGTAAAACGCGCCGTCGCACACGGCACAGTAGGAGATGCCGGAGCCGACGAGCTCTTCCTCGCGCTCCACACCCAAGGGGCGGTGGTGCACACCGGCGGCGATGATCACGCTTTTGGCGGTGAGCTCACTGTCGTCGTCGCAAAGCACGCGATAGCCGCCCTCACAGCGGGAAAGCCCGGTGACGACCTTGAAATCGGTCTCGGTGTCGAGGGCGAGCACTTGCGAGAGAAGCGCATCGGAGAATTCGGTGCCGCTGATGGCGGCGAAGCCCGGATAGTTTTCCACGCGCGGCGAGAGGGTGATCTGGCCGCCGTAGCTGTTGCCTTCCAGGAGCAGGACACGCTTCCCGGCACGGCGGGCGTACAGGGCGGCGGTCAGTCCCGCCGGCCCTGCGCCGATGATGATGATATCGTACATCGGAAGACCTCCGGATCAGACGCGGGCGCGCAGGAAGTCTTTGATGCCGGCAATGCTCGCGTGGCGAACCGCACTGTCACCGCAGACGGCGATCAGCGTGGGCGCCTGGCGAATGCCGTATTCTCTGGCGAGATCCGGGTTTTCCTCGGCGACGATTTTGGTGTATTCGACGCCGGCATTTTTCAAGAGGACCTCGGCGACTTTACAGTTGGGACAGGTCTTGGTGGTGAAGAGCAGGTACTGGGTCTCTTCGTCGGGCGTGATCTCGATCGCTTCGGGCGTTTCGGGGGCGGTCACGCGTTCGCTCTTCAGGCGGGAATTGGCGATGTCGTAGACAACGCGGTCTTTAAATTCCTGCGATTTGCCGTCGTTCCAGTTCTGAACCGGGCGGTAGTAGCCGGTGATGCGGCTGTAAACTTCGGTCTTGGCGCCGCAGTGCGGGCAAGCGTAGACTTCGCCGGCGAGGTAGCCGTCGTTTTTGCAGACGGAGTAGGTCGGCGACAGCGTGTAGTAGGGGAGCTTGTAGTTTTCGGCGATCTTTCTGACCAAGCTGGCCGCGGCCTTCCAGTCGGGCAGCTTTTCGCCGAGGAAGGCGTGGAAGACCGTACCGGAGGTGTAGAGGGTCTGCAGTTCGTCCTGGATATCGAGCGCTTCAAAGATATCGGCGGTGTAGCCGACGGGCAGATGCGAGCTGTTGGTGTAGTAGGGCGTCGCGTCGCCTTCCGAAGCGGTGATGATGTCGGGGTAGTGCTTGCGGTCGTGCTTGGCAAGACGGTAGGTCGTCGATTCGGCCGGGGTGGCTTCGAGGTTGTAGAGGTCGCCGTACTTTTCCTGGTAGTCAGAAAGGCGTTCGCGCATGTGGTTGAGAACGTCTTTGGTGAATTCCTGCGTTCTGACGTCGGTCATGTCGGCGCGCAGCCACGAGGCGTTCAGACCGGCTTCGTTCATGCCCAGCAAGCCGATGGTCGAGAAGTGGTTGTCGAAAGTGCCGAGGTAACGCTTGGTGTAGGGGTAGAGACCTTCGTTTAAGAGCTTGGTGATGATCGTGCGCTTGATGTGCAGCGAGCGGGCGGAGATGTCCATCAGTTTGTCCAAACGCTTGTAGAATTCGTCTTCGTTCTTGGAGAGGTAGGCAATGCGCGGCATGTTGATGGTGACGACGCCGACCGAACCGGTGCTTTCGCCGCTGCCGAAGAAGCCGCCCGACTTTTTGCGCAGTTCGCGCAGGTCGAGGCGCAGGCGGCAGCACATGCTGCGGATGTCGCTCGGTTCCATATCGCTGTTGATGTAGTTGGAGAAATAGGGCGTACCGTATTTGGCGGTCATTTCAAAGAGCAGGCGGTTGTTTTCGGTCTCGGACCAGTCGAAATCCTTGGTGATCGAGTAGGTCGGGATCGGATACTGGAAGCCGCGGCCGTTGGCGTCGCCTTCGAGCATGACCTCGATGAACGCCTTGTTGACCATGTCCATTTCGCGCTTGCAGTCTTTGTACTTGAAATCCATTTCCTTGCCGCCGACGATGGCGTTCTGCTCGGCGAGATCCGGCGGAACCGTCCAGTCGAGGGTAATGTTGGAGAACGGCGCCTGCGTGCCCCAACGGCTCGGCGTGTTGACGCCGAAGATGAAGGATTCGATGCACTTCTTCACTTCGCGGTAGGTGAGGTTATCGGCCTTGACGAAGGGAGCGAGGTAGGTATCGAAGGAGGAGAACGCCTGCGCGCCCGCCCATTCGTTCTGCATGATGCCCAAGAAGTTGACCATCTGGTTGCAGAGGGTGGCGAGGTGGCTGGCCGGGGCGGAGGTGATTTTGCCCGGGATGCCGCCGAGGCCTTCCTGGATCAGCTGGCGGAGCGACCAGCCGGCGCAGTAGCCGGTGAGCATGGAGAGGTCGTGGAGGTGGATATCGGCGTTCTGGTGGGCCTGAGCGATCTCGGCGTCGTAGATCTCGGAGAGCCAGTAGTTGGCGGTGATGGCGCCGGAGTTGCTGAGGATGAGGCCGCCGACGGAGTAGGTGACGGTCGAGTTTTCTTTGACGCGCCAGTCGGTCGCTTTGACGTAGCTGTCGACGAGATCCTTGTAGTCGAGGATCGTCGATTTCATGTTGCGGATCTTCTCGCGCTGCTTACGGTAGAGAATGTACGCCTTGGCGACGTCCGAGTAGCCCGCCTGAACCAGCACGTTTTCAACGCTGTCCTGGATATCTTCAACGGCGATGAGGTCGTTTTTGATCTTGGGTTCGAAATCGGCAG
The DNA here is from genome assembly GCA_015067825.1 of Oscillospiraceae bacterium. Lineage (GTDB taxonomy): Bacteria > Bacillota > Clostridia > Oscillospirales > QAMX01 > QAMX01. Next base: position 34,067 of record SVLQ01000016.1, on the reverse strand, counting down.
TGACCTTGAGCGAAAGCAGGTCGATGACGCCGGGATGGTACTGTTTGTTCTGCGCTTCAAAGGCTTTGGTGATGACGGCGCTGATCTTCGAAATGTCGAACTCAACGGTCTTGCCGTCACGTTTTGTGACCTGATACATGCTTGTTCCCTCCAAAATTTGTGTGTTATGATACAAGTTCGGTACGTCTGCGGGTTAGTCGATGCCGCGGAGTGCGGCGGCAGGGATCGTTTGGCGGACGATCGCAAGGAATTTATGCAGGGTTTCGGGGTCGTGTGCGTGGAGTCCGGGGGAGAGGATATCGCCGGAATCGATAAAGCTCTGCAGGAAGTAGCGCTCCGCACCCGCCAGCCAGATGCCAATTTGCTCAAAATCGGCGGCGGTATGGAATTCGCGGACGACGGTCGTGCGGAATTCGTAGCGGCCGGGGAGCGAGCGGAGAAATTCGGCGCTTTCGCGAACCTGCGCGAGATCGTAGATGCGGCGACCGATCGTTTCGGCGTATTTGTCCGGCGCGTTTTTGACGTCCATCGCCACGTAGTCAACAAGGTTTCTTTCTACGAGCTCCTTGAGCCGGGCGGGCAGGCTGCCGTTGGTATCGAGCTTGACCTGATATCCCAGCGCCTTTACCTGCTCCAAAAACGGGATCAGTCCTGCCTGCAGCAGAGGTTCGCCGCCGGTGACACAGATCCCGTCCAGAATGCCCTGTCGTTTTTTGAGGAAGGCCAGCACCTCGTCGGTTGGGATCGCAGGTGCGGCGTTGGTCGGGGGCACGTCGGGACGGTGGACAAGCGAGGCATTGTGGCAGAAGGGGCAGGCAAAGTTGCACCCGTCGGTAAAAACCGTACAGGCAACCTTGCCTGGGTAATCCAACAGTGTGAGTTTCTGCAGTCCGCGGATGACCATGACTCCCGCCTCCTTTCGCTCCGGATAAGTCCGAGCCGATTGTTATTGTAACATAGACGCAACTATATTGTCAAGAGGAAAAACGCAAGATATGGGAATTTATTTTTTACTCAAACACAAGATATAGTATTAGTTAGTTGACTAACTAATTTTACAAAGTGAATCGATGAATGCCGGAATGGGAAAAATCCGTTTTTTCGACAAAGGTTCGCTTGACACGCTTTTTACAAAGGCATATAATTACGAATAAAGATCACACACTCAAAAAAGGAGGCGGCAGGATGCGCGAGATCCACACGTTCCCACCGGTATTTGACGAATCGTCCGAAATCCTGATATTGGGCAGTTTCCCTTCGGTAAAATCGCGGGAACAGGGCTTTTACTACGGCCATCCTCGAAACCGCTTTTGGAAAGTGTTGGCGGCGGTGTTTGGCGGGGCGGAACCGCAGGGGATCGACGCCAAAACCGCCTTTCTGCTCGCGCATAAAATCGCGCTTTGGGATGTGGTCGCAAGCTGTGAAATCACCGGCTCCAGCGACGCCAGTATCAAAAATGCCGTCGGCAACGATCTGGATATGATTCTCTCCGCTGCACCGATCCGCAAAATTTTTGCCAACGGAAAAACCGCCGAAGCGCTCTATCGTCGGCTGCTGCTGCCGCGCTTTGGCCGGGAGATCACGGTGCTGCCGTCGACGAGTCCGGCCAATGCCGCCTGCTCGGTGGAAAAGCTGATTTCTGCGTGGCGTGTGCTGCAGCAGTGACGGCAAGGTCGTTTGCTTGCAATAGCAACTGTGGTATGCTATAATATGAACAGATTTTTTTGCCAAAACGGAGGCTTGGTCGATGAAACGGCGTTTTCAATCGCTTTTTCTACGTATTCGACAATTCATCCGCACACAGCGCGGCGCGGATACGGCGCGGGATCGGCGAATCAACTATGTGCTGATGTCGGCGTTCCCGTTTTTGCTGGTGCTGCTTACGGAACTTAACCACCTGCAAAGTCTCTCTTCGCTGTGGGAATTCGTGCGCGGTGGGTTTGGCGTTTTTTGTTTCGATGTTTTGGCGCTGGGGCTTGTCTTTATGGCCCTGACGGCTGCCGTCAAACACGCATGGATCGCCGCAGCCGGTCTGAGTGGCTTTTTCTACGCGCTTTCGTGCGTGGAGTTTTTCAAATTTGATGTCAGCGGCAGTCATTTTCTGCCGCCGGATATGGCGCTTGCCGGCAATTTGAACGATGTTGCGGGCATGGCTAAGCTCCATCTGACCGCGTATCTGGTGATCGACTTCTTTATTTTGCTATCGGTGGTTTTTGTGCTGTGGATGCGCAATTGCCACGTTTCGATGCGGCCATCGCGCCGCGGGATCACCGCGGCGGTGTGCCTTATCTGTGCGGCGGCGATGGTTGTAACGCCGCTTTCCGGCATTCTCTACGGCGTGTTCGGCGTGGATCACCGGGAAGCCGTCAGCACCTTTATGGCAAATGCGAAGTTCAAACGCAACCGTTTGCTGGCGTTTTGGGCGAGTGAGTTGTCGCAGATTGTGCTCGGCGGGATTTCGGAACCGGACAACTATTCGGCGGAAGCGGTTGCTGCTCTGCTGGCGGAAGTGCCGGACGAACCGTTTGCACCAAATCCGGCAGCGCACAACGTCGTTGTGATTATGGGTGAGTCCTATGCCGATTTTCGCAAGCTCGCGTCCGATGTAGGTAACGCGCCCTACTCGGCATTCGACGCGCTCTCTTCCGAGGGGATCAGTGGCACTGCTGTCGTGCCGACTTTTGGCGGATATACGGCGCGTTCGGAATTTGAACTGCTGACGGGGCTGCCGGTGGCGTCGCTCAAGGATCCGATCGAGCCGCACCGCGAAATCGAGCGGGAATCCGTTGCGGCGATCCCTGCGCTGTTTTCAAAAATGGGTTATAAAACAATCTATTTGCACCCCTATACCGCCGATTTCTACGACCGCAATACAGTTTATCCCACGTTTGGTTTCGATACGCTCCTGTTTGAAGATGCGTTTGCCATCGGCGACCGCACGCGCTACGGGCGCGCAGACGATGCGGTCTGTTTTGAAAAGCTCGTCGAGCTGCTCGAATCGACCGAAGAACCAACGTTTTTGTTTGCGGCGACGATGCAGAACCACCAGCCGTATTACTATGAAGCGGAATCCGGCAAGGACGAAATGGCTTTTTATATGGAAGGCATTGCCGAAACCGACCGGGCACTGCAGGCGCTGAAGGATGCGGTCGATGCACTTCGTGAGCCGACGATCCTGCTTTACGTCGGCGATCACTATCCGTTTTTTGGTCTGGACGGCAATTTCTACGAGCAAAACGGCTACGGCGAAGAAAACTATGCCGCACTTTACCGCCAAAGCTACGTGATCTATGCAAACTACGAACTATCCGCCGCAGCCGTGCCGGAAACGGAGCTGTCGCTTTTTTACCTGCCGCATCTGCTGATCTCGCTGGCCGTGCCGGAATCGGTGCCGGAGATCTCCGCGGCGATGCTCTGCCACGCACAGACCGTGCCTGTTTACACCACGGCGTGCGATGCCGACGAGCGTCTGGACGATTACTTCCTCGACGCGTTGACCTACGACCGGGTGATTGGTGCAGGGTATTCGGTGCGGTGACAGAAAAAGAATGAGAAAAAGAGAGGGAACGATATGGAGCGAACGGAGCTTGAGCGCAGAGAAGTGATGTTTACGAACAAACGGATCTTCCGTCTGCTGTGGCCGGTGCTGATCGAACAGACGCTGGCCTCGACGGTCGGTATTGCCGACACGATCATGGTCAGCAATATCGGCGATACGGCTGTTTCGGCGGTCGGTCTGATCGACACGATCAACAATATGTTCATCCAGATCTTTGCGGCGATCTCCACCGGTGCGACCGTCGTCATCGCCCAGCTTTCCGGGCGCGGCGACTATGGCGGCGTTAAGCGCACGGTCAGCCAGACGGTGGCGCTGATGACGCTGGTGATGAGCACGATCGCCCTCTGCGTGATTGCCTTCGGTTCCTATATCGTCGATATCCTCTATCCCGAGATCGAACCGGCCGTGCGTGAAAACGCGCTGGCCTATTTCCGCATCACCGGCGCGAGCTACCCCTTCTTCGGCATGATGACGATCATCACCGGTATCTTCCGTGGCAGCGGCAACACCAAAACGCCGATGCGCGTCTCTTTGGGCGTCAACCTGATCAACGTCGGTCTGAACGCTTTGTTTATCTTCGGGTTTGATATGGGTGTGGCCGGTGCAGCGCTCGCAACGCTCATTGCGCGCGTTGTGGGTATGCTGCTCCTCTTCCGCGTGCTGCTCGCCAAATACGGCAAAGATATCTTGAAGTGGATCAATCTGCACTTTACAAAAGCGATTTTGAAGCCTGTTTTGAATATCAGCCTGCCTTCCGGCTTTGATACAGCCCTGTTCCAGAGCGGCCGTCTGATCATCTCTGTGTTCGTCGGCACGATGACGACCGCGCAGATGTCGGGCAACACGATCGCTGGATCGATGTTCGGGCTGATCTGCATCCCGGGGATGTCGTTTGCGATCGTCGCCACCACGGTCTCGGGACAGTGTTACGGTGCGGGCCGCCGCAGAGAAGCGCGTACCAATTTGCTCAAATGCCTCTGGATGTCGATGGCGTTCCTTTCCGCGCTCAGCGTGGTGCTCTATTTTATCCTGCCGCAAGTGGTGTCCATCTATAAGCCGAGTGCCGAGGCCCAGCCTGTTGCTATCGGCATTCTGAAGCTGTATCTGGTGATGATCCCGCTGACGTGGCCGCCGGCCTTCGTCGCGGCCCACGGTCTGCGCGCGGTTAACGACGTCCGCTTTGTGACAATGATCTCGATCCCGAGCATGTGGATCATGCGCGTCATGGGGGCGTGGTTCATCGGGATCAAGCTCGGCATGGGTCCGCTGGGGCTGAACCTGGCGATGTGCCTCGACTGGGTCGTGCGTACGGCGTTCTACGTGCCGCGCATTCTGATGATGAAACGGCTGAAGACCGATGTTTTGCCCGAATCTGCGGAGCAGAAGGTATAGAAACAAAAAAAGACGGCAATCCTCTGTTTGCATTAGGAAACGGAGGGTCTGTACATGACAAAAACAAGCATTTTTTCAACCTCGTGGAGCCGTCTTGCGCACAGATTAGCGGCGTCAAAACTGCTGCGGCTGGAACTGGCAATGGCGGCGGGACTGGCGATCGTTCTTGCCTACACCGTGGCAGCTTCTGCGGCTGAGCAGCGGCAGATCGCCGCACGCGTCCTGCGGCTGCACGTCGTCGCGCAGTCGGACTCGGCAGAGGATCAGGCGCTGAAACTCATTGTACGCGACCGCCTGCTGGAGCTGAGCGGCGCGGAGCTCGCTGGGTTCCAAAATGCAGCCGAGGCGAAGGCTTGGGCGAAGGCGCGGCTGCCGGAATTGTGTGCGGCGGCCGAGGTAGAGCTCGCGGAAAACGGATGCCCGCTTCCGGTGACGGCGCGGATCTGCACCGAGTCCTTCCCGGCGCGCACTTACGGCTCGATCACGCTGCCGGCGGGCGAATACACGGCGCTGCGGGTGACGATTGGGGCCGGAGAAGGGCAAAACTGGTGGTGCGTGATGTTCCCGCCTTTTTGTACGTCTGCGGCGGCGGATACGACCGTCTTTACCGACGGCCAATGGCGGACGATGACTGCGCAGACGCCCGACATCGCGGTGCGTTTTAAGCTGCTGGAGTGGTGGCAGGCGCTGAAATCGCTATTCTGAATCGAAAACGGAGCGTGAAATACGATGAAAATAAGAAAACTGACGGCATTTTTGCTGGTTTTGGCGATGCTTGCGTCGCTTTTGTCCGCTTGTAAAATTACTTCGGTAAATCAAGGGCAACCGGCCGAAGGTGAGCCGAGCGGGATGCTTTTCTGGAAGGTTACCGGCGCTGCTGGCGGCGAGCTCTATCTGCTCGGGTCGATCCACGTCGGCGACAAATCGCTCTATCCGCTGCCCGAGATCGTCACGGATGCCTACGAAGCCGCCGATCTGCTGGCTGTCGAGGCCGATATCGTCGCTTTGGAGCGGGATATGGAGGCGCTGACGGAACTGTCGATGATCTTTACCTACACCGACGGCACGACGATCCGCGACCATCTGCCTGCCGAACTCTACGAAAAGGCGCGTGCGTACCTGGAAGAGATCGGCAGCTACGGTGCGGCGTTTGACTATATGCATCCGGCGATGTGGACGTCACTTTTGGATCTGGAGATCTCCGACGCCTGCGGTCTGAAGGATCGCTACGGTGTGGATCGCCACTTCTTGGAGCGGGCTCACGACGACGGCAAGGAGATTTACGAGCTGGAATCGGCGAAAATGCAGTACGAGATGATGGCCGGCTTCTCCGACGAGCTCTCCGCACTGCTGCTGCGTTCGTCGCTTACCGACCGTGAAGCGCAAAAAGAAGAGATGCGGCGGCTTTACGAACTCTACAAGAGCGGGGATTTTGCCGCCTTCAGCGCTTATATCACCGAAGAACCCGAAGGTCTGACCGAGGAAGAACTCGCGCTTTATGCGGAGTATACTTACGAAATGATGGATGCGCGCAACGCGGGCATGGCCGAACAGGCGCTGGAATTGCTGGCGAGCGGCGAGGTCTGCTTCTATATCGTCGGTGCGGCGCATATGGTCGGTGAGACCGGGCTAGTCAACGCATTGACAGAGGCCGGCTGTACCGTCGAACAACAATAAATCCAAAGCCGCAGGGACGACGTTCCGTGCGGCTTTTGCCAAAGGAGAACGATCATGCAGATCACCGAAACGATTTGTTATAAGGAAGCCGACGGGATCGGGCTGCTCGCCGATCTCTGTCTGCCGGAGGCGAAAGGGCCTCGTCCGATGCTCCTGTACTTCCACGGCGGCGGATGGCACGCGGGCGACCGCACCGAGCTGCAGTGGTTCTCGCGCTGGGCCGATGCGCTGCTGGCGGCCGGCGTGGCCGTGGCTTCGGTCGAATACCGTTTCTGCACCGACGGGCGCTCATACCGCGCACCGGTGGATGACTGTGCCGATGCGCTGCGCTTTTTTGCGCGCAATGCCGACCGTTGGATGCTCGACCCGCCCCGTGTGGTCGTCGGCGGCATTTCTGCCGGAGCCCATCTGGCGATGATGGTCGCTTTTGCCGGGGAGCAGTTCGGTGAAAAAACGCCGATCGCGCCCGTTCGCGGCGTGGTCGCGTTGAGTGGGCCGACCGACCTTACCCGCATCCGCTATACCGATCCGGGGATGGTGCCGTGCATGGAGGCGATCTCAGGCGGGAGAGAACCCTACGATGCGGCAATCCTTGCGGCTGCTTCGCCGCTGACGTGGCTGAAGGCATTGCCGATACAGGCGCATCTGCCGCCGATTCTGGCAATCCACGGTGCGTGCGATGCGCTGGTCGATCCGCGGCAGCCGGTTTGGATCGCCGAGGAATATGCGCGCCGCGGCGGTAGTTTCCGTCTTGTTACGGTGGAAAACGCCACCCACGTCTTTGCACAGGCGAAACCGGGAGCAGATCCGTCGATGAGCTTTGCGGAAATTCAGGAAGAAGCCGCCGATTTTACGCTTGAACGGCTTTTGTAGGCGACCGTATCCGTTGAAACCGAAAAAAATCTTTGCCAACGCATTGTAATTTTCTGCCATATATGGTAAAATACTAAATGGATTCCTATATGGGCTTTGGCGCGGATCGCGTAGCCCGAACTGATAACGGAACAAATTTACACGATATTAGGAGGAACGAAACATGAAAAAACTCATTGGCGAATTCCCGGCAGTCGGTATCCGTCCGGTCATTGACGGCCGTATGAACGGTATCCGTGAAGGGCTGGAAGAGCCGCTCATGAATATGGCGAAGGCCGTTGCGGAACTGATTTCCAGCAGCCTGAAATACCCGGACGGCACGCCCGTTAAGTGCGTGATCGCCGACGGCACCATCGCCCGCGTCGCCGAAGCCGCTGCCTGCGAAAAGAAATTCCAGGAAAACAACGTCGGCGTTTCGCTGTCCGTTACCCGCAGCTGGTGCTACGGCACGGAAACCATCGACATGCATCCGACCCGCCCGAAGGCCATTTTCGGTCTCAACGCCACCGAACGCCCGGGTGCCGTTTACCTCGCCGCCGCTCTCGCCGGCCACAACCAGAAAGCGCTGCCCGCTTTCTCGATCTACGGTCATGACGTGCAGGATGCCGACCAGAACGGCCTCACGCCCGACGTCGTGGAAAAGATCCTTCGTTTTGTGCGCGCCGGTCTGGCCGTTGCCATCATGCAGGGCAAGAGCTATCTGGCGATGGGCTCCGTCTCGATGGGTATCGCCGGCAGCGTCGTCGATCCGAACTTCTTCTACGATTACCTCGGCATGCGCAACGAATACATCGACCTGAGCGAGTTCGCCCGCCGTATGGAACTCGGTATCTACGACCACGAAGAATACGAAAAGGCCCTTGCGTGGACGAAAGAAAACTGCAAGGAAGGCGACGATTGGAACGCCCCCGAAAAACAGCACACCCGCGAACAGAAGGACGAAGACTGGAAGACCAGCGTTAAGATGGCGCTGATCGCCAAAGACCTGCTCGAAGGCAATCCGAAGCTCGCCGAAATGGGCTTCTCCGAAGAAAGCCTTGGCCACAACGCCATCGCCGGCGGTTTCCAGGGTCAGCGTCAGTGGACCGACTTCCGCTGCAACGGCGACTTCATGGAAGCGATGCTCAACACCAGCTTCGACTGGAACGGCAAGCGTTCGCCCTACATCCTCGCAACCGAAGACGACAGCCTCAACGGCGTTGCGATGCTGTTCGGCTACCTGCTCACCAATACCGCGCAGGTCTTCTGCGACGTTCGTACCTACTGGAGCCCCGAATCCGTCAAGCGCTGCACGGGTAAGGATCTCGAAGGCCTTGCCTCCAACGGCATCATCCACATGATCAACTCCGGTGCGGCCGCCCTCGACGGCGCCGGTGAATGCACCGACGAAAACGGCAACCCGATCATGAAGCCCTACTGGGAAATCACCGACGAAGAAGTCGAAAAGACGCTCAAGGCCACCGACTGGTGCCCGGCGAGCCTCGGCTACTTCCGCGGCGGCGGCTTCTCCTCGCGCTTCCTCACCAAGGGCGGCATGCCGATGACGATGGTCCGTCTCAACCTCATCAAGGGTCTCGGCCCGGTCCTTCAGATCGCCGAAGGCTACAGCTGCGACGTCGATCCCGAAGCCGCCAAGAAGATCTGGGAACGCACCGACCCGACGTGGCCGACCACTTGGTTTGCCCCGCGTATCGATGAATCCAACCCGGCGTTCAAGGATGTTTACAGCGTCATGGCCAACTGGGGCGCGAACCACTGCTCGCTCTGCTACGGCCACGTCGGCGCCGACTTCATCACGCTGGCCTCGATGCTCCGCATCCCGGTCGCGATGCACAACGTCCCCGAAGATCAGCTCTTCCGTCCGTCGGCTTGGGGCGCATTCGGCACCAAGGATCCGGAAGGCGCGGACTTCCGTGCTTGCCAGACCTACGGCCCGCTCTACGGCAAGAACTAAGCCAGCGATACTCCCAAACAAATTTTAAAGGAGAACGGCCGCCCGCTCCCACCGGACGGGCGGCCGCTTAATTTAACTATGAAATATGCTATCGGTGTCGATTTTGGTACGCTGAGCGGCCGTGCGCTGCTCGTCGAAGTGGAAACCGGCCGCGAGATCGCGACCGCTGCCCGCAACTATACGCACGCTGTTATGGACGAATACATGCCCGACGGCGTGACCAAGCTCCCGCCGGACTGGGCGCTCCAGCATCCGGAGGATTACCTGGAAGTCATGCGTGAGACCGTTCCGTCGGTTCTGGCGCAGTCGGGTGTTTCGCCGGACGACGTCATCGGTATTTCGATCGACTTCACCGCCTGCACGCTGCTGCCGATCCTCGCCGACGGCACGCCGCTGTGCTTCCTCGATGAATACAAGAACGAGCCGCACGCTTACGTTAAGCTGTGGAAACACCACGCGGCGCAGAAATATGCCGACAAGATCAACGATCTCGCGGTCAAAGAAGATATGGCGCGCCTGCAGCGTTACGGCGGCAAGGTTTCGTCCGAATGGCTGTTTGCCAAGGCCTGGCAGATGCTCGACGAAGCGCCGGAGGTCTATGCCCGTGCGGACAAACTGATCGAAGCCGGCGACTGGATCGTCATGCAGCTCACGGGTCTCGAGCGCCGCAGCGCCTGTGCTGCCGGCTACAAGGCTATGTGGCACAAGGCTGACGGTTATCCGACCGACGAATTCCTGAAAAAGCTCGATCCGCGCCTGGAGCACATCGTCGATGAAAAGCTCTCGCGCGAGATCTATCCGCTCGGCGGCAAAGCCGGCGATATGAACGAAGCCGGCGCGGCGCTCTGCGGTCTGAACGCGGGCACGGCCGTCGGCATCTCGGTCATCGACGCCCACGTTGCAGCCCCGGCCGCGGCCGTCTGCAAACCGGGCAGAATGCTGATGATCATGGGCACGAGCACCTGCCACATGCTCCTCGGCGAAGAAGAAAGCGTCGTTCCGGGTATGTGCGGCGTGGTCGAAGACGGTATCATCGGCGGCTACTACGGCTACGAAGCCGGCCAGTCGTGCGTCGGCGACCACTTCGACTGGTTCGTCAAGAACCTCGTCCCCGAGCACTATCATCTCGAAGCGCAGAAGCGCGGCATCTCCATCCATAAGCTCCTGCGTGAAAAAGTCGCCGCCCAGAAACCGGGCGAAAGCGGCGTTCTGGCGCTCGACTGGTGGAACGGCAACCGTTCGATCCTCGTCGACGCCGAGCTCAGCGGCCTCTTTATCGGCATGACGCTGACGACGAAGCCCGAAGAACTCTACCGCGCCCTGATCGAAGCGACCGCTTATGGTACGCGCGTGATCATTGACGCGTTTGAAGAAAACGGCGTGCCCATCGGCGAATTGATCGCTGCCGGCGGCATTGCCGACAAGGACGAAATGATGATGCAGATCTACGCCGACGTCACCAACCGCGAGATTCGCCTGTGCGGTTCGTCGCAGGCTTGTGCGCTCGGTTCGGCTATGTTCGGCGCGGTCGCGGCCGGCAAGGAACGCGGCGGCTACGATTCTGTCGCCGAAGCGGCAGAGCATATGGCCAGCTTGAAGGATCTCGTCTATCGTCCGAATCCGGAAAACCATGCGGTCTACAACGAACTCTTCAAAGAGTACGTCAAGCTCCACGACTATTTTGGCAAAGGCGAAAACGACGTTATGAAGCGCCTCCGCGCGATCAAACTGAAAGCCCGCAGCTGATTTGCAGAGAGCCGACGGCTGCGAACGGCGGCCGTCGGCTCTTTTTAACCAAGAAAATAACTGATTTTAACATATACCCGCATCAATAACGAAGAAAAGAGGCAAGAAACAAATGCGTACGTATCTTCCTTTCAAAGTTGACCTCTCCGGCAAAGTCGCGGTCGTCACGGGCGGCAGCGGCGTTTTGTGCTCCGTGATGGCGAAATCTCTGGCGGCCTGCGGTGCGGCAGTCGCGGTGCTCGGCCGCCGTCTGGAAGCCGCACAGGCGGTCGTCGACGAGATCGTCGCCGAAGGCGGAAAAGGTCTGGCAGTTTCGGTCAACGTTCTCGATAAGGCCGGCTTGGAAGCCGCCAGAGAAACGATCAACCGTGAGCTCGGCCCCTGCGATATCCTGATCAACGGTGCCGGCGGCAATAACCCCAAGGGTACGACCTCGAAGGAATACCTCTTCCCCGAAGACCTTGAAGCGAAAGCCGAAGGCGTTGCCACGTTCTTCGACCTCGACCCCGAAGGCATCCGCTACGTCCTCGATTTGAATTTCCTCGGCGCGCTGCTGCCCACGCAGGTGTTTGCGGCCGATATGGCCAACAAACCGGGCACGACCGTGATCAACGTCTCGTCGATGAACGCGTTCCGCCCGCTGACCAAGATCCCGGCCTACTCGGCGGCAAAGGCTGCGGTCTCGAACCTCACGCAGTGGCTGGCCGTCCATTTCTCGCCGGTCGGCATCCGCGTCAATGCCATCGCTCCGGGTTTCTTCCTCACCGAACAGAACCGCACGCTCTTAACCAATCCCGACGGCAGCCTGACGCCGCGCTCCGAAAAGATCCTCGGCCATACGCCGATGGGCCGCTTTGGTAAGCCGGAAGAGCTCACGGGTGCGCTCCTTTGGCTCGCCGACGAAAAATCCTCGGCGTTTGTCAACGGCGTGGTCGTGCCGGTCGACGGCGGTTTCGCCGCCTACTCGGGCGTTTGATGGGAGGAATTGAGTATGACGACCAAAATTCGTGAAAATTGCAAAATTGCCATGCTGGTGCCGACGAGCATGGGCGTGCGCATCACGCCCGTGACCCGTCAGCCGGTGCACGTGAGCGATACCTTTATGATGCAGGCGACCAGCGCGGAATCGAACGTGCTGAATATCTCCTCCTCGCTCGGCCTGCCGACGAAGGTGCTGACCGCGTTTGTCAAGGACAGCCCGGTCGCGCTGTATATCAAAAACGAACTGAAAAAGCGCGGCATTGCCTATGAGGGCAAAGACGTGGAACAGGGCGGCCCGTGGGGTTACCGCCATCAGTTCAACATCGCCGATTCCGGCTATGGCGTGCGTGGGCCGCGCGTCTGGAACGACCGCGCCGGCGAAGTCGGCCTGACGATCAAAGCCGAAGATTTCGACCTCGACCGCATTTTCGGCGAAGAAGGCGTCGGTATCCTCCACATGAGCGGTCTGTTTGCCGCCCTTAGCCCGAACACGAGCCTTTTCTGCCGTGATCTGGCGCGTGCTGCCAAAAAATACGGCACGGTCATCTCCTTTGACCTCAACTATCGCGCGTCGTTCTGGAAAGACCGCGAAGAAGAACTGGGCGCGATCTTCTCCGAGATCGCCTCTCTCGCCGACGTTCTGATCGGCAACGAAGAAGACTTCCAGCTCGCGCTCAAGGTTCCGGGCCCCGAATCGGGCGGTAAGGACATCACGAGCAAGATGGACAGCTTCAAGGCGATGATCTTAAACGTCAAAGAGCGTTATCCCAATGCCTCGGTCTATGCGACCACGCTGCGCCAGGTTCTGAGCGCCAACAACCACCTGTGGGGCGCGATCATGCTCGACGAAGACAAGTGGTATTCGGTCGAACCGCGTGAGATCCCGGTCCTCGACCGTATCGGCGGCGGCGACGGCTTTGTCGGCGGCCTGCTCTACGGCATCCTCCGCGGCTGGGATCCGGAAAAATGGATCCAGTTTGGTTGGGCGAGCGGCGCGCTGGTGACGACGCTGCTGACCGACTACGGCGAACCCGCCGACGAAGAAATGGTTTGGAGCATCTACGAGGGCAATGCCCGCGTGAAGCGCTGACGAAAGGGGAAATCTACCATGAAAAAAGCAGATATCGGCCTGATCGGCCTCGCCGTTATGGGCGAAAACCTGGTCATGAACATGGAGTCCAAGGGCTTCACCGTGGCTGTCTATAACCGCACGGTCGCAAAGGTCGACGCATTTATCGCCGGCCGTGCCGCCGGCAAGAATATCATCGGCACACATTCTCTGGCCGAACTGGCCGAAAATCTGGAAAAACCGCGCAAGGTCATGATGATGGTCAAGGCGGGCGATGCGGTCGACGCGATGATCGAACAGCTCTTGCCGTACCTCGAAGAAGGCGACATCATCATCGACGGCGGCAACTCGCACTTCCCGGATACGATCCGCCGCACGGCCTACGTCGAATCGAAGGGCTTACTTTATATCGGAACGGGCGTTTCCGGCGGCGAAGAAGGCGCGCTGAAGGGCCCGTCGATGATGCCGGGCGGCTCGCCGGCGGCTTGGCCGTTTGTGAAGCCGATCTTCCAGGCGATCTGCGCCCACGTCGAAGACGGTTCGGCCTGCTGCGACTGGGTCGGCGAAAACGGCGCCGGCCACTTCGTCAAGATGGTCCACAACGGCATCGAATACGGCGATATGCAGCTCATCTGCGAAGCTTACCAGCTCATGCGCGATCTCTTGGGCATGACGCCCGACGAAATGCACGAGGTGTTTGCCGAGTGGAACAAGGGCGAGCTCGACAGCTACCTTGTGGAGATCACGCGCGATATCCTCGCCTACAAAGATGAAGACGGCAAACCGATCGTCGATAAGATCCTCGACACCGCCGGCCAAAAGGGTACGGGCAAGTGGACGGGCATTGCCGCGCTTGACGAGGGCGTTCCGCTGACGCTGATCGGCGAAAGCGTGTTTGCGCGCTGCCTCTCGGCGATGAAGGACGAGCGCGTCGCCGCCTCGAAGGTCTTTACGAAAAAAGCGCCGAACTTTACCGGCGATAAAAAGGCGTTCATCGAAGATATCCGCAAGGCGCTCTACGCCTCGAAGATCATCTCCTACGCCCAGGGCTACACGCTGATGCGTGCGGCGGCCAAGACCTACGGCTGGAACCTGAACTACGGCGGCATCGCGCTGATGTGGCGCGGCGGCTGCATCATCCGCAGCGTCTTCCTCGGCAAGATCAAGGAAGCCTTCGATGCCAATCCCGCTCTCTCCAACCTTCTGCTCGACCCGTATTTCCAGGGTGTCATCGAAACGTTGACCGATTCGTGGCGCAACGTCGTCGCCGAAGCGGTCAAAAACGGCATACCGACCCCGGCGTTTGCCGCGGCTCTCTCGTATTTCGACGGCTATACCTGCGAATTCCTGCCGGCTAACCTCCTGCAGGCCCAGCGCGACTACTTCGGCGCCCACACCTACGAGCGCCTCGACCATGCGCGCGGCGAATTTTTCCACACCAACTGGACGGGTCACGGCGGCAATACCTCGGCCTCGACCTACGTTGTGTAAACATCAGAATATCTCTGGAAAGCGGTCGGATGGACAAAATCTGTTCGACCGCTTTTTGTTATATTAAAACCTGATTTTGCGAAAAAAGTTGACAAATATGCCGAAATATGGTATTATTAGCATGGAAATGAAAGTTAGACGTCGGACTCCTTAAATTCATGGGAGATGGGCTTGTGTGAAGCGAATGGGATTTTATGCGTGGAGGTGCGGTAGATGCGAAAATTGGTCTGTTGCTTACTTTGTTTGCTTTGTCTGTTGTCAGCTTGTGTGTCGAAGACGGATTCTGATAAAGCGTTATCATCGACAGAAGCTCAGACAACGGTTTCGGCGGTGCCTGCTTCCGACGCCTATCGTTTACCGCGTATCGATTCGTTTCCTGCCGATTTTCTGACGCCGACGGTCGAATACTCTGATCCGTTGATGACTGTGCTGATACCCGGCGCGTATGCAGTTCGCGGTGACATGGGATGGGCGGCCTATCTTTACGGGGCGGCTTCGGGCGTACCCAACGTGGCCGTTTGTTTCACGCGTGACCGTGGGCAAACGTGGGAACGGAAGGGTGACTTTTTCTATACGCCGACGGGCCTCTTTTTCCTGAATGAATCGGTGGGGATTTCGGTGGGGACGCTCGATCTCCGCGAGCGCTACGCCGACGACACGCGCTTTTTGGTGTATTTTCAGTATACCACCGATGGCGGTCTGACGTGGACGAACTATTTTACAGCCGACTTTATCCCTGATGAGAGTACAGCCTCCAACCTTGGCGCTTTGTCCGAGGCGCTCTTTCCACTGGCGGAGTTTCCGCGATACGCCGATTTTTGCCGTGCGGCGCGCTCGATCTCGCTGGAGCCGATCGATGAAAGCTCGGTGAAGCTTGTGTTTTGCTATGAGCAAAACGGCGAAACGCTGTCGCAAGCAGCCGTTTTTTCAAAAGATGGCTTGGTCGGTGCTGACGGTACGAAACTGCCGCATCCTTTTTCTTAAACCTGCGAGGCCGCACCCAAAGGGGGCGGCCTTTTTGATATCATTGTGCGAAAACGGTTTTAACCGAATTTGCGCCGCACCTTCTATTGACAGAAAAATCCAATTGTGCTATACTATTTGTAACGCGTTTTTTTGACGTGAATTTTGACAGAAAGTGAGGTGTAAACGATGATCCGTCTGCAGAGTGTTATCTGTGTAGCGTGCAAAAACCAAGGTATCGTTTCCCTCGACCGCTGTCACCGCGGCAGTCATCGGTAGTTCCGATCGGCTGTCGGACGGTCTGCCGCATTTTTTTGGCAGGTATTTCGTATTTTGAGCGGTCGCTGCGGCGATCGCTTTTTGTTTTTGCGGCAAAACAAATTTGGGTCTCTTTCGGGCAGAGTCCGGTTTATGGCACGGCAAACGTGTTATCCTTGACTCGTCCGGAAGAAACGGTGTGTTGCCCAAACGTGTGCCGCAGACGAGAGGGTGGATCCGGCCGCGGCCGGAAACAGAGAGGAGTTGACAATCCGAAATGAAAAAACAGGAGTTTTCAGGCGAGCTTCCCAAGGAAGTTTTGCGCCTGATGGAAAAGAGCGGGATCAAAACCGACGATTTTTGTTATGCCGTCACCGGCGACATGGATCCCGAAGGCGGGTATAAGAGCTGCTGGATCGCGTTTGACCGCGAGGGGCTTTACCTCGCGCTGGGCGAAGAAACGCTCGTCAAGGTCAAGGGCAGCCGGCGGCTGCGCGCGGATTACCGCATCGACGAGGTGCGCTCGATCCCGCTTGAAGAGATCGATAAGCTCAAGACCGAACAGTATATCTCCACGGGCCGCCTGATTCTGGAGAAAGACGGCGAGGAAGAAGCCGTTACGCGCTATTCGATCGGTCTGAACCCCGAATTCAACGATTTTGTCAAGGCGTTCAACACCGTCAAGGAAGGCGGCGACTTAGAGGCCGTGCGCAAGACCTTCCACGAATCGCCGTTCTGTCCCAAGTGCGGCCAGCGCTACCCGGACATGAAGCGCAAGATCTGCCCCAAATGCGTCGACAAACGCTCGACGGTCAAGCGGCTGTTTGCGTTTTTCGGCGGCTACAAGACGCAGGTCGCGATGATCATCGGCGCGATGATCCTGGGCACGCTGATCACCTTGGTCACACCGCAGATCTCCACGCGCACGCTCTACGACAAAGTGCTCAACACCGGGAACTTAACGCCCGTTGCCGAGCTGATCGTTTCGCTCGGATACATGGTTCTGGCGATCGTCGGCATCCGCCTCATTAACCTGGCGTTTACGATCGCGTATCAATGGATGCTCGCGAGCATTCTGCCGTGGGTCATCTACGACATCATGCTCAAGATCTTCCGCGCCATGCAGCGCCTCGGCGTGAGCTTCTACACCTCCAAGCAGACCGGTTCGCTGATGGAGCGCGTGACGAGCGATGCCAACAACATTTACTGGTTTTTCGTCGACGGTCTGCCCTTCTGCGTGACCAACGTGATGACGATCATCGGCGTTCTGGTCATCATGGCGATCATGAGCTGGAAGCTGACGCTGATCACGGTCGTCGCCTACCCGGTGATCTTCCTCGTGTTCAAACTGCTGGATTCCATGTGGCGCCGCCTGCACCACCGGATGTGGGTCTACCGCTCCAACGTTTCCAACATGATCAGCGACAACATCAACGGCCAGCGCGTGATCAAGGCGTTTGCCCGTGAAGACGAAGAATACGCCCGTTTTGACGATGCCAGCGGCAAGGTGATGAAGGCCGAGCTGAAGCTCGCCAACAACGAAAACATCGCCTATCCGCTCTTAAACCTCTTTATCTACGCCGTGATGACCGTCGTTCTCGGCGTCGGCGGCGTGATGGTCGTCAACGGGGAGATGAGCCTCGGCACGCTCCTGTCGTTTACGATCTACATCGAAATGCTGCAGGGGCCGATGGACTTCCTCTCGTGGGTCTCCAACTGGTGGGCCCGCTGCTTCGACTCGGCGCAGCGCGTGTTCGAGATCATCGACACCGAACCCGATATTGCCGAACGCGAAAATCCGGTCGTCCTCGAGGAATTCAAGGGCGGCGTGGAGATCTCCGAACTGGAATTCGAGTACGAGCCGGCGCGTCCGATCATCAAAAAGCTCGATCTGAAGATCGAAGCGGGTACGATGTTGGGCGTGGTCGGCAAGACCGGCGCGGGCAAAACGACGATCGCCAACCTGATCGCCCGCCTCTACGACGCCAAAGCCGGCGTGATCAAGATCGACGGCGTGGACGTCAAGGATCTGTCGCTCGCGCAGCTGCGGAAGAATATCGGCCTCGTCTCGCAGGAGATCTACCTCTTTATGGGCACGATCGCCGACAATATCCGCTACGCCAAGCCCGAAGCGACGATGGAAGAAGTGGTTGCGGCGGCAAAGGCGGCGAGCGCCCACGACTTTATCATGAAGCTGCCCGATGGCTACGAGACGCGCGTTGGTGCGGGCGGACAGAATCTCTCCGGCGGTGAGCGCCAGCGCGTTTCGATCGCGCGGACGATCATCCAGAACCCGAAGATCCTGATCCTCGACGAAGCGACCGCGGCCATGGACACCGAGACCGAACGCAACATCCAGGAATCGCTGACCAAGCTCAAAGCCGGCCGCACCACGCTGGCGATCGCCCACCGTCTCTCCACCCTGCGCGATGCCGATATGCTCGCGGTCATCGACGACGGCAAGCTCGTCGAATACGGCAGCTATCAGGAACTGATGCGCAAGAAGGGCGAATACTATAAGCTCTACCAGATCCAGACCGAAGCGCTGAAATACGTCGGCATCGGTCAGGACTAAGAAAGGAAGGGATCTTTCTATGCAGGAAGTCAACAATAAGCCTGTCGGCGCGGATTCGATGATCGATATCGGTATGTTTGATCCGAAGACGCTGCTTTTCTATACGAATTCCCACGGTTTTCTCTGCCTGAAGGTCGGCGAGACCGACCACAAGCGCGTTAAGCTCGCGCGCGTGCTGCCGTTTTCCGAGCCGTACCGCTACATCTCCGTGGCGACGATGGAATCCAAAGAGATCGGCATCTTAAAGGACGTCGCTGACCTGCCGGAAGCGCAGGCGGCCATCGTGCGCGAAGAGCTCGAGCACCGCTATTATTGTCCGGTTGTTACCGAGATCCTGTCGATCAAGGAAAAAATGGGCTATTTCTACTTCGATGTCAAGATCAGCGAGCACAAAAAGCTGTTTGCGGTCAAGGATATCTCCAAGAGCATCAAAATGCTCGACGAGCAGTCGATCATCATCACCGACGTCGACGGCAACCGCTACCAGATCCGCAACGTATGGGCGATCGACTCCAAGAGCCGCCGCCGCATCGAACCGTATCTGTATTGATCTGTGCTTTCTCTGCACGACACAAAAAGAAAGAGGTGATCACAGTGCAGACCGAAACTCACGAAACGACCGGCGTAGTCGGCTTCGACCTCACGCCTTCCGGCGAAATGTGCGAAGGGAAGCTGACCTTTGCCGACGGCATTTTGCGGGCCGAGATCGACGGCAAAGAAGTGTTTGCCCGCTCGGTCGACGATGCGCGTGAGCTCAAGCAGTTCACCGACATCGGCTGCGGCACGCTGGAACTGGCGCTCAAGGGCGCGGACGGGATCGAACCCGACGACAGCGAAAACCTGTTTGTCTGCCGCTTCACGATGGCGGCGGTCAACGATATTGCCGAGCTCTGCAAGGTCGTCAACTACTATATCGAGACCGGTCACGAAGGCCGGGTCATGCATCTGGAAAAGTCGCGCTGCCCCAAATGCGGCCGTCCGCTGATCGCGGGACTCGAAGTGTGCATTTTCTGCGTCGACAAATCCTATATCTGGCGCCGGCTCTTCAAGCTGATGCGTCCGTATCTGAAGCCGCTGATCGCTTCGTCGTTGGTGCTGATCCTTTCGGGGATCATGATGGCCATGGCGCCGGTCTTAAACGGCATCCTCACCGACCATTATCTCGCACCGTCCGAAGATGCCAAACCGTACTTCTCGAACCCCGCGGTGGGTGTTCTCGTCATTGCCGGCTTGCTGATCGGCGCGCGCGCGCTGGGCGAATTTTTCAGCATCGTTTCCGTGCGCATCGCCAACAAGATCGGCAGCCGCTTCTCGCACGAGTTGCGCTGCGAGGCCTACGATAAGGTGCAGAAGCTTTCGATGTCGTCGATGTCGAAGAAAACGAGCGGCGATCTGATGAAGCGCATCTCCTCGGACACGCAGACGATCCGGCAGTTTATCGTCGATCAGGGGCGTTTTATGATCGAACAGAGCGTGATGTTTGTGATCATCGCGATCGTCCTGCTCGTCACGAACCCTCTGCTGACGTTGTTTGTGTTCCTGCCCGTGCCGCTTGCGCTCCTGTTTATCAGCCGCTTCTTCAAGTACATCCACTTCCGCTATGAAAAACAATGGCGGCTCGATTCGCGCTCCAACTCGATCCTCCACGATATCATCAAAGGTATCCGCGTGGTCAAGACCTTCGGCAACGAAGAACGCGAGATCGAAAAGTTCAGCAACGCCCGCGAAAAACTGGCGAAGGTCAGCATGTCCAACGAGCGCTTCTGGGCCGAGGTGTTCCCCGTGCTCAACTTCTTCGTCGGCATCGGCGAATTCTTCGTGCTCTATTTCGGCGGCCGTATGGTCTTAAACGGCACGATGAGCCTGGGCGAGCTGATCCAGTTCGTGCTGTTCCTCTCGTATATCTACCAGCCGCTGCGGTGGATGACCTCGATCCCGCGTTGGCTCGCCAACATGGTCACGAGCCTTGTCAAGCTCTTTGAGATCTTCGACGAAAAGCCGGAGATCGACGACGTGCAGAATCCGGTCGAACCGGAGCTCAAAGGCGGCATCACCTTTGAAAACGTCAAGTTTGGCTATAAATCGTACGAACCCGTGCTGAAAAACGTCTCGCTCGAGATCCGTCCGGGCGAAATGATCGGCCTCGTCGGCCATTCCGGCGCAGGCAAGTCGACGATGATCAACATGGTCATGCGCCTCTACGATCCCAACTCCGGCGCGATCCGCCTCGACGGCGTCGACCTGCGCGAGATCAGCCAGAAAACGCTGCACGAGAATATCGGCGTCGTCTTCCAGGAGACGTTCCTCTTCACCGGCAGCGTCTACGAAAACATCCGCTACGCCAAAGCCGACGCGACGGTCGAAGAAGTCGTGGCGGCGGCGAAAGCGGCCAACGCGCACGAATTCATCATCAAGCTGCCCGACGGCTACAACACGATCCTCGGCGAAAACGGCCACACGCTCTCCGGCGGCGAACGCCAGCGTCTGGCGATCGCCCGCGCCGTGCTCCGCAACCCCAAGATCCTGATCCTCGACGAGGCGACGAGTGCGCTCGACCCCGAGACCGAGGCAAAGATCCAGGAAGCGCTGGGGCGCCTGGTCGAAAACCGCACGACGATCGCGATTGCCCACCGCCTGTCCACGCTGCGCCATGCCGACCGTCTGGTCGTCATCGAGAAGGGGCAGATCGCCGAAGTCGGTACGCACAAGGAACTTTTGGAGCAGCGCGGCATCTACTACCGCCTGGTCATGGCGCAGAAGCAGACGAACAAGCTGCACACCGAAGCGTAGGAGCGGAAAACGATGGATCTGATCTACTGTCAGCGCGATATCCCCAAGGAACAGTGGCGTTACGGCCTGCGTACGAGCGCGGCGACCGGCTGCGGCTGGATTGCGGCGTACAATGCGCTTTTGCTGTTGGGCGACCGCGAATCGCCCGAAGTGCTCATCCGCTGGTTTGAGCGGGCGTTTCCGGTGATCCACGGCAATCTTGGCACGTGGATCACTGCCCCGGCGACGTTTATGAAGCGCCGCGGCTATCGCGTGGAAACGATCTTGCGCCGCGACCGCTTCGACGAGGCGCTGGAAACGTGCGATGCGGCCATTCTGTTCTACTGGTGGCATCAAAAGCTTCGGCTGGGTGCGCATTTCGTGGCGCTGCACAAAACGCCCGAAGGCATTGTCGGCTACAATACTTACCGGAATTCCACCGGCCCGGATCATTACGGTGCGAGCCTGGAGCGGTTTCTAAAACGCCGCAAGTATTTCGGGGCGGCGCTGATCGCGATCAAAAAACCTGAGTAACGAAAACAGACGGAAGGATCCGAAAAAAGGATCTTCCGTCTGCTTTTTTTATGTGTGATGAATTACACGTTTTCTTGTATGCGAAGCTGAATCATCGTTTTTAAAAACGGCAAGTCGCGAAGCCCTGCATTGTCGATGCGGAACGTGCATCCGCAGACGTTGTCAAAACGCTTGCCAAAAATCGTTTTGGTCGTTCCGCCGCCGCAAGAACCGCAGTGTCCGCAATCATCGACGTGCTCCCATGCGACGTGTTTGATTTCTTCTGCCACAAGCGGCGTTTCGTAGGCTACGCTGTCGTCCGACCAAACCGTCCAACGATTATGCGGTTCTTCCGGATCGGCGATGGCGATAAAACCGATGCAGTCGTTGGCATTTTTGATCCAGTAGTAGATTTTATCCTTCCAACAAGCGCCGGTATCTCGGTACAACGTCAGTTTGTTTTCCTTGAGATATGCGACAAATCCCAACGCGGTTTCTTTTTTCTCGCTTGCGAGATGTTCGCAAATCAATTGCTCAATGTCTTTCATAAACGCTCCTTTGATAATGTTTGGCTGTGTCCGGATTTCCAAATGAGGGGAAACAGGGGACTATTCTCGCGCCAGCTTCCTGATCAGATCGTAGGCGAAGGCGAGATCTTCGATCGAGCAGTGGTTCTGCACGTAATGCGTCGTGCAGCAGATCCAACGCTTGCCCTTCAGAAGTGAGAAAACGCGGCGGATCTCGGTCTCCAGTTTCTCTTTCGGGAGAAGTCCCAGCACGGTCTGGATGCAGATGCCGCCGAGAATGGCGAATTTGTCGGCGTATTTTTCGAGGTAGGTCTCGTAGTCCATGCCCGCGCTTTCCTGCCACGGGTGGATCACGTCGAAGCCGAGCTCGGCGAGATCGTCGGTCACGCGCTTGATGCAACCGTCGGAATGCAGGCTGACGAACACGCCGCGGGAATGAACGTGGTCGACGATGCGTTTTAAGTGCGGATAAATGATCTCGCGCCAGAGCGTGGGATTGAAAAGCATATCCTTCTGTGCGCCCCAGTCGTCGGAAATGTGGATCATGTCGGCGCCGCAGTCGATGCAGTGGTCGGCGAAGGCAATCGTCCATTCGGCCTGCCGCGCATATAAGCGCTCCAGCTCTTCGGGGTACATTGCGAGGTAGAGAAGCTGGTTTTCAATGCCGAAAACGCCGTTGAATTGCTCGAAAAAGCCCGGCGTCTGCACGTAGCAGAATCTGCCACGCTCTTTGTGGAAGGCGATCGAACGGCGCAGATTTTCGTAATCGTCCATGTTGTCGGGCGAGGTGAAGATATCGGCGTCGGCGAGGAGATCGGGCGTGAGCTCGTCCGCCTCCGCGGCGATGGCATCGATCACGTCCCCACGGAACGAACCGGGACCGCCGAAAATATGGGCGGCGTCGAACTCATAGCGGTCTTCAAAAGCTTCGACCGAGCCGAAACGGGCGGAAATCTCCTCGGACAAATTGGCCGATAACCAGCCGTAGATCGGTTGGCGGTCGACTTCCAGTCCGCGGATCGTACGGCTGACGCGTTCGGTTCCGTTCATGTGCATCGCTCCTTTTGCGTGGTGGTTTTATTGTATCATATTTGCCGGAAAAAGGGAATAGATATTTCGGAAAAGCCTGTGCAGATGGCGCAGAAGCTTGCGGTTGTTCTTGCATTTTTTACATTTAAAGGGTATAATAGTAATTAGGTATATGCTGGCGGATCGCGCGCTTTTTTCGGTGCGCCGGCGAAAAGCTATGGAAGAAGAATGGCAAGCATGGAACTGGAACAAATCAGAGAAAATATACAAAGGATCCGCGCAGAGATCAATGCGAGCGCGGCCAAAGCCGGACGCAGCGCGAACGAGGTAACGCTTCTGGCCGCGACCAAAACGCGCAGCGCCGCAGAAATCGGTGCTGCGATCGAAGCCGGCATCGATGCCGCCGGTGAAAACCGCGTGCAGGAGCTGCGCGATAAGCTGGCGGAAAACGTCTACGGCAACTGTCCGCTGCACCTGATCGGGCCGCTGCAGACCAATAAAGTCAAATACGTCGTCGGAAAAGTGGCGATGATCCACTCCGCCGATTCGGAAAAGCTGGTGATTGCGATCTCGCAGCAGGCGCAGAAGGTCGGCTGCTGTGCCGACGTGCTGATCGAAATCAACGTCGGCAGCGAAGCGTCGAAGGCGGGCATTGCCCCGGCCGATGCCGCGGCGTTTGCCCAAGTGGTGGCAAATCTGCCGGCGATCCGGCTGCGCGGCCTGATGGCGATCCCGCCGGCGGGCGAAGAAGCCCGCCGCTATTTTGCCGGGATGCGCGCGATGTTTGAGTCGCTCAAGCGTGATCTTCCGGCTTGCTTCGATACGCTTTCGATGGGCATGAGCCACGACTATGCCGAGGCGGTCGAAGAAGGTGCGACGATCGTGCGCGTGGGGACGGCGATCTTTGGGCCGCGGTATTACCCGCCGGCAGGGAGAGAAGAAAAATGAGTCATAAATCCGAAAACGTCGCATTTATCTGCGAAAACTGCGGGAAAGAAGTTGTCCCGGTAACAAACGGGAGCTACCGCAATCATTGCCCGTTTTGCCTGTGCTCCAAGCACGTGGACGTCATGCCGGGCGATCGCGCCTCGGAATGCAAGGGGATCATGGACCCAGTCGGCGTGGTCTACAAACCGGCCAAGGGCTGGCAGCTCGTACATCAGTGCCGCAAGTGCGGCGCAAAGGCCAAAAATATCGTCGCCGAATCGACGCTGCAGGAGGATAACCGGGAGCTGATCCGCAAGCTCTCGCAGCGGCCGATGGTCGATTGAGGCGAAGAAAGGCAGCAAACATGAAACGAGAGAAGATTCTGAAGGTCCTCGGACTGATCGGAAAATATACGGCAAAGGTACTTGCGGTGATCGGCAAAACGCTCGGTGTGATCGGCAAGGTCGTCGGCAGCATCCTTTTGGTGTTGGTCTTCACCGGGGTCATCTGTGTCGGCGCGTTTGGCTTCTACGTCAAGGAATACATGGTGCCCAAGGCTGAACTCGACGTCGGCAACATCAGCATGAACTATTCCTCGATCATCTATGCCACCGACGCCGAAACCGGTGAACGCACCGAACTGACCCGTCTGTACGGGTCGGAAAACCGTATTTGGGTCAACTACGACCAGATTCCGCAGGATTTGGTCGATGCGTTCATCGCAATCGAAGACGAGCGCTTTGAGAGCCACAAGGGTGTTGACTGGCGGCGTACGTTCGGCGCGGTCATCAACCTGATCCAGCCGTTTTCCTCGAACTTCGGCGGCTCGACGATCACGCAGCAGCTCGTCAAGAATATCACCGAAGAGACCGATGTCACAATCCAGCGCAAGGTGTTGGAGATTTTGCGCGCGCTGAACCTAGAGCGGCAGCTGACGAAGGATCAGATCATGGAAATGTATCTGAACACGATCAACTTAAGTCAGGGCTGCTACGGCGTGAGCTCGGCGGCGTATGTCTACTTCGGCAAAGAAGTCAGCGATTTGTCGCTCGCCGAATGTGCGGTCATCGCGGGTATTACCAACAGTCCGACCTACTACGATCCGTTCCAGAACCCTGACAACAACAAAAAACGCCAGGAACTGATCCTGGAAAAAATGCACGAGCTCGGCCGCATCACCGACGAAGAATACGAATCTGCGGTAGCCGAGGAGATTGTGTTCCGCGATTACAGCGAAGAAACGACCGATACCTCCAACGTGCGCTCGTACTTCGAGGATTTGCTCGTGACCGAGCTGGTTGCCGAGCTGCGCGAGGTCTACGGCTATTCTTCGACGATCGCCTATAAGCTCCTGTACGCCGGCGGTCTGTCGATCGAAGCGACGATCGATCCCAAAGTGCAGGCGGCGATTGAAAAGGTTTACGAAAACCGCGATAACTTCCCGGCGGTCAAGGGTACGACTCAACCGGAATCGGCGATGGTCATCTTCTCACCCGACGGCAAGCTTTTGGGTCTCGTCGGCGGTATTGGTGAAAAGTACGGCAACCTCGTCTTAAACCGCGTGACCTCCCGTCGCGCGCCCGGTTCGTCGATCAAACCGCTGAGCGTGTTCGCCCCGGCGATTGAGTACGGTCTGATCACGCCTTATTCTGTCCTTGACGATTCTCCGTCCAAAATCATCGGCACCAACGGTGCGCTGGTCGAGGCCGAATCGGCGATCCTGCTCGGTTCCTACGGGCTCTCGCCGTGGCCGGCCAACCAAAACCGCATTTACAGCGGCCGCACGACGATCAATTCGGCGCTTGCGCAGTCGCTGAACACGATCGCCGTGCGCACGGTCGATCTGATGTCGCTGGAGACGGCGTTTGACTTCGCGACCGAAAACTTCGGCCTGAGCCTGATGCGTCAGGATACGGTTGACGGTGTGGCTTACAACGATCTGACCTATTCCGCTCTCGCACTGGGCGGTACGAGCCGCGGCGTTTCGCTGCTGGAACTGACGGCGGCCTACGTGCCGTTTGTCAACGACGGCATTTACGTCGAGCCGACGACCTACTTGCGCGTGCTCGATGCCGACGGCAACGTGCTGCTCGACCACACGGCCAACGAGAGCGTTGCGGTTTCGGAAAGCACGGCCTACTATATGCGTTCGATGCTTGAATACGCCGTCACCAACGGCACCGGCGGCGGTGCAGCGCTGGACGGCATTGCCGTCGGCGGCAAAACCGGCACGACCTCCAACGATTTCGATCGCTGGTTTGTCGGTTTCTCGCCGTACTATGTCGGAGGTGTTTGGTTCGGATTCGACCAGCAGAAGGAGATTTCCGGCCTTGCCACCAACCCGTCGGTCGATACCTGGCGGGAAGTGATGGAAATCCTGCATGCCGACAAGGCCGATGCGGCGTTTGAAACGCCGTCCAACCTCCAAGACTACGCCTACTGTCTCGACAGCGGCGGCATCCCCACCGATGCCTGCCGCACCGACCAGCGCGGCAGCCGCGTGGCCTACGGCAAGTTCCTGCCGGAAGATGCGCCCAAATCGCTCTGCACGATGCACACAACCGTGCACATCTGCACCGAAAGCGGCAGAATGTCGCGCGTGTTCTGCCCGCAGGAATCGCTGGAGACCGTTTCGCTGCTCAACCTCTACCGCTATTTTGCGATTCCCAATGTCGTCGTGCGCGACGAGCAGTACACCGTTCACTTCGAGGGTCTGCTCTCCGACCGCATTCTTTCCTATTATTATCCCGCGGTTGCGCCGGAAGGGAATGCCCTTGAAGGCCAGTGCACGATCCACGTGACACCGCCGGAGACCGAACCGCCGGAAACAACGGCCGATACGAGTGTCCCGGAGAACACCGAAGAACCACCGCCGGAGGATTCAACCCCGCCGAGCGATACCGAACCGTCGGGCCCGCCGCAGTCCTCCGAGGTAACGCCGCCGGCTTCGACCACACCGTCGTCGGCGACTGAACCGCCTGCGACGACGACTCCTGCGGCCACCACACCGCCGGAGAGTACATCAATAGTAACGACTCCAGCGGCGACCACACCGTCGGAGAGTACATCGATAACGACAACTCCAGCGGCAACCACGCCGTCGGAGACCACATCGGCGACCGCACCGCCGGAGACAACAACCCAGCCGACCGAATCGGCGGAAACCGGTGAGCAAACCTAAGATTGCTGCGGGCGAAGAGCCCAAACATGTTGAGAGGGGATCAGGGATGGATCAAAAACAGATCGGCGTGCTATTGGCCGGAATTTTGCCGGCTGAGGCCGTTTGGGCCGACGAACCGATGGAGAAGCACACGTCGTTTCGCATCGGCGGCCCCTGCGATTGGATGGCAACACCCCGAACCGAAGAAGAGCTGTGCCGCGTGCTCGCGTGTGTGCGGGCGGCGGAAGTACCGTATTTCGTGCTGGGCAACGGCACGAATCTGCTCTGTTCCGATGCCGGATTCCGCGGCGTCGTGATCCGCACGGCAAAACTCGACGAACTTTCGATCTGCGATGGAACGGTCCGGGTCGGAGCCGGCCTTTCGATGACGCGCACGGCCTTTGACGCCGCAAACGAATCGCTGACGGGGCTGGAATTTGCCCACGGCATTCCCGGCAGCATCGGCGGAGGTGTTGTGATGAATGCGGGGGCGTACGGCGGAGAAATGGCGCAGGTTGTCTCACGTGTGTTCTGCGTCGACCAAGCGGGGACGGCGAGGGAATTTACGCTCGAAGAGGCGGAGCTTGGCTACCGTTCCAGTCGTTTCCAAAGAGAAGAACTGATCGTCACCGGGGCGGAACTGAAACTTGAAGCCGGTGACCGCGAAGAAATCCGGGCGGCGATGGCCGATCTGGCCGAACGCCGTCGTTCCAAGCAGCCGTTGGAACTGCCGAGCGCGGGCAGCGTGTTCAAGCGCCCGCCAAACGGCTTTGCTGCGGCAATGATCGACCAGTGCGGGCTGAAGGGTTACCGCATCGGCGGGGCGTGCGTGTCGGAAAAGCACGCCGGATTTATCGTCAATTTAGGTGGGGCGACCTGTGCCGACGTTCTGGCGCTCGTCGACCATATCAAAGCGTGCGTGTCGGAAGCGTTCGGCACGGAGCTGCAATGTGAGATCAAACGCCTCGGCGATTGAGCCGGGGAGACGTGTGCGAGAGAGGTGCACCATGTCGTTTTCCGCGGATTTGAAAACTGAATTGTGCAAGGTCCCGATCCCGAAATCCTGCTGTGCGTTGGCGGAGCTTTACGGCATTCTGTTGTTTGCCAGCGTGTTTTCCGCGCACGAGATCCGCATCATCACGCGCAACGACCGCCTGAAACGGCGCGTGGCCCAGCTCGGTGCGGCGATCTCGCCGCCGCTGAAACTGACGCCCATAGTCGCTGCGGCTTCGGGCGGCCGCCAATCGCTGACGATCGCGGACAAAGCACAGCTTTCTGCGCTGATGCGCCTGCTCGGGTACGACGAGGACGGATTTTTAAAGCTCCATTTCAACGGTTGGATCGTGGAGGAAGACTGCTGCCGCATGGCATTTTTGCGCGGTGCGTTTTTAACGGGCGGATATCTGGCCGAACCGGAAAAACGGTATTATCTCGAGCTTTCGACCACCCACGAAGCGCTGATGCGTGAGTTGAGTGTGTTGTTTTCGGAGCTGAATCTCGGCTTGCGCGCCGGTCACCGCAAAGAAAACTGCCTGCTCTACTGCAAAGACGGCGAAACCATTGAAACGTATCTGACGATGGCCGGGGCGCATAAATCGGTCATCGAATTCATGGAAATGCGCGTGATCAAAGACGTGCGCAATACGATCAACCGCCGCGTCAACTGCGAGGCATCGAATATCATGAAAGCCGCCGAAACGGGCAGCTATCAGCTTTCGATGCTGCGGCGGCTGGATGCGGCCGGGATGACGGCCGATCTCGACGAAAAGCTGCGCGCGGCGATGGAACTGCGCATGGCGTACCCGGACGAGCCGTTGGCCGAGCTGGCGGCAAAGGCCGATCCGCCGATCTCAAAATCCGGTCTCAACCACCGTCTGCAAAAGCTGGTGGCGATGGCCGAGACGCTGCCGCCGGCGGAAGACGAGGAACCCGAAGACGACGAATAGAAGGGGGAGAGCGCGATGGACAACTTCGTGCATCTGCATCTGCATACCGAATACAGCCTGCTCGACGGTGCCTGCCGCATCAGCCGGCTGATGGAGCACGTCAAGTCGCTGGAGCAGCCCGCAGTTGCCATCACCGACCACGGCTCGATGTTTGGCGTCTACGATTTCTACAAAGCGGCCAAAGCAGCGGGCGTCAAACCGATCATCGGCTGTGAAGTCTACGTCGCGCCCAGGAGCCGCACCGATAAGCAGAGCGAATTCGATTCGAAGGCGGCGCATCTCGTGCTCCTCTGCGAAAACCAAACGGGCTACCAAAACCTGATCCGCATGGTGAGCCTTGCGTACACCGAGGGATTCTACAAAAGGCCGCGCGTCGATCTCGCGCTGCTGGCCGAAAACGCCGAAGGGCTGATCGCGCTGTCGGCGTGCCTTGCCGGCGAGGTCGCGCAGCGTCTGCAGTCGGATGACTACGACGGTGCGAAAGAAGCGGCCTTGCGCTATGAGTCGATTTTCGGCAAGGGCAATTATTATCTCGAACTGCAGGATCACGGCATTGCCGAACAAAAGGCGGTCAACCGCGGGATCTTAAAGATCCACGAAGAAACGGGGATCCCGCTGGTCGTGACCAACGACGCCCACTATATCACCAAAGAAGAAGCCAAGCTGCAGGATATCCTTGTCTGCATCCAAACGGGCAAAACCGTCGATGCGCCCGACCGGATGCGCTTCCAGACGGAAGAGTTTTACGTCAAGTCCGAAGCCGAACTGAAAAAGAGCTTCCCGGGGCTGGACGAAGCGTTTGAAAATACTGTCAAGATCGCCGAACGCTGCAACGTGGAATTTGCGTTTACGGGCTACATTCTGCCGCAGTACGACGCCGGAACGGGCGAGGACAGCGCGACCTATCTGCGCCGCCGCTGCAAAGAAGGATTCCTCAAACGCTATGGCGAACACGCGCCGCAGGAGTATTACGAGCGCTTGGAGTACGAGCTCGACGTCATCATCAAAATGGGCTATGCCGACTACTATCTGATCGTCTGGGACTATGTCAACCATGCGAAAAGCTGCGGGATCCCCGTCGGGCCCGGACGCGGTTCCGGCGCGGGCAGCATCGTCGCCTACTGCATCGGCATTACCAACATCTGCCCGATGAAGTACGGACTTTATTTCGAGCGCTTCCTAAACCCCGAACGCATCTCCATGCCCGACTTCGATATCGACTTCTGCCCCAAACGCCGCGGCGAAGTCATCCAGTATATGTCCGAGCGCTACGGCCATTCGCACGTCGCCCAGATCGTCACCTTTGGTACGATGGCGGCGCGCAGCGTCATCCGCGACGTCGGCCGCGCCCTGGCCGTGCCGCTGCCGCAGGTCGACGGGCTGGCCAAGCTCGTGCCCAACGAGCTGCATATCACGATCGAAAAAGCGCTGCAAAAATCCAACGACCTGAAAACGGTCTACGAAAATGATCCGCTGGTCAAAAAGCTGATCGATACGGCGATGTGGATGGAGGGTATGCCCAAGAATACCTCGACGCACGCCGCCGGGGTCGTGCTGACGCCGAAGGAAACGAGTGCGTACGTGCCGCTGGCGGTCAACGAAAACGTCGTCGTCACGCAGTTCCCGATGACCACGGTCGGCGAGATCGGCCTGGTGAAGATGGACTTTCTCGGCCTCAGAAACCTGACGATCATTGCCGACGCCGAAACGATGATCCGCGACCGCGATCCGTCGTTTTCGGTGGATGATATCCCCGACGACGATGCCGCGACCTTCCAAATGCTCGCCGAGGGCAAGACCTGCGGCGTGTTCCAACTGGAATCGGCCGGTATGACGGCGGTGGCGGTCGGGAT
The DNA here is from genome assembly GCA_015067825.1 of Oscillospiraceae bacterium. Taxonomy (GTDB): domain Bacteria; phylum Bacillota; class Clostridia; order Oscillospirales; family QAMX01; genus QAMX01. The sequence goes on along the minus strand of SVLQ01000016.1, from coordinate 2,805 downwards.
GCGTGCGCAGTCGATCGAAGAGATCTGCGCGGTGATCGCGCTGTACCGTCCGGGCCCGATGGAATCGATCCCGCGTTTTATCGAAGGCAAAAAACACCCCGAACGCGTGGTCTACAAGCATCCTGCGCTCAAAGAGATCCTGGACGTCACCTACGGCTGTCCGCTGTATCAGGAACAGGTCATGATGATCTTCCGGAAGCTCGGCGGCTATTCGATGGGCCGCGCCGATATCGTGCGCAGCGCCATCAGCAAAAAGAAAACCGAGATCCTGCGCCGTGAACGCGAGAATTTTATCTACGGCAACGAAGCCGAAAATATCCCCGGCTGCATCAAAAACGGCGTCGACGAGGCGACCGCGACCGCACTTTTTGAAGAAGTGCTCGATTTCGGCGGCTACGCCTTCAACAAAGCGCATTCCGCGGCCTATGCGCTCGTTTCCTACCAGACCGCGTACTTAAAATGTCACTATCCGCAGGAATACATGGGTGCGCTTTTGTCGAGCGTGCTTGGCAACGCCGCCAAGGTCGCCGAATATATCGGCGAGTGCAAGGCGATGGGCATTGCGGTTTTGCCGCCAGATGTCAACCGCTCCGCCGAGCATTTCACCGTCGACGGCAAGGATATCCGCTTCGGCATGGGCGCGATCAAAAACGTCAGCGAAAAGCTGATCTCCGATATCGTCCTGGAGCGGAAGGAAAACGGCGTTTTTACAAGCTTTGCCGATTTCTGCCGCCGCATGGCCGCCCACGATTTCAACAGCAAGACGGCCGAATGGCTGATCAAAGCCGGCGCGTGCGATTCGTTTGGTCTGAACCGCATGCAGATGCTGACGATGTACGAAAGCCTGATCTCCGCGGCCAACCTCGAGCGCCGCAATTCGATCGAAGGCCAGCTTTCGCTCTTTGGCGAAGAGGAACAGCGCGAGGTCGACGAGCCGGTCATCCCCGATATGAAGGAGTACCCCAAGCGCGAACTGTTCGCGATGGAAAAAGAGGCGATGGGTCTCTATCTCTCCGGCCATCCCGCCGACGAATACAGTGCGGCGTTTGCCAAGGCCAAATGCCTGCCCATCCGCGAGATCTTAGGCGACGATTCCGCCGAGGGCGAGACGACCGACGAACCCAATACCCTGCTCGGCGGCAATATCGAATACGATAACCGTGAGGTCACACTCGGCGGCGTGCTGACGGCAGTTAAGCAGAAGATCACCAAGAGCGGGCAGAACATGGCCTTCGCCACGATCGAAGACCTCTCTGGTGCGATCGAGGTGCTTGTCTTCCCGAAGGTGCTGGCGGAGTACGGCGTGTTCGTCAAAGCGGAAAACGCCGTCATCATGCAGGGGCGCGTCAGCCTCCGCGAAAACGAAGCGCCGAAGCTCCTCTGCGAGCGCGTGCGGCTGGCGGAAAACGGCAGCGCCGAATCGACAATACCGGCCGCCGTGACCACACCGGCAGCGTCCGGCGATGAGCCTTGGCGCAAGCTGCGGTTTTCGCCGGAGCAGAAGCTTTATCTGCGGATCTTCGACGACAGCGGCAAAATGCTGAAGCGTCTGCAGGGACTCTTTACGATGTTTCCGGGGACGCGGCGCGTGATCCTCTTCTTCCCGACGACGGGCAAAAAACTCGCCGGCGATGCGTCGCTCTTAATCAGCGACGACTACCGCCTCTACAAAGAGCTTTACCGTCTGCTCGGCGAAGAAAACGTCAAACTAAAATAATACAAAAAAAGAGCCGTAAAGGTGGCTCCCATAAAGCAGGTTTTGCCTGCCGAAAGAAAATCAAATACGTAGAGGCGTTCTGTGAACGCCCGCGGGCGAACGCAGTTAGCCACTACGAAAAAAGGACAGAGAGTGTTTTACATTCTCTGTCCTCTTTTCTTGATAACTACTGACTGAATTAAAGACAACAAGATTTTTGCCCAAAGCAACGCAAAGGCACTTTTGACATTGACATTTCAAAAGTTCTTTACTTACCTTCCGGGAGGTAGAAAAAAGCCTCCCTTGTGTAAAGGGAGGTGGCACGCGTCAGCGTGACGGAGGGATTGTAAAAAGTTAGACTATCGCTCAAAACAATCCCTCAGTCGCTTCGCGACAGCTCCCTTTACACAAGGGGGCCTTTGGTTTGTGCGTCCCGAAAGTTTGTCTGCTTTTCCTGACAAGCACTGCTTTTGTGGACACAAAAGCGAAGCCCCGCATGAAGCGGGGCGAGGATTACGCTTCCTTTTGTTTGGTAACAATTAACGCTTTTACACGTTCGCATAGTTTTATAAATTTCGGATGATCACGAAGCGGTTCAAAATCATTTCCGTTGAGAATATCAAAATAATTGCTGGGAAACAGACAATAGCAACTACACATACCATTCATTTGAGTAGCCATATAGATCATTCTCTCTTCCGGACTGTCAGGATTATTATCACGATTCATCCAATTCTCTTCGGCTCGCCATTCCATTCCGTCAAGAAAACGACATGACGTTGGCAATAGAATCTCATCTGTAATCATCATTGTATCCTCTAACAGCTTTACAACAGTTTCTGTTTTCGAAAGAGCCTCATCCATATCACCCCCAGATATTGACCGTACCGCAGATTTAAGTCCGAGTTCAATGCGATCATCTATCCACATATCAGGGCGATCATCCTCAGCATCACAACGAATTAACGAAAGCATGGTTTCCATAAATTTATCCACAGCTTGTTTGTGTTCGTTGCTTTCTCCCCACTTTAGCAAGTAGCGTGGGCAAAGTAATGTGTTGAATGCTTGATACAATTGATATCTACGCTCCGGCTCAAATTTTTCTGTAT
>SVLQ01000015.1 GCA_015067825.1 Oscillospiraceae bacterium | reverse complement strand
AAAAATTTTTAGGAGGAAACACAATGAAGAAGTTTGCGAAACTTCTCGCGATGGTTCTGGCCGTCTCGATGGTTCTGACGATGTTCGTCGGCGCCGTTGATTACAAAGACGCTGCCTCCATCGACGAAGACAAAGCTGCTGCCGTTCAGACCGTCTATGAAGCCGGTATCATGATGGGCAACGACAAGGATGAATTCAACCCGACCAAATACCTGACCCGTGACGAAATGGCGAAGATCATGTTCGCTCTTGCGTCCGCCGACCAGAAAGCTGCCGACTACTACTCGGTCGTCGCTTCGGTCTCTTTCAACGACTTTGCTTCGATCCCGGCTTGGTCGAAGAACTTTGTCGGCTACGCTGCTGCTTACGACATCATCGTTGGCACCGCCGAAGGCAACGCCAATGCTCTGGGCACCCTGTCCTATGTCGAAGCTGCTATCATGCTGATGCGCTCGCTCGACCTCGAAGAAACCTATAACGACGGCGGCGAAGAACCGGTCGCTTCCTTCACCGGTTCCAAGTGGTATCAGAACGCTGTTCTCTGCGCCTATGAAAACGGCCTCTTCGAAGACCTTGACATCACCAACTTCATGGCTTCTATCACCCGTGAAGACGTCGCGGTTATGATCGCCAATGCGATGGATCACGCCAACGCTGCTTATGAACTGGCTACCCCGGTGAATGGCGTTGTTATCGGTGTTGCTGAAAACGAAGACGAAGAAGAAATCTTTGTTCTCGCCGGCGACTACGAAGAAGAAATCAAGACCGAAGGCTACGACGTTGACGCCGTTATCGGCCACGAAATCAACGCCATTGTCGAAGGCGACGCTACCCTCGACCTGAACGTTGTTGACGCTCTGTACGAAGGCAAAGTTACCATCGGTGACGTTGCTGTCGAAAAGGTTCCGACTGCTGACGAAGACGACGATGAAGAAGCTCTCAACGATTACTTCAGCCTCCTCGTGAACGAAGAAGTCGTTCTCGACAACGCCAACAAAGCCACCAAGTATCTCTCCGTCGACGGCGCTGACTACAGCCAGTACAACGACGGTATCCGTGCTTGGTTTGCCAACGAAGATGACTTCCAGGCCGTTTCGCTGATCGTCAACGAAAACTCCATCTTCATTTCCTACGCCCCGGTTTACTTCTTCCAGTTCGACAACAGCTTGCTCACTGAAGAATATGATCCGGACGAAAAGATCTACACCGGCGAATACCTCTACGATGGTAATGCTTTCCCGTACGGCAAGATCGAAGTTGAAGACGGTACCGTTTGTGTTGCTCAGATCATTGACAATACCTACGTCAACCTTGACTTTGTCGATGTCGTCAGCAGCGCTGACCTCGACGTCGCTTTCAACGCGAAAGACGCTGAATACTCCGTCTCCTACGAAGGCACCGAACTCTACAACTACGCTGGCGCCAACTACGCGAACATTTGGACCGACGTTATGACCGAAGCCGAAGACATGTTCGCCTTCATTTACAACGGCGAAGTCCTCGTTGCTTACGAAGAAATCTCTGAAGAAACCACCTCGAGCACCGAAATCTCCTATGTCATCGTCACCGACTACTCCGCTTCTGTTGAAGTTGGTAAGAATGACGACGACGAAACCGTCTACGTTTGGACCACCACGATCAAGGCTCTGAACCTCCTCGGCGAAGAAGTTGAAATCGTTTACGAAGCTGATGAACAGGCTGACGTTGCTTACGTTGCCCCGTTCGGCATTGCTGTCGACACGTTCTTCAAAGTCACTGTCACCGACGGTGAATTTGCTGGCATGGAAGCTGTCGCCGACCCGACCTACGCCGGTCTCTTCATGGACTACGAAGGCGAAGCTGATCTCTTGGTCAACTACACCAACATGGAAGTTGAACTCGACGACATCACGACCGAAGTTAAGAACGGCAACACGGTTGTTAAGATTGGTGACACCGTCGTTGCTGGTGCTTCGCTGGTCGTCTTTGAACTCAGCGATGCTACTATCGTCGTCTACGATCCGGCTTACGAATTCGGTGTGTTCGCCGATTTCATGCCCGAAGAATAATCATTTAGTGTTCTGAACTGAATAACTATTGATGAACTGCTCCGCCCCGTGGATTTCCACGGGGCGGAGCTTTTTGTCTGTGTTCCAATTTTACAACGAAACGGCCTATGCGCCGTTCCGTAACGTACCCACCGCCGCACGGCAAGGTTTCTCCACCCGCGAGGCGGGCGGATGATATCCGCCCCTACGGTGGGGCAGCCTACACCGTCGTGCGGGAGGCTATCAGCCTCCCGCACCTGAGACCTGATTCTGACAAAAAAATCCCGCCCTGTGGCTCACAGGGCGGGATTGCCTTATTCTTTTCGCAGAACCTTCTTTTGCCACGACCGTTTGCCGCATTGCGGGCAGCGCAGATAGCGTGTCCGGTTGACGTGCATGGCAAAAAACACGCTTTTGTACGCCGGAACGTGCCGATGGCCGCAGCGCTTGCACGCGTAGTACCCCGCGGTCTGCTCGATCCGCAGCATGAACGGCGTTGCGGTGAGCAGCGGCACCAGCCCCGCCAGCACCAAAACCGTCGCGATCCATTTTTTCATAGGAACCACCGACGCGACAATTACGGCCGTTACCAGTGGGATCAGGCATACGATCCCCGTGACCAGTTCCATCGTCAGCAGGCGCCGATCGGCCCGCTCCTTCTGCCGGATCAGCTCCAGCACGTTTTCTTCCATCTCTTTCTGATACTGTTCCATTGGAATGACCTCCCCACACAGTAGCTCGTTGACGCTGATTTTCAGGATCGCGCACAGCTCAAGCATGAGCGACGAATCCGGCATCGCGCGGCCGGTCTCCCATTTTGAGACGGCGCGGTCGGTGACGCCGAGTTGCTCGGCCAGCTGCATTTGCGTATAGCCCGCCATCTTTCTGCGCGCGGCGATGAATTTCCCGATTTTCACTTGATCCATCCCGTTCTCTCCTTTCGCATTCAGGATAACAGATTTTAGGGCAGAAAAACACGTACCTTCGGTTGAATGGGGAGAAATCAACCGAAGGTAGAGTTTGGAGGATGCGGATGTGGTCAGTCGATGATCTCGTAGGAGAACATCTCGTAGTGCAGGCGCGTGCCGACGTCGGCTCCGGCCGGCAGCAGCGCCAGCGCGATGAAAACGTCCTCGCTGCATGCGCCCGATTCATCGCGCAGATAGGCGTATTCGCCTTCGATTTTGACGAGAAGATAGTCTTTCGGTTCCATATAAGCCTCCTTGGGTGGTTTGGAAACGATGATTCCAAATCGAATTTTTATAAGCTGCGTTTGATGCGGGTGGAGATTCTTACCGCATGGCGGTGGGTGCGTTGCGGGCGATTCGTGAATCGCCCCTACGGCGAAATCGAAACAGTCGGCGGTGGGTAGGTTTCGGGAGGGCGCAGAGGCTCTCCCCTACGGTGGTTAGGGGGATCGCGGCGGCAAACGGTTGCCGCGGGGCGGGACGGGAGACCCGTCCCCTACGGCCCGCAGAAATATCTGTGTATCGTAGGGCGGGGGCTTGTTCCCGCCGTTTGTAACGGGTGGAGACACCTCGCCGTGTGGCGGTGGGTGCGTTCGGGCGATTCGTGAATCGCCCCTACGGCGAAGTCGAAACGGTCGGCGGTGGGGACGTTGCGGGAGGGCGCAGAGGCCCTCCCCTACGGTGGTTAGGGGGAGTGGTGGCGGCAAACGGTTGCCGCGGTGCGGGACGGGAGACCCGTCCCCTACGGCCTCGCGGGGATATCTGTGTATCGTAGGGCGGGGGCTTGCTCCCGCCGTTTGGAACGGGTGGAAAAACCCTACCCTGTGGCGGCGGGGACGGCGGGCGATTCGTGAATCGCCCCTACGGCGAAGTCGAAACGGTCGGCGATGGGGGGGTGTCTTTATGATAGCACAACAACGGATATGCCGTCAAGAGATCAAGATTTTCAGCAGGAATAGAGCATATTTACCTCGTGGCAGCCGTCTTCGTCGATGACGTCCGTCTCCGTAAATCCGATTTTTTCGTAGAGATGCTTTGCGCGGTCGTTACCCCAGAGATAGGTCGTCGACAGTTCGGTCATTCGAAACGTCTCCTGCAGGAAGCGGATAAAGGCAAGCAGCGCCGCCGTGCCGTAGTGGCGGTTCTGGCAGCTTTGATCGATCGCGTAATTCCAGAGGAAAAATGCGCCTTCGGCATATTTTCGCACCATGATAAAGCCGATCAGCTGCTCCTCGGCGTAAATATCGAAGGCGAACACGTTTTCTTTCCGGCACGCCGCTTCGATCCGCTCTTTGGAAGAAAGCTGCCGGGCATCTTCGGGCGAGAGCGATATCTTCATCGATGTTGACGGGCAAAACGTCATCGTAAAACACTTCCTTTGGGTGAATCGAGCAAATGATGGACAGGCATATTGAAGATAACATTGATACATAAACTGCCCTCATGCCGCATCCGACGGTCAACTGAAATTCGATTGACACTGACCGTGTCTTATGATATCATGGTGATGTTACAAGAATTTGGATGAAGGGCGGTGAACGAAATGATGAAAGAATCATACAGAAATCGTATATAACGAAAGGTTTTATAGGAGTTGACATTTATGATAAGAAAAGCAATGCTTGATGATACCTCTATCATAGCGGAATTGTATCGCGAACAATTCCGAGAGATGGCCAAACTGATGCCCGACTTTATAAAAGAGGGCGATCAAAGTATCGCGTTTATTGAGAAAACGATTTCGGACGAAGATTCTGATATTCTTGTTTGCGAAAACGATGGTACGGTTGTTGGTTTTATTCTGCTTCAAGCAAAGATGCGGCCGAATTTCGACTTTATGATTCCGGCCAAGGCTTGTTATATAATGGATGTTATTGTAACGGCAACGAACAGAGGCAAAGGCTTTGGTACAGCTCTGATGAATTCTGCAAAGAGCTGGGCAAAAGAGTGCGGTTGCAATTACATCAATCTTGATGTCCTTGTAAACAATACCGGAGCAATGAAACTTTATGAAAAGCTTGGATTTATACCCAAAGCGCAGGAGATGTATTGCAAATTATAAAGAAGACATTGACTGTGATAAGGCAGATTGATTCAATGCTGTGCGGAGCAAAGCTACCTTAATGATTCATTATTCAATCAAAATCCGTCTTAAATCAATGAATAATGAATGATGAAGAATGAATAGTGAATAATACAAACAGAAATCCGCTTTCGAAAGAAAGCGGATTTCTGTTTGGTGCTCCTGACAGGACTTGAACCTGCACGGTTGCCCACCGGAACCTAAATCCGGCGCGTCTGCCAATTCCGCCACAGGAGCGAAATTCAAATTTAAAATTGAAAATGGAAAATCAAACGCGCCCTCCGTTTTCAACTTTCCATTTTCCATTTTCAATTCTTCCAGTCCGCCGCGGAGAAGCTCCGCGGCGGACTGGAAGGCAATTACTGTTTCGCGGCGACTGCGCTCTTGGCGGCGGCGGCCACGTCACCGGCCGTGAGGCCGAGGGCTTTTTCGAGGTAGTCGAGCTTGCCGACTTCGCCGAAACGGTCCTTCGTGCCGACGCGGCGCATAATCGTCGGGCACTTTTCACCGAGCACTTCGGCGACAGCGCCGCCGAGGGCGCCGACGATGGAGTGGTTTTCGGCGGTGACGACCGCACGGCACTTGGCAGCGTAGGTGAGGATCGTCTCTTCGTCGAGCGGCTTGAGCGTATGGACGTTGACGACGGCGGCGGAAATGCCTTCTTCGGCGAGCATTTCGGCGGCAACGAGCGAACGGATGACCATGATACCGCTGCAGAAGATGACAACGTCGGTACCGTCGCGGAGGACGTCGGCCTTGCCAAGCTGGAAGCGGTAGTCGGGGCCGTAGACCTTGTCGGCCTGCGTGCGCAGGATGCGGATGTAGGTCGGCTTATCGTTGTAAGCGATCTGCGGGATCGCCTGGCGGAACTGTTCGGCATCGGTCGGCTCGAAGACGACCATGTTGGCGATGGCGCGCATCAGGGCCATATCTTCCAGGCTCATGTGCGTACCGCCGTTGAGCTGGGCGCAGATGCCCGGGTCGGTGCCGCCGATCTTGACCGGCAGGTTGGCGTAGGCGCACGAGATCGTGACCTGGTCGAGGCAGCGACGGGTGGCAAACGGCGTGAAGCTGTTGGCAAACGGGATCTTGCCGCAGGCGGCGAGACCGGCGGCGACGCCGATCATGTTGGCTTCGGCGATACCCACGTCGAAGGTGCGTTCCGGGAAGGTCTTGAGGAAGTTTTTGGTGCCGTTGGCGCCCATCAGGTCGGATTCACAGAGGACGATGCGGTCGTCTTTTTCGGCGAGGGCGATCAGGCCTTCGGTATAGACCGCGCGCATCTCTTTTGCATCTTTTTCAATCATCATTTCCGTGTTCCCCCTCAGTTACGATTGAGCGCAGCGAGCGCGCCTTCCAGCAGTTCGGCGGTGACGTTGGTGCTGTGGGAAGCGACGGTACCCTCGCAGAAGTTGGCGCCCTTGCCCTTGATCGTCTTCATGACGATCATCGTCGGGCGTTCGGTCTCTTCGTACGACTTGGCGATGGCCGCGTCGATCGATTCGACGTCGTGGCCGTCGCATTCGAGGACGTTCCAGTTAAAGGCACGCCACTTGTCGGCGACCGGTTCGATTGTGTTGATATCGTTGGTCAGACCGTCGATCTGCATGCCGTTGTTATCGCAGAACGCGGTGATGTTGGCGAGCTTTTTGCTGCCGGCGTACATCGCGGCTTCCCAGATCTGGCCTTCCTGGCTTTCGCCGTCGCCGATGATCGTGTAGATGCGGTTCGTACGCTTGTCGAGGCGGCAGGCGAGCGCCATGCCGATCGCGGCGGAGAAGCCCTGCGCAAGAGAACCGGCGGTCATATCGATGCCGATCGTCTTGTTCATATCGCAGTGGCTGGGCAGGTTGGTGCCCGGCTGGTTGAGGGTCATGCATTCTTCTTCCGGGAAGAAGCCGCGGAGCGCGAGCGTCGCGTACAGCGCGGGACCGGCGTGGCCCTTGGAGAGGACCAGACGGTCGCGGTCGGCCCACTTGGGCTCGGCCGGGTTGATGTTCATGCGCTTGAAATAGAGGACGCTGAGCAGGTCGGAAATCGACATTGCGCCGCCGACGTGGCCTTTGCCGATCTTCTGGAACATCTTGAGCGCAAGCGCACGGATGTCGTCGGCTTTTTCGCGCAGCATCAAAGCTTCGTTTTTATCCATGGATATCATTCCTTCTCTTAGAAATTAGTCGATCTTCGCCAGACCGGCTTCGTAGGTGACCAGCGGGTAGAGCAGTTCGAGATCTTCAACGTACGCTTCGTAGCGTTCGTTGCGGATGTCGTTGTCGGTGAGGAGCTGACGCGTGGTGCGGTCGGATTCGCCGACGTAGTACATGATATGGTAACCGGTTTCTTCGGAGAAGATGATGCCGGTATCGCCGGATTTGCGTTCTTCGTCGAAGAGCCAATCGTTAAACTCGCTGATCATCTGACCCGGGATCACGTTTTCATAGAGGCCGCCGGCGTCCTTGGAGCCGGGATCTTCAGAATTCGCGATGGCCAATTCGCCGAAGGATTCGGCAGTCTTGGGACCGACGTTGAAATCGGCGAGGATCGCTTCGGCCTTGGCCTTGATTTCTTCGGATTCCTTCGTCGTCGCAAGCAGGATGTGGCGGACGTTGCGGGTGAGCTCGCTGCGGTCGCTGCGGTCGAGGTAGTAGAAGGCGACGATCGTCGAGGTGCCCTTGGTGACGTTGGTGTCGCCGGCCTTGCGGGCATCGTCGAACATCCAGTCGCGGATATCTTCGGACAGCGCTTCGTAACCGATGTTGGTCATCAGGGTCTTTTCGGCTTCGATACCGGCGGTTTCGTTGCCGTCGGCGTCAACACCGCGGGTCATTTCTTCGGCGAGAGCGAGGAAAGCTTCTTCGCTGTCGACCGCTTCAAGGCGGGTCTTCAGGTTGGCGAGCGCTTCGGTCACGACCGCTTCGTCTGCGGCCTTGGTCGCATCGTCAGAGTAAGCAGCGCCGTTGGCATCGAGGTGCTCCGGCAGCTCGACCTTGACGGTGAAGGTGCGGTAGTTGGCGAGGTCGTAGTCTTTCTTGTTTTCGTTGTACTGCTGTTCGAGTTCTTCGTCGGTGACGGTGAGGCTTTCGGCATAGTAGTCGCTGTAGCACTGGGCGTAGGCTTCACGCGTGGCGTACTTCGTGTACTTCTCGAGCGAGATCGCGTTGCCGTAGATCGCCTTCAGGTACTGGCCTTCGGTCATGCCGTTTCTGAGCGCAGCGGCCTTGAGCTCGGTGAGCATGGCCTGAACAGCTTCGGTGCCTTCGGCGGGCATTTCAAAGCCGGCAGCTTTGCCCGCTTCTTCAAGAATGATATAGTTGTAGAGCTGATCGACAGCCTGCTCAAGCAGGAAGTCGCCCCACGAGAGACCGGTTTCGGCGTTGTAGGTCTGGTCGAACAGCGACTTGGTGAAGTCGGCGTCGTAGAGCGAGAAACCGTAGGTCTGCGACATCTGCAGGTTGTAGTTGTAGTACTGGTTGACCATCAGGTTGTAGTAGAAGTCAACTTCTTCCGCCTTGTAGGTCTTGCCGTTGATGAGGACGGCGTCGGCGTTTTTGAGCGCAGTGCCGTTCTGGCGGCGCGTATTGACAATGACGCCGGCGGCCAGACCGATGACGATCACGGCGCACAAAACGCCGATCAGAATGCTTTTCAGCTTGGGGCTCATGCCCTTTTTCTTCGTGGCAGACGCGGCGGCCGCGGCCAGTTTTTCTTGTCTCTGCTCACGAATTCTGTTAGATTTTCCCACGTGAATAACCTCCGAATAATCCCCGCTCGCTTTGCGGCGGTTTGTGTGATAGGCTTTGCTGCCAAAGCCGGTCAACAGCCGCTTGTCCGCGCCGATCTTGTGCGCGGCACGCAGAGCGAGGCTGCTATTTTTTGGCGCAGATATCCCAGGGTATCCACGCGCACCTTATATTTTACACCATTTCTCCGAAATAGTAAATACATTTTCCGCGACTTTCAGAAAGTTTTTACATTTTTCTTTTGAAAATGATTTACCAAAGCAGCTGCACCGCCGCTGCCGCAACAAAAAACGCCGTCAGCTCGGCAGCAAATGCGGCAGCCAGCACTTTTCCGCTGCGCCGGACACCTGCCGCACCGAAGTAAACGCTCACGGTGTAGAGCGTGGTCTCGCTGGAGGCGAGCATAACGGCGGCCATGCGCCCCGCGAGGCTGTCAGCCCCGGCGGCGGTGATCAGCTCCGCCCCCGCCGCCAAAGCGCCGCTCCCCGAAAACGGCCGCACAAGCATCAGCATCGCCAGCTCCGATGGGATTCCGACTGCGTTCAGAAGCGGCGCGGCGAGGGCTGCGAGCGCGTCGAAAAGGCCCGAGGCGCGCAGCATATGGACCGCGCACAGCAGGCCGCAAAGTGTGGGGATCAGTTGGAGAACGGTGCCGAGGCCATCACGTGCGCCAGCGGTGAAGGCTGCAAAAACGTCCGTTTTGCGGCAGAGAGCAGCCGCAGCGGCAAGCAGGATCACCATCGGCAGCACCACACTGCTCAAACGCGCGATCAGTTCCATCTCCGCACCTTCCCGATTACCATGAGCGTGAATAATCCCGCCGCGAGTGCCGCTGCCGAGGCGATCCACACCGCTGGCAGGATATCAAACGGCGCGGACGCACCTGCCCCTGCGCGCACGGCGGCAATCGTCGCGGGAATCAACTGTAGCGAGGCCGTGTTCATTACGACCAAGGTGCAGAGCTCTCGTGAGGCATTTTGGTTGCTCTGCTTGCCGAGTGCGGCGGCAGCCGCCATCCCGAGCGGCGTGGCGGCGTTGCCGAGCCCCAACAAATTGGCCGCCAGATTGGCGCCGATCGTCTCCAAAAGTCTTCGATCCTCCCGCACAGCGGGGAACAGGCGGCGCAGCAGCGGCTGCAAAAGGCGCGTCAGATGAGCGGTCAGCCCACCGGCGCGCATCAGTGCCATCACGCCCGACCACAGACAGATCGGCCCGGCAATTGTCAGGCAGAGCTCGATTGCCGCCTGCGCGCCCTCAATCGCCGCTGTGCCGACGGCATCCAACCGACCGGTTACCGCGCCACAGCCAAATGCCAGCGCGATCATTGCGATCCAAATCCAAGAGAGCATCGGCGCCCCTCCTTTGCCGAATGATTCTGGTTCAGCATATGCGGCAAGGAGGTGGAACATGATTTTACAACGATCGGAATGTGCGGTGGCGTGCCGTTCCGGTGGCCGATTGGCTGGGACTTTGCTCCCGCCGTCTTGCCGCGCTTGCACCCTGCTCAAAGACGAAAACCGCCGTCCCAACTCCGGGACGACGGTTTTCGCTATGGTAGATAGCCTGCCAAAGGGAGGGAGACAGGCTGTTTTTCATCAGAAAATACGGCGCGCACCGCAGTAGGTGCGGTAGTAGTAGCTGCCCGGGGCCATCGACGAGATCTTGACGACCGAGCGCGAGTTGGGAGCGTGGATGAACTGGCCGTCGCCGACGTAGATGCCGACGTGGCTGATCGAACCGTTGCCGGCGGTGCGGAAGAACACCAGATCGCCCGGCTGCAGCTCGGAATAGGACGAAACGCGTGCGCCGTCGCGGTAGAGCGCGGTGCGGCAGCTGAAGGTATAGCCGTTGTACTGCTTGTAAACCCAAGTCACGAGGCCGGAGCAGTCAAAGCCGGTCGAAGGCGTCGTGCCGCCGTAGACGTAGCGGTAACCGAGGTAGCGCTTGGCGATATCGACGATATCGTCGCCGGCAGAGAAGACATAGTCGCCGACACCGATGTATTCGGCGCTCATGTAGCCGGTGAGTGTTTCGCTCTCAACGAGATACCAACCGTCAATTTCTTCCCGCAGGGTAACCTGCGTGCGGCGGGAGAGACCGCCGAGGATTTCGGAATCCGTGGTCGGAGCACTTCTGACGTAGACGTACGAGCCGGTGACGTAGCCGATAACCGGTTCGGCGGCTTCTTCGGCAGCCGGTTCAACATAGTCGGCGGCCATGTAGCCGATCTTGTTTTCGTAGCTGACACGATACCAGCCGTTTTCTTCTTCACCGATGACCGCAACAGCCGTGTCGGCAGCGATGTTGGTGAGGATCGTCGAATCGGTGTTCGCCTCCTGGCGGAGGTTGACGCCGTTGCCGGTGACTTTTGCGTTGCGCATTTCATCGGCATAGGCAAACGAGCCGACGCCGAAAACCGTAACCATCGCCAGAACGATGGCGACGATGCGTTTTTGCAGTTGTTTGGTCGATTTCACAGGAAGTGCCTCTCTTTCTATCCGGCGATACGGCGCGCGCAGACAAAGGTGCGGGCGTAGTAGCTGCCGGGGGCCATCGATTCGATCCGCACTCGCGTACCAGGTTTGGGGGCGTGGATGAACTGGCCGTCGCCGACGTAGATGCCGACGTGGGTGATATTGCCGTAACCGGCCGTGTCGAAGAAGACAAGGTCGCCGGCGACGAGGTTGGAATACTTGATGCTGGTGCCGTCGAGGTAGAGACGGGTGCGGAGCTGGAACTGGTAGCCGCTCCATTCTTTGTAAACGTAAACGACGAGGCCGGAGCAGTCGAAGCCCTGTTTCGGGGTATTGCCACCCCAGACGTAGGGGATACCGATGTACTTCTTGGCGATCTCAACGATCTTCTGGCCTTCGGTTTTCGTCTTGCGCGAAACGGTGTTCGTTTCGGCGACCTTGATCGGTTCGACGTAGTCGGGGTGCATGTAACCCTCGAAATCGTCGTACTCAACCCGATACCAGCCGTCCTTGACGCCGGTGATCTTGACGTTCAGGCCCTCGGAGAGGGTCGCGCGCGCGGTCGAGGCGGAGTCGGCGGCCGCGCGGATGTAGACGAACGAGCCGGTGACAACGCCGGAGCCGTATTTGCCTTCGTCGGCGCAACGGGGCGTGACGTAGTCGGCGGACATGTAGCCGACCGTGCCGTTGTAGCCAACTTTGAACCAGTTGCCGACCTGATCCATAATCAGGACCTTGCTGCCCTTGGAAACGCTCAGGAGCCATCTGCCGTTGACAGAGGGGGTCGAGCGGATGTTGACAACGCTGCCGGTCACGGTGCCGGAGCGCGCTTCCGTTGCGGAAACGCCGGTGGAAAGAAGAAAGGCCGCAGCGATCATGAAGATCGTCGTCAGCAGAAGTTTCAGCTTTTTGCTCATCGTGAGTATCCTCCGCGGGCAGTGGAGATCGCGCCCGCAAGCTCTTTGGTAACGAGAAAAGTTACAAAACGGTAACAGCCAGTGAGGGTAGTATACCACCTTGTTACCGTTTTGTCAATCTTCTTCCCCTCGTTTTTTGCCAAAATCCTGCATTTTTGTTAGATATGCACAAAAGAAAACCTTTGTTTTTGTGCAGAATCCCCTTGATTTTGCTTTAACGCGCCAAAGCCTTCGGTTACAATGGTTACAATTTGTAACCAAACGCGGCGATTGACAGATCGGCGGCAATATGATATACTGATGTTGACAACTCAAACCCTATGCAAAGGAGCAATGTTATGCAACTGAAAATGTGGCGTCCGGCCGACATGCCGATTCCGGAATACCCGCTTGCCGAAGGCTTTTCCATCCGCCTCATGCGCGAAGGCGAAGAGGCCATGTGGTCTTACAGCTGCCTTGGCGAGTTCAACGTCACCGAGGTGACCGAAGCCCCGTTCCAGCGCACGATGGGCGATTTCCCCAAGGATCACATCTATTTCGTCTGCAACAAGGACGACCACCCCGTCGCAACGGCCTCTTGCCAGGTCAAGAACGAAGGCGAGCCCTTCCTGCACTACATCGCCGTCAACCCCGACTACCGCGGCTGCAAGCTGGCCAAGCCGCTGATCGCGCAGATTCTGAAGCGCCACGTGGAAGAAGGCCGCAACGGCTGCTTCCTCACCACCGACGATCCCCGTCTGCCGGCGATCAAGACCTACCTGACCATGGGCTATTGCCCGGTTCTTTGGAGCGACGACGCCCGCGAGCGCTGGGAAAAGGCGCTGGCCGCGCTTGGCATCGAACGCGTGACGGCGTACATGCCCGACCTCACGCAGGTCGAAGACATCGTCGCGGCGAAGTAAACGTTTTCTTCCATTTATATATAAAGGAAGAAATGTGCGGCACCGGATCGTGCCGCAGGGATATGGATAAAGATAACCCCATCAAGCGCTGGTTTGTTCCGCGCTTGATGGGGTTTTGGTTTGGTGAAAAAAACGTCCGCCGGCGGAAATCTCCGCTGGCGGACGCTGCGTTTTTAGTTTCTCTGGCTGTGGATCGGAGCGGGGATGCGGCCGCCGCGGCCGATGAACTTCGCCGGCGATTCGCGGTGCACCGGCATGATCGGCGCTTCGCCCCAAAGGCCGCCGAAGGAAATGCTATCGCCGACGTCCTTGCCCCAAACCGGGATCAGGCGCACGGCGGTGGTCTTGTTGTTGATGACGCCGATGGCGATCTCGTCGGCGATGATCGCCGAAAGGATCTCGGCCGAGGTGTCGCCGGGGACGGCGATCATGTCGAGGCCGACCGAGCAGACGGCCGTCATCGCTTCCAGCTTGTCGAGGGTCAGAACGCCCTTCTGCGCCGCCTCGACCATGCCCATGTCCTCGCTGACGGGGATGAACGCACCCGAAAGCCCGCCGACATGCGACGAAGCCATAACGCCGCCCTTCTTGACCGCGTCATTGAGCATCGCCAGACACGCGGTCGTGCCGTGGCAGCCGCAGGTCTCCAGCCCCATCGCCTCCAGAATCCGTGCGACCGAGTCGCCGACAGCCGGTGTGGGTGCGAGCGAAAGGTCGACGATGCCGAATTCCGCGCCGAGGCGCTTGGAAGCCTCGTAAGCGACGAGCTGGCCCATGCGCGTGATCTTGAACGCGGTCTTCTTGATGACGTCGGCCAGCTCGGTGAGATCCATTTCGCCGTGGCGTTCGATCGCCGCACGCACAACGCCCGGGCCGGAAACGCCGACGTTGATCGCGCATTCCGCTTCGCCGACGCCGTGGTAGGCACCTGCCATGAAGGGGTTATCCTCGGGGCTGTTGGCGAAGACGACGAGCTTCGCGCAGCCAAACGAATCGCTTTCGCGCGTTAAGTAGGCGGTATCGCGCATGATCTGTCCCAAACGGGCGACGGCGTCCATGTTGATGCCGGCGCGCGTGGTGGCGACGTTGACCGACGAGCAGACGCGCTCGGTCGAAGCCAGCGCTTCGGGGATCGAATCGAGCAGGCGGCGGTCGGAGACCGTCATGCCCTTGTGCACGAGGGCGGAATAGCCGCCGATGAAGTTGATGCCAACGGTCTGCGCCGCGCGGTCGAGCGCCTGCGCGATCGGCGCGTAGTTGCCGTCTTCACAAGCCGCCGCAACGATGGCGATCGGCGTGACGGAAATGCGCTTGTTGATTACGGGGATGCCGTATTCCTGCTCGATGCGCGTGCCGACGGACACGAGGTTTTCGGCGCGGCGGGTGATCTTGTCGTAAATCTTCTGCGCGCATTTGGCAACGCTGTCGGCCGCACAGTCGGAGAGGCTGATGCCCATCGTGATCGTGCGGATGTCGAGGTGTTCGTCGGAGATCATCTTAATGGTCTCTAAAATATCAAAACTGTTCAAAAGAGGCATATGTTTCCCTCAAACCCTTCGGAAATATTGGATTTCAGATGCGGTGCATCGAGTTGAAGATGTCCTCGTGCATCACGCGGATGTCGAGCCCTAAGGATTTACCAAGCGCAGAGAGCTCGTCGGCGAGCTCAATGAAGTCGCCCTCGAGTTTCGAAATGTCGGCGAGCATGATCATGGCGAACAGATCCTGCAGAACCGACTGGGTGATGTCGACGATGTTGGCCGAGCGGCGTTTCAGAACGTTGGAAACGTCCGCGATGATACCGACGGCGTCTTTGCCGACGACAGTAATGACAGCACGCATAAAAAATACTCCTTTGATTGTCGATCGTAAAACTGTGTTTTACGATCGGGATTTTCACGCGCTTATCACCGCAAGCAAAATCTATGATTTTGCTTGCTCCTTTCTGCGCGTGGACTCGCTTTGTGTAATCGATTTGGAAACTATGTTTCCAAATCGGGCTCGCTGCGGCGGGATTTTCACGCGCTGATCACCGCCGACAAAATCTACGATTTCGTCGGCTCCTCTCTGCGCGTGGACTCGCTTTGCTCGTCTTGGTGGTGTTTTTTCGGCGGCAAAGCCGCCGAAAAAACGGATTGGATTAGATATTTTGCTATAGCATTTGATATACTTTGGCAGGCCTCCGTAGGGGACGGGTTTCCCGTCCCGGACGTACCCACTGCCGCGCGGTATATCTGCTGCATCGGCATGAGATCACGGCCGTAGGGGCGATTCACGAATCGCCCGCACGTTCCCATCGCCACGCGGTACGGCGTTGGTGCCGGGGAACCAAATCTCCGTAGGGGAGGGCCTCCGTGCCCTCCCGCACGTTCCGGCGTATCTCCCGATACCAATGCGGTCGCGTCCTACAACAGAAGCAGCAGATCCGAGAGGATGGCGTTGGAAACGAGCCACCCTTCCGCCGTCAGCGCATATCCCTGCGAGGTACGGCGGGCGTGGCCGCTTTTTGTGAACATTTCGAGGGATTTTCCGATCTTTTCCGCCGTCGTTTTACCGGCAAGGGCGGAAAACGCGGCGAGATCGAGCCCGTCGGCAGTGCGCAGCGCCAAAATCAGCGTTTCTTCGATCGGGTCGGCCGGATCGTCGGTCTCCCACCCGATCCCGCTGCCGTCGGCCAGATCGAGGAACGCCGCCGTATCCGCGGGGAAATAACGGCGCGTTCCACCGAAAAACGAGTGCGCCGCTGCGCCGATCCCCAGATAATCGCTCCGCTGCCAATAGCGCATATTGTGGCGCGAACGGCAGCCGGGCAGGGCGAAATTGGAAATTTCGTAGTGTTCAAAGCCCTCGGCGACGAGCCACGCCGCACACGCGAGGTACAAATCGGCGACCGCCTCGTCGTCCGGGAGCGTGACGCGCCCGCTTTCGACCATACGGGCGAGCGCCGTGCCTTCTTCAAGCTTCAGGCAGTAGACCGAAAGATGCGTCGGACGGAGCGAAAGCGCGGTCTCCAGCGAGATCTTCGCCGATTCCGCGGTTTGCCCGGGCAGACCGAGCATCAGATCCAAGCTGATGTTTTCGATCCCGGCGTCTCTCGCGGCCCTAACGGCATCGGCGAGGTCGGCGTTTTTGTGCCGCCGGCCGATCAGCTTCAGCTCGCCGTCGACCGCCGACTGCATGCCTATGGACACGCGGTTGACCCCCTCGGCCCGCCATGCGCGCAGAAGGGACGGATCGAGCGGAGCCGGATTGGCCTCCGCGGTGACCTCAGCGTTGTCGGCGAGTGCAAACGCCCTCGCCGCGCCCATCACGCGGCCAAACTCCGCCGCGTCCAGAACGCTCGGCGTGCCGCCGCCGAAATAAACCGTATCCACCCGGTATTCCTCTGCCAACGGCCGCAGCTTTTCGGCGGTTCGCACGAGCGCATCAACGTAGCGGCGGAAAGCTTCGGGGCGGGCGATATAGGAATAAAAATCGCAGTAGGTGCATTTGGAACGGCAAAAGGGGACGTGGAAGTAGAGTCCGAGCGGCTTATTCATCGAATTTCAGAACGGCCATGAACGCTTCGTGCGTCAGGTTCACGCTGCCGATCGAGCGCATCTTCTTCTTGCCTTCCTTCTGTTTTTCCAAGAGCTTCTTCTTTCTCGTGATGTCGCCGCCGTAGCACTTGGCCAAAACGTCCTTGCGGAGCGCCTTGACGGTCTCGCGGGCGATGATCTTGCCGCCGATGGCCGCCTGCACGGGGATCTCGAACATCTGGCGGTCGATGTTTTCCTTGAGCTTTTCAACGATGCGGCGTGCGCGCGGATACGCCTTGTCGGCGTGGACGATGAAGGTCAGCGCGTCGACCATTTCGCCGTTCAAAAGGATATCGAGCTTGACGAGCTTCGATTCGCGGTAGCCCATCAGCTCGTAGTCGAGCGAGGCGTAGCCCTTCGTGCGCGATTTGAGCGCATCGAAGAAGTCGTAGATGATTTCGTTGAGCGGCAGCTCGTAGAGGATCTCGTAGCGGTCGCCGTCGAGCAGGTTCATCCCGCGGTGCACGCCTCGGCGATCCTGGCAGAGCTCCATGATGTTGCCGATGTAGGCCGACGGCGTGATGATGCTTGCGCGCACGAAGGGTTCGTAGGCGGTCTCGATCAGCGTCGGATCGGGGTAGTTCTGCGGGTTATCGATGTAAAGCTCCTCGCCGTCCACGCGTTTGATCTTGTAGATAACGCTGGGGGCAGTGGTGATGATGTCAAAGTTGAATTCGCGCTCGATGCGCTCCTGGATGATCTCCATGTGCAGCAGACCAAGGAAGCCGCAGCGGAAGCCAAAGCCCAGCGCGATCGATGATTCCGGCTCGAAGGAGAGCGCGGCGTCGTTCAAACGGAGCTTTTCCAGGGCATCGCGCAGGTCGGGATACCGCGAACCGTCGTCGGGGTAAATACCCGAGTAGACCATCGGCTGTGCCTTGCGGTAGCCTTCCAGCGCCTCTGCCGCCGGGCGTTCGGCGTGGGTCACGGTGTCGCCGACTTCGGTGTCGCGCACGTTTTTGATGCTGGCGGTCAGGTATCCGACGTCGCCGGCGCGCAGCACGTCGCACGGCGTGAGGCCGAGCGGGTTCATCGTGCCGACTTCCACCACGTCAAATTCGCTGCCCGTGGCCATCATGCGGATGTGGTCGCCGGCGCGCAGCGAGCCGTCAACGATGCGCATGAAAACAATAACGCCGCGGTAGCTGTCGTACTGGCTGTCGAAGATCAGCGCTTTGAGCGGCGCTTCGTCGTTGCCCGTGGGCGCGGGTATGTCGGAAACGATGCGCTCCAAAACGTCGCCGATGTTCAGCCCCTGCTTGGCGGAGATGCACGGTGCATACTCGGCAGGAATACCGATGATGTCCTCGATCTCCTTCTTCACGCGGTCCGGATCGGCGGCCAAAAGGTCGATCTTGTTGACCACGGGCACGATCTCCAGCCCGGCGTCGAGGGCGAGATAGGTGTTGGCGAGCGTCTGCGCCTCAATGCCCTGCGCGGCGTCAACGACGAGGATGGCGCCCTCGCAGGCGCGCAGCGAACGCGAGACCTCGTAGTTGAAGTCAACGTGCCCCGGCGTGTCGATCAGGTTCAAGTCGTAGATCTCGCCGTCGGCCGCTTTGTATTTCAGCGAAACGGCGCGGGCCTTGATGGTGATGCCGCGTTCGCGCTCAAGCTCCATGTTGTCGAGCAACTGTTCGGTCATTTCGCGGCTGGAAACCGCAGCGCAAGCCTCCAGCAAACGGTCGGCCAGCGTGGATTTGCCGTGGTCGATATGGGCAATGATGGAAAAGTTTCTGATTCTCGATGTATCTCTCATGCGTTCGGTACAACTCCGTTACACAAAATTTCCTTGGTGCATGGTGGGGAATATACAAATTATACCACAAAGCGGGCAGCCATACAAGAAAAATCGGTACCCGCTTCGGCGGTATGCGGCGACTAGCTGACTGCGTTCACCGCAGCGGCTTCACAAAACAGACGATGCGGTTGACCTCGGCAAATCCGAGGCTTTGGTGGAAGGCAATGCTTTCGGCGTTTTCGAGCGCGCAGTCGCTGGCAAACTCGCGGCAGCCCATGCCTTTTGCCCAATGTTCGCACGCCGCGGTCAGCTGCGCCGCCACGCCGCTTCGACGGTATGCGGGCGAAACGAAGATTCCCTCGAGGTATCCGACCGGCCCGCCGGACGTCCCCTCAACGTAATCGTGCCGCAGCCCGCATTGGGCAAACCCGACGTCTTCCTTTCCGTCTGCGGCGAGGAAGACTGCGGAGTCTTTCCGGGCAAGAAGTTGCAAAAATTCTGTCGCCATCTCATCGGCGGTGTGGCTCGGCCAGAGGCATGCGGCCAGCGCGCCGACCGCGGCGGCATCTGCCGGAACGGCTTGGCGGATCGTCATAGTGCTCACCCCATCCTATGCGATTTCTGCCACGTTCGCACCAAAGCGCTTGGCGGCGTCGGCTTCGCGCGCGCGGCAGGTAAAGATCACGATCTGCCGATCCTTGGCCAGTTCGGCCAGCAAAGCGATCGAATCGGCGCAGCGCGCGTCGTCGAACGCGGCAAAACAGTCGTCGAGCACGAGCGGCGGCAGCGCGTCGTCAAAAAAGATCTCGCTCAAAGCGATGCGAATGGCCAGATAAAGCTGGTCGAGTGCGCCGCGGCTCAGCTGCAGCATGCTGCGCGGCAGCCCTTCGCCTTCGGCCAGAACCTCGGCGGAAAAATGCTTATCCAACTGGACCTCGCCGTATTTTCCGCCGGTCATCGCCGCAAAAAGCTCGCTTGCGCGCGAGCAGAGCTTGGGCGTTAAGCGGCGGGCAAGCTCGTCGGCACTCTCGGTGATCCAATCCATCGCCATGGCGATCGCCGCAAATTCTGCGCTCAAATGCGCGTGTTCTTCTTCCAGTTGTGCCGTTTCCGCGCTCAAATAGGCGAAATCAGCAAAATGCGAGAGCCTGCCGCAGAGCTCGGCACGGCGGTGCTCACCGGCGCGGATCGCCTCATCGGCTGCGGCGATTGCCGCTTCGGTCGCTTCGAGCGAGCCGCAGCGCGCGGTGCGGGCGGCTTCTTCGGTTTTGGCGCGCAGATCGGCCGCGAGCGTTTCGCGCAGCTCGGCGGCTGCGGCAGATGTGCGGTCGGCTTCGGCGCAGAGATCATCGAGGCGGCGGTTCAGCCGCACGAGCGCTTCGGCCTCGGCCGCAGCGTCGGCGTTGAGCGGGATCTTCAAATATCCGGCCAGTTCCTCGGCACGCTGTTTGGCAGCTGCGTATTTTTTGCGCAGCATGGTCAGCTTGTCGGCTGCGGCTTCGGCATCCTCGCCGCAAATACGCGCCGTTTCCAGATATCGCTCGTATTCAAGCTCCAGCGCGGTGATCTCCGCCGGTGCGGCAGCGCCGAACGAATCACAAATGCTCTGTCCCTGCCGACGGTCGCGGCGCGCCGAAAAGATCGAGCCAAACCCCATCCCGGCCAACGTGACCGCGGCGGCACAGCCGAAAAAGAGGAAGGCCCAACCGAGCATGCTTTCGTGGTAGGCCGGCTGCTTTAACGCGACCCCAATGGCCGCAGCAACGACGGCGGCGAAAAAGAGCCAGATCTTTGGCTTGGCCGCGAGCAATTCCTCGGCCTTCTTGCGGTCGGCGGCGGCATCCTCGCGGGCAAATTCCGCCGTGCAGCCGTTGAACGCAGCCAAACGCTCCGGCAGCGCGTGCGCGGTGCGGCGGCTCTCGGCGGTGTAGTATTCGGCCTCGGCGATGCGGCATTCCGCTTCGCGGCCGGCGGTGATCCGAAAATGCTCGGCCGCCGCTTCGCAAACGGCGCGGTCACCGCGATAACCCGAGAGCCCGTGCTCGGCGCGGAAGGCAATTGCGCGGTCGGCGGCATTTTGCGCGACCTCATCGGCCGCTTCCAGCCGTGCGGACGGCCCAGCTGTATCGATCGCCGCAAAGGCCGCTTTGTCGGCCGCCAGCGCGGCGCGTTCGGCTCGTTGGAGCTTGAGCTCGCCGTCGATGGCGAGAATCTGGCGATTCGATTCGCTGATCTCGGCGAGATCGGCGCGGTTTTGGCGAATTTTTTCTTCCAGCTGCGGCAGCTTGCCGGTTTTGTTATGGCGGCGTTCGTTTTTCCAACTGTTGAGCAGCTTGTTGGCCGCACTTGCCGAAATCTCGTCGTCGCCGGTCCCGGCGATCGCCGCGATCTTGCGCTCCAGTTCGGCGTTTTCCGAAACGGCCATCTGATCGCCCGCGCAAAAGAGACTGCGCGTGAAGACGTCGACGGCAACACCGGTCAGCGCCTCACCCGCAGTTGTGGCGTCAAACTCGGTGACCGGCTCGTTCGTGTCGGCGTACACCGCCGAAAACGCGCTGAACATGCGCCCACGCTGGGTCTGACGGGTGATCGTGATCGGTCGACCGTCCTTGCGCACGGTGATACGGCCGAAAGCGGGCTTGCCGCTCCACGGCAGATATTTTGTCTTCACCGGCATCATCCCGGCCTTGGCGCGTTCTGCCGATTCCACGCCGTAAAGCGTGGCGCGCACGAGCGCGCACCACGTCGACTTTCCGGTTTCGTTGGGTGCGTAGACGACGTTCAGCCCCGGCGCGAGCGTCAGCTCGCCGTCCACACAGCCGAATTCACCGGCGATTTTTTCGTAGATCATGCGGGGCCTCCTTTCGGGTTTGAAATCGCCGTGCGCGGCTGTTCGCGTCCAAGCATGGCGGCCTCACCGAATTGCGCGGCCATGGCGGCGATCGCCTGTTCTTTCGGCGATTTGGCCGCCTTTTGCGCGGCATCGGCCTTTTGGGCAAAGAGCTTCAAAAGCGGCGAAGAAAACGCCGTCCGGGCGTGTTCCGATTCCGCGCGCAAAACGAGCTTACAGTCGAGGAACTGCGCGTGAAGTGCTTCTTCCAAACGGTCCGGCTCTGCTGCGCTGCAAACGAGCCGTACCATTGTGCGTTCCGGGTGCGGGCACTGCGCGAGAACCGCCGCCAAAATCGCATTGGTATCCGTTAACGCTTCGTCGAGCTCCAGCCGTACGGCACGCATGCCAGACGAGGGGATCAGCCGTACCGAATGTCCGGCATCCGAAAGGGTGACGAGGCTGTAGCCATGTTCGCCCGCCTCGTCATAACCGTGACCTTCCGCGCTGCCGTTCTGGACGACGAGCGTTTTGCCGACGGTGGTGACTTCGGGCTTGTGGATGTGGCCGAGGGCGACGAGGTCGAATCCGGCGCGGACAATCTCGGCGGTCGGGAACGCGGCGTAGTCGGAATCCGCGGCGACTTCGCCGTGGCCGACAAAAATCGACAGCTTCCCTTCCGATGCCGTGAGGGAAGAGAGTGGGCGGAGCGCCGGGCGTTC
Organism: Oscillospiraceae bacterium; assembly: GCA_015067825.1. Taxonomy (GTDB): domain Bacteria; phylum Bacillota; class Clostridia; order Oscillospirales; family QAMX01; genus QAMX01. The sequence continues at coordinate 41,748 of SVLQ01000015.1, read as the reverse complement.
GGAGAGGAACGCAACGCCGCTGACCTCGCAGTTAAGGTCGGGCAGAGCGATCGTTTCCGGCGTTTCCGCGGTGAAAATATGCACGTTTTCACTCCAATCGGCCGCAAAATACGGCGAAGAGCGCGTGAAAAAATCGTGGTTGCCAGGCGAGAGGAACACCGGGATCTGCGCGCGGCCAAATGCCGCGACGGCCGCTTCCACGGTGTCGCGGTAAGGTGTCGGCGTGTCAAACAAGTCACCCGTGCACAAAATCATCGCCGCACCTTCGGCCTTTGCGACTGCGACGATCTCGTCGAGCAGGTCGCGTGCGGCTCTGCGGCGATAGCTGGCGCGGTCGGGAGCGAGGCGCGCGTACGCCGCATCGAGGTGCAAATCGCCCACTTGCAGGAGCTTTACGGTCATGTCGGTTCCTCCGTTGCCGCGCTATTTGGCGCGGGCCCAATCGTAAACGTTGTAGAAAATATCATCCGCCGTCATTTTGACATTGGAAATACGGAATTTGCGGTTCAAAAGCACTTCATCCCGCCGATATCCGATCGGAACGATGCGCCCGCTGACGGCAATGCGTTCGCCGATCTGCTTGGCAATCAGTCCGCCGTCGGCCGTGCCCACCTGTTCGTAGGAGGCGAGCAGCAGGTCAAGGTCGCTGCTGGCGATGCCAAACAGCGTGCAGGCGCCGCCGGTTTGCAGCAGAGCGGTGAAATCGAAGTCGCAGCCTGCGTGATAAGTGCCGAGGCAGATGTCGAACTGCTTGGCGGTCAGCGCGGCGTCGTAGGTGTTGCCGGTCGCCGTGGTGAGAGTCACTGCCAGTCCGGCGGCCTCAAACGAAGCGGCAATTTTTTCGGCAGCCGCGCGCTCGGCGTTGTCGGCGAGCAGCCGCAGCGTCAGGAACGAACCGTCGGCGAGGACAAACCTGCCTTCTTCGTTTCGCTGGTAACCCGACTGCACAAATGCCGTCGCAAGCAGCACTTCGGGCGTGTAGCGCGGGTCGGCGGGTTCGGGCTCGGCGAGGGTATAGCCGAGGTTCGGGTGGAAGAGCATCGGTGCGGCGGTCACGCTGCCGTCGAATGCGGCGCGAATCACCGCGGCAGCGGCCGTGCGGATGCGCGCGTGGTCAAAAATCGCGTTGTGGTTGCCGTAACCGGCGTAGACAAGGGTGGTCGTTTCCAAATAATATCGATCGGCGTCGGCGTGGAGCACGATGTCGGCGCTGGCGGCGTCGGCCGTGCGGAGGATGTCGATGTTGCCCGAAGCCACGCCGTAAATCAGCGAATCGGCGTCGGCGACAGCAGTCAGCTGCATATGCGTCATCTGCGTGCCGATACTTTGACCGGAGAAATGCGCGGTGTTGGGCACAAGGTAGCGCTGGCCGTCGGTTTCGACCATGCAGTAGCGGCCGGAGCCAACGGCGTCGGTCTCAATGCCAGTGCCCTGTTTGATGATGGGGATATTTAGCTCGGCCAGCAGCGAAGGACAGCGGCCGTCGGTGGTAAGGGTGATGCGGTTCTGCGCGTCGATGCCGATCGCGCTCACGCCGTCAAACCGGTCGCGGTAGACTGAAGATTCGCCGGTCATCGCCAGTTTCAGCGAGTAGACCACGTCGTTGGTTGTCAGGCGTGTGCCGTCGTGGAAGAGAACACCCTCGCGGATCGTCAGCAAAAAGCCGGTTTCGGTCTCCTCAGCTTCTGTGCAGAGGTTGGCTTCGGGGCGGAAATCGGCGCTGACGGTAAAGAGCGTGTCGTAGAGGAGCGCGCAAACATCGCGGTTGAGCTGCATCGTTTCGGTGAGCGGGTTCATCGGTTTGCCGTGGTCGTAGTACGGTACGCCAAACAGCGAGTTGACGGCCTGCGGCGGCGGTGTCAGCACGGCGGCCGTGGTCTGAACGGTCGTCGAAGCGGACGTTTCTGCCGGGGCGGATGTGCCGCATGCCGAAAATACGCCAAAAAACGCAGAAACGAGCAGACAATATGCAAAAATATGCGAAAATCGGGAAAAATGGCTCATGCTTTCTGAAGCTCGCTTTCGGTGTCAGTTTTGTTGGATCATCGCCACCATGCTCCCGCGGAGCGGGCCTGTGCGGCGGTGCGAATGGTAGAGCTCGGCCAAGCAGCAGGTGCAGTCCGGACAGACAAAAATCTCGCCGACACCGGCCGCATCCAGAATCGCGGCGTTGATACCCTTGAGATCCACGTGGCTGCGCCCGTCGTCTGCGGGCGTGATCCACGCGGCAGCCGTATCCCCGACGGCGGCAAACATCGCATCGGTGACGTCGGCATGCGTCAAAAAGCAGCACGGCCCGATCGACGGCCCGACAGCGGCGATCAGGTCGGCGGGATCTGTGCCGAAGGAATCGCGCATGGTCTCAACGCCTGTCTCGGCGATGCGCATAGCCGTGCCGCGCCAACCGGCGTGCACCACCGCGACGGCACCCGTGCGGCGGTCAGCGAGCAGAATCGGCACACAGTCGGCAAATTTCCCGACCAGCAAATGCCCGCGTTCGGCGGTGGCCAACCCGTCGCAGTCCGGCGGGTTCTCGGCAAAATCGGCGGCATTGGCAGCCGAAACGGTCAGAACGCGGTCCTTGTGCACCTGATGTGTGTGGCAGATCGCCTGCGGCGCGTGCGGCAGCGCGGCGACGAGACGTGCAAAATTCTCGCGCACGGCTTCCGGACTGTCGCCGGAGCCGGTGGTGAGGTTCATCGAAGCGTACGGCCCTTCACTCACCCCGCCGATGCGCGTGGAAAATGCGTGGGTAAAACGGGGATGGCGCGCGAGCGCGTCACACTCCGCGACCAAACAGCCGTTTTCGGCCGGCCGATACGAAAATCCCCCGGAAACGATCATGAGCCCCACCTTTCTGCACGCGCCATGCGGCGAAAAAATAACGATATCTAACCACTTAATATTATACCATAATTGCCCGTTTCTGGCAACCGATAACAGCTTGACACACGGTGCGAAAAAAGGTAAAATATAATAGAAATTCTATGGAAAGGGGCGATCAAAGGTGAAACGAATGCGGCGGGCAATTCCGGCTGTGTTTGCGGCGGTTCTGCTGCTTCTGGCGGCAGCGGTGCGCCTTGTTTTGCCTGCGGCGGCGGCCAATTCCGTGATCCTTGTGGTCACGGGCTACAAAATCAACGACCCGCGCGAAGAGTCGATGCCCTTCTTCCAAAACGGCCAGCTCTACGTTTCCGTCGAGATGTTCGTCACGCTCGGCCTCACCGGAACCGAACAGCCCTCCTCCGTTCTCCTCTCCAACATGAAATCCGGCAGAATCCTCTATTTCGATAGCTCTGTCGGCACGGCTGCCGATGCTTTCGGCGGGGTCTATCAGGCTGCTGCCGTGCGCAAAAACGGTCTGTGGTTCGTGCCGGCGGCCTTTACCTGTGAGCACCTCGACCTCACCTACGTCTACAACGACGTCACGCCTGCGCCGTTTGTGCGCATCACCTATCCCGACGACAACCTGATGTCCAACGACTCCTTCCTCCGCTACTACCGCTCCACCGCGCCTGATATCTTAAACCGCTTCTACCCCGAAACTACACCCGCCATCACCACGCCGCCGCCGGTCACCACGCCGCCGACCACTGCTGCGACGACTGCATCAACGCCGCCGAAAACAACTCCGGCCTCCTCCACCACCCAACCGACGCAAACGACGCTGCCTGCCACCACCACACCGGCAACCACCACGCCGCCGCCGGCAGAGTACCGTGTTTATTTTGTGGTCGATGGGCTTGCGGATCTCGATGCCGCCCTTGCCGCACTGCAAAGTCGCGGGATTTCGGCTGTTTTTTGCCTCGATCCGTCGAATATCGCCGAAAGCGGCGCGCTTCTGCGCCGCATCCTTGTCGCCGGACACGGGTTTGCCTTCGCCGGCAATGCCAATACCACACTGGCCTCACTCAATACCGCCAACGACCTGCTGTTTGCCCACACGCGCGCACTGACGCGTCTGGTCATCGGCGAGCTCTCCGCCGATGCCGAAGCAGCGTTGGCTGCCGCCGGCTATGTCATGTGCCGCACCAATGGTACGTTGGCAAACGACAGCGCCTCGATCGCTGCGGCCGAAGATGTGCTTTCCGAGCGCGGGAGTGCAATTTTTGAAATCCCTTCGGCCGCCGTACCTGCCGCCGTTGCCGCTCTCCATTCCGCCATCGGTGATGAATTGCCGATGTATCTGCCGTTGCCGGAATTCGGCCCGGTTTCGTAAGTCCCGACGCGCCTGTTGGCCGCCGCACGCACGTGCGGCGGTCTTTTTGCATAAACGGCAAAAAAGGGGAGAAACTATCCGGAGAACGAACGCAAACGGAGGATTTTTTGCAGATGATGGTCGCTTCGCTGATGAATACCAATGTGCTCACGGTCACGCCCGAAACCGATGTTTCGCAGGCCGTTCGCCTGCTCACACACTACGATATCGGCTCGCTGCCGGTCGTACAGGCCGACGGCGAGCTGCGCGGCATTGTCACCGACCGCGATATCTTGACCCGGGCGGTGGCAATGGAAACGGAGCTCGGCGGTCTTGCCGTCGGTGCGGTGATGACGCGCGCAGTGGTCACGATCCCGCCGGATGCCGATGTGCGCGAGGCCGCTGCTGTCATGGCGGCCCACCGCATCCGCCGTCTGCCGGTGACGAAAAATCGCCGCTTGGTCGGCGTGATCACGCTTGCCGATCTTGCCCGCGCGCGCAGCTGCGATATGGAGGCGAGTCTCGCCCTCGGCAAGATCTCCATGCCGGGCTGAGAGCGGGTTTGCCCAAACTTTTCGCTGCTAAAGTGCGCGTTTTTGTTGACATGAAGGGCCGGAAAATGGTATACTATCGGTAGAAAAAAACGCGAGGTTTCTCCAAACCGCGCGATCAAAATTCCACCCCGAAAGGATGAACGACCCATGAAACGTGACTATCAGGGCAAACCGACAGCTGTCCGTTCCACGCTTCAGCGCCTTGTGATGCTGTGGCCGCTCGGCAAAAATCCGGAAAAAGAAGCCGAACTCAGCGCCATTCCCGCCGTAACTCTTTCCGCGGATGAGCTTGCGCAGCTCCCGTCCTATATCGCGCCCGGCGACGTTACCTGTGCCGCCCGCGACGGCAAAAAGCTTTGGATCGGCACCAACGAAGGCCTTTGGCTGATCGACCCCGAAAATGTCGAACCGCTCGACCGTGTTCTCTCGTTCCGCGCCAAAGCGTTCGTCTGTGACAACGCGATCAAAGCGATCGGCCTCGACGGCGATAACGGTGTTTGGGTGCTCTCCGAAACCGGCCTTTCCCACATTGCTATGCGTGCGATGTCGGTGCAGAAAAAAGCCGAACTGATGAGCGATATCAACGAAAAATATATGACGCGCCGCGGCATGCTCAGCGGCGGTATCTATAACGCCGCCAAAAAGACCTTCGTGGGCGAATGCTCCGATAACGACGGTCTCTGGACGTCGCTGTTTGCGATGGGCGACCTCGCCCGCTACGCCGTCCTGCGTGACGAAGGCAAAGCCTCGGCCGAAGAGCTCCGCCGCGCCAAAGAGCTGGCGACCCTCTGGACCGAAGCCTGCCTCCTCCTTGCCTACGTTCCGGGCTGGAAGGGCACGGTGCCCGCGGTGATCCGCTACAACGAGCCGGCCTCCAACAAATCGAACAAAACCTACCTGAAGCGCGGCGGCAACCCCGACTTCGGCGTGCCGGAAAAAGGCCCGGTCGGCCTGGTCGAGTACACCCCGACGCCCGCCGTCCCCGAAGATTGGGTCGAAACCAACGCCATGCCGGAGATCGTTTTCAAAAACGTCGAGGGCTATATCGCCCGCAGCTACCACGTCGACAGCCCCGAAGACGAACCGGATTACTCCGATGGCGTCTTTATGAAAAAGCTGCTCACGCCGGAAGGCAAGCTGATCTCCGTGCGCGTCCCGTCCGTCACATGGAAGGGCGACGATATCCCGCCGATGTACGCGATCGACAGCTCGATGGAGATCCCGGCGCGCCTTGCCCGCCTCTACACCAACTGCGGCTACACCGACGCCGATATTACTTATAAGTGCGACACCTCCAACGACGAGCTCGTCGGCCACTACGCCCTCTGGCACCTCGCCTACGATATCCTCGGCCCCGAAGATCCGGAGCTCGCCGAGCTGATCCGCGTCATCGCCGCGCGTCATGCCAAGCACCTCGCCGACAACGACTTCTGCCACACCGACTGCGGCGGCCAGCCGACCTCGTGGGCGCGCATGAACCGCAGCTACTACATGAACAAAGGCAGCCTCGGCCCCAACGATGCGCCGCTCGGCCTCGCCATCCTCCTGCAGTGCTTCAAGGTCACGGCCTACATCACCGGCGACGAACAGTGGGAAAAGATCTACCGCATGCTCGCCCTCGAAGAGCCGTACCGCTACGCCGACCTGCTCGGTGAGTACTACGAACGCTGCATCAACAGCCTGAAGCTCCTCAAGATCGACACGAGCAAAATGACCGAAGAAGAGATCTTCCGCGAAGTCGTCGAAGAAGCCAACTACTCCGATATCCGCATGGCGGCCGTCGCCTATTATTCGCTCTTCCAGCTCGAGACCGACCCCGAACTGCTCGAAAAATACAAGGTCGGTGCCGAGGGCTGGTGGAAGTTCCTCAAGTATTCCCGCGATGTCGAATGGATGCTCGTGTGGCAACTCATCCACCCCGAAGAAGAACAGCGCGATGCCTTCGGCCGCACCTGCGGCGAAATGCTCGCCTGGCAGCTTACCCACTTCCAGACCACGCCGCGCTGGGCCTTCATCGATAACCGCACCCGCCCGGGCACGCAGTTCAGAAAGCATATGCTCTGGTACGACGAAAATACGCCGTGCGCGCTCCCGATCGAAGAACGCGGCGACGGCGGCAGCAGCGTCTATGCGCCGGCCGGCGGCAGCGACGGTCACCCGCGTTACAAGGGCCCGATCCATCTGCACCAGACCTATAACCTGAACATGAACTACTGGCTCGGCCGTTACCACGGTATCCTTGAAGAAGTTGGCGAACCCGGCGACGTTACGCTGGCCGACCTCGAAGAGATCATCTTCCAGGGTCTCGACCGCGCGTAAAACAAATTTGCATCTCCCAAAAAAGCACCTGTTCATTGTGAACAGGTGCTTTTTGCTGTACCATTCGTTTGTTTATAAATTAAATATTGACATGCCGCAAGGGTGTTGGTATACTGTATCTGAATCTTGAAAGATAAAATTTGGTTCGTGGGAGGATCTCTTATGAAACGCGATTATCAATGCGAAAAGACCCCCGTCCGCGCAACGCTCCAGCGCCTCGTGATGCTGTGGCCGCTCGGCAAAAACCCGGAAAAAGAAGCCGAGCTCCGCGCCACCCCCGCCGTCTCCCTCACCGAAGCCGAGCTTGCGCTGCTCCCGGCGTATATCGCGCCCGCCGACGTCACCTGTGCCGTCCGCGACGGCAAAAAGCTTTGGATCGGTACGAATAGCGGTCTTTGGTTGCTCGACCCCGAAAACGCCGAACCGCTCGACCGGGTGCTCGCGTTCCGCGCAACAGCCTACGTCTGCGACAACGCGGTCAAGGCGGTCGCGTCCGACGGCGATAACGGTGTCTGGGTGCTCTCCGAAACCGGCCTCTCCCATATCGCCATGCGCGCGATGTCGGTCGAAAAAAAGGCGGAGCTGATGAGCGAGCTCAACGCGAAGTATATGTCCCGCCGCGGTATGCTCAGCGGTGGCATCTACCACCCGGAATACCAGACCTTCATGGGCAAGCACTCCGACAACGATGGCCTCTGGACGGGTCTATTTGCGATGGGCGACCTCGCGCGTTATGCCGTTCTGCGCGATGAGGGCAAAGCCTCGGCCGAAGAAATTCGTCGCGCCAAAGAGCTGGCGACTCTCTGGACCGAAGCCTGCCTCCTCCTCGCCTATATTCCCGGCTGGAAGGGCACGGTTCCGTCGCTCGTGCGCTACAACGACCCCGGCACGAACAAATCTTCCAAAACCTACCTGAAGCGCGGCGGCAATCCCGACGTCGGCGTGCCGGAAAACGGCCCGACCGGACTGGTCGAGTATACCCCGACGCCCGCCGTCCCCGAAGATTGGGTCGAAACCAACGCCATGCCGGAGATCGTTTTTAAAAACGTCGAGGGCTATATCGCCCGCACCTACCACGTCGACAGCGCCGACGATATGCCGAGCTTTTCTGGCAACGTGTACCTGAAGAAAATGGCCACGCCGGAAGGCAAGCTGATCTCCGTGCGCATTCCGTCGGAATCGTGGAAGGGCGACGATATCCCGCCGATGCACCGAATCGACAGCTCGATGGAAGTCCCTGCGCGCCTTGCCCATCTCTACACCGACTGCGGCTTTGCCGATACGGATGTTTTCTACCGTTGCGACACCTCCAACGACGAACTCGTCGCGCACTACGCCGTTTGGCACCTCGCCTACGATATCCTCGGCCCCGAAGACGAAGAACTCGCCGAGCTGATCCGCGTCATCGCCGCCCGCCATGCCAAGCATCTCGCCGACAACGATTTCTGCCACACCGACTGCGGCGGTCAGCCGACCTCGTGGGCGCGCATGAACCGCAGCTACTACATGAACAAAGGCAGCTACGGCTTCAGCGATGCGCCGCTGAGTGCGGCGATCCTCCTGCAGTGCTTCAAGGTTGCCGCCTACGTGACCGGCGATCCGCAGTGGGAAGAGGTCTATCGGAAGCTCGCCCTCGAAGAGCCGTACCGCTACGCCGATCTGCTCGGGGAATACTACGACCGGTACGTGAAGATCGTCTGGGCGGAAGCCGGAAAAGAGCTCGACGAAACCGAGACCTTCCGCAACCTCGTCGACGTGACCAATTATTCCGACATCCGCATGGGTGCCGTCGCCTACTATACCCTCAGCCAGCTCGAGACCGATCCGGTTCTGGTGGAAAAATACCGCGCGGGTGCGGCGAGCTGGTGGAAATTCCTCAGCCACTCCCGCGACGTCGAGTGGATGCTCGTGTGGCAGCTCCTGCATCCGGAAGAGACGATGCGCGATGCCTTCGGCCGCACCTGCGGCGAAATGCTCGCCTGGCAGCTCACCCACTTCCCGGCAACGCCGCGCTGGAACTTCATGGACAATACCGACCGCCCCGGCACCTTTGCCAAAACCGAAACGCTCTGGTACGATGAAGATACGCCCTGCGCTCTTCCGCTTGACGAACGCGGCAGCAGCGGCAGCAGTGTGTACGCGACGACGGGCGGCTATAACGATCCGTTCGGAGAGCGGATTATCCTTGCCTCGACCTATAACCTCAATATGCCCTACTGGCTCGGCCGCTACCACGGCATTCTCACCGAAACCGGCGAACCCGGCGGCGTGACCATGGCCGACCTCGAAGAGATCATTTTCCACGGCCTCGAACGCGCATAAACCAATGAAAAATCCCGTATCGCAGAAAATGCGGTACGGGATTTTTTGAGAAATTTAAAAAAAGAAGACTTGTATTTTCTTTGTAAACGCGTTAAAATAATATCGTTCGATTGTCTGGTGACAAACGAATTTGTGTGCCGGACGCAGAAAGGGAACGGTGATACTTGCGTGTATCGTGAGATTTTTGCAAAACAGAATCAAAGTGAAAAAGCGCATTCGTTTTTGCTGTCGGCGTTTCAAGCGTTGCTGAAAAATACGGAGGACATGATTTTTGTCAAAACCGTGGATGGCATTTATGCCGCGGTGTCCCAACCGTTTGTGCGGATGGTGGGAAAACAAGATGCCGCCGAGATCATTGGGCACACGGATTTTGAGATTTTTGAAAGTGCCGAGCTTGCCAAACGCTATACCGACGATGATCGCCGTCTTTTTGAGACCGACACCGACCTCGTTGACTACATCGAACCGCTCAACGACGACAAGGGCCATCCGCGCTACAGTCGTACGTCCAAATATATCCTCCACGATTCGACGGGTGAACAGCTCGGGATCATGGGCATCTCGCGCGATGTCACGAGCGAATATCTCTCGTGGCAGCGCTACCAACAGGAGCTCCGCTATCTCTTCGAGCTCCCGGAGGATACCTATGCCGCGCTCTTTATGGACATCACCGAATGGCGCGTCATCCGCCACCAAAGCCACGACGTCGGCGGCCATGTCATCACGCTGCACGGCACGATCGACGAATTTCTCGAAAACGCGCGCAGCTGTATTGCCGATCCCAACGACACCCGGGCAAAGCAGTTTTTCCGTTCGGTCACGCGCGAGACAATGCTGGAGCTCTGCGGCGACGGTGCGCGGGATCTCACGCTGGAATATCAGCGCCGGATGCCGAGTGGTGCGGTTATGTGGACGCAGGCGCATATTTCGTTCGTTGTCGACCCCGAAACCGGCCATTCCTGCGCGGTTTGGTCGCTGCGCGATATCCATGCGCGCAAACAGGAGGCCGAAGAGCTGCAGCGTGCGGCCGAGCTCGATGAGATGACCGGACTTTTCAACCGCGCGACGACGATCCGCAAGATCCGCCGCGAAATCGTCGAACGCAGCGATGCGCAGCACGCGCTCTTCATGATCGATGTCGATAATTTCAAAACCATCAACGACACGCGCGGTCACCAGACCGGCGACGAATTTTTGGTCACCATGGCGCAGGGGCTGAAAAAATGCTTCCGCGAAGGCGACGTGGTCGGCCGCATCGGCGGCGATGAGTTTTTCATTCTGATGAAAAATATCCCGCATCCCGTGGCAGTGCTCGAAAAGGCGGAAACCCTGCTGAATGTCTGCCGCATGATCTGCGAACACTACGAGAGCGCCGATCTTTCGGTCAGCTTCGGCATCAGCCTGTTCCCGGCAAACGGCAGTACGTTCGAGGCGCTCTATGAATCCGCCGACAACGCGCTCTACCGCGCCAAGGCCCTTGGCAAAAATCGGTTTTCCCTCGCAGAAGAATAAAATATCCAAAAAATAAGGCTGTCTCAAAGACAGCCTTATTTTTTTGCGATTTACAGCCAGCAAACGGAATCTTCGCCCTGCGGAGCCGTGTTGGGCGCGGCGGCATAGCCGAGGGCGGCGCAGCCCCAAACGCAGTGGTCGGCGGGCATTTCGATCGTATCCAGCGCAGCGCGCACGTTGGGGCGGCCACAGAGGTTTTTGAACTGGTTGATCCAAACCGAGCCGATGCCCAAAGAATGGGCGGCGGCAAAGATCTGCGTCAGCGCGCAGGCGCAGTCTTCGATTGCGAGGTGGTTGCCATCCGCGTCGGAAACGAGGATCAGGGCGGCGGGACGGTAGAAATCATACGCGTCGTTGCCGAGCTCGGCGCCGAGCACCTTGGCGAGTGCGGCGATTTTTGCGGGATCGGTGATCACGGTTAAGCGGCGGGAATGGCGGTTGCGGCCGCTGGGGGCGCATTTGCCCGCCGCGACAATTGCTTCCAAATCGGCGCGGTCGATCGCGCGGTCGGTGAAGGTGCGGATGCTGCGGCGGGAGAGCAGCGTTGTCAAAAAGTCGTTGTTGGTCATGTGATGCTTCCTTTCAACGGTCAAAACTGTCGGTTTCAGCCGGGAGTTTTTTATTCGAGGAAGAGCTCGACGACGGGGACGATCATATCCGGCTTGATCGGCGGCAACTGGATGCGCAGGTCGCCGTTTTCCATGTCTTCAAACAAAAGCTCGCTCGCGTCGTGCAAAAATTGCGCGTAGCGCACCTTTCCGGCCATTTTGGGCAGGATGAGGAAACGGAACGGATAGGCGAGCAGGTGGACGTACAGGCGCTTCTCGTCGTCAACGGGCTGCGTCAGGCGGCAGTCGATCGGCGCTTCAAACTCCGGCTCGGCCATCGTGCAGTTGTAGATGGAGCGGCTGTTGTATTTCATCCAGTCGGCATAGACCTTCAGAGCGGCCTCGGCGCGGTGGTCGAAGTAGCCGCGGGCGGTGGGGCCGACGTTCATCAAAAGATTCCCGCCGCAGGAGACGGTGTTGACGAGCATGCGGATCAGCATTTCCGGCGATTTCCACGTCGTTTCGTCGCGGTGGTAGCCCCACGAACCGGAGAAGGTCTGGCACGCCTCCCAAACAACGAGCTCGCCCGTTTTTTCGTGGCGCACCCATTCCAGCGGCTGGCGCTGTTCGGGCGTCCAAAGATCCTGCTCCAGCTCGGCGCGGTTGTCGATGATGATGCCCGGCTGCAGCTCGCGCGCCAGCGCGATCAGCTCTTCGGATTCCCATTCGGCCTTGCCCTTGCCGCGCATCCATGCCCGGTCGCCTTCGCCGTGGTGCTTCGGATAGGAGAAGTCGAACCAGAGGACGTCGATCTTGCCGTAGTTCGTCAGCAGCTCGCGCACCTGATCGCGCATGTACTGCGCGTAAATGCGGATATCGCGGCCCTTGTTCTGTTCAAACGCGTCGGGATCGTCGCGGCGCGGATGGAGCATGTCGATCGTGAAGTGCGGGTGATGCCAGTCGATCAGCGAGTAGTAGAACCCGACGCGCAGGCCCTCCGCGCGGAAGGCGTCGACGAATTCACGCACGAGGTCGCGGCCGGCTTTGGTGTTGGTGGCCTTGTAGTCGGTGTAGGCGCTGTCAAACAGGCAGAAGCCCTCGTGGTGCTTGGTCGTCAGGACGGCGTATTTCATGCCGGCCTCGCGCGCCTGCTTTGCCCATTCTTTGGGATCGTAGAGGTCGGGGTCAAAATGCTCGAAGTAGCGCTGGTATTTTTCTTCCGGAATGCATTCTCTGTTCTTGATCCATTCGTGGCGGGCGGGGAGCGCGTAAAGCCCCCAGTGGATGAACATGCCGAAACGGTCACGCGTGAACCACGCGGTATCGCCCGGCGTTTTGCGGGTGACGTAGCTGGACATAGTTCTGACCTCCCAAAATATAGAATATCGGTAATCATAAATACTTGCAAAACAAAATCAATCTGTTTTTTCGGCGGGATAGGCGTGTGAAAGTCCTGTCGCAGCGGATCCCTAAAACATCATGTTTTCAACGTAGTATTCGGTAAACCGCGGGTCGGCCGAGAGCTCAAGCGTCTGCATCGAATTTGCGAGGGCGTAGAGCGTGGCGAGCGCGGCGGATGAGCAGAGTGCGGCGGATGCACCGGCACCGGCAGCGTTGCCGACCGCATTGGCGCGGCCGCGCCATTCCGCGGGGTAGAGGCCGATCGCCGCAGCACTTTCCGGGTTGAGATGTGCGCCGAATCCGCCGGCAATACAGACGGTTCCGACGTCTGCGGGCGTGAGCCCGGCTTCGTCGAGCAGAGTGGCGATTCCGCCGGCGATCGCGGCTTTGGCGAGCTGCAGGCGGCGCACGTCGCGCTCAGTCACGAAAACCGTTTCGGTCAGCGCGCAGATCACGTCGCCGTCGTCGGTTTCTTTCAGATAAGGAAGTGCAGCATCGGGGGCTTCGTCGGGCGGCAGCAAACGGCCGGTCTCGTCGACTGCACCGAGGGCGAGGAGCGCGGCCAACAGGTCGATCAGACCCGAGCCGCAGAGCCCGACGGCTTCTCCGCCGCCGATTACGGTGAAGGCGAGCTTACCATCGGCAAGGCGCACCGCGTCGATCGCGCCGTCCGTTCCGCTCATGCCGCATTCGATGTCCGCGCCTTCAAAGGCCGGCCCGGCAGCCGTCGCGCAGCAAAGGATGCGGCCGCTCACGGCAAGTGCCATCTCGCCGTTGGTGCCGATGTCGAGGAGGATCGTCGGTTCGGTTGCTTCGTGCAGCGATACCGCGAGTGCCGCGGCCGAAATATCGCCGCCGACGAAAGCGGAGATCGCCGGCAGAATCCGGAGCTTGGCGGTCGGGGCGAGCCCCAGCCACGCCGGATCGGCGGAAAACGAATCGTCGAAGAGTGTTTCGGGCGCAAAAGGCAGCTTGGAAAGCCCGGCCGGAGAAAGTCCGGCGAAAAGGTGGGCCATCACGGTGTTGCCGGCAACGGTCGCACAGGTGATCTCGTCGGTGCTCCGTCCGGCGCGTGCGGCGGCGGTTTGGAGCAGCTCGGTGAGCTCAGTGCGGATCACCGTGCTGAGGCGTGCAAGCCCTTCGGGGTCGGTCATGGAATAGGTGATGCGGGAGATCACGTCGGCGCCAAAGGTTCGCTGGCGGTTTTCTGCACCCAAAACGGCGAGTTGCTCGCCGGAAGAAAGATCATAGAGGTAGACAACGACCGTCGTCGTGCCGATGTCGATGGCCGCACCCAGCTTCGGATCGGCCCAAGGCGCGAGCTGCCATGTGCGGCGCAGCCCGGCGGTCTCCACGTGCATCGTCTGCCGCTGTCCCAATCGGACTTCGCAGTCGCCCGCAACGCGTGCAAGGCACGCGAGCCGTTCGCCTTCCGGCAACGCCGCTTCCTCCGTCGTGCGCGGCGAGAGCCTGCCCGTGGCCGCAACGCGGCACTTTCCGCATTTTCCGCTGCCGCCACAGGGAGCCTCGACCATGAGCGACTGCTGTGCGCAGACCGATAACAGCGTACTGCCCATGGGTGCACGGCATACACGCACCGCGCCGTCAGCGGTGTGAATCGTCACTGTTGCGTCAGCCATACCTTAGCCTCCGTTGTCATCTGATTTCTTCTTTATTATATCATAGATCCGGCGGAAAGAAAACGAAAATCGCCGAAAAATGTGCCTGTCCGCCAAAAAAACGGACAGGCACAAACTGCCGGTTCAAATGGTGAGCGTCGAGGCCAGAAACGCCTGCAGGCGCTTGCTTTTGGGGTTGGAAAAGAGCTCGGCGGGATCGCCTTCTTCTTCAATGTGCCCCTGATCCATGAAGATCACGCGGGAAGCGACCTCGCGGGCAAAGCCCATTTCGTGGGTGACAACGAGCATCGTCGTCTTTGCTTCGGCCAGCTTGCGCATAACGGCGAGCACCTCGCCGGTGATTTCGGGGTCGAGCGCACTTGTCGGCTCGTCGAAGAGCATCAGCGTGGGATCCATCGCGAGACCTCTGGCGATCGCAACGCGCTGCTTTTGGCCGCCGGAGAGCTGCGCGGGATACGCGTTCTCCTTGCCCTTGAGCCCGACCATTTCCATCAGTTGGTGCGCACGCGCCTCGGCTTCGGCTTTTGGCTGACCCTTGACGCGGATCGGCGCGTAGCTGATGTTCTGCACGCACGTCATGTGCGGGAAGAGGTTGAAGTGCTGGAAAACCATGCCGGTTTCCGTGCAGATACGGCGAATTTCTTTGTCCTTGGGGTAGATTACCTTGCCCTGCTCGTCGGTCGTCACCAGCGTTTCGCCGTTGACGATGATCTCACCGGCACTGACGCGCTCGAGCGAGTTGATGCAGCGCAAGAGCGTCGACTTGCCCGAACCCGAAGGCCCGATGATGGCGACGATCTCACCCTTCTGCACGGACAGGTCAACACCTGCCAGCGCCGTGCAGTTGGCAAAGCGTTTGTGGATGTTGCGCATTGTCAAAACGGTTTCCATGCCGCTCACCTCTCTTTTCTCGCGGCCGAGCCAAAGAGCCGGCGCTTTTCATGCTTCTTCACAGCTGTTGCCGTCGCCTCGTAGCGCGAGAAACGCGCTTCCAAACGCCGCGCAACCATCGTCAGCAGGAAAGTGCAGGCGAGGTAGATCAGCGCGGCGATCAAGTAGGCCATGACGTTGGAGTCGCGGTTGACCGCACCCTTGGAGGCCTTCATCAGTTCGCCGACGCCGATGACGTAGACGAGGGCGGTATCCTTGACCAGCGTGATTGCTTCATTGGCAACCGGCGGCAAAACGCGCTTGACCGTCTGCGGGATGATGATGCCCAGCATCGTGCGCGTGCGGCTGAGACCGAGTGACTGCGCGGCTTCGTACTGACCGCGGTCGATGCTCTCAATGCCGCCACGGTAGATCTCGGCGAGGTAGGCCGTGTAGTTCAAAACGAAGGTGATGACCGCCGTGGGAAAACTGTCGAGGCGGATGTCGAAGGCGATGGGCAGGAAGAAATAAAAGAAAAACAGCTGCAGCATCAGCGGTGTGCCGCGGAAGATCCAAATGTAGGTCTTGCACAGCCAGCGCAGCGGCAGGAAGCGGCAGATGCTGCCGAGGGAAAGCGGCAACCCCAGCGGGACCGCCATCACGAGCGTCAGAAGAAAGAGCTGCAGCGTGATCCACAAGCCGTCCAACAGCGACGGCATGATCGAGCCGATATAAGAAAGCGTTTCCGAAAGACTGTCTCCGAAGAAATTCATCGAATCTACCTTTCTTTTTGAAGTTCGGACGAGGCACGCCCCGGCAGAGGCGTGCCTCGGAGTTTTTGTTTTTTTAATTTATTGCACTAAAATGATAGCACAAAAAACCGTCCTTGTCAACAAAATCACATCGAAAAATACAAAAAAACGGCAGATTCGCCGACGAAAGCCGTACCCGTTCACCGACAAAACAGGCGTTTCCGTGAAAAATATCCGAAAAAAAGCGTCTAAAAACCTTGACAAATCGGCAGAACGACGGTAAAATATATATGTATGAATGGTAGGTGGAGGCCGGACGGTGGGTCTGACAGCCGTTTTCTGGTTCTTTTTTGAACCCGGAATCCGCTTTTTGCTTTCGGAGTCAGTGTTTTTTATATATTTTTTTGATAATTTTCAGGCTTTCGCTTTGCGTATAAAAATTTGTTTGGAGTTATTACCATACAGAAAAGCATCGCGCTTAAAATGTAAAATATCATAAAATCGTCCGATCGCTTTGTCGGGTCGGATTATATAGAAAACCTCTCTCCGTTTCTTTCATAACGAACATAAGAGAGGTGTTTTTTTATTTCATGGAATTGTTTTTGAAGTACGGTCTGCCTGCCGTTGCCGCGATCGTCGGGCTGGCTCTCGGATTTTTCCTCGGCGTCCTCTACCGCCGCAAGGTCGGTGAAAAAGAGATCGGCAGCGCCGAAGAAGAAGCCCGCCGCATCCTGAACGAAGCCATCCGCACCGCAGAAGCCAAAAAACGCGAAGCGCTGATTGAAGCGAAAGAAGAGATCCTCAAGAACCGCAACGAGCAGGAGCGCGAAATCAAGGAACGCCGCGCCGAACTGCAGAAGCAGGAACGCCGCCTGGCCCAGAAGGACGAAACGCTCGACAAGAAGCTCGACAACGTCGATAAAAAAGAAGAAACCCTGAACAAAAAGATCCGCGAAGCCGAAAAGAAGCTCGAAGAAGCCGACGTCATCAAGAAGAGCCAGATGGAAATGCTCGAACGCATCTCCGGCTACACCGTGGAAGAAGCCAAGGCCTTCATCCTGCAGACGGTTGAAGTTGAGGCCCGCCACGACATGGCCGTCAAGCTCCGCGACATCGAAGCCAACCTGCACGAAGACGCCGACAAAAAGGCGAAGGAAATTATCTCGCTGGCCATCCAGAAATGCTCGTCCGACTACGTCACCGAGGCGACCGTTTCGGTCGTTCCGCTGCCCAACGACGAGATGAAGGGCCGCATCATCGGCCGCGAAGGCCGCAACATCCGCGCGATCGAAACCGCCACCGGCGTCGACCTCATCATCGACGATACGCCCGAAGCGATCACGCTGTCGTGCTTCGACCCGATCCGCCGCGAGATCGCCCGCCAGACGCTGGAAAAGCTCATCGCCGACGGCCGTATCCATCCGGCCCGCATCGAAGAAATGGTCGCCAAGGCCCGCAAGGAAGTCGAACAGACGATCAAGTCCGAAGGCGAACGCGCGGTCTTTGAGGCCGGCGTCCACGGCGTCCACCCCGAACTGATCAAGATCCTCGGCCGCCTGCGTTACCGCACCAGCTACGGCCAGAACGTCCTGCGCCACTCGATCGAAGTCGCGCACCTCGCCGGCCACATGGCCGCCGAGCTCGGCGTCGACACGACGCTGGCCAAGCGCGCCGGTCTGCTCCACGACATCGGCAAGGCCGTTGACCACGAGGTCGAAGGCACGCACGTCACCATCGGTGTCGACATTGCCCGCAAGTTCAAGGAAAACAACGAAGTCATCCACGCGATCGAAGCGCACCACGGCGATGTCGAGCCGCACTCGCTGATCGCCCTCATCGTCGACGCTGCCGACGATATCTCGGCCGCCCGTCCGGGTGCCCGCCGCGAAAACCTCGAGGCCTACATCCGCCGCCTCGAACGTCTGGAAGAACTGTCCAACTCGTTCCCGGGCGTTGAGCGTTCGTTCGCCATCCAGGCCGGTCGTGAAGTTCGTATCATGGTCAAGCCCGAAGAGGTCAGCGACGACAACATGGTCCTGCTCGCCCGCGACCTGGCCAAGAAGATCGAAAACGATCTCGAATATCCCGGCCAGATCAAGATCAGCATGATCCGCGAGACCCGCGCCGTCGACTACGCGAAATAAACCAAATGCATAGCAAAGAGCCGATACGGAAGTTCCGTATCGGCTCTTTTTCGCGCTTGCCTGAAGGCAGATGATATGGATCGAAACACGGAGGCCTGCCCTATGGCGTGTTGCCGACCTTACCAGTACACCGTAGGGGAGGGCCACCGCGCCCTCCCGAAACATACCCACCGCCGCACGGTAAGGTTCCTCCACCCGCAAAAACGGCGGGAGCAAGCCCCCCGCCCTACGATGTGTTATCTACCACGCCGTGGTAGGGGAAGGGTCTCCCGTCCTGCACATTCTGCCACCGCACGGTACGACGCCGCTGCAGACCTTACCATTCACCGTAGGGGAGGGCCACCGCGCCCTCCCGAAACATACCCACCGCCGCACGGTAAGGTTCCTCCACCCGTGAAAACGGCGGGAGCAAGCCCCCGCCCTACGGCGTGTCGGTAACCGTATCTCTGTAGGGGAGGGCCTCTGTGCCCTCCCGCACATACCCACCGCCGCAAGATTGGTTTTTATCAGCCTCCCGTACGTCCTTCCGTCAATCTTTCTTCGCCCGCACGAACTGTGCGACGCCTGATCCGATCAGCAGCCCGCCGAAGATTTTTCGCAGCCACGCCGTTTCGATCGCAAGCGCCAGCCTGCTGCCGGCAAACGCCGCCGCGAGCCCGAACCCGGCGCAGAGGAGAAAGACGCGCAGACGGATGCGGCGGGCGCGGATATGCGAAACGAGCCCGGCGGCGGCCGTCGGCAGAAAGTAGACGAGGTTCAACCCCTGCGCGGCGAGCTGATCGGCTTTGGCGGCAAACAACAGCCAAAGCATCAGCAGCGTGCCGCCTCCGATCCCCATTCCGCTCAAGATCCCCGTCGCCGCTCCGACAACGACTGCCCAAACTCCGCTCATTCTGCCTCCTTCGCTACGTCAAAAGCCGTATCCCGGCCACGATCATCAACCCCGAAAACCCGCGCATCAGCCAAACCGTCGGCAACTTTCCGAGCAACAGCCCGCCGAAAAAACCGCCTGCCAAACCACCCGCGCAGTACCAAAGCGTCTGCGGCGGCCACGCGCTGCCGCCGGCAAAATAGAGGATCGCCGACAGCGCACACATCGGCGCGACGACGGCCACCGAGGTCGCACACGCCTCTTTTTCGTCAAGCCCGCACCAAAGGTGCAGCATCGGCACGAGGATCATGCCGCCGCCCGCACCGAGCAGACCGTTGACAAATCCTGCCGCCAAGCCGGTGATGGCCGCGGCGATATCACCTTTTTTGCATCGAATACAACACTTCATACAAGGTATTTTGGCAAAACACGCGATAAGTTATACCGTATTTGCGTTGACAAAACGGCAAATTTTCGATAAAATATTAGTAAGCTCAAAAGTATGCTCAAACTGCGGTTTCCGGCCCTGCCGGATCCGCCAAATTTAACGGAAGATAAAGGGAGTCAACATGGCTGTTTACAGATGCTACGTCACGAAAAAGCCCGGGTTCGATTCGGAACGCAACGCGCTCTACCGCGATCTGACCGAGCTTCTCTCGCTCAAGGCGCTGGAAAGCGTCGATATCTACAACCGCTACGACGTCGAAGGTCTCTCGGCCGAGACGTTTGCGGCGGCCTGCAAAAACGTGTTCGCCGAACCGCAGTGCGACGACTATTTTGTCGACGAACTGCCGGAAGCGGCGACGGAAGGCAACTGCCGCATTCTGGCGGTCGAATCGCTGCCCGGTCAGTACGATCAGCGCGCCGACTCGTGCGCCGCGTGCATCCAGCTCATGTCGGGCGGTGACCGTCCGCAGGCTGCCTACGCGCGCGTGTACGTTTTCCGCGGTGAACTGTCGGATGCCGACCTCGCTGCCTGCCGCAACTGGCTGATCAACCCGGTCGAATGCCGCGAAGCCGCGCTGGAAAAACCGGCGACGCTGGCGGCCGAATACGGCGCACCCGCCCCGGTCGAAACACTGACGGGCTTTATTTCGCTCGAAGGCGAAGAGCTCGCCAAGTACGTCACGACCTACGGCCTGGCGATGGACGCCGCCGACCTCAACTTCCTGCAGGCCTATTTCCGCGATACCGAAAAACGCGACCCGACGATCACGGAGCTGCGCGTGCTCGATACCTACTGGTCCGACCACTGCCGCCACACGACCTTCCTCACCCGTCTCTCCGTCGACGGCATCGAGGACGAAGTCGTCGCCGAGGCGTTCGACGCCTACCTTGCGCTGCGCCGCGAGGTCTACGGCGAAAAGGCCGATACCCGCCCGGTCACGCTGATGGATATCGCCACGATCGGTGCCAAAGCGCTCAAAAAGCGCGGTGTGCTCAAGAATCTCGACGAATCCGACGAGATCAACGCCTGCACCGTCAAGGTCAAGGCCGTTGTCGACGGCGAGGAACAGGATTGGCTGCTCCTCTTCAAAAACGAGACCCATAACCACCCGACCGAAATCGAACCGTTCGGCGGCGCGGCAACGTGCCTCGGCGGCGCGATCCGTGACCCGCTGTCGGGCAGATCGTTCGTTTATCAGGCGATGCGCGTCACCGGTGCCGGCGACCCGCG
Source organism: Oscillospiraceae bacterium (assembly GCA_015067825.1). Lineage (GTDB taxonomy): Bacteria > Bacillota > Clostridia > Oscillospirales > QAMX01 > QAMX01. The sequence goes on along the minus strand of SVLQ01000015.1, from coordinate 20,939 downwards.
CAAACCGCTCAACGAGACCCTTGCCGGCAAGCTGCCGCAGCGCCGCCTGACCAAGACCGCTGCCCGCGGCTACTCCTCCTACGGCAACCAGATCGGCCTTGCCACCGGCTTTGTCGATGAGATCTACCACCCCGGCTACGTCGCTAAGCGCCTCGAGATCGGCGCTGTCGTCGGCGCTGCGCCGGAGGCCAACGTCCGCCGCGAAGAACCCGCCCCGGGCGACGTTGTCGTCGTGCTCGGCGGCCGCACCGGCCGTGACGGCTGCGGCGGCGCGACCGGCTCGTCCAAGAGCCACAGCACGGCCTCTCTCTCCGTCTGCGGTGCCGAAGTCCAAAAGGGCAACCCGCCCGAAGAACGCAAGCTTCAGCGTCTCTTCCGCAACCCCGAAGTTTCCCGCCGCATCAAGCGCTGCAACGACTTTGGCGCCGGCGGTGTTTCCGTCGCCATCGGTGAACTCGCCGACGGTCTGAAGATCAACCTGAACAACCTGCCGAAGAAGTACGAAGGCCTTTCGGGCACGGAGCTTGCGATCTCCGAATCGCAGGAACGCATGGCGATCGTCGTCGCCCCCGAAGACGTCGACGCGATCCTCGCGGCTGCCGCCGAAGAAAACGTTGAGGCGAGCCTGGTCGCCGAAGTCACCGAGCTGCCGCGCCTGGTGATGGAACTCAATGGCGAAAAGATCGTCAACCTCTCCCGCGAATTCGTCAACTCCAACGGCGCGCCCAAAAACGCCTCGTTTGCGATCCCGGATCTGCCGGCAGCCAACTGCGAATTCCCGCACGTCTGCGGCGGCCCGGCCAAGCGTCTGGAAGCGCTGGTCGCCGACCTGAATATCTGCTCCAAGCGCGGTCTGGTCGAAATGTTCGACTCGTCGATCGGTGCGGCCTCGGTCATGGTGCCGTTCGGCGGCAAGAACCAGCTCACGCCGACGCAGGTGATGGCGGCGTTGCTGCCCGTCGTCGAAGGCGAAACCACGACCTGTTCGGTCATGGCCTACGGCTTCAACCCCTACGCCTCCGAGCAAAACCCCTATGCCGGCGCCGTCTACGCGGTCACGGAATCGCTTGCCAAGCTCGCCGCTGCCGGCTGCGATATCGATAAAGCCTATCTCACCTTCCAGGAATACTTCGAACGCCTGCGCGACGACGCTTCCCGTTGGGGCAAACCGGTCTCCGCGCTGCTGGGCGCCCTGAGCGCACAGATCGGCTACGGCGTGGCCTCCATCGGCGGCAAAGACTCGATGTCCGGCTCGTTTGAAGACCTCGACGTCCCGCCGACGCTCGTCTCCTTCGCCGTCGCTACGGCCGATGCGAGCGACCTCGTCACCCCCGAATTCAAGTCCGCGGGCAGCAAAATCTGCCTGTTTGCCGCTCCCACCGATGAAAACGGCCTGCCGATCTTCTCGGCCGTCCGCAACACCTGGGCGCGTTACCACGAATACGTCAAGGCCGGCAAGATCAAATCGGCCTACGCCCTCACCTCGGGCGGCATCGGCGAAGCCGTCGCCAAGATGGGCTTCGGTAACGATATCGGCTTTGCCCTCGGCGAAGACATCGATATCTTCGAGATCTGCCGCGTCAACTACGGCGCGATCATCGCCGAAACCGACGAAGCGCTCGAAGGCGCGGTCGTCATCGGCGAAACCCTGGCCGACGCGAAGATCACGATGCGCCGCTGTCCGGACGTCGAGCTCGAAACGCTGAAGAAAAACTGGGAAGGCACGCTCGCCAACGTGTTCCCGGTCTCCGAACCGGTCAACGGTGAGGCCAAGCCCGTCGCATGGGCCGAACGCAACACCGCCCGTCCGCTCATCAAATGCGCCAAGCCCACCGCGGTCATCCCGGTCTTCCCGGGCACCAACTGCGAATACGACACCGCTCGCGCCGTCGAACGCGCCGGCGGTATCGCCGAAACGATCCTGGTTCGTAACCTCACTTCGTCGATGCTGGCCGAATCGCTCGATACGCTCGTGGCGGCGGTCAAACGCGCGCAGATGCTCATCGTCCCCGGCGGCTTCTCCGGCGGCGACGAACCGGAAGGCAGCGGTAAGTTCATCGCGTCCTTCTTCCGTAACCCGGCTCTCCGCGACGCGACCAACGACCTGATCAAAAACCGCGACGGTCTCGCGCTCGGTATCTGCAACGGCTTCCAGGCGCTCGTCAAGCTCGGTCTCGTCCCGTTCGGTGAGATCCGCGACGTCGACGGCTCCTGCCCGACGCTGACCTACAACGCCATCGGCGCCCACCGTTCGCGCTACGTCCGCACGCGCGTCGCCTCGGTCAAGTCTCCGTGGCTCGCCCTCTGCGAACTCGGCGAAGAGCATATGATCCCGATCTCCCACGGCGAAGGCCGCTTTGCCGCCGATGAAGCCACCTTGAAGCGTCTGATCGAAAACGGTCAGATCGCCTTCCAGTACGTCGACAACGCCGGCAATCCGTCGATGGAAACCGGCTCCAACCCGCCGGGCAGCCTCTTTGCCATCGAAGGTATCACCAGCCCGGACGGCCGCGTGCTCGGCAAGATGGGCCACACCGAACGCCGCGGCGACCTCGTCGGCCGCAACATCCCCGGCAACAAGTTCCAGCCGATCTTCGAAGCCGGCGTCGCATATTTCAAATAAGCAAAAAACGAATAAAAACCGCGCTTGTGTTTTTAACACAAGCGCGGTTTTTTGCGGAGGAAAAGAAAAGTCTGCTGTGGGTAGAAAAATCTGAATCCGCGGCGATCGGTATGTGCGGGACGGGAGCCCCGTCCCCTATAACCGCATGGTTGCCGGAGCGCCGTAGGGCGGTGGCCGATCCGGATAAAAAACGAGGCAGAGACGATTGTCTCTGCCCCGTTCTCTTATTCTGCCATCTTCAGGGTCATTTCGAGGATACGTTTCACGCAGAGTTCGAGGTCGGCGCGCGTGAGGCGGCCGTCTTCCATGCCGGCCTTCAGCTCGGCGGGGTAACCGCAGGGCATCTTCATGTCGTTGCCGGCGAGCACTTCCTTGACCGGATCGTTGTGCACGCCCCAGTCGGTCTCGATCATGCCCTTAAAGCCCCATTCGTTGCGGGTGATCTCCGTGAGCAGTTCGTAGCTTTCCGAGGTGTGCTGGCCGTTGATGCGGTTGTAGGACGACATGATCGTCCACGGGTCGGCTTCCTTCACGCAGATCTCAAAGCCCTTCAGGTAGATCTCGCGCAGGGCGCGTTCGGAGAGGCGCGCGTCGATGTCGTAGCGGTTGGCTTCCTTGCTGTTGCAGGCGTAGTGCTTGATCGAAACCGCCGCCTTCTGCGACTGCACGCCGCGCGTCATGGCCGCGGCCATCTTGCCGGCGATCAGCGGATCTTCGGAGTAGTACTCAAAGTTGCGGCCGCAGAGCGGGTCGCGGTGGATGTTCAGCGCCGGCGCAAGCCAGATGCCGATGTTGTTTTCGCGGAGTTCCGCACCGCCGCCTGCGCCGACGCGCTCGACGAGCTCGGTGTTCCACGTGCAGGCCAAAAGCGTCGCGCACGGCCACGCCGTCGTCGGAATGCCCGTTTCGGGCTCCAGGCGCACGCCCGCAGGGCCGTCGGCCGTGGGGATCGGCGGGATGCCGAGGCGCTTGAGGCCGCCGAAGCAGCCGGTGTTGGCGACACCCGTCGGGGCCTGACCACCGACGAAGTTCATCAGCTCGTCGTCGGTGAACTGCGCGATAAATTCGTCGAGCGAGATCGAAATGCCGACTTCGTCAAACATCACGGGCTTTTCGGGCGCTTTGGCACCGGTCGGCTCGTTTTTGCCGTAATAGTAGCTCTCTTCGCCCATCGGCAGCGCCTCAAAGCTGCCGTCGGCGAGCATACGCTTGGCAAGCTTGAAGGGCTTGCACCAGCTCTTGTACTGCGCGACCACGGTCGGCTCGGCGACGATGTATTCGAACGCCAGCTTTTCGGCGTCGGCAACGGAGGTGCCGAGGTAGAAGCCGTAGCTGCCTTCTTCCAAAACGTAGGCCGATTTTGCGATCTTGCCGAGGTCGTCAAAGCTGGCCATATCGTCGATTTGAAAGCTCAAAACGATGGTTTCGCTCTCGCCCGGAGCGAGCAGCTTGGTCTTTTTAAAGGCGGCGAGCTCGCGCGCGGGCTTGCCGAGCTTGCCCTGCGGAGCGGAGTAGTAGAGCTGAACAACTTCCTTGCCCGCGACCGCGCCGGTGTTTTTCACGTCGACGACGGCGATGATCTTGCCCTCGGAGGCGAGGCAGGCCTTGCCGGAGAAAGCAAACGTCGTGTAGGAGAGGCCGTAGCCGAAGGGGTAGCGCACTTGATCCTTCGCACCCGGGATCGTCTCGAAGTAGCGGTAGCCGACGTAAATATCGTCGGAGTAGTCGAGGAAGAGGAAGCTTTCCCAAAATTCGTCTTTGCAGGGGTAAACGTCGTAGGATTTGGCGATCGTGTCGGTCATTTTGCCCGAGGGGTTGACGTCGCCGACCAACAGGTCTGCCACGGCCGAGCCGCCTTCCATGCCGCCCTGCCAGCCAAAGAGGATGGCGGAAACGTCGTCGTTTTCGGCGAGGTACTCGCAGTCAATGGTCGCGCCGGAGTTGATCACGACCACGACGTCTTTAAACGCCTTGCCCAGCTTGTCGATCAGGTCTTTTTCAAGGTCGGAGAGGTAGTAGTCGCCGCCCTGCGGTCTGCGGTCAACGCCTTCGGCCGAGAAACGGCTGAGGGTCAAAATCGCGGTGTCGGCGAACTCCGCCGCGCCGGCGATCAGTTCGTCGGGAACGGCCGGTTCCTTCACGTGCATGCTGGCGAAGGTGTCGTAGGTCATGTCGTCGCGCAGCGTGCAGAATTCCATCGCGTTAACGATGTCCCAGGTCGCGTCGATCTGCTTGGGCGTCGGGATGTGAACGCTTTCGGCCTTGACGTATTCCTTGTAGAAGTCGACCAGCGGCATGTAAACCGAAACCTTGCCTTCGGCTTCCTTGGCGGCAAAACCTTCGTAGATGTTGCGGACGTAGAGCGTGTGCACGTCGCCGCTGCCGCCGCCGCCTTTGATGTATTCAATGGTAGCCTTGCCGAAAAGCGCGACCTTTGCACCGGCCTTGAGCGGCAGAGCACCGTTGTTTTTGAGCAGAACCATGCCTTCTGTCGCGGCCTCGCGCGAAAGATTGGCGTGCGCAGCCGAACCGGTCACGCGCTTTCCGTCGGCACCCAACGGCAAACAGGGCTGAAAGCGGAATCTCGCATATTTGTTCATGGGATATTCCTCCTCGTAGTGGTGATAGATTGTACCCTTATTATAGCGGAAAAGAGAGGCTGGGTCAAGGGTAGGAGAGGGGATGATGTTGTTTTTCTGTAACAATGTGTTTTAAAAACACATTGACAGGTTCTTTCTCTTGTATTATAATAAAACCGCACAATTTCCGCGCGCAAATAAGGACAAAGGCAGGTGCAGCTATGAAAAAACTGCGGATCAGCACAGCGTCGAATCTGTGCGGCAGTCCCGGCGGCGACGTCAACGCGTTTGTGCGGGAATCCTTCCGTTTTTATAAAGAAGCCGGGTTCGATGCGGTCGATCTTCGTCTGACTACGCTCGATCTGACCTCGGACGGGTGGCGTCCGCAGGTGGAGCAGATCTTAAAAGACACCGAGATCCTCGGCATCAAGAGCGAAATGGGGCATCTCCCGTACGACGGGATGTCGGACGTGGAGAACTTCAAGGCCCGTATGCACCGCGCAATCGACGCTTCCGTTGCGCTGGGGCTTGATTGCGCCGTCCTGCACCCAAATGCCACGACCCTGCCCATGCGGAAATACCGCTACAAGGAGCAGTACGACATGGTGATGGATCTGCTCGGCCCGTTTGCCGAGCACGCCGCGCGCGTGGGGCTGACGGTCGCGCTGGAAAATATGCGCGTCGTCCCGGGTGCGATGCACGTCCACCGCTTCTGCCAGTCGCCCGATGAGGTCTGCGCGGTCGCCGATGCGCTCGGTATGCGCGTTTGCTGGGATTTCGGCCACGCGAACATCAGCGGTGTGCAGCAGTCCGAGGCGCTTGCGTACGTCGGCAAACGGCTGGCCGCGATCCACGTCAACGACAACCGCGGTATCGACGACGAGCACATCCTGCCCTTTACCGGAAACGTCGAGTGGAAAGACGCGATGCACGGCCTGGCGCTCGTGGGATTTGAGGGACTCTTCAACTTTGAGCTCAATACATCCCGTCTGCCTGCGTCGATGCGGAAAATCTACGCGGCGTACGCGGTCGAATCGGCGAAGGAACTGATGTCGTATATCGAATAATAGAAGTGTTTCAAATCAAAAAAGACGATTGCTTTTGGCAGCACCAAACAAGAAACCGCAGCCCGTTCAAACGCCGCTTTGGCGCAGCTCTTCGTTCCGTTTCGGGGACAAGCCACCAAGGATTGCCCCCGAAACAAGTCTCGATCTGCACCAAAGCTGCTGTTTGACCGGCGTAAAACGATCCGCCCATCAAGAAGCTTCTTGATGGGCGGATTCCGTGTTTTCTTGTTTGGTACTGCCTTTTGCAATCGTCTTTTTGCGAGATCAATCCTCGGTTTTTTTGTATTCGTTTTTGCGGATCCCCGGGTACTTTTCGTCGAGATAGGCTTCGCGGTAGGGGTTGACGCCTTCGGAAACCTTGATCGGCTTGTTGGGCAGCGTCCAGCTTTTTTTGCGGTAGAATTTGTTGTGGAATTTGTTTTCCACTCTGCCGGCCTTTTCCAAAGCGTCCATGCAGGCGCGGATGCAGCCCTTGGCACCGCAAATGGCAAAATACCCCGTGTGGCTCAGCATATAATCGTAATACCCGACAACCGACTTACCTCCGGGCTTGCGCCACCAGGAGCCCTCGGCCACGGTGTAGGCGAGGATATACGCCTCTTCTTCGGTCATCTCGCTGTTGCGGACGTCGAAGGCCATGTTGGGGAATTCCTTTTTCAAAAACGGCGAGCATTCGTTGTTGAGGCCGTGATGCGTCAGCGTGCAGCGACCCATTCTGACGTCGCCGTACCAAACCTCTTTCTCTTCGCCGTATTGGATGTAGATCCGGTTTTTTTTGTTTTTGATCGGCGGGATCGCGTTGCCCGGGCAATCACGCACACAAGCGCCGCAATGCAGACAGATATCGCCCGTGTCCATGATCGGGTCGGGCTCCAGCTCGCAGTCGGTAAAGATCAGCCCAAGGCGCACACGCGGCCCGAATTCTTTGGTGAGAAACACCTTGGAATAACCGAGCTCGCCGAGGCCGCAGCCTGCTGCGATGATGCGCACGCTGCAGGCTACGTCGCCGGGGACGCGCCCCTCGCCGACCGGACCGCGGGTCGTGCCGTTGCCCTCTGCGACCGCCGGGTAGTGCGGGACCGCTTCCCAACCGTGATCTTCGATGAAGCAGCAGAGCTCGTAGGAGAGCCGCGGGCGGAACAGCGTGTTTAATTTGTTGTAGGCATAGAACGTGTAGTTGTGCCAATGGGTACCTTCTTCGATCCCACGGTAGGTGCCGCGCGGGATGCGCATGGCGACCGCGATCACGGATTTGGCGTTGGGAAAATAGGTTCGCGGAGACATCAGATAGGGCGCGCCGTCAAAACGGTCGATATTGCCGATGCCGATCGCGTCGATTCCCAATTCCTTTGCCTTTTCTTTGATCATTTGAGAAGTCAATTTCATTGGTGAGCACCCCTATTTCCGATTTTCCCCGATGCTCCAGGTATCTCTCGTGCGGAACGGATTTTCAAATTTGTTTCCGGTGCGCTGCTGCTCGTCCAGATGGCACATACAGCTGCGGTTGCAGAGCGCGGCAATCCGGTCGGGCTTGCCGGATTCGTGCATACGGTTTCCTTCCGTACCGTTTTTGCAGCTGCGGCAGAGATCGTAGTCGATGCGGGCGACCTTCATCACCTTGCCGCAGACGTTGATTTCGATCGGGTCCTGCATATCAATGGCACCCAGCGGACAGCTTTTGGCGCATTCGCCGCAGCCGTCGCAGATGCTGCCCTCAAACAGGGGCGATTCTTCGATCTCGGCGTCGGTCAGGATCATGTGGAATCTCTGGCGCGAGCCGAATTCGGGCGACAGGAACAAACCGTTCATGCCGATCTCACCGAGACCGCAGGCAACGGCGGCGTAGTTAAAATCGGGATATACGTTGGGGGCCGGACGGCCGTCGGCGACCGAAACACCCTGCGGGCCGAGCTCGGACGGATTCGGGAAGATCGGACAGGCTTCCCAGCCGTTGTCTTCGATCATTCGCACGAGATCGTAAACGGCGACCGCAAGGAATTCGTCCTCCAGCCAGTTTCTGCCGTACATATGATAGTCGGTAAAGTTCGTTCCTTCTTCGATGCCGCGAAGCGTACCGCGGCAAATGCGCTTGCCGACCATGATCACCGTTTTGGCTTCGGGAAAAATCGAAAAAGGATTGTGCTGCGGGTCGACGTTTTCAAATCTGGCTTTCGAGGCAAACCCCACCAGATCGATCCCGATTTTTTTTGCGGCGCTGAGAACCTCTGCCTTGAAATGATTGTCCATATATTTCCTCTCCTTAAACGTGCGGAATGTGTCTTGCTATCCGTATAGAGTATAGCATAATCCGCTTTTGTCGAAAACCGAATTTCAAACCAAAAAAGTGTACTTTTTAGTCACAGTGTGGTATAATATACCCGGGAGGAGGGAAGCCTGTGATCTGTCATTTTGACGAACTGGAGTTCAAACCTGTCAGCGTCGCAAATTTTGTGCAGGAAAACGGATCTATTCTGGTAAAAGAACGGCCTTACGCATCTTTTTCGTTCCGCACCAAAGGTGTCGGCGAGTTTGAAATATGCGGAAGACACTTCACGGTAAAGGAAGGAGACCTTCTCTTTGTTCCGGCAAACGTGCCGTACCGAGTGGAATATTTAAGCAGCGAGATCATTGTCGCGCATTTGGAGAACTGTAATTATGCCGAGGCGGAATGCATCTGTCTGCAGAACGCAGTTGCCGTCGAAAGCCTGTTCCGGAAGCTGTTGGAGGCCTGGAACGGGAAGCACTCTGTGAATCATGCAAAATCCATCCTCTACGAGATCATGGAAACCATCGCGGAGGATAAAAAAGGCGCAGTCGGCGACACGGCCTTTGCCGACTGCGTTGCGTACATCAATGCGCATTTCTGCGACCCCCAACTGGACGTTGAGGAGATCTGCGAGCATGAGTTTATCAGCGTATCGAGCCTGCAGAGAAAATTTCGCCGGTATTTTGAACAGTCGCCGAAACAGTATCTGATCAAACTGCGCATGAATCGGGCGTTGGAGCTTCTGATCGCCGATCGGCTTTCGGTCCGCGAGATCGCGCTTTCGTGCGGTTTTACGAGCGAAAAGTATTTTTCGCGGGCATTCAAAGCTCAGTACGGCTGTCCGCCTTCGCAGATCAAGAGACACTTTTTTATATGATGCCGGTACCTCGAAAATTCGGATGCATAAAAGGAACGACGGAACAAAAAAATCCCGAATGCCTACGCATTCGGGATTTTTGGTGCCGCTGGCCGGACTCGAACCGGCATGGCTCGCGCCCACGGATTTTAAGTCCGCTACGTCTACCGATTTCGTCACAGCGGCAAGTATGATCTTGCGCTGAATATTTTACCATATGCCGTACAAAAAGTCAATAGCGCAGTTTTTGTTGATTTCCGGCGGCGAAAATGTGCGGAAACGCGAAAATCCGAGGGCCACTAAAGCGGCGCTCGCCCGTTTTTGCATAAAAATTTTGGATATTTTGCCAATTGGTTTTGAGGCGAAAACGGTGGTGCGGAACTTGACATATGCCCCGATTTTTAGTATAATGAATCAAATATAGAATAGAATGCAATCACATATCAATTTTTTCGAAGGAGTGATGAGCTTTGGTTAACACCGATTATTCGCACAAGTTCGCTAAAGACGGGATCACGTTCGACGACGTTCTTCTGATCCCCGCCGCCAGCGATGTCCTGCCGAAAAATGTCGACGTTTCGACCCACCTCACCAATAAGATCAAACTGAACATTCCGCTCATGAGCGCCGCGATGGACACGGTCACGGAATCCCGCATGGCCATCTCGATCGCCCGCGAAGGCGGTATTGGTATCATCCATAAAAACATGTCGATCGAAGCTCAGGCGGTCGAGGTCGACAAAGTCAAGCGTTCGGAAAACGGCGTCATCACCAACCCGTTCTTCCTCTCGCCCGACAAGACCCTTGCCGACGCCGACGAGCTGATGGGCAAGTACCGCATCTCCGGTGTGCCGATCTGCGAAAACAACCGCCTCATCGGCATCATCACCAACCGTGACCTCAAGTTCGAAGACGACATGAGCCGTCCGATCCACGAAGTCATGACCCGCGAAGGTCTCGTTACCGCTCCGGTCGGCACGACGTTGGAAGAAGCCAAGGCCATCCTCCGCAAAAATAAGATCGAAAAACTGCCGCTCGTCGACGAAAACTTCGTCCTCAAGGGCCTGATCACGATCAAAGACATCGAAAAAGCGCTGCTGTACCCCAACTCCGCGCGCGATAATAACGGCCGTCTGATCGTCGGTGCCGCCATCGGCGATGCTCCCAACGTGCTCGACCGCGTTGCCGCCCTGCTCGATGCCCACGCCGACGTGCTGGTCCTCGACTCGGCTCACGGCCACAACGCCAACATTATCAACTGCCTGAAAAAAGTCAAGGCCGCTTACCCCAACGCTCAGGTCATCGCCGGCAATATCGCCACCGCCGAAGCTGCCCGTGCGCTCATCGACGCCGGCGCCGACGCGATCAAGGTCGGTATCGGCCCGGGCTCGATCTGCACCACGCGCGTTGTCGCGGGTATCGGCGTTCCGCAGATCACGGCGATCTATGACGCGGCTTGCGTCGCCACCGGCTACGGTATCCCCGTTATCGCCGACGGCGGCATCAAATACTCCGGTGACGTCGTCAAGGCGCTGGCCGCGGGCGGCGATGTCGTCATGCTCGGCAGCCTGCTCGCCGGCTGTGAAGAGAGCCCCGGCGAAAGCGAGATCTTCCAGGGTCGTCAGTTCAAGGTGTACCGCGGCATGGGCTCGATCGGCGCTATGAACAACGGCAGCAAGGACCGCTACTTCCAGGCCAACCAGAAGAAACTCGTCCCCGAAGGTGTCGAAGGCCGCGTTCCGCACAAGGGCCCGCTTTCCGAGACGATCTACCAGCTCATCGGCGGCCTCCGCTCCGGTATGGGCTACTGCGGCGCCCCGACGATCCCGGAACTGCAGAAGAACGCGCAGTTCGTGCGCATCTCTGCCGCCGGCCTCAAGGAAAGCCATCCGCATGATATCTACATCACCAAGGAATCGCCCAACTACAGCATCCAGCCGTAACGGTTCCCGCAAAATCTGACACCAAAAGGACTGACCATACCGATGAAGATCAGCTTCTCAACGCTCGGCTGTCCCGATTGGACGCTGAACGAAATTTTCTCCGCCGCCAAAGACCTCGGCTACGACGGCATCGAGCTGCGCGGTCTCGGCGAAGATATCTACCTGCCCAAGGCCAAACAGCTGACGGAAAGCTGCGCGAAGATCAACGCTGAGCTCTCTGCCCGCGGTCTGTCGATCCCCTGTATCTCCTCGGACTGCACGCTGCAGGTCGCCGATGATGCGATTTTGGATCAGGCCAAGGCCTACCTCGACCTTGCTGCCGCCCTCCACGCGCCCTATATCCGCGTGCTCGGCGACACCGCACCCGGCCCTGCCGCCCACGTCGATACCGCGCTGGTCACGGAACGTCTGAAGCTGCTCGCATCCTATGCGGCCGAAAAAGGCGTGACGATGCTTCTGGAATCCAACGGCGTCTACGCCAATTCCAAGCTCCTGAAGGAAACGCTGGACGAAGTCAACAGCCCGTCCGTCGGTGCGCTGTGGGATATCAACCACCCCGTTCGCTATGCCAACGAGACCCCGGCCGAGACCTGGGCCAACATCGGCAAGTACGTCCGCCACGTCCACGTCAAGGATACCGCCGTCAACGAACAGGGCGCGATCGTCTACAAAATGCTCGGCTACGGCACGCTTCCAATCAAAGAAGCGTTCACGCTGCTGAAAACCAACGGCTTCTCCGGCTGTATTTCGCTGGAGTGGACCAAACGCTGGAACCACGAGCTCGAAGATGCGGGCATCGTCTTCTCGCATTTCGTCTACGCCGTCAAAAAGCTCTGGCAGAGCGCGTAAAATCGCATAAAAGAGTTGCAGTCCCGGCAGAGTAATCTGCCGGGACTTTTTTTTGTATAGACCGAAAACACATAATATAATAATTTCGCCGGACCGACTAAAAACAGACTTCATCCGACGGATAGAGTTCCTTCCGCTTGGGTGTGCCGCTGCGTGGGCGCTTCTTGCCTCTCCCTTTGGGAGAGGTGGCCGAGCGAAGCGAGGACGGAGAGGGGCGGCCCTCTCAGTCACCTGCGGTGACAGCTCTCCCGGAGGGAGAGCCAAGGCCCTTGCGGGTGCTGCTAAATATACGCATATCCGATTACCGAATATATTGATTTGCGCCCGAATATGTGTTACAATGGACGTGTCGAATTCGATAACAACTTTTTTGGAGGTAACACTCATGTTCATGGAAGAACGCCATCAAAAATTATCGGAGACGATCGCCGCACAGGGGAAGATCACCATCGCGGAGATCAGAGAGACCTACGGCATTTCCGACGAATCGGCGCGGCGCGATCTGCGCATCCTCGAGCAGCGCGGCCTCTGCAAGCGCACCCACGGCGGCGCGATCGCTCCCACGCAGGTGCGCACGCGTGCCGCACAAGAGCGTGATTACGCGACGATGCCGGTGTTTGCCAACTACCGCGCGATCGCGCGCGCGGCCGCCGCGGAGATCGCCGAAAACGACGTCGTCTACCTTTGCGGCGGAAGCTTCGGTCGGGCAATGCTCGAGGAGCTGCCGCGCGACCGAAGCTATACGCTCGTGGTCAACTGCGTCGACCTCGCCAAGGCGCTGCGCGGATTCGAAAACGTCGAGACCTATCTCGCGGGCGGTCGGATGCGCGCGAGCGGTTCGATCGTCGACAGCATGGCGGCCGAATTCGTACGCCGCCTGCACTTCGACCGCTGCTTCCTCACCGGCAGCGGCCTCACCGCCGCCTTTGGGCTGTCCAACGGCACCGACGAGACCGCCGCATTCCAACGCGCCGTCCTCGCCAACAGCCGCCGCCGCACGCTGCTGATGCCCGGAGCCAAGCTCGGCCGCGACGCCTTCGTGCACGTCTGCCCGGCCGATACGTTCGACGCCGTGATCACCGACCGCGAAGCCGCCGAAGATCAGATCGCCGCTCTCGAGGAGCTCGGCGTGCTCGTCGCGGTCGCCGAAGAAGCATGACGCGCGAACAACGGCTCCGAAACGCGATCCTCGACCGCTACGCGAGCCTGCGGCAGTTTGCCATCGCCGCCGATATTCCCTACAGCACGCTGATGACGATCTTGACGCGCGGCGTGGGCGGCGCCTCGTTCGACGCGGTGATCGCCATCTGCAAAGCGCTGGATCTCGACCCCAAAACCCTGTAAAAAAAGCCCCTTTTGCCGCCAATCGACGGCAAAAGGGGCGAATTTTGTGGATTTTACGCTTCAAACAGCTTGGTCTGCTGGAACGGATCGGCAGGGGCCGTTTTGAGGTAGTCGACGAGGGCGATGATCTCGTGCTCTTCGGCGTCGGCCTCGGCGGTCACGTCGTTGACGAATGCGCGGCCGGCGTAAAGCTGGGCGTCAATGCTGGGGGCGGTGCGGCGCCAAGCGGTGCGGAAGGTGACGCGTTCGACCTCCCAGACGGGATAGGAGAAGGTGAACATTCCCAGATCCTCGCCGTTGACGGTGAGGGTGAAGCGCTGCTGCGTGCAGTCGACGATCATCTTGATCTCGTACCAAACGCCCAGCTCCATGCGCATGAGCGGTTCACGCTCGAGCGCGCTCAAAAAGCTCAGTTCGTGGTTGTCGTTGAGGCAAATTGCGGCGGCAATCTCGTTTTTGGCACCGCAGACCTCCAGCCACATCGAACCCTTGGCGTCGGCGCGCTTGATCTGCACGCGCGTGGTCAGCTCGATGGTCGGGCGGGCGCGGAAAATTTTCGTCGCGCGGGCGTAGTCTGCCGGGTCGCTGTCGCGGAGCTCCAGGTAGCTGCGCGAGCCGTAGCGCTTGACCGCAACGGGGCAGCGCTTGGGCGAATAGACGTTCCAACCGTCGACAAACGGCGAGGCCTCGCGGTCGGCAAAGTTTTCGTCGGCATCGGTCTCGACCGTGCCGGCAATCGGCAGCGGAACGCGCGAGACCCAAATGTCTTCCTTGTTCACGCTGTAGGTCAGCCACATGCAGTTGTCGTCGGGCTGCTGGCTGTATTCGCTGAGCCCGCGCATATACTGCGGGCCGCTGTCTTTGTAGAGGCCCTGATACCGCGCCAGCGGCACTTCGCCGTGCACGCAGAGCAGGTTGGAGAAGCCGATGCCGTCTTCGGAAGTGGCGACGGCCAGCGGCCAGCGCGAGTTCTGCGAGTGGGTCGGCGTCCAAACGAGGGCGTACTTGCCGTCGGCGGTCTTCTGACCCCATTCTTTCGAGCCGGGCATCACGAGCGACGGCTCGTAGACCGGGCCGTGCCATGTTTTGCCGCCGTCTTCCGACCGGGCGACGCGACCGAACTTCCAAAGGCCGACGATGTTATCGTCGTCGATGTGGTAGTAGCTGAAGGCCGAAAGGTGGCCGGAGCCTTTGATCGAAATGCGTTCGTCGTCGTCGCCGTGTTCGTCAAGCCACTGCTGTACGGCGAGCTTGTCGCCAAGCAGCGCTTCGCACGTCGCCACAAAGCCAGCATCCTCGGAGGCTGAATAGAGCGGGAATTCGAGCATATCGGCCGTCCAACCGGCCCATGTGCTGACGGAGATCAGGTAGATCGGCGAAAGCGTGCCGTCGGCGTAGACCTCGCGGACGACGCGGCAAATACCGCGTCGGTTAAAGGGGCTCTGGTGCGGCGGATCGTCGGGGTTGCCGTAGAAACCGAGGGCGAGCAGACGGCCGTTGGCCTGGTAGAAGGCCATGCGCTGGTGCATGATCGCATAAACGTCGTCGGCGATGATGCGATCAACGCCGTCGGCATCGGTCACAACACCGGCGGGGATCTTCATCGGCGGAAAGACCACGATGGGCTTCGCCCAATGGACACCGTCGGCTGAGGTCGTCAGAAAGCTTGCGCCGGGCGCGCGGTGCTCGTCGACGGGATTGGCGAGGTAGGCGAGGTGGAATTTCCCGGCGAAATACGTCAGATCGGGGGCGTGGTTGTAGGTCCAACCAAGATCTTCGGCCTCTTCGGGGCGATGGCGGTTGGCGCGCATGACCTGATAGTTGGATGCGCCGACGGCCCAGCGCAGAGCGCCGTCGTGTTTTTCTACGTTCGGGCAGTATTCGCCCTGATAGTAAGGTGTTTTGCGTTCGTTCACGAAAAAGAGCCTCCTTTAAAATAATCGATTTGGAAACTACATTCCCAAATCGGCACCCGCTGCGGCGGGAAAAATTCACGCGCTGATTCCTGCATCCTCATCGGCGCGTGGACGAGAGTTGTTTTTTCGGCAGCTTTGCTTCCGAAAAAACGGAGTTGATTTTATTTGCAGAATTTTAGGTGGGAGTAAGGTTATTGTACCATATCTTGCTGTGTAGGGCAAGTTTTTTTCGGCGGGGGCTTGACTTTTTCTGCCCGTTCCGTCATAATAACAACAAGACTTGATAAACTTGCCGGGAGGAATCATTTATGAGAAAACTGCTTTTGATGGACAAATACCATATTTCTCTGCACGGCGGCCTCTGTGCCGAAGAAGGCGAAGCGGTCCAGCGCACCTGCCCGCCGATCAAACCGACCGCACCGATCCTCCGCCCTGACAAACCGTGGGAGAGCCGCCAACTCAACTGGGTCTCCATGCGAGTAGAGGATGGACTCTACCGCGTCTGGTACGAGGCGTTCGATCTCGACAGCACCCACGACTGCGAGTGCCGCCTCTGCTACGCCGAAAGCCGCGACGGCGAGCATTGGGAAAAACCGAATCTCGGCATCTGCGACTACCATGGCAGCAAAGAGAATAACATCGTCATTGACAACAACGTGGTCGGCGGTCTCGGCATCCACGGCCATTCGATCTTCGTCGACCCCAACGCACCGGCCGAAGCGCGCTACCGCTGCGTGTTCGTCGGCATCATCAAGCATCCCTCCGGCGTAGACGGTATGCTCGACGTGATGAGCTTTGCCTATTCGCCCGACGGCATCCGTTGGACGCACGGTCTGCCCGAACTGCCCAACGACTTCCTGCACTATCCGATCACGCCGTTTGGCAGCGATACGCAGTGCAGCGTGTTCTGGGATCCCGACTACAAAAAGTACGTCGGCTATTTCCGCACATGGCTGCATACCGGCGCGCGCAGCATCGCCCGCAGCGAAACCTCCGACTTAACGAGCTGGCCGACGCCGAGAACGATCCTCACGCCCGACAGTACCGATCCGCACCTGACCGACTACTACAACAACGGTGCCACGCGCTATACCTCCGGCGGCGACACCGCCTACTTCCTCTTCTATTCCCCCTACGACCACGAAACGCAAAAATGCTGGGCGCGCGTGGCGATCAGCCGCGACGGCGTGATCTTCGACCGCATCGACCGCCGGATTTTCCTTGATAACGACCAGCCCTACGATGCCGGCATGATCTTCGTCGCGTCGGGCATCCACGATATCGGCAACGGCGAATGCGCCATGCTTTATAACGCCGCCAGCTGGGACCACAGCACGGCCGAAGTGACCGCCGCAGATCCCGGCGGCGCGGTAATGGTCAAGTTCGTCCGCGACCGCATCGTCGGTCTCGAGACGCAAACCTTCTACAATTTCTCCACCGCCGGCTGGGTCGACCCGCAGAACCCCGAGGTCTACGTCAACGCCATCGTCCGCGGCCGTCTGCGCGCCGCGCTGATCCGCGACGATAAATTCGTCCCCGGCTATTCTCCCGACGACTGCGAACCGCTCACGGGTGACCTGCGCGATGCCAAGATCACGTGGAAGGGCTCGGCGGAAGAAACGAAAGACGCCGTCTTAAAGCTCTACCTCGAAGACGGGATTATCTTCTCGGCCACGGTCAACCACCTGTAAGCATCACGGAGGAACGATGAAACGACTGCTCTCTGCGCTTTTCCGTCGCCTGCTCTACGGCGCGGGCACCGCTGAATTCTGGAAGCACCGTGACAAAGCGCTTTCGGCCAAAACGGCCTTTTTCCGCAAGTATCACCGCTACCGCTATACCAAAATCAGCTACCGCTACGGCTCGTCGATCCCGGATTCCGCCCGCATCGACGGCCATCTGGTGATGCCCCACGGCATGAGCGGGATCTTTGTCTCCAAGGGCGCGGTGATCGGCAAAAACTGCACGGTTTTCCAGCAGGTGACGATCGGCTCCAACTCGATCGAAGGCTCCAAGACCTACGGCGCACCGACCTTGGGTGATAACGTCTACATCGGTGCTGGCGCGAAGATCATCGGCGGGATCACCGTCGGCGACAACGTGCGCATCGGCGCCAACTGCGTGGTCACGCAAAATATCCCCGCCAACAGCACGGTCGTTCTGGAGAAACCGCGTGTGATCGTGCGCGAAGGCGTGCAGAACAACAATTTCCGCACGTTTGCGGAATAAACGCAAAAAACAAAAACAGGATTCCGGCCAAATGATGAGATGCCGTAACGAAGGTTTAGAAGAAATGTGGTAAAGACAATCGGAACGGTATATTGCAGAAGAATCTAAAACAGAGATTTGGAGGAACTGTAATGAACGCATCATTTGAGCACCCACACATCCGCTACACCTTGCAAGGCGACTACCTGTCGGCATATGGGGACAGCGGCATATGCGGTATCTGAAACGGCACAGGAAGCTGCTGTATTACAATCTGCTCACAGGCGGAAAGCTCAGCGGATACCTTTATGACCTCGACCAACAGGCGGAAGAACTGTTCTTTCGGCTCGTAAAACAAATGTCGGAGCGTGAGGGATTGACCGAACGGCTCAAAGCGGAAAATCCAATGGAATGGGTTAAACGAATGAACAGCATCCGCAGCGCAGCGGCGGAAACGGTTAATGCGGAACTCATATTCAACTGAACATTTAACGCACAACGAGGGAGATGCGAACTCGCATCTCCCTCGTCTGCTATGGAACCTTTTCGGGGTGAAAAACGCCTGTTTTCGGGCGCTCAGAGCCGCTTAAATCGGGTGGGCAGGGTAATCTATTCCCTATGCCCGTTTCGCCGCTTAAAGCGTTACTTGCCGAGATTTTCGACCATACGGACGGCGATGAGCAGCGCCTGTTCACGGGTGGCGTTGGCGTAGCCTTCGGCTTCCTGTGCCGGCGTGGTGTTCTTCGGCATGAAGTTGTTCTGGTAGCCCTCGATGATCTTGTTCGCCGCCATGAAATACACGCTGTCCTTCGCCCAACCGGAGATATTCGCGTCATCGGCAAAGGGGGCAGGTTTTTCATACGGCAGGGTAAACTGACTGTCGGTGGCAAGCGTCCAGCCAGCGAGGGTGATTTTCTTAAATACTCTCGTCAGCATCGTCGCCGCCTGTTCTCTGGTCAAGAGAGCATCGGGGTCATAAGTGGTGGCGCTCGTTCCGTTTACTGCGCCGATGTTGTAGGCTTTCAGCACTTCCACATCATTGCAGTCGGTGAACGGGTTATTGACGATGGGGATCGCCGGAGTGCCGGACAGAGCCTCATAGACCTTGACCGCAACGGCGGCAAACTCGGCACGGGTAATGGGCCGGGTCAAATCCTCTCCCTCAAGGCAATCGGGGATAAGACCAAGCTCGTCGGCTCTCGCAAGCTCCTCGGTTGCCCAAGCCGATGCGTTGCCCCAAGCAGGTGCGCCGAACTCAATCACATTAGACCAATCGGATGCCAGCAGAAGCGCTCCACTGTAATCGTGGTATCCATAGCGTACACGAAGCTTAACATAAGTGTCCTCTGTTACAACATCTGCCGCAGTCGTGAGGAAGGCGTTAATTTGTCCGTCCGAAACTGCTCTGTTCTGAAGCTGAACAGAAGTCCATGCTCTGCCGCCGATGCTGACTTCGGCGTGCAGGTAAAGCTCATCTCCGATGGACTGCGCACCAACCGCGTTGTCCTTCACGCTCTGCGGATTTGTCAGATGGAAGGTCGCCACAGGGTCGCCCCCAAAGGTTTCTGTCAACTGCAAATCGGAAATGACGGGTGTTTCCAGACTTGTGGGACGCTCAAAGGGCTTGCTGTCCTTGCCATAGGCGGCAACAGGCGACCAATCAGAAAACAGGAAGGTATTTTTGCCGCCTGTTGGTCTGTATGCTATGCCAAAGCGGGCACGGACATAAACCGTATGCTCCTGATAGTCGATAACGGGCGCTCCGTTTTCATTTAACGAATACTGCCCCTCGTCAAGCTCGGACAGCCATTTATTTGCTCTGTAAGTCGTTTGGAGTATTTTCCTGTTTGCCGTTGTATCCGCGTACAGAGGCTCATTGACATACTCGCCCTCTGCATCTGCGTTCCCCTTGCTCCTCGTATCCCAGTTTTCGTGGTACTTCCAGTCATTTTGGCTGTCCAGCGACCAGTCGATCTGCATAAAGTAGGCGATATGTTCGACACCGTATTGTTCTCTTCCCGCCGTACCTGTACCATAGCTTATCATTTCCGACAGGTCAGCGCCTTTGTTGAAGGTCACTTGCAGACAGGGACCGTTTAACACGGTTTCGCTTAAAACGATGCTGCTCGGCGCTTCAATCGTTGTCGGCATCTCCGCCGCCAGCGCCGTCATCGGCAGGAGGGACAGGCACATCACAAGCGCCAAAAGGAACGATAACGTGCGTTTTTTCATAAACTTAAACCTCCGTTTCGTGATACTTGTATTTTGAACAAAACGGGCATTACTTACCAAGATTCTCCACCATACGGACGGCGATGAGCAGCGCCTGTTCACGGGTGGCCTGAGCATAGCCCGCAGCCTCCTGCTCGGGCGTCACGGCCTTTGGCATAAACTTGCCCGCGTTGCCCTGGATGATGCCGTTGGCTGCCATGAAGTAGACAAAATCCTTCGCCCAGCCGGAGATATCCCCATCATCCTTAAACGCCGCAGGCTTGGTATAGCTGAGAGGGTACTGTCCGTCGGTAGCCAGCGTCCAGCCGGGCATGGTGACCTTCTTGAACACCCGGGCCAGCATGGTGGCCGCCTGCTCGCGGTTCAGCAGTGCGTTGGGGGAGAAGGTGGTGCCGTCACCCGTGCCGTTGGTGATGCCCACGTTATAGGCCTTGAGTACCTCGATATCCGTGGTATCCGTAAAGGGATTGATAACCGCAGGGATCGCCGCAGTGCCGGACAGAGCCTCATAGACCTTGACCGCAACAGCGGCAAACTCGGCACGGGTAATGTCCTGCCTCAAGTCCTCTCCCTCAAGGCAATCGGGGATAAGACCAAGCTCGTCGGCTCTTGCGAGTTCTTCCTGCGCCCAGACGGAGGCGTCAAAATCTGGAGCGTTTACAGAAAGGACATTTGACCAATCGGAATAACCCAGCGGCCCGCCGTAGCGCACACGCAGCTGAACATGGCTCTTCTCGGTGATGGCTGCGGTGGTGGAGGTAACGCGGTCGCCCTCATAGAGAGGCCAATGGGAGTTGCCCACATAGACGTCCTGCCAGCCGCCGCTGTTGACGTTGATCTGGGCATCCAGTTCGTCCATTCCCCACTCGTCATTCATGGCATAATAGATTTCAGCATCCCAAACGGAATCGGGGGTGTCCAGTTCGAAGTAGACGTGCGCCTCGGTCTCATACTCTCCCGGCGGAACGACCTTCATCTCGGAGATGACGGGGGCGGCATAGCTCTTCGGCTCAGCAGGAACACGCTGGGTGCTGCCCTTGCCGATAACGGCGATAT
>SVLQ01000022.1 GCA_015067825.1 Oscillospiraceae bacterium | reverse complement strand
ATGATCTCCTTGCGGAGTGGATCGTAACTGTGCACAATAATTTTGAAAACTTCGTTCCGAAACACTTGCACGATCAGATCAATCAGTGGGTTAGCTGTTATCTGCATCAGATCATTGGATATGTTACTGATGAATTGATTCGTAGAGGTATTTTGGATAAGCCCGACTTTGAAAAGCCTTTGACGAGCGGAGTGTTCTGTGTCGAAGGAAAAAGCATCAATCCCTAAATAAATTCACCGCCGAGAGTAACCTTTTTGGGGGCGCTCTCGGCGGTAACTTATTCTATAATGCACAACCACCGCGGTGGTGAGTAAGTGCGCACTTGCAGGAAAACAAAAAGGCTCCCTTGTGTAAAGGGAGCCTCTGTCAGTAGTCGCCTATTTAGTTGTTATCCCATAGCTAAAACTGTCCTTAAGAACGCGCGCCATATGCGTCTCTTTTTTTATACACTAAATCTCCAGTTCCATGATGCGGCGTTGGGTTTTCATGCCGCATTTTTCGTAGAAGGCGATCGCCGATTCGTTGAACGCCCAGACGTTGAGTTCGACGCGGTCGCAGCGTTTTTCCTTGGCGAACTCCCGGCCGTGTGCGACCAGCGCGGCAGCCACGCCACCGCGGCGGGCTTCCGGCTTGACAAACAGATCGTCGATCCACAAAACGCGATCCGGGCGGCGAACGCCATGGGCCTCGCGGTCTTTGATCTGGCAGAAAAGGTAACCCGCACAGGTGACGTCGGGCGTGTCGGCGACGAAGATATAGCTATTTTCGGCAGCGACGAGGGCGGCGAGATCGGCGTGGGTGTACTTGGAGCCGCCGTTATAGAAAATATCCGGGCGGCCGCGGTAGTGCAGGGCGGCGATCTCGGTGAGCATGGCGATCACGTCGTCATAATCAGCCGGGGTAATGGGACGAATTGTGGGGGTCATACGGTTTCCTCCTTGCGGTAACCCAGACGGCGCAGGCGCTTGCGGATCAACGAGAGATCGCGCAGGAAATAGAGGATCGCAGCGATGCCGAGTACGGCGCCGAAGAGATAGAGAAAGCTGTCGGTCTTTTCGGCAAACAGGTCGGAGAACAAAAATCCGCCTTCGCCCAAAAAGATGAACAGGTACATCAGGCAGTAGAACGTACCCGGCAGATTGAGCAGCAGCAGCGTGGTCAGGTTGCCCTGCGTCGTGCGCAGGCAGATATCCTCGTCCGCGTTTGCGGCCGACGGATGCGTCAGGCCCTTGGATTCCGCGCAGTAGTAGCGGCGCTTGCCGCCGCGGCAGAGAAATTCCCACCCGGCGTTGCAGTTGGCGGCGATCTCCTCGGCGACGTCGTCGGCTTTGCCGACGTACTCGACGGCGTAGACGAGGTCGGCGGGTTCGGCCTTTTCAAAGCGGTAGATGCCCGGCGCAGTAACGGCGTACAGTCGCCAGCCGCGGCGAGCCATTTTTTCCAGATATAATTCTTCTTTGGTCAGCGACCAACAGCCAAAGACCTTGACGACATCTTTTTGTGTGACGTTTTTCTTCTCGTGTTTCATTTGTCGCACCTTCCAAACACCGGCACGCGCCGGCAAAACTCGCGGAATCTGCGGATATTGCCCCGATTCTATTCTATTATAAAACTTTTTTCGCCGAAGTC
Organism: Oscillospiraceae bacterium; assembly: GCA_015067825.1. Taxonomy (GTDB): domain Bacteria; phylum Bacillota; class Clostridia; order Oscillospirales; family QAMX01; genus QAMX01. The sequence goes on along the minus strand of SVLQ01000022.1, from coordinate 8,296 downwards.
AACATAGAAAGTGTAAACATTTCATTTTCCTGTTAATTCCCTCATTGGAAAATTTAATGTTTGTCGATAAATTTATATTGACAAACATTAAACCATATGCTATACTGATGTTGCCAACAAGAAATCAGCGCCATCGAAAGGAGTTTTTTTCATGAAAGGGATCATCAAGCTGACGAGCGTCGTCGCCAAAATTTTGGAGATCGTCCATTGGATCGCGGCCGGACTGATGGCGGCCGCCGGGATCTGCGCGGCAGTCAAGCCCGATTGGGTCCGTTATTTTATGGATATCGAAGCGTTCCGTGCCGACCCCGAGCTCTCCGTCTACGGATTTGAGATCGCCGTTTGCGGCGCTGACGGCGCAGCGGATATGACCGCGCTCGCGCTGTTTGCGATCGGAGCGGTCGCCATTTTTGTCATCGTCGCATGGATCGCCAGGAGCTTATACGGTGTCGTGCGGTGCGCAGAGACCAAGTCGCCCTTCTGCGGCGAAAATATCCGCCGTCTGCGCGGGATCGGCATTCTCTCGATCGCCATCCCCGTCGTCGGCATCGTCATGAGCACGGCGATCCGCCTGATCCTCGGCGCGGACGCAGTCGAAAGCAGCCTGCACTTTGACGGGCTGATCATGGGCATCATCGTTTTGTGTCTGACGCAGTTTTTCATCTACGGCGCGACGCTGGAACGCGACGTCGACGGTCTGCTGTGAGGATCGGCCATGGGTAACATCGTTCTCCACCTCGACCGCATGATGGTCGAGCGGAAGATCTCGCTCAACGAGCTGGCCGAGCGCGTTGGCATCTCGAACGTCAACCTCTCCAAGATCAAAAACAACAAGGTAACCGCCATCCGTTTTTCCACACTTGCGGCGATCTGCGAAACGCTCGGCTGCCAGCCCGGCGACCTGCTTGTTTTCGAACCGGACGGGAATCTCTGATTTTCTCGCGATCCTCTCTTGACAAAGCGCTGCGCTTGTGCTATGATAGTAGAGCTTTAGCAATGCACTATGATAAAGTGACGTTGCAATTATAAAACGAGAAGAGGATTTTTATGAAAAAACGGATCACCATGCTTGTTCTGGCGCTTTTGATGCTCGTGCTCGGCTGCGCGGCCTGCGGCTCGGGCGATGAAGGCGGCGAAGACAATTCGTGGGAGTACATCAAGAATAACGGCAAGCTGATCGTCGGCCTCGACGATACCTTCGCACCGATGGGCTTCCGCGATACCGACGGCAACCTCGTCGGCTTCGACATCGACCTCGCCAACGCTGTCGGCGAAGTTCTGGGCGTTGCCGTTGAATTCCAGCCGATCGACTGGACGGGCAAGGAAATGGAACTTTCCTCCAAGCGTGTTGACTGCCTCTGGAACGGCATGTCCGCCACGCCGGAACGCCAGGAATCGATGGCGCTGACCGATAAGTACCTCAACAACATGCTCAAGATCGCCTCGTTCGACACCTCCATCAACATCAAGAGCGCGGCCGAACTCGCCGGCTACAAGATCGGTATCCAAGGCGACAGCGCGGCGCTGGAAGTCGTTATGGAGCACCCGGATTACGCGTCGTTTGCGGCCAACATCGTCGAATATCCGACCTATGACGAAGCGATGCTCGATATGCAGGCCGGCCGCGTGCAGGTCATCGTCGTCGACCAGGTCCTCTGCGACTACAAGAACAGCAACCTCGAAACCAAGATGGTTTACAGCGATTTCGACTTCGGCGATGACTTCTACGCCATCGGCTGCCGCAAGGGCGACGTCGAGCTCGCCGCCAAGATCACCGACGCCATCAAAACGCTGATCGACAACGGCAAAGCCGCCGAGATCTCGCAGAAATGGTTTGGCCAGAACGTGGTCATCCTCGAAGGCTACGGCAAATAAATTCTTTTGAACCCACCGATCTCCCGACTGCATCTGCAGCCGGGAGATTTTTTTTACCCTGCATTGACAAGCCGTGAAGAATATGGTATACTACAAACAAGGTCTAAAGTTGTAGACCAAAAAAATACACAGGGAGATGCTTTTAAATGGCGGACGTAAAACGGCTGGCAGAGAGCGACCTGCGGTTTCTGCAATTGATTTGGGATCATGAGCCGGTGGCCTCGATGGCATTGGTCGCGCTCTGCGCAGAAAAGTTCGGATGGAAAAAATCAACGACCTACACCATGATCAAACGGCTCTGTGAGAAAGGGCTGATCCGCAACGAAAACGCCGTAGTCTCCGCTTGTGCCCGACGCAGCGAGGTTCAGGCGCACGAAAGCGAGCAATTTGTCGAACAGACATTTGCCGGATCGCTGCCGCACTTTTTGGCGGCGTTTTTGAACGGAAAGACCATTTCAGCGGAGGATGCGGCCAAGCTAAAGCGTTTGATCGACGAACACAAGGAGGAATAGTATGCGGGCTTTGTTTTTGTCAATCCTCGATATGACCACCGTCGGGAGTGCCGTTATCCTCGTGGTCTTGTTGGCGCGATTGTGCTTGTACCGTGCGCCCAGAAAATTCAGTTATCTGCTGTGGGGCGTCGTCGCGTTTCGACTTTGCTGTCCGTTCTCATTTCGGGCGGCGTTCAGTCTATTTTCCCTGCGACCCGAACAAACCGCAACCGTACCGAAACTTATCACAGCACCGTCGACGGCAACACCAACATTCGTCACACCGCCGACAACGTCAATTCCCGTCCCGACACCGATTTTTACCCAATCGATCTCCGAACCCCTGCCGATTGTGGGGACTCCGACAACCGCAGCGACAAACACAGGGGTTCCGTGGCTTACGATCGCCTCCGTGGTTTGGTTGATCGGCGCAGCAGCGATGATCGTTTGGGGATGCGTCGGATATCTGCGGAAGATGCGGCAAATGCGCACGGCGATTTTGCTTTTTGACAATGTTTTGGCCTCTGAACACGTGCGTTCTCCGTTTATTTTGGGAATTTTCCGGCCAAAAATCTATCTGCCATTTCATTTGGACTGCAGTACGCGCCGTTGTGTGTTGGCGCATGAACAATATCACCTGCGCCAACACGATCACCTCGTGATGCTACTTGCATTTTCCCTGCTCGCACTGCACTGGTTCAATCCGCTCTGTTGGATCGCGTTTTTCTTGATGAGCCGGGATATGGAAATGCGCTGTGACGAAGCTATGCTCGCCGCAAACGGCATCAACCGCAAAACCTATGCGCAGGCATTGCTTACCATTTCTGCCAACCGTCGATTTTTATGGCCCACCACACCCGCTTTTGGAACATCGGCTGTTGAGCGGCGCATTCGGCGTGTGTTGCGCTGGAAATACCCCAGAACAGGAATGACAGCGGCCGCACTTTTGCTTTCCGCCGTCGTTTTTGCGGCCTGCGCCGCCGATCCGCTGCTGGCTGATACGGTACCGCCGACTCCACAGTCGACCGCAACCTCCACAACCTTGCCGGCAACGGTGCACGAGCCAATGTCGCTCGGCAATTACCAGAGTATTTTGCACTACGCGCAGGAACAGGTTGCGCAAGTCAAAACAGTGGAATATCTCCATCTGCTCGACACAATAGAAACGGCTGCCGTGATCGACACCAAGGTCACGGGAATCGAAAAATTGGCGGAGCTTGAAACATTTGCCGACGGCACATTGGAATTGTGGACGGTACAGCCGTTGCTGAAGTTGGATGTCAATCCGTATGTAATTCGCACAGAAAGCGGGCTGAAGGAATGCGACGGTTGGCATGCACCCGACAACGGTATCGATCGCCGCATCGTCGCGCTGCGTTTGTCCGACGGAACCTACCGGATCCTTTCGGATGCGCTCGCCGATCCCGCCGAATTTCCCGGGAATTACCCCAGCTATGAAGAAGCATTGCACGACTGGTACATCACCGTATGCGGTGTGGATGCACCGCGGATCATGATCGATCTGTCGTACGACCACGGTCAAACGTCTGTCCCCGCCCGCCGCGTTGACGGCGATGGCTGGTATCTCTATTTTCCCGCAGACAGCAACTGGTCGCAGCCGCACGACACAGCGTTGCGCTGGGTCTCCGACCAATTTTTGGGATCGTCGGTGGAGATCCGTCGCCTCGTATACGACGATCCGCAATGGTCACAGGCGATGCGAGACTGCGCCGATGGAAATTTGAACCCCAGCAGACACGCTGACGGCAACACATGGGACTATTACTTCCCCGCAAGTGAGACTGTTTGCTGGCAGGTTCGCATCACACAACAGCCGACGATCACTGTGGGGGCTGTTCGCCAAAAACAACAGGCACTTCTGCACAAAATCGCCGAGAGCTTTACCGTGACCGCCCCAACGACTGCTATATGTGCCGATGACGTTGGGGAATCGCTGTTGAAAGCAATGATGCACGAGATCGAAAACGGTGCGGCCGCCGATCTGCTGCTCACACGCAGCGAGTTGCCCGTCACGGCATTGGAGGACCGAAATGCCGCAGCGATCCACCGCTATTCCAACGATTGGTCCCTTCCCAACAGCGTATCTTATTTTCTCGCAATTGCACAAAATTCGTATACGACGATTCAAGCCACACCGATCCCCCAAACCCCCGGCAACGACGCCGTTATGTTGATTGCTGACAGCGGATGGTCGCTGATTGCATTCGACACGATCGACGAGGTATGTCTCCACGGCCCGCTCGGCCGCTATTGGCTGCAGCCGGGCGAAAATGCCTGGATCTCACCTTATGAAGCCCTGCGCAGTTGGTATGACGCCCATGAGGAAGCGGCTGTTGCCCGTTCCGGCGTTTTGTTGGGATCCGACTTGAACGCGCAGCAGGCCGCACAGGCATATGCAGATGCGTTCGGCTACGTCGGGCTTTCGGTATCCACCGGCAGCTATGCGCGGCTTTCCCATTCCAAGAGTATTGTTGAAATGAATGCCGAGGCCACAGCCCACGCCCGCGCAGAAGGGCAAATCGGCGCAAACAGCGAGTGTTTTACGTTGACTTGGGTGTTTGTTCCCGAAAATGAACGTTCCGAGCTTTGGCACTGCGCAGGAAACACCATGCGCTATCGCGGCGAGCTGGCACCGGAGGGCAGCAACGCATACGTGATCTACCGTTCCGGTTACGTCACACATACTGCCGACGGTTGGGACGTTACAATTACGGGTTAGCCCATCCAGTTTGCATTTCTCCAGCCACACCCCGATCAACCATATCGGGGTGTTTTTCTGTTCCGCTATTGACGATATAAAAAAAAACGGGTATAATGAATCTGTCCACAACTCCATCCGAAATTGGAGGCTTCCGCAATGTACGATTTCAAAATCACCGATGAACCCTTTGCCGTCGGCTATCTGAACGCCGATTCGCCGAGTATCCATATCTCCACCGGCCACGGCGACCTCGCTGCCGCCGAGGCCGTGCGGATCGTTTTTGACCCCGAGACGGGTTTTCCGAGCTATGACTGGGGCAATATTTCCTGCCGCACCACGCGCGAAAGCGGCCAGACGCCCAATCTGCGCTTGCTCGCCGAAAAAGCGGAGCAAAATCCGGAGCTTGCGGACGATTACCGTCTGATCGCCGAGAAGATGGCGCACCTCGACGTGATCGGCCGCATGGTTGCCGCCCGCAGCGAAAACGAACGCGACGTTTCCGATTCGGCTTCGGGTTGGGGCGGGATGTGCGGCGGCCACGCCGTGCCAAACCTCGTCGATTTCGCCCGTTTTGGCACCGAGGCGATCCGCGCTAAGATCGCCGCCTGCCGCTCCAATCACCCCGAAAGCGCCGATTTTTACGACGGGCTACTCCTCTCGCTCCGGGCCCTTGAGCGCATCGCCGAGAAGATCCACGATACCGCGCAGGCAGAATTTGCGCGCACCGGTAACGAAAAGCTCCAAAAAACGATCTCGGCATTTGCCCGTGGGCTGCGCACACCCGTTGCCACCTTCGCCGAAGCCGTGAGCGTTTACGCGGCGATCTTTACCCTCGACGGCATCGACTCGCCCGGCCACTTCGACCAATACATGATCGACTTTTGGAACGCCTCGGACAAAGCAGAGTCGCGCGAGGCGCTGGAGGATCTGTGGCTGTTCTTCCACAAAACGCGCACGTGGAACCTCTGCGTTTCCGGTTCGGACGAAAACTGGAACGACCTGACCAACGACCTCACCTACGAGATCCTCGCCGTCGCCCGCAAATTCCGCTACCAGACGCCGAACATCACGCTGCGCTGCCACCGCAACACGCCCGAAGCGCTGTGGAAGGCGGCGGTCGAGACGCTCGCGACCGGCATCGGTATGCCCGGACTCTACAACGACGAAGTCGTCTGCCCGGCGCTCGAGCGCCTCGGGATCCCGCCCGCCGATTCCCACCGTTACGTGATGAACGGCTGCAACCAGATCGACATTCAGGGCAAATCGCACATGGGGCTGGAGGACGGCGAGATCAACCTCGGTCTGGCCCTCAGCTACGCGCTCTTCGGCGGCAAAAATATCCTCCGCGCCAAACAGATCGGCGCGGCCACGCCGCCGGCGGAAGAACTCGACACCTTTGAAAAATTCCTCGACGCCTTAAAGACGCAGATCACGCACCTCGCCGATGCCGTTTGCAGCATGGCCAACAAGACGCAGCGGATCGAGATGGAGATCAGCGCCAACCCCATCCGCTCCATGACGATCGAGGGCTGTTTGGAAAAGGGGCGCGACTACAAAAACAGCGGTCCTCTCTACGGCCACGGCCAGATCCTTCTGGAAGGCATCCCCGACTGCATCGACTCGGCCGCCAACATCAAGAAATACGTTTACGACGAGCAGCGCTACACCCTCGCGGAGGTGCGAGATGCGATCGCCGCCGATTTTGAGGGCTACGACGAGATGTACCGCACGTTCCGCAACTCCGGGCTCAACTTCGGCAACGACATCGCCTTCGTCGATGCGATCGGCACGGAAATCATGGATTTCTGCAACCGCTACCTCTTGACGATCGAGACCGCCCGCGGCGGTTTCTACGGCGGCGGCTGTTCGACCTTCACGCGTGCAGCCGACTACGGCCGCGCCACCGGCCCGCTGCCCAACGGCAAGCGCATGGGCGAGCATCTCTTCGGCGATTCGATCGGCGCCACGCCGGGCCGCGATACACAAGGCCCCACCGCGCTCCTAAATTCCTGCCTCTGCTTCGACCAGACGCTGCCGACGAGCGGATTTATTTTAAACGTCAAGTTCGACAAAGCCCTCTTCGCCACCCCGACCGGCATGGACGCGTTTGAATCGCTGGCAAAAACCTACTTTGCCGGCGGCGGCCAGCAGCTTGCGGTCGCGGTCGTTGACCGCGAGGCGCTCCTGGATGCGCTCGACCACCCCGACGACCACCGCGATCTGATCGTGCGCGTCGGCGGCTTCAGCGCTTACTTCGTCACCCTAAGCCGCGCGCTGCAGGAGAATATCATCGCCCGCACAAGCCTGTAAATTGTATCAAAAGAACGGCACAAACGGCGGAGCTTCACAAACAAGCCGCACTCCCGGCAAGATGATCTGCCGGGAGTGTTCTTGTATCGATTACAACTATGTGACAGGATGAACGGAGTAATAGGAACCGTTCGGAAAACAAGAATTTGTAGGTGGACTATATGAGAACAAAAACGGTTATTGTACTGCCATACGATGTGGCATGGCCATCGGCTTTTGAAAAAATAAAGGACGAAATTGAAGAAGCGATAGGTGATTTGATTCTCGGCATTGAACACGTTGGAAGCACCTCTGTCGAAGGAATGTCTGCCAAACCCTGCATTGATATGGATGTGATTATCAAGGATTATTCGGTGTTTGCTGCTGTGGTTGAAGGTTTGAAAGAAATTGGATATATTCACGAAGGAGACTTCGGTATTCGAGATAGAGAAGCGTTCAAATATACGGATAAGCCATATTTGATGACGCACCACCTGTATGTATGTCCGCAGTATTCCAAAGAATTGCATCGTCACACCACATTCAGAGATTTTTTGCGAAGCAATCCCGAAGCGGTTCAAAAGTATAGTTTGATCAAAGAAAAAGCCGCTGAATTGTTTCCGAATGACATAGACGGATACATAGCGTATAAATCACCGTGCATCGAAGAACTGTATACAGAATGCGGTTTGAAATAACGAAATTCCAACGGGGCAAACAGTTGGGAAAACAAGAATTTGACGAAGGAGGTGTGCAATGAGCAACAAAGACATTATAAAATATTTTTACGAAATGGTTGTCTCCGAAAACCTGCTTGATGAGCTTCATAAATACATCTCAGAGGACTGTGTGCAAAGAGTTGGAGAAAAAGTATATTTTGTTGGAACAGCAGGAATGAAACAGCATCTTCTCGCCGTCA